>NZ_OBQD01000006.1 GCF_900220975.1 Rhizobium subbaraonis | reverse complement strand
TGGCCGGCTTCAAATCGGAATGCTGGCCGGAATGAAATCGGAATGGGTGGCCGGCTTCGTTTCGGAATCAATGGCCGGCTTCATCGGAATACGCATCGAGGTCACGCAAAAGTTGACGCAGGGCATGTCAGGCGGCCCCGTCTTTGACGACAACGACCTCGTAGCGGGCGTGATCCATAAAGGTGGACCCGACGAGGGCCGGGACTTCGCTGTTCATATTGACGCATTGACAGCCTGGCTTGACGAATGATGCCGTTAGCGAGGCCGGATCATCATCTCGTAATGCCCGCCATGATTGGCCTTTTCGAAAACCTCTTTGAAGACCCGCAGGTAACGGGACGCGGTCTGGTCGTCGCAAACCAGATAAAGATCATCATGGGCGCTGTGCGAACCGTCGTTAATCCATGAGAACAGCGAGTTGCACACCTGTTGATCCTCGCCTTCGAAGAGCTGGACGATATCGTCCTTGTCCACGTTTCCGAGGATGTGGAAGTAGTTCTCCAGAATGCGTCGGAGGGTGTTCTGGATCGTTAGATTGGACCGATTTTCGTCCCTGACTTCCTGCCACAACAACTCATAGGTCGTCTTCACTGGGTTGGTGGCGTGGCTGACCAGTTCCGAATGCCCTGTGCCTTTTCGGACAACCCAGAACGTCTCGAATGCCCGACGCTCTCCCGTCCGCTGGGGGTCGAAAGTCACTTCCTTATGGAAGTAAATATTGTGGGTCAGAACGAACACCTGCTTGATCGTGCTGGTCGGATCGCAAGCCCGCACGATGACCCTACGGATCAAGTTGCTGACGACAAACAGGATGTCGCTATCAAGGCTCGAAACGGGGTCGTCAAATACGATGATGCGATTGGACCTCGTACCCGACTCTGACATGCTTCCACTGATGCGGTGGTAGAAATAGAGGAAGGTGACGAACGTCTTTTCCCCCTCGCTCAGAGTCTCTCCCGCGTCCGAGCCGTCCGACCTGATTATCTTGTAGAAGACCTCATTCTCGCCCGCAGTAGCCAGCCTGAAGTTTCTAAATCCAAATGATGTGAGTAGCTGGTTTATCGCCGTGACCGTGGGTTGGACGCTGGTGACGGACTTCTCAAGCTCGCGCAGTTCCGTGACTTTTGTCCTTTGTTCAGCTGTTTTCGCTTCGATGCTCTGGCTTAGACCTTGTTGAGCCGAAACCAGGTTTTGGCGTTGTCCGCGGTAGGTTGCTAGGAGAAGACAGTTTTCTTCGAGAATGTACCGCCAGACGTCCATTACCAGCGCCGCGCGCTCGGTCGCGAGATTGTCTACGAGATCGTTGTGACGCCGAACGTCAATGTTTGCGGCGTCGACTGCGTCCTCGATTTCCTTGAGGATCGTCGCGACCGGCTCGAGCGTGACCGCAGCACTGGGTTCCTTCCTCTTCCTCTCGAGGTGCTGCGCATTGTGGCTTAATGACGATTGGAGAGTATCGTGCAATCGGGAAATTAGGGGAATGTCAAGGTGATCGGAACCTGAGGAGATCAAAGCTTCGACGTGTGTGAGGGCGGCATCTGAAAGTGCCGTGTACCTCTCGATGAGGCCACTGATCACGTCGATCTCCGCCTGGTATTGCTCATCGAAATACTCGTCAATCTTCTCGCGGAATGCGTGATCGGTATCTTGCTGACAGAACGGGCAGCGGTCGTCATGGAAATACTGAAGACCTGCCTTCACCCAGTCGCTGTTGCGGAGCTTCTTGATCAAGGGACCGATATCTACGTCTTCCTTTCCGACGATTCTCTTGGCGAGGATCGGAGCTGCTTCAATTTCCACCAAACGAGAGCCATCGGGGGCTTGCAGAAGCGTCGCATGCGCTTTGGTCGGGCCGAACAGGGTCGTAGCCCGCTCGGAAAGCTCTGCGAGGTCTTTCAGCTCGGCCTGGTTCTCGGAGTCTTCCTTGATCAGTCGCTCGGCGAACTTCTCTTTCGAATTCAGGACGCCCTGAAACGCTTCTTTGAAAACGTTCTCGTGCTTGAGTTTCGTTTTCCAGCCCTCTTCCCGAAAGCTGTTGTTGAGTTCGTCGAGTTCTGTGTTTTTAGTTTCAAGGACGGCACGCCTACGATTGATGTCGTCTTGAAGCGTCGCAGCCTCATGTCTTGCGTTCTCGATCCTCGCGATAATCGCGGCGTCTTGCTGGCCAAGGGTGAAGATACCTCGCATCCGCGAGGTGAAATTATCCGCCACGAAGTCTCGGTTATAGACTAGGCACTCGAGAGCCAGATTTTGCGCCCATCGCACGCTGCAGGACTGATAGTTAGCCGGTGACGCGATCACCCGGGATATCGTCGTCTTCCCAGAGCCATTTGCACCATAGATGAAATTCACCGGCCGAAGTCCGACCAGGGTTTGCTGCGGTCCCACGTAGGTGGCGACGCCATGGATATCGATCTGTTCGAGCATGCGGACTTCCCCAACTGCAGGCGAAGTCTATTCAACAGTACAACCAGTTCAACGCGGCGCAGCGGAAATCCCGATCTAAATTTACATCGATGCTGGCTGGCCGCGCTGCCCCAAGTAACGCACCGCGACTGGGACTAGCGGACCCGCCCCGGGTTCTCTCCAGGAACGGCCCTAGTGCCCTGCAGCTCCCGGTGGCGATCGACGGAATGGTGGTCCCGGCGGCATTGTTGTTGTCGACGAGGAAGGGTGATCGGGTGACCGCCGTTCAGCAGGCGAAAGCGCACAGACTATGGTTCGGCTCGGAAGGCGCTTCCGAAGGAGGAGTTGACCGAGCAACGGATCACTGACGGTACAAGCGATCGGAGCTGGGTCACGAGGCGTGTTGCGGCGATGATATCGCTAGTTTCCCCAGCGTTCCTGCCAGCTTAGCAGGTGCCGCAGGCTCAGCTCTCATGATAAAGGAAGAGATTCGGGTACGACTCCAGCACACCGTCGTGCTCGAAACGAATGTTGAGCACGTCGTTTTCGGCGAGATCGACCCGGACTTCATCCCCGGGCAGCATACGGGGCTGAATGTGTCTGTAAAATGCAACGACAATGTCGGTGTTTAGGTAATCGTATCCATACGAGCCCTCCACGAGCTCCTTCAATATTTTCGAGACACCGCTTATTCCCCAGCCCTCCAATGTGTGGCCCTCTGAAAGCTCTGAAAAGTGCAAGACATCGGATTCGATCTTCTTCGAGTGTATTTCCATGGCAATTCCGTCATTCATCGGGTTGAAGATATTGAGAGGCTCGGCGATAGAACTCGCTTAGTCTGTGGGATTCCCGTAGGAGAACGCCAGGCGGACGGCAGGTTCTTTTGCCGTGGTTGTTGGCGTTTTCGAAACGGGGTTGAGATCGGCATTGGCGAGGGCGAGCGATATAATTTCTTTCAGTTGCCCGGTTCCTGGCTTTGCAAAGGCATTGATGATCTTAACGATACCCCGGATGTCCATGTCGCTGAGGCGGGTGAAATTGTCACCGACCGATCCCCAAATCTGTTGGAACGCTAGATACTTCGCTCTGCTGCTAAAGCCGTAGTATCCGCTGACGGCCAGGTTCAGATAGTATTTGACGGTTGTTGTCACCCTGCTGTGGCCCATTGCTTCTGCCAAACGGTCCAGAACCGTGTTGAAGACGGCATGACTGAAATTGAAACCGTTCTTTTGCATCGCCTCTTCCCAGAGGCGAACCGCCGTGACGGTGCAGTAGTGTGCCCGCAACCGATGACCGCTACCGGGCACCCGGCAACCGATAAATGCGTCCTTCAGAATGTCGCCGACGGACCCAGGCTTTAAGGCCTGGAGGGTTTCTGTCGAAAGAAAAACCTCATGTGGTGCGTGGTCGATTGGTCGGAACGAAAGCAGCCGCTGCCTACCTGACCAGACCCATACCTTCAGAAGATCAATCAGAAACCTGACGTTGACCGTCGCGTAGCGAGTCTTCCTTCCTTTTCCAGCTACAAAAAGGAAAGAGTAGGGAGTGCGGATGAGGAGAGATTCCAATTCCGCGATGATGCGTCTCTGTTCGTCCTTGCTGCAATTCGCAAACGCCGATGGATCAACGGGTGTCGATATGCCCTCGTCGAGCAAAAAGCTGATGATGTGCTTGATTGAGAACTTCGAAACTTCCGACCTTCTGAAGCCCGCTTCAGAATGGCACCTGGCGATCATCCAGTCGCGATCGGCCGCGAGGAGATGCTCGTCCGTTACGAGCGCTCCTTTTTCGCGAAGCCTATCCGGTTTGGACCTTATCCAATTCAACAGAATCTTAACTGCATCCAGATCGGGTGTGGGCCGACGCTTGTTCTTGGGAGCTACAATTTCTGAACCGGACCAGGAGTATTTTGGTATCCCCGTTCGGCTGTACGATAGCGCGGTCGTTATCGGAAACGACTTGTCCTTTTCGTCTAGGGCCACTAGGCGCGGACGCGGTGTGCCGGTGGGATTCAGTCTCAGGATATCGTCGAGTGAGCGGTAAAATAGATAAATCGTTCTCAGTTTGCGTTCTATTTGGTGAGGGTGAGTCTCCTCGGAATCGACAAGAGGTCGATGCGAAGCACGAAAGCTACGCAGTACCAGGTCGTTGGCGCGATTAAACGGAATCCCTTCGTTCGCAAGAAATGTCAGCCATTCGCGTATCGTAAAAGCTTCCGGTCTGAGCGACGAAAGTCCGACGCCGCGGCGGAACTGCAGGCTATAGCCGAAGAACAGCGTTGCAGGCTCGCACAATGAACCGGTAGGCCATCTCAGCACTGGAAACTCCAGATAACGTTCTTTTGCCCAAGTGTGTTCTTCGAACGTCAACTTGAAATCGGATGTGATTAGTCGTCCGCGTTTCATCTTCGCGGACTCCTGGCAGGGATCATTTTTTGCAGTTGTAGAATCTGATCGAGCAGCGCCAGGTTCTGCTTCTCCAGCGACGCGACCTTGTGTTTCAGGGCGTCGATCTCGGCGTTTGACACGCCGTCAATCATCCTCCTCAAAATTTTGATCGAGTCGAAATACCGTTCCATCAGGTCGGAATTGTCTCCCTCGGGATGATCCACCGGACTGAACTTCCACGACCATAAACCCATGGAACTGTCCTGCCATTTCCTAAGAGCCGGGCGCTTCCACGGGATACGTTCCTCGTTGATCTTGACCAGGAGCGGGTCGTTGCACCAGGTTTCGAGGCATCGGACTTTTCGTTCCAAGGACGCTCTGCTGCGCTTGCCCTTCTGACCAGGAGCCAGCCTTTCTATCTCCCGTTCTGATAGGTCTCTATCCCACGATTCGGTCACGAGTTTGTGCTCCTCCTCTCTGGGTCGTTGGCCGCTGAGGTCAAAGTGATCAGATCGTCCAGTATCATCTGCGCGCTTTCCCGCAGCGCTCGCGTGGGCGCTTCTGCACGTGCCGTTGCGATGTCGCCTATACTCTGTGACGACTTCAGGACATTTCGCTGCATCTTCACGCAGTAGCGACATCCCAGGCAGGGATGCAAGCCACTGAACCTGAAGTCGGGGCCTTCCAGGGCGGCAGCCATGCCGGTGCCGAACTGCGTGTTCTCGAACAACGCTCGCAGTTGAAGACACACGGCATCGTTCATGTCGCCGTCCTCGGGGCCGAAGTGGCAAAGCGAGTGCCCGCCCGGCACCGGCTCTAGGTAGTGAGCGGCGGCAAAGCGCATGAACTCTGAGACAAGAGCCCCCTCAAAGTCGGCCGGACTGTTCGATCTCCCGCCCACCCGCACCCTTGCAGAGGCTCTAGCAACCAATTCCTGCAGGTCTTGATGGAGTCTAACGGAACCGTGACCGACGGCGCTATCGGACACGTTGAACAATGACATCAAGCGATATGCGATGGCTCCTTGCCGCTCGGTCTCCCAAATCTGTCCCCGGTCGCGCAGGTCACGTAGCAATTTTTCTTGCTCGTTGAACCATTTGCGATCCTCGTCGGTGAGTGAAGCGCGCATCTGCGATCTTTTGAGGGACATTTCTCGTTCGAGACGCGCGATCTGGCCGGGCAGGATGTTCTTGACATAGATGCGCGTCATTTCGGGGTCAAAATGACGCATGAACCAGCTAAGAGAATCCAGGTCTGCCAGCTCGAACCCGTAATAAAAGCAGATGGCAAAGCCGCGTCTCAATTGATGAGAAGCGAGTTGCCAGTCGTCGAGGCCCTCGGGTGCCGCAAGGCCATGGTGCGCCGTAAATCTCTTGAATGTTTTCGTGAGATTGGAAGAGCGCTGATATGAATCCCCGAGTCCGTCTTTGCGGATGACCTCAAAGAGCCAGTCGTTCCCAGTGAACGTGCGAGAGGACTTGGTGAGCTCTTCAAGTACATCCACCACGCCGGCGATCATGGCGGGCACGGGGATGGAGTCCACAGCCTGGAGCGTCTTTTCAATGTAGATGCTTAGCTCGAAGACGCCGCGTCTAGGTTCGCTGATGCAGCCTTTTTTGATGCTCAAGGTCTCGTTCAGACGGCGAGCGCCAAAGCTGGAGATCAGAATTGCGCAGGAAAGCAGCAGGAACTGTATCAGGTCGGACAGTATGAAATGCGCGGAATACCTGATGTTGCCCTTCCAGCTCGGCCACACCAGAGGCGCGCCGTCTGGACGGTCCCTGTTGAGCTTCTCTGCAAGCTCGCTTCTGGCTTTGGGACGGCTTTTGACCGGAAGTTCATCGATGGCCTTGGTGGCTTCGATTGCCTTCATGATCCAGGCGGAATAGTCGAAAACCCATACGACGGACCTATCCATCAGCGCCAACAGGAATTCGGGCGGCAGAGTTGGCGTAGGCTTTCGCTTTCTACCCATCGCCGCCGCGGCTTGCTTCACGGTCGAAGCGGCAAATGGATTGAACACCAGCGGGTCGTGGGGGATGAGGCCGCGCTCCGACATGCGGTGTAGATCGTCCCAGACGCCAAGCCAGTTTTCGTATGTCGAAACGCTGGTGGGCACTTTGCGCGTTCTCGTATGCGCGAATGCGAAAGCGAGGTCCTGCCTTTCTCCGGAGAACGTTGAGGCTATTTCGTCAACCAAGTTCAGACGGAACGTAGGATCATCCAGGCTCCGCATGGTCACCCCAAGCTCGCGCGCCAGAAACGGCCAGTCGATTTTTGTGTCCTTTCCTTTCCCGCTCAACCATAGGAGGGACTCTCCCGAGCGAGTGGTATCTTCGATATGCTGTCTCATC
The DNA here is from genome assembly GCF_900220975.1 of Rhizobium subbaraonis. Taxonomy (GTDB): domain Bacteria; phylum Pseudomonadota; class Alphaproteobacteria; order Rhizobiales; family Rhizobiaceae; genus Mycoplana; species Mycoplana subbaraonis. The sequence goes on along the minus strand of NZ_OBQD01000006.1, from coordinate 362,203 downwards.
CGGTCGCTGATCGGCACCAAAGCGGCGACGCCATCAGCGAGCCTGTCCGTGAAGCTGTTGAAATGCGTATCTCTGATAGCGCCCAAGCCATTTAGGCTTTCGCTCCACATCCAGCGAAATACCCAATCGAGCTTGTCGCAGTGCTTGGCAATGGTATGACACCCCATTGCTTCATCGCGGATGCCAAATTCTAGGCCATAGATCGTGTAGACACGTTTCGTGAGGGCTTCAGACAAGAAGTCGTTGTCGGAGAGCGAAACCAAACCCGGCGCTACAGGACTGTCGAACCGGACGACCAGCTTCGTCTTTTCAATCACGTGTGGATTTCGATCAGAAATCCACCAAACGTGATCAGCTGCACTCCGGGCCGCGCCTCTATTCCATTTTTTTGCGTTCGCGTCTGGTTTGGTCGCGACAACATTGTCGGGCAACACCAGTTCTGCCACGGCGCTGTCGTATTCGAGGCGCGACATCTTTCTCACTTGTATCAAGCCCATAACAGAACCGGTAGCCTCAGTGTGCCTTCTTTCAACCCGCGGAAACCGCGCTTGGCTTCATGCCGCCAGGCAGCTCCAAGGCCGCACTTTATTAAGGCGAGTTTCATTCCGCGTGCGAGGGCCAACTGCGGCCGCCCCTGAATATGCCAGCGGGTCAGGTCGAAACCTGACAGGCGTTGCCTGACGAGAGAGAACATAATCAGGTAAAGCGAGAGCAGATTGTCCGGTGTGGGGTCGAGATCATAAGTCGCTTCCCCTGGCGACCGCTTGACGGTGATCGGCAGCATGGCAGCACCGATGCCCGATATTTTTGCCATCTGGAGATACCAATCCACATCGGCATCAGGCAATGAAAGTCGTATCCGAAGCTTCTTCCGATTTCTGAGCAGAATGGCTTGAATGTTGTTGTGAACGAAACGAATCTTCTCGCTGTAGGTCGCTGTGTTTTCGTCTGTGTTGACATAGTGGGGCATCAGCACGCCTGTTCCAGTGTGTGTTGCCAATGCGCTCATCGCCTCTACCGAGCCGACCCGTCTGAGCCGCAGACCTATGACCGTCTTTCGAATTGCTGGATAGTCTATCCCTGTCCTCTCGAACAGCTTCAGACTAGACAGGGCCTTCTTGGATCGCGAGGCCAGTGCAAACTTACTATTGGCTCGGTAAAGAAACAGCTGATCCTCGCTGTTCTGGAGGGCGACCTTTAGCGGGATATTATCAACAATCCGCTTGAATCTCCGTAAGACGTCCAAAGCCTCGCCATCTGCATCCAGCTCTTCGAAGGCCCCATTGTCGTACTGCTTGTATTCGAGTTCGGTCGCGCGGATCACTGACTTCACGTTTTCTAATTCAAGCGGCGATAAGTGCTTGCCGGAGTCTAAGTGGGCGACGACCTCGTGGCCTGCACGTCGTTTCATCTCTGAGAAAAACGAGGCTGTTGTCACTCCGATCTTGTTGCGGGTCTCAAGCAAAAAGGGATCGCGCGCGATGTCGAAAATAGGTTGTCGGTTCCATCCGGTGGCGCAGCAGAAAATGACGGCAACCAGGTGGCAAAGGTCGAGCGTCGGCGCTAAACAGAAATCGACGAGCTTGCTCACTCTACGGAGGACAAGCGGCCGGCGGCGACTAACGTCAACGTCCAAGCCAGCATCCCGCCACACCTGGGGGTCCGAGATCGAGCCGGAGCCGAGGCCGGAACGCTCGCGGCGGTTGCTACCCGTATCTAGTGCGTTCTGAATGCGCCCCTTTACTGCGATCCAAGCGTTCGGGTCTCCTATTGAATCCGGGGGTGTTTCTGAACTAATCAGGTCCTGGCCGAACCAGAAGAGCTTTTCCAATTCTTCGAAATGGGCCAGCGCCTCTCGTCTGACAGTGTTTAATGCCGCACGTTCCCTCGCCGCTCCGGTAAGCCCCTCCAATTCGGGCCAGTCTTGATCCCCCAGGGACTCGTGGTTGCCAGAGACGTGTTCCTTCCGCTTTAAAAAGCCTTTGGGAACGGTTGGGAATCGCTTTGGGAATCTCTCGCCGAGGAGCCGAAGGGCCCATCGAAGCCTACGTGCATAGTGGGTAATCGATCCGGGGCTCAATTTGCCCCCGGCCTCAAGAGCAGAAACCCATTTCTTGGCCAACTGGTGAATGCGGGCCAATGCCGTGGACGTTGGCTCGGCAGCGCCGTTGAAAAGTGAGCGTACGAACACCGCATCTTTGCCGCTCCGTCGCTGAAGCCACGTCAAAAATGATCGGATACCCATCGACATCCCGGACAACTCTTTTTCAGAGCAGCCCCCCAAGCAGCTGATCCGAATGTCCGCGACTGCCCCGGATTCGTAACAGGTCGCAAGGCCCTCCCAACTCAAAACATCCATAAGCCACTCTTTCAATATGCATATGTATGGAGATGATGGATAGAACCCTATATATATAACTGATATTGCTATCAATCATTAAAAAGAAAATACATATGATTTATTCAATCCGCGAAACCGGCCGGCATATGCCCGGAAGCGATTTCACCTATGGATATGCCGACGGCGACACGGTCCACGACGGCAGGCCGCTCTATGAGTGACGCGGGGATCGGGCAGTTGGCCGTCGAAGCCGCGCGCGGCTGGATCGGCACGCCCTATCGCCATCAGGCGAGCCGCAAGCGTGTCGGCTGCGACTGCCTCGGACTTGTGCGCGGCGTATGGCGCGAGCTCTACGGGCGGGAGCCCGAGGCGCCCGGACCTTACCAGCCGGATTGGGCGGAACGGGCGGGCAACGACCGGCTGCTCGCCGCCGCCATCCGCCACTTTGGCCCTGCGGTGCCGCCGGCGGAGATGATGGCCGGAGACGTGCTGCTCTTTCGCTGGCGTGCCGATTGTGCCGCCAAACACCTCGGCATCCTGAGCACTCCGGGGCATTTCATCCACGCCTACGAACAGGCGGCGGTGATTGAATCCGCGCTCGTGCCCGCGTGGCGTCGGCGGGTCTGCGGCGTGTTCCGGTTCCCCGACAGGATCTGAAGCCGATTGCCCCGCTGCCTGGAAGACGGGCGGTGACGGGACTGTCCGCAATGGCGGAATCGGTCTGGCAGGAATCTCCGGCAGGCCTTTGGAAACATTCATTTTGAAGCGGGCGGACGAACGACCGGGACGCCCGAAGGCGGTCGGCCGATCGGCAGGCCGTGCGACATCTCGTAATGGGCAGGAGGCGGTTACATGGCGACAATCCTGTTTCAGGCGGCGGGCGCTGCGCTGGGGGGCATCCTGGGGCCCTTCGGGGCGATCGCCGGCCGCGCAATCGGAGCGCTTGCAGGGGCGGCGGTCGACCGCGCGCTGATCGGCGGAGGCGCTGCGGTGAGCGGACCCCGGCTGCAGGACGGCCGCATTCCAGGCGCCGACGAGGGGGCGGGCATCAGCCGGGTCTACGGTACCGCGCGCGTCGGCGGAACGCTGATATGGGCAACGCGTTTCGAGGAGGAGGTCACATCGGAGCGGAGCGGCGGGAAGGCGACCGGCCCGCGCATCGAGACCTACAGCTACTTTGCCAATTTCGCCGTCGGCATCTGCGAGGGGCCGATCGCTGGCGTGCGCCGTGTCTGGGCGGACGGTCGCGAGCTCGACCTTACCAACATCCAGATGCGCATCCATCGCGGCGAGGCCGATCAACTGCCCGATCCGCTCATCGAGGCGAAGCAGGGGGCGGGCAAAGCGCCCGCCTATCGTGGCCTTGCCTATGCCGTGTTCGAGCGGCTGCCGCTCGACAGCTTCGGCAACCGGATACCGATCCTGCAATTCGAGGTGCTGCGTCCGACAGGAACGCTGGAAGGCCGGATCCGTGCGGTCACCGTCATTCCGGGGTCCAGCGAGCACGGCTACGATCCGCACCGGGTGACGGAGCGGCTCGGCGCGGGCGAGGGGCGCAACATCAACCGCAACAACAAGGTCGCGCAGTCCGACTGGACCGCCTCGATCGACGAGCTGCAGGCGCTGTGTCCCAGTCTGGAGCGCGTGGCGCTGGTCGTCGCCTGGTTCGGCACCGACCTCCGCGCAGGCCACTGCCGGATCCTGCCCGGGGTGGAAGTCGCCTCGCGAACCGACGAAAGCCGACCCTGGCGGGTCTCTGGCATCGGGCGGCCGGCGGCGCTTCTCGTCAGCGAGAATGGTGGTGGCCCTGCCTATGGCGGCACGCCCTCCGACGACAGCGTCGTTGCGGCGATTGCCGACCTGAGGGCGCGAGGCCTGAAGGTGTATCTCTATCCCTTCGTGCTGATGGACGTGCCGGCGGGAAACGCTCTGCCCGATCCCTATGGCGGCACGGGGCAGCCGCCCTATCCCTGGCGCGGGCGGATCTCCTGCCATCCGGCGCCGGGGCTTCCGGCGAGCGCCGACAGGACGGCCGCGGCCCGCGCGCAGGTGGCCGAATTCTGCGGGGTGGCGCAGGCCGGCGACTTCTCCGTTTCGGGAGCATCGGTCTCCTTCGGCGGCGACGAGGTGGGCTACCGCCGCATGGTCCTGCACTACGCGCTCCTGGCAAAGGCTGCGGGCGGCGTGGACGGCTTCATCATCGGCTCGGAAATGCGCGGGCTGACGCAGGTGCGCGATGGGGCGGGCGCCTTTCCCTTCGTCGAGGAACTGTGCGCGCTGGCGCAGGACGTGCGCGTTGTGCTTGGGACCGAGACGAAGCTGACCTATGGCGCGGACTGGAGCGAGTACTTCGGCTATCACCCGGCGGATGGCAGCGGCGAGGTGCATTTCCATCTCGATCCGCTCTGGGCGTCGCCGGCGATCGATGCGGTTGGCATCGACAATTACATGCCGCTTTCCGACTGGCGGGACGGCGACGTGCTTTCCGGCAATCCGGACGGCTTCCGGCTGGCGGACGACGAGGATGCGATGCGCGGCATGATCGCGTCCGGCGAGGGCTTCGACTGGTATTATGCCGATGCAGAAGGCCGCGCCGGGCGCGTTCGCCTTCCCATCACCGACGGTCTGGCAGGACGCGACTGGCTCTATCGCTACAAGGATCTCGCCGGCTGGTGGACGAACCGGCACCACGAGCGTTCCGGCGGCGTGGAGCACCCTGAGCCGACCGCCTGGGTGCCACGGGCAAAGCCGATCTGGTTCACCGAGCTTGGCTGCCCGGCCGTGGACAAGGGGGCCAACCAGCCGAACGTCTTCACCGACCCGAAAAGCGCGGAGAACGCGCTGCCCTATTTTTCCGGTGGCGGGCGGGCGGATGCGATGCAGCGCCGTTTTCTCGACGCCCATCTCGACTGGTGGACACGCGGCGACGGGCCGGAGCCGACCATGGTCGATCCCGACCACATCTTCGTCTGGACCTGGGATGCGCGCCCCTATCCGGCCTTTCCGGAGAACGACGCGCTGTGGGCGGACGGGCACAACTGGCAGCTCGGGCACTGGCTGAACGGGCGGCTCGGCGCATCGACGGTTGCCGACACGATCGCCGCGATCCTGCGCGATCACGGCTTAACCGATTTCGACGTCGCCATGGTGAGCGGTGACCTAACCGGCTTCGTGCAGGGCGAGCCGGGTTCGGCGCGCAGCCTTCTGGAAGCGCTGATGGCGGCGTTCCAGATCGACGTCGTCGAGGAGGGGCGGACGCTCCGCTTCCGCTCCCGCCTGCGGGCGGCGCTGCCGGCGCAAGCGATCGATGTTCTTGCCGAGCGTCCTGACGAGCCGGCCTTCGAGGAGGTGCGTGGCCATCCGGGCGAATTCGCCAGCGAAGCCGTGCTTGACCACATCTCGGACACCGCGGCCTACCAGCAGGTGACCGCCCGTTCGCGCCGCAAGACGACCGGGAGCGACCGGCTGTTGCGGTTGTCGCTGCCGGCGGTGATGCATGCGACCGCTGCGGCAGGAGCGGTGGAAGCGGTGCTGCGCGATCATCGCGCCGGCATGCGCAGGCTGAGCTTCAGGCTGCCGCCGATTGCACTGGCGGTCATGCCGGGCGACGTCGTGGAACTCGCCGACGGGCCGGAAGGGCGTTTCGTCGTCACGCGCGTCACCGAGGGCGAGGTTCGCGAAATCGAGGCCCAGAGCTTCGCGGGCGGCGAGGCGAGCGCGCCGGCACCGCCCGCGCCTCGCGTCGCCCGATCCGTAGCAGGCCTGGAGGCATCGGCATTCCTGCCGGAGGTGAGCTTGCTTGATCTGCCCTGCTTCGAGGCAGGGACGGAGGAGAGTTTCGCCCGCGTCGCGGCCTATGCGAAGCCCTGGCGGCCGATGCTCGTCTCGTCCTCGCCGGGGACGGACGGTTATTCGCCGCGCGTCCGCCTCGACCGTCCGGCGCGGATCGGCAGGCTGTTGGCGCATCTGCCGCCGGGCGCCTGGGGCCTGTTCGACCGGACCAATGCGCTCGAAATCGAACTCCCGTTCGGCGCACTGTCGTCCATCGGCAGGAATGCGGTGCTGGGCGGCGAGAACCGTCTGGCGGTCGCAACGCCGGGTGGTGGTTGGGAAATCCTCGGCTTTCTGGATGCAGAAGAAATCGCCCCTCGGCACTGGCGGCTCGACGGCCTCCTGCGGGGCCTGGCCGGGAGCGAGGACGCCATGGCCGAAGGACACGCCGCAGGCGCCACGGTCGTCGTTCTCGATGGCGCGGTGCGGCCGCTCGCGCTTGCCGCCGAGGAGGCTGGGCGCAGCTTCAACTTCATCGTCGAGGCACCCGGTACTGCCGACGTGCCCGTTCCGACGGTCTTTTCCGGCGGCATTCGCGCCAGGATGCCGATCGCGCCGGTGCATCTGCGCGGCCGGCGGCTCGAGGCCGGCGGCGTCAGGTTTTCCTGGATCCGCCGGGCGCGGCGCAATGCGGATGGATGGGACGGCTTCGAAATCCCGCTCGACGAGCCGTTCGAGGCCTACCGCCTCGACATTCTGTCCGGGAACGCGGCGGTTCGCTCCGTTGAAACGGATGCGCCGTCCTACCTCTACCAGCCGGAAGACGAGCTTTCCGACTTCGGCGCGGCGCAGCCGTCGCTCACCATCCGGGTGCGACAGCTCGGACTGCTCGTCCGCGAGGGCATTGCCGCGCGCAGGACCATCGCACTTTGATCAATTCCAGCAAGGGAGCCTTCCATGGAATCGGACCTCAAACCCTGGTACCTGTCGAAAACCGTATGGGGCGGCCTGCTCGCGATCGCAGCCTCGGTCCTGAACCTCGCCGGCATCGAGTTGAGCGACGGCGATCAGGCGACGCTGGCAGATCAGCTGACGGCATTTTTCGCCGCGGCCGGCGGAATCATCGCTATCGCGGGCCGGCTTGCCGCCAACAGGCGGTTGCGCTGACCGCTGCCGCACTGCGCGCGAAAATCGTCGGCACATTCATTTGCCATTCAGCGTCGTTGCGTTAATTCTGACGGCCAAGTTGACCGTGCCATCGAAAGTAAGTCCATGACCTCGCCTATCCTCATCGCTGCGACAGCCGCCAGTATGGCTGTGTTCGCGTCGCCTGCCGCGGACCGTCTTCAGGACGTCCTGACGGTGGCGTCCGATTGCAGCGACGCCGCGCGCCAGGTCGTTGCGGACACGGGCGGTGAACTGCTATCTGCTCAGCCGCGCAACGGCGTTTGCGTGGTTACGGTGCTGGTGCCCGGCAAGGGAAATGCCCGGCCGCGGAAGGTGACGGTGCGCGTACCGATACAGTAAGCTGGTCCGGCCGCCCGACGGGGCAGCCTGACAGAAGGGAAGAGACAGATGCGCATTCTCGTTGTCGAGGACGACGACAACCTCAACCGGCAGCTGGCGGAAGCCCTGAAGGAAGCAGGTTACGTGGTCGATCAGGCCTATGACGGCGAGGAAGGGCACTATCTCGGCGACGCCGAACCCTACGACGCCATCATCCTCGATATCGGCCTGCCGCAGATGGACGGCATCACCGTTCTGGAGAAATGGCGCGCTGACGGCAAGCGCATGCCCGTGCTTCTGCTGACAGCGCGCGACCGCTGGAGCGACAAGGTGGCTGGCATCGGTGCGGGCGCCGACGACTACGTGGCAAAACCGTTCCATGTCGAGGAAGTGCTGGCGCGCATCCGCGCGCTCATCCGCCGCGCGGCGGGACATGCGAGCTCGGAGATCGTCTGCGGACCTGTCCGGCTTGACACCAAGGGGTCGAAGGCGACGGTGAACGGCGTGGCGCTGAAGCTGACGTCGCACGAGTACCGCCTTCTCTCCTACCTCATGCACCATATGGGGCAGGTGGTCTCGCGCACCGAACTCGTCGAGCACATGTACGACCAGGACTTCGACCGAGACAGCAATACGATCGAAGTGTTCGTCGGCCGGCTGCGCAAGAAGATCGGCGTCGACCTGATCGAGACCGTCCGCGGGCTCGGCTATCGCATGCAAGCGCCCGGCAATGGCCATTAAGACACCCGGGGGCGCTCGATCGCTCACGTTCCGCGTCCTGCTGCTCGCATCGTTGTGGTCGGCGGTGGCGCTTGTGGTGATCGCGCTCGTGATCTCCACGCTCTACAGGCGCAGCGCCGAGGCGAGCTTCCAGGACCTGCTGCGAGCCCAGCTCTACAACGTCATCAATTCGGTCTCGACCGACGAGAACTTCCAGCTGACCGGCAGCCCGCAGCTGGGCGACCTGCGCTTCTCGCAGCCGCAGACCGGTTGGTACTGGATCGTCGAGCCGATCGGCGACAACTTTCCGAGCGAACCGATGTCTTCCACCTCGCTCGGTTACGGCAGCATTCCCATTCCCGACACGGAAACCATTCCGTTCGATACGCGCTACGAGCGCTATTACACGACCGAGGATACCTTCGGTAACAAGGTCGAGGTGGTCGAGACGGAAGTGGTGCTGGATCAGGAGGGGCGGACGGCGCGCTTTCGCATCGTCGGCAACCGCAACGTTCTGGAAGACGATATCCGGGCCTTTTCCCGCAATCTCTATCTGGCGCTCGCCGGCTTCGGCTTCGGAAGTCTGTGCCTGAACGCGATCGCGATCCTGATTGGCCTGCGGCCGCTCGATCACGTGCGCAAGTCGCTGGAGCAGATCCGCGCCGGCCAGGCCGAACGGCTCGCCGGCATCTTCCCGCGCGAGATCCAGCCGCTGGCAAGCGAGGTCAACGCGCTGATCGACAGCAATCGCCGCATCATCGAGCGGGCGCGCATGCAGGTCGGCAATCTCGCCCATTCGCTCAAGACGCCGATCGCGGTGCTTCTGAACGAGGCGCGCGTGCTGCTGCCGCCGCACAGCGAACTGGTGCGTACGCAGGCGGAGGCGATGCAGGGCCAGGTCCAGTCCTATCTCAACCGCGCCCGCATCGCTGCCCAGCGCGAATCGGTGCTGGCGCGCACGGAGGCCGCCCCCGTTCTGCAGCGCCTCGCCCGCGTGATGCGCAGGCTGAACGCGGACATCGAATTCCCGGTGACGATCGAGCCGGAGGATCTGATGGTGGCGATGGAACAGCAGGACATGGAGGAAGTCGTCGGCAACCTGCTGGAGAACGCCGCGCGCTATGCCCGAAGCACCGTCACGATTCGCGCCATTCTCGCCCCCGACGATCAGACCGATGCGGATGCCCAGCGGCGGCGTTGGGTGGTCGTGGAAGTCGAGGATGACGGCCCGGGCCTCGAACCGGACCAGATCCAGGAGGCCCTGAAACGCGGACACCGGCTGGACGAAAGCAAGCCCGGGACGGGCCTCGGCCTGTCGATCGTTCGCGAGATCACTTCGGAGTATCAGGGAACGCTGACGCTGGCGCGCGGGAGCATGGGCGGCCTGCTGGCACGCCTCGTCCTGCCCGCGGTTGCAAAGGATGTTGCCTGATGTCGAAGACAGTGCAAGATAGGTGCGCCGGCGCTGCTGCGTCCGGCACAGTGCGAGCCAGCGCAGATCGGGAAAAAAGGCTTGAAATGACGCAGACACACCGGGTGAACAGGAAATCGCGTGTCGTTACCATTCCGGTGGTGGTTGCTTCGATCGGGCTTGCAGGTTGCACGACGACCTCGGGGCGGACCGTGGGCGCGGCGAGTGCCTCGGCCGGCGTCGCCGTTTCCTCAGCATCCTACATTTCCGCCCTTGAAGGCGGCCTTGTCTCCAAGGCGAAAGGCATCACGCTGTCGACCGCCGACCGCCAGCGGGCGCTGGAAGCCGAATATCGTGCGCTTGAGGCGGCACCCGGCGGACAACCGGTCGTATGGCAAGGTCGTGGCGTGCAGGGCTCGGTGGTCGCCGCGGCCCCCTATCAGGTCGGTTCGCAGAACTGCCGCCAGTACAGCCACACGGTGACCGCAGACGGCCGCGAGACCGTCACCCGCGGTGCTGCCTGCCGGACGGTGGCAGGCACCTGGACCCCCTTGAGCTGAAGCTTTCGCCCCCTCGCGCACCGCTTGCGGCTAAACGCCTCAAATCTCCGTCAATTCGGCTTTTGCAATTGGAAAAGGCATGGTGTTCCATTAATTGGACGCCATGTTCTTCTGGATCCTTGTTGCCGTTCTCACCGCCGCGGTCGCGGCCGTCCTGCTCCTCCCGCTCCTGCGGGCAGGGGGGCGATCGAATGTCGACGATACGAACGACGCCGAGGTCTACCGTGACCAGCTAGAGGAATTGATGCGCGACGAGGCCGCAGGCCTGATCGGCAAGGCCGAAGCGGAACTGGCGCGGGCAGAGATCGCCCGGCGCCTGATCGCGGCCACGGCGCGCGAAGGGGCGAGCAGGAGCGGGCAACACCCTGCGACGACGCGGCGGCGCAATCTCCTGGCTCAGGCGCTGATCATCGTCGTCATGCCGGCCGTGGGGCTCTGTCTCTACTTGTCGGCCGGACACCCCGAGCTTCCCGCGCAGCCACTGGCCGCGCGCCTTGCCAATCCCGGCAACGACGTCAACATCCTGATCGCCAAGGCGGAAGCCCACCTCGCCGAGAACCCGGACGACGGGGCTGGCTGGGATATTCTCGCGCCCATCTACTACCGCAACGGGCGGATCGAGGATTCGGCCAATGCCTATCGGGAGGGGATCCGCGTGCTTGGACCGTCCGCAGCAAGGCTCGACGGATACGCCGAGGCGCTGATCGCGCTGTCGGGCGGGATCGTCACGAAGGATGCGCGCGAGGTACTGCAGCAGTCGCAGGCGCTGGATGCCGGCAATCCGCGCACGCGCTTCTACCTCGCTTTGGCGCTGGAACAGGAAGGCAGGCGCGACGAGGCGCTGGCGGCCTTCGAGGCGCTGGCGAAGGATTCGCCCGCCGATGCCCCCTGGCTGCCGCTCGTCAAACGGCATGTTGCCGGCCTTTCCCGGGGAGAGCAGGCGAAGCCGCCTGGCAATCCCGATGCAGGGCAAGTGGCGGCCGCCGACGAGATGACGCCGGACGATCGCCGACAGATGATTGCCGGGATGGTCGAGAGCCTTGCGGACCGGCTGAAGGAAGACCCCCACAATTTCGAGGGCTGGATGCGCATCATCCGCTCCTATGCTGTTCTGGATCAAAGACAGGCGGCCGAGGACGCCCTACGCACGGCGCTGAAGAATTTTCCCCCGCAGAGCGAGAATGGCAGGCAACTGCTGGCGCTGGCGGACGAACTGGCGATCAAGGTCGAGGGTAGCGGGCAATGACGCGCAAGCAGAAGCGGTTGGCAGTCATCGGCGGGGGCGTGGGCTTCCTGGTTGCGGCGGTGCTGCTGGTCATGTTCGCCTTCAGCCAGTCGATCGCCTATTTTTATGTGCCGGGCGATCTTGCCACCGCCAACGTGCCGCCAGGAACGCGCATCCGGCTCGGCGGTCTGGTCGAGACAGGAACGGTGAAGCGCGGCGAGGGCTCGACCGTGACATTTGCCGTGACCGACACGATCGGTACCGTGCCGGTGACCTATACTGGCATCCTGCCGGATCTCTTCCGCGAGGGGCAGGGCGTCGTTGCCGAAGGCAGCTTCGCATCCGGCAGTTCCGTATTCGTTGCCGACACCGTGCTTGCCAAGCATGATGAAACCTACATGCCGAAAGACGTGGCCGACCGCCTCAAGGCCCAAGGCGTGACGCTCAGCGGCAAGGAGACGATCCGGTGATCATCGAAATCGGGCATTACGCGCTGATCCTCGTGCTGGCGACGTCGATCGTCCAGTCGCTGCTGCCGCTCGCCGGAACGCTCCGGAACGACCCCGCGCTGATGGCGGTGGCCCCGGCAGCCGCGACGGCGGGATTCCTGCTGACGCTCTTTTCGTTCTCTGTCCTGACTTTCGCCTACGTAACCTCGGACTTTTCGGTGCGGAACGTCTGGGAGAACTCTCATTCGCTGAAGCCGATGATCTACAAGGTCTCCGGCGTCTGGGGGAACCACGAAGGTTCGATGATGCTGTGGCTGCTGATCCTCGCCTTTTTCAGCGCGCTGGTGGCGACCTTCGGCGGTAATCTTCCCGACCGGCTGAAGGCAAACGTGCTGGCCGTGCAGGGCTGGATCACAGCCGCCTTCGCCCTCTTCATCCTGTTGACCTCCAACCCGTTCCTGCGTCTCGATCCGGCACCGGGCGAAGGCAAGGACCTCAATCCGATCCTGCAGGACGTCGGCCTGGCGATCCATCCGCCGCTTCTGTATCTCGGCTATGTCGGCTTCTCCGTCTGCTTCTCCTTCGCGATCGCCGCCCTGATCGACGGGCGCATCGATGCTGCCTGGGCCCGCTGGGTGCGCCCCTGGGCGCTGATGGCCTGGAGCTTCCTGACGGCCGGCATCGCCATGGGGTCCTACTGGGCCTATTACGAACTCGGCTGGGGCGGCTGGTGGTTTTGGGATCCGGTGGAAAACGCCTCCTTCATGCCGTGGCTGGCGGGCACGGCACTCCTGCATTCGGCGCTTGTCATGGAAAAGCGCGAGGCGCTGAAGATCTGGACGGTGCTGCTCGCGATCCTGACCTTCTCTCTTTCTTTGCTCGGGACGTTCCTCGTCCGCTCCGGCGTGCTGACATCGGTTCACGCCTTTGCCACAGACCCGACCCGTGGCGTGTTCATTCTTGCGATCCTGATCGTCTTCATCGGCGGAGCCCTGTCGCTCTTCGCCTTTCGCGCGCCGGCGCTGAAGGCAGGCGGGCTGTTCGCGCCGATATCGCGCGAGGGTGCGCTGGTCTTCAACAACCTGATCCTGACGACGGCTGCCGCCACGGTGCTGACCGGCACGCTGTATCCGCTGGTGCTCGAATCGCTGACCGGAGAAAAGATCTCGGTCGGCGCCCCGTTCTTCAACCTGACGTTCGGGCTGCTGATGGTGCCGCTTTTGCTGGCCGTGCCCTTCGGGCCGTTGCTCGCATGGAAGCGCGGCGATGTTCTTGCCGCCGGGCAGCGCCTCTTTGCCGCCGTCGGCGTGGGGCTGGCGCTGGCCGCGATCGTCCAGTGGATGCACGGCGGCGGGCCGGTGCTTTCCTATTTCGGCCTCGCGCTCGGTTTCTACATGCTGGCGGGCTCGGTGACGGACCTGGCACTGCGGGCCGGTGTCGGAAAGGTCAGCGCGGGGATCGCGCGCAAGCGCTTGTTCGGCCTGCCGGGATCGGCCTTCGGCACGGCGCTGGCCCATTTCGGCCTCGGCGTGACCGTGATCGGCATCGTCGCCGTCTCCGCATTCGAGACCGAGCACGTCGTAGAGATGAAGCCGGGCGCCACGGTCACCGCCGGCGGATATACCTTGACGTTCGACGGCATGCGGCAGGGGCGCGGAGCCAACTACACCGAGGAAAGCGGGCATTTCAGCATTTCCCGCGCCGGGGTCAAGGCAGGCGAGGTCTGGTCCTCGAAGCGGTTCTACACGGCGCGGCGGATGCCGACGACCGAGGCGGGCATCCGCACCTTCGGGTTCAGCCAGCTCTATGTGTCGCTGGGCGATCAGATGGGCGACGGCGGCATCGTCGTTCGCGTCTGGTGGAAACCGATGATCCTGTGCATCTGGTTCGGCACTCTCATCATGATGGCCGGCGGCGCCGTGTCGCTGTTCGACCGCCGCCTGCGGATCGGTGCGCCGCAGGGTGCGCGCACGACAAAGGCAGCCGCGCGCCTGGAGGCCGCGGAATGATTCGCAAGCTTCTCCTTGCCGCGGCGTTCCTGCTCGGTTCCATCCCGGCGCTCGCCGTCAATCCGGACGAAGTCTTGTCCGATCCGGTGCTCGAGGCGCGCGCCAGGGCGTTGTCGGCCCAGTTGCGCTGCATGGTTTGCCAGAACCAGTCGATCGACGATTCCAACGCCGAGCTTGCCCGCGACCTGCGGCTTCTCGTGCGCGAACGGATCGCCAGCGGAGACAGCGACGAGGCCGTGATCGACTATGTGGTCTCCCGCTACGGCGAGTTCGTGCTGCTCAAGCCGCGGCTGAAGCCGGAGACGCTTTTGCTGTGGGGCGCACCGATCGTCGTCTTTCTGGGCGGGGCGGTCGCGATGGTCCTGTTCGTCCGTCGACGTTCGGGGCAGGCCGTCGGCGAGCCCTTGACGGCGGACGAGAAGGCGGCACTTGAACGAATTGTGGGCACGGATCGGCCGGACGGAGGGGCCGGCGCGCAATAGTGTTGGCACCATTGGCGAATTGTGGCCAACATTACCAAAAATTCATGCCGCGGACAGTGCACCGTAATGTGCGAGGACCTATCTCTTGGTCATCGATCTCCAGTCGAGCCAACAGAGAAAAGGTTCTGCGATGTCTAAACAAGTTTCCTTCCGTCCCTCTTTCAAGACGGTCCTGAAGACCTCGACCGTTGCCGGTCTCGCCGCGCTGATGCTGGCGACGGGCATTCCGGCGCAGGTCGCCCAGTCCTTCGCCGAACCCGTCAAAGTGACGGCACCCCAGGTGGCAAGCTTCGGGGACGTTGTCGATGCGGTATCGCCGGCCGTCGTTTCTGTTCGTGTGCAGTCGGACGTCAAGCCCGTCTCCGACGACAGCAACGGCTTCGGCTTCAACTTCGGCGGCCGCGGTTTCGATGAACTGCCGGACGACCATCCGCTGAAGCGCTTCTTCCGCGAATTCGGCGGCCCGGACGGCGGCCCGCGTGCGGATCGCGGTCCCGGTCAGCGCCAGTTCGGCGACAAGGACGGCGGCAAGCGCAAGGGTCACCTGCGCCCCACCTCGCAGGGTTCCGGCTTCTTCATCTCCGAGGACGGCTACATCGTCACCAACAACCACGTCGTTAACGACGGCGCCGCCTTCACCATCATCATGAACGACGGCACCGAGCTGGACGCCAAGCTGGTCGGCAAGGACAGCCGCACCGACCTCGCCGTGCTCAAGGTCGACAACAAGGAGAACCGCAAGTTCACCTACGTCACCTTTGCCGACGACAGCAAGGTGCGCGTCGGCGACTGGGTCGTCGCCGTCGGCAACCCGTTCGGCCTGGGTGGCACGGTGACCGCCGGCATCATCTCGGCCCGCGGCCGCGACATCGGCTCTGGCCCCTATGACGACTACCTGCAGATCGACGCTGCCGTTAACCGCGGCAACTCGGGTGGCCCGGCCTTCGACCTCAACGGTGAAGTCGTCGGCATCAACACGGCAATCTTCTCGCCCTCGGGCGGCAACGTCGGCATCGCGTTTGCGATCCCCGCGTCTGTCGCAAAGGACGTGGTGTCCGACCTGATGAAGGATGGCAAGGTCGATCGTGGTTGGCTTGGCGTCCAGATCCAGCCGGTGACGAAGGACATCGCCGAATCGCTCGGCCTGGCAGAGGCACAGGGTGCGCTGGTCGTCGAACCGCAGGCCGGTTCGCCGGGTGAGAAGGCCGGCATCAAGGAGGGCGACGTCATCACCGCTCTCGACGGCGACACCATCAAGGACCCGCGCGACCTCGCAAAGCGTGTGGCCGTGGTCAAGCCTGGCACGAATGTGGAGCTTTCAGTCTGGCGCAACGGCAAGTCCGAGACCGTCAAGGTCGAGATCGCCAGGCTGGAGGCCGACAAGCAGGCGTCTTCCGAGCAGCAGTCTGCACCCGACCAGCAGCCGTCTGCCCAGGAAGAACTCGCCAGCCTCGGGATCTCCGTAACCCCGTCCGATGACGGCAGCGGTGTAACCGTCGCCGCCGTGGACCCGGACTCCGATGCGAGCGATCGCGGCCTGAAGGAAGGCGACCGCATCACTTCGGTCAACAACCAGGAAATCAAGTCGGCTGACGATATCACGAAGGTCATCGAACAGGCACGCAAGGACGGTCGTTCCAAGGCGCTGTTCCAGGTCGAGACCGACAACGGCAGCCGCTTCCTCGCCCTGCCGATCGACCAGGGCTGACCCGCACAGCTCGATCCTGGCGCCGCGAAATCGCAAGGTTTCGCGGCGCTTGCGTCGAGACACCGGACAATTCGCCATTCCGGACGTCGCAGACAACCTGTTCAATCTCGCTATAACCCGTGTAAGGTTCATCCATGAAGATACTGATTGTAGAAGATGATCTGGATGCAGCCGCCTACCTGACCAAGGCGTTTCGCGAGGCGGGGATCGTCTCCGATCACGCCAGCGACGGAGATAGCGGGCTGTTTCTTGCAACCGAGAATTCCTACGACGCCCTCGTCGTCGACCGCATGCTGCCCCGGCGCGACGGCCTGTCGCTGATTTCCGAGCTGCGCGCACGCGGCATCCATACGCCCGCCCTGATCCTGTCGGCATTGGGCCAGGTCGACGACCGGGTGACGGGCCTGCGCGCCGGCGGCGACGACTACCTGCCCAAACCCTATGCCTTCAGCGAACTTCTGGCGCGTGTCGAGGTGCTCGGCCGGCGCAAGGGGACCCCCGAACAGGACATGACCTACCGGGTCGGGGACCTGGAACTCGACCGGCTGGCGCATGTGGTGCGCCGCGGCGGCCGGGAGATACTGCTGCAGCCGCGTGAATTCCGCCTGCTGGAATATCTGATGAAGAATGCCGGCCAGGTGGTGACGCGAACCATGCTGCTCGAAAACGTATGGGACTATCACTTCGATCCGCAGACCAACGTCATCGACGTGCACGTCTCTCGCCTGCGCTCCAAGATCGAGAAGGACTTCGACCAGCCCCTGCTGCGGACGGTACGGGGCGCCGGCTACATGATCAAGGACGAGGTATCCGCCTGAATGCTGTCGGGAATGGCGACACTTTTCCGCACCACCGCGGTTCGCCTGTCCGGGCTCTACATCCTGCTGTTTGCGGCCTGTGCGGCATTCCTGGTCTTCTACGTCACCTCCATGTCGGAAAACCTGCTGCGGCAGCAGATGCGCGAAACCGTGCTCAGCGAGGTCGCAGAGATTCAGGACGTCTTCAACCGGGCCGGCATGAACGGCCTTCTGAGAACGCTGGAGCGCCGCGCCCGCCAGCCGGGCGCAAACCTCTACATTATCGCCAATCCCGCGGGCGAGATCCTTGCCGGCAACGTGCTGTCCCTCCAGCCCGGCGTTCTGGACAGGGATGGCTGGACCGAGACCCCCTTTCGCTACGAGCGATTCGGCGACGAAGGCAAGTCCGAGCGGCATGCCGCACGCGCTGAGGTCTTTTTGCTGTCCAACGGCCTGAAGATACTGGTCGGCCGCGACCTCGGCGAGCCGGAGCACTTCCGCGGCCTGGTGCGCCAGGCGCTGGTCGTCGCCCTCGGCATCATGGGCATCGGCGCGCTGGCGATCTGGTATCTGATCGGCCGCAACGCGCTGCGCCGTATGGACCGCATGTCGGACGCCAGCCAGCGTATCATGGACGGCGACCTCAGCCAGCGCCTGCCGGTCGGACGGTCCGGCGACGAGTTCGACCGGCTTTCGGAATCCCTGAATTCCATGCTGGGGCGTATCGAGAAGCTCAACGAAGGCCTGCGGCAGGTTTCCGACAACATCGCCCATGACCTCAAGACCCCGCTGACGCGGCTTCGCAACAAGGCCGAAGCGGCGCTCGCCGGCAAGACCACGCCAGCGGAGTATCGCGAGGCGCTTTCGGAGATGATTGCCGAATCCGACCAGTTGATCCGCACCTTCAACGCGCTTTTGATGATCTCGCGGGTCGAGGCGGGCTCGGCGGTCGCCGAAATGCTGCCAGTCGACCTGTCGCAGATCGTCTCCGACTGCGTCGAACTCTACGAGCCGGCGGCCGAGGAGGCCGGCTTGGCCGTCACCGCCGACGTCGCACCCGATATCCATATCAACGGCAATCGCGAACTGATCGGGCAGGCGCTCGGCAATCTCCTGGACAATGCGATCAAATATGCGGAAGGCGCTGCGGACGGCCGGATTTGCGTACGCCTGGAGCGCGATGGCGAGGGAGCGGTCGTCTCAGTCTCCGACAACGGCCCCGGCATTCCCGCAGAAGAGCGCGCCAACGTGCTCAAGCGTTTCGTTCGCCTCGACAAGAGCCGGAGCAAGCCCGGAACAGGCCTGGGCCTGTCGCTGGTGGAGGCGGTGATGGAGGTGCATCACGGCAGCCTCGCGCTCGGCGAGACCGGCGAGGGCATCGATGCCAGAGGACTGACGGCGACGATGCGTTTTCCGGCCGCGGTGCCGGCAAAGGCCTGACGTCTGCCCGCTCTTCGCGTCCCCTATCCGAACGGAATTTGCTGACCGTTCAGCCGCTTTCTCTCCCGGGATCGGTTTTCGTCGCTCGCCTTGGCTGGTAGAGGAGGGGGAGGGGATCGTGGGCAGGCCGGTCTTGCAAGAGCCTGCACCGACAAGTCGCCCCATCGGAGGAGAACCATGAGGCTGACCGACGAAACGCGTCTGAGCGATATCTGCGCCTGCAAGATCCGGCCGCTCAGCCAGACGGAGGTGAAGTCGGTCCTTTCCGACCTGAAGGATATCGCGCGTGACCATCATGATGTTGCCAAGCTGCTGGTATCGGAGTCGGTTCTGAAGGACTTCGTCGTGGCGGCATTTTCGCTGTCGCCATTCCTGCGCGATACCGCTCGCGTCTCACCGGAGCTTCTTTCCATTGCCATTACCGAGCCGCTCCTGCCGGAGCTTCGACAGGCCATTGCCGAGGCGCGCGGGGCATGGGACCCGGCGTTGAACGCCGACGTCTCCGAGGCGGCGGTCATGGCGCGGCTGCGAAGGGCCAAGCGCAAGGTCGCATTCCTGACTGCAATGGCCGACCTTGCCAAGCTGATCGACGGGCGGCAGACAACAGCACTTCTCAGCGACCTTGCCGAGGCCGCGGTAGGCGCGGCGATGGATCACCTGCTGCTGTCGGCGGAGGCATCCGGCAAGGTGAAGCTGAAAGACAGCATCCGTCCCTCGGCCGGATCAGGCATGATCGTGCTCGGCATGGGCAAGCTCGGCGCCGGCGAACTCAACTATTCTTCCGACATCGACCTTGTGGTCTTCTTCGACCCACAGGCGGAGATCGCGCTCGATCCGGGCGAGGCGACGGAGACCTTTGCAAGGCTGGTTCGGCGGCTGATCCGGATCATGCAGGAGCGGACGGCCGACGGCTACGTTTTCCGCACCGACCTCCGTCTACGGCCGGATCCGGGCGCCACGCCGCTGGCGATATCGGTCGATTCGGCCATGCTCTATTACGAAAGCCGTGGCCAGAACTGGGAGCGGGCCGCCTTCATCAAGGCCAAGGCCATCGCCGGCGATGTGCCCGCTGGCGAAAGCTTCCTGCGCGAGCTGACGCCTTTCGTCTTCCGCAAGTATCTCGACTATGCCGCGATCGCCGACATTCATTCGATCAAACGGCAGATCCATGTCCACAAGGGGCATTGGGAAATCGCGGTGAAGGGCCACAACGTCAAGCTCGGCCGCGGCGGCATTCGCGAGATCGAATTCTTCGTCCAGACCCAGCAACTGATCGCCGGCGGACGCATGCCGGCGCTCAGGCTGCGTTCGACGGAGGCGATGCTGCAGGAACTGGCGCGGACGGGCTGGATCGACGTAGCGACCGCGACCGAACTGACCGAAGCCTACTGGTTCCTGCGCGACGTCGAGCACCGCATCCAGATGGTGCGCGACGAACAGACCCACGTGCTTCCGGAGACCGAAGCCGAGCTCAGACGCATCGCCTTCATGATGGGCTTTGCCGATACGGCTGCATTCGCAGACGCGCTCGTGACGGTGCTGAAGACCGTGGAACGCCGCTATGGAGACCTGTTCGAGCAGGAGGCGAAGCTCTCCACCGAAGGCGGAAACCTGGTCTTCACCGGGCAGCGGGACGATCCCGACACGCTTGCCACCCTGCGCAAGCTGGGATTCCAGCGGCCCGAAGCGATCTCGCAGACGATCCGCACCTGGCATTACGGGCGCTACCGTGCCACCCAGTCCGTCGAGGCGCGCGAGCGCCTGACGGAACTGACGCCGGAGCTTCTGAAGGTGTTCGGCGAAAGCAAGCGCGCGGACGAGGCATTGCTGCGCTTCGATACCTTTCTTTCGGGCCTGCCGGCGGGGATTCAGCTCTTTTCGTTGCTTGGCAACAATCCCCGGCTGCTGTCGCTAATCGTCAATGTCATGTCGTCCGCGCCGAGGCTGGCCGAGATCATCGCCGCGCGCCCGCACGTCTTCGATGGCATGCTCGATCCCCGCCTTCTGGCTGAGCTGCCGACGCGCACCTCCCTGGCCGAGCGGATCGCGGCGTTCCTGTCCGGCGCGCGCCACTATGAGGAGGTGCTCGACCGGCTGCGCATCATCGCCGCCGAGCAGCGCTTCTTGATCGGCATCCGGCTGTTGACGGGCACGATCGGTGGCGCGCAGGCGGGGCGCGCGTTCACACATGTCGCCGATCTGATCATCGAGGCGGCGCTTTGCGCCGTCCAGCGCGAGATCGAGGCCGCGCATGGTGTGTTCCCCGGCGGGCGCGTCGCAGTCCTCGGCATGGGCAAGCTCGGGAGTTTCGAACTGACCGACGGTTCCGACGTCGATCTCATCCTGCTCTATGATTACGAGGGGAATGCTGCGAGCGAGTCGGACGGGCCAAAGCCGTTGGATGCGACGCGCTACTTCGCCCGGATGACCCAGCGCCTGATCGCGGCGCTGTCAGCGCCGACCGCAGAAGGCGTGCTCTACGAGGTCGACATGCGGCTTCGCCCGTCGGGCAACAAGGGGCCGGTGGCGACGCGTATCGCATCCTTCGCCAAGTATCAGGAGGAGGAGGCCTGGACCTGGGAGCACATGGCGCTCACCCGCGCACGCGTGGTCTGTGGCGACGAAAGCCTTGCGGAAGAGGCACGCACAACGATCTGCAAGCTGCTGGAGCGAAAGCGAGACGTTTCGGCGATCGCGAAGGATGTGGCAGAAATGCGCGCCCTCATCGAGCAGGAGAAAGCCCCGAAGGACATCTGGGACCTCAAGCTCATCCCCGGCGGGCTGATCGACATCGAGTTCATCGCCCAGTTCCTGACGCTCGTCGGGCCTGCGCGCGGGGCGGAGCTTCCGGCCGCCGCCATGCCGACGGGCGAGGCGCTGGCGATCGTCGCCCGCGGGCAGATGGATCCGAACAGCCTCGACACCATCTTGCAGGCGCTGCGGACCTATACCGAGATTTCCCAGATCGTCCGCCTCTGCATCGACGGTCCCTTCGATCCGAAGGAAGCACCGGCCGGGCTTGTTGACCTCGTCTGCCGGGCCGGCGATTGCCCGGACCTCAAGACGCTGGAGGCCGAGCTGCGCCGGCTATCAAAAGCGGTGCGGCGCATTTTCCAGGCGACCGTCACCGCCTGAAAGCTGCGGTTTCGGGTGATCTCAGGCGGTGGCCTTGCAGGACTGCGTCGCGCCCTGGCGTTCGGGGATCCGCACAGAGATGACGGTTCCCTTGCCTTCCTGCGAATGGATG
This sequence comes from Rhizobium subbaraonis, assembly GCF_900220975.1. Lineage (GTDB taxonomy): Bacteria > Pseudomonadota > Alphaproteobacteria > Rhizobiales > Rhizobiaceae > Mycoplana > Mycoplana subbaraonis. The sequence goes on along the minus strand of NZ_OBQD01000006.1, from coordinate 340,537 downwards.
CGCATGGCGCCGCCGTGCAGCCGGGTCAGCGACCGCGATATGGCAAGGCCGAGGCCGGAACCGCCCTTGCTCTTGGCATACTGGCTCTGCACTTGTTCGAATGGCTGGCCGATCTTGGCGAGCGCTTGCTTGGGAATCCCGATGCCTGTGTCGGCGATCGTCAGCGTCACGGCGCCCCCGAGCTTGCGCGCCCGCACGCGGACCTCCCCGCCGTTGTCGGTAAATTTCATCGCGTTCGAGAGCAGGTTCAAAAGGATCTGTTTCATCGCGCGGCGATCCGCCACGAGCGAAAGCCCGCTGGAAACCTCTTGCACGATGTGGATGTCTTTCTGCTTGGCCTGCACGGCGGTCAGACGCAGCGTCTCGTCGACGAGCGGGGCGAGATCGATCTGCTCGCAGCTGATGCGCATGTGACCCGCCTCGATCTTCGACATGTCGAGAATGTCGGTGATGACATTGAGCAGGTGCTGGCCGCTGTCGTGAATGTCGCGGGCGTACTCGTCGTATTTCTCCGAACCCAGCGGTCCGAACATCTGGTTCTGCAGGATCTCGGAGAAGCCGAGGATGGCGTTGAGCGGCGTGCGCAGCTCGTGCGACATGTTGGCCAGGAACTCGGATTTGGCCCGGTTGGCCGCTTCGGCCCGGTCTTTCTCCGCCTGATAGTTCGCATTCGCGATCGAAAGTTCGGATTTCTGCTGTTCAAGCGTTGCGCGGGAGGCGGACAGATCGCCGATTGTCGCCACCAAGCGCCGTTCGGATTCCCGCAGGCGTGCCTGATGCCGCTTGATCATGGAGATGTCGGTTCCGACGGAGACGAGGCCGCCGTCGCGCGTGCGCCGCTCGTTGACCTGCAGCCAGCGTTCGTCGGCAAGCTGCACCTCCGTCGTCTGCGAACCGGTGCCGGCGCCGTTGTCCGCCATCCGCCTTGCAATCACCGGACGGGCAGCGGCTGCGAGCACCACCAGCCGTTCGGTTCCCGGTACGAGCACGTCGTCCGGCAATCCATAGGCCTGCTGGTAGTGTGCGTTGCACATGACGAGGCGGTCGTCCTTGTCCCACAGGACGAAGGTTTCAGACGTGCACTCGATCGCGACCGCCAGCCGCTGGTCGGCCTCCTGATAGCGCTGGGCCAACCGATGCTGTTCGGTGACGTCCATGGCGATACCGATGATGTGGGTGCGGCCCGAACCCATCCGGATCAGCTGCGCGCGGGCGCGAAGCCACACGTAGTGGCCGTCGGCATGCCGCATGCGGAACACCTGGTCGACCTGGCGTGCCTCGCCCTTGGCGATCGCGCGGGCCACCTGGTAGATGCCGTCGTCATCCGGGTGCATGAGGCGCGCGGCGTCGCCGAAGGAGAGGTAGTCCTCCTTCGGGCTCATGCCGAGCATCTCGTACATCGAGCGCGACCAGAACAGCCGGCGACTGGAGAGATCGAAGTCCCAGAGGCCGCAACGGCCGCGCGCAAGCGCAGTCTCCACGCGCAGATTGGATTCGACGAAGATCGCATCGGCATCGCGCGAGCGCTTGGCCTGCAGGAAATAGGCATAGAGAATGAAGCCGAGAATGGCGGATATGCCGGCAAAGAGCGTCACGTTCAGCGACAGCTCGCTCCGCCACAGCGTCTCGATCGCCTCCAGCGGGCTGGCAACGAGCGCATAGCCGGCGCCGTTCGGCGCATCGATGATCGATACGTAGTGATCCGCCTGACCGATGCTGGCGCGCATGACGCCGGAAGGCTCGCCGAAATAATGCGTCGCTGCGACGTCGGGCGCGATCCGGGCGACCGACATGCCGACGAAGCGCGCGCCTGACAGCGAGCCGCCGAACACCCGCCCGCTCTTCTGGATGAAAAGGACGAGTGCGCCTTCAGGTAGCCGGTCCTGTGGGAGGTACTTTGCAAGGGCACGTTCGGCATCGCCACGCACGCCCTCAGAAATCAGTCGGCCCTCGTCCGTCGAAACGAGAACGGAGACGGCGGCGGCCATCAGCGCGGTGCTGTCGCGGACACCCCTGTCCATGCGCTGCTGCTCAAACATCAGCCCGCTCAGCCGGGCGATCCCGACAACGAGGAGAAAGGCGATGATCAGGACCGGGATCGAACGCTTCAGCACTGGCTCCGCACGCGACATGCGAAGCGATTCCGGACCGGCGAATATCCGCGCGCGCCCCGAAAGGTCCTTGTCCCAGGTTGCCACACCTGGAAATTTGAGACGAATCCGCCCCCCGGCTGCGCGTCCCCGCTGCGCGTCCGCCATGTCCAATACCCTGTTTCTTCTGGTGATTCGGAAATGCCGCTCATCCGAATCTAAGCTAATGAATCATTCGCGATTCGCCTTGTCCAGAGGAAACGGTAAAACTCTGTTAACCATTTCTTGCGGGTGGAAATTCGCACTTGCCGGTGGAAGGCGGCGCACCGCGCGGCGTCGGCGTTGTCAGCGGGCAGGGAGGAGAGGTGTTGCCGGAGCGCTGCCCGGCCGGAACAGGTCCCGGCCGGCAACAACCCTGATCAGAACATCGGAAGGAAGGGCCGCAGCGCTTATGCCTTCAGCATGCGTTCCACGATGTCCGACACGTCCGAAGAAAGCTTCTCCCCGGCAGCGATCGTGCGCAGTGCATTGCGCGCATGGTCGGAGCGCACGTCTTCGAGCGCCCGCCAGGAGCGCATCGAAGTGAGAATACGGGCGGCAAGCTGTGGGTTCTTCGGATCGATCTCGAGGATCTGCTCGGCGAGGAAGCGGTAACCCGCGCCATCGGCGCGGTTGAAGCCGGTCGGATTGGAGAAGGCGAAGGTGCCGACGAGCGCGCGTACGCGGTTCGGGTTCGACCTGTTGAAGAGCGGGCTCTCCATGAGCGCCCTGACCCGATCCAGCGCGCCGTAGCCGGGAATGGTCGACTGGATGGAGAACCACTTGTCGATGACCAGTGCATTGTCGGCAAAGCGTGCCCGGAACGCCTCCAGTGCTTCTGCCGTCTGCGGCGCATCCGGGAAGCGATGGGCGAGCACGGTGAGGGCCGCGCTCAGGTCGGTCATGTTGTCGGCGGTCTCGAAGGCCTTCGCCGCGCGATCGGGCCGGCCCTCGGCAATGGCGAGATAGCCGAGAGCGGCATTGCGAAGCGCGCGCTTTCCAGCGCTGGCCGCATCCGGCGTGAAACCACCCCTGGTGTGGTTGCGGTCGAAGAGCGCTGCGAAGAGTTCCGCTCCCTTGTGTGCGACGACCTCCAGGACAGCCTCGCGGCCGGCGCGGATCGCATCCGGGTCGTTGTTGCCGCCATGTTCCCGGGCGACGTCGGCTTCGCTCGGCAGCGCGAGAATCTGCGCGCGGAAGGCGGGCTCGAGCGTTTCGTCGCCGGCAACGGCGATGAGCGTGTCGGCCAGAAGCGGATCGACGGCGATTTCACCGGCGTTACGGGCGCCGCGGGCGGCTTCGACGAGGTTCGGCAGCGCGATGTCGTTTAGTGCCTGCCAGCGTGCGAAAAAGTCGCTGTCGTGCCGGGCGACGTGCGCCAGGTCTGCGAGGGGCTGTTCGAAATGCAGGTTGATCGGCGCGGAGAAACCACGGTTGAGCGTGACCACCGGCCGCGTCGGAATGCCAGAGAATGTGACCGTCTGCTGGCGCTTGGTCAGGTGCAGGACGTCGCCGGTGACCTCCGCCCCCTCGATGGCCCTCGGCTGCGCCTCCGTGCCGTCGGCGAGCAGCAGGCCGAAACGCAGCGGAATGTGCATGGGCTCCTTGGCCGACTGGCCGGGCGTGGGCGGAACCATCTGCTCGAAGGACAGGGTGAACACGCCCTTCGCCTGGTCGAAGGCGCTCGAGACGGTGACCAGCGGCGTGCCGGCCTGATGATACCATAGAGAGAACTGCGACAGATCGCGGCCGCTCGCATCCTCGAAGCACTTGACGAAATCTTCGATCGTCGCGGCATCGCCGTCATGACGCTCGAAATAGAGATCCATGCCCTGCTTGAAGAGCTCGGCGCCGAGAATGGTCGCGATCATGCGCGTGACCTCGGAGCCCTTCTCATAGACGGTCGTCGTATAGAAATTGTTGATTTCCCGATACTTCGTCGGGCGCACCGGATGGGCGAGGGGGCCGGCATCCTCGGGGAACTGTTCGGATTTCAGATGCCGCACCTCGGCGATGCGCTTGACGGCGCGCGAGCGCTGGTCGGCCGAAAACTCGTGGTCGCGATAAACCGTCAGCCCTTCCTTCAGGCACAGCTGGAACCAGTCGCGGCAGGTGATGCGGTTGCCGGTCCAGTTGTGGAAGTATTCGTGGGCGATGATCGCCTCGATGTTGGCGTAGTCCGCGTCGGTCGCCGTGTCTGGGTCGGCCAGCACGTACTTGTCGTTGAAGACGTTGAGCCCCTTGTTCTCCATCGCCCCCATGTTGAAGTCGGAGACCGCGACGATCATGAAGATGTCGAGATCGTATTCGCGACCGAAGACATCCTCGTCCCACTTCATCGAGCGTTTCAACGCATCCATCGCATAGGCCGCGCGCGGTTCCTTGCCGTGCTCAACATAGATCTTGAGCACGACTTCGCGACCGGACATGGTGGTGAAGCTATCCTCGACGACGCCGAGGTCGCCGGCCACCAGCGCAAAGAGATAGCTCGGCTTCGGGTGCGGGTCGAACCAGGCGGCGAAGTGCTTGCCCTCGCCATAGCCGGCCCCACCCAGGAAATTGCCGTTCGATAGCAGCAGTGGGCAGCTTTCCTTGTCGGCGATGATGTTGACGGTGTAGACGCAGAGCACGTCGGGCCGGTCGTAGAAGTACGTGATCCGGCGGAACCCTTCGGCCTCGCACTGGGTGCAGTAGATGCCGTTGGTCCGGTAGAGACCCATCAGCTGGGTGTTCGCTTCGGGATTGATCACCGTGTCGACCGTGATCTCGAACGATCCCGTTTCGGGAAGTTCGCGGATCGTCAGCACGTCGTCTTCTTCCGTGAACCTTTCGGCTTCCATCGGCATGCCGTCGTAGAGCAGGCCGGTCATGTTCAGTTCGTCGCCATCCAGGACGAGCGGGGCGTCCGTTGCTGCCCCTTCGCGTCGGTGGAACAACATGCGTGATGTGCACTTCGTTTCCGTCGGATCAAGTTCGAATGTGAGGTCGACACGCTCGAGTACGAAGTCAGTCGGACGGTAGTCTGCCAGATTGATGATCCGGCCGCTCTCAGTGCGCATGGTATGTCCTGCTCGTGTCCTTCAGCTTGTCCTGATTTAGAGCATCGGGACGAAGGGCGAAAGGACGGATTGGTCTTCGGCTGAATTCCTTCTATGCAATCCGGCTTAACATCTCATTGCCGTCTTGCACCCTCCAACGATTTCTTTGGAGGCAGTGCGGCCGCAGGTTGAACGGCGCCCATCAAAACCTTTTCGCCGGCATCACCAAAATTCATCCCCGCATCGGGCAAAACCCCGTTATTGTCTAGCCGATTGAATATTTGAATGACGCTCCGCGTCACCGGCTCCTGCGCGGGCTGCGAATAAGAGACTGTTCTCCCATGGAGTTCGACCAACAGCAGCCGATGAAGGCGATCTTCCTCAAGGTCTCCTCCGTCGTGATCTTCGTCTGCATGTCCACGCTGATCAAGGCGGCGGGCAAGGACATTCCGACCGGCCAGATCACCTTCTATCGCTCGGCCTTCGCCATGCTGCCGATCATGGCCTATCTCGCCTTTCGAGGCGAACTGATCCATTCCTTCCGCACCAAGGACGTGACCGGGCATCTGGCCCGCGGCTTCGTCGGCATCCTGGCCATGAGCTTCGGCTTTTATGGCCTGATCCATCTGCCGCTGCCCGAAGCGATTGCCATCGGATATGCGATGCCGCTGATCGCGGTCATGATCGCAGCCCTGTTCCTGAAGGAAACGGTGGGGCTTTACCGTTGGTCGGCGGTTCTCATCGGGCTGATCGGCGTCACCATCATCACCTGGCCACGTTTGACGCTCCTCGATGCGGGCGGCATCGGCACGGCGGAGGCCTTGGGCGCTGCAGCCGTTCTCGTCTCAGCAACCCTTGGCGCCGTCGCGATGGTGCTGGTGCGCAAGCTGATCCAGACGGAAAAGACGCCGACGATCGTTCTCTACTTCTCGCTCTCGGCATCGGTCTTTTCGCTTGCCACCCTGCCGCTCGGCTGGGCGGATCTCGACAGCAGGGCGCTGCTGCTTCTGGCGCTTGCGGGTTTTTGCGGCGGGGTGGCGCAGATCCTGCTGACGGCGAGCTACCGTTATGCCGACGTCTCGACCATCGCCCCGTTCGAGTACACCTCGATCGTGCTCGGCCTCGGCTTCGGCTATGTGCTGTTTGGCGATGTGCCGACGCTTGCGATGCTCGTCGGCACGCTGATCGTCATCTGCGCCGGCATTTTCATCATTGTCCGCGAGCACAGGCTTGGCCTGCGCCGGAAGGCCGCCCGCAGGCACATGACCCCACATGGATGAAGCCTGCGGGATTTCCGCAAACGCAAGCCGCTGTCAGGGCTTCGTCCATTGCGGCGTGGTGGTGTCGGCGATCAGGGGCTCGTCGGAGCTTTCTCCCTGCAGCGCTGCGGCAGACGCTTCCGCGCCGAGTGGCTGCACCGGCATCGCCTGGTAGTCGGTCTTCGCCACCATGCCGCTTGCCGCGTCGCGGCGGGCGATGCGCCAGGCGGCATAGCCGCCGTAGATGGCGAAGTAGAGCGTGAAGACGGCAAACAGCGCCGTCGGGCCGAAACGGTCCATCACCGGGCCCGCCACCAGCGGCCCGGAGATCGTGCCCATGCCGTAGACGATCATCATCCCCGAGGACACTTCGACATATTCGTCCGGCTGGGCGAGGTCGTTCGCATGAGCGACGTTGAGCGCGTAGATCGGAAACAGCACACTGCCGACGAGCGCCGCAACAACATAGAGCAGCGTCGGCGGGCCGCCCTGTACGGCGATCATGGCGAGGCTGGCAGCGACGCCGACGATGCCGCAGGCGACCATCACGAGGCGCCGGTCCATGCGGTCCGAGGCGCGACCGATCGGGATCTGGGCGAGCGTGCTGCCGACGAGGAGGGCGGCGAGCAGGGTGGCCCCCTGCGCCGTCGAAAGCCCGATCCGCTGGGTGAAGACGCCGCCGAGGTTCAGCCAGGCGCCCGACAGCGCCCCGGCCAGAAAGGCGCCGACGACGGCAACCGGCGAACGGCGGTAAAGCTTGAGCACGTTGAAGCGTGCCTGTGTCGGCGGCGCGGGCAGCGGCGAGGAGGTCAGCGCGGTCGGCAGCAGCGACACCGAGAAGATGATGGCGCAGAGAATGAACAGCGTCGTGTTGGTCGGATCTCCAAGCGGCACCAGGTACTGGCCGGCCACGCTGCCGACCATCGTGATCATGACGTAGAGGGAAAACACGCTGGCGCGATTCTCGTTCGTCACCCGCTCGTTCAGCCAGCTCTCGATGATCAGATAGCTGCCGGCGATGGCAAAGCCCGATATCGTCCTGAAGACGATCCAGGCGCGCCAGTCGACCATGAGCGAGCAGAGCAGGATGGCAATGGAAAGCAACGTGATCAGTGCCACGAAGACGCGCACATGCCCGACGGCGAGAATGAATTTCGGCGTGACGATGCACGAGGACGTGAAGCCGAGCGTATAGCCGGTCGCAATCCAGGTGATCGTCTGCGTCGACCAGCCTTCGGCAACGGCGCGCACGGGAACGACGTAGCTCTGCAGACCGAACGCCACCATCATCAGCAGCGTGGAGATCAGCAGGCTCAGGAACGGGACGAGGCTCGCGAGCATCGGGAAATCCGGAAAGGAGAAATGCGCCTCAGTGGTGACGCGGACAGGAGGAGTGTGCCTCTAAAGAACTCCTCGCGCGCTGTCCAGCGCGACAACGCCTGCCGCAAAGAACCGCAGCGGCGGTGCCTTGACGTCGCGAAACTGCAGCGGCTTGCCGTGGCCGACTGGAGGCTTCTGCCAGCTCAATTCGGCATGAGAGCCTTCAGCTGATCCTGGCGCTGCATGGCGTTGCGCGGAAGCGTTGCAAGCACGTTGTACTCGCGGGCGGCGTTGACCGCGGTGCGGATGTCGTGCAGGTCGGCGATCAGCTTGCGTATGCGTCCCATTCTCTTCTCCTCAAGCCTATCTCCAGAATGCGGGAACCGCATTCGGGCGAAAAGGCAAAACGACAAAAGGAGCGCTGGGGGCGCTCCGCGGCTTCTTTCGTGAAAGTGAATGCGCCGGCAAGAGCCGTTCAGTGATCCGGCACGCAATGGTCTGCATGCACGCAAGGGTCTGCATGCCGGAGCAGGCGATCAACGCTGTACGAATTCGGCGTAGATATTGGCCGGGCGGTTGATGCGAGCGTAGCCAGCGGCGGTCATCTGCTCGTTGGCCGGGGCGCGCGTGCCGCCGAAACCACTAGCCCGACGGAAGCCGGCGTAGCGCAGCGTCTCGAAGCTGGAATGGATGGGGCGAAGGCGGGCGGTCATGATCTCGTTCCTTAATCTGTCCTCCCGCTTGCTAATATTGCAGCGCAGCATTTGATTTGCAATGCGACATTGCGACCGCCTGATATGCGTATTTGACATGGCTTCGGTAATATTTTGTTCATAATAGCGGCAAATCGCGCTCAGGCTCACACCCGGCGCGGTGGGTGTTGGCAATTAAATCCTTGAAATATAAAGGTTTAACCTTGCGCCATCGGCGCATTGTCCGCGGTGATCCGGGCGCGAAACGCCAGCAAGTCCTGCCAGGCAAGTCGCTTGCTGACCGGCGCTGCGGCGAGATCCTGGGGATGAAGTGTTGCAAGTGCCGCTATTTTCCGGCCCGCAATCTCGATTTCCCGCCATTCTCCACGCAACTGATGGATCGTCTGGGCACCCCCGAAGAAGAATCGCGCCGCGAAATTGCCGAGCAGCAGCAGGTGATTCGGCTCCGCCAGCGCGATCTGCCTCTCGATGAAGGGCCGGCAGATGTCGCTTTCCGCGCTCGATGGCACCCGGTTTCCCGGCGGACGCCATGGGATGACGTTCGAAAGCAGGACGTCGGCGCGGCTGAGGCCGATGCCCGCCAGCATGCGATCCAGCATCGCGCCCTGCCGTCCTGAGAAGGGAAGGCCTTCTCGGTCGTCGTCGGCATTCGGCATGGGGCCGATCACCATGACGGAGGGGCTCGCATTTCCTTCCGCAAAGACCAGGCCGCGCGCACTGTTTTTCAGATTGCAGCCGCCAAATCCCTCCATGGCCGTCCGCAACTCCGCAAGAGTGCGCGCGCTCGACGCCACAAAGGCGGCATCGGCGACGGCTTGTCCGTCAGGAATGGCGACGGAAGGAGCGGGGGCTGCATCGCGCTGGGGGGGGCGCGTCGTCGTGCGCGCGGGCCCGCTGCCGGTTCGTGCCTGCGTGTCCTCGGCCTGCCGGGGCGAGGAGGCGCTTGCCGCCCCCTGCCTTGCCGCATGCGCGGCCCGCATCGCCTCGAACTCGGCAAACCGGTCCATCGGCTGTTCTTCCAGCAGCCATTCGACGCCGGCATCGGCGTGGAACGCGAGCAGGGCGGCCAGTTCGGCGGCGTCGAGGTCGGAAGCGGAGATCATGGCGCTAGCCATACAGGAACCCTTGCATGGGCGGCAAGGGCGCGACAGCCGCGTGCCGCTTATCCCGCGTCGAAGCTCTCTGCGTCAGACGGAGCGCGCAGCACCGCCGTCGCAGCGGATGATGCTGCCGGTCACGTAGCTGGCCGGCTGGCTGCACAGGAAAGCCGCCGTGGCGGCGAATTCCTCGACCGTACCGTAGCGCCCGGCGGGAATGGCCGCCTCGGACGCAGCCGCGATTTCCTCCAGCGTCCGGCCGCTTCGCTTGGCTGCAGCAGCATCCAGGCTTTTCAGCCGGTCCGTCAGAATGCTGCCCGGAAGCAGGAGGTTGGCGGTTATCCCCTGGGCGGCCACCTCGCTTGCCAGCGTCTTCGACCAGCCGGCAAGCGCCGGCCGCAGCGTGTTGGACAGCGCCAGACCGGGGATCGGTTCGATGACGCCGGAAGACGCGACGGTCAATATCCGCCCCCAACCCTGGCTCTTCATCTGCGGAAGCAGGCGGTTGGTGAGCGTGATCAGCCGCAGCACCATCGCGTTGAAGTAGGTTTGAAGCGTCTCCGGCGTCATGTCCTCGGTCGAACCCGGCGTCGGGCCGCCGGAATTGTTCACCAGGATGTCGATCCCGCCCAGCTTTTCGGCAACGCCCGTCACCAGCCGCTCGACCACGTCTGCCTCGAACAGGTCCGCGGGGACGAAGTCGGCCCGTCCCAAGCCTTCCGCGTTGATTGCGGCGCAGTTTGCCGAAAGCTCTTCGGCATTGCGGCCGCAGAGCAGAACGTCGGCGCCCTCCCGGGCCAGTGCGACGGCAATGGCGCGGCCGAGGCCGCGCGACGAGGCCAGCACCAGCGCTCTCTTTTTCGAGATTCCGAGGTCCATGACAGTCTCCCTGTGATCGTTCTATCGTCGTTCGGCCGGCAAACTAGTCGAGAATGGCGTCGGCGCAAACCGTGGGAGCCGTCAGAGCGTCCGGGCGGACCAGTCGGCGATGTCGTCGCGCGCGCCGATCAAGGCCAGGCCGTGAGCGATTGACAGGAGTTCGCCGCCGCTTTCGATTCGGTCGCGGTCGAAGCGCTGCTCGAACAGTCGGCGCACCGCCGGCACGAACGATGTTCCCCCCGTCAGGAACACCTTGTCGATGTCGCCAGGCGCCGTGCCGGTCTGTGTCAGCACGTCGTCCAGCGCCTCTTCGATCCGCTCGAGTTCAGGCGCGATCCAGCCTTCGAAGTCACAGCGTCTGACGACGCGGCGGGCTTTGTCGCCAAGCGGCGGAAAGGCGAATTCCGTCTCCTCGGCGTTCGAAAGCCGCATCTTGGTTGCCGAAACGGCCTGGTACAGCGGATAGCCTTCGTCCATCTCGATGAGATCGACGAAGGCCTCAAGCTTCTCGGGCTCGAGGCTGGCGCGGACCAGCTTCTTCAATTCGGTGAAGTCGCGCAGCGTCTTGAAGATCGAGAGCTGGTTCCAGCGGCCGAAATTCGCATAGTAGCTGGTCGGCACTTCAAGAAGCTTGTCGAAGCTCTTGAACATCGAGCCCTTGCCGATGACGGGCGATACGATGTTGTCGATGATGCGGAAGTCGAAATTATCGCCCGCAACGCCGACGCCGGAGTGGCCGAGCGGTGTCGCCGTCAGTCGCCCGGCATGGCTCTCGAAGCGAATCAGCGAGTAGTCCGTCGTGCCGCCGCCGAAATCGCTGACGAGGACGGTGGCGTCGCGGTCGAGGTTGCGCGCGAAGTAGAACGCGGCGGCAACGGGCTCGTAGACGTGATGGACTTCGGGGAAGCCGAAGCGGGCAAGTGCGGCGTTGTAGCGCTCCGTCGCAAGCCGTTCGTCCGGATTGCTGCCGGCGAACCGGACCGGCCGCCCGACGACGACGCGTCCCGCGCCGCCTTCGAATTCCGCGCCCGCATAGTCCCGCAGGCGCGACAGGAAGGCGTGCATCAGGTCTTCGAAATCGTAGCGCTTGGCAAAGACCAGCGTGCCCTGGAACAGGGCCGAGGCGGCAAACGTTTTGATCGACTGGAGGAAACGGCATTCGCCGGGGTTGTCGATGAACTGGGCGATCGCGGCGGGCCCCGCTTCGCTGGAAAGGCCGTGCAGGCCCTTCTTCATGAAGGAAAGCGCGGTCCGGAGCGTGTCGGTCTCGCCGACCGGCGTCTGCATGAGTACGGACTGCGTCGTTGTGCCGCAGGTGGTGGCGAGCACCGAGTTCGTGGTGCCGAAATCGAGGCCGTAGGCGATCGTCATGACGGGTCCGGTGTGGTGAACGGCGGGAAGGGCGCGCCTCCTCCCACGTTCGTCGGGCAAATGCAAGGCGGATTGCCGGATCACGCACCCTTTCGCGTCGGCAAATGATGCCGTCGGGATGATTCGTCCCGGCCAAAGGCGCCATTCGCGCCTGCGCATGACATCATGCGCAAATACGGCCACTCTCTGTCGCCCCTTGGCTCGACAGACGCTTGTACATTTGTCATGAGGACACCAAAACGAATAGTCGTCAAAGGGGACGGCAGCGGAGGCTGGAAAATATGAGCGAGGCGATGGACCTTCCCGAACGCGAGAGCATGGAATTCGACGTGGTCATCGTCGGCGCGGGGCCGGCCGGTCTGGCGGCAGCGATCCGGCTGAAGCAGGTCGATCCTGATCTCTCGGTGGTCGTGCTGGAGAAGGGCTCCGAGGTTGGCGCGCACATCCTGTCGGGCGCCGTCGTCGATCCGATCGGCATCGACCGGCTGCTGCCGGACTGGCGCGAGGATCCCGACCATCCCTTCAAGACCGAAGTCACGGACGACCATTTCCTGCTGCTCGGCCCGGCCGGCTCCGTTCGCCTGCCGAACTTCGCCATGCCACCCTTGATGAACAACCACGGCAACTACATCGTCTCGCTCGGCAATGTCTGTCGCTGGCTGGCCACCAAGGCGGAGGAACTCGGCGTCGAGATCTATCCGGGCTTTGCCGCTTCCGAAGTCCTCTATAACGACGAGGGTGCCGTCATCGGGGTGGCCACCGGCGATATGGGCATCGGCCGCGACGGCGAGCCGGGGCCGAACTATACCCGCGGCATGGCGCTGCTCGGCAAATACACGCTGATCGGCGAGGGTGTACGCGGCTCGCTCGCCAAGCAACTCATTTCACGGTTCAAGCTGGATCAAGGCCGCGAGCCGCAGAAGTTCGGCATCGGCCTGAAGGAGCTCTGGGAGGTCCGCCCGGAAAACCACAAGCCTGGCCTGGTCCAGCATTCCTTCGGCTGGCCGCTCGGCATGAAGACTGGTGGTGGTTCGTTCCTCTATCATCTGGAAGACAACCTCGTCGCGGTCGGCTTCGTCGTGCACCTCAACTACAAGAACCCCTGGCTCTATCCGTTCGAGGAATTCCAGCGCTTCAAGACGCATCCGGCCATTCGCGGCACCTTCGAGGGCGGAAAGCGGCTCTCCTACGGCGCCCGCGCCATCACCGAGGGCGGTTACCAGTCGGTGCCGAAGCTGTCGTTCCCCGGCGGCGCGCTGATCGGCTGCTCGGCCGGCTTTGTCAACGTGCCGCGCATCAAGGGCAGCCACAATGCCGTGCTGTCGGGCATCCTCGCAGCCGAAAAGCTCGCCGATGCGCTTTCCGCCGGCCGCGCCCATGACGAGCCGATCGAGATCGAGCGCGGCTGGCGCGACAGCGCCATCGGCCAGGACCTCAAGAAGGTGCGCAACGTCAAGCCGCTGTGGTCGAAGTTCGGCACCGCCATCGGGGTGGCGCTCGGCGGCCTCGACATGTGGACGAACACCCTGCTCGGCTTCTCCTTCTTCGGGACGCTGAAGCACGGCAAGACCGACGCCGCCTCGCTGGAGCCGGCCGAAAAGCACAGCAAGATCGATTATCCCAAGCCCGACGGCGTGCTCACCTTCGACCGTCTCTCCTCGGTGTTCCTGTCGAACACCAATCACGAGGAAGACCAGCCGATCCACCTGCAGCTCAAGAACCCGGAACTGCAGAAGACTTCGGAACTGGACGTCTTCGCAGGCCCGTCGACCCGCTACTGTCCCGCCGGCGTCTACGAATGGGTGCAGAAGGACGGCAAGGACGTGTTCGTCATCAACGCCCAGAACTGCGTCCACTGCAAGACCTGCGACATCAAGGACCCCAACCAGAACATCAACTGGGTACCGCCGCAGGGCGGCGAGGGGCCGGTCTATCCGAACATGTAGCGGAGCGGGATGGTCGGGCGTTTCAGTCCCGATCAGGCAGCCGATGCTAGTCCGCGTGGCCGACGTCAAGCGCCAGTGCGATGTTTGCAAGGCGCTTGGCGCGCGTCCAGAGTGCAGTGTTCGGGCTGAGCTTGACGGACGACAGTAGGTGGGCATCGAGATAGCCGATGCCGGTTCCCATCAAGCCATGTTGCTTGATCAGGTGGAAAACTTCGCTCGCCGCGGCCACAGGTGCCTGCGGCAGATCGCCCGGCAGGATCGATCTCTGCGCAGCCCTCGTGTCGGACAAGCTTCGACAAGGCCTCGTTCAGGAGCGCGGCGCTCGCGCGATAAGATCGTCGTCCAGCGTGAACGTGGTTCTCATCGCGGCCTCCGGAATTCATGCATCAAAAGAGCATCAGATGATGCAGTTCACAATGTTCCGGCCTCGTCGGGGTGACGTACTTGTGACCAACTTCCACTACACGTCCTTATCACTTCATTAACCATAATCTCAATAAACCTTGGTCATCATATTGACTCACCAAGGACACATTCATGTCGATTTCCCGTCGAGGCCTGCTTTTGGGCATGTCGGCCCTTTTGGCCGGCTGCGCCACCAATGCTCCCAATCATGTCGCCAACTATGCGGCCGTGCCGGACGAGAAATTTCCGCTCAAGGCCATGCCGCTGGACAAGATCAAGCCGGAATTGCGCCGCCAGGAAGTCGCCTATGAGGGCCCGCACAAGCCCGGTTCGATCGTCGTCGATACGCCGGCGCGTCGGCTCTACTACGTTATGGATGGCGGCAAGGCGATGCGCTACGGCGTCGGTGTCGGTCGCGAGGGGCTGGCGTTCGCCGGCAGCGCCTATGTCGGTCGCAAGGCCGAGTGGCCGCGCTGGACGCCGACGGAGAACATGATGCGTCGCGAGGAGCGCTACCGCAAGCTCGCCGGCGGCATGGAGGGCGGCCCGTGGAACCCGCTCGGCGCCCGCGCCATGTATCTCTACCGCGGCGGCAACGACACCCACTTCCGCATCCACGGCACCAACCAGCCGGAGTCGATCGGGCTTGCCATGTCGAGCGGCTGCGTGCGGATGCTCAATCACGACGTGATTGACCTTTACGAGCGCGTCAAGGTTGGCGACCGCGTCGTCGTTATCCAGGCCTGAGTCCGCGTTCCCGAACTAAAAAGCCAAGTTCTATCATTTGATTAGCCACCCTGCGCGCATAGCGTGGGGTTGCTGCGCGATACAGCCTTCGCGCTCGCTGCGAATTGCTCGCGATGGCGCAACGTGGCCAGTGTCGGACGCATATTGAGCGACATTAACCCTCACTCCTGCAAAACTCACAGATGCGGAAATGGTGTGCCGGCGGGTTTCTTGCCGGCCGGCCGGCCGTACACTGAATCGCGATGCCGGTTGCGGCGGTGCAGTCGGACATTGGGGCGTTATCACCGCCTGGATAACAGAGGGAACCGACAATGAAAAAACTGCTTGCATCCACGTGTCTCGCCTTCGGCCTGTTCGGCCTGGCGAGTGCGGCATCCGCCGAATGCGGCGACGTCACGATCGCCAGCATGAACTGGCAGAGCGCCGAAGTTCTGGCGAGCCTGGACAAGATCATTCTCGGCGAAGGCTACGGCTGCAATGCCGAGATCATCGTTGGCGACACCGTTCCCACCATCACCTCCATGATCGAAAAGGGTCAGCCGGACCTCGCGCCCGAGGGCTGGGTCGACCTCCTGCCGGATGTCGTCAACCGCGGCATCGAGGAAGGCAAGCTCGTCGGCGCCGCCGTGGCACTGTCGGACGGTGCCGTGCAGGGCTGGTGGATCCCCAAGTACATCGCCGACGCCAACCCTGAGATCAAGACGATCGATGACGTCCTGAAGCATCCCGAGCTGTTCCCCGATCCGGAGGACAGCTCCAAGGGTGCCGTGCACAACGGCCCGCAGGGCTGGGGCGGCACGGTCGTCACCGCACAGCTCTTCAAGGCCTATGGCGGCGAGGAAGCCGGCTTCAGCCTGATCGACACCGGCTCGGCTGCCGGCCTCGACGGCTCGATTGCCAAGGCCTACGAGCGCAAGGAAGGCTGGGTCGGCTACTACTGGGCGCCGACGGCACTTCTCGGCAAGTATGAGATGGTAAAGCTGGAACATGGCGTGCCGGTCGACACCGCCGAGTGGAAGCGCTGCAACACCGTTGCCGACTGCGCCGACCCGAAGAAGAACGACTGGCCGAAGGACAAGGTGCAGACCCTCGTCACCAAGAGCTTCTCCGAGCGTGCCGGTTCCGACGTCATGGACTATCTCAACAAGCGCTCCTGGACCAACGACACCGTCAACAAGCTGATGGCCTGGATGACGGACAACCAGGCGAGCGGCGAGGATGGCGCCAAGCACTTCCTCCAGGAAAACGAAGCCCTGTGGACCCCTTGGGTTTCTCCGGAGGCCGCCGAAAAGATCAAGGCCTCGCTTTGATCCTCCGCGCTTGAACTTTGCGGCGCACCTCTGAGGGGTGCGCCGTTTGCCGGTTTGCCGGCGGTTGCTGGCGAAATGGCCGGCATCGAGGATGTACAAGAAAAGGGGATCGGCATGGAATGGCTCACCAAATTTCCGCATATGAACGACAACTCGCTGCGCGATCTGAAAAAGGCGATCGATGAAGGATTCCGCGCCTTTACCCGCGCCTATGGCGACGCGATCGAGAGCTTCTTCGAGCCGTTGCAGTTCTTCCTGATCCAGTCCGAACGGCTGTTGACGCGCACGCCCTGGCCGATCGTCATTCTCGCGATCGCCCTGATCGCCTGGTTCGCCAGCCGCAACTGGAAGATCGTTGCCGGCTGCGTCGGCACGCTTCTCGTCATCGGTTACTTCGACATGTGGGACGATACGATGAAGACCATCTCGATGATCTTCGTCTGCACCGTCCTGTCGATCGCGATCGGCATTCCGATCGGCATAGCCATGTCGCGCTCCGACCGGCTGCAGAACCTGATCAATCCGATCCTCGACGTGATGCAGACGATGCCGAGCTTCGTCTATCTGATCCCCGTCGTCATGCTGCTCGGCATCGGCAAGGTGCCGGGGCTGATCGCCGTGGTGATCTACGCCATCCCGCCGATGATCCGTCTCACCAATCTCGGCATCCGCCTCGTCGACAAGGACGTGCTCGAGGCGGCCGACGCCTTCGGCTCCTCCGGCTGGCAGAAATTGAAGAACGTGCAGATGCCCTTGGCCCTGCCGACCATCATGGCCGGCATCAACCAGACGATCATGATGGCGCTTGCCATGGTGGTCATCGCCTCGATGATCGGCGTGCAGGGGCTCGGCCAGCCGGTGCTGAAGGCGATCTCCAACCAGTACTTCACGCTCGGCATGTTCAACGGGCTTGCCATCGTCGGCATCGCCATCATCTTCGACCGCGTCAGCCAGGCCTACGGCAAGCGCCTGCAGCGCCACCGCGAGATCGTGCACGGCTGATCTGGCCCACCCTGCGCCTACGAGACAAGCCCCGACACCGAGTGCCGGGGCTTTTCACGTTCCGGATCTTCGGCCTCCTGTCCGCTTCGACGGCAGACCTGCGGCCAGCGCCGTGCCCCGTTCCGGACGTGAGGCAAGCGAGGACGCCGCCCCGGAGAGTGGGGGGCAGGGCGGCGTCCCGTCGCCGCTACGCCGCAGCGGCAACCGGTTCCGGATGGGAGGATTTCCATGCCACGACCATCAGGGCGCCGATGACGGTGACGTGTTCTGCGACGACGTAGAACTCCAGCGTCCTGAACGGCTCCTCCATGGTCCAGAAGGCATGGGCGATCGGAATGGTCAGGGCGGTGAAGACCGCCAGCATGCCGGCGCCGAGCCAGGTCAGGCGGTTGGCGATGATGAAGGCGGAGCCGAACAGCTGCGTCAGCGCCACGGCCGCATTGAAGAAGGGGGCGGGTTCGAGCCCGAAATGGGCCATCTCGGCAACGCCGGCGTCGAAGTTGATGAGCTTGGCGAGGCCGCTCATCCAGAACATCGATGTCAGCACCGTGCGTGCGACATAGCCGAACCAGGTGGATCCGGTAAGCGAATCGATGAAGCGAGGCATTTCAGTCTCCGATTGACATGTTGACGTCCCGTGCCCGCCGGGCGGACCGGTGCCGACCCGCCCGATCCTTTGGATCGTCGCGGCGGGTCGCTGGAGACATGTCTAGCAGAGCGGAAAATTGTGGGTGTCACTTCGGTAACACCCATAGAGGCAGGCGCCGGGCGTTACTCGGCGGGGCAGACGGCAAGCGATCCGACCTGCCTGTCGCGCCGGTCGAGGGCGACCGATATCGAAAAGACCGCAAAACCGCATACGGCCATGATCGCGCCGACATAGCCCATCGACGCATAGCCGTAGCCATGGCTGATGGAGAGGCCGCCGAGCAGCGCGCCCAGCGCGTTGGCAACGTTGAAGGCCGAGTGGTTCAGGGCGGCGGCCAGCGTCTGCGCATTGCCGGCCACATCCATCAGCCGCGTCTGCAGGGCAGGGCCGACGACGAAGCTGCAGCCGATCAGGAAGCAGCAGAGAAACAGCATCGCGGGAATATGCGCGGTCAGCGACAGCGTCACGAGCACGAGGAAGTAGACCAGGAGCGACCATCCGATCGTGCGCATCAGCGACAGGTCGGCCAGCTTGGCGCCGAAGATGTTGCCGACGATCATGCCGGAGCCGAAAACGGCCATGACAATCGGCACCATGGCCAGATCGAGGCCGGCGACCTCGGTGACGATCGGCGAAATATAGGTGAAGACGGCGAACATGCCGCAGAAACCCGTCGCGGCGATCCCGAGCGTCAGCCAGACCTGCTTGCGCTTGAAGGCTTCCAGTTCGGTAAACGCGTTGATCCCGACCGGCGCTTCGTCGCGCGGCAGGAAGACGGCGATCAGGACAACGGTCAGCGCGCCGGTGACGCCGACGGCGGCGAACATGTACTGCCAGTCGAGGATCTGGCCGAAGAAGGCGGCGAGCGGCGTGCCGATGAGCGTTGCAAGGGTGAGCCCCAGCATCACCCTGCCGACGGCCTGGGTGCGCTTGTTGACCGGCACCATGGAGGCGGCGACGAGGGCTGCGACCCCGAAATAGGCGCCATGCGGCAGCCCCGTCAGGAACCGCATCAGGATGAAGCTCGCGAAGGTCGGCGCCAGCGCGCTGGCGATGTTGCCGATCGCAAACACGCCCATGAAGGCGAGCAGCAGGTCGCGGCGACGGAAGCGCGCACCCATGACCGCAAGGACCGGCGCGCCGACCACCACGCCGAATGCATAGGCGCTAATGACGTAGCCTGCCTGCGCGTTGGTCACGGCGAAGGTTCCGGCCACATCGGGCAGCAGACCCATGATGGCGAATTCGCCCGTCCCAATGCCGAAGCTGCCGACGGCGAGCGCGAAAATGATCAGCGAAACGGTGAGGGCTGAAACGGGATGTTGTGCGGAGGCGGGGAGGGTGTCGGCCGTTATGTGCGATTGGGTCACGTAAATTACCTGTGCAGGTCCCGCATGACGGACAGGAGAACGTCTGCACGGCACGTCCTCCTGAGTGCTGAGCATGTCGATCCGGCTGCAGGCCATGCATGAATGGACGATGGGAACCGGCTGCGCAGAACGCGCCGATGATCGCAGTGAAGCTAACATTCTACGACGGATTAACTATCGGCAATTTTGCATGGCAGCATCCACGGATTTGCGTATGTGGCCGCCCGTGTCTGTTTGCTGCTGTTATTTCGCCGCTTTGCAACTATCTAATGCAAGGGACGTTTGGGGAGGGCGCTCACGAGGTTTGGAGAACGCGGATGCGGATTCAGGCGATATTCAACAAGGACGGCGGCACGTTTCGCACGACCGACATGGAAGACTATGTACGGCATGCCGAATCGGTTTTCGCAGCAGCGGGCCACCACCTTGATTGCGACGTCGTCGAAGGGGCAGACATCGAGATGGCACTGCGCCGCTGCGCCGATCGCACGGATCTCGATGCCATGCTCGCGGGCGGTGGCGACGGCACGATCTCGGCGGCAGCCGGCTTTGCCTGGGAAAGCGGCATCTCGCTCGGGGTGGTCCCTGCAGGAACGATGAACCTCTTTGCACGCTCCCTGCGCATCCCCCTCGATATCTGGCAGGCGCTCGATGCGCTCGCGGACGGAACCGTGGCGGATGCGGATATCGGCAGCGCCAATGGGCGGGCGTTCGTCCACCAGTTTTCCGCCGGCCTCCATGCTCGCATGGTGCGGCTTCGAAACGGCATGACCTATCGCTCGCGCGCCGGCAAGATCGTCGCCAATATTCGTGCCGCCGGCGGCGTCATGCTTGACCCCCCAGAATTCGAGGTCGAGTTCGACGTGGACGGCGTTCGCGAGCATCGCCGCGTCTCTGCCATCAACGTGTCGAACAACCGCTTCGGCAACGATGCGCTGCTCTATGCCGACAGCGTGACCGGCGGTCATCTGGGCTTCTATGTCGCCCAGCCCCTGTCGACCTCGGGCGTCGCGCGGCTCGCCTACGACATCCTGCGCGGCAAGCTTCGGGAGAATGCGGACGTGACGGAGATGGTCGGCAGCGCCGTTGATCTCCACTTCCCCAAGATGGACCGCGCCGTCAATTGCGTCATAGACGGCGAATTGCTGCCGATGAACCGCGACGTGTCGCTGCGTCTGCACGCCGGCGAACTGAAGGTCATCGTTCCCCGCGTGAAGGCGCAGTCCTCCCCGCAGGCCGCAGCGGCCTGAAGGGCGGCCCCGTCAGAGCCTCGCCAGATAGGTCTGGTAGTCGAAGTCCGACACTGTCCGCAGATGGGTGATGGCTTCCTTGCGCTTGGTGTCGCCATAGAGCTTCCGGTAGCGCTCGCCGAAGACGTCGGCGATGAAGGCAGAGGCCGAAAACTCCTCGACGGCGGTGAGGAAGTCGTGCGTCAGACGCGGCACGCCGACCGGGTCCTGCCCCGGTTCTGTTGCCGGCCCCGGATCCAGTTCCTCGTCCAGACCGAGCAGCATGCCGCCGAGGATGGCGGTCAAAAGCAGGTAGGGGTTGACGTCCGCGCCGGCTACCCGGTGTTCGATGCGGGCGGCCGGGCCGTCCTTGTCGGGAATGCGGATCGCCGTGCCCCTGTGGCCGAAGCCCCAGTCGATGTCGACGGGCGCAAACGAGCCCGGCTGGAAGCGGCGGTAGGAATTGGCGAACGGGGCGAAGATCAGCTGCGCTTCGCGCATCGTCTTCAGCATGCCGGCCGTCACCGATTTCAGCCGTACCGGATCGCCCCCCCTGGCATCGAGCACGTTGCGGCCGTCGCGGTCGAGGATGCTCGCATGCACGTGCAGTCCGGATCCCGCCTGGTCCGCATAGGGTTTGGCCATGCAGGTGGATTTCAGCCCGTACCGGCGGGCGGCCTGCTCGGCGACGCGCTTCAGGTAGATGCAGTCGTCGGCGGCTGCCAGCGCATCGGGCCGGTGCAGAAGGTTGATCTCGAACTGTCCGTGGCCGAACTCGGCGGTGGTCGCATCCGCCGGAAGCTCCATCTCACGGGCGAAGGCCCGAACCGTCTGCAGGTAGTCGTCCAGCGCATCGACCGCGCTCATGTCGTAGAGCTGATAGCCGTTGGGCTGGCCGCGATACATCAGCCGCTCCGGGGGCCGGGGCTTCCCGGTCACCCGCCAGTCGTCCTGCACCACGTAGAATTCGAGCTCGGTCGCGACGACCGGCGTCAGGCCGCGCTCGTCGAAGCGCTTCAGAAGGGCGGAAAGAATGGCGCGTGGGCACATGAAGCTCGGCGTGCCGTCGAGCTCGTGCATGGTGGCGAGCACCTGCTTGGAGCCCGGCGGCGCCCATGGCATCGGTGCCAGCGACCGGCGGTCCGGCTTGCATTCCCCGTCCGGGTCGCCGACCGAGAGCGACAGACCGGTGATGTCGTCATTGTCATCGCCCCAGATGTCGAGCGACTGGGTCGACGAGGGCAGGCGGACGGTGCCGTCCCAGATCTTCTTCTCCGCCTCGAGCGGGATCTGTTTGCCGCGGAGGTCGCCGTTCATGCCGACGAGCATGATCTCGATCCGGGGAGGAGCATTGGCCGGAACGTTGCCGTTCGCCGTGGAATCTTTGCGCATGGTCAGGTTTCGCCTCAGGCAGGTTTTCAAGCGTGCATCCGGGCGAGCGATTCTTCTGCCGCTCTCTTGCCAAATGCCTGTTACAAGGGCATTTTCCTAGCCTATTCTGGCCCGCCGTTCAATGAGCACCGAAACTTTCGCCGCGTTGCGGAGATGCCGGTGAGACACCCTGAAACCCAAGGATGCGTAACATGTCGACAATGCCTGCCGCCTCGAATCTTGGTGCCCTTGATGCTGCCCACCACCTGCATCCCTTCTCGGACATGAAGAAGCTGAATGCCGCTGGCACCCGCATCATCGAGCGCGGCGAGGGCTGCTACATCTACGACAATCACGGCAAGAAGTATCTCGACGGTTTCGCCGGCCTCTGGTGCGTCAACATCGGCTATGGCCGCAAGGAAATCTCCGACGCCGTCGTCCGGCAGATGAACGAGCTGCCCTACTACAATACCTTCTTCGGGACGACCACGCCGCCGGCCGTGCTGCTGGCGCAGAAGATCACCTCGCATGCGGGGCCGAACATCAACCGCGTCTTCTTCACCGGTTCAGGCTCCGAGGCCAACGATACCTGGTTCCGCATGGCCCGCGTCTACTGGGCGGCGCTGGGCAAGCCGTCAAAGAAGATGGTCATCGCGCGGCGCAACGGCTATCACGGCTCCACCGTCGTCGGCGCCTCGATGGGCGGCATGAAGTACATGCATGAACAGGGCGCGTTGCCGATCGAAGGCATCGTCCATATCGGCCAGCCCTTCTGGTACGGCGAGGGGGGAGAGCTTTCGCCGGCCGAGTTCGGCCTGAAGGTGGCGCGTGAATTGGAGCAGAAGATCGACGAACTTGGCGCCGACAATGTCGCAGCCTTCGTCGCCGAGCCGATCCAGGGGGCGGGCGGTGTCATCGTGCCGCCGGAAACCTATTGGCCCGAGATTGCCCGCATCTGCAGGGAAAAGGACATTCTGCTGGTCGTCGACGAGGTGATCTGCGGGTTCGGCCGCACCGGCCAGTGGTTCGGCCACCAGCATTTCGGCGTTCAGCCGGATCTGGCGCCGATCGCCAAGGGACTGTCGTCGGGCTACCTGCCGATCGGCGGCGTCATGGTCTCTGACCGGGTTGGCGACGTGCTCGTCAACGAGGTCGGCGACTTCAACCACGGCTTCACCTATTCCGGTCATCCGGTCTGCGCTGCCGCCGCACTGGAAAACCTGCGCATCATCGAAGACGAGAAGCTGGTCGAGCGCGTTCATGACGACGTCGGCCCCTATCTCGCAGAAGGCCTGAAATCGCTGGAGGACCATCCCCTGGTGGGCCAGACCCAGTCCGTCGGCCTGATGGGCGCAGTCCAACTCGTCGACGACAAGGCAAGCCGGAAGCGCTTCGAGGACAAGGAAAAGGTCGGCGTCGAGGTTCGCAACCATTGCCTTGCCAACGGCCTCGTGCTGCGCGCCACCGGCGACCGCATGCTCTACTCCCCGCCGCTGGTCATCTCACGCGGCGAGATCGATCAGATGATCGAAACCACCCGCAAGGGGCTGGATCACGGTCTGAAGGCGATGAAGGGCTGATCGGCCGGGTTCTGCGGGAGGTCGCGGCAGGCCATCGGTGGAAGGTAGCGGAGGCGTGGGGAGCCTCCCGATTCCTCCGCGATGTCGGCCTTGCGCCAGCGCGTCCGGCCTCTCCGTCCCGCGGCTCAATTCTCCGTCATGCCGGCCTCGAGCCGGCATCCAGCGGCGCAAACCCTTGCGCGATAAAGTATTCCACGCGCCGTAGGCACGGTGATGCTGGATCCCGGATCAGGTCCGGGATGACGGTTGAGCGTGTTGCTGTCGATCCGCGTGCACGGGCCGCTTGCGGCTCTACTCCTCCGCCGGATAGACCCAGGCATAGCTGATGCTGTAGCGCCTGCCGTCGCGCCCATAGTGATACGGCAGTTCCATCCGGTGCAGATCGGGCGCGGCGGCGGGCCGGCCGTTGCCGAAGCGGGCGGCGTCCGCGAGGAGTTCCGTGGCCGTGTCCGCCGCAGCACCGTTCTCCTTGCGCCAGACGACCAGGACGGGTGACGTGGCACTCCAGGCGACATCCGGGGCAAAGCCCGCATAGTCCTCCGAAACCACCGGAATGCCGGGAAAATGCAGGCGCAGGTTGCCGGCGAGATGCGTGTCGTCGGTGAGGATCGCCGCAGGTCTGATGCCCTCGTCGGCGATGTTTCGGGCGAAGGCGTCGTAGGGCACGTTGAGCTTCTGGTAGTCGCCGGTCAGCCCGGCGCTCGCGACCCGGCCGAACAGGATCGCCGGGACGGCGATCATGATGGCGGCCGCGATCGGCGCGAAGCGCTTCAGTTGCAGCGCATTGCCGAGGCCGGCGGCCTCGATCTTGAGGCAGAGGTAGAGCGGCAGCACCAGCAGCAGCGGCGTCAGCCAGCGGTCCTTGATATGCGCGGCCCCGGCAAAGAGGATCAGCAGCAGCAGCGCCAGAAGGAAGATCGCCATCATTGCCTCGATCAGCGCGGTCCAGCGGTTGCCGGCGGACAGCGCCCTCCACAGGTTGCCCCGGAGGACAATCGCAAACACAACGACGGTGACCGCTGAGAAGCCGAGGATCGCCGTGACGAGCGACAGCAGGCCCTCGAGGATCTGCGAGGAAATGGTGGTGCTGCCGTCCGACAACTTCTCCATCGTGCCGCCGGAGGCGAGCGCCAGGTGGTCGAACAGCCACAGCGCGTGCGGTGCCACGATGGCGAGCGCCGCCGCGACCGTCAGCAGCAGCCGCCAGTCGAACACCCGCTGCCGCCACTCGCCGTCGAAAAGGATGGCGAGAAGCCCGGCGGCCGGCAGCAGCACGAAGTTGTACTTGGCAATCATGCCGATGCCGATCGCAATGCCGGTGACGAGATAGGAGAGCGCGGTGGGGGCGGCCAGCGTGCGGAAGAAGCCATAGAGGAACAGCGCCGCGGCGAAGACGACGGCGACGGTGTGCGTCAGGTCGCGCTGCGCTTCGAAGGCGATCTGCGGGATCGTCAGCAGCGACAGCGTGGCGATGATCGCAAGGTCGCGGTCCTTCAGCACCGTTCTCGCCGCAAGGCCATAGGCGAGGTAGGCGGCAAAGAGCATCCCGTTCTTCAGGAGACTGATTGCAAACACGCTCGGTCCGGTAATCTGGATCAGCGCATATTGCAGCCAGTTGTAGAATGGCGGCTGCGTGTCGTAGCCGGCTGCCAGCCACTGCGACAGCAGGATCTGCTGCGCCTCGTCCCTTTCCAGCGAATCCGGCAGCGCCATCCGCACGAGGAAATTGACGACAAAATATGCGGCCAGGAGCATGAAGGCCGCATTCGGCGAGGCGCGCAGGAAGCGGGTCATCTCAGTCGTGCCGGAACGTCTGCCGGATGATGTAGTTCGGCGTGTCGTCGTCGCGGAAATAGGTCCGCGCGATCATCTCCGACAGGATGCCGGTGGTGATCAGCTGGACCGACGAGAGGAACAGCAGGACGCCGACCAGCAGCAGCGGACGCGTGCCGATGTCGTTGCCGAAGGCGAACTTGTCGATGAACAGATAGGCGAGGATAAGAGCGCTGAGCGCGCCCGCTGCCAGGCCGATCGACCCGAAGAAGTGGCCCGGCCGCGCCTTGTAGCGCATGAAGAACAGTACCGACAGCAGGTCGAGTATGACGCGGAACGTGCGCGAGATGCCATACTTTGAGGTGCCGAGCGTGCGGGGATGGTGGGCGACGACCATCTCGCCGATTCTGGAGCTCGGCACGACGCCCGCGACCCAGGCGGGGATGAAACGGTGCATTTCACCCATCAGCTTGACCTGCTTGATGATCGAGGCGCGATAAATCTTCAGGCTGCAGCCATAGTCATGCAGGCGCACGCCGGTGATCCGCCCGATCAGCGCATTGGCGCACCAGGAGGGGATCTTGCGCAGGAACAGGCCGTCCTTGCGGTTCTTGCGCCAGCCGACCAGCAGATCGAGCTCGCGGTCGTCGAGGGCCTGCGCCATGGCGCGGATGTCGCGCGGGTCGTTCTGCAGGTCGCCGTCGAGCGTGGCGATCAGGCGGCCGCGGGCCGCGTCGATGCCGGCCTGCATGGCCGCGGTCTGTCCGAAATTACGCTGCAGTTCGATGATCGAAAGGTTCAGCCCTGGCCGGTCAAGCGCGCCGCGCGCCTTGAGCAGCGTCGCATCCGTGCTGCCGTCATCGACGAGGATCAGTTCCCACGGCTTGTCGAAACCGACCATGGCCTCGCAGATGCGCTCGATCAGCGGGACGACGCTCTCTTCCTCGTTGAAGACGGGAACGACCAGCGAAATCTCGATGCCGTTCGGCTGCAGCTCGACGGCGGCGATGGTTTGCGAATTTTCCTGCAATGCTTCTTTCTCCACTCCGGCGGAGTTCTTTCCTTCTGCGTATCGTGATACCACGCGCTCGCAGCCTGATAAGGGAAACCCAGCACTTATATGACTTCCGCGCCGAATTCCAGCCGACGTCCCTGGCTTTCCCGTATTGCCCGCCGTCATGGCATGACGCTCCTGACGGTCGCCTGCCTTGTCGCCTATGCCGCCTTCGTCGAATGGCAGTGGGGCTGGGGGCGGCTTCTGGCGCAGTGGCAGAAGGTCGGCCTATGGACGACGATGGGTGCGCTGGTGCTGCTGACCGCCACCTATTTCGTCCGCACCCAGCGCATCTACGACTACTTTCCGAAGCAGACCGCGGGGCATTTCCTGAAACTGTTTCGCCTGACGCAGGTTCACAACCTTCTCAATATCATGCTGCCGTTCCGCGCAGGGGAGACCAGCTTTCCGCTGCTGATGCGCTCGCAGTTTTCCGTGCCGATTCCCCGTGCGACCGCAGCCCTTCTGGTCATGCGACTGCTCGATCTGCACGCGCTGTGCGCGGCAGCCGGCATCGGCCTCGTGATCGGGGCTTCCGGCCGGCCGCTCGCCTGGCTGCTCTGGGCGCTTTTTCTTGTGTCACCGCTCGCATTCTTCGCCGCCAAGGGGCCGATCTTTCGACGGCTCAAGGGGAGCCTGTCCGGCAAGCTCGAACGCCTTATGGAAGAGGTAGAGGCCGGCATCCCGGCCGATGGCGGCCGCTTCGCCCGCGCCTGGTTCTTCACCGTGGTGAACTGGGGCGTGAAGGTGCTGGTGCTCGCCTGGGTCCTCGGCCTGCTCGGCGTGGCGCCGCTTGCCGCCACCTTCGGTGGCGCACTCGGCGGCGAATTGTCCTCCGTCCTGCCAGTCCATGCACCCGGCGGCGTCGGCACCTATCCGGCCGGGATCACGGCCGGCGCGCTCGCCTTCGGCGCGGACAAGGCGCGTGCGGCGGTCTCGGCCATGGCCGAGGCTGCGATCAACGCGCACCTGATGATCGTCGCTAGCGCCTGCGTGGGAACGGCGCTGTCGGTGATGCTCTCGTGGTTTTCGAACGAGCCGCGTTGACGGCCTATTGGAAGGCCGTCTCGAAGAAGCTTCTGAGCTTGCGCGAATGCAGTTTCTCCGTCGGCATGCCGGCGAGCTTTTCCAGCGCCCTGATGCCGATCCTCAGATGCTGGTTGACCTGGGTGCGGTAGAAGGCGGTGGCCATGCCGGGGAGCTTCAGTTCACCGTGCAGAGGCTTGTCGGAAACGCAGAGCAGCGTGCCGTAGGGCACGCGGAAGCGGAAGCCGTTGGCGGCGATGGTTGCCGATTCCATGTCGAGCGCGATCGCGCGCGACTGCGACAGCCGCTTGACCGGCCCGCGCTGGTCGCGCAGTTCCCAGTTGCGGTTGTCGATGGTGGCGACGGTGCCGGTGCGCATGATCCGCTTCAGGTCATAGCCCTCCAGCCCGGTCACTTCGGCGACAGCGCTTTCCAGCGCCACCTGTACTTCGGCGAGCGCGGGAATCGGCACCCACACCGGCAGGTCGTCGTCGAGCACGTGGTCCTCGCGCACATAGGCGTGGGCAAGAACATAGTCGCCCAGCGTCTGGCTGTTGCGCAGGCCGGCGCAGTGGCCCAGCATCAGCCAGGCATGCGGCCGCAGCACGGCGATGTGGTCGGTGATGGTCTTCGCGTTCGACGGGCCGACGCCGATATTGACCAGCGTGATGCCGCCATGGCCCTTGCGCTTGATGTGGTAGGCCGGCATCTGCGGTAGCCGCGCGAGCGTCAGGTCGGTATCGGGCTTGTCGTTGCCGGCCTGGGTGACGACGTTGCCGGGCTCGACGAAGGCGGTGTAGCCGTTGCCGCCCTCGGCCATCTGCAGCCGCGCCCATGCGCAGAACTCGTCGACGTAGAACTGGTAGTTGGTGAACAGCACGAAGTTCTGGAAGTGGTTGGCGTTGGTCGCCGTATAGTGGCTGAGCCGGGCCAGCGAATAGTCGATACGCTGGGCGGTGAAGGCCGCAAGCGGCGAGGGCTCGCCGGGGCCGGGCTCGTAGGAGCCGTTGGCGATCTCGTCGTCAGTGTTCGTCAGGTCCGGCGCATCGAACAGGTCGCGCAGGGGAACGGTGATGTTCTCCGCGATCTCGGCCTCCACATAGGCACCTTCGCCGAAGGCGAAATGCAACGGGATCGGCGTCGCCGATTCCGAGACGGTAACGGTGATGCCGTGATTGCGCATCAGGTGGCCGAGCTGTTCCTTGAGATAGTGCCGGAAAAGCTTCGGGCGCGTGATGGTGGTGGAGTAGATGCCCGGCGAGGCGACGTAGCCGTGCGACAGGCGCGAATCCACATGGCCGAAGCTGGTGGTCTCGACGCTGACCTGCGGATAGCACGCGCGATAGCGGCAATCCGGCGTGTTGACCTTGGCAAGCCCGGCGAAGGCATCGGTGAGAAAGCGGGTATTGCGCTCGTAGAGCGCTTCGAGGCAATCGACCGCCTGCACCGGATCCTCAAAGGCCCGTGGCGTGAAAGGTTCAGGCGTGGCGAAGGGAAGGGGCGTGGGCGACAAGATTCGTTTGCTCATGAATCATTATAGGTGAGCCGATTTTGCATGCAAACGACAAGAATGTAACGCCCGCGCGAACCGATTGCGTTTTTCTGCTGCTGTTTTTTTGAAAGTTAGCGCGGACCGGCGAGGATAACGATGGCGCCGGCCATCGCAATGCCTGCCCCCGTCAGGTCCCAGCGGTCGGGCGCGACCCCTTCGGCAAGCCACAACCACAGCAACGAGGCAGCGATGTAGATCCCGCCATAGGCGGCATAGGCGCGACCGGCCGCCTCGGAATCGATTAGCGTCAGCAGCCAGGCGAAGGCGGCCAGGGCGACGATGCCGGGAATGAGCCAGAGGATGGACTTGTCCATCCGCAGCCACGCCCAGAAGGAGAAGCATCCGGCGATCTCGGCGAGTGCTGCGGCGGCATAGATGAGAATGGACTGCATGCAGGGCTCCGATCTTTGAAGCCGAGCACTAGCGCATTCGGAGCAAACTCGAAAATCTCTTTCTCGTGGGCGTTGCTTTTTCGGCAATGGGGGGGGGCGGTTAGACCGGACGTGCCCGTGCGTGACGGCGTGCACAGGGGGTGGCAGCGCCGGTCAGATCATCGACTGCCGCTGCAGCGTGACGAAGAGCACCAGGCCGGCTCCCTGCTTGCCAATGCCGAGGCTACCATTGCCGGCGAAGCTGATGGCTGCAAGCGGTGCCACCATCATGGCCGCCAGAACGAGAATGCGCAGGCTGATGGCGAAGCCGGAAAGAAGTGCGATCGGCATGGGAGAGGACCCGGTCAGGAAATCAGAGGGCGGTGTGGCAGGAGACGGGAAG
Source organism: Rhizobium subbaraonis (assembly GCF_900220975.1). Classification (GTDB taxonomy): domain Bacteria; phylum Pseudomonadota; class Alphaproteobacteria; order Rhizobiales; family Rhizobiaceae; genus Mycoplana; species Mycoplana subbaraonis. Next base: position 310,943 of record NZ_OBQD01000006.1, on the reverse strand, counting down.
GCTGCAGGCGCTGGCGGTGCCGTAGCGCTGCATCTTCTCGTGCCGGCGGGCGTCGGTTTCTACGGCGGCGGCGACCGAGATCGCAAATACGGTCATGAGCAGCGTGATGATCGTAAGCCGGCGTGCCAGGATTTCCATGTTCATTCCCCTGAATGTGTCAAATCGTGATGCGTTTCTCGCACGTTGCAACTGAATGTGTTCTGAGGGTGCGGTTCATCTGGCGTTCAGGAAAGTGAAAGGCCGGTTTGACGGATTCGCCCGCTCCGCCTTGAACACGGTTGCGTCGTTGTCTACTTCTGCCGGACACCGAAGGAGAAGCGGATGACCCAACCGATCGAACTCTATTTCTGGCCGACCCCGAATGGCCACAAGATCACCATCATGCTGGAGGAACTCGGCGTTCCCTACGAGGTGAAGTACATCAATATCGGCAAGGGCGAGCAGTTCGCTCCCGACTTTCTGAAGATCGCGCCCAACAACCGCATGCCCGCGATCATCGATCCGGACGGCCCAGGCGGCGCGCCGATTTCAGTCTTCGAGTCCGGCGCGATCCTGCAATATCTGGGCCGGAAATATGGCCGTTTCTATCCCACAGACGAGCGCGCCCGCGTTCAGGTCGAGGAATGGCTGTTCTGGCAGATGGGCGGCCTGGGGCCGATGGCCGGGCAGGCGCACCACTTCCGCCAGTACGCGCCGGAGAAGATCGAATACGGCATCAACCGCTATACCAACGAGGTCAACCGGCTTTACGGCGTGATGAACAGGCGGCTGGCCGAACATGAGTATCTGGCAGGCGATTATTCGATCGCCGACATGGCCTGCATCGGCTGGGTCCGTTCCTATGAGAACCAGGGACAAAGGCTCGAGGACTTCCCCAACCTGAAGCGCTGGTTCGATGCGATGCTCGCCCGCCCCGCCGTCCAGCGGGGCGTCGAGGTCGGAAAGGAGGAGCGCGCCCGGCAGGCGAGCCTTGCCGAAGACAAGGAAGCGCAGAAGATCCTGTTCAATCAGCGCGCCCGCTGAACATCAAACAGAACAGGCGAAAACGGGACCATGCCGGTTTTCGCCCGTTCACCGCCGATGACTGCGCGCGGACACAGAGCCCCATCGTTCAATAGCCGCGCCCGCACCGCTTGCGTCCTGCCCGCTTCGATCGCGCGCCGCCGTACCTGTCAGAGGCGCGTCCAGCTCTGCGACTTGCAGAAGACCTTCAGCACGCAGCCCTTCATCTTCAGCGCGTTGCCGCTCACCGATCCCGCGCCGTCATAAGTCTTGTCGTCGACCGGGTCGGTGATCGAGCCGGTATACTCGCCGCCGGAGCCAGCCAGTTCTCCGATCTTCTTGCCGGCGAACTTGCCTGTCTTCAGCGTGATGCAGAAGCCGGAGCCGCAGGGCCCGATCACGGCCGTCTCGCCGCTCGCCGTCTTCCACTTTCCCTCGATCGGCTCGGCCGCCAGCGCGCCGCCGGCCAGGCCGAGGCCAAGCGTCAATGCAAGGATCATTCTCTTCGTCATCTGTCCCTCCCGTCGCAGTGTCGGCATGCGGGCCGTCGGCTTCCGGTCACCATGCGGCTGTCCAGCCGGCCCATCCCTTCGCTCCGCAGCCTCCGGCGGTGCGCCGCGAGATTATCTTACGCAAACGTAAACGTAAACATGTGGGAGAGGCGTTTACCGCCGAATTCATGGTGGCCTGGCAACGGCCAGGCGGTGGCGATCCGGTGGTCGAAAAGGATCGACCCGTTTGCGTGGTTAGCAATTGGTTGAAATTGCAGGTTGAATATTCTGTAAATTTTGAAGCGAATCCGCTGCATTCCAGACGGTGCGATGCTTAACGAAAAGCCAAGTTTACCAAGCGTTTGAACTTTGTTTGCGTCAAATTAAGCATGCATTTTAAGCGACCTTTGAAGGCCCGGTGGCATAGTGGAGCCATAAGACGAGCACGGAGAAACCGGCCGGAAAAACCTTCGCAGACCACGGCCGCAGAAGACGGCAAGGCTGCGAAAGGCAATGAAAACAGGGCGATAAGAAAAGAACGAACAGAACAGGGACAAAAACGATGGCACGCTTCGATATCCAGAATTCCGAAATGGCCGCCATGATGGGCGGCGAGGCCCGCGCCGAAACCTTCTGCGACATGGGCCTGATGTATGCGACCGGTCGCGGATGTAGCGTCGATCTGGTCGCAGCGCACAAGTGGCTGAACATCGCAGCCATCAAGGGTTGTGATCGCGCCGCCGAGTTGCGTGCCGATCTGGCCGCCACGATGAGCAAGACCGATCTCGCACAGGCGCTGCGCGCCGCCCGGGACTGGATGACCACGCATTGATGACTGGATTGCTGCAGGTTCGGCGGGCCATGACGGCCGCGGGCGAAACCTGCAGGAGAGCAAGCCTTGCGGCACCTGTTCGCGCCGACGACGCGCGGCGTCATGTGGGCGGTAGCCAATAGGCAGTGGGGTTGACCAACAACAAGAAGACTGCGGAACCATGCTGTCCGCAACCCTGCTGTCTATTGACGACCGCCTATCTTGCCGCCCGAAGCACCTTTGGCAGGGCTTCCTCGAACAGGTCCAGTTCCGCCGATGGCCCGACGCTGACGCGGATGCAGCGGTTCAGCGGCGCGACACCCGGCATGCGGATGAACACGCCGTGCTCCATCAGCCCGTCGACAATGGCGCGCGCATGCGTGCCGTCGCCGCCGGCATCGATCGCCACGAAATTGGTGGCTGAGGGCAGGGGCGTGAGGCCATTTTTCCGGGCAATGCCGGCAATCCTGTCGCGTGCGGCCGCTATCCGCCCGACGACGTCCTCGAGATACGCCCGGTCTCCCAGCGCCGCGAGCGCGGCGACGGTCGATATGCGCGCCATGCCGAAATGGTTTCGGATCTTGTCGAAGGCCTGCGCGTTGCCCAGGGTGGCGATGGCATATCCCACGCGCGCGCCCGCAAGCCCGTAGGCCTTGGAAAACGTGCGCATGCGCAGAACGTTTGGCAGGCCGATCAGCGCATCGATCGACGGGGTCGATCCGGCGGGCGCCGTTTCACAGTAGGCTTCGTCGAGGATCAGCAGGCTGCGGTCCGGCAATGCTCGGGCGAAAGCCGTCACGCTGTCCGCGTCCCACCAGCTGCCCATCGGATTGTCGGGATTGGCGAGGTAGACCAGCGGTGCATCCTCGCGCCGCGCGGCCTCCAGAAGCCCGTCCAGATCCTCCCGGTCGTTCACGTAAGGCACGGTTACAAGCCGTCCGCCATAACCGTTCACATGATAGTTGAAGGTCGGATATCCGCCGAGAGAGGTTACGACCGCCGCACCCGGCTCGATCACCATGCGCACGATCTCGCCCAGAAGCCCGTCGATGCCACAGCCGACGGCGATATTGTCGCGCGACACGCCGTGATGCAGCGCCAGCGCCTCGCGCAGCTCGAAATTTTCCGGATCGTTGTACATCCAGGTCTCGCCGGCCTGGCGCCCGATTGCGGCAAGCACGGACGGGGCAGGGCCGAACCCGCTCTCGTTCGCGCCGATCCGGGCCCTAACGGCAAGGCCGCGCTGGCGTTCGATCGCTTCAGGACCGACGAAGGGGACGGTGGAGGGAAGCCCGTTGACGAGCGGGGTGAAGCGGGAAAATCCGGACATGTCTGCTGGAACCTCGAGAGATCGACCATGAAGCCCTGCGCCGGCCAAGGCATAGCGCGGCGGCAAGGCGGTCGGCACCCTACTGCATGGCGCGGCGATTCCAAATCGCTTTTCCGGTCGGAAGGACGCGGGCGTTCAGCGCGCTCGTGCGGACGGCAGCACCGAGCCCAACGAAGGGATCGTCAGGTCCGCTGGAACTCGAAGCGCGGCCGTTCCACTCCACGCATGTAGTTGGGCTTCTGTTCCTTCGGCTTCGCCGCGACACCGCCGGTGAAGTAGTCGGCGCGGACGATCTGGTGCAGCAGGTCCTCGTCGATTTCCTTGATGAACTGCACGCCGATGCGGTGATCGTTCCGGTAGACTTCGGCGCACCCCATCTTGGCGAGAACGCCGACCACGGTGAGATAGTAGTGCTCGCCAAGGCCGATCGTGGTGTTCACCGAAAAGCTGGCGCCGCCGAGCGAGATGTCGATCAACTGGCAGGTCCTGACCTTGGGGACCGCCAGATCGAGTCCGACCGAAAGGACCATGCCCTGGCGATTGACCCGGAACCGTTCCCATTTGCGCTCGTAAAGGCCGCCGCTCTGCCGCTTGTCTGCCAGCTCTACCAAGATGCACTCCCCGATGCAGGCATCACGCCGCCATTTGTCACTGCGGCACAGGATTGCATTTATAAGTTCGAATTCGCTGAAGGCGATATGTAAGATTTTACGTATTGCAATCGCTGCGTGAATCGCCTGGTACTTCGGGCCGCAGCGGAACTATCCGCGCGAAAGGACGAGCGTCAGATAGTCCGGGTCGAGGAACATGTTGAACCGCACCACCCGTTCGCCGCCCTCGCGCTTGACCTCCGTGCAGCCGATCTCGTCGCGCATCCCGCCGATGCGAAGATAGAAGTTTTCCGAAAGCTCCAGCGCTCCGTCCAGGCTGATCAAGGCGCCGGCTGAAGAAATGGTGCGGATCAGGCAGGCGTGTTCCGTCGATGCGCTCAGGTGGTGTCCGATGGGGACGACGGTTCCCGGCCGGTCGATTCGGTGCTGGACGAAGCTGCGCTTCGGGTGCTGCAGCCTCACCTGTTCGTGAAAGCTCTCCAACGGCATGCGATCCTCCCCGCATTTTGAACACGAGCTTAAGCTGCTGCAGTTGACGAAATGCAAAGACGGCACCCTGCTTATCGCGGGGCACCGCCTGAGGTCTGTTCGGCAGGGCGATGGGGCGGGCCCGGTTTACTGGAAGGCCTGCAGTCCCGTCTGCGCCCGGCCGAGAATCAGCGCGTGCACGTCGTGTGTCCCTTCGTAGGTATTGACGGCCTCGAGGTTCATGACGTGGCGGATCACGCCGTATTCGTCGGAGACGCCGTTGCCGCCATGCATGTCGCGTGAGACGCGGGCGATGTCGAGCGCCTTGCCGCAATTATTGCGCTTCATCAGCGAGATCAGTTCGGCCGACGCCCGGTGCTCGTCGAAGAGCCTTCCGAGCCGCAGCGCGCCCTGCAGGCCCAGCGCGATTTCGGTCTGCATGTCGGCGAGCTTCTTCTGGACGAGCTGCATTTGCGCCAGCGGCTTGCCGAACTGCTTGCGATCCATCGTGTACTGGCGCGCGGCGTGCCAGCAGAACTCCGCAGCCCCCATGGCACCCCAGGCGATGCCGTAGCGGGCACGGTTAAGGCAGCCGAACGGGCCGGCGAGCCCGGCGACTTCCGGCAAGAGGTTCTCTTCCGGCACGAACACGTCCTGCATCATGATCATGCCGGTGATCGAGGCGCGCAGCGAGAACTTGCCCTCGATCTTCGGCGTCTCGAAGCCCTTCATGCCGCGCTCGAGGATAAAGCCCTTGATCTTGCCGTCATGCGCCTCGGACTTGGCCCAGACGATCGCGATGTCGGCGATCGGCGAATTGGTGATCCAGTTCTTTGCGCCGGAGACCATGTAGCCGCCGTCCACATTCTTCGCCCGCGTGATCATCGAGGACGGGTCCGAACCATGGTCCGGTTCGGTCAGGCCGAAGCAGCCGACCCAGTCGCCGGAAGCGAGCTTGGGCAGGTAGCGCTTGCGCTGCGTCTCGGTGCCGTAGGCGAAGATCGGGTGCATGACGAGCGAGGACTGCACCGACATCGCCGATCGATAGCCCGAATCGATCCGCTCCACTTCGCGGGCGACGAGGCCGTAGGAGACGTAGTTGGCGCCGACGCCGCCATATTCCTCCGGAATGGTCGGACCGAGCAGGCCAAGCGCGCCCATCTCGGTCATGATCTCGCGGTGGAAGATCTCGTGGCGGTTGGCCTCGGTTACGCGAGAGGCGAGCTTGTCCTGACAGTAGGCGCGCGCGGCGTCGCGGATCATCCGCTCCTCGTCGGTCAACTGGTCCTCGAGCAGGAACGGATCCTCCCAGTCGAAGGCGGCCATCTTGGCGCGCGCGTGCTCCGGTGTTGCTTTTTCTGCACTCATCTTGGGGCTTCCTCTTGCCGTCGCTTCTCGCGAAATTATCTGCAGAACTGCTACATCACTCTGCCGCCCGCAGGAAGGGCGGGAACAAAGGCCCCGCGCGAACGCTTTACCTCTTTGCGCATGGCTTCATGCGCACACCGAATGAAACCTCAAGACGGCCCGTCCTGCGCGCTTTTTCCACGTTCGTCATGATTATGTCCGCCGCCGGTGGCAGGAAAGATTTGTCAATTGCCAAGGAGCAGCCCCGTGCGTGACCGTTTCAAACGATCGATGATGGATCGTCTGTTCTTCAATCCCGAGCGCTTCGGCGAGTTGTTCCGTCCGTTCTTTACCGACCTTGAAGCCGACCACCGGGCCGCGGGGGTCCGCAGGCGACGGGGAGACGGCCCCGGCCTCTCCGAGGCAAGGGGATTCGGCTCAAATCCCGGCAACTTGCGCATGTTCGAATACGTACCGGAAGCCTTGCCGGCCGAAGCCCCGCTCGTCGTCGTGCTGCACGGCTGTCGCCAGACGGCGGAAAGCTACGATCGCGCCGCAGGCTGGGCGTCGCTGGCGCACGAGCAGGGTTTTTGCGTGCTCTATCCCGAGCAGAAGGACGCAAACAATCCGCGCCGCTGCTTCAACTGGTTTCGGCCGAGCGAGGTGACGCGCGATCGCGGCGAACTGGCCTCCATCCGCCAGATGATCGACCATCTGTCCACCCGCGCCGGCTGCGATCCGGCCCGCATCTACATCACCGGTCTTTCCGCCGGTGGCGCCATGACGGCGGCCATGCTGGCAAACTACCCCGAACTCTTTGCAGGCGGCGCGATCTTCGCCGGCCTTCCCTTCGGTGCCGCGCGCGATGCGCGCCGGGCGCTGGCGGCGATGGAGCGGGTCCCGGGGCGCGACGCCCGCGAATGGGGAGAGCTTGTGCGCGCGGCAGCGCCTGCGCAGGGCCGGCTGCCGCCGGTGTCGATCTGGCACGGCACGGCCGATCGCACGGTCTCGATCTCGAATGCCGAGGCGCTCGTCGACCAGTGGCTCGACGTCCACGGCCTCGAACCGGGCAGCTTTTCCGAAAGCCGCGCCAAGGGCCGCCGCATCCGCCGCTGGCGCGATGCCACCGGGCGCAGCCGTGTCACCTATCACCGCATCGCCGGCCTCGGCCACGGCACCCCCGTCGCCCGCGGCAAGGGCGGCGGCTACGCCACCCGCCCGGAGCCGTTCATGCTGGAGGCCGGGTTTTCCTCGACGCTGGAGATCGCGCGGGAGTGGGGATTGCTGCGGCGGCGGTGAAGGCGGGAGCCGGCGCACCACCGGCCAATCAACTGTGGTTCCATTGCGAACGGACCAACTCATACCAGACTTCACCGTGCTCGCTGCCCGCAATGGGGGTAGGCCAATCGGCTTGTACCGTACGAACATGGTTCATGCCGATCTTTTCCATCACGCGGCGTGAGGCGTTGTTCACCGCCATCGTGCTCGCCACGATTCTCTTATAGCCATTGCTCCTGAAACCCCAGTCAATGAGGGCAGAGGCGCCTTCCGAGGCCAGTCCGTGACCCCAGTCCGCCCGGCGCAGGCGATATCCGAGCTCGGCCATCGTCTCGCTCTCCGGCCACAGACAGAACCAGCCGACGAACGCGCCGGTGGTCAGACGGCGCGCCGTCCAGACGTAGGGCTCTGTTCCCCGAGGCATGAGGAACGTGCCGTCCCCTTCGTCCCGGTCATGATCGACGGGGCGTCCTCCATTGAGAAAGCGCATGACTTCGGGATCACGCTCGAGGTCGAGGAAGTCGATGCGGTCGCTGGGACGACAAGGACTAAGCGTCAGCCGAACCGTCTGCAAAACAGCCATCGCGAACATCCATCCATGGAATCGTGGCCGCAACCCCTACTTGAGCAGCCACTCGTGCTCTGCCGCGTTGTGGAACTTCCACACCCGCTTCGGCCCGGCCATAACGTTGAGATAATAGAGGTCATAGCCGTGGCAGGTGGCGCAGGGGTGGTAGCCCTTCGGCACCAGCGTCACGTCGCCGTCCTCCACCGCCATGGCCTCGTCGAGCGAGCGGTCGTCGGTATAGACGCGCTGGAAGGCGAAGCCCTGCGGCGGGTTGAGCCGGTGGTAATAGGTCTCCTCCAGCAGGCTTTCGTTCGGCAGGTCGTCGCGGTCGTGCTTGTGCGGCGGGTAGGAGGACGTATGCCCCTCCGGCGTGATCACCTCGACCACCAGCAGCGAATGCGCCGCACCATCGTCCTCCGGCATGATGTTGGTGACGTGGCGGACGTTGCTTCCCTTGCCGCGGGAGATCTGCGGATGCGTGCCGGGCGGGATCGCGCGTGCCGCATAGCCGCCTCCGCCCGGCGCCGAGCAGACGGCGAGCTCAAGCTCCGTCTCCGCCGTCACCGACCAGTTCGAATCGGCCGGCACATAGAGCGCGTGCGGTTGCCCCTCGAACACGCTCATCCGCTCGCCGAGTACCCCGAAGCTCTCTCCGCCCGCCGTCGCCGTTCCCTTGCCGGTGACGAACACCAGGCACACCTCACGGCTGCCGGTCTCCGCCGCAACGATCTCGCCGGGCTTCATCCGGTGCAGGTCGAAGCCCACATAGGTCCAGCCGGCAGTCTCGGGCGTTACATGCGTCACCCGGCCATGGCTTCCGTTCGGCTTGACAAGCAGTTTCGGCATGGGCCTTTTCCTTTCATCCGGCATTCGAGTTCAGGCGGGCGGCCGCGCACTATCCTTTTGGAAAGCCTTCCGTCTCCACGGTATAGCCCGCGGCGGTCATGACACGTATCAGTTCTGCATGGCCGATCTCGGCCATTTTCTGCGGCGGGGCCGTGCGCGGGTCCTGCTCGGCCTCGACGACGAACCACCCCTCGTAGCCGTGGTCCGCCAGCCTCCTTACGATAGCGCCGAAATCGAGCGAACCGTCGCCGGGCACGGTAAACGCCCCGAGTGCCACCGCATCGAGAAAGGACTGCCGGCTGCGATCCAGACCGTCCACAACGGCCTTGCGAATGTCCTTGACGTGGACGTGGTTGATGCGGGTGTGGTGGTTGTCGATGGCGCGCAACACGTCGCCGCCCGCAAACGCCAGATGGCCGGCATCGAGTAGTAGCGGAATGCCTTCGCCCGATGCGCGCATGAAGGCATCGAGCTCCGGCTCGGTTTCGACGACGGCGGCCATGTGGTGGTGATAGGACAGCGGCATGCCCTGGTCTGCGCACCATTCGCCGAATTCCGTCACGCGGCGTGCATAGGCCTTCATCTCGTCGTCCGAGATGCGCGGCTTGGTCGCCAGCGGCTTGGAGCGGTCGCCCTGGATGGAACGGCCCACTTCGCCGTAGACGATGCAGGGCGCATTGACCGCCTTGAACAATGCGATCATCGGGGCGATGCGGTCCTTGTTGGCGGCGAGTTCCTCGTCGATCAGCGTGCCCGAGAACCAGCCACCGCAGAGTGTGACGTCGGCAGCGCGCAGGATCGGCAGCATCACTGCCGGATCCTCCGGGAAGCGTCGGCCTTTTTCCATGCCGGTGAAGCCCGCGCCGCGCGACTGCCGAAGGCATTCCTCAAGCGACACGTCGTCGCTGAGTTCCGGAAGGTCGTCGTTCCACCAGGCGATGGGCGACATGCCGAGTTTGGCTTTCATCGATATTCTCCATGGGATCGGACTTGCCGGGCAACGGCCTGTCCGAAAACGTGATCTCATATGGGCGTAGGTGCCTAGCCGATGCGTTGCGCTGCCAGCGCCTCGATGTAGGCTTTGCGTGCCTTGTTGACTGCTTCGCGCGGGCTCACCTCAGGCACGGCCACGTCCCACCAGTGGCCGCCGGCCTCGGTGGTAACCAGCGGGTCGGTGTCGATGACGATGACAGAGGTCCGGTCGTTACCCTTGCTCTGCTCCAGCGCCGTCTCGAGGTCGGCGATCGAGGCGACCTTGACCGCTACGGCACCCATGCTCTCGGCATGCGCGCGGAAGTCGATGTCGGGCATCGCCTCGAGCCGGGCGTCCTTGAGCAGGTTGTTGAAGTTCGCCCCGCCGGTCGCCATCTGCAACCGGTTGATGCAACCGTAGCCGCGATTGTCCAGCACGACGACGGTTAGCTTCTGCCCGAGCATGATCGCGGTCGAAAGCTCCGAATTGGCCATCATGTAGGAGCCGTCGCCGACCATGACGACGACGTCGGCGTCCGGCCGCGCCATCTTCACGCCGAGCCCGCCGGCGATCTCGTAGCCCATGCAGGAAAAGCCGTATTCCATGTGGTAGCTGCCCGGCGCGCCGGCATGCCAGAGCTTGTGCAATTCGCCCGGCAGCCCGCCGGCTGCGCAGACGAGGATGGAGTTTTCGCCGCCGATCGTCCGCTGGACGGCGCCGATCACCTGGGCATCGGAGGGCAGGGCTGCATTGGTCGCGGCTGTTGCCTTGTTCGCCGCCGCATTCCACTCGGCCTTGCGCCGCGTCGCCGCGGCTTCCACGGCCGCAGACACCTTCCAGCCGCCGAGCGCTTCCGACAGCAGGGTCAGGCCCTCGCGCGCGTCGCAGACGAGCGGCAGCGCGTCATGCTTGGCGGCGTCGAAGGCCGTGGTGTTCAACCCGATGATCCGGGCCTTGTCGTTCTTGAACAGTGCCCAGGAACCGGTCGTGAAATCCTGCAGCCGTGTGCCGACCGCCAGGATCAGGTCGGCTTCCTCGGCGAAGGCGTTGGCGGCCGAGGTGCCGGTCACGCCGATCGAGCCCATGCACAGCGGATGGTCGTCGGGAACAGCTGACTTGCCGGCCTGGGTGACGGCGACGGGGACGCCGTGCAGCCCTGCGAACGCTTTCAGCTCGACGGTTGCGCGCGAATAGAGAACGCCGCCGCCGGCGATGATCAGCGGCCGCTCGGCATGGCGGATCGCCTCGATCGCGGCGGCGAACTCGCCCGTGTCCGGCCGTGGCCGGCGCTCCGTCCAGACCCGCTCGGCAAAAAGGCTTTCGGGATAATCATAGGCCTCGGCCTGCACGTCCTGGCACAGTGACAGCGTCACCGGCCCGCAATCGACGGGGTCGGTCAAGACCTGCATGGCGCGCTTCAGCGCCGGGATGATCTGCTCGGGCCGGGTGATCCGGTCGAAATAGCGCGAGACGCAGCGGAAGGCGTCGTTGACAGTGACGGTGCCGTCGCCGAAATCCTCGATCTGCTGCAGCACAGGATCGGGAATCCGGTTGGCAAAGACGTCGCCGGGCAGGAAGAGGACGGGGAGCCGGTTGACGTGCGCCACGCCCGCTGCCGTCACCATGTTCAGCGCGCCGGGTCCGATTGAGGTGGTGCAGGCCATGAAGCGCTGGCGAAAGCTCGCCTTGGCGAAGGCGACGGCCGCATGCGCCATGCCCTGTTCGTTGTGGGCGCGGAATGTCGGCAGTTCCTCGCGCACCTGGTAGAGCGCTTCACCCATGCCGGCGACATTGCCGTGGCCGAAGATCGCAAAGACACCGCCGAAGATCGGCACCTTCCTTCCGTCGACGATCGTCATCTGGCTTTTAAGGAAATGCGCGACGGCCTGCGCCATCGTCAGCCGGATCGTGCTTGCCATCGGGTCCTCCACCCAGTGTCTCTTCTCATCCCAGTCTCATTTTCCCCCGCCCGCCTGCGGCGGGCAAGAGCGCCGCGTCCCCCTCGTCCGGCCCTTGGGACCATCGTCCGCCCGTCGGGAGAGGGGGGAGAGCGGCCGCGTCGTCACGTCTCTTCGCTCATCCCGCGCGTCCCCAGCCAAGCATCCGTCAGTTCGCCGAACCGGCCCGCCATGTCGGCAATCGCCGCCTCGTCGTCGATGCGGCCCGCGAGCCACTGCCGCGCCGCGTCGGCAAAGATCGTCCGCCCCACCGCGAACCCCTTCACCGAAGGTGCCGCTTTCGTCGCCTCGAAGGCCTTCAGCAGTTCCGCCTTCGGCGCTTCCAGCCCGAGCAGCACGATGCCGCGGCAATAGGGGTCGTTTGCGGCGATCACCGCCTCGATGTTCCGCCACGCCTGCGCAGAAGCCTGCGGCTCCAGCTTCCACCAGTCCGGCTTGATGCCGAGCTCGTAGAGCTCCAGCAGGGCGGCGGAAACCGTCTCATCCTCCAACGGTCCGCTCTTGCCGGCGATGATCTCGATCAACAGTTCGCGTCCCACCCGCCGCGCCGCCTCGAACAGGGTTCGCAGTTTCTCCTGCTGCTCGGTCTTCAGGGGTGCGGGATCGTCCGGATGGTAGAAGCAAAGGCACTTGATGCAGTGGCCGGCCGGCCACTCGACGAGCTGGGAACCGATGTCCTGGCTGAATTCGAAACGCAGCGGCCGCGAGCCCGGCAGTTCCACCGGCCGGCCGATCCAGGAGAAGTTCTTGGTCGCCGCGTCGAAAAACGCGTCGCGGCCAAAGCGCTCGTCGATCAGCATGCCATATCCCGGCCGGCCGCCGGCCACGCGCGCGGCCGCCTCCACCGTCAGCCGCTTGAAGGCTGCGATCTTCTCGTGCGGCACGCCAAGCTGGTCAGCCAGTTCGACAAGCTGCATGCGGTGGTCGCAGGCGAGCGCCATCAGCAGCGGGATCTCGCCGCGCCGTGTCGTCGCCCAGTGCACATGGTTGATCGCCTCGTCCTTGCGCAGTGCCCGGTGCGTGCTGCCGCGCTCGAGGAAATAGGAAAGTTCCGCCCAGGTCGGATATTCAGGCGAGCAGAGCAGGCGGGAGACGGCGAACGCGCCGCAGGCGTTTGCCCATGTCGCAGACGTGGCGAGATCTTCCCCGCCCAGCCAGCCACGCAGGAAGCCGGACATGAAGGCGTCGCCGGCGCCGAGCACGTTGTAGACTTCGATCGGAAAGCCCTTGCCGACGATGCCGTCCTCAAGGTCGTCGCTGATCGCGCCATCATAGACGATACAGCCCATGGCGCCACGCTTGAGCACGATCGTCGCGTCGGAGACCGCACGGATCGCCTTCAGCGAGGAGAGCACGTCGTCCGCGCCCGACGCGATCATGATTTCCTCTTCCGTGCCGATGATCAGGTCGCATTCCGGCAGCGCCGATTTCAGGAGCTGCGAGACCCGTTCGGATTTCACATAGCGCTCGAAGCCCTCGGCGTGGCCGGCGAGCCCCCAGAGGTTCGGGCGATAGTCGATGTCGAATATGACCTTGCGGCCGGCTTCCCGCGCGATCCGCATCGCCTTGCGCTGTGCGGCTTCGGTGTTCGGACGCGAGAAATGCGTGCCCGAGACGAGGACGGCGCGGGCAGATCGGATGAAGCCCTCGTCGATATCGTCTTCGCAGAGCGCCATGTCGGCGCAGTCGGTGCGCACGAAGATCATCGGCGAGACGCCCTCTGCCTCGATCGCCAGCAGAACCAGCGCCGTCAGGCGCTCGCGGTCGGTGACGATACCCTGCGTCGAGACGCCCTCGCGGGCGCACTGCTCGCGGATGAAGCGTCCCATCTGCTCGTCGCCCACGCGCGTGATCAGGCCCGATTTCAGCCCGAGCCGGGCAGTCCCGATCGCGATATTGGCCGGGCAGCCGCCGACAGACTTGGCAAACGAGGTGATGTCCTCCAGCCGGCTGCCGAGCTGCTGGCCGTAGAGATCGACCGACGAGCGCCCGATCGCGATCACGTCGAGGGTCGGTTCAGGCAAGGTGTTTGGGTCGTCGTTCGACATCGGGTCCTCCCTGCGCACGGCCGGTCACGGCCATTCGCATATGTCGAAAATGAAACATCAATTCCGAATGCTAGTCAATTCGGAATATTTGTTCCACGTCGTTTGCGTCGCCAAACCCACAGGCCCCCAAATCACTTCTGCCCGGATCGGATGCCGCCGCGCTCCTGTTGGCGGCGCTTCTCGGCGATGGCGACAGGCAGCGCCATGGCCAGTGCCATCGAGGCGGAAAGGGAACGGAAACCGCCATAGTCCGCCTCGGCCACCTCGAACCAGTGGGTGGCGCAGCCCGCCAGCGGCGAGAACGCCGAATCGGTGATCGCCACAATCGGTACGCCCCGCTCGCTCAGGGCCTGCGCCTGGCCGAGGCTTTCGGCGGCATAGGGCGAAAAGCTGACGGCGATGGCGGCATCGCGCGGGGTGGCAAATCCGGCCAGTTCTGCGTCGATCCCGTTCGGCGAGGCGATCATCTGGTGACGGATGCCGAGTTTGCCGAAGGCATAGGCCATGTGCGCCGTCAGCGGATAGGACCGGCGCTTCGCGACGAGAAAGATCGTCTCGGCACTGGCCAGAAGCGTTACGGCCCGGGAAAACACGTCCCTGTCGATGGTCGTCGCCAGGCGTGCCACCGACTGGCTGGCTGCGGCGATGAAACCGCCGAGAAGCTCGTTCTCGCCGTCGCCGTCCGTGCCCTGTTCGAGGGTCGCCAGCCGGTCCTCGTAGGAAAGCGTACGTTCACGCAGCCGTTCGCGGAACACCGTCTGCAGGTCGGAAAACCCCTCGAAACCGAGGTGATGGGCGAGGCGGACCAGTGTCGAGGGCTGTACTTCTGCGGCGGAAGCGATGCTGGCGGCGGTCCCGAAGGCGATTTCGTCGGGGTGTCCCAGCGCATAGGCCGCCACCTGCGCCAGGCGTTTCGGCATGGTTTCCTTCCGCTCGATGATGACGCTGCGCAGACTGTCGAAATCCCGCGGCACGCGGATTGCAGCACTATCCTGTTCGTCCATCCTCGGTCAGTTCCCCGGTAAAGCCTGTTGCGATGACAATGAAATGTTTATTCCATAAATATCGCAAAATGTCACTTTCATTCCGAATTGTTCCGGTCCATCATCCCCCGCACGCCACGACGGAGGAGAGACGATGGCAGCCATCGGTGTCGGTTTGATCGGTACGGGATATATGGGCAAGTGTCACGCGCTTGCCTGGAACAATGTTGCGACGATTTTCGGCGACGTGGACCGGCCGCGGCTGGTTCATCTGGCCGATCGCAATTCCGAGTTCGCCGCCGCCCGGGCCCGGGAATTCGGCTTTGCCAGGGCGACGGCCGACTGGCGCGCGCTTCTTTCCGACCCCGAGGTGGACGTCATCTCGATCACGACGCCGAACCAGTTTCACGCCGAGATGGCGATTGCAGCACTGGACGCGGGAAAGCACGTGTGGTGCGAAAAGCCGATGGCGACCTCGCTTGCCGATGCCGAGCGAATGCTGGCTGCCGCCACGCGTTCCGGCAGGGTGGCGATCATCGGCTACAACTACATCCAGAACCCCGTCATGCGCCATATGCGCAAGCTTCTGGAAGAGGGCGCGATCGGCACCGTCACCCAGGTGCGGATCGAGATGGACGAAGACTTCATGGCCGATCCGGAAGCGCCGTTTTCGCCGCGAAGCGAAAAGGCGTCCGGATACGGTGCGCTCGACGATTTCGCCGTGCATACGCTGTCGCTGCTATGGAGCCTTGTCGGCCACGCCCGATCCGTCATGACGGATCTCGGCAAGCCCTATGCCGATCGGCCGCTTGCCGACGGCGGGCGGCGCACGGTCGAAAACCACGACCAGGCCAGCGTGCTGATGCGGCTGGAAGGCGGCATTCCCGCGGTGCTGATGGTCAACCGCGCCGCCTGGGGTCGCAAGGGGCGGATCGCGCTGCAGATTTTCGGCTCCGCAGGCGCGCTCGTCTACGATCAGGAGCGCATGAACGAGTTCCAGATCTACCGCGTCGCAGGCCCGACGGGCGAGCAGGGGTTCGTCACGGTGCTCGCCGGCCCGCAGCACAGGCCCTACGACCGCTTCGTTCCTGCCCCAGGACACAGCCTCGGTTTCAACGACCTCAAGGTGGTGGAATGCCGCGAACTGGTCGCCGCCATCAGCGGAGAGCCTTTCCGCGCCGTCGACTTTGCCGCGGGGCTGCGGATCGAGCGCTCGGTCCACGCGATGGCGCAGTCCTTCGCCGAACGTCGCTGGGTGGACGTCGCATGATGTGTGAGGCGCCGCTCGGAGCCGGCTGAAATGCAAAAGGCGCGGCCATCGCCAGGCCGCGCGTCTCTCGAGCAATTCGAGCGTTCATTTCGCCTCAGAGGACGAAGTCGCTCGCATAGTATTTCGTCAGGTTGGCATAGATCTGGAAATCCGCGCTCCCATCGCCGTCCACGTCGCCGGAGATGATGTGGCCGGAGTAGCGCAGTTCGCCCGCCCTGTCGTCGAACGAATCCGTTCCGATGAACTTGAACGCCTGGTTTCCGCTGCGGTTGACGTTGGCGTCGATGTTGCTGAGATCGATCCTGTCGTTCTCGGAGCGATGGAAATCCTCGATGACGTCACGCTTGCTGCCGACGACGGAATCCTTGATCGAATCGAAGATGAAATAGTCCGAGCGCGAGCCGCCGTTCAGGATATCGTGGCCGCGTCCGCCGACGAGATCGTCGTTGCCGTTGCCGCCCAGAAGTTCGTCGCTGCCGGAGCCTCCGACAAGATAGTCGTTGCCGCTGCGGCCCGACAGGATGTCGTTGCCGCTGCCGCCCTTCAGGTCGTTGGCACCGGAGTTGCCGCGCAGCGTATCGTTGAAGCCGGTCCCCGTGGCGTTCTCGATGCTCGTGAACGTCTCCTTGTTCGAGCCCACCTTGGCGAACTTCTTGTCGAGATCGACATACACGCCGCGGCCACGCAGGTCGCTGTCGTCCTGCAGCGCATAGCTCAGCGTATCGTTGCCCGAGCCGCCGTTGAAGTAGTTGTCATAGCCGACCGAGAGGAACGTATCGTTGTCGTTTTCGCCATAGTAGTCGCTCTGCAGCGTCTCCACCTCGAACCAGTCGTTGCCGGAGCCGCCGTAGACGACGTCGTAATAGTCGTCGTCGATGGCGTAGCCGTTGTGGATATAGGTGTCGTTGCCCGAGCCGAGGTCGATCTTGTTGCCGCCTTCGAACCAGTTCTTCACATAGTCGTTGCCGCTGCCGGCCTTGACATAGTTGAAGCCGCCGTCGGGGCTGGTGAGGTTCAGGTAGATCGTGTCGTTGCCACCGTAGGTGTAGATGTCGACCTCGATGCGGCCGTTCTGCGTGGCAGTGTCACGGCCGTTGGTGCCTTCGAAAGTGTAGGAGTTGATCCAACCCATAATTTCGTCCTCTTCCTGCTATGGCGTCGATGTTGAGACCGTATGCGCGTCTTCCTGAATGCGGCTTGAACGAAGCAGCAGTCGATCGACGCATCATCCTAAGGTTGCTCGAAGTCATGGCAAAACAAGGCTGAGGAGATGGTTCTTTGATGACATCGACCGGCGAACCGTCGCCATCGCGACGCATCGTGGCCATGTTCGTTAATCAGGTTTGACGCGCACGCTCGCGGTCTCATCTGCATCCATCACGAGAAGACCATCGCGGCCCTGCTGGTCGGACAGAAACGGGTCGTCAACGGGTTCGGGGATGGGGATTGAGGGTTTGATCCGGCAAAGGATACGTGTGCCTTACTCCGCTGGCGATGGTCTCGATACACTGATTTGCGCCCGGAATGCGGGGCAGGTGCAGGCAGATTTCTGCAGCGGCCCTCCGGCAGCGCCTCCCGCTGTCGGCCCGAGGCGGACACCGGCGAGCTGAAGTCTCCGGTTTCGTTCCCGCGGGTTCATCTAGTCCCCAACCACCAGAACGTCAGGAACCTCGAAGCGCTGCTCGCCAACGCGAATGAGGTAGAGCCCGTTCTCCAAGGACGACGACGTCTTGACGTCGCCATCGGCTTCACTGCTATCGGCACCCGTGAATTCACCGCCCTTGAAAAACAGGGTACGGCTACCGCCATCGGGCCAGAACACGGTGACGTCCGAATTTCCATCGCCACGCCGCACCACGCCCGCCCTGCAACGCGTGGACGGCTGGCCTGCGACGCGTGAGCAAGGGATATCGCTGGTCGCGTTGAAGTTAGTTCCCGGCACCAGCGCATCGTTCGACGAACCGTCGGGGGCCTCCGTTGCCTGAGCGGAAATTTCGACCGTGAACTTGTATTTGCATTGCTCGTTTCGGCGCGCTGCATTGCGCATCAGATAGACACGGATGACGTAGTCGCCCGTGTCCTCGAGATTGGCAGCGAATTCATTTCCGGAATTCGATCCGGTAAAAATCGACACGTCGTTCGATCCGGGCGGAAGGACGTTAAAGTAGCAGCTTTGATTGTTCGGCTCGAACAGCACCGACATCGCCTGTCCGGCTTTCGCCCCGACACGATAGTCCTTCCCGTCATAGCCCTTGATCGTTCCATCAAGCGTGGCGGAGGTCGCGCCGGGTTTGAAGTGGACAACCTGCTCTGCCGCGACCGCGGCCAGGACGGGCAACAATGCCACTGCTGCAAACGTCAGAATGCCAGTTCTCATCGGCCATCTCCGATCATTCCGCCAAAGGATCAAACGCAGGCGGCGCATCAGCGCCTCGCGTCTTGTCGCTTCAGCCTAGTTGCTTGCCAGGCCTTCGTCCAATGAATCGAATCCTGCAAAGTTGAGCTCCATTCAACTTCGGCCTTGCCATGATGACGATGACAGTCAGTATGGGCTTGCCGGGGAAGGCCTGCCCATCGGCATCGCTCCCAAGCTCGCTGAAGCGGGGTATCGGGAGGGCTTGCAGGCAAGATGCCAGGCAGGCTGGCTCAACCGCGGGATTATCGCGCATGAACTACAATTTGCGCAGCCTCCAGGCCTTGGAAGCCGTCTATCGACGCAGGTCGGTTGCACATGCGGCAGGTGAACTGAACGTTACCGCCAGTGCGATCAGCCACCAGTTGCGGAAGTTGAGCGCGGACGTCGGCGAATGGCTTGTTCGGAAATCCGGCAGAGGGGTCGAGCTGACGGAAGCCGGAGAACGGCTGGCGGTGATTTTCAGATCACATGTAGGAGCCTGGCATGAAGCATCTCCCGTTGATCGCATGCGCCTTGCTTGCCCTTTCCGGCTGCGAAACCAGTTCGCCTGCTGCCGGCGACGGTACGACCAGCTCTGGATGCCCTGTTGACGTTTCCGAGGCAGACCGTGCCAAATATCCCACCTGCAACTGAGCAGGTGCGTTCCGCTCCACCCTATATCCAGCAATTTTGAACATCGCGATGGGAGTTATCAATGCGTTCGATTTTTAGTGGAGTTGCACTCTTCTCGATCGTTGCGCTGGCTGCGAGCACAGCAGGTGCGGAATCGTCCAAAGACAAGCACAGGCGACACCAGCAGGAAGCTGCTGCA
Source organism: Rhizobium subbaraonis (assembly GCF_900220975.1). Taxonomy (GTDB): domain Bacteria; phylum Pseudomonadota; class Alphaproteobacteria; order Rhizobiales; family Rhizobiaceae; genus Mycoplana; species Mycoplana subbaraonis. Next base: position 291,732 of record NZ_OBQD01000006.1, on the reverse strand, counting down.
GCCGTTATCGGCGCCGCGGCCATTCTGGGCCTCGGTGCCCTTGCCCATAGTTCGGATCATCACGACAACGGCAATCACTATTCGGATGCAGGCGCCGAGGCCTGGTTTGAGGAGGGCTATCGCGATGGGCTCTACGGAACCCCCTACAACACGGGCGCACCAAGCGAAGCCTACGCACCAGGCTACAATGCCGGCATCAGCGAGCGTGAACGCCAGCGGCAGTCGGCCTACCGCCATGATGGTTCTGGCGGCAAATCCAAGTCCGCTGGGCTGGCCAAGCGCGGCTGCATCGGCGAGGCGTCGGCATACTGGGGCATCAATCCCCGCGATATCCATGCCGTCAAGGTGGTGCACGGGGAAGTTCAGGCTGATCGCAACACGTTCCTGGTGGAAGTGAAGTCCGGCCGCCTTCACGGCGTTTGCGACATGCGCGGCAACGGCGACATGGCCGGCGACTTCGCCGACGGTCAGCGTCTTTAACTGCTCAGATCAGGACGGCCCGTTTCTGATTCTATGTGGAACTGGCCCGCCAGACGGCCAGGACCACTGAATGATGTGACGAATTTCTGTTCTTTACTCGTGCTTTACGTCCCGATTCGCGTCGGATCGCTTGTGCTTGGCAGCGTGCCTTGACGTCCCGACAAGGTCTGCAAATACGTTGGATACTCGGCGATGACGGCGCCAAACCAAGGCCTCTAAGGGCTCAATGAAATCAAGCAAGGTCAAGTGGCGGAGAAGAAGGGATTCGAACCCTCGATACCGTTTCCGGTATACTCCCTTAGCAGGGGAGCGCCTTCGACCACTCGGCCACCTCTCCGTCGCGGTCCTGATATGGGGAATCGGATGGGCGATCAAGCCTTTTTTCTGGTTGGCCGCGTGCAACCCCGTATTTTGATGGCGCGGATGTTGGCGGCCAAAACCGGAAACGTCGTGCGAACTTAGCTGGCGGCGCAATATTTCGACACAGCCCTGCAGACGCTCGGAATCCAGGAGTGGCATCCTTGCGCCATTGCGCGTGGTCGGGCGCGCCCTTGTCCATTCATGCCCTGTTCAACTAGGACCCTCATTATATGGGGCGTACATTGAAAGGGTGGATTATGAAAAAACTTTCTGTTGTCGTCTTGGCTGCGCTGACTGCATTCTCGGGCGTTTTGCCTGCAGGCGCAGCACCTTTTAGCCCCGCAGTGAAGCAGCCGGCAATAAGCTCCGTCGATGTTTTGGATGTGCAGTATCGCCGGGATGATCGCGGTCGCGACCGGCACTATCGACGTCCGCCGCCGCCACGCCACGGTTGGCACAACGGTCACAGGGGCTACCGGGGCTACCGGCCCGGCTATCGCCGCCACAATGATGGATGGTGGTACCCGCTGGCTGCGTTCACCGCAGGTGCGGTGATTGGCGGAGCCATCGCAAATCCGGGCGTAGCAGCGCCGCCACGCGGCATGAGCCAGGCGCATGTCGACTGGTGCATGTCCCGATACCGCACCTATCGTGCCTTTGATAACAGCTATGTGCCGCAGGTCGGTGTCCGGGCGCAGTGCATCTCGCCCTATCGCTGAGGTCCGCGGTCTTTTTGTGCGAAACCCCGTCGCCGGTCAGCCGGCGGCGGGGTTTTGTCTGTTGATGGGTGTGACCAAGGCGCGCAAGGGCGTGGCACCGCTGCCGGACGCCCTGCGACATGGCTTCCTAATGCGTGTCGCGCGCAACCCAGCGGTAGAACCAGAAGACGGCGGCGAAGAAACAGAGGAGCTGGACAAGTTGAAAGGTCATATTCGTAGATTCCCGGCTTCCCCTCCCACGTCCGGCATTAATATTTCATTAAGCATTCATCAACTGATATTGCCGCTCCAGCCTGTGGACAAACCGTTCACAAGACGAGATGGCGGCAACGCTGTCTCGACGTCGATCGGAGGTTGCCCGCAAAAGGCGCATCAGGTGCTGCCCTGCATCACCTGATTGGGTTAGGCCGCCTGCAGTAGGCACGGCATGCGTTCATGACCTGGTCCGCCCGTGTTCGATCGCTGTTCATTGTCGATTTAGCAGTGCCTGCATTAGGGGGTTGGAATTCGTCGTGGCGGTCGAGCGGGACCCCACGGGCGAATCGGCAGATTCCGCTTGGCTGTTCGTCGCTATCAGCGTAAAAATTTTCTCGCACTTCGATATCGATCTTTCGATCTAGAACTCGGTGCTTACGTGATGGGCGCGAGGCAGGACGCGCCCGGAGTCGTTGCAAGGGAGGCGTGCATGATTACGCGCTTTATCCGTGCCGACGATTTCGTCGGGCCGGAGGATCTCAGCATGTTGCAGGAGGTCTTCGACGATCTTTGCAGGGAATGTCTTCTTTCTCAGCATTCCGCCGCCGCGGACGAACTGGCACGGCAGATCATCCAGTTCTACAAGGCCGGGGCGCGCGATCGCGAAAAGCTCAAGGCGACGGTCTGCCCGAGATTGCGCCGACCGACCGGCTGATCCCGAACGTCGGCGCGCCTCCGCTGCCCTAGGCGCAGGCGCTCAACTCTGGCCACTTAACACCGGCGCTGCGGCCTGGCGAGCCGTTAGACCCGCGCTCATGGCCGAGATCACGAAACGTTTATGACAAGTTGCTGAAACCAAACCGTGCTCTGACACGTTTAATGGTCTCAGAAGGTGTGGCTTGTTGGGAGATGGACTTTGAGCAGAGGAAGCGGAGCAGAAAAGTCTGTGACGATCGTCAAGCAGAGCGGCAAGTGGGTCGTGACGGTGCGGGTCGAGACAAGTTCGGTCCATACCGCGTTTTCAACCGAGGAAGAGGCGCGGCGCTTCGAAGCCTATCAGCGCGACAAGCTCGGCCTGGTCTAGGCCCGAATTTGGAGCCAGGGGAACCAGATCTACGGTCGCCCAGCCGCGGCGACTGTTCCAAAAGCTGTTCACAACAGCCTCTTGCGCCCGCATTGCCGGCAGAAAGCCGCATTTCTTGGGTCTCCTCGTGATTCGAGGCGCACCGAAAGCTGAACCATCGGTTGCGTTTATTTGCGGCGGACATCTGTTATCCACTATCCACGAACGGGGATGCGGTGATTCGCGAATGCGCGGGACCCTTAGGGGGCGCGCCGGCCCGATGTTACGAGGAGACGAGACATGACGAATGCCCGGACCCATGAGGTCGCGGAAATGCGCCCGAAGATCACCGTGATCGGCGTCGGCGGCGGCGGCGGCAACGCGGTCAACAACATGATCACTGAGGATCTGCAGGGCGCTGACTTCGTCGTCGCCAACACGGATGCCCAGGCGCTGACCATGTCGAAGGCCACCCGCATCATCCAGCTCGGCGCCGATATCACCGGCGGCCTGGGGGCCGGCGCCCATCCGGAGATCGGCCGGGCGGCTGCGGAAGAATCGATCGACGAGATCATGGACCATCTGTCCGGCACCCATATGTGCTTCGTCACAGCCGGCATGGGCGGCGGTACCGGCACAGGGGCTGCGGCCGTCATCGCCCAGGCTGCCCGCAAGGCCGGCATCCTCACCGTCGGCGTCGTCACCAAGCCGTTTTCGTTCGAAGGCCGCCGCCGCATGCAGATGGCCGACGAGGGGATCGCACGGCTGCGCGAAAGCGCCGACACCGTCATCGTTATTCCCAACCAGAACCTCTTCCGCGTAGCGACCGCCAACACCACCTTCGCCGATGCGTTCATCATGGCTGACCGCGTGCTCTATTCCGGCGTCAGCTGCATCACCGACCTGATCGTCAAGGAAGGTCTGATCAACCTCGACTTCGCCGACGTTCGCGCCGTGATGAAGGACATGGGGCGCGCGATGATGGGCACCGGCGAGGCGACCGGCGAGGGCAGGGCGATGAAGGCTGCGGAAGCGGCCATCGCCAACCCGCTGCTGGACGAAGCCTCGATGAAGGGCGCCCAGGGCGTGCTGATTTCGATTTCCGGCGGCAATGACATGACGCTGTTCGAGGTCGACGAAGCTGCCTCGCGTATCCGCGACGAAGTGCACCACGACGCCAACATCGTCGTCGGCGCCATCTTCGACCAGGAGCTCGCCGGAACCTTCCGTGTTTCGGTGGTCGCAACCGGGCTGGGCGCGATGGAAGGCGAAGCGGGCGCGCATCCCGAGGCCCAGGTCGTCGTCAACTTCCAGCGATAGCGCCCCCGCGCAACCGCGTCCGTGCAATCGGGCGCGGCACGAAATTGAAAGCCGCTTGCGTGCAGCCCGCGCGAGCGGCTTCTTCGTTGGGATCAGGAGCGGGACTGCCCGTTCGGATCGCGATCAGAAATTGCGTTGCAGGCGGATGACGCCTCCCCAGTCCTTTGCGTTCGGCCCCGCCTTTTCGTCCATGCGATTGCGGTAGTTGATTTCCGGCGCCACTGTGAAGCCCGGTGCGATCGTGTAGGTCATGTTGAGGGCCGCCTCCGCATCGCCACCCTGATCGAAGTTGGCGGAGGCGTTCATGGCAGCCTTTTCCGTCATCTTGAAGGTGCCGCCGACCCACAGGGCCCAGTCGCCGCTCCAGCGGGCATAGTTGTTGGGTTCGCTGCCGTTGGTGTTCCAGCCGCCCATCGCGAAGAGTTCGACCGGCCCCAGCGTCCCGTCCATCCGAAGCTTGACCGCGCCGGCATTCATCGATTCGTCGTATCCGCCGACCGCGCGGATCCTGAAGCCTTCCGCGCTGTAGCCGAAAGCGGCGACCAGGTCGGGCATATAGTCGTCGTCTGGCTTCGCCGCGTCCGCCACCACGCTGCTATTAGCATCGCTGTCGTCTTCCGCCGACAGTGCGAAGCTCAATCCTGTTTCCTCGCCATAGGTGTAGCGGATCTGCGTCCGGCCGAAGTCGCCGTAGTTGACGTCGTAGTAGTCGTTGATCGTGTTGCCGGCATCTCCGGTGAATTCGGTGTAGAGCGTGTCTGAGTATCCGACCCGCAGGCCGCCGAGTTCCAGGTAGGCGTTCTCTATGTTGAGGCTCGTCGGCCCGTTGTCGACGTTCTCGATCTCCGCCTCGCCATAGGTGGAGAGGGTGCCGTGCTCCGTATCGGCCGCCGAGGACAGGCGCAGCGCCAGCCGCGACCGCGTCGACCACGAATCGCCGCCGCCGCCCGGAACGGTGTCCTGTTCGTTCGGATCGCCGCCTGCGGCCTCCACGCGAAGATATCCGCCGACCTTCAGGCAGGTTTCTGTCCCTGGAATATAGAAGTAGCCGGTGCCGAACGCGTCGCAGACGCGAACGTAGGACGCAGGCTCGGGCGCCGCGCTCAGGCTCGCATCCTCGGCGTGTGCTCCGCACGCCGGAATAAGAAGCGCTGCAAAGGCGGCAAGTGGTGTCTTCATGCGCATTGCCTGTGTGGTCGGTTTTGACCCAAAGCATGCCGATGCGGCAGGATCTCAGCCGCCGGTCCGTTTGCGCCCGGTCCCGTTATCCCTGTCGTCGATGTCGCCGCCGCCGATGTCGAAGCGGATGCTCCCGCCGATTCTGATACAGGTCTGGGTGCTGCCCAGCGGCGAATATCCCGGGCCGAAGTGGGCGCAGGGATTCGTCGGGCGTGATTCTTCTGTCTGGTACTGCCCGATGGCTTCCTCGGCCGACACATAGAAAGCAGGCCCGGCAGCAAAGCACGTCGCCAAGACAAGTCTGATCGCGGCGCGGCCCATACCCTGCACTCCATGAAACTTGAAACCCGGTCGAAGTCATGTTCGCCGATCCTCCCGTCGCAAGCAAGGCAATTGAGATCCGGCGCTCTTCCCTCGCGGCGATGGCAGCTTGATATCGAGCGGCAATGTCTCGGAGTTGCTTATTTAATTTGAGAATAACTTGAATATTTCCACATAAAAATAAATATAAATCTGTTAAGTCTAAAAAAATCTCGGACAGTTAGTTGAAAATTTGGCCATGTTTCCATATTAAAAGAGTATACGTAAGGCACATTTTTGATACTAGAGATACGATATGTTATCTTTCTCGGCCGAAATATGCATATGAATCCGATAGTTGCCTTATATTAGCGCTATCTTCCAGTGTTATTATTGCAACAACAATGGGAGTCTATTTGAATTATAGTTCGGATATTCGCCGTTCACGGTTGCGTCGTTTGCCGCGGGCTGCAATGTGGCGGTCAGCAGGTCGGGGCACCCACCCGGGCATGCGTCAGTCGGACGGATGGACGAGGAGTTCGCCCGCCGACGCAATCGGATCAGAATGTTTGACTGGAGGTCAAAAATGAACATCAAGAGCCTTCTTCTTGGCTCCGCTGCAGCTCTCGCAGCAGTATCCGGCGCACAGGCTGCCGACGCGATCGTCGCCGCTGAGCCCGAGCCGATGGAATATGTCCGCGTCTGCGACGCGTTCGGCACCGGCTACTTCTACATCCCCGGCACCGAGACCTGCCTCAAGATCGGCGGCTACGTCCGCGTCGACATCTCGGGCGGCGACGTCAACGGCCAGAACACCTTCCCCGGCGGCGGCGGCGACTCCTGGAACACGCGTACTCGTGTTGCCCTGCGCCTCTCGTCGGCAACCGACACCGAATACGGTGCCCTGAAGACCTACACGGAAGTTCGCTTCGACCGTGACAACAACACGGACTCGGACACCTACCTGCAGGAAGGCTACATCGAGCTCGGCGGCTTCCTGGTCGGTTACACCGACTCGGCATATTCGAGCTTCACCGGGTTCGGCAACAACAACATCAACGACTACTACGATGTTGACTACGGTGACTTCCAGTCCACTCAGCTGACCTACAAGTACGACACGGGCGCCGGCTTCACCGCCGTGTTCTCGATCGAAGACGGCAGCGACAGCAACGACGACGGCTACAACACCTACACCAACTACGACAGCTACGTGCCGAACCTCGTTGCCGGTGTTGGCTACAATGGTGGCGTCTGGCAGCTCCGCGCAGTCGGCGGTTACGACGACTACGCCGAGGAAGGCGCAATCAAGGTTCGCGGCGACGTTACGTTCGGTCCGGTCTCGCTCTTCGCAATGGGCGGCTGGAACACCGACGGCGACGTTCAGAACAAGTACGCTCGTTGGGATGGCGACTGGGCTGTCTGGCTCGGCGGCACCTATTCGCTGACCGAAAAGGCAACCATCAACGCTGGTGTCAACTTCGACGACGGCGACAACGTCGAAGCCGCTCTGAACGTTGCCTACCAGGTGGTTCCGGGCTTCACGGTCATTCCGGAACTCAACTACCGCAGCGACATGGACGAGAAGGCCGGCCGCGAGGCCGAAGACTGGGGCGGCGTCATCCGCTTCCAGCGCAACTTCTAATCTCCTCCAGGGGATTTCGGAAAACCCGGCGTCGAGCCGGGTTTTCCACATCTGGCCCGGCCGCTGATTCTCGAATCGGTACAGCTGTGGCTGGCAGATTCGTTCGGGACGGCGCGGCCGAAATGGGCTTGGGACTTCGCTGCCTGCAGCAGTCATGGGGCTGTATGCGGTGCGAATCCCCGCATTCCGCCGCCTCGATGGGCCCCGTCCGAACCATGCCCGGCGCGCTTAAGTAGCCGGATCCTAAGCTTTTTTATTAACGACCGGTAAATTTTCTCGGTCCCTGGTTACAGTTTTGTGTCCTTTGCGCAACACGGTAACCGGAAGCATGAGCCAAACGCTCGCTTCCGGCTGTTTGGAGATTGCGCCGGTCTGATCGTCTTGTATTTTCAACTCCGGAAGCAGGGGCGGTGATCGTCCTCTTCTTGAAGTTGGGGATGGGGCAGGGAACGCTGTCCTTCAGCAAAAAGACCCAGACCCGAATGAAACTTTTGACTGGAGGTCAGAAAATGAACATCAAGAGCCTTCTTCTCGGCTCCGCTGCTGCTCTCGCAGCAGTATCCGGCGCTCAGGCTGCCGACGCAATCGTCGCCGCTGAGCCGGAGCCGATGGAATACGTTCGCGTCTGCGACGCGTTCGGCACCGGCTACTTCTACATCCCCGGCACCGAAACCTGCCTCAAGATCGGCGGCTACCTCCGCGTTGAGTGGAAGGGCGGCGACGTTCAGGGCACCGGCCAGAACACCTTCCCCGGTGGCGGCGGCGACTCCTGGAACACCCGTACCCGTGCGACCCTGAAGTTCTCGACGGCTACGGACACCGAATACGGTGCGCTGAAGACCTACGCTGAAGTTGAGTTCCAGAAGGACAACAACAACGGCGGCTCCACCAACCTGGCACACGGCTACATCGAATTCGCCGGCTTCCTGCTCGGTTACACCGACTCGCTCTTCGCTGGCGGCTACATCGGTGGCGGCTACTCGAACAACGACTACATCCTCGTCAACTACGGTGATACGGCTCGCAACCAGATCCGTTACACCTACGGCGACACGAGCAACGGCTTCTCGTTCACGGCTGGCGTCGAAGACAGCAGCGACAACAGCGGCGACTTCCTGGGCGACAGCGACAAGGTCGACACCTACGTTCCGAACGTAGTCGGCGGCATGAGCTACTCGACCGGCGGCTTCCAGGCATTCCTCGTTGGCGGCTACGACGCTGTCGTCGAAGAAGGCGCCATCAAGGGCCGTATCAACGCGACCTTCGGTGCATTCAGCGCATACGTAATGGCCGGCTGGAACACCGACGGCGACTACCAGAACGACTACGCTCAGTGGTACGGTGACTGGGCTGTCTGGCTCGGTGCGAAGTACCAGTTCACCGAGAAGCTCGCTATCTACGGCGACTTCAACTTCATGGACCAGGGTGCAACGGACAGCGACGGCAACTTCACCGACGCTGGCAAGTTTGAAACCTCGATCGGTCTCGACTACGCTATCGTTCCGGGCTTCAAGGTTCGTCCGGAAGTCAGCTACGTAGCCGACTACGACCAGATCGCTGGCGACAAGGCTGAAGATTGGGGCGGCATGATCCGCTTCCAGCGCGACTTCTAATCTGATCTGACCTCGGTCAAATTGGAGAGAGCCCGGCCCAAAGCCGGGCTCTTGCCGTTTGACGATGCCCTGATGTTCGCGCAACGGGGCCGGCACCGGTCTGAGCGACGTTTGCTCCGCGCGCTGCCAGAAAAGGGCGCTGCGAAGGGCTATCCGAAAAGAGGATTGGCAAGGCGGGACTTTTCCGCCCCGATCGATCCGGAGGTCAGATGGATTGAATAAAGTCCACGACCGCAGAAAAGACGTCCCGCCTGTGCAGGAGCGGCGCATGGCCTTGTCCGGTGGCCAGGTGCCGTCGCAGACCGGGATGACGCCGGGACATTTCGGCAAGCGTTTGCGCCGAAAGAAGCGTCGAATGTTCGCCGCTGATCGCCATCAGCGGCATTTTTCCGAAAGCTTCGAATTGCGCCCAAAGATTGGGCAGGGGGCTTTCGAAATCCAGTGTCAGCAAATGCTGTGCGATGGCCGGATCGAAATCGGCATGGATGCCGCCGTCCTTTTCCACATAGACCGCCTCCGCCATGTCCCGCCAGTCTTCGTCCGAAAGCACCGGGAAGTTCGCTCCGTGCGTTGTCCGGAGAATTCCCTCCGCCTGCGTCCAGTCGCGCGGCCGTTCGCCGCGATTGAGGTAGCGTGCAATCTCCCGCAGCCCGGCGGGTTCGATGACGGGGCCGATGTCGTTGAGGATCGCTCCAGCCATGAGGTCAGGGCGCGAAGAGGCGAGAACATGTAGGATCAGGCCGCCGCGGGACGTTCCGACGAAGACGGCGCGATCGACCGACAAGGCGGAAAGGGCGCTCAGCACATCGCCGCATTCGGTCGCGATGTTGTAGTTCGCCTTGTTGTCGTCCCATGCGGAGCGGCCGCGGCCGCGATAGTCAATTGCCACGACGCGCCGTCCGGTACGTTCGCGCACGGCGATCGCAAAATGATGGAAGTCACGCGAGTTTCGGCTCAGTCCCGCAAGGCAGATGACGGCCGCCTTGCCTGCCTCTCCTGCCGATATCGCTTGATAGTCCCGTGCATAGAGCGACAGGCCGTCTGTTGCGGTGAAGACTATTTCGTCGAAGCAGCGAGCGGTTTCCTCGTTCATCACGTTCCTTCATCCGGTGTCGCCTGTGTCGCTGAGCGCGAATGCGCTCAGCGCCCCATGCGCAGGTCTTGCACGATGTCGGCCTTCTGGCCCAGCCGGGTCTTGTAGACCTGATAGTTCTCCATCACCCGCTGAACGTAGCTGCGTGTCTCCGAAAAGGGAATGCGCTCGACCCAATCGACGACCTCGTCGATCGGCTTGCCGCGCGGATCACCATAGCGCTGGATCCACTGGTCCACCCGGCGCGGGCCGGCGTTGTAGGCAATAAAGGTCAGGACATAGGAACCATTGAAATCGCTGATCTGCTCGCCCAGGAAATGCGCTCCAAGCGTAGCGTTGTAGGCGGCATCGCTGGTCAGCCGCTCGGCGGAGTAGGCGATGCCATAGCGCTTTGCGACCCCCTGTGCGGTGCCCGGCAGCAGTTGCAGCAGGCCGCGGGCGTTGGCCGGTGAGACAGCGGCCGGGTTGAAGGCGCTCTCCTGCCGGGCGATTGCATAGGCCAGCGCCTTGCCGGAGCCGGATATGTTGGCATTGGCGGGGATGACGCCGACGGGAAACGCCAGCGCGGCGACGTCGATGCCGCGGCCGAAGGCGATCTTGCCGATCTGGAGCGCGAGCTGATGGTTTCCTGCCGTCTCCGCCCTTGCGGCGAGAAGCGCCAGTTCGCCGGGGCTCTGCAGTTCCTCCGCAAGCGCGCGGTAAAGGCTCTCGACCCGAAAGCCGTGTCCCGCTGCCGTTAGCCGGTCGATCGCCTGCACGGCTTCCCGCGCCTGGAAGCGGTCACGCTCCGCAGCGCTCGGCTTGGGATAGCTGACGTTGAGGTTCGTCTGACCGATGCGCGCGGCTGCCAGTTGCCCGTAGTAGGTGCCGCCGAAGTTGGCGGCCTTAGCGTAATACTCGCTCGCCTGCGGCGAGCCTTCCGCCTCCGCCGCCCGTCCCATCCAGTACCAGGCGCGGGAAACGGCGAGCGGCCGGTTGGACACGCGCAAGATGCGCTGGAAGTGCGTGGAGGCGGTCTTGGCGTCCTTCAGTCCGCGCAGGGCATACCAGCCGGCATGGAACTCGGCCTCGACGACATCGGTCTCCCTCTTCGCGGCATGGTGTGCCGCGAGCCGGTATGCCGTCTTGAAATCACCCTGGTCGGCCAGGCCGCGGCTTGCGATTCGTTGCTCCACCCACCATGCGGAAGCGGCGGCGGCGTTACCGTCTGGCGGCGTTTCGCCCGAAAGCAGCCTGGCGGCAAGCGCGTAATCGTCCTGACGGTTCGCCAGTTCGGCCCGCAGGAACGTGTAGGCCGGGTCCTTGTGCCACGAGGGATCGACGGCCTTAACCAGCGTGTCGGCGTTCTTCGCCTTGTTGATCACCGCAGACCAGGCGCGCCAGAGCGACTGCGCCTTGGCGAGGTCGCCAAAGCGCTGCGCCTGCGTGGCCCGTTCGCGATAAAGCAGCATTTCCATGCGCTTGCGGTGATCGGCAACGGTGAGGATCGTCCCGAACTCGGAGAGGATTTTCGTCTCCGTGTCGCGGTCGAGCGTGTTGGCCTGCCAGAACGGGCGCAGTGTTTCGGCGGCGGCGGCGGCGTCGCCCCGGGCGAGGCGGGCGCGCGCCAGCGTCATTGCCCCTTCGACCGTTTCGGCCCGGGTCGTGCCGAAAGCGGCAAGCACCGCGTCGGGAGCGGGGTTTTCGTTGGCCATCGCCCTTTCGGAGCTGGCCCGCAGAATCTTCAGGCCCGGCCAGCCTTTCAGGGATTTTTGCGCCGCCGCGATCTCGTAGGACGGCACGCTCCTTTGTCCGGAAACCGCAATCGCCCAGGTCAGGATGTGCCGGTCGAGACTGTCCTGCGGCATGCCGTTGCGGATGCGCAATGCGGCCGGCACGTCGCGGTTCGAAAGCGCGTCAAGACCGCTCTTGAGGTCGGGCGCGACCTGTGGCGCCCCGTTGAAAACTGCGATCGCCGCAGTCGTTTCGTGCGACGGCATGCCGGCTGCAAAACCCAGCGGCTTTATGCGGGGCAGCGGCACCTTGCCGGCCGGAAGTTCATCGGCGGCGGACGGCGCAGCCATCGCCGACGCGAGCAGGATAAGTGCTGCAATGCCTGTGGTTCTGGTCATCAAGAGCCTGGCCCGCCGAATGTTCCCCGTGCGCGAAGCGCGTCCGTAACCGTCTGGTATGATTAGGGTCTCGTTTCGTTAATGAAGCGTTACCATGTGCCGTTCGCTTTCGCCGACATTCGCTTGCAGCAATCAGGATATGGCATGTTCCGGGCCTTGTCCGTGAATGATGTGCGAAGTCAGAAAACGCGTTTTGCGCCGCTTGCCGCCCGACCGCCACATGATTATGGTGCGGCAGCATTTAATCAAGGAATACGGCCAAAGCATGGGTTCGGCGAGAACGCCTCTGGCCTCAGGAGTGCTCGATGTTCAAGGGGTCCATACCCGCTCTCGTTACCCCTTTCACCGATAGCGGGGAGGTCGATGAAGCGGCCTTTTCCGCGCATGTGGAATGGCAGATCGCCGAAGGCAGCAACGGCCTCGTTCCGGTGGGCACAACGGGTGAATCGCCGACGCTTTCGCATGCCGAGCACAAACGCGTGATCGAACTCTGCATCGAGGTCGCAGCCAAGCGCGTGCCGGTCATCGCCGGTGCCGGTTCCAACAACACGCGCGAAGCCGTCGAACTGGCCGAGCACGCGGAAAAGGCAGGGGCGGACGCCATACTGGTCGTCACGCCCTATTACAACAGGCCGACCCAGAAGGGCCTTTTCGCCCATTATGCGGCGATCGCCGAAGCCGTCCGTCTGCCGATCGTGATCTACAACATTCCCGGCCGTTCGGTCGTCGACATGACGCCAGAGACGATGGGGGCATTGCACAAGGCCTATCCGTCGATCATGGGGGTCAAGGACGCCACCGGCAAGATCGAGCGCGTCTCCGAGCAGCGCATCGCCTGCGGCAAGGAGTTCGTCCAGCTTTCGGGCGAGGATGCAACCGCCCTCGGCTTCAATGCCCATGGCGGCGTCGGCTGCATTTCGGTGACGGCAAACGTCGCCCCGCGTCTCTGTGCCCAGTTTCAGGCAGCGACGCTCGCCGGCGACTATGCGAAGGCGCTGGAATATCAGGATCGCCTGATGCCGCTGCACAAGGCGATTTTCATGGAACCCGGCCTCTGCGGTGCGAAATACGGCTTGAACCGCCTGCGCGGTATGAGCCGCAAGGTACGCTCGCCGCTGGTGCCGACGCTCGAGCCTGCGACCGAGGCGGCTATCGACGCAGCCCTGCGGCACGCGGGCCTTATGGACTGAGGCGCATCATGGCGACGAAGGCCAGGCCGGCGACGGTCAAGAAGATCGTGGCGGAAAACCGCAAGGCTCGCTTCAACTACGAGATCGTGGACACCTACGAGGCCGGTCTGGTCCTGACCGGCACCGAGGTGAAGTCGTTGCGCGAGGGCAAGGCCAACATAGCCGAATCCTACGCGTCCGACGAGGGTGGCGAGATCTGGCTGATCAACTCCTATCTGCCAGAGTATCTGCAGGCCAATCGCTTCAACCACGAGACCCGACGCCGCCGCAAGCTGCTTCTGTCGAAGCGCGAGATGCACCGGCTGCAGAACGCCGTGAACCGCGAGGGTATGACGCTCGTGCCGCTGAAGATCTACTTCAACGATCGCGGCCGTGCGAAGCTGGAACTGGCGCTTGCCAAGGGCAAGAAGCTGCACGACAAGCGCGAGAGCGCCAAGGAGCGCGACTGGAACCGGCAGAAGAGCCGGCTCCTGAAGGATCGCGGCTGAGGCCTGCTTCCCGGCAGCGGGAGCAGGACGTGCAAGACTGGCTGGAATACGCGGTCCGCGACCTCGATCGACACGTCGATAGGGCGAGGTGCAATCCTTCGGATCGCGTCGCGCTACGGTCTTCCTGCACGTTTGGGAACTTCGTCGCGCGATCTCGGCCCATCGCGTCAATGAGAGAAAGCAGACTTCGACACGTCAAAAGTCCGCCACGGCCCGCAGTGTTTTCTAGAACTGCTGGTAGAACCGTGCGATCAACGACTGCTGCAGGGCGGGGAGGAGCGCCTGCTCCTGCGCCTGCCGTTGTGTCTCGGCCACTTCCTGCTGCTGGGCGGCGGCACTTTCCGTCTCGTCTGCAGCGGTAGCGGGAGCGGGAGCCATCAGTGACGTCAGGAGCGCCGTCAGTTGCGTGCTCTCGACGGCGAGGCGCGCTCCACCGCTGGAGGACTGGCGGGACGATCCTTCCGATTGCTCCGGAAGGCCGGCGGGGAGGCCGCTCGGGCGGTACAGGAAGGAGAGCGCGTCGCCATCATCGTCGAACGGATCGGACGCAGACGGCAGGGGCTGCGCCGGCGACAGGGCTGCCAATGCTGCAGCAGCCGCTTCGGTCCGGGTTCCGGCCGACTGCGCTCTGCCGGCCGCGAGATCATATGCGCCGCCGTTGATGTTCGAAATCGTACTCAGCATTTCCGTGGTCGAGCTCCTGCCTGGAAGGTCTCCGTACCACGCTCGCGTGAAGAAATGCTGAGCGGAATGTGCGGGATTTTAACGAATTGTCCCGATTTCTCCCGCCCGACTGCCAGTTGCGCCCGGCCCGTTGCCTCTGGTCAGTGCTGCAGGTCGTCTGCCGGATGTTCGGTCACGCGCGGCGGACGCTCGGACGGATCGCGCCCGATTTCCGCCTTGAGCGTCACGAGATCGATGAAGTAGTCGGCCTGGCGGCGCAGGTCGTCGGCGATCATCGGCGGCTGGGTCGACATGGTCGAGACGACGGACACCTTCCGGCCGCGGCGCTGCAGGGCTTCGACGAGCGTGGTGAAATCGCCGTCGCCGGAAAAGATGACGAGATGATCGACCGTTTCGGACTGTTCCATGGCGTCGATCGCCAGTTCGATGTCCATGTTGCCCTTGATCTTGCGGCGACCGAGCGAGTCGGTGAATTCCTTGGCCGGCTTGGTGACGACCTTGTAGCCGTTATAGTCAAGCCAGTCGATCAGCGGGCGGATGGAGGAATATTCCTGGTCTTCGATCAGCGCCGTGTAATAATAGGCGCGCAGAAGATAGCCGCGCTTCTGGAAGGCCTTCAACAGCTTGCGGTAGTCAATGTCGAATCCGAGTGTTCTCGACGCGGCATAAAGATTGGCGCCGTCGATAAAGAGTGCGATCTTTTCGCGGGGATCGAACATTCAGCGATATCCTTTTGCCGAAAGCGCTTGAAAAATCTGTATGAATCCGATGCTATGATGCGTACCCGGCTCAGAAACATTACAAACCAATGATATACGCGATTTAGGGCAGGGCCCAGAAATTTCCAAGCAAATCTAGGTTGAATACAGGGAAATTCTTGGCAGACCACTGCGGGAAGTGCGCCGGGCCTTCACGTGTTCTGTGGCAAGGAAAAACTTGAATTCCCGGCCCATTGATTGTATCGGGGCTTTAAAACTCCGGAAATTCTCGACCGTAAAGGACAGGCAATGGCCCGTGTCACCGTTGAAGACTGCATTGACAAGGTAGACAACCGCTTCGAGCTGGTTCTTCTCGCAAGCCACCGCGCGCGCCTCATTTCGCAGGGCGCATCGATCACCGTCGACCGCGACAACGACAAGAACCCCGTAGTCGCGCTGCGCGAGATTGCTGACGAGACGCTGTCGCCGGGCGACCTGAAGGAAGACCTGATCCACTCGCTGCAGAAGCATGTCGAAGTGGACGAGCCCGAGCCCGATGCGGCCTCGCTCGTCACCGAGGAAGCAGGCTTCGTTCTCGCCGAGGAAGACGAAGACCAGCCGGAAGTCGTCACCTTCGACCGCATGTCGGAAGAAGAGCTGCTCGCCGGTATCGAAGGTCTTGTCCCGCCGGAGAAGAGCGACGATTATTGATGGCGCACGCGCCGTCGCATATATAAGAGTTGTGCAGTGCGCCGTCTTCTCGATCGGCGCACTTTTTCGTTGCCCGCCTGTGTTCCGGAACGGTGATCGACTCCGACCGGAATGAGCCGTTTGAAGATGTAACTGCGCTCATTTGCGCCCGGCCGGGCGGACGGCGCAGTGGGAGCAGCCGCCGGATGATGCGCCAATATGAACTCGTCGAGCGGGTTCAGAAATACAAGCCCGATGCGAACGAGGCCCTGCTGAACAAGGCCTATGTCTATGCCATGCAGAAGCATGGGCAGCAGAAGAGGGCGAGCGGCGACCCATACATCTCCCACCCGCTGGAAGTGGCGGCGATCCTCACCGAGATGCGACTCGACGAATCCACCATCGCGGTCGCCCTGCTGCACGACACGATCGAGGATACGACGGCAACCCGCGCCGAGATCGACGAGCTGTTCGGCGAGGACATCGGCCGGCTGGTCGAAGGCCTGACCAAGATCAAGAAGCTCGACCTCGTTTCCAAGAAGGCCAAGCAGGCGGAAAACCTGCGAAAGCTGTTGCTGGCGATTTCGGACGACGTGCGCGTCCTGCTCGTCAAGCTGGCCGACAGGCTGCACAACATGCGCACGCTCGACCACATGACGGCCGAGAAGAGGGCGCGTATTTCCGAAGAGACGATGGACATCTATGCGCCGCTCGCCGGCCGCATGGGCATGCAGGACATGCGCGAGGAACTCGAAGACCTCGCTTTCCGGCATATCAATCCTGAAGCCTACGAGACGGTCACCCGCAAGCTGGCCGAGATGTCGCAGCGCAACGAGGGCCTGATCCGCAAGATCGAGGCGGAACTGGGCGAGCTGCTCGTCGCGAACGGCCTTGCGACCGCGATCGTCAAGGGGCGGCAGAAGAAGCCCTATTCGGTCTTCCGCAAGATGCAGTCAAAGTCGCTGTCGTTCGAGCAGTTGTCGGATGTCTATGCCTTCCGCATCCTCGTCGATGACGTGCCCTCCTGCTACCGCGCGCTCGGCATCGTCCACACGCGCTGGCGGGTCGTGCCGGGGCGCTTCAAGGACTACATCTCCACCCCGAAGCAGAACGACTACCAGTCGATCCACACCACCATCATCGGTCCGTCCCGCCAGCGCATCGAGCTGCAGATCCGCACGCGCCGCATGCACGAGATCGCCGAGTACGGTATTGCCGCCCATTCGCTCTACAAGGACAAGGAACCGGTCCCCAACGGCGAGAAGGCGGCTCCCTCCAACGCCTATGCGATGCTGCGGCGCACGATCGAGTCGCTGGCCGAAGGCGACAATCCGGAGGAATTCCTCGAGCATACCAAGCTCGAACTTTTCCAGGACCAGGTGTTCTGCTTCACGCCGAAGGGGCAGCTGATCGCCCTGCCGCGCGGGGCGACGCCGATCGATTTCGCCTATGCCGTCCACACCAATATCGGCGACACCTGCGTCGGCGCCAAGATCAACGGCCGCATCATGCCGCTCGTCACCCGCCTCAACAACGGCGACGAGGTGGAGATCATCCGCTCCGGCATCCAGGTGCCGCCGCCGGCCTGGGAGGAGATTGTCGTCACCGGCAAGGCGCGCGCCGCCATTCGGCGTGCGACGCGTGCTGCCGTGCGCAAGCAGTATGCCGGCCTCGGTTACCGCATCATCGAGCGCACATTCGATCGCGCCGGCAAGTCGTTTTCGCGCGATGCGCTGAAGCCGGTCCTGCACCGGCTCGGCCAGAAGGAGGTCGAGGATGCGATTGCAGCCGTCGGCCGCGGCGAACTTTCTTCGCTCGACGTGCTGCGCGCCGTCCACCCGGACCATCAGGACGAGCGTGTAACCGTGAAGCCCAATCAGGAGGAGGGCTGGTTCCCGATGCGCAGCGCATCGGGCATGGTCTTCAAGCTGCCCGGCAAGTCCAAGGCGCAGCTGGACGCCATGATGGCCGCCGGCCCCGAGGCGCTGCCCATCCGCGGTCTCTCCGGCAATGCCGAGGTCCATTTCTCCGCCGGCGGCGCCGTGCCGGGAGACCGCATCGTCGGCATCATGGAGCTCGACAAGGGCATCACCATCTATCCGATCCAGTCGCCCGCGCTTCAGAAGTTCGACGACGAACCGGAGCGCTGGATCGACGTGCGCTGGGATCTGGACGAGGCGAACAACACCCGCTTCATGGCCCGGATCGTGCTCAACGAGCTGAACGAACCGGGGTCTCTGGCGGAGGTGACGCAGGTGCTGGCGACCGGCGACGTCAACATCCGCTCGCTCACTATGAACCGGGTGGCCGCTGATTTCACCGAAGTCCAGATGGACCTGGAGGTCTGGGACCTGCGCCAGCTGAACCAGATTATCGGCCAGCTGAAGGAACTGCCCTGCGTTTCCACCGTCAGCCGCGTCTTTAGCTGAGGTGCTATCGGGATAGCCCGGTCAAAGTCGGCCGAAATCCGGCGGCTCCATGCAGTTTTGCCGGCGCTTGCCCTGAAAATTGCACAGATGCCTAATTTTTGACCGACGCGATATGCGGTTTGTGCATGGCTGGGGTACATTAGTAACGCTGGTTGTTCGCGCGGATTTTACTATCTTTGCTCTCGGGAGGTCGAACCAGACAAGGGTTTAACCGATGTTCAAGCAAATCAGGAATTTCACCCGCGCCCTGCGCGTACCGACCGCTGCCGAACGCGAGGCAGCCTATCTGAACAGCGCGATCGATCGCATCGATCTCGAGTATCGCCAGCGTCAGATCGACCGCGGCCTGTTCCGCAAGCACTACTAAGCAGAAATGCCGCCCTGTGGCGCAGCGAAACGTTTGCGCCACCTTGTGGCTCGTGGCGGCCGACAGCCATTGAAAAGCCACCAAGCGATCGGCTATGTCTGAGCCATGTTGTTCAGACGCCGCAAGCCCGCGACCTGGCGTGATCGGGTCCGAGAGTTCTTCTGGCCCCGCAAGGGCTTGAGCCGGCCGTTCCGTTATCTCGGCAAGCGAATCTTGCGTTTGTCGGCCACGCCGCATGCGATTGCCACCGGCGTCGCCATTGGGATGCTGAGCGCGTTCACGCCCTTTCTCGGGCTTCATGTGATCCTTGCCGTGCTGGTGAGCTATCTGCTCTCGGGAAACCTGGTCGCCGCAGCGCTTGCGACCACGTTCGCCAATCCGCTGACACTTCCGTTCATATGGGCCGGTACGTTCAGGCTCGGGGAGTGGATGCTGGGTCTGACCTCGGAACACAGCGGCGGGCCAATTGACCTGCGCCACCTTTTCGAACATCTGAAGTTCGCCGATCTGTGGGCGCCGGTACTCAAGCCGATGCTCGTCGGGTCATTCGCGCTCGGCCTGCCAGTCGCGGTCTTCGCGTACGGCGCGACGCTGGTCGCCGTGCGGGTCTTCCAGCGGCGGCGGTCGCAGCGCCTCGTGGAGCAGAGCGCCCGCGTTTTGACGCCGCCGACGGTCTGATGTCGGCCGTCGGCCGCTCGCAAAGGGCTCGTTATAGACAGGATTGAAACATGATCATCGGCATCGGCAGCGACCTCATCGACATCAGGCGCGTGGAAAAGTCGCTGGAACGCTTCGGCGAGCGCTTCACGCAGCGCTGCTTCACCGAGATCGAGCGGCGGAAATCGGATGGCCGCAAGAATCGCGCCGCCTCCTACGCCAAGCGCTTTGCCGCCAAGGAAGCCTGTTCAAAGGCGCTGGGGACCGGGCTGGCGCAGGGCGTCTTCTGGAAGGACATGGGCGTCGTCAATCTTCCAGGCGGCAAGCCGACGATGAAGCTCACCGGCGGGGCGGGGGAGCGCCTGAAGGCGATGACGCCGCCGGGGCATGAAGCACTCATCCACATCACCATCACGGACGATTTCCCTCTTGCGCAGGCATTCGTCATCATCGAGGCGTTGCCCGTATCGCCGGCGCGATAGGCCGGGCGCCGGCCGGTGCTTGCGGCATTTTCACGCCTGCGATTTCAATTCATTCGAACTTGCGCTAAGAGGGCGTCATGGTTGCACAAGAGGACAAATCAGGCGTGACAGAGAAGACTAAAAAGGCTGAGAGCGGCCTGTGGGAAAACGTCAAGGTCATCATACAGGCGCTCCTGCTCGCGGTCGTCATTCGCACCGTCCTGTTCCAACCGTTCACCATCCCGTCCGGCTCGATGATGCCGACCCTGCTCGTCGGCGACTACCTTTTCGTCAACAAGTTTTCCTACGGCTATTCGAAGTACTCGCTGCCCTTTTCGCCCGACCTGTTTTCGGGCCGCATCTTCGCAAGCGAGCCGGAGCGTGGCGACATCGTCGTCTTCCGCTTTCCGCCGAATCCCGATATCGACTACATCAAGCGGGTCGTAGGCCTTCCCGGCGATCGCGTGCAGGTGCGCGACAGCGTCCTCTACATCAACGACAAGCCGGTTCCGCGTCAGCCAGACGGCTTCTTCCGCGCGGACGGCCAGTATGACACCGGCGAGAACATCCCCGTCTTCCGCGAGACGTTCGACAACGGCGTATCGTTCGACACGCTGGATACGCGCATCGGCACCATCGGCGACAACACGCGCGAGTTCCTCGTTCCCGAGGGCCACTATTTCATGATGGGCGACAACCGCGATAATTCCGCCGACAGCCGCTTCGACGTGGGCTTCGTGCCTGCGGAGAACCTGATCGGCCGTGCCAGCCTGATCTTCTTCTCGCTCGGCAATGACACCGCTTTCCGTGAAATCTGGAAGTGGCCCACCAACCTGCGCTGGGATCGCCTCTTCAAGGTTGTAGAATGAAATCGGCCAAGCCGTTGAACGAGGAAAATCGCGGCCGTCTCGAGGCCGCGATCGGATACGCCTTCACCAACAAGGAACGCCTCGACCGGGCGATCACCCATGCCAGTGCGCGCCCCGCCAAGGGAAGTAACTACGAACGGCTGGAGTTTCTCGGCGACCGCGTGCTGGGCCTGTGCGTTGCCGAAATGCTGTTCCAGACGTTCCGCGAGGCGAGCGAGGGCGAGCTTTCCGTGCGCCTGAACCAGCTTGTCAGCGCCGAGAGCTGCGCCAGCGTGTCTGACGATCTCGGCCTGCACCAGTTCATCCGCACCGGCTCCGACGTGAAGAAGCTCACGGGAAAGCCGATGATGAATGTGCGCGCGGACGTGGTCGAAGCGCTGATCGCCGCGATCTATCTCGACGGCGGCCTGGAGGCCGCGCGGGGCTTCATCCTGCGCAACTGGCAGAAACGCGCCAGAAGCGAGCATGGCGGACGGCGCGACGCCAAGACCGAATTGCAGGAATGGGCGCACGCCAACTTTGCCACAACGCCCGTCTATCGCATCGACGACCGCTCCGGTCCGGATCACGATCCGCGCTTCACGGTGACGGTGGAGATCGCGGGCGTGGCACCTGCGACTGGAACGGAGCGTTCGAAGCGCGCGGCCGAGCAGGTAGCGGCGACCAGGGTGCTGGAGCGCGAGGGCGTCTGGCCGAAGCCTTCCGAGTGAAAGCGGCCGGACCAGCGGTGCGGCCGCGATCCGGATGGCGAGAGCGCCAAATGAATACCGATCCGAAATGAATTGAGTGCCGCCGCGACCTGTGCGCATGATGCATGCCGGCGGCGCAGAAAAGAACGGACTTTGCCATGACAGAACAAGAAAACGAAACCGCCGAGGCCGGCGCTCCCACCCACTCCGGCTTCGTCGCCCTGATCGGCGCCACCAATGCCGGCAAGTCGACGCTGGTCAACCGTCTCGTCGGCGCCAAGGTCTCGATCGTCAGCCACAAGGTGCAGACGACGCGGGCGATCGTGCGTGGCATCGCCATCCACGACAACGCTCAGATCGTCTTCATGGATACGCCCGGCATTTTCAAGCCGCGCCGCCGGCTCGACCGGGCCATGGTCACCTCCGCCTGGGGGGGAGCCAAGGATGCGGATGTGATCATGTTCCTGATCGACAGCGAACGCGGTTTGAAGGGAGACGCCGAGACCATCCTGGAAGGACTGAAAGAGGTCCACCAGCCGAAAATTCTCGTGCTCAACAAGGTCGACCAGGTGTCGCCGGAGACGCTGTTGACGCTGGCGAAGGCTGCCAACGACGTCGTTCCGTTCGAGCGTACCTTCATGATCTCGGCGCTGAACGGATCGGGCTGCGACGATGTCATGGACTATCTCGCCAAGGCGTTGCCCGAAGGTCCCTGGTACTATCCAGAAGACCAGATCTCCGACCTGCCGATGCGCCAGCTCGCCGCTGAGATCACCCGCGAGAAGCTGTTCCTGCGCCTGCATCAGGAGCTGCCCTATTCTTCCCATGTCGAGACGGAGAAGTGGGAGGAGCGCAAGGATGGTTCGGTGCGCATCGAGCAGGTGATCTACGTCGAGCGCGACAGCCAGAAGAAGATCGCGCTTGGAAAGAACGGCGATGCGATCAAGGCGATCTCGATGGCTTCGCGTAAGGAGCTGTCGGAGATCCTCGAGCAGCCGGTGCACCTGTTCCTCTTCGTCAAGGTGCGTGAGAACTGGGGAGACGACCCTGAGCGATTCCGCGAGATGGGGCTGGACTTCCCACACTGAGCCTGCCGCTGTCGCCGGTCCCGGGGAGGGGCAGGGCGCGGTCGCCCGGATTATCGAAGCCCGTTACGTCGCAGGCGCAAGCCGCTCAGGCTTGCGACGCTTTTCGAGCCGCTCCGGTCTTGCTGGAAGGGCTCTTTTCCCTTGCCTGCTCGATCAGCCGCTGCATCGCCCAAAGGCCGAGGTCGTCGATCGTCCGTGGCTCGCTGATCAGGTAGCCCTGGTATAGGTCGCAGCCCGCCGCGGCCAAAAGCGCCATCTTTTCGGGCGTGTCGACCCCTTCGGCCACGACCTGCATATCCTGGGCATGGCAGAGTGCGATGACGGCGCGCAGGGTGGGCAGCGCTGCGGCATTGGTCAGGCTCTCGACCAGCGCCCGGTCCAGTTTGATCGTCTCGGCCGGATAGTCGATGATCTGCTGGACCGAGGTGTAGCCGGCGCCGAAGTCGTCGATGGAAATGCGGAAACCCTTGCTGCGCAGCATGTCGATGTTGCGCTGTGAGAGATCGCCGAGCTTGACGGCGTATGTCTCCGTCAGCTCGATCTCGATGGAGCGTGCCTCGATCCCGTAGCGGACCAGGCCGTCGCAGAAGCGATCGGAGATCGACTTGTTGTAGAGTTCGGCAGACGAGATGTTGATGCAGAGTACCGTGTCGGCACCGAAGAGCCGCCTGATCTGCCCGTATTGCGACATGGCCTTGTCGATGACCCAGCTGTCGATCTTGCTGAACAGGCCCGTGGTCTCGGCGATCGGAATGAATTCGTCCGGCGTCACCCGCCCAAGCAATGGCGACGTCCAGCGGAGCAGCGCCTCGCAACCCGAAACCTTGCCGCGACCGTCCACGATCGGCATGTAGACGAGATGCATCTCGTCGTCCGGGCGCATGGTCTGCAGTTCCTCCTCGATCTGGCGCTGGCGCGTCCTCTTCTCGTGCAGCGAGCGCGAGTAGCGGGCGGAACCGTTCTTGCCCTGCGCCTTGGCCTGGTACATCGCCGCATCGGCGTTCGCCAGAAGTTCCTGCAGGTCGGCTGCGTCGTCGGGGAAGATGGCGATGCCGATGCTGGCGGTAACGGGGTAGGACTTTTCCAGCATCTCGAATCCGTCGGAGAAGAGGCCGAGGATGGAGCGCGATATTTCGGTGATCGTGCCGTCGGCCGGGTTGGACTGTACCATGATGGCGAATTCGTCGCCGGAAAGTCGTGCCACCAGCGCCTCGGGCAGTTCGCGGCGCTCCGTCACCGACCGGACGATGGCGTTGATCCGCGGCGCCAGCGTTCTCAGAAGCTCGTCGCCCACCTTGTGCCCGTATTTGTCGTTGACGAACTTGAAGTTGTCCACGTCGATGAACAGCAGCGTGCAGCCCGTCCCCGACCGCCGTGCGCCGTCGAGCATCTGGTTCGATCGGACGTTGAAGTGTTCGCGATTGGAGATGCCCGTCAGCGTGTCGGTCCATGAAGCGCTCTGCACGAGGCCGAAGGATTCCACGACGTTGTCGTGCAACTGCTTCATGTTTGCCGACAGGCGGCCGATCTCTCCCGCCTCATCGCTCGGCGCAAGCTCCCTGCGCCGCCCGGACATGACCTCCATCAACTGCTTGTCCAGCCGCGCGACCGGGTTGGTGATGAAGCGGCGGACAAGGACCAGCACGATCCCGATGGTGAAGAGGCTGAGGACCACAGCACCGGCCGCAAGCAGAAGCTTCAGATTCAGGAGCTTGGCATCGAGGTGGCCCGGCGGTGGTGTCAGGCGGGCATGCAGCGAGGGGCCAAGCCTGACCGTGGCCGACAGCGCGCCTTTGGCAGTCAGCGGATGGTTCGATATCTCGATCTTCGCGCCATACTCCCGTTCGAGCGCCTTCTTCATGTCGAGGAACGGGCGCGGCAGCACGGCCGTCTGGATCAGGATCGACCCGTCCTTGGCGCTGGAGACCGGCTGATTGAACGTCAGCGGATCGAGAAACTGTGAATGCACGATGAGAGGGGACGTCCCTTCCGGCTCGATGTAGGACCAACCCGACAGTTTCGGGCTGTCGATCATGCTTCGCGCGTGCAGCAGTTGCGCCTGCGGGATCTCGGCGAACGGGTCCTGGCTGTTCTCGTAGTAGAAATCGACCGACAGCGGCGGTCGGATGATGGCGAGGGAGACGAAGCGCGTCGCATCCTCCGAAAGCGATTTGACGTTCTTCTGCATCAGCACGCCGATGGCGTTGCTGCGATAGCTGGCGTCCGGCTCGCTGACGAAAAGTCTTACCGCGTTGCCCTCGACGAGCGAGTAGATCAGGCTTTTGTTTTTGGTGACATCGTTTTCGAAAACCGCTCCGAGAAGGCCAAGCTGCTGCCAGAGCCTGGCGCGCTCGAGGCCGAGAATGGAATGGCTCTGGCTGAAGTAGAGAAGGCTGGCTGCCAGTACGTAGCCTGCAAGAACGACCGGGAAAATGAGGACAAAGGCGCGTTTACCGAGAGTCACGTAACTGAACCAGGCTGCTGATGATGCGTCTGCGGGATTGCACGGATTGGATGGTCAGTTCTTCCTGATGCTGGCTCTTCGCCAGGATTTCCGGTGCGGTGAAGATTTCGGGATTGTTGCGCATCTCGGCCGGCAGCAGCGCCATCGCCTCCCGGTTCGCGATCGGCATGTTCTGTGCGATCGCGTTGCGCGCCGCGCTTTTTGCCTTCGAGATATGGTTGAGCAGGTCCAGCGCCTCTCGCTTTTTCTTCGATCGCTCCGTAAGGGCCATGCAGTCCAGCCAGAAGAGCGTGCCCTCCTTCGGCACGGCGTAGTGCCACAGCCCTTCGGTGCCGACCTTTTCGTTCAGGACGTGCTGGTCGCCACTATAGCCAAGCGCCATCTGGATTTCCGGTCCCACTTCCGGGTTCTGGATCGAGGTGATGACGTAGTCGTAGGTGAGCACGAAAGGCGCCTGCGCCTTCATCAGCTGATAGGCTTCCCTGAGCGTCTCGTTGTCGTTGGTGTTGATCGACTTTCCAAGCAGGATCAGCGCCGGCACGAAAGCCTCGTTGTGGTCCTGGTACATCGCGATATGGTTTCGCATCGGTTCGGCCGGCGCCATGAGGTCGGCCCAGGATTCCGGTGCCGTCTTGATTGCGTCGGATCGGTAGAGAATGCCCATCGTTCCCCAGAAGTAGGGAACGCCGTAGCCACCGCAGCGCCGCGTCCAGCCGTCGTCATATTCCGACAGTGACGGCACGTTTTCTGTAGAGAGGGCCGTCAGCACCCCACGTTCGCCAAAAAGCCGGGCGCCGTTTTCGCCCGTGACCACAAGGTCCACATCGCTCAGCGGATCGGAGAGCACCTGATCGCGGGCGTCGCCGCTGTCGTAAAATGTCTGGTGAACCTCGTATCCGGACTTCTCCGTCCATTCCTTCAGGATGGCGTCGTCGATGTAGGATTCCCAGATCAGCAGGTTCAGCGTTTCGGCGGATGCGGTCGGCGGCGTGCAGAACGCGGCGAGCGTCGCAGTCGCGACCAAAACAGATTTCCGCATAACCAAGCCCCGGCGCTCCACTTAACGAAACAAGGATAGCGAGCAACGATTGAGGAATTCTTACAGGAAAACCCGGCGTTGAACCGTCGCGCGGCAGGAACGCATTGCGCTGCACTGCGGGGTTGCTAGGTTGCCATGGAGATAACAGTCAGAGAGGCATGCATGGGAGCGGATCTTTCTTCATTGCTGGGCAGGGTCATCGGTACCGGCCAGTTGCTTCTGGTCGATCCGTCCGGCGGGCAGACGCGCTTCGGCGACGGTACGGGCCGGGCGCTGCGCATACGCCTGGCCGATGCGGACGTCGGCGGGGAAATCGCCGCCGATCCCGCTCTGAAGCTGGGCGAGGCCTACATGGACGGGCGACTGGTCGTGGAGGAGGGCGACATATTCGACCTGCTGTCGCTGCTGCGCCGCAACGGGATACGCCGCGTCGCGAGCCCGCGGCTCAAGGCGAAGGGGCTGCTGCGCCTGCTGGCCTATCAGTTCGGCGCCCGAATTCCGGTCAATCGCAACCGCAGGAACGTGGCGCATCATTATGACCTCGACGCGCGCCTGTTCGATCTTTTCCTCGATCACGACTGGCAGTATTCCTGCGCCTATTTCCAGCCGCGCGGCATTTCGCTTGATGAGGCGCAGACGGCCAAGAAGCGGCACATCACCGCCAAGCTGTTGCTGCAGCCCGGCCAGCGCGTGCTGGAGGTCGGTTCGGGCTGGGGCGGCCTCGGCATGTACATGGCCGAAAGCTCCGGCGCGGATGTGACCGGCATCACGCTCAGCGAAGAACAGCTCACCGTCTCCCGAAACCGCGTCGCCGAGCGCGGCCTCTCCGACCGGGTGCGCTTCGAGCTGACCGACTATGTCGACCTGAAGGGCGAGTTCGACCGCATCGTCTCCGTCGGCATGTTCGAACACGTCGGCCTTGCCAATTACGACAGGTTCTTCAAGACGATGGCGCGCGTTTTGAAGAAGGAGGGCGTGATGGTTCTTCACTATATCGGCCGGGTGAAACCGGCCTACACCATCAATCCCTGGATCGAAAAGTACATCTTCCCCGGCGGCTACCTGCCGGCGCTGTCGGAGGTGCTGCCCGCAATCGAGCGGGCAGGCTTCCTGGTGAAGGACATTGAGATGCTGCCGATGCACTATGCCTGGACGCTGAAGGCCTGGCGGGAGCGCTTCGTCGCGCGGTGGGACGAGGCGGCAGGTCTCTATGACGAGCGCTTCTGCAGGATGTGGGAATTCTACCTTGCTGCGATGGAGGCTGCGTTCCGGCACGACCGTCTGCCGATCATCCAACTGCAGCTGGCCCGTCATCAGGATGCGGTGCCCTATGCGCGCGACTATATCGCCGAGGCGGAAGCTTCGCTCAAGGCGTTCGAGGCGGGCCGCCCACCGCTCGCCCCCGTCCGCTTCCGGAGCTGACGCGCGCTATAAGCTGTGGACCCCGCCATATCTGGCGATTGGCGTTCGCCGGGCACGGCACTATGGTCGCCGCCCGCCGAAGCGTTTGCCCGCGCTGAAGGCGAGGCGCTTTCAATGGCGAGATTGCACAGGAGACTTCGATGGCTGCCACACCGCTCAAGATCGCCAACACGATCGCCGCCGAGATCAAGGCGACATCGGCGCAGGTTTCGGCTGCGGTCGGCCTCCTTGACGAAGGCGCCACCGTTCCCTTTATCGCACGCTACCGCAAGGAAGTGACCGGCGGGCTGGATGACACCCAGCTGCGCGTGCTCTCCGAACGTCTCGTCTATCTGCGTGAGCTCGAGGCGCGGCGCACCTCGATCCTGGAAAGCATCTCAGGGCAGGGGAAGCTCACCGACGACCTGGCCGCCAAGATAGCAAGCGTTTCCACGAAGGCGGAGCTGGAAGACATCTACCTGCCTTACAAGCCCAAGCGCCGCACCAAGGCGGAGATCGCCCGCGAGCGCGGGCTTGGCCCGCTCGCCGATCGGATACTCGCCGAACGCGACAGGGTGCCGGCGGATCTGGCGCAGGCCTTCCTCGGCGCCGACGTGCCCGATGCCAAGGCCGCGCTCGAGGGCGCGCGCGACATCATCGCCGAACAGATCACGGAAAACGCCGACCTGCTGAAGCGGCTGCGCCAACACATGAAGGAAAACGCCTTCCTCCGTTCCCGCGTCGTCGACGGCAAGAAGGAGGCCGGCGCCAAGTTTTCCGATTACTTCGACCACACAGAAAGGTGGGCGACCGTTCCGGGCCACCGCGCGCTGGCGATGCTGCGCGGCTGGAACGAGGAGGTGCTTTCCGTCGACATCGTCGTGGACCAGGACAATGTGGAACAGGTCAAGCCGGTCGAGCGCATCATCGCCTCCTTCTACGCGCTCGGCCAGAAGCCGGGCGACAAGTGGCTGGCCGAGGTCTTCGGCTGGACCTGGCGGGTGAAGCTTTCCATGTCGCTGTCGCTGGACCTGATGCGGGAGATGCGCGAGCGCTCCGAGGAGGAGGCGATCCGCGTTTTCGCCCGCAACCTGAAGGATCTGCTGTTGGCCGCACCTGCGGGAACGCGGGCGACGATGGGGCTTGATCCGGGTATCCGCACCGGCGTCAAGGTTGCCGTCGTCGACAACACGGGCAAGGTGCTGGAGACCACGACGGTCTATCCGTTCCCGCCGAAGAACGACGTGCGCGGCACGCAGGCCGAGCTCGCCTCGCTGATCCGCAAGCACAAGGTCGAACTGATCGCGATCGGCAACGGAACCGGCAGCCGCGAGACGGAGAAGCTCGTCGCCGACATGCTGGCTGTTCTGCCCGCGCCCAAGCCGACCAAGGTGATCGTCTCCGAGGCCGGCGCGTCCGTCTACTCGGCATCGGAGACCGCGGCTGCCGAGTTCCCGAATCTCGATGTTTCGCTGCGTGGTGCCGTCTCCATCGCCCGCCGCCTGCAGGACCCGCTCGCCGAACTGGTGAAGATCGAACCTAAGTCGATCGGCGTCGGCCAGTACCAGCACGACGTCGACCAGGGCAAGCTCAGCCGTTCGCTGGATGCGGTCGTCGAGGATGCGGTGAATGCGGTCGGCGTCGATCTGAACACCGCGTCTGCTCCGCTGCTGGCGCGCGTTTCCGGGCTTGGAAAATCGTCCGCCGACGCGATCGTCGCCCATCGCGACGCCAACGGGCCCTTCGAGAGCCGCAAGGAACTGCTCAAGGTGCCGCGTCTCGGCGCACGCACTTTCGAACAGTGCGCAGGCTTCCTGCGCATCCCGAATGGCAAGGAGCCGCTGGACGCATCCTCCGTCCACCCGGAAGCCTATGGCGTCGCCAAGAAGATCGTCGCCGCCTGCGGCCGTGACGTGCGCAGCCTGATGGGCGATAGCGCGGCTCTGAAGAAGCTCGATCCGCAGATGTTCGTCGACGAGCGTTTCGGGCTGCCCACGGTGAAGGACATCGTGGCCGAACTGGAAAAGCCCGGCCGCGACCCGCGCCCGGAATTCAAGACGGCGACCTTTGCCGACGGGATCGACGAAATCAAGGATCTGAAGGTCGGCATGCTTTTGGAAGGAACGGTGACGAACGTCGCGGCTTTCGGTGCCTTCGTCGACATCGGCGTCCATCAGGACGGTCTCGTCCACGTCTCGCAGCTCGCAGACCGCTTCGTCAAGGATCCGCACGAGGTCGTCAAGGCGGGCGACGTCGTGAAGGTGCGCGTCACCGAGGTCGACGTGGCCCGCAAGCGCATCGGGCTGACCATGCGCAAGGACGGCGGCGGCGAGCAGCCGTCGCGCGACCAGCGTCGCGACGCGCCACGCGGCGGCAACAACCGCGCGCAGCCGTCCAAGCAGCAGCCGCCTTCGCAGGGTGCATTCGGAGCGGCGTTGGCAGAAGCCATGAAGCGGAAGTAGCGATTTGGGCGACGGCGCGCAGCATTTTGTGCCGGAACCGAACGGCTATCCGGGAGCGTTAACGCTGAAGGCCGCTGCCATCTTGAGCAGGAACGTCTGACAGTCGTTTATGCGGCTCGCAATGACGGAGGAATGATGAATGGGACAAGTGGTGCGCCTGCCGGCGAACGAGGTCGAGCGTCTGGTCGCCGTACGCGCGCTTGACCTCGCCGACAGCGGCCCGACGCCGGAGCTTTCCGCACTCGCCAATCTGGCGCAGGGGGTGTTCGATACACCCTTTGCCGCGGTCAATGTCGTGGACGAAGACTGGCAGCGTGTCGCCGGCCAGGCCGGAATACCTCTCGGCGAGTGCGCGCGGGACATCTCCATCTGCACGCGCGTCGTCCATGCAAATGATGTTGTCGTCATTACCGATCTGGCCGCGCACGCCGAGCTGCGCGACATGCCCTATGTGACGGGTGAGCCCCGTTTCCGCTTCTATGCCGGCGCGCCTGTTGTCACCGAGACCGGCCTTGTGGTCGGCGCCTTCTGCGTGCTCGATACGCGCCCGCGCTCGCTGAGCGGGGCGGAGGTGAAGAACCTGCGTCGCTTTGCGCTGGTGGCGGGCGCATTGCTGCGGCTGCAGACGGCGAACATCGTCATGGGCCTGGCCGAACGAAGCCTGCGGGCTGCGGCCGTCACCGATCCGCTGACCGGATTCTACAACCGCCAGGCGCTGACGACGTTCGTGGACGAGGCGATGGAGGCGGCGCTGGCTGGGGGCAGCCGGTTCGGCGCCCTCTATCTCGATATGGATGGTTTCAAGGGCATCAACGACCGCTTCGGCCACCATGCCGGCGACCAGGTGCTCAAGCAGGCCGCTGACCGCATCCGCTCCGTCATTCGTGCCGGCGACATGGCCGTGCGCATGGGCGGCGACGAGTTTGCGGTGTTCCTGCCGGATCCGCCGGATGCCGGCGCGCTGCGCTCCCTGTCAGAACGCATCGTCGCAGCCTTCCGCGATCCCTTTCAGGTCGACGGCGTTGAACTGAGCGCTCAGATCAGCGTAGGCGGCGCGGTGGCGCCCGATCAGGGGAGAAACAGGGTCGAGCTGCTGAAGGCCGTGGATACGGCGCTCTACGAGGCCAAGGCCGCCGGACGCAACGGCTATCGCATCGTCGGCGGCTGACGCACGCTACGCTTCCAGCTCGCTCTTCAGCGCCTCCAGCACGCTGACGGCGTGGCCCGCATATCGGCTGATCCAGCGATCGTGAATGGCCTTGATCGGCATCGCGTTCAAGTGATTCCAGCGCTCTCGCCCCTCGCGCCTCGCGATCACCAGGCCAGCATCTTCAAGAACCTTCAGATGCTGCATGACGGTGCAGCGGTCCATGTCGGAAAAGAGTTCGCAAAGGCCGCCGGTGGTCATCGGTGCTTCCTTGATGGCGTCCAGCATTTGCCGGCGCTTGCCGTTCGCCAGCGCCTTGAAAATTGCATCGTCGGCCGATTCGCTTGACATGTTATATTTTTATAACATAATTGCGGCAGGCACAAGCGATGGGAGGAAGGCATGACGCTGGAATTTCGAGTAAACGGTCGGATTGCAAAGCCGGTGGCCGAGGTGTTCGACGCCGTGGTCGATCCGAACAAGCTGAGCGGCTATTTCACCACGCTGGGCGGAGCGAGCGCACCGCTCGTCGCCGGAACGACGGTCACCTGGTGGGGCTCCGCGCCGGTCATCGTCGAGGAAGTGGAGGAAAACGCCCGGATCGTCTTTCGCTGGGATGCGATGGTGGAGGAGGGCGAGGAGGCCTACACGACGCGGGTGGAGATGCGCTTCACTCCGCTCGACGACGGCGGCACCATGGTCACGATCGCCGAGGCCGGATGGCGCGAAAACGCCCGCGGGCAGAAGAGTTCGTACATGAACTGCGAAGGCTGGTCGCAGATGCTCGCCTGCATGAAGGCCTATCTCGAATACGGCATCAACCTGCGCCACGGCTATTACCCGAGCGAGTTGAAAGGCGTGGTCGCATCGGAGCAGGAGGCTTTCGTCTCGCAAGTCGAAAGCCCTGATCTCGCCTCGAATCCGACATCGACGGATCGCCGCATGAACCCGGCGCACCGTTGACGCCGGGCAATGCGGCCTCAGATGGCGGCGGAACCCAAGTCTGCCACAGGCGCGCCGGCAATCGGCGTTCCATTCGCGGGCATATCCTGCGGCGCTTCCTCCTGCAGGACGACGACGCGCGTATTGACGGGAATGCGCCCGTAGAGATCGATGATGTCCTGGTTGAACAGCCGGATGCACCCGCTCGATACCGCCTTGCCGATCGACCAGGGCTCGGAGGTTCCGTGAATGCGGAACAGCGTGTCGCGGTCGCCCTGGTAGAGATAGAGTGCCCGCGGCCCCAACGGGTTGGTCAGGCCCGGCTCCATGCCGCCCGCCCATTGCGCGTTGCGCTCCGGCTCGCGCGCGATCATGTTCTGCGTCGGTGTCCAGCGCGGCCATTCGGCCTTGCGTCCGATCCGCGCGGAGCCTTCGAACTCCAGGCCCGCCTTGCCGACGCCGATGCCGTAGCGCATCGCCATGCCGTTTTCCTGCACGAGATAGAGGAAGCGGTTGTTCGTATCGATCACGACGGTGCCCGGCAGCTCGGAGGTCGGGTAGGCGACCTGCTGGCGGAAGTACTTCGGGTCGACCTTCGAGATGTCCATCGCCGGCAGCGGGAACCGTTCGTCCGGATGCGCGCCGTACATGGCCACATGCATCGGATCCGGCCCCTTCTTCACCGGCGTTCCGGTCGAGACACAGCCGGCGAGCGGCAGAGAAAGCAGCAGGAGGGCGGCGACGCGCAGCGGGGATGCGGCGCGGGGCAACGGCATGGGCATGATAAACTTGACCTTTGGGCTTTCCGGAATCGGATCGGTGGGAATGTGTTCCCTCCGGAGCAAAAGAGGCGATGGCGTGGCGAAGGCCATACAACAATGCGGCATTGGGGGTGCTGTGGCGCATATGCAACGCTTTGGTCTGCCGCCCGCCGTATCGCGCTTGCCGATACCGCCGACCGGGCGTATGCCTTTGCCATGCAATGGAACGACGAGGCCATCGTGCTGGGCGTACGCCGCCACGGCGAGACATCCGTCATCGCGGAGGTGATGACGCGCAGCCATGGCCGGCATCTCGGCGTCGTCCGTTCGGGCCGCTCGCGCGCGATGCAGCCGGTGCTGCAGCCTGGAAATTCGGTGGACGTCACCTGGCGGGCCCGCCTGGACGAGCATCTCGGCGAGTTCCGCATCGAGCCGCTGCAGCTTCGCGCCGGCCGGCTCATGGAAGCGGCGATTGCCGTATATGGCGTGCAGGCGATGGCGGCGCTGCTGCGCTTCCTGCCCGAGCGCGATCCCCATCCTCACCTGTTCGAGATGCTCGCCGTCGTGCTCGAACATCTGCACGAGCCGGCCGATGCGGGCGAACTGGTCGTGCGCTTCGAACTCGCCGTGCTGGAAGATCTCGGCTATGGCCTCGATCTGGCGCGGTGCGCGGCGACCGGCGATACGGTCGATCTCGTCTTCGTCTCGCCGAAGTCCGGTCGCGCCGTCTGCCGCAGCGCCGGAATGCCCTGGGCCGATCGCATGCTGGCCTTGCCGGGTTTCCTCAGTGAAGAGACCGGTGCCGCCGCCGACGCACAGGCGCTCGCGGAGGGCTTTCGTCTCACCGCCTATTTCCTCAACCGGCATGTCTGCGAGCCGCGCGGACTGCAATTGTCCACCGCGCGGGAAGGCTTCGTACAGGCGACGCTGAAGGCGCTTGCAGCACGTCCTGCGGAGTTCGCTTCATGAATGTGGAAATTTACCCGGGCCTGACCGTTGCCGGCGTCGGCACGCTTCCGCTCGACGTTGTGGCCCGGGACGGCGGGCTGAAGGTGATGCAGTCCATGCTCGCCGGCGAACTTCCGGCACCGCCCATGGCGCAGACGCTTCGTTTCTCGCTGGTCGAGGTCGAAGAGGGCAGGGTGCTTTTCAAGGGTTTGCCAACGCGCGAGCACCTCAATCCGCTCGGGGCCGTTCACGGCGGCTGGACCGCGACGGTGATGGATTCGGCGCTGGGCTGCGCCGTCTTTTCGACCGTGGCGCCGGGCGAGGCCTACACGACGATCGAGTTCAAGGTGAACCTTGTCCGCCCGCTTCTTCCCGGCATGGGCGAGGTCTTTTGCGAGGGCCGCCTCGTCCATCGCGGCCGCACCATCGCGACGTCGGAGGCATGGCTGCGCAATAAAAACGGCAAGCTGCTCGCCCATGGCACCGAGACCTGCGCCATCTTCCCGATCTCAAATCTGTCGCAGTAGCCGGCCTCATGCCGGATTTGCCGGGCCGGTTTCCTTAAAGGGACACACAGGTTAGGATTGTGGGCTGTACTGCCGCTTCATGGCGGGCGGGCGGACAATGCGCGGGGCAACCCGCGAAGCGGAGACGAAATGGCGGAAATCCTGGCTCTGGTCGCCCTCATCCTGGCTATCACCGCGATGAATCGGAGTCGTAAGAACGCGGCGAAACTCACTGAGGAGATTCGCAAACTTCGTGACGAACTGAACCTCGTGAGAGCCGAAGGCGTCATTCCGGCCCTGCCGATCGCGACCGGCGCGGACGCTCCCCCGGCCGTATCTGCCGACGCTGCGGCAGCGGACGGGGAGGCGCCTTTTGCCAGCCCCTGGTTGCAGGCGCGGGAGGGGGCGCAGGGTCCGGGCGAGCGCGCGGAAGGAGAAGTGACGGAAGGCGTCGCACAGGCGATCGGGGCCTCCGCGCCGATGACCGCTGCCGCCGCCGGCGGCCAAACTCCCGTTCGCGAGAGCCTCGAAAGCCGGATCGGCGCGCGCTGGGCCGTGTGGGTCGGCGGGCTGGCGCTGGCGCTCGGCGGCATCTTCATGGTGAAGTATGCGATCGAGAGCGGCGTCCTCAGCCCGGCCGTCCGCCTCTGGCTGGCAGCACTGTTCGGGCTTGCACTCGTCGGCGCCGGCGAGATCATCCGCCGCCGGGGGCAGCCGGCTGCGGCACAGCCCTTCCAGAACGCCATGATCCCCGGCGTGCTCACCGCTGCCGGCGCCGTGACCCTGTTCGGCGCCACCTATGTCGCCCACGGCTTCTATGGCTTCATCAGCGCGCCCGTGACGTTCGTGCTCCTTGCGGCCATCGCGGTCGCGACCATCGGCCTGTCGCTGCTGCACGGCCAGGCGCTCGCCGGCCTCGGCCTTCTCGCCTCCATGGTGACGCCGCTGCTGGTCTCGACGGACGAACCCGATCCAAGGCGCCTCTTCGCCTATCTCACCATTGCCTGGCTTGCCACCCTGGCGGCCTCGCGTTTCCGCCGCTGGCAGGCGGTGCCGGCGCTGGCCAATGCCGGGCTTGGGCTCTGGGGCCTGCTCTATCTGGCGGCGGCCGACAGCGTGCAGGTGCTGCCGCTGACGCTCGCCCTGATCGTCATGCTGGCCGGCGTCGCCGTGATCTGGCCGGGCAGCCAGCCGCCGGAGGAGGCGATGCCTGCCGCAAGCGCGGATGCCACTGCCGATGGCACGGGACAGCCGTCCGAGGCGGAGATCGTCACCGCGGCGACAGGGGAGGCGTCCCCTGTGACGGTCGCGTCCGATGGTGCAGCCATGCCGGAATCCATTCGAGCTGCGGGGCGCTGGCAGGGTATCCTCGCGCCTGCCTTCGTGTCCGTTTCGCTCAGTGCCGCGATCGCAGCCGCCCTGCCGGCGGTCGTGCTTGCCTTTCTCCATCCGCTGCCAGCTTCCGCTGCAGCGGCGTTTGCTGCACTCGCCCTTGCGGTTGCCGCTCTCGGCGCTTTCCGAGCCTGGGCGCTTTATCCCGCCGTGCTGGCTCATCTTTGCGCACTTGCAGGGGCCATGGTCCTTGCCGGTCTCTCCGGCCCGCTGGCAATCGAAACGTTGATGTCCCTGCCGGCGCAGCCATCCTTCGACAGTGCCGCACCGGTTTCCCCCGCAGCTTCCCCGCCTGCCAATCTCCTGCTCCTGCTGTCCGCCGGACTGGCGCTCGCCGGCGCTGCGGGAATACGCCTCTGGCGGCGCCGGGCGCCAGCGCATGCGGCGCTCTGCAGCCTGCTCATGGCGGCTTCCCGGTGGCGATCACGGCCGTCAGCTTCGCCGCCTTCGGCAATCTCTCGCTCGACGTTAGGCACGGGCTGTTTGCGCTTGCCGCAGGGCTTTTCTTCCTTGCCGGTGCCGAGGTCTTCTCGCGCGGAATAAGGGAGACAAGGGGCAGTGTGGTGGAGCTGCCGCAATGGGCGCTGGTCTCTGGCGGCTTCGCCTTTCTCGTGCTGGCGCTCTTCGCGCTGACCGACGGCCTAGCCACGACGCTGCTTGTGGCCCTTCTCGGTTTTGCGATGGTGCTCGCGACCCGCCTGCGCCCCTGGCCGGTGCTGCCGTGGACCATGGTCGGCGCAGCACTTGTCGTGGCGGTCCGCATAGGTTGGGAGCCAACCATCGTCGGTGCGGTCAATCTGTCGAAGACGCCTGTCTTCAACCAGCTGCTGCCCGGATATGGCGGGCCGGCGCTGCTGCTGGCCCTTTCGGCGTATCTGCTGCGCGCGTGGCCGGGCGAGCGGGTGCGCAATCTCCTGCAGGCGCTCGCCTGCCTTTTCGTGCTCCTGGCCGTCGCCATCCTCGTACGCCATGCGATGAATGGCGGGGTGCTCGACAGCGCTGCGCCGACGCTGGGCGAACAGGCGATCTACACCCTTCTCGCCGCCGGTGCGTCGGCGGTGCTGATGACGCTCGACCTGAGATCCCCCAGTCCTGTGTTTCTCTACGGTTCGATGACGATCGGTGTGCTGTCGATGCTGTCGATGCTGTCGGCGCACTTCTTCGCGCTCAACCCCTATTTCACGGGGGAACTGACCGGGCGCTGGCCGCTCTTTAACCTGCTGCTGGTCGGCTACCTGCTGCCCGGCCTCGCCTTTGCCGGGCTTGCCTGGTATGCGCGCGGTCGGCGTCCGGCGGCCTATGTGACGCTGCTCGCGCTGACCGGGGCGGCACTGGTCTTCGCCTGGATTTCGCTTTCGGTCCGGCGCTACTGGCACGGCGAAGGCATTGCCGACTGGAAAGGCTTCCTGCAGGGCGAGACGTACACCTATTCCGTGGTCTGGCTTCTGACGGGCGTGGCGCTACTGGCGCTCGGCTCGCGCTTCGATGCCAGAAGCCTGCGCCTTGCCTCGGCGGCACTGGTGTTCGTCGCCGTGATCAAGGCGTTTCTGGTTGACATGTCCAATCTGGAAGGCATCCTTCGCGCCTTGTCCTTCATCGGTCTCGGCGCGGTGCTGATCGGCATCGGCCTTTTCTATCAGAAAATCCTCTCCGGCCGTGGCGCGGCACCGGCCGGCCGTGCCCCCTTGCCCGTCGCGCCGGGCGACAATGCAGGTGAGCCAAAGAGGATGCTGAACGCTGAGTAGCTCCCGATCGCGCCAGTGGCCGGCCGCAACATGTGTGGAAACGCCCCGTTCCAGTCCGCCGCTAATTCGGCTAAGGAGGTGGGCATACTCCCATTTGTCCGGATGCAACCCGGAAAGGTTCCCCCATGATCGCCACGAAAGACGACGCTCCCGACATGACGGTCGCGGGCCTCAACATCCATCCCCTGAAGAGCGGCCGCGCGATCCCCATGACGGAGGTCGCGGTCGGACTCGACGGGTTTGCTGACGACCGGCGCTTCATGCTGACGGATCCTGCCGGACGCTTCATCACCCAGCGCGAACTGCAGGCCCTCGCACAGGTGGAGGCCCATCCGCTCGACGGAACGATCCGGCTTCAGATGAACGGCCGCTCGGTTGTGCCCACCTTCGATCCGTCCCGCCGCGCCGCGGTCACGGTCTGGGACAGTAGCGTCGATGCAGCGGTCGCGGACGAAACCACAAACGGCGTGCTCTCCGAATGGCTTGGC
This sequence comes from Rhizobium subbaraonis, assembly GCF_900220975.1. Lineage (GTDB taxonomy): Bacteria > Pseudomonadota > Alphaproteobacteria > Rhizobiales > Rhizobiaceae > Mycoplana > Mycoplana subbaraonis. The sequence goes on along the minus strand of NZ_OBQD01000006.1, from coordinate 254,049 downwards.
CGCGAGGTGCAACTGGTGCATATGGACCTGCAGGCGAGCCGCCTGGAGGGCGAGGCATGGGCCGGCCGACCGGTTCCGGTCGGTTTCACCGACGGTTTCCCCGTGCTGATCACCACGACGGGGTCGCTCGCCGACCTGAACCGCACGCTCGTGGGCAAGGGGCAGGAGCCGGTCGGCATGGATCGCTTCCGCACCAACATCCTTGTCGCGCACGACGGCGCCTGGGACGAGGACCTCTGGGAAGCCGTGGAGATCGGCGGCATCGTCTTCGATCTCGTCAAGCCGTGTTCGCGCTGCATCATGACGACGCAGGACCAGGCGACCGGCGAGCGCATCGGCGGCAATCCGATCCAGGGGCTGGCCGAAAAACGCATGTCTGCCGATCGTCGCGTCGCCGGCGTCCTGTTCGGCTGGAATGCGGTGCCGCGCACGGCTGGCCGGCTGCGGCTCGGCGACGCGGTCACGGTGCGTGGCGAACGTGCCGAGCGCTGGCCGATGAAGGTGAGGGGCTGAGCCTCGCCAGGCCGGCGGCCGCCTTGGAAACATCAGAGTCGTTGATCGGTTGCTCAATAGATTTCACTTTTTCGTATGGATGGGCGCCGTTACCTTGCGGCTCATCACAGGACGGATGGAGCCGCGGATGTCTGCCACTACCTCGACCGATGCCAGCGTCGTACGCCGCGATCACATGCCGTGGCTCATCATCGCCGCCGGATCGATCGTCGCCATGCTGACCTTCGGCCCGCGCTCGGCGATGGGCTTTTTCCAGTTGCCGATGCTGCAGGACACCGGCTGGGACCGCACGACGTTCGGCCTGGCAATGGCGGTGCAGAACCTCTGCTGGGGGCTGGGCCAGCCCGTTTTCGGCGCCGTAGCGGACAAATACGGCACCTGGCGCGTGCTTGCCCTGTCCGGCATTCTCTACGCTGTGGGCCTGTTTTTGATGTCGCTTGGCGGCTCGGCGGCAACGCTGCATATCGGCGGCGGCGTTCTGATCGGCTTGGCCGTCGGCTCCGGCTCCTTTGGCATCGTGCTGTCGGCATTCGCCCGCCATGTCACCCCGCAGCAGCGCTCGATGGCCTTCGGCATCGGCACAGCGGCCGGTTCGGCCGGCATGTTCCTGTTTGCGCCGCTGAGCCAGGGGCTGATCTCCGCGCTCGGCTGGTCGGACAGCCTCGTCGTTCTCGGCGCCCTGATGCTGCTCGTGCCGCTGTTCGCCATACCCCTGCGCGGCAATTCGTCGAGCGGTCGCGGCAACGAGGCGGCGTTTCAGCAGACCGCGGCGCAGGCGCTGACCGAGGCGTTCGGTCATCGCAGCTATCTGCTGCTCGTCGCCGGCTTCTTCGTCTGCGGCTATCAGGTGGCCTTCATCACCGCGCATTTCCCCGCCTATATCGGCGACATCGGCATCGATGCGCGCTACGCGGTGATTGCGCTTGCCCTGATCGGCTTTTTTAACATCATCGGCTCGCTCGCCTCCGGCATGATCAGTCAGCACTATTCCAAGCCCTATTTCCTCGCGCTGATCTATTTCGCTCGCTCGGTGGCGGTCACGGCCTTCCTGGTCCTGCCGCAATCACCGACGTCGGTGATCGTCTTCGCCATCGTCATGGGGCTGTTGTGGCTCTCGACCGTGCCGCCCACGAACGCTCTGGTGGCGATCATGTTCGGAACGCGCCACCTCGGCCTGCTCGGCGGCATCGTTTTCCTGTCGCACCAGGTCGGCTCGTTCCTGGGCGTGTGGATGGGCGGCTATCTCTACGACCACTTCGGGACCTACGATCCGGTGTGGTGGTTCGGTGTCGCGCTGGGCTTGGTGGCCGCGATCGTCCACATGCCTATCCGCGAACAGTCGGTGAGCCGTCCCGTAATGGCCTGAGTTATTCTGCGATTGCCGGCTGCCCGTCTTTTGTGCGGGCAGCGCCTTGCAAACCGTCACAAAACTTTCTAAATCAAACGCCGCCGGCCACGCCGGTTTTATTTGGCTCCAGTTATGCTCAAAGTGAGCAAAAATGGAGGCCGCCCTGCGCGGCAGAGGAGGAGTGGTGATGACCCAGCTTGCTACCCGGCAGGTCGATGCGATGGAGGCTCCGCAAACGGCGGCAGCGCGCTTCGGCGTCGTCGAGATGCCCGATCTGACCTTCACGCCGGAGGTCGCGCGCGCGACCGAACATCTCTATCAGCGGGTCAGCAAGTTCATTCCGGCGATCGAGTGGCCGGTCTACGCCCCTTACGTGCATGCCATCAATCGACTGAAGAGAGAGCGCGGGGCGGTGATCCTCGCCCACAACTACCAGACGCCGGAGATATTCCATTGCGTGGCCGACATCGTCGGCGACAGCCTGCAGCTTGCCCGTGATGCGACCAGGGTCGATGCGGAGATCATCGTCCAGTGCGGCGTGCACTTCATGGCCGAGACGTCGAAGCTGCTCAATCCGGAAAAGACCGTGTTGATCCCGGATGCGAAGGCTGGCTGCTCGCTCTCCGAATCGATAACGGGAGCCGACGTGCGGCTCCTGAAGCAGCGCTATCCCGGCGTGCCTGTCGTCACCTATGTCAACACGTCCGCCGACGTGAAGGCGGAGACCGACATCTGCTGCACCTCCTCCAACGTGCTTTCGGTCGTCGAAAGCCTGGAGAGCGATACCGTTCTCTGCATCCCCGACGAATATCTGGCGATGAACGTCGCCCGGCAGACGAACAAGAGGATCCTTACGTGGAAGGGCCATTGCGAGGTGCACGAGCGGTTCACAGCAGCCGAACTGCTCGCCTACAAGGAGGCCGATCCGACAATCGAGATCATCGGCCACCCCGAGTGCCATCCCGACGTGATCGCGGTGTGCGATTTCTCCGGATCGACCGCGGGTATGATCAACTACGTCAAGGACAACCGTCCCTCCCGCGTGCTGCTCGTCACCGAATGCTCGATGGCATCGAACATTCAGGCGGAAGTGGAAGGCGTCGACTTCATCAAGCCGTGCAACCTCTGTCCGCACATGAAGCGCATCACGCTGCCGAAGATCCTCGACAGCCTTGTGTTCATGACGGAGGAGGTACTGGTCGATCCGGCAATCGCCGACCGCGCCCGCCTTGCCGTCGAGCGGATGGTGAACTTGAAGCAGTAGCGCGGGGCGCGCGTCGTCCCGGCACACAGTTTGGAGAGAGGCCGCGCGACAGACCATTCCCGCGTCATCCCGATCGCCATGGCCCCTCATTGGCTCCTATGGTCCTTCATCCCCTGCCGGGACCTTCTCGCCGCAGGCCGGGAGAAGGAGGGAGGCGGCGAGCCCATCGCTCCTCGCCCCGCTTGCGGGGAGAGGAGCCGGCAGGCAGGTGAGGGGGCGGATCGGATCTGTTCGGCTCGCAGCGCTTTGGAGGAGTAGGCCATGCCCATGGAAAGTTTCCGTCCGCAATCCTGGAACGCCATCGATGACATCGTCATCGTCGGCGGCGGGCTTGCCGGTCTCTTCTGCGCGTTGAAGCTCAGCCCGCGCCCGGTGACGATCCTGGCGGCGGCTCCGATCGGCCATGGCGCCTCCTCGGCCTGGGCGCAGGGCGGCATCGCCGCTGCGATGAGCCCCGGCGACACGTTCGACAAGCACGTGGCCGACACCCTCGAAGCCGGGGCCGGCATCGTCGACGGGAAGATGGCGCGCTCCATGGTTTCGGAGGCGCCGGCCCGTATTCACGACCTGCTGGATTACGGCGTTCCCTTCGATCGCGATCTCGAAGGCAAGCTGCTGCTCTCGCGCGAGGCCGCGCATTCGGAGCGTCGCATCGTGCGGGTCCGGGGCGACATGGCCGGCAAGGCCATCATGGAAGCGCTGATCGCCGCCGTCCGCAAAACGCCCTCGATCCGGGTGCTGGAGGGCTACGTTGTCGAGGAACTGGTGCGCGAAGGCCGCTTCATCTCCGGCGTCGTCGCCCGTCCCGATGCGGGCCAGTCGACGAAGCGGGTGCATTTTCCGGCCCGCGCCGTCGTGCTGTGCTCCGGCGGCGTCGGACATCTCTATGCCGTGACCACCAATCCCTGGGAGGCCTGCGGGCAGGGCGTCGGCATGGCAGCGCGCGCCGGCGCGATCATTGCCGATCCGGAGTTCGTCCAGTTCCACCCGACCGCGATCAATATCGGCCGCGATCCGGCGCCGCTCGCCACCGAAGCGCTGCGGGGCGACGGCGCCCATCTGGTGAACGCTGCGGGACGGCGGTTCATGCCGGACATCCATCCCGACGGCGAACTGGCGCCCCGCGACATCGTCTCGCGCGGTGTCTTCGCCGAAGTCCAGGCCGGCCGTGGCGCCTTTCTCGATTGCACCAAGGCAGTCGGCAGGCATTTCCCGGATATGTTCCCGACCGTCTACGCGTCCTGCATGCAGGCGGGCATCGATCCCGTGACGCAGCCGATCCCCGTGGTGCCGGCGGTGCACTATCACATGGGCGGCGTGCTGACGGATGCGGAGGGGCGCACCTCCATCGACGGCCTGTGGGCGGCCGGCGAGGTCACGTCCACCGGCGTCCATGGCGCGAACCGGCTGGCCTCGAACTCGCTGCTGGAGGCTGTCGTCTTTGCCGCCCGCATTGCCGACAACATCAAGGGCATGCTGCCGGAACCGAAACAGGTCGACTGGGGCAAGGACGCCGGCGAAAGCGACGATCCGGTGACGCTCGAGGATAGCCCGGCGCTGACGAAGCTGCGCGGGCTGATGAGCGATCACGTCGGCGTCATCCGCAGCCGCGACGGCCTGAAGGAGGCTGTTCGCATGATTGCCGAGCTGGAGCGCGCCAACAGCCGCATGCGCTTCCACAACATCGCAACGACGGCCAAGCTGATCGCTGTCGGCGCCTATCTGCGCGAGGAAAGCCGCGGCGGCCATTTCCGCGCCGACTTTCCCGAACAGCGCAAGGTCTGGCAGCACCGCACCTACATGACGCTCGCCGATGCCGATCGCGTGGTGTCCGAACTGGCGGAAGCCGCAACGGCGTAGAGCGCGCAGGCACAAAAGGAAACAACGTCGATGACCAAGGGCAATCTCCCCGTTCTCTCGCCGCTCCTGATCGAGGATCAGGTGCGTGCCGCGCTTTCCGAGGATCTCGGGCGCGCCGGCGACATCACCAGCCAGGCGACGATAGCTCCGGAGATGACCGCAAGGGCCGAGCTGAACGTGCGCGAGAGCGGTGTCGTCTGCGGCATGGATCTCGCCGCCGCCGCCTTCCGGCTGATGGACCCGGCGATCGTGTTTACGGCCTTCGTCGGCGACGGGGACCGCGTCGAGGCCAATACGGTTCTGGCAAGGGTGTCGGGGCCGGCGCGCGCGCTGCTGTCGGCCGAACGCGTCGCCCTGAACTTCCTGATGCACCTTTCCGGCGTTGCCAGCTACACAGCGGCCTTCGCGGACGCGATCGCGGGGACCGGCGCGAAGGTCTGCTGCACCCGCAAGACGCTTCCTGGCCTCCGGGCGCTTGAAAAATATGCCGTGCGCATGGGCGGCGGGTCGTCGCACCGTTTCGGCCTCGATGACGCGATCCTGATCAAGGACAACCACATTGCCGTCTCCGCCGGCGTGGCCGGTGCCATACACGCCGCGCGTGCCTTCGCCGGCCATCTCGTCAAGGTAGAGGTCGAGGTATCGACGCTGGAGGAGCTGGAGGAGGCGCTGGAAGCCGCCCCCGACGTGATCCTGCTCGACAACATGGGACCGGAGCTGCTGCGCCGCGCCGTCGAGATCAGCCGCGATTGCGCCGGCCTTTCGGACGCGGACTACCCGACCGATCCGCGCCGGGTGAAGCTGGAGGCCTCTGGCAACGTCAGCATCAAGACGATCCGGGCGATCGCTGAAACGGGCGTCGACTATATCTCCACGTCGAAGATCACCATGGCCGCGCCCACCCTCGATATCGGGCTTGATATCGCCGTCGGATAAGGCTGGCCGCCAGTCTTTTCGCGGGTTTCCGGAACACGCGACGGCCGGGAGAGTTCACGTCCCGACACCATTTTGGATGGAAGGACGTTCGATGATCTGCAAATTCTGGCTTTCCTTGCCGGTCGTGGCACTTTTTGCAACGGTCGCCACCGCTCAGGACAGCAACACGGCGCAGGCCGATTTCCTCGGGCTCGGCGGCAGCGAAACCGGCCGGGCGACGATGACAGAGGGCGCCGGCGGGGTGCTGTTCGAGATCGAGATCTCCGGCCTGCCGCCGCGCAAATGGGTGGCGCTGCACATTCACGAAACAGGGGCCTGCGACCCGACCTCGTCGCACGAATCCGCCGGCGGCCATTTCAACCCGGACGACAAGGAGCACGGCTTCCTCGCCGCCAACGGTCCGCATGCCGGCGACATGCCGAACCAGTATGTCGGCGACGACGGCGTGATGCGCGCCCAGGTCTTCAACACGGCCGTCACGCTGAACGACGGCGAGAACGGCATTCGCGGCCGCGCGATCGTCATCCATGCCGGATCGGACGACAACCGCACTTCGCCTGCCGGCGGTGCCGGCGACCGTCTGGCCTGCGCCGTGATCAGATAGATTGCCCCTTGAGCGCCAGCCTTGCAGCAGGCACGTTGGCGAAGTCCGCTGTCGTGCCTTCTGATTGGAGGATATGCCGCCTGCAGTCTGATTTCGGAACCGGGTTGCGACAGGGATCACCGCTTTGAGTTGAAATCTGACCGCCCGGTCAATCGCTTTCTTGAGTGCTTACAGCAAGGCAACCCATGTCTTCTACCGCGGCGCCGGCCTCGATCGGGTTCGACTTTTTCTATGCGAAGCTATGTGCGCGCGGACGTGGACGGCGACGGCAAGTCCGATTTCTCCATCCATCTCGACGGGGCGCTGTCCGTCGTGAAGGCCGACTTCATCCTGTGAGGCGATGCCCGACTTGAAAGTCGCGCCCCCGCCACTCATATCGCTGACGATGCGCCGTGATCAGTTTTGCGGTGATGGTGACCGCCGCCCTGCGCGCCCGGCCTGGCGCGCCGGCTCGAGGTCCGGCGAGCCGTTCAGCGCCCGCCGACCTTGAGGCCGGGGGCGGGCCGCTCCTCGAGAATCTGTCTGCGGAAGCGGAACAGGGCGGCGGGGCGTCCCCCGGTAGCGGCGGTCGCGCCGCCCGTGGGTTCGACCAGTTCGGCCCCCTCGACCAGGCGGCGAAAATTCTGCTTGTGCAGATGCCGGCCGGAAATCGCCTCTACCGTCGCCTGCAGTTCCGTCAGCGTGAACTCCGCCGGCATGAGCTCGAAGATCACCGGCCGGTACTTCAGCTTTCCCCGCAGCCGCGCGACCGCCGTGGCGAGAATGCGGCGGTGGTCGTGGCGCATGGCAAGGCCGACCGCAGGCTTGCCGGCGACGGCCCATCCGTCGGTCACCGCTTCGCCCGCAAGGCCCGCTTCATAAAGCAACTCGTAGCGCTCCAGCACGCGTTCCTCGTCCCAGGGAAAGTCGTCGAGGCCGAAGGCAAGGCGCAGTCGCGTCCTGCGGCCGGGGAGTGACTTGCTGTCGCCGCCGGGCGCTTCCGCCCATTCGCTGAGCGTGGGTATGATCGTCTGGTCCAGCAGCGCCGGACGTCCGCTTCGCCAGTCCTCCCAGGGCAGGAAGGCGTACCAGTCGCGCCAGCGCGCGCCGACCGCCTCCAGCCGTTCCGTCGCCTCCGCATCCATGCGCGTCAGTCCGAGATAGCCGACGGAAACCATGTGCGTGGCAGCCTCGTTCGGGGCCTTCTGCCGCCCGCGGTCGCCGAAGGTGTAGAGCTGTTCGATATAGCCGAGCTTCAGCGCCGTCTGCGCCTCCACGCTGGCGCGCAGGCTCGTTTCGAACGTGCGGTGCCGCGTCGGATCGAACGGGCCGAAGGGCAGGGCGTCGCGCGCGCCCTCTCTGCCGCCGACCGCCAGAATGGCCGGCCCGCGGTTGTAGATCGCCACCACCACCGCATTCAGGCCGATTTCGACGGGCGGCGATGGCGCGGGTACGATCATGGGTTTGTCCGCTCCGGAGCACGCGGCGAAGCTGGCGTGATGCTGAAGGAGAAGGGCTGGTCGCCCGCATAGTCCGCGCCGCGACCGATCCTCTCGACGGCCCGCACCAGCCTTCCGTCGCGCGAAAGCAGGTGATCGCCGATCGCCACGATCCGGCTGTTGGGCGTCGCCTGTCGCGAAGCCTGCCGCAAGCGAAGCGCCAGTTCGTCATCCTCCTGGTCCGGCTCCACGGCAAGGGCTGCGATCAGTGCTGCGGCCGGCGAGCGCGAGACCCCCATCATGCAATGCACCAGAAGGGGTGCTGCGCGATCCCACGCGCGGGCAAAGGCAATCACCGCCTCCACATGCGCCTCCTGCGGGGCGACCAGCGCGCCCGTACCGGCAAAGGCGATGTCGTTGACGCCGAGAAGAAGGTGGCGGGCAGGATTGATCACGGCAGGGCGGTGAAAATCCTGCTTCGGCGCCACCAGGCTGATCATCTCCCGGCAGCGGTTGCGCACGGCCATCTCGGCGATCCGCGACAGCGGCGCGACGACGATCGAGGTCATGCCCGCCGCTCCCGTGCACCGGCCCGTTCGGCTTCCAGCGCCTCGAAGCGCGCGGCAAAGAGCCGCTGCGCCTCGACCGCCGGCACCGGAGCGATCATCAGCATTTCGACGGTGACGCCGCGCGGCTCGCCGAAGAACTTTGCTGCCTCCGCGCGGGAAAAGCCGGCAAGTTCCGTGGCTTCGAAGAAGGCAGCGATGCGATCGGCCTTCTTGATCTTGTCCTTCAGCGACCGCGGCGTTTCCGCCGGCAGGCCGAAGCGCAGTTGCACCGCCGCCTCGAGCCGCTTCTCCACAGTCTTGTAGCCACCGCCGACGACCGCCTTGAAGGGAGAGATCATGTCGCCGATCACGTATTCCGGCGCGTCGTGCAGCAGTGCCATCAGGCACTCCTCCGGCCCGCAACGGTTTAGCTGCCGGAAGATGGTTTCGACGATCAGGGAATGCTGGGCGACGGAGAAGGCATGATCGCCCGAGGTCTGTCCGTTCCAGCGCGCGACGCGGGCGAGCCCATGCGCGATGTCGGACAGTTCGACGTCGAGTGGTGAAGGATTGAGCAGATCGAGCCTGCGGCCGGAAAGCATCCGCTGCCAGGCCCGAGGCTCGGTCCTCGGCCGTGCCGTGCCGCTCATTGCGCCGGCGCCTCGGCGCTGTCTTGCGCAAAGGCGAGCCCGGTCCATTCCGGCAGGCGAACGCTTATCGCGACGTCGCCGGCAAGGATTGCCGCACCCGCGCGCAGGGCGTCGGCGGCGCGGTCGATGCGGATGATAGCAAGGCCGTCGCGGCCGGAGACGGTGCCGAGCGTGCCGATCGGCTTGCCTTCGGCGCTGATCGGAGTGCCCGCCGGCGGCAGCGCCGTATCGGCCTGCACGATTACCGGCCGACGCCTTGCCGTGCTGCGGTGCTGCATCCGCGATACGACTTCCTGGCCGACATAGCACCCCTTGCGGAACGACAGCCCGCCGGAGAGATCGAGCAGAACATCATGCGGAAATGCGTCGGATAGCGGGTAGTCCGAGCCCGATTCGACGATGCCGGAGGCGATTCGCAACGCGTCGTAGGCAGCGACCGTCTCCTCGCCGCCATCGCCGAGCCTGCGCAGCACCCGCACGCCGGCCGCTGCGAAACGACCGTCGACGAGGCCTTCGCCGCCCTCATTCCAGCTTACGGTCGTGTGCGTCTCGTCCAGCGCCTCGATGGTGACGGCGGCGCGCAGCTTGTACATGGTCAGCCGCTTGACGAGCGAATCGCGCTGTTCCTGCGTCGTCTCCAGCACGAAGCCGCCGGCAGGGGAGCGGCTGACCAGGAAGTCGAAAAGGATCTTGCCCTGTGGGGTCAAGAGCGCGCCTGCGCGCGCCTCGCCTGCCGGCAGGGAGGGCAGGTCGGTGGTGATGAGTCCTTGCAGCAATTCTTCTGCATCGGCGCCGGCGATGGCGATATAGGCGCGTCCGGTGAGCGTGACGGCAGGCATGGTCATGTCCAATGGTCAGGCGGCGCAGGGATTGCGCCGGGGGCTGTCTTTGGAAACAGAGGTAGAACGCCGGACCCGGCTGTGCAAGTCCCGCGGGGCGCCTGCCGGCGACCGGAGGAAGCGGGATGATGGAAATCAGTCGCCCGCGACGAAGAACTTCCACTGGCCATCAGGCGAAATGCCGGCCCTATAGAAATTGTAGCCGCCAAATTCCTGCATGTCGGCGAAATCGCCTGCAGTCACGATGCGCAGCAGTTCCACCTTTTCCGGCGGTGAGAGCGTGTCCAGCGATTTCTCGACGAAGTATGGCCAGACATAGGTCTCGTTGGGCGTGCCGGCATCGACGCGCACGAACCCGGTCGCCAGCACGTCGAGCAGGATGGCGAGGATCTCGATCCCTTCCGAATCGCCCGACAGTCCGCGCAACGTGGTCACCGGATCGCTGTCGCCGTCCACCACCGAGACCTGGGTCTGCGTCGGTCCCTTGCCGAGGAGCGGGCGCAGCCGTTCGATATCGCCCGATGCTGCTGCCTCGACGATCAGTTCGCGCATGCGCCGGACCGGCTCTGGCACCTTCTCGATGTCGTAAATGACCTCGACCGGCGTTTCAGGCTGCGTTGCCTGCTTCTCTTCGGGAGGTTCTGCCGTGTCCGTCGTTGTCGCATCGCGCCTTATCAGCGGATCCGGCATGGGCAACTGAAGCGGTTCGCTCTGTTCTGCTTCCGGTTCGGCCTCGGCCGGCGGCTGGTCGGACGCTGGCTGCTCCGACTGCTGTTGCTGTGGCGGTTGGCCGGGAATCTGCTGCAACTCGCTGAGTGCGAACGCATTTGTACCGAAGGCGCCGGCTACCGCCAGGGAAAGCGAGACGGCGAACACGCTGCCGCGAAGCAGCCTGATGCGGTCGGACAAGCTGGGCATTTCCTGGTCTTTCCGCTTTATTGAAGCGTCCGTTCCGGGGAAAACTCTCCGGCGAGCATGCGCTCGCGCAGGGACGTCAGCATGGCATCGGCGCCGTCTTCGCCCAGGAGGCGAATCGTTTCGCGCATGGCGAGCGCGATCGCAGCGTCGGCGATGATCTCCGGCTCGATGCCATCGGCCATGCCGTCAGCCCAGGCCTCGTTCTGGTATTCCAGCGCGGCCTGCATCTTCTCGTGTACGATCATCTCGTCGATATCGTTGAGGCTTGGTTCCATCATGTGATCCATGCGAGGCATCTACTCTTTACCAGACTGTTAACAAGCTTAGCAGCCTTTTATCAAAACGACACGGGTGCGGCAGAAAAGAGGTTAATTATCCTCTAATTTCCGAATCGCGCGGTAATTTCTGTCGCAAGTGTTGCACCTTCGATACGGTAGCGTTCTTCTGCGACAACTGCCTGATCCGTGCAAGAGGAATAGACCGAGGCAAACGAGCGATATCCCCGGTTGAATGCCGCCGTCAGGCGTTCTTTCCGAAAAGCTTCGCTTCCGGCCTCCATCGAAATCAGGTCCTCCATCGCCTTGCGCCAGTTGTCCTCGCCATCCTTGAGGCACAGGTTGCGCAGGTAGTGGACCGCTCCGAGGATTTCCGACAGCCGCTCCAGCCGCCCGTCATAGAGGGCGGGCTTGTTCTCGGCAGGTGGCGCCGCGGTTGTCGTTGCGGGGGCTGCCGGTGCGGCCGTTTGCGCAGCGGCCGGGGAGGCGGCCGCGAAAGTGACCATGAAAGCAAGGCGGGCGATAGGCAGCATGCGCGTCACCTCAAGCCGCTGACGTGGCGCGGTGGCAGCATGTCGCTCCGGCCGCGATCGGCTTCGAGCCGGCGGATGCAGTCACGCACGCTCTCTGGTGCCGGCAGGCTGTCGATTTCGGCTGCGGTAAACCAGCCGAGGTCCGCCGCATCGTCGGCGGCGACTGCGATCGCCTTGCGATCGGCCTCGACCCGGAAGACGGACAGGAAGTAGTGGCTGCCGGTCGACCTGCTGTCGAGGTCGTAGGTGGCGTAGAGCCTCGGATGACGGGCGAGGATGCCGGTTTCCTCGGCAAATTCGCGCAGCGCCGTCTCTTCGGGCGTCTCGCCCGGCTCCGCCCGCCCGCCCGGAAACGCATACATGTCGGCTGCAGGCGGATTTCGCCTCAGCACCAGCAGGTAGCGCCCGTCGCGTTCGAGAATGGCAGAGGAGGCAGCTTGGGCTGTCATCGGCAGTTCCGATTCTTCATCGGCTCTTTATAGGTGTTCGGCGCGGATTGATCCATAGATCCTCCGGCAAGCCGAAGCCGTGCGTTGAAAACGCAAGCTTGGCCGTCTATCTCGAATGATGCGTGTGCCGGCTTTCATGACGAGGCACCTATGACTTGGAGGCGGCCATCATGTGCGGACGATTTGCTTTGACGGAGCCTTCCGCGCGGCTGAAGGAGTTTCTTGACGTCGTCGAGGTGGAGGAGTTTCCGCCGCGCTACAATATCGCGCCGACCCAGCCGATCCTGATCGTGGTGGCGGGGGAGCGGCAGCAGGCGGGCAGCAACCTGCCGGAACGCAAGGCCATGCTGGTGCGGTGGGGCTTTACGCCGTCCTGGGTCAAGGATCCGCGCGAATTTCCTCTTCTGATCAATGCCCGTGCCGAAACCGCGATCGGCAAGGCATCCTTCCGCGCCGCCATGCGCCATCGCCGCATCCTCGTGCCCGCCACCGGCTTTTACGAGTGGCGCAGACCGCCCAAGGGGGCCAAGGAAAAGTCGCAGGCCTACTGGATCCGTCCGCGCAAGGGCAGCCTGGTCGCCTTTGCCGGGCTGATGGAGACCTGGTCTTCCGCCGATGGTTCGGAGGTCGATACCGGCGCCATCCTCACGACGGCCGCCAATGGTGCCATCGGCCGCATTCACGACCGCATGCCCGTCGTCATCAGGCAGGAGGATTTTTCTCGCTGGCTCGACTGCAAGACGCAGGAGCCGCGGGACGTCGCCGATCTGTTTGCGGCCGTCGAGGACGATTTCTTCGAGGCTGTTCCGGTTTCGGACCGCGTCAACAAGGTCGCGAATACGGATCCGGATATCCAGTCGCGTGTAGAGGAAGCGGCCCCGCTTCCGCCGCCGAAAGCAAAACTGGCCGACGATGACGACGGCCAGCTCTCGCTGCTTTAGATTTTCACTGGCTGGAGCGCAAACGCGCCGCTCTTGAGTGGCCGTGTGTGAGGGGCCGCGTGCCGGCACCGGGTAAACCGCGCGGAACCGGTAGCTCCGCGCGGTCTCTCCCTCTCAGGTCCGCCTTCACGCTTCCATGTGCTTGAGGCCTGCTGGCAGTTCGCCCTTGTTCTTGTTGCCCTGCGGTTTGCGCTGGCTCGCTGCGGCAAGCACGGCCTTCAGGCCCAGCGGCCTGTACTGGTCCTCGAGCTTTTCCGTCTTGCGGTCGCGCGGCGAAGTTGAACGCTTCGCACCTTCAGTAAACATTCTTTGCTCCCATTAACATTTCCGTTACGCCTAAGTTGAGCGATGGGTCATCTCGGCGTTGGAATGGTTGTACCCAATAATCTTGGTCAAATTCTGCCGAAAACTCGATTTATCTTTGACTTGCTGCGTTCATGATTTGTTAATGATTGTTAATATGTTTACAATATAGCTCCAAGATGTGCCGGTGGTGCGGCATTTAGTCATGGTTTCAGGCGTTGGGTACACTTGCATCGCGCCGGCGGTCCTTCAGTTGCAGCGCGGCCGCGATGATGGCTTTCAGGCCCAGCGGGCGGTAGCGTTCGACGAGATCGGTGCCGGCGGCCGGCGTCTTTTGCTGAGGCGTCTGCTCGTTCATGGTCTTTCTCCTTGGTCGCTGCTGGCGAACTTGCCGTGTCCTTGTTGTCGCATGGTGCTCATCCGTCCGATGTCACCCCGGAAACAGCGTAGCCCGCCTGAGAATTTCGATTTCGTCATGGCTCTCTCATGCGGAAAAGATGACGAATTGGCGGCGGCGCGAAGGTCGCGCCAGTAAGTACACAGGAGAAAATGATTTTCCCGCGCGCGCGCGCGGCGCGCGCCCCTTGACCGCCGGAGATTCCGGCGCGATAAAGCAGGCCATGAAAACGGTACTCTGCATTATTTGCCGGAGCATTATTCGCTAGCTTCATCGCTGGCTTGGCCGTTTTCGTCTCTTGAAATCCCCAGATGACAAACGGACCGGGCCAGCCGGACGCTTGCCCTTGGGAGAATTTCGATGGCCGACAGACCGGCTCTGACCCTGTACAACACGCTGACGCGGTCGAAGGCGCCGTTCGCGCCGATCGATGCCGAAAATGTGCGCATGTATGTCTGCGGGCCGACCGTGTACGACTTCGCCCATATCGGCAACGCCCGTCCCGTGATCGTCTTCGACGTGCTCTACCGGCTGCTGCGGCATATCTATGGAGAGGCGCAGGTGACCTATGTGCGCAACATCACCGACGTAGACGACAAGATCAACGCGCGTGCGCTGCGCGACTTCGGCAAGGATATCGATGCCGGCACGGTCACGCTGAACGAGGCGATCCGCCGCGTGACGGAGAAGACCGCGAACCAGTTTCATGCGGACGTCGCAGCCCTTGGCACACTGCCGCCGACGCACGAGCCGCGCGCCACCGAGTTCGTGCAGAAACGGCAGGACGGCCGCGCCGACATGATCACGCTGATCGAACGGCTGATCGCGCGCGGCCACGCCTATCAGGCGGGCGGGGAGGTGCTGTTCGACACGTCTTGGGGCGAATACGGCGAACTCTCAAAGCGCAATCTCGACGAGCAGCAGGCCGGCGCCCGCGTCGCCGTCGACAGCCACAAGAAGAACCCGGGCGACTTCGTGCTCTGGAAGCTGTCGTCGCCGGAAGAGCCCGGCTGGGACAGTCCGTGGGGCAGGGGGCGGCCGGGCTGGCACATCGAGTGCTCGGCCATGTCGGCCGCCTATCTCGGCGAGACCTTCGACATCCACGGCGGCGGTCTCGACCTGATCTTCCCGCATCACGAAAACGAGATCGCCCAGTCGCGCTGCGCCCACGGCACGAAGGTGATGGCGAACGTGTGGATGCACAACGGCTTCGTGCAGGTTGAGGGCCGCAAGATGTCGAAGTCGGAGGGCAACTTCGTCACCATTCACGACCTGCTTGCGACCGAGACCTTCGGCGGCCGCAAATGGCCCGGCGAGGTGCTGCGGCTGGCCATGCTGATGACGCACTACCGCGAGCCGATCGACTTCTCGGTCAAGCGGCTTGAGGAGGCGGAGCGGCTGCTGGCCAAGTGGCCCACAGGCGGAAACGGCGAGGGGCCGGTCGACCCGGCTGTGCTGGCGGCGCTGGCCGACGACCTCAACACGGTTGCAGCCGTTCAGGCCCTGCATGCCCTGGCGCAAAGGGCGGCAAACGATCCATCTGCCGCGGCAAGCTTCCACGCGTCCGCCGCGCTGCTCGGCGTCATGCCGAAAAAGACAGAGATTTCAGAGGCCTTGGAGGCGGATATTGAATCGACAATTCAACGTCGCCTCGACCTCCTGAAGGCAAAGAGCTTCGCCGAGGCCGACAGGATCCGCGACGATCTCCTTTCCAGGGGCATCCAGCTCAAGGACGGCAAGGACCCGGCTACGGGTGAACGCGTGACGACCTGGGAGGTGAAGAGGTGACCGGCGCCCTCTACACCGGTGGCTGCCAGTGCGGCGCGGTCAGATTCCGCGTTCGCGGGGTGCTGACGGACAGCTCGATCTGTCATTGCCGCATGTGCCAGAAGGCCTTCGGCGCCTATTATGCGCCGCTGGTGTCCACGCGCGGCGCCGAGCTCTCCTGGACGCGGGGAGAGCCGAAGCGGTTTCGTTCGTCGAATTTCGTGCTGCGCGGCTTTTGCGCCGATTGCGGCACGCCGCTGACCTACGAGGCGCCCGACGGCGTGGCGATCGCAGCCGGCGCCTTCGACGATCCGTCGCTGCTTCCGCCCGTAGTGCAGTTCGGCACCGAGGCGAAGGTGCCCTTCGTCGATGCCCTGCACACTCTGCCGGGACATGCGACGGAGGAGGATGCGCAAGAGGCCCCGTTCGTTCTCGAGATCGTCTCCTATCAGCATCCCGACCACGAAACCGAGACATGGCCGCCGGAGGCGCAACGATGAGCATCGCGCGGATCTATACGGGCGGCTGCCAGTGCGGTGCGGTGCGCTACCGCGCCGAGGGCACGCTCGACGATCCGCACCTGTGCCATTGCCGCATGTGCCAGAAGGCGGCGGGCAACTATTTCCTGCCGCTCGCCAATGCCGCGCGCGCGACATTCCGCGTCACCCGCGGTGCACCCGGCTGGTTCCAGTCCTCAGAGCATGTGCGCCGCGGCTTCTGTCGCGACTGCGGCACGCCGCTTTTCTACGACATGCCCAAGGAGAGCTTCATCAACATCGTGCTCGGCTCGCTCGACGATCCGGAGGACGTGCGCCCGCATGCGCAGTCCGGCGTCGAGTCGCGCATGTTCTGGTTTTCCCAGCTCGCCCGCCTGCCGGAGACGGAGACGGACGCCGCCGGACCGGCCGGGCGCGAGCGCCACATTGCCATCCTGGAATCGAACCGCCAGCATCCGGATTACGACACGGATCACTGGCCACCGGAGGAGTGACATGACTGAGACCGTTCGAACCGGCGGGTGCCAGTGCGGCGCCGTCCGCTTCCGCATCCACGGCGCCCTCGGGCGTCCGTCCATCTGCCATTGCCGCATGTGCCAGAAGCAGTTCGGAGGCTTCTTCTCCGCCCTCGTCACCGCGCCGAAGGACGGGGTGGAGTGGACGCGCGAGGAACCCAGCTATTTCCAGTCGTCGGTCAATATCGACCGTGGCTTCTGCAGGAACTGCGGCACGCCCATGACCTACCGCCATCCCGGCGGGCTGGAAATCGCGATCGGCACCTTCGACGACCGTGCCGATCTCGCGCCGCAGATCCAGGTGAACTATGCGGCCCGTCTGCCCTGGGTCGAGACCATCTTCGATCAGCCGGTACATGACGATCAGGATTATTATTCGCGTCAGGAGAAGATCATCTCCTTCCAGCACCCCGATCACGAGACCGACCACTGGCCCGCCCACGGGCTGAAGATTTGAAGCTTGTGTGAAAGCGAAGGCCGGAATTGCCCCTCGTGCACACTGGCTTTCTGCTCCTAAAAGGGGCGAGCGGACGACGACCGTGCCGTACCTGCTTCTCGCCTCGGCGGGGATAAGGCGGCCGGCAGGCCGGATACGCGGCACAAAATGAAAGATCGTTCCCAGGGAGGGAACAGGTAATGACGAAAGAACGCATCTATCTCTTCGACACGACGCTGCGCGACGGCCAGCAGACGCCAGGCGTGGATTTCTCGGTCGAGGACAAGATCGCGATCGCCGCGATGCTGGACGAATTCGGCCTCGACTACGTCGAGGGCGGCTATCCCGGCGCCAATCCGACCGACACCGCCTTCTTCGACCGGAAGCGCACGACACAAGCCCGTTTCGTCGCCTTTGGCATGACCAAGCGTCCCGGCGTTTCGGCTTCCAACGATCCGGGGCTGGCGGCGCTGATCGCGGCGTCGAGCGATGCGGTCTGTCTCGTCGCCAAGAGCTGGGACTATCATGTCCGCGTTGCGCTCGGCTGTACCAACGAGGAGAACCTCGAAGCGATCGGCACCTCCGTGAAGGCCGTGATTGCGGCCGGCAAGGAGGCGATGGTCGATTGCGAGCATTTCTTCGACGGCTACAAGGGCAATCCCGAATACGCGCTTGCCTGCGCCCGGGCCGCCTACGACGCCGGCGCGCGCTGGGTGGTGCTCTGCGATACCAACGGCGGCACGCAGCCTCCGGAAATCCGCGAGATCGTGACGGCCGTCGTCGCCGCTGGCATCCCCGGTGCAAACCTCGGGATCCACGCGCATAACGACACCGGGCAGGCGGTTGCCAATTCTCTGGCTGCCGTGGACGCGGGCGTGCGCCAGATCCAGGGAACGCTCAACGGCATCGGAGAGCGCTGCGGCAATGCCAACCTTGTCACCCTCATCCCCACGCTCGTGCTGAAGGAGAGCTACAGCAGCCGTTTCGAGGTCGCCATCGATCGGCAGCGCCTGCAGGGACTGACGCGGCTGTCGCACCAGTTTGACGAGCTCCTGAACCGCTCGCCCGATCACCAGATGCCCTATGTCGGCGCCTCGGCCTTCGCCACCAAGGCGGGTATCCATGCCTCGGCCCTTCTGAAGGATCCGCGCACCTATGAGCACGTTCAGCCCGAAAGCGTGGGCAATCTGCGCAAGGTGATGGTGTCCGATCAGGGCGGCAAGGCCAACTTCATCAACGCGCTGAAGCTGCGCGGCATCACCGTTTCCAAGGACGATCCGAAACTCGACCGGCTGATAGAGATCGTCAAGGAACGAGAGGCGACCGGCTATGCCTACGAGGGGGCCGATGCCAGCTTCGCGCTGCTCGCCTACCGCACGCTGGGCTCGATCCCGGATTTCTTCCACGTCGAGAGTTTCCGCGTGATGGTCGAGCGGCGCTACGATGCCAACGGCAATCTGAAGACGGTCTCCGAGGCGGTGGTCAGGGTGCTGGTCGACGGCGAGACGATGATGTCGGTCGCCGAAGGGCACGGACCGGTGAACGCGCTGGACCTGGCGCTTCGCAAGGATCTCGGCAAGTATCAGAGCGAAATCGGCGACCTCGAGCTTGCGGACTACAAGGTGCGCATCCTCAACGGCGGCACGGAAGCCATCACGCGCGTCCTCATCGAATCGACCGATGGCACGGGCGCGCGCTGGTGGACGGTCGGCGTTTCCGACAATATCATCGATGCGTCCTTCCAGGCCTTGATGGACAGCGTCGTCTACAAGCTCTTGAAGAACCGGGGCGAGGCGGGGCGGATCGCCGCGGAATGATGGCGGCAGCCAGGGATGAAAGCATGAGGATGATGAAGAAGCTGGCGATGGTGGTGATCGCGGCGGGGAGCGCGGGGCTCTTGCTCGTGCTGCTCGGACAGCTCTCTCCCGCCGTCGAGGAGGTGCTCTACGGCAAGCCTCTCAGGTTCGATCCCGATGACGGGCTGGCGGTGCTGATGGTGGCGACGATCCTGGCGCCCGGCGCGCTGACG
The DNA here is from genome assembly GCF_900220975.1 of Rhizobium subbaraonis. Lineage (GTDB taxonomy): Bacteria > Pseudomonadota > Alphaproteobacteria > Rhizobiales > Rhizobiaceae > Mycoplana > Mycoplana subbaraonis. Next base: position 235,009 of record NZ_OBQD01000006.1, on the reverse strand, counting down.
GCATGGCTCGCCGAGCTGCTGGCCGAAAGCCGGCTGGGCAGCCGCGCACGAGCAGCGCTGGTGCTCGTCTGCAACGGTCTCGTCACCGGAGCCCTGTTCGGGCTGTTTGCGACGCTCGACGATTATTTTACCGCGCCGGGGCTGGAGCCGACCTACGCCCTCATGGGGGCTGCCGCAGGCGCGGTCTGCGGTATCATCCAGTGGTCCATCCTGGCGCGAATGGCGACGCGCAACGGTGCATGAAGCTTCCCTGATCGATCCTTCAAGGAAATGAATTGGTGCATTCGCCGCCGTTCGACTAGGACGTTCCTGCACGAAGGTGCGTGGAGCGCGCGTTGTCGCCCGCGCCGGTGAGGAGCAGGATCCAGCATCATGAACGAAAAGAACAGCACGCCTCCGGCGGCGAACGGCGATTCGTTGCAGGGATTTCTCTTCGCGCTGACGGCCTATCTGCTCTGGGGCTTTCTGCCCTTCTTCATGAAGGCGGTGGCCCATATTCCGTCGACGGAAGTGGTCGCGCACCGTATCCTCTGGTCGGTGCCTATCGCCGGCATGGTGCTCGTCGTGCTCGGTCGCACGTCCGAGGTCCGCACGGCGCTGCGCACTCCGCGCATGCTGGCGATGGCTTGCCTGACGGCCGCGCTGGTCACCGTCAACTGGGGCATCTATGTCTGGGCGATCGGGGCAGGGCGCGCCATCGAGACGGCGCTCGGTTACTATATCAACCCGCTCTTTTCCATCTTTCTCGGTGCTGTGCTGCTGAAGGAAAAGCTGACCCGGGCGCAGATCGTGGCGATCGGTCTGGCGGCGACGGCCGTTGCCGTGCTGGCCATCGAGGCCGGGGGGCTGCCATGGGTCTCGCTTGCCCTTTGCATCTCCTGGGGCTTCTACGCCTTCTTCCGCAAGACGCTGCCGATTGGCCCCAATCAGGGCTTCTTTCTGGAAGTCCTGCTGTTGAGCGTTCCGGCGATCGGCTACATCGTCTGGCTCGAGACGACGGGCAGTGGTCATTTCGGGGATACAGGCATGGCTGATCTGCTGCTGTTGCTGGCAAGCGGCGTGGTCACCGCGGTGCCGCTGATGGTCTATGCCAACGGTGCCAAGCTCCTGAAGCTCTCGACGATCGGCATCATGCAGTACATTGCGCCGACGATGATCTTCATCATCGCCATCTTCGTCTTCCACGAACCGTTCGGCCATGCCCAGATGCTGGCCTTCGCCCTGATATGGGCGGCCCTCTTCGTCTATTCCGGATCGATGTTGCGAACCGCGCGCGCCCAGCGCGCGCGGGCGCTCAAGGGGGCGCCCGATCCTGCGCGCTGAGGCAGTGTTCGGCTAGAGGCGGGCGACGATCCCTGCTTCGCCCTCGCGGTCGACGGTGTTCGACCAGTGCTCGATGAGGGCGGGAACGATCTGGTCGGCCTCGTCGACGACGATCGGCTGTACCAGATGGGCGGCATGCACGAAGCCGGCATCGGCCATGTGGCGGATCAGCTTCAGCATCGGGTCCCAGAAGCCGCCGATATTGGCGAACACGATCGGCTTGCGGTGACGGCCGAGCTGCGCCCAGGTCATCACCTCGACGATTTCCTCCAGCGTGCCGATACCGCCCGGCAGAGCGACGAAGGCATCGGCGCGCTCGAACATCTTGTGTTTGCGCTCGTGCATGTCGGCGGTGATGATGAGCTCGGAGAGCTGGCCGAGAGAATGGCGCGTGGCCTCCATGTCGATGAGGAATTGCGGTATAATGCCTGTCACCCGGCCGCCTGCGGAGAGGACCCCGCTTGCGACGGCGCCCATGATTCCCTTGGTGCCCCCGCCATAGACGAGGCGAAGGTGATTCGTGGCAATCGAGCGCCCGAGCGAGCGACCGGCGTTGATATAGGCGGCATCGCGGCCCGGCTGGGATCCGCAATAGACGCATATGGCTCTGATCGGCATGGTTTCTTCGTTCATGGTCCGATTGAGCCATCCCTGACCCGCGATGGTCAAGAAAAATGACGAAAAAGGCGTGCCGCCACGGGTGCAGGAGTGTCGCAAGCTTGTGCAAACCCTCGGAAATCGCTAGCAATTTAGCAGAATAAGCGGCGCTCTGCCTGGAGACAGTGAAACATGAAGCACAAGACCGGCCTGGTTGCATTGGGGGTACTGGCGGCAGCCACGGCGCTGATGGTGTTCTTCGTCCTTCCGAATCTCGAAAAGGACAAGGCGCCCGAGGCGCCGCAGGATGCTGCACAGACCACGGCGCCGGCAGCCGAATCCGGGCCCGCCGCTACGACGACGACCGACGCCAAGGGCGCGCGCAGCGACAGCGCCGCAGGCGAGGCGGCCGCGACCGCCGCCGGCCAGGCAGCGCCGCAGGCAGGCTCTGCAGGCCCGGCCTCGGCGTGGCAGACCCCGTCCTTCGACGTGCTGCGTGTGGAGCCGGATGGCTCCACCGTGGTCGCAGGCCGCGCGGAACCCAACAAGACGCTGCAGATCCTCAACGGTCAGACGGTGGTCGCGACGACCGATGTCGGTCCCTCCGGCGAATTCGCCGCCGTCTTCGACAAGCCGCTGGCCGTCGGCGACCACGAGCTGACGTTGCGCATCCTGGGCGACGGCGGTGCCGCCAAGACCTCCGAGGAGGTTGCGACCGTCTCGATCCCGAAGGACAGCAGCGGAGAGTTGCTGGCCATGGTCGCCAAGCCCGGCGAGGCGAGCCGCCTGATTACCGTTCCGGACGAGACGGAGGCGGGGCAGGCGACTGCCGCTCCTGCGGCGGGCGGTACAAACGAGACAGCGGCCGTCGGACAGCCGGCCGATGCGGCCACGGCGGCCAACGGCACGTCGCAGGCGGACGCGGGCGCAGCTACAGCGCTTTCGCCGAACGTGCGCATCTCGGCCGTCGAGCTCGAGGGCGACAAGATGTTCGTGGCGGGCAGCACGCGGGCGGGTTCGCTGGTGCGCATCTATGCCAACGACAAGCTCCTGGGCGAGATCAAGGCCGATCCGCAGGGGCGCTTCGTGGTCGATGGCGTCATGCCGCTTCCGGTCGGCCGCCACGTGATCCGCGCCGATGTGATGAGCAACGACGTCTCCAAGGTCGAGCTGCGGGCATCGGTTCCCTTCGATCGTCCCGAAGGCGAGCAGGTGGCCGTCGTGGCGCAGGAGCCGGCAACGGACGGCGCTGCACCGACCCTCGGCCTGATCGACGCCGGTTCGTTCGACAAGCTCCGTGCCGAGGCGAACAAGGCGGTGGCGCTTTTGAGCGGCCTCTATGCCAACGGCGCGGTTCCGACCGCCGAACAGCTTGCGGCGGCGCGCTCCGCAACCGAGATCGCGCTGCAGTCGCTTTCAGAGTACAAGACGCCCGCCGGCAGCGCTGGCGAGGCGATCGCCGCGCGAACGGCCGCGGTTGCCGCCGAGGTGCTGGCGAAACTGAAGGCCTTGCCCGCCGATGCCGCAACCGTCGGCAAGTCGATCGGCCAGATCCAGACGGCGGTGAAGGACGCGCTGACACCGGCCACCAACGGCCAGGTGGCCGAACAGGCGCCGGCGCCGGCCGTTGATGTCGGGGCGCTGGAAAGCCGCGCGCTCGATCTTTCCCGCCGGTTCTCCGACCTGCTGGCCGATGCCGGTGCGACGCCTGAAAAGCTCGCTGCTGCCCGCGTCGAACTCGAAGGTGTCCTCGGCCAGGTCGTCGGCTATGCCGCGCCGACCGGTACCGATGCTGCAAGGCTGGCGCTCGTCGACAAGCTGAAGCTGTGGGCGCGTTCCGTCGTCGATGCGCTGTCGTCGGTGCCGGCGGATGCGCCGAAGACGGCTTACACAGGTGCACTTGCGAGCCTGCAGGCGCCGCCGGAAGCGTTGTTGTCGTCCAAGGACGTTGCCGCCGCCGGCAACGGCCAGCCGGCCGTCGCGCAGTCCGGCACCGCGACCGATGCCGCACCGGTGACAGGCCAGGAGCAGGCGGCGGTCAGCCAGCCGCAGACGATCGAGCAGGCGCCGCTGAAGGAGAGCAAGAACTCCGTCATCATCCGCCGGGGCGACACGCTTTGGCAGATCGCCCGCCGCGTCTATGGCCAGGGCGTGCGCTATACGACGATCTACCTCGCCAACGAGGACCAGATCACCGACCCCGACCGCATCCTGCCCGGCCAGATCTTCGGTGTTCCCGACAGCGCCATGCCGGAGACGGAGGCGGAGGAAATTCACCGCAAGCATGTGAAGGGCAACTGAGGGTCTTTCGCCTTTTCGCCGTCTGCAGCATTGCATCGCGCGGACGACGGTCCTATCTCACCAATGCGGCGTCCAAATCGGGCGCCGCATTTTTTCTTGAATAGGTAAGCCGGCGGCGGCCGGTCTGCGGAGGCGCGCATGGCGGCCACGACGAAGAAGACGGTTTCAGCCGACAGCAGCAATCCTCTCGGCACCCTGGTCAATCTGTGGCCGTACATGTGGCCGTCGGGCAGGCCGGACCTGAAGATGCGGGTGGTCTGGGCGACGGTGTTCCTGCTCGCCTCCAAGCTGGTGCTCCTGCTCGTGCCCTACTTCTTCAAGTGGGCGACCGATGCGCTGAACGGCCGGCTGGACGCGGTCGATCTCCTGCCGTCGTTCCTGCTCGGCGCCGTCATGCTGGTGCTTGCCTACAATTTCGCCCGCATTCTCCAGGCCGGCCTCAACCAGCTTCGCGACGCGCTCTTTGCCAGCGTCGGGCAATATGCGGTGCGCCAGCTCGCCTATCGCACCTTCGTCCACCTGCACCGCCTGTCGCTGCGCTTCCACCTCGAACGGCGCACCGGCGGCCTGTCGCGCGTCATCGAGCGCGGCACCAAGGGCATCGAGACGATCGTGCGCTTCACGATCCTCAATTCCATCCCCACGGTCATCGAATTTCTGCTGACCGCGATCGTCTTCTGGGCCGGCTACGGCTTCAGCTATCTTCTGGTGACTGCCGTCACCGTCGCGCTCTACATCTGGTTCACCGTCCGGGCCAGCGACTGGCGCATCTCCATCCGCCGCTCGATGAACGACAGCGACACGGAGGCAAACACCAAGGCGATCGATTCGCTTCTGAATTTCGAGACGGTGAAATATTTCGGCAACGAGGAGATGGAGGCGAAGCGCTTCGACCAGTCGATGGAGCGCTACGAGAAGGCGGCGACCCAGGTCTGGACATCGCTCGGCTGGCTGAACTTCGGCCAGGCCCTGATCTTCGGAATCGGTACCGCGATCATGATGGTCATGTCGGCGCTGGCCGTCCAGCGCGGCGAACAGACGATCGGCGACTTCGTCTTCGTCAACGCCATGCTGATCCAGCTGGCGATCCCGCTGAATTTCATCGGCTTCGTCTATCGCGAGATCCGCCAGGGCCTCACCGATATCGAACAGATGTTCGATCTGCTCGAGGTTCAGGCCGAGGTGGAGGACGCCCCGGATGCGAAGCCGCTGAAGGCGGGCGCCGGCGCGATCGTATTTCGCGACGTGCATTTCGCCTACGATCCGGCGCGCCCGATCCTGAAGGGCGTGTCGTTCGAGGTGCCGGCGGGCAAGACGGTCGCTATCGTCGGCCCGTCGGGAGCCGGGAAGTCGACGCTGTCGCGGCTTCTCTATCGCTTCTACGACGTCCAGCAGGGGTCGGTCACCATCGACGGGCAGGACGTACGCGAGGTGACGCAGAAATCGCTTCGCTCCGCGATCGGCATGGTGCCGCAGGATACCGTGCTCTTCAACGATACGATCGGCTACAACATTCGCTATGGCCGGCCCGCCGCAACCGACGAAGAAGTGAAGGCCGCTGCCGACATTGCCCAGATCAGCGGTTTCATCGATCACCTTCCGGGCGGCTTCAAGGCCATGGTGGGCGAGCGCGGCCTGAAACTCTCCGGCGGCGAAAAGCAGCGCGTCGCGATTGCCCGCACGATCCTGAAGAGCCCGCCCATCCTGATCCTCGATGAGGCGACATCGGCGCTCGATACCCGGACGGAGCAGGAGATCCAGACGGCGCTCGATCTCGTTTCAAAGAACCGCACGACGCTGGTCATCGCCCACCGGCTTTCGACGGTGGTGGGCGCCGATGAGATCATCGTCCTGAAGGACGGCCTGATTGCCGAGCGCGGCACCCACGCCGGCCTGCTGCGTCAGGGTGGTCTCTACGCTTCGATGTGGAACCGCCAGCGCGAGGCGACCGAGGCGGAGGAGCATCTGAAGCAGGTGCGCGAGGCCGACGAAATGGGCGTGGTGATCCGCAAGGCGCCGGCAAGCTGAAGCCGGCGCGCGAAAGCACGGAGCGGATCGCCGCTCGCATGGCATGGCTTCTGCGCATGTCAGGGTCGCAACACCGCTGCACGCTCTTGCGCCACATGCCTCAACTCACCAGTTCCGGGGCATGGACGATGCCTCGTTCGCTGGCAAGCGCAGCCTTTGCCACCGTCCGCAGAAAGGCGAACCAGTTTTCCTTCTCGCTCAGGCTGCCGATGCCGAGCTGCCGGCGGACCCGGTTGAGCGCCTGCTCGGTCTCCGGCCCGAAGACCCCGTCTGCGCCGGCATCGCCGACGCTCTGGTTGAACAGCTTCGTCAGCGCATACTGGACGAAGATGACATGGCTGCGCGCGTCGCGCTTGAAGCGCGGGGCCGAGCCGTTGTCGAAGTGAAGATGGTCCTCGTGGGCCCTGTTGTAGTCGTGATTGAGCACGGTGCCGAAATGCAGCCGCAGCACCGCCTCGATCGCCAGATAGAGAAACGGCCGTTCGGGAAAGGTCTTTGCCACCCATCGGGTGCCGTCGGCGAAGATGAGGGCATCCAGGTCGAAAGCCCTGTTTCTGTAGTGATAGGAGGCGCCGCTTCCCTCCCGGCCGACGCCACCGCTCCAGACCTGCGCAATGTCGAACTCCCCGGCGGCCAGCACTGCTTTCAGATCATCGAAGCAGGCTGTGCACTGCGCCAGGAAATCCGCATCGATGTAGGGGCGCATCGGCACGGCAGTGCGGCCGTAGGAGCTACCGTTGAAACGGTCGTAATAGAGAGGCAGTCCTGAAATCCTGTCGACGCGGGTAAGTGCCATGTCATCCTCCTACCTTTGATTGTATAAAATATCTATACAACCAAAATAATCATTCAGCCACCGCCGTCTGGTGGCCATTATGGGCCTTGGAAGTTGCATGGCGCCCTGTTCAGATGTGGATGCCTCTCCCGGAGGAACGGCAACTTGCCCCGCCGCATTGCTACCGCGCCGGTTTCGCGCTAGTTGCAAGGCACGTAAAAGCGGAGAAGCATGGCATGAGTCTGGTTGATACGGTGCGTAACACGCTGGTTCCCGTCCATCGCGACGGGTGGAAGTTCGTTGCCGCCTTCTTCGTGGTGTCGGTGATCCTCGGCTTCCTGTGGGAGCCTTTGATGTGGATCGGCTTCATTCTGACAGCCTGGTGCGCCTACTTCTTCCGGGATCCCGAACGCGTGACGCCGCAGGATCCGGATCTCGTCATCAGCCCGGCTGACGGCCGCGTTTCTGCCATCGCCATGGTGACGCCGCCACTCGAGCTGGAACTCGGCTCGGAGCCAATGCTGCGCATCTCCGTCTTCATGAATGTCTTCAACTGTCACGTGAACCGTTCGCCGATGCGCGGCAGCGTGCGTCGGATCGCCTATCGCGCCGGCCGCTTCCTCAATGCCGAACTTGACAAGGCCAGCCAGGAGAACGAGCGCAACGGTCTCGTCATCGACACCGCCCACGGCGAGATCGGCGTCGTCCAGATCGCCGGCCTCGTGGCGCGCCGCATCGTCTGCTGGACATCGACGTTCGATCATCTCGAAGCCGGCGAGCGTTTCGGCCTGATCCGTTTCGGCTCGCGGCTCGACGTCTTCCTTCCGGCCGGCGCCGAGGCGCGTGTCTCCGTGGGGCAGACGGCGATCGCAGGCGAGACTGTGCTGGCCGAATTCGGCTCTGCCAAGGGGCCGACACTGGGGCGCCGGGGTTGACAGATCGAGGCGCGCGCACGATGTCGGATACGTTGATCCGTCGACGCCAGACGTCGTGCGCCCTGCCGCTCCAGCAAAGCGATACGAGATGAAGACGCCGTTTCACCCCTATGAACCGAACGGACCCAATGATGAAGCCCGCGGGCCCCGCCTGCGGCAGATTCCGCTACGGGTCATCATTCCGAACCTCATCACGATCCTTGCGATTTGCGCCGGCCTGACCGGCATCCGCCTTGCCTTCGAGAACCGCTACGAACTCGCCGTCGCCATGGTGCTACTGGCGGCTTTCCTCGATGGCATCGACGGGCGCGTCGCCCGCCTGCTAAAGGCGACGTCCAAGTTCGGCGTGCAGATGGATTCGCTGGCCGACATCGTCAATTTCGGCGTGGCGCCGGCGCTGGTGCTCTATGTCTTCGTGCTGGACCAGGCCCGCTCCATCGGCTGGATCGCCGCGTTGATTTTCGCCATTGCCGCCGGCCTGCGGCTGGCCCGCTTCAATGTCATGTCCGAGCGGGAGAACAAGGCGAGCTGGCAATCGGAGTACTTCGTTGGCGTGCCGGCTCCCGCCGGCGCCATGCTCGTGCTCCTGCCCGTCTATGTCGGCTTCCTGGGCGTTCCCCCCAGCACCCCCTTCGCGCTGATCTCCTCGGCCTACACCGTCCTGATCGCCTTTCTGCTCGTCAGCCGTGTTCCGGTCTGGTCCGGCAAGTCCGAGGGTAGCCGCATTCGCAGGGACCTTGTCCTGCCCGTCATGCTCGTCGTCGTCATCTATGTCGCGACGCTGATGAGCTTCACCTGGGAGACCATGGTGGTGACGGTGGCGCTCTATCTGGCGTCCCTTCCGTTCGGCGCGCGTGCCTGGTATCGCAAGTACGGCGGCTGGCCGTCGACCGATACGGCGGTGGAAAACCAGTTCGCCGGCGAGGGCGAAGACGAACACTGAGGCTTCGCGCTTCCCTTGCGAGCAATTTCCGCCTTTAGCGGCTGTCCGGCGCGGCATGCAAATGCCGGGCATCAGCCTTGCAATTCCATCCGCTGCCTTGCCATTGAAAAGCATCCTTCGCCGTGATAGTTACCATGCTATTCGATAGCATGCTAATTATATACGAGCTATGAAATGTCCGCCTCAAGCCCCAATGATGTCATCCTCGAAGAACTCTCACGTGCTGGCCGCAAGATGCGGGCGCTGTTTGACGCGCGGGTGAAGGAGAGGGGGCTGACGCTGTCCCGCGCGCGCACCCTGCTCATACTGTCGAAGCGGCAGGGCCTGACGCAGCGCGAGCTTGCCGAGGAGCTGGATATCGAAACGCCGACGCTCGTCCGCCTTCTGGACGGCATGGAGAAGCAGGATTTCATCGAGCGCCGCAATGTCGACGGCGACCGCCGCGCCAAGCAGATCTTCATGACATCTGGCGGTCAGATCGTGGCCCGCGAAATACAGGAATTGGCGCATGAGCTCAGGCGCGACCTCTTGAAAGGGGTCAGCGAAGAGGACATGGCGACGACGCTGCGGGTGCTGCGGAATATCTCCGCCTGCGCGTCCACCTCCTGTCGGGAAAGCGTGTGACCATGCGCGCGGTTACCATCAACGACCAGGAGATCGGCAGCGGCGCAACGACCGCGTCCGCCCGACCCGCGCCAGCGAACGACGACCTCGCTCCGGCAGATCTCTCGGCGGCACAGGAACCTGCTTCCGAAGCAGAACAAGCCGCGCCGGTACCGCCGGCCGCCGCCGCACCGACCCGAACCATGCCGGCCTTCGCCTATTTCTGCGCATCCACGCTGCTGGCGCTCGCCCAGGGCTTCGGGATGAACATGATCGCCGGCAACCTGCCGCAGTTCCAAGGGGCCTACAGCGCGACGCAGACGGAAGCCACGTGGTTGATCGCAGCCTATCTGGCACCGAATGTCAGCCTATCGGTGGCGCTTATCAAGGTCCGACAGCAGTTCGGCATTCGGACGTTTGCTGAATGGAGCATCGGCGTCTTCGTGCTCGTGTCCATCCTGCATCTGTTCGTCACCGACCTCCAATCGGCCATCGCCATCCGCTTCATTGCCGGCATCGCCGCAGCCCCGATGTCGGGACTGGCCTTTCTCTACATGATCGAGAAAGTATCGCCCCAGCATAAGCTCACATATGGGCTCACGGCTGCGCTGACCAATATCGCGCTCATGCCGTCGCTGACGCGAGTGCTTTTTCCGGCCCTCTTCGATCTTGGCGGTGTGCATGCCCTCTATCTGTTCGAACTCGGCCTCGCCATGATGGCGTTCGGGGCGATCTATCTTGTGCCGCTTGCCTCCCCGCCGCGCGCGAAGGTGATCGAGCCGCTGGACGTCATAAGCTACCTGTTCGTCGCTGTCGGCTTCGCCGCGCTGGCCATGGTCCTGACGACGGGACGGCTCTACTGGTGGCTGGAGGCGCCCTGGATCGGAAAGGCGCTGGTCGTATCGTTCATCTGCCTTGCCGCGGCCGCCCTGATCGAGCTGAACCGGAAGCAGCCGTTCTTCGACATTCGCTGGCTGACGAGCCCCGAGATCGTGCATTTCACCGTGGTGCTGCTGCTGTTTCGCCTGCTTCTGACCGAACAGACGGCGTCGGCCACCAACTTCTTCCTCATCCTCGGCCTGCAGGCCGACCAGCTGACCGGCCTCTATTCCGTGATCGCGGTCTCGACCGTGTTCGGCGGCTTGCTGTGCGCGCTCGTCATCAAACCCGGGCGCGAACCGCACATTCACCTGTTCTGTCTGGCCCTGATCGCGATCGGCGCCTTCATGGACAGCCGCGCCACCAACCTGACCAGGCCGCACGACATCTATCTCAGCCAGGGGATGATTGCGGTTGCTTCCGCCATGTTTCTGCCTCTCACCATGGGACAGGGGCTCGCGAACGCGTTGAAGAAGGGGCCGAACTACATTTTCTCCTTCATCATCCTTTTCCTGGCGACCCAGAGCCTCGGCGCGCAGATGGCGTCTGCCGCGTTCGGCACGCTGATTACGCTGCGGGAGAAGTTCCACTCCAATATTCTGGCGCAGACGATCACGATGACGGACCCGATCGTCGCCAGCCGTGTCAGCCAGCTTTCGGCCGCTTACGGGCATACCCTGACCGACAGCGCGCTTCTCAAGGCCGAAGGCACCAATCTTCTGAGCCAGCAGATCACCCGCGAAGCAAATGTGCTCGCCTACAACGACGTCTTCCTGCTGATCAGCGTTCTTTCGGCGGGTGCGGCCCTTTGCCTGCTCGCTCACGTCACCTTCAACGCAATCAAGAACCGTATCCGCGACCGCCATGGCGCAGAAGCGCCGGTCGCCGCCTGAGTAAATGCCATGAAAAAACTTCTGACAAATCTCGCATCCGCCATCGCCGTCGCCATGGGTGTCGGCGGGGTGACGCTCGTCCTCTACGCCTGGGACCTGCCGCCGTTCCAAAGTGAAGTCCAGGTCACCGACAACGCCTATGTGCGCGGCTCGGTCACGCTCATCAGCCCGCAACTGTCCGGCTACATCGTCGACGTGCCGGTGAAGGATTATGAGACGGTGAAGGAGGGGCAGGTGCTCGCCCGCCTCGACGACCGCATCTTCCGCCAGAAGGTGGACCAGGCCAAGGCGACGCTTGCGGCGCAGGAGGCCGAACTCGCCAACTCGCTCCAGCAGGAGCGGGCGGGCCAGGCGAAGATCGGCGCCGGCAAGGCCGCGGTCGACAGTGCCGAATCGGCCCTGCGTCGCGCCAACGAGAACTGGAACCGTGTCGAGCGTCTCGCCGGCAAGGGTGTCGTCTCCGAAAGCGAGCGGGAGCAGAGCCGTGCGACGCTGGATCAGGCCGAAGCCGCCGTCAGCCAGGCCAAGGCCCAGGTGGAAGTTGCAAATCAGGACCTGCAATCGATCATCGTCGGGCGCGACGCGCTGCGGGCGGCGGTCGCCGGCGCAAAGGCGGCGCTTGAGCTTGCCGAGATCGATCTAACCAATACCCGCATCACCGCGCCGCGTGACGGGGTTGTCGGCGAGGTCGGCGTCAAGCTCGGCCAGTATGTGTCAGCCGGAACGCAGTTGATGGCGGTGGTGCCGGAGGGGACGTGGATCATCGCCAATTTCAAGGAGACACAGCTTAGCCGCATCCGTACCGGTCAGGCCGTGACCTTCACCGTCGATGCACTCGACAACGTGCAGCTGCATGGCCATGTCGAGCGCTTCTCTCCGGCCGCAGGCTCGGAATTCAGTGTCATCAAGCCAGACAACGCCACAGGCAACTTCACCAAGGTCGCCCAGCGCGTTCCGGTGCGCATCGCGATCGACCCCGGCCAGCAGCAGGCGAAGTACCTGGCGCCGGGGCTCTCGGTGGTTGTCCGCACCGTCGTGGGGGGCGCAACCGATACGGCGGCGGCGGGAACGGTCGCCCAGCCACAGGGCTGAAGCCGGGCGACGCAATGAAAAGCCCCGCGTATCCGGCAGATGCGCGGGGCTTTCGATTGTCCGAATTCTGCCGCGGTTCTCAGCTCGGCATGTGGTAGTCGACGATCTTCTTCTCGCGGACGATGAACAGCTTTCCGGTCTCGGTCATCTCGGGGCTGACCAGCGGCATGAGCGCCTGGGCCACCTCGGAAGGATGGGGCACGGTCGAGGGATCCTCGCCCGGTATCGCCTGCGCCCGCATCGCCGTCCGCGTTCCGCCCGGATCGACCGAGAGAATGCGCAGCGGCGTGCGCTGCGTCTCGCCCGCCCAGGTGCGCGCCAGCGCCTCGACGGCCGCCTTGGAGGCGGAGTAGGGGCCCCAGAACGGCTTGCACTTGTGTGCGGCGGACGATGACAAGATCAGCGCGCGGCCGGCGTCGGATTTCAGAAGCAGCGGTTCCACCGAGCGGATCAGCCGCCAGGTGGCGGTGACGTTGATGTTCATCACCTTCTCGAACACCTTCGCCTCGACATGGCCGATCGGCGAGATGGTACCGAGCACGCCGGCATTGGCCACGAGGATGTCGAGCTTGCCCCAGCGCTCGAAGATCGAGCCGCCGAGCTTGTCGATCGCGGCCATGTCGGCCAGATCGAAGGGCACCAGCGTAGCGCTGCCGCCGACGGCCTTGATGGCGTCGTCCAGTTCTTCCAGTCCGCCGACCGTGCGCGCGCAGGCGATCACATGCGCGCCGCGCCTGCCGAGTTCGAGTGCCGTGAAATAGCCAATGCCGCGCGAGGCGCCGGTGACCAGCGCGATCCTGCCCTTCAGATCGATATCCATCATGTCCGTCCCATATCCGTGCCGGCCAGAAGATAAAGAAAAAGGCCGCGTTACCGCAGCCTTCTAAAGCGTTCGTTCCGAAATGGAAACCGCAAGCGTGCCTTAGCCGTTGCTGGCAAGCACGGAAACCTTGCGACCCATCGTCTCGCCATCCTTGTCCAGGAGTCTCGTCGGGTAGTCGCCGGTGAAGTAGTGGTCGGTGAACTGCGGCCGGGTGTCGTTACGGTCCTCGCCGCCGACGGCGCGATAGAGGCCGTTGATCGAAAGGAACTCCAGCGAATCCGCGCCGATATATTTGCACATGGCTTCGAGGCTGTCGTACTGGTTGGCGATCAGCTTTTCGCGGTCCGGCGTGTCGATGCCGTAGAAATCCGGATAGTAGATGCGCGGGCTTGCCACGCGCAGGTGCACCTCGGTTGCGCCGGCGTCGCGGATCATCTGGACGATCTTCAGCGAAGTCGTGCCGCGCACGATGGAATCGTCGACGAGCACGACGCGCTTGCCCTCGATCATCGCCCGGTTTGCCGAATGCTTCAGCTTCACGCCGAAGGCGCGGATCTGCTGCGTCGGCTCGATGAACGTGCGGCCAACATAATGGTTGCGGATGATGCCGTATTCGAACGGAATGCCGCTTTCCTGCGCATAGCCCAAGGCTGCCGGCGTGCCGCCGTCGGGCACCGGAACGACGACGTCGGCCTCGACCGGGGATTCCTTTGCCAGGTTGATGCCCATGTTCTTGCGTGCGACGTAGACGCTGCGGCCGCCGACCATCGAATCCGGCCGCGCGAAATAGACGTATTCGAAAAGGCAGAGCCGTTCGGGCTGGCCGGTGCCGGCCTTGCGGGCGTCGATCGAGATCGAGCCGTCCGGCTGGACCTCGCAGATGATGACCTCGCCGTTCTCTACGTCGCGGATAAACTTCGCGCCGATGATGTCGAGTGCGCAGGTTTCGGAAGCGAAGATCGGCTTGCCGTCGAGTTCGCCCATGACCAGCGGGCGGATGCCGATCGGATCGCGTGCGGCGATCAGCTTCGTGCGCGTCATCGCCAGCATCGAATAGCCGCCCTCCATCTGGCGGATCGCATCGATGAAGCGGTCGGCGGTGGAGGTATAGCGCGACCGGGCGATCAGGTGCAGCACGACTTCGGTATCGGAGGTCGACTGACAGATGGCGCCGCCGGCGATCAACTGGCGACGGAGCGTCAGGCCGTTGGTGAAGTTGCCGTTGTGGGCGATGGCGATGCCGCCGACTTCAAGCTCGGCGAACAACGGCTGGACGTTGCGAAGGGCGACCTCGCCAGTGGTGGAATAGCGGGTATGGCCGATCGCGATGAAGCCGGGCAGCTTGGCCAGCGTCGCCGGGTCGGTATAGTGGTCGCCGACGAGGCCCATGCGCTTTTCGTTGTGGAACTGCTTGCCGTCGAAGGTGACGATGCCGGCCGCCTCCTGGCCGCGATGCTGCAGGGCGTGCAGGCCAAGTGCGGTCAGCGTGGCTGCGTCCGGATGGCCCAGAATGCCGAAGACGCCGCATTCTTCATGAAGCGTATCGCCGTCCAGATCGCTGTCGGAACGGTGGGCGGAAACGGATAGTTCGGTCATGTGCTGCAAGCCTTTGATCGGGACGGTACTGGGTTGCACTTAAGTTCGCTTCATCCGGCGCCGTGTCGGCTTCTTCACCGGAAATGCGTGTGGCGCGGCCCGAATTCACTTCGCCTGACCGCGATGCCTATATGTGTATTCCTTAACGACTTTACCACCGAAGTCCGGAGGCTTCAGTGGTAGCTGCTTTTACCCTACCAGATTTTCGCTGCGGCTGCTCTCGCGAAAAATGCGGAGCAGCCTTGCATCGTCATCCGTTCGTTGCGGGGGCGTCCTCTGCCGGCTCCTCGCCGGTGGCGGGAGCCCGCCCTGTCGTCCCGTCCGTGCCGTCGGTCGGCGTTTCGGTGCCCTCGGCGGGTGCGCGGCGGCCGAGCAGGCGGTCGCGGATCTCGTTGTCGGCGTTTTCCGGCAGCAGTGCCACCAGCTTGCTTCCGAGATTGTCGAGCAGCGGCTTGGACTTTGCGCTCTCGATCCAGCTTGGGCGCTGCTGGGGTGTCACCAGCCAGTTGAAGAACAGCATGGCGACGACCACGAGCAGGATGCCGCGCGCCGCCCCGAACAGGAAGCCCAGCGTGCGGTCGAGCGCGCCGATGCGGCTGTCGATGATGAAGTCGGCGATCCGCATGGTGATGAAGGAGATCACGATAAGCGCGACGAGGAAGACGACGCCGGCCGAGCCGATGATCGCGACGGTATCGCTTGCCGTATACTCCTTCGCATAGGGAACGAGCACGGGATAGAGGAAGTAGGCGGCAGCGGCGGCTCCCACCCAGCTTGCGACTGACAGGACCTCGCGCGAGAAGCCGCGCACCATCGCAAGCACTGCCGAAAACAGCGCAACGCCGATGACGATGCCGTCGAGAAGTGTGATGGGCATGTTTGTCTTACTCCAGACCAGAAATGTCTATCGACCCGGACGCGAATTGCACCGGCACCTTAGCCGATCGCGTCAGCGGCGTCTCAATTCGGTTCATCGGCAACGAACTGTTTCCACAAAGCTTTGCCTATTTCGCGGCCGGCTTGCCGCTTGCGCATCAGTCCTCGTCGGTCGGCCGCGTCAATGCGCCCTTCGAACCGGCGATTTTCGCCACCAGGTCCGGCAGGCTGTCGATCTCTGCCCAGCGCCCGCCATTGCCCTTGGGCAGCTCGGCGGAACCGGCGGGAAGCACCGCCTGCGAGAAGCCGAGCTTTTCCGCCTCCTTCAGGCGCTGGCCGGTGTGCGAGACCGGCCGGACGGCGCCCGACAGGCTGACTTCGCCGAAATAGACGCAATCCGCCGGCAGGGCAAGGCCGGCCAGTGACGAAACGAGGGCTGCCGCCACGGCGAGATCGGCGGCGGGTTCGGAGATGCGCAATCCGCCCGCGATGTTGAGATAGACGTCGTGCTGGCCGAGCCGCACGCCGCAATGGGCCTCCAGCACCGCAAGGATCATCGAAAGCCGGGCCGAATCCCAGCCGACGACGGCCCGCCGCGCCGTTCCGAGCGAGGTCGGCGCGACCAGCGCCTGAACCTCCACCAGCACCGGCCGCGTGCCCTCCATGCCGGCGAAGACGGCAGCACCGGGTGCCTTTGCGTTGCGCTCGCCGAGAAACAGTTCGGAGGGGTTGGTGACCTCCCGCAGCCCCTTGTCTGACATTTCGAACACGCCGATTTCGTCGGTAGGGCCAAAGCGATTCTTGACCGTGCGCAGGATGCGGTAGTGGTGGCCGCGGTCGCCCTCGAAGTAGAGAACGGCGTCCACCATGTGCTCGACGACGCGGGGACCGGCGATCTGGCCCTCCTTGGTGACGTGGCCGACGAGCACGACGGCGGCCCCCGTCTGCTTGGCGAAGCGGATCATCGCCTGTGCGCCGGTGCGCACCTGCGTCACCGTGCCGGGTGCGGATTCCACGATGTCGCTCCACAACGTCTGGATCGAATCGATGATGGCGAGATCCGGCCGCTTGCCATCGGCCAGCGTCGCCAGGATGTCCTCCACATTGGTCTCTGCTGCCAGGAGCACGTCGGTCTCGGCAGCGCCCAGCCGCTGTGCGCGAAGCCTGATCTGCGCGACGGCCTCTTCGCCCGAGACGTAGATGACGCGCTGGCCCCGCCGCGAGAGGGCGGCGGCCGCCTGCATCAGCACGGTCGACTTGCCGATGCCCGGATCGCCGCCGACCAGCACCGCCGAGCCGCGCACGAAGCCGCCGCCGGTGACCCGGTCGAGTTCGGATATCCCGGTCTCGATGCGCGGCGCCTCCTCGATCTCGCCGGACAGCGTCGTCAGCGCGACCACGCGGCCCTTCTTCGGCGTCTTGCCCGGGCCGCCGCCGATGCCGCCCATCGGGTCTTCCTCGACGACGGTGTTCCATTCGCCGCAGGCGTCGCATTTGCCGACCCAGCGCGCATGCACGGTGCCGCAGTTCTGGCAGACGAATTGGGTGCGCGCCTTGGCCATCAGGTCTCGCTTTCGGTGAAGTCGTCCGGCGACAGGCTCTGCCGGCCGTGAAGGATGCGGATGATATGGAGATGAGAATCGGTCAGCCGGAAATACACCGCCCGGTCGCGATAAGCAAAGGATCGCAAACCCGGGCTGACTTCGTGGCGATCGATACCGGTCAGGCCGAGATCGGCGAGGTGAAGCATTTTCGCGTGGACATCGAGAATGAAGCGGTCGGCGGCGGGCGGGTCCTGATGGGCAATGTGGCGATGAATGGCACGGAGATCGGCGCGCGCCGTCGTTGTATAAGCGACCCGGCGGCGCTTAATGGCCGGACTCCGACCGACGGACAATATCGTCCAGCAGGCTCTCGGCAGTGTCATATTCGTGGAAGCGGCCGGAGCGGATGTCGGCGTCTCCCTCCTCGATCAGCCGCCGCAATTCGGTGAGCTGCAGTTCGTCCCGCTCCAGCAGGCGCAGCCCCGCGCGCACGACCTCGCTGGCGTTGTTGTAGCGGCCCGAGCTGACCTGCTCGTCGATAAAGGCTTCGAAATGTTCGCCGACGACGATGGATTTCTTTGCGTTCGACATGCCGACCTCCGCTGCTCTCGCTGAGCTTAACACAGGGGGAGAACAGTTCCTACCGTGCCTCGATATAGTCGCGGCGGTAGCGGGTGCCAAGGCTGGTCAGCAGCACGTAGTCGATCGTGCCGCCCGCCTTGGCCACGGTCTCGATCGGCATGTGCGGGCCGAACAGCTCGATGAAGTCGCCGGGCCGGACCGAGCCTGCCGGGAGGTCGGTCACGTCGAAATGGGTGAGGTCCATGGTAACCCGGCCAATCAGGGGCACATGGCGACCGTGAAGATAGCCCTTCGCCCCGGAACTCACCGTCTGGCGCAGCGGCACCCCGGCGCCCGACAGGCTTCGCAGGTACCCGTCCGCATAGCCTATGGCCGCAACTGCGATGCGGCTGTCGCGCGAAAGCACCGCGGTGGCACCATAACTGACCGCTTCGCCGATCCTGGCCTCGCGCACCAGCAGAATGCGGGCCTCGGCGGTAACGACCGGCTTCATGGGATTCGGCTCGCCGTTGACGGCTGCACCGCCATACACGGAAATGCCGGGCCGGGTCAGGTCGAAGTGGAAATCCTCGCCGAGGAAGACGCCGGCGGAATTGGCAAGGCTCGCCTCCACGCCGTCGAAGGCACGCGCGGCGGCGCGGAAGCGGTCGAGCTGCATCCGGTTCATCGGGTGCAGCGGGTCGTCGCCGCAGGCGAGATGGCTGAGAATCAGCACCGGGGAAAAGCTCGCCGGTCGCACGGGATCGTTCGCCAACGCCAGCGCTTCGCCGGGCGACAGCCCCAGCCTGTTCATGCCGGTGTCGACCTGAAGGGCGCACGGATAGTCCCCGCGCTCTGCGATCGCCGCCATGAACACTGCGAGCTGCTCGCTGGAAGCGATGACGGGAACGAGATCGTGTTCGAAGAACAGATCCTCCGATCCGGCCCACATGCCCGAGAGAACGAAGATGCGGCCGTCCGGAGCAGTCGGGCGCAACGCCCGGCCTTCCGCCGGCGTCGCCACGAAGAAATCGCGCGCTCCGGCGCGGTAAAGCGTTCGCGCCGCAGCTTCCAGGCCGATCCCGTAGGCATCCGCCTTGAGCACCGCCGCCGTTCTTGCCTTGCCGGATTTCTTTGCCATCAGACGCCAGTTGTCGGCGAGCGCCTGGAGATCGACGGTCAGTCTGGCGGCTTCTTCGCCGATCTGGCCGGCAGGAAAGGACGAGATGGTGGAGGCGTCGGCACTTTTCGTCATGTCTCTGGAATACAAGGTCCGGCATTCAGCAGCAACAGGCTTGAGGGCGGAGGCGGGTATTCATCGCGGCGGCGGCGCGGAACGACAAACGGGGGATGCGTTGCGCGCCACCTTCGTTCCCGGTTGCACACGGGTTGTGGATGTGGGTTCTTTGGCAACGGGATTCTCGTCGCGGCGAGAACCGACGCCGTATTGAACCAGAGCCTATCCGATGAACAGATTTCTCGCCACAGGGGTGATTGCCATCACGATCTTTGCTGCGCCGCTTCAGGCACCAGAGGCGCACGAGCCCGTCGATCCCGCCTCAATCGACGTCCGCCACGCCTATGCGACGCTGCTTGGCCTCGATCTGGAAGGGGAGGAGCCGGTCACGGACGGGGAGACGGACGTCTATCGTTCCTCGCCCGACAGTGCGCAGGCTCCGCGCCTGGTCACCCGCCTGGAAGTCAGCGGCAACGCCTGCCTCGTACGGACAACGTCCGCGCTGCAATCGCCAGGCGGCTGGGCGGTGCTGTCCCTGACGCGCGTGGACCTGCGCAAGGTCGAACACGCCGTCGCTTACGCGTCGGTGGACGACCTGATTGCGGAACACAATCCGCTGGCGCCCGCCGACCCCGGCGCGCGACAGATGGTGCTGGAGGGCCGTGGATTGAGCTGCACCACGCGCATTTCCCTCGACGGCGCCTCCAGAGGTGCGGCCAGTGCCTGCGAGGACCGCCTGGATATATCGATGATCGATGACCAGCAGGCCGCGCGCGTTCGCGCGGCGCTGGAGCTGATGGGACGAAAGTGCGGCATTGAGGCCGTTGTCCGCTGAGCGGGCAGGCGATGCGGCGCCGCGTCCCTGCTGCCGGGGCCCTTCAGCTGCTTGCGAGCGGGACGCGGTTGTTCAGTGTTCCTCGTACTGCGAGAACGAGGGGTCCGCGAGATCGGCGAAGCGGGTGAATTCGGACTGGAAGGCGAGCTTCACCGTGCCGGTCGGTCCGTGACGCTGCTTGGCGATGATCACGTCGGCCGTGCCCTTCACCTGCTCCATCTTCATCTTCCACTCTTCGTACTTCGGGTCGAACTCATCGCGCGGCTCGAGGTTCTTCACGTAGTACTCCTCGCGGAACACGAACAGCACGACGTCGGCGTCCTGCTCGATCGAGCCCGATTCGCGAAGGTCGGAGAGCTGCGGCCGCTTGTCCTCGCGGCTTTCGACACCACGCGAAAGCTGTGAAAGCGCGATGATCGGAACGTTCAGTTCCTTGCCCAGCGCCTTCAGGCCGGTGGTGATCTGGGTGATTTCCTGCACGCGGTTGTCGCTGGATTTGCCCGAGCCGGTCATCAGCTGGATATAGTCCACCACGAGGCAGTCGAGGCCGCGCTGGCGCTTCAGGCGGCGCGCGCGGGCGGAAAGCTGGGCGATCGAGATGCCACCGGTCTGGTCGATGTAGAGCGGCACCTTCTGCATCATCTGGCTGCAGGCGACGAGCTTTTCGAAATCGGCCTCGGAGATATCGCCGCGGCGGATCTTCGAAGACGAAACTTCCGTCTGCTCGGAGATGATACGGGTCGCAAGCTGTTCGGAGGACATTTCGAGCGAGTAGAAGCCGACGACGCCGCCGTTCTTTGCCTTGAACGATCCGTCAGCCTGCACCTCCGGCTCATAGGCGGCTGCGATGTTGTAGGCGATGTTGGTGGCAAGCGAGGTCTTGCCCATGCCGGGACGGCCAGCGAGCACGATCAAGTCCGAGCGCTGCAGGCCCCCCATGCGGGCGTCGAGCGAGTGGATGCCGGTGGAAATGCCCGACAGCGAGCCGTCGCGCTCGAAGGCCTGACCGGCCATGTCGATGGCGAGCGCAACCGCATCGTTGAACGACTGGAAGCCGCCGTCGTAGCGGCCGGTTTCCGCCAGTTCGAACAGGCGCCGCTCGGCGTCCTCGATCTGGTTCTGCGGCGGCATGTCGAGCGGGGCATCATAGGCGATGTTGACCATGTCCTCGCCGATGGTGATCAGCGAGCGGCGCAGCGCCAGATCGTAGATGGCGCGGCCATAGTCTTCCGCGTTGATGATCGTCACCGCTTCGGCTGCAAGGCGCGCGAGGTACTGCGGTATCGTCAGGTCGCCGACGCGGCCGTCGGCCGGCAGATGCGTTTTCAGCGTGATCGTCGTTGCGATCTTGCCCATGCGGATCGTGTCGCCGGCCAGCTCGAAGATCTTCCGGTGCAGCGGCTCGTTGAAATGGATCGGCTTGAGAAAGTCCGAGACGCGGTAGTAGGCGTCGTTGTTGACCAGGATGGCGCCCAGAAGCGCCTGCTCCGCCTCGACGTTGTTCGGCGCCTCGCGATGGTGCACTCCTAGGTCGTCGCGGCCCGGACTGGCAAGCTTACGTACGGCGTCGTTCATCTGGCCCGAATCTCCCGAATCCCATTTGCAGTGAAGTGCCTGCTTTCAACCGGGGTGGCGCACGGGTCAAGCGTCGTCTTCATGCGGGGCGACGGTAGCGCGACACCGAATCAGTCTTGGACACAGTCTTCGACCTTTCCACAGCCGCTCCATTGCGCAAAGGCCACAGCAGCGAAAAATTCCCCCCGTCCAGCGGCAAACCGCGGCAGCGAGCTTGACGAAGAGTGCAGAAGATTCGCGCGGCAGGAGTGCGGCGCGGGGATGGGGCTTGCCTTGCTGCCGCGGTCGGCTGCGTGCCTTTCAGGGGGGCGGCCGTTGGCGGCGCAC
Source organism: Rhizobium subbaraonis (assembly GCF_900220975.1). Taxonomy (GTDB): domain Bacteria; phylum Pseudomonadota; class Alphaproteobacteria; order Rhizobiales; family Rhizobiaceae; genus Mycoplana; species Mycoplana subbaraonis. The sequence continues at coordinate 213,266 of NZ_OBQD01000006.1, read as the reverse complement.
GTTTCTGCGCCGTCCTCCAGATGTGCTGACGGCAGCAACTCCGACCCCGTGACCTGAGGCGGCCGGCACGCGGCGGCACCGGCCGGGTCCTTCAGATCGAGGCTTCCTGTGGAAACTTCCGCGCACCCGCGCGGGCCTTGCCGTCGCCCTCGCGCGCCTTCAGGCAGCCTTCGCCACGCTCCAGATAGTCCCGCGTCAGAGGTACGGCTTCCTGTTGGTGGGCGAGCTGCAACTGGAACACGACGAGGTTCTGCCAGCGGAACGCGCTTTCCGAAGCGGCGAGATAGAACTCCCAGATCCGGCAGAATCGCTCGTCATAGAGCGCCTTGGCTTGGTCGCGCCGTGCCATGAAGCGTTCGCGCCAGTGCCGCAGCGTTTCCGCATAGTGCAGCCGCAGGATCTCGATGTCCGTGACGCCGAGACCGGACTTCTCGATCGCCCGCATCACCTCCGAGAGAGCAGGGATGTATCCGCCCGGAAAGATGTACTTCTCGATGAACGGGTTGTTGGTGGCCGGCGCATCCGTCCGCCCGATCGTGTGCAGCAGCATCACCCCGTCGCGTTTCAGGAGCGAGGCGGCCTTGCGGAAAAAGGTCAGGTAGTTCGGCCGCCCGACGTGCTCGAACATCCCGACCGAGACGATCCGGTCATAACTGCCGGGCGCGTTTCGGTAGTCCTCCAGCAGGAAGCTTACTTCCTGCTCCAGCCCGGCGTCCCTGGCGCGCTGGCTCGAGACCGCATGTTGCTCGTTCGACAGGGTGACGCCGGTCACCTGTGCGCCGAGGTTGCGGGCGAGATACAGGGCCATGCCGCCCCAGCCGCTGCCGATGTCGAGGACGGACAGTCCCGGCCGCCCCATCGCCAGCTTGGCGGCAATATGCCGCTTCTTGGCAAGTTGCGCATCGTCGAGGCTTTGTTCGGGATCTTCGAAATAGGCGCAGGAATACTGCTTGTCCTCATCCAGGAACAGGTCGTAGAGGGCGCCGGTCAGGTCATAGTGATGCTGGACGTTGTTGCGGGATCGGCGGATGCCGTTTCTCTCGCGCAGCCAGCGCATGAGATAGCGGGCCCGGTCCAGAAGCCGGTTCCAGCGGCTGTCGTAATACTTGAAATCCGGATTGCCGGTGAACACCGTTTCCAGCAGGTCGTACATGTCGCCCTGGACGAGATCGATATCGCCGGTACCGTAGTAATGGCCGAGATAGAAGGCGGGGTCGAAGACCAGACCGCGCTCGGCGCGTTTGCTGTTGAGGCGGATGTGAACGGGTTTTCCGGTGCCGTCGCCAGCCGTCATCGAACGACCGTCGCTGAATGTCATCGTCAGATTTCCGCGTCGCACCAGTCGGGAAACCGTAGAAGCAAGCACAAACTTCATCAGCACACTCCATCGCATACTGCGGCGGAGCGGGTCTGGTCGGGTAACCGGCCTGGTAGCGGCCCGACCGCCATTCCAGTCTGATTTCCCTAAATGATAACAAAAAAACCCGGATTTCAACCCGGGTTTTTCGCGTTAACCGCGTGCTGGTGCGGCGGGGTACCCGCCGCCTGGCCGCAGGTGGTCTCAGGCTTCTTCGCCTTCGTTGTCCGCTTCCGGATCGAAGAAATCTTCCGGCTTCAGTGCGTCTTCGTCTACGCCGTAGATGGCGTCGGCCGAGGTCAGGGTCTCGCCCTTGGCCTGGCGCTCGGCTTCTTCGGCAGAACGTGCGACGTTGATCTGGACGGCGATTTCGACTTCGGAGTGCAGGTGCAGGACGACGCTGTGCAGGCCGATCGCCTTGATCGGGGTGTTCAGCTCGACCTGGTTGCGGCCGATGTTGAAGCCTTCCGAAGCAAGCGAATCGACGATATCGCGGGCAGCGACCGAACCGTAGAGCTGGCCGGTTTCGCCTGCGGAGCGAACGATGACGAAGGCCTTGCCGTCAAGCTTCTCGGCAACCTTCTGGGCTTCCGACTTGCGCTCGAGGTTGCGAACTTCCAGCGTGGCGCGCTCGGATTCGAAACGCTTCTTGTTGGCTTCGTTGGCGCGCAGCGCCTTGCCGAGCGGCAGCAGGTAGTTACGGGCAAAGCCGTCGCGGACCTTTACCGTTTCGCCCATCTGGCCAAGCTTGGCGATGCGCTCGAGGAGAATGACTTCCATGTTGAGTTCCTTTCTCTAATGTTCAGGTGTTGTTGGATTTCGATTGAGGCTTGTCGGCCGCAGGCGTCAGCGCAATCGTGCGCCGCGTATCCGTCAGGCCTAGGATGAGGATGAAAAGCACCGGCAGCGCGAACAGCACGACCGACGCATAGGCGAGCCACAGGGCTGCAAGGCGCCAGGCCTTGCCGCGCGTGCGCTGATGGAGGATCGCAAAGCCGGAAAGCACGAATCCGGCGCCGAACGTGCCGCAGACCAGTGCGCCGATGATCGCCGGGGTGCCGCCGAGGAAGCACAAAACGAGGCCGGCGAGGAAGATGAAGATGGCGTTGCGGTGCATGCGCAGCGACGTCGGCATGTCCTCGCGCGGACGCAGGCCCTTGCCCGAGAGCCGCACGATGGCCGAGGCGATGTAGAAGGCGGCAAAAAGCAGGATCACCCACAGAGCACCCTGCACGAGCGGCAGGGCGAGGCCGAAAATGGCCTTCATCTGCGCAATCGTGGCCGGATCCGGATTGTAGAGCGGCTCCTGCTCCTTCAACGCCATCAACATCAGGTCGACCATCTGGCTGGCGAGTTCGCCGCTGTAGCCGATGATCATGCCGACGGCGATCATGCCGAGCGTGACCATGACGGCAAGGTGGGTGACGATGTTCGAAAGCGGATACCAGGCCAGTGCGTCCTCGGGGCCGCCGATCTCGGTGGCGGGGCGGGCGAGGTTGGCGAGGTTGCTGAGCCAGCCGGCCGGGATCAGCGTGATGATCACGATCAGCAGCGCGAAATGCGAGGAAGCCATGGCTGCAGCAACCGCACCGCCGGCGATCACGGCGGTCAGTGCGCTGGCATTGCCCCAGCCGAGGCCGGCAATCAGGATCGGCAGCGCCGAGCCGGCGAAAAAGAAGATGGCAAGGGTCGACTGGACGTTCGCGCTCAGCGAAAGCAGAGCAGCGGTCACACCGGCGACAAGCCCGGTCGCAATCGAGGTCCAGTTCAAGTTTTGCACAGCGCTGTCCTGTCTTTTTAGACAGTTAGAGGAGTTTCCTGAGCTAAAGCCTCAGAAACGGCTCCCCAACATGGGATTTTGGCTCAAGCGCGAGGGTTGGGACGCGCCGGGCCGGTGGCGTTCCGATCCGCGCCCAACGCGGAAGGGAGGGGAAGGCGCGTACGCCGTCCCGGATGTCGTGCCATAGTGACCGCGCACCGGCCGAAGCCGGCGCGCGGGGTCCGCCAGTATCAGGCTACGACGTAGGGCAGCAGGCCGAGGAAGCGGGCGCGCTTGATCGCCTTGGCGAGTTCGCGCTGCTTCTTCTGGGAAACGGCCGTGATGCGGGACGGAACGATCTTGCCACGCTCGGAAATGTAGCGCGACAGGAGGCGAACGTCCTTGTAGTCGATCTTCGGCGCGTTTGCGCCCGAGAAGGGGCAGGTCTTGCGGCGGCGGTGGAACGGACGGCGTGCCGGAGCGGAAGAAATATCAGCCATTGTCGTTGTCTCCTTCAGCTTCGATTACGCACGGTCTTCGCGCGGGGGGCGGTCGCCGCGGGGCGGACGGTCGCCGAAATCGCGACGCGGGCCACGGTCGCCGAAGTCGCGGCGCGGGCCACGGTCGTCGCCGTCACGACGCGGACGGTCGTCGCGGTCGCGCTTCTGCATCATCGCGGACGGGCCTTCTTCGTGGGCTTCGACGGCGATGGTCATGTAACGAAGAACGTCTTCGTTGATGCGCATCTGGCGCTCCATCTCCTGGATGGCGGCAGCCGGGGCGTCGATGTCCATCAGGGCATAGTGTGCCTTGCGGTTTTTCTTGATGCGGTATGTCAGGGACTTCAGGCCCCAGTTCTCGACCCGGCCGACCTTGCCGCCGTGCGCTTCGATCACGCCCTTGTACTGTTCGACGAGCGCGTCGACCTGCTGGGCGGACACGTCCTGGCGGGCCAGGAATACATGTTCGTAGAGAGCCATGTGGCTTTGCCTTTCTTGCGTTTGATCCACACCCGGAAACCGGCGCCAAGCCTCAACGACTGATCTTAGAGGCCAGAGGGCCGGGCAAGAAAAGCGTTTGATCTATACGGTCGAGAGCGGAGACACGGGAGGCCGGAACGCTTGTGTTCCTGTCGCTCCCGTCGCCGGAAGCGGCCCTCCGTCCAGCCACCAGCCGATGCGACCGGGTGTTTTGAACAGCGCGCTTATACGGATTTTTCCGCAGAAGGCAAGGGCTGTGCAGCGACACCCACCGTTCATGCGGAGATCCACGGCAAAAAATGGGGAACCAGATGGCAAAAGCTGCGTTCTTTTTCTCGACGCAACCAGATGGAGCGAGGAAACATGCAAGATCCGATGCAGCAGAACCGTCCGATCCGCGAAGACCGTCCGCTGGAGGACCGTCCCCTGGAGGACCGCAGCACAATCGTGGATGCCCGCAGCGGCGGCAGCGGCGCAGCCGGCTGGGCCGTAGCGGCGATCGTCGCCGTGCTCGTCGCAGGCGGAGTATTCTACTTTACCGGCAGCGGTACAGGCGATGGTGTGGATCCGAACGCAAACACCTCGTCGATCACGACGCAGGAGCCGGCTCCGGTCACCCCGCCGACCGACGGTCAGGCAACCGGTACGCAGCCCGCGCCGCAGCCGGTTCAGCCGGACGCTGCGCCGACGACCGGCGGCAACGGACAGTAACAAGGGCTGCAAGCCGCAATCCGACAGCAAAAAACCCGCCAGCGATGGCGGGTTTTTCGTGTCGATGGCTGCTGTTCCGACCGGTTCAGATCGGCGCCGGGTAGCGGCGATGAAGATTCTGCAACGCCTTCATGATGTCTTCCGACAGCGAAAGATCCGCCGCTGCGATATCCGTCGCCAACTGTTCCATGCTGGTCGCCCCGATGATCACGGACGTCATGAACGGGCGCGTGAGGCAGAAGGCCAGCGCCAGTTGGGCCGGGTCCAGGCCGTGTTCGCGTGCGAGCGCGACATAGGCTGCGACCGCCGGCTCCTGCAGCGGCTGGTAGCGGCCGCCAAGGTCGCCGTTCTTGGTGATCCGCGAGCCCTCGGGGCGGACGCCGCCCAGATACTTGCCGGTCAGCAGGCCGGCCGCCAGCGCCGAATAGGCCAGAAGCCCGACGTTTTCGTGGTGGGACACCTCGGCGAGGTCGAGATCGAACGTGCGGTAGAGCAGGTTGTACTCGTTCTGGATCGAGGCGATGCGGGGCAGGCCGCGGCTTTCGGAAAGCTTGAGGAACTGCATGGTGCCCCAAGCCGTCTCGTTTGACAGGCCGATGGCGCGGATCTTGCCGGCCTTGACGAGTTCGCCGGTCGTTTCGAGCACTTCGATGAGTTCGTCCGCCGTTCGCGCACGATCCTGGCTGGAGGGATTGTACGTCCACGCCTGGCGGAAATGGTAATGACCGCGGTTAGGCCAGTGAAGCTGGTAGAGATCGAGATAATCGGTGCGAAGCCGTTTCAGGCTGCCGTCGATGGCTTCGAGGATGCCGGCGCGCGTCATCGGCTGGCCACCGCGGATGTAGGCGCGTCCCGGGCCCGCCACCTTGGAGGCGAGGACGATCTTGTCGCGATTGCCGCGCGCTGAAAGCCAGCTCCCGATGAAGCGCTCCGTGTCGCCGTAGGTCTCGGCCGAGAGCGGGGTCGTCGGGTACAGTTCGGCGGTGTCGATGAAGTTGACACCCTTGTCGAGCGCGTAGTCGAGCTGCTGATGTGCTTCGGCTTCGTTGTTCTGGGAACCCCAGGTCATCGTGCCGAGACAGATTTCGGAGACCTTGATATCGGTCCGGCCGAGCATGTTGTACTTCATGGCGGATTATCTTCCTTGCGGCGCTGCGCCGGAATTGCGGGAGTGGCGCGTAGGGCCGGGCGGTGATCGCAGCCGGCGGTGGAGTTCGCACCGCGCGGAACTTAACCACTCGCTCGTCAATTTCAAGTCGCGCCGGTGAAGGTGTTCGCCGATGCCGATGCTGGGTAGCCCGAACGCGAAGGCATGGATCGCGCGTGCGATTCTACCGTGTATGGCGGTATCGGGACAGTTCGCCGCCGGCGCGCAAATCTTGACTCGGTGCCACATTCCGTGAATGGAGGGGGCAAAACAACGACGGGAGAGCCCCATGACCATTGCTTTCACCTTCCCCGGCCAGGGCAGCCAGGCTGTCGGAATGGGCAGGGAACTCGCGGATGCCTTTCCCGAAGCGGCCGCAGTCTTTGCCGAAGTCGATGATGCCCTCGGCGAGAACCTGTCCGCTGTCATGTTCGACGGCCCGGAGGCCGAGCTGACGCTGACGGCGAATGCCCAGCCGGCGCTGATGGCCGTTTCGATGGCCATGATCCGGGTGCTGGAGGCGCGCGGCCTCATCCTTCGCGACAAGGTCTCCTATGTCGCCGGCCATTCGCTTGGCGAATATTCCGCCCTCTGTGCCGCCGGCGCGTTCACCATCTCTGATACGGCACGGCTCTTGCGGATCCGCGGCAACGCGATGCAGGCCGCCGTTCCCGTAGGGGAGGGCGCGATGGCTGCGATCATCGGCCTCGAGCATCAGGATGTGCAGGCGATCTGCGATGAGGCGCTGGTCCACGGCTCCTGCCAGATCGCCAACGACAACGGCGGCGGTCAGCTCGTCATCTCCGGCGCCAAGCCCGCCGTCGAGCGCGCAGCACGCATGGCAACCGAAAAGGGCGCAAAGCGTGCCGTCATGCTGCCGGTGTCTGCCCCCTTCCATTCGGCGCTCATGGCCCCGGCCGCCGAAGCGATGCGTGAGGCGCTTGCGGCCGTCACGATCCGCGAGCCGGTCGTTCCTGTCGTCGCCAACGTTTCCGTCCAGCCTGTCACCGACCCGGCCGAAATTGCCGGCCTGCTTGTGCAGCAGGTGACGGGACAGGTGCGCTGGCGCGAGACCGTCGAGTGGTTCGCCGGCAACGATGTGACCTCGCTCTACGAGATCGGTTCTGGCAAGGTGTTGACCGGTCTTGCCCGTCGCATCGACAAGTCCGTGACCGGCTACGCCGTCAATACCGCGACCGACATCGAAAACCTGCTGCAGGAACTCTGCGGCTGAGACCACGAAACAGGACCCAATGAACGGGGACAGGACCATGTTTGATCTTTCCGGCCGCAAGGCACTCGTAACCGGCGCATCCGGTGGTATCGGCGAGGAAATCGCCAGGGCGCTGCATGCGCAGGGCGCGATCGTTGGCCTGCATGGCACGCGCGTCGAGAAGCTCGAGACGCTTGCCAGCGAACTGGGCGAGCGCGTGCATATTTTCCCGGCGAACCTTGCGGACCGCGCCGAAGTGAAGGCGCTCGGCGAAAAGGCAGAGGCTGAACTCGGTGGCGTCGATATCCTCGTCAACAACGCCGGCATCACCAAGGACGGCCTGTTCGTGCGCATGAGCGACGACGACTGGGATGCGGTGCTCGAGGTGAACCTGACGTCGGTGTTCCGCCTGACGCGCGAACTGACCCATCCGATGATGCGCCGTCGCTTCGGCCGCATCATCAACATTACCTCGATCGTCGGCGTCACCGGCAATCCGGGGCAGGCGAACTACTGCGCCTCCAAGGCTGGCATGATCGGCTTTTCCAAGTCGCTCGCCCAGGAAATCGCCACCCGCAACGTCACCGTAAACTGCGTTGCCCCGGGTTTCATCGAGTCTGCCATGACCGGCAAGCTCAATGACAAGCAGAAAGAAACGATCATGGGAGCGATCCCGATGAAGCGGATGGGCACCGGCGCGGAAGTTGCATCCGCCGTCGTCTATCTGGCTTCCACGGAGGCAGGCTACATGACCGGCCAGACTTTGCACGTCAACGGTGGCATGGCAATGATCTGAAGCCGTCTGCAAAACGCCGGCTTGTCGCGTGAAAATAGCATGTTGACCGCGGCTTGCCGGGCGATTTTCGGACTTTGCGGCAGACTTAAACCGTGTTAATCGGGCCATGACTGCCAGCAGTCGACCGGGGAATATAAGCTTTGTGCGGCGCTCTTTGATGGCGCCCGGGGGCATCTACGGTTGAGAAAGAATTGCCCGGAACCTTCGCGTGCCGGGCTTGGTTGAGTGCCCCGGTGCCGTGAACGGCATCGAACAAAACAAAGGTCGAGGAATCCGACATGAGCGATATCGCAGAACGCGTGAAGAAAATTGTGATCGATCATCTGGGCGTTGACGCCGACAAGGTCAGCGAAGGCGCGAGCTTCATCGATGATCTCGGCGCGGACTCGCTCGACACCGTCGAACTGGTCATGGCCTTCGAAGAAGAATTCGGCGTCGAGATCCCCGACGATGCCGCTGACTCGATCCTGACGGTCGGCGACGCCGTCAAGTTCATCGAAAAGGCCCAGGCCTGATCGCGCATTTCCGACGGGCCCTCGCGGCCCGTCGAGACCCCGCTTGCGGACGGCGCCTGTGCGCTCCGCCTCGGTCCAAGAGAATATAGGGTGGATCACCGACGATGAGACGTGTCGTTATCACAGGTACCGGCGTGGTATCGCCTTTGGGCTGTGGTACCGAATTGACCTGGTCCAGGCTTCTTGCTGGCCAGAGCGGCGCTCGCCAGGTGAGTGGGTTCGAATTCGACGACCTCCCCGCCAGGATCGCATGCTATATTCCCACGGGCGACGGCACCGAAGGCACCTACAATGCCGACCGGTGGATGGAGCCGAAGGAACAGCGCAAGGTCGATCCCTTCATCATTTACGCGATGGCGGCGGCCGAAATGGCGCTGGACGATGCCGGCTGGCATCCGAAGACCGACGAGGAGCAGACCTCGACGGGCGTGCTGATCGGCTCGGGCATCGGCGGCCTCGAAGGCATCGTCGAGGCGGGCCTTATCCTGCGCGACAAGGGCCCGCGCCGCGTATCGCCCTTCTTCATTCCCGGCCGCCTGATCAATCTTGCCTCCGGCCAGGTTTCCATCCGCCACAAGCTGCGCGGGCCCAACCATTCCGTGGTGACGGCCTGTTCGACCGGAGCGCATGCGATCGGTGACGCAAGCCGCCTGATCGCGCTTGGCGATGCCGACGTTATGGTCGCCGGCGGAACCGAATCGCCGATCTCGCGCATGGGCCTTGCCGGTTTCGCCGCCTGCAAGGCGCTTTCGACCCAGTACAACGACGAGCCTACGAAGGCCTCTCGCCCCTATGACCGTGATCGTGACGGTTTTGTCATGGGCGAGGGCGCCGGCATCGTCGTGCTGGAAGAGCTTGAGCACGCCCTAGCGCGCGGCGCGAAGATCTATGCCGAAGTGGTCGGCTACGGTCTTTCGGGCGACGCCTTCCACATCACCGCCCCGTCCGAGGACGGCGACGGTGCCTATCGCTGCATGCAGATGGCGTTGAAGCGGGCGGGACTGACGCCGGACGATATCGACTACGTCAACGCGCACGGCACCTCGACCATGGCCGACACGATCGAACTGGCCGCCGTCGAGCGACTGGTCGGCAAGCATGCGGACAAGGTCTCGATGTCCTCGACCAAATCGGCGATCGGCCATCTTCTGGGCGCTGCGGGCGCCGTCGAGGCGATCTTCTCGGCGCTGGCGATCCGCGACAACGTCGCTCCGCCGACGCTTAACCTCGACAATCCCGACGTCGAGACGGCGATCGACCTCGTGCCGCACAAGGCGCGCAAGCGCGAGATCAATGTCGCGCTGTCGAATTCGTTCGGATTTGGCGGAACCAACGCCTCGCTGATCCTGCGCCGCTACGGCTGACCCGTCAGTGTGCCGCCACACCTGTGGCGGTTCGGGTTTGCGTCCGCCCCATGGCGTCGAACGCGGCCCGGTTAAACAATCCAATGCGCCGCAAGCGGCGCGCCGGAGAACGACGACGGATCTCGCCTGGGGGCGGGATCCGATCCAGTTTTTGCCGTATTGGTCTGCCCTAGTGATATGTGCGTCGCTTGGGGCATGGGGGCGCAGTCGGGCCGCACTGTCGGCCATGACGATGTGCGCACACCCCTATCCCGCGGTTTCATGGCGGGCGGCAGCGCGCAGGCGGGGAAGCAGACCATGACGGCCAGTTCTTACGAGGAGTGTCTGTGAGCGAGAACAACGATACCGCTGACATGTCTTTCGGTCGTGGCGACAACGCCAGCAAGGGCCCGATCATCCCCAAGTCGGCAAACGATGCCTTGCGGCCGGAGCCGGTCCCGCGTCCGCCGCGGCGCTCGCGCAAGGCCCGCAGCCAGCTTGTAATCTTCCTGAATTTCCTGATGACCGTCGTCGTGTTCGTCACGATCGCGGCCGGCGCGATCTTCTACTACGCGCTCGACAGCTTCGAGAAGCCCGGTCCGCTGGCGGCGAACACCAACTTCATCGTCCGCAACGGCGCCGGCGTCAACGAGATCGCCTCCAGCCTCGAGCGCAACGACATCATCACCGACAGCCGCGTCTTCCGCGGCATGAGCCGGATCTATCTGAAGGACGCGGTTCTCAAGGCCGGCGAGTATGAAATTCGCGCCGGCGCGTCGATGCACGACATCCTGGAGCTGCTGCAGTCCGGCAAGTCCATTCTCTACAGCGTGTCCGTCCCCGAAGGCCTGACCGTCAAACAGGTGTTCCAGCGTCTCACCGACGATCCGGTTCTCGAAGGTGACCTGCCGAGCGAACTGCCGCCAGAGGGCACGCTGATGCCGGACACCTACAAGTTCTCCCGCGGCACCAAGCGGGCCGACGTGCTCCAGCAGATGCTGGCGGCGCAGAAGGCGCTGGTGCAGCAGATCTGGGAAAAGCGCGACGACGACCTGCCGATCGCCTCGCCGGAGGAACTGGTGACGCTCGCCTCGATCGTGGAAAAGGAGACGGGCAGGGCGGACGAGCGTCCGCGCGTGGCATCCGTCTTCATCAACAGGCTCGAGAAGAAGATGCGCCTGCAGTCCGATCCAACGATCATCTACGGCATCTTCGGTGGTGACGGCAAACCGGCCGACCGTCCGATCCTGCAGTCGGATATCGAGAAGCAGACCCCCTACAACACTTATGTGATCCGCGGCTTGCCGCCGACGCCGATCGCAAATCCCGGTCGCGCGGCGCTCGAGGCGGTTGCCAATCCCTCGCGGACGTCTGACCTCTACTTCGTTGCCGACGGCACGGGTGGTCACGTCTTTGCCGAAACGCTCGACGAGCACAACGCCAATGTCCGCCGCTGGCGCAAGCTGGAAGCCGAGAAGGCTGCCGAAGCCGCCAAGGCTGCGCAGGACGCCGGCCAGGCCGGCACGCCTGACGGGGCTGGCGCCCAGTAAGCCGGCGCGCCCGATACCGTCGGCGCTCAGAAGCTCTGGCTGTCTGACAAGACCGAGGCGGGGCGACTGGCGCCCTGCCGGTTCCTCGGCCGCGCCCGTCGCGGTCAAGGCCCACGCTTTTCCTTCAGGAACAGGCTATATAGGGAAAACGGTGCCGGCGCTGATTCCGTGGCGCTGAAGCCCCTTCGCGAGCGGAGATCGAAATGCCACTTCAGTCCATGACCGGGTTTGCGCGCAGCGAGGGAACGAGCGGACGCTGTCGCTGGGCGTGGGAACTGCGATCGGTCAACGGCAAGGGGCTCGACCTGCGAATCCGCCTCCCGCAGGGCTTCGAGCAATTCGAGCCGATGGTGCGGCAGAAGGCGGCGGCGGCCTTTACCCGCGGCAACATGCAGATCGGGCTTTCGGTCTCCGTGGCCGAAGCGCAGGTGCAGCCGGTGATCAACCAGGCGGCACTCTCAGCCATTCTGGCCCTGCGCGAACAGCTGTCGGGCATTGTCGATTCGGCGCCGTTGCGGCTGGACACGTTGCTCGGCGTCCGCGGCGTCGTCGATTTCCGCGAGGCCGAGGAAAGCGAGGCCGAACGCGAAAGCCGCGATCAGGATATCTCCATCGGCCTCGACGCTGCGATCGAGCGGCTCTTGTCGATGCGGCTGGGCGAGGGGCATGCGTTGCGGCAGGTCCTTGGCGGCCATGTCGGCAAGATCGCCGGTCTGGCTGCGGCGATCGAGGCAGACCGCAGCCGCAGCGTCGATGCGATTGCCGAGAGGCTGGCAGGGCAGGTGCAAATGCTCATGCAGGGCAATGGCGGGCTTGACCGCGACCGCCTCTACCAGGAGGCCGTGCTGCTCGCCACCAAGGCCGACCTGCGCGAAGAGATCGACCGTCTCGATGCCCATGTGCGGGCGGCCGAGCAATTGCTCACGGCCGATCAGCCCGTGGGGCGCAAGCTGGACTTTCTTGCACAGGAATTTAACCGGGAAGCGAATACCATATGCTCGAAGTCCAACGCGGCGGCTGTGACCGCCGCGGGGATAGAACTGAAAGTCGTCATCGACCAGTTCCGCGAGCAGATACAGAATTTGGAGTAGACCATGGCCGCGCCGCAGCAGAACCAACCGATCCAGATCGCCCGGCGCGGGCTGATGCTGGTGATTTCCTCGCCGTCTGGCGCCGGCAAGTCCACGATCGCACGCAATCTGCTGGAAGCCGATTCGGGCATCAGCCTTTCGATCAGCGTCACGACGCGCCAGCGCCGCCCGAGCGAGATCGCCGGCCGCCACTACCACTTCATCGACCGCGCCGAATTCGACATGCTGCGCGATTCCGATGCCTTGCTGGAATGGGCGGAGGTGCACGGCAATTTCTACGGCACGCCGCGAAAGCCGGTGGAGGAGGCGATGGCTGCCGGCCGCGACATGCTGTTCGACATCGACTGGCAGGGAGCACAGCAGCTGCAGGAAAAGATGGCCGCCGATGTCGTCTCGATCTTCATCCTGCCGCCGTCGATGACCGAGCTGCAGTCGCGCCTGCACAGGCGGGCGGAAGACACGGAGGAAGTGATCGCGACACGGCTGGCCAATTCGCGGGCCGAGATCGAGCACTGGCATGAATACGACTACGTCATCCTCAACGACGATCTGACGGCCGCCTTCGATGCGGTGCAGAGCATCGTCAAGGCGGAACGCCTGCGCCGCGACCGCCGCCACGGCATGTTCGACTTCGTCTCGAAGCTGCTGACGGAACAGCCGGTCCTCTGAAGCCGGCCGTCCAACCATTCAGAACATTGTCGCAACGAACGGCAGATGGCCGCTAAGGCGCAGGTATTCGATCCCTTCGAGGAGCGGAAACAGCGCCAGCAGGAACAGGCTGTCGCGAAACGTGCTGCTCAGCGCTTTCTGCGAAAACCGGACCCCTGCCTCGGTTCGGTAGCCTGACGGGCGCGGCAGGAACAACGGCGTCTGCTTCGCATAGTCGCGATAGGCCGCACCGAAACGATGCTCCAGATAGGCCGCTTCGCGCAAGGCCGTGTGCTTGTACACCAGGTAGAAGGCGAAGGTCATGGCGATGGCCAGGACCAGCGAACCGGAGATCAGGCCCACGCCCAGAATGCCCACGAGCGAGAACAGATAGAGCGGGTTGCGTGTCATCGAATAGGGGCCGATGCTCACGAGCTTCCGGTTCTTGTAGGCGCCTATGTAGAGAATGCTCCAGAGCCGGCCGAGGATCGCAAGGAAGATCAGCATCAGGCCGGTGACCTCCATGAACTCATGGAGCGGTCCGTCCTGCCAGTAGGGCTTGATCAGGGCGATGGCCACGACAAAGGATGCGGAGAGCTGCCACAAAGACGCGATCCGCTTCTTCTGGTCGAAGGCAACAAAGGCCTGTTGCATTGGCCGCCCCCTCGGTAGAACAGAAATGGCGCGACCGGAACATGTCGAATTGATGGCTCGGCTGTTTTGGCGATCGCAGGGGGGGCGGTATCGGCGATTGCAGCTGGCTGCGACCGGCGGTCAGAGCGCGTTTGCGATCGCCACGAATTCTTCGACAGAGAGCGTCTCCGCCCGCCGTTGCGGATCGATTCCGACCTTTGCGAGCAGCACTTCGCCGCCGAGCGGCTTCAGGCTTTGCCGCAGCATCTTGCGGCGCTGGCCGAAGGCTGCCTGCGTCACCCGTTCCAGCGCGGACGCGGCGCAGTCGAGGGGATTTTCAATCGGCTCCAGTTGGACGACCGACGAGGTGACCTTCGGCGGCGGGACGAATGCCTGCGGCGGAACGTCGAACGCCAGGCGCGCATGGGTACGCCAGCCTGCGAGCACGCCGAGCCTCCCATAGTGGTCGTCGTCTTCGCGGGCCACGATGCGCAGGCCCACCTCGCGCTGGAACATCAGCGTCAGCGACTTGTAGAAGGGCGGCCATTTCCTCGGCAGCAGCCAGTTCAACAGCAGCTGCGTGCCGACGTTGTAGGGCAGGTTGGCGATAATGCGGACTGGTTGGCCGTCGGGCACCAGTGCTGCGAAGTCGACCTTCAGTGCATCGCCCTCGATGACGGTGAGCCGGCCGGGATAATGGTCGGAAATTTCCTGCAGCGCCGGCAAGGCACGCGCGTCGCGCTCGATAGCGATGACGTGCTTGGCGCCAAGCGAGAGAATTGCGCGCGTCAGGCCGCCGGGGCCAGGGCCGACCTCGATCACGGTGCAGTCTTCCAGCGGCCCGGCCGTGCGTGCGATCTTCTGCGTCAGGTTCAGGTCGAGGAGGAAGTTCTGCCCGAGCGACTTCTTTGCATCGAGCCCGTGGCGCTGGATGACGTCGCGCAGCGGCGGAAGCCCGTCTATCGCCGCCATCAGTCGCCGCTCCGCTCGTGCTGTGCCAGCTCGTGTGCAAGACGAAGTGCGGCAAGCAGGCTGTCCGGCTTCGCCTTGCCGGTGCCGGCCAGCGAAAACGCCGTGCCATGGTCGGGCGAGGTACGGATGAACGGCAGCCCGAGCGTCGCATTGACCGAATCGTCAAAGCCCAGCGCCTTGGCGGGGATCAGCGCCTGGTCGTGATACATGCATATCGCAACGTCGTAGGTCGCACGCGCAGCTTCGTGGAACATCGTGTCGGCCGGGAGCGGCCCAACGGCATCGATCCCCAGTTTCTTGAGGCGCTCTATCGCGGGCGCGACGATGGCTGCGTCCTCGAGGCCAAGGGCACCGCCCTCGCCGGCATGGGGATTGAGCCCGGCAACGGCCAGCCTCGGGGCGGCAATTCCGAATCGCTGCTTCAGGTCGGTCGCCGTGACAAGGGCGGTCTCGAAGACGAGGTCTTCGCTCAGCGCCGCAGGCACGTCCTTCAGCGGAATATGGATCGTTACCGGCACGCTTCTGAGTTTCGGCCCTGCCAGCAGCATGACCGGCAGCGCCTGCTTGCCGGTTGCCCTGGCGGCGAGATCGGCCAGGTATTCGGTGTGGCCGGGGAAGGGGAAGCCCGAATCGTAGAGGACGGCCTTGGCGATGGGGTTGGTCACCACCGCCGAGGTGCGTCCTGACATCGTCAGTGCGACGGCCGTCTCGATCGCAGCGATGATCGGTCCGGCATTGCTGGACGACGGCTTTCCGGCGATGGCCGGCTCGACGAGCGGGATGGCATGCACGGGGATCGCCTCGTTGAAGACCGCGGGCGCCGTCTCCGGCGTCGCTGCGGCGACCGCCACCTTAAGCCCGCGCGCGGCTGCGCGTGCAAGAAGCGCATCGCCGTCGCCGATGAAGAGGAAGGCGGGCAGGCTCAGCCGGGCGCGCTCAAGCCACAGGTCGAGCGTGACGTCCAGTCCGATCCCGGACGGGTCGCCCATGGTGAGGGCCAGCGGGGGGACGGTCGCAACGGTCATGGAACGGCATTTCTATGGCGGGGGAAGAGCCGGCGCGGCGCGCCGGCGGCGGGTTGCGGTCAGCGCATCGTGATCTGGGCCTTGCTGCGCAGCTCGTCCACGTATTTCTTGCTGTTGCCGTCATCCGGCTTGTCGCCGCCCTTGCCGAGCTCCTCGGCGCGGAACACCATTTCGGCGGCCATGTCGTCATTGACCTCGCGCTTCTTGCAGATGCCGAGATATTCCACCCCGCGTTCGGTGACACGGGTGGCGGTGGTGTTGCCTTGGGCGCCTTCGATCAGCGGCTTCCAGTCCTCGGGCAGTTGCGGCGCGAGCACGCGGCCGAGCTCGCGAATGGAGACGTCGCGCATCGTCGCAGCGAAGATCTTGGCGTCCTCGCATCCGGGATACTTGGAGCGTGAGGCCTCGGCCTCCGCCTTCCGCTTGCCGATGATGGCGTTGCGGCGCGAGGCTGGAACCACGAAGATGACCTGCTGAAGGAAGTATTCTGTCGTCGACGGCTTCTCGCCGCCGCGCTCCTGCATGCGCTCCACGAGTGTCTTGCCGCCCGCGGAGTTGCCGTATCGCGCGTTGACGACACGCGGCCAGCTCATCTGCACGGCAATATACTGCTTGAAGTGGTCGGCGCCGACGCCGGCGCGATCGAGGATCTGGCCGAGCTGCTCGGTGGTCAGCTTGTTGCCGGATGCGAAGCGCGCATAGGAGGCATCGACGTCGGACGTGCTGACGGACATGCGAAGCCTGGCGATTTCCGCCCGCTTCAGCGTCTCGTCGATCAGTTGTTCGCGCGCGATGTCCTTGGTGGCCTTGGTCTTTTGCAGGCGGAGGAAAGCCATGCGCCGCGCCACGTCGCCCGATGTGATGGCGGAACCGTTGACGACGGCCTCGACGCCGGTGGCGGCGACGGCCGGGGAGACGATCGGCACTCCCGCCGCGACGGAGCCGGCAAAAATGGCGGTGCCAAGAGCGATCGCCCGCATCAACGACATCTTTCTGGTCATTTCCATCCCTTTCCGTCTTTCCGCATCACCCGGAAATCGGGATTAAAGCGGTGAACCGGGCGTTGCCCCGGTGCGTCTGCAGCATCTTCCGATGCACGCAAAACGCCTCTCGGCGGCAGCCCTAACGAATTGCGCCCTCAAATCAGCCATTTGCATAATACATGCGGCCAAACGATGACAAGCCCGCAGAGCGCAAGGCTGCCTCAGTAGTCGTCGAAACCGTCGAGCTCCGTATCGCCGACATTGATGTCGCCGAGAGTTCTGAAGCTGAGGCGGGCGCCGATCGACCAGTCGTTGGCGATTGTCGAGCCGGTATCGCGCGTATTCTCGTAGACGATCGAGAAGATCGTGTCGCGGTCGTCATAGGTCAGGCCGACACCGCTGCGCGCGAGATTGCTATTGTTGATGTCGTAGGTCACCGAGCCGAAGACCGACCAGTAGTCGCGGAACTTCAGAGCGGCGATGGTCTGGACTTCGTCGTTGTCTTCCGGGAAGCCGTAGATCGGCTGGGCGGCGATCCGGGTGTAGGTCATCGCCGCCTGCAGGCGGTAGTTCTCGAAGCCGACGCGCGTATCGGTACGACGCAGCGACAGATCCTTGCGATCGAGGCGGGAGCTGTAGGAGAGGGCCCAGCCGCCGGGGGTCGTCAGTCCCGCCATGCCGACATAGTCGGAGCTGTCGTATTCCAGGCCCGAGTTCGCGCCGGCGTTGACGAGGTCCGGCGAGGCGAACGAGTTCTCGCCCGAAAGCTGGTAGGACTGGCCGAAGACACTGCGCATCGTGTAGCCGCTGTCCAGCGTACCGGTATAGCGGATGCCCACATTGGCGCGCGTGCCGCCTTCGATACGGTCGAAGCCGGAGAACTTGTCACGCTCGAACAGGTTGGTGGCGTCGAAGACGAAGCTTTGCGCATCTTCGTTCGGCAGGCCGCCCGCCAACTGTTCGTTGGGGCGGACGTAGACCTGGGCCATCGGCTCGAACACGTGGCTGCCGCCATTGGTCGTCACCAGGATCGGATAGCGTGTCTCCAGACCCGCCGTCAGCATGCCGCGCGTGGCGCTGTCGGCTGTGTCGAAGTTGCCGTCGTAGCGCGAGCCCGGATCGGTCATGTCGAGGCGCAGCGCGTCGCCGCGCGCTGCCAGCAGCGGCGTGAAGACGAGCCCGCCGGGCATGACATACTGGCGCTTCCATTCCATTTCCGCAGTCAGGCGCGACGTGCCGCCCTCAAGACCGGGGAAGCGCCAGGAGGAGCCCTCAAAGTAGCGGTCGAGGCGGTCGCGCTCGACGTTTGTGAGGTTAACTGTCGCGGCCAACTGGCCGCCGAACACCGGATTCGGTGCGATGTATTCGTAGTCGAGCGTCTGTGGAATTGCCTGCTGGCGTTCGGCCACGTCGTCCGGATCGGCGTCCTGAACGTCGAAATAGAAGGCGCGCAGGTCGAGGAAATTCCGCTTGCCGAGGCCGTTCAGGTAGACCTGGTTGCGGATGATACGGTCGTCGTATCCCGACAGGTCATAGGTGCGCGAGAAGTTGTTGTCCGTCTGGGTCATCACTTCCCAGCCGAAGGCCCAGCGCGGATTGAGCTGGAACGTGCCGACCGATGCGATCATGGCGCGACCGTCGACCTCGCGGTCGCTCGTTCCGTCGGTGAAGACCTCCGGCCGCATCTGCTGGATGCCGGCCGCGCGCAACGTGACAAGACCGCTGTGGAACTGCTTGCGGAACTCGCCCTCCATCAGGAAGCCCTGGCGCGTATAGACGTTCGGCGTGATCGTCGCGTCCATGTCCGGTGCGATGGCGATGTAGTAGGGCACGCCGATGCCGAGACCGAGCTTCTGCGTATAGCTGAATTTCGGGAACAGAACGCCCGTCTTGCGCTTCACAGTGTGGTCGGGAACCTCGAGCATCGGGAAGTAGGCGATCGGCTTGCCGAACATCTCGAAGCGGGCATGCTCCAGACGCACGGTCTTTGTGCGGCCATTCTGGACAACGCGCTCAGCCTTGATTTGCCAGAGCGAGCGATGCGTCGGGTCCGTCGCGCACGGCGTGCAGGCCGTGTAGACGCCGTTGTTGAGGATCATTTCCTCGCCGTTGACGCGCTCGCCGCTGGTCGCGGCGATCTTCGTCAGGTCGGTCGTCTCGATCCGCAGCGCATTGGCAAAGCCGTTGGCGAAGTCGTCGGAGAGGTTCAGTTCCTGCGCGTAGACGCGGTTCCCGGTCGGCTCGATGAATTCGATGTCGCCGGTCGCCTTGAGCTGGCCGGTCGCCTGGTCGTAGACGACCTGCCTGGCGACAAGCTGGTAACCGCCATAGTTGATCTGGACTGCACCGCGCGCAGTCACCGTGTCGGCATCGCGATTGTAGACGAGTTCGTTGGCTGCGAGAATGAGCTTCGCATCCGGCGGAATGTTCGGTGCGAGCGAATCGACCGTCGCCGACTGGGCGCGGGCCGGCAGCGCGGCCATGGGCGCAAGCGCGCACAAGGCGACACCGGCAAGCAGCGCGGTCGCGATCCAAGTCTTACGTTCGCGGTTGCATGCCGCCACTAGCCGTCCTCCTGGTGCAGAAGGATTGTTGCACCCAGCGACATTGCTACGACAACTGGCAGCCAGGCCGCAACAAATGGTGGGACTATTCCACTGCTTCCGAATGCTTTCACAAGCACGGTGACGACATAAAGCATGAAGCCGGCGAGGATTCCACCCAGAATCACCGCACGTGATTGATTAAACCTGCTAAATTTTAACGAGACGCTAGCGGCGATCAGCGTCATTGCAACCAGAAGAAGCGGCAGCGACAGCATCGAATGGAACTGCGTTTCGAGCGGTTCGGTGGCGAAACCGAACGACTTTGCCGCCTCGATCTTCCGCGGTAGTGCAAAAAACGAAATGGAATCAGGTTTTTCGAGACTTTCCTGGACGAACTCCTGTCTCAGATTGGTTTCCAGTTGTGCCGAAGGAGAACGCTTGGGCAACTCGCCGCTGCGCGTCTCCAGCACCTTGTTAAGCTCCCAGTAACCATCTTTGAGGATTGCCGATTCGGCATCCTGCCGAAAACTGATGTGACCGTCCTTGTCGAAATGGATGATGCTGACGTTCAGCAGGCGCGTGCCGCCGTCCTCGACGGCCTTCGCCCCGATGATCGCATCGTCGCCGTCGTGACGCTGGCGGATCCACGGTATGCCCGTGCTCGAAGACTTGCGGTTGGAGCCCCATTCGGCTTCCAGCACCTGCGACTGGCGGGTACCCCAGGCCGCGATCGGGTTGAGGACGGTCACCGCGAGGACCCCGAACAGGAAGGCGCCGATGGCGAACGGCCGCAGGAACTGCCAGACCGATACGCCGGCGGCACGGGTCACCACGAGTTCGTAGCGGCGGTTCAGCGAGATCAGCGCGGCCATGCCGGCAAAGAGCGCGACGAAGGGAATCGTCTGCATCAGGATCATCGGAATGCGCAGCACCGTCATCAGCAATCCGCTGAGGGCTGTGTATTTCGGCAGCCCGCCCATGCGGCTGGACGTCTCGCTGAAATCGATGATGAAGACGAGTGCGAAGATGCCGATCATGAACCAGATCGTCGTCACCATGTAGCGGCGGAAGAAATAGAGGCCGAGGGTGGGGATCATTGCTGTTGTCCGTGGCTCGTGGACGCGGCCCCGGAGCGGCCGGACAGGCGTGCCATGAGGCTGTCGCGCAGATCTATCAGTCGCGCCCGCATGGAGGCCGGCAATTCGAGGCTCTTGTGGCGCGAAAGCTGGCGTATCGCCAGCGCTGCCACGCCGAGCGGGATCAGATAGAGGAACGGGATGGCGTAGAGCGACGTTTCCGAAGCGCTTGCGGCATAGAACATCGCCCAGCGGATCGCGAGCGCCACGAGCAGCGAGGTGACCATGGGGTGGACGCGCGCCTCGCGATGCGACCGGGCGTCGACGCTGGCGACCAGCGCGACCAGTCCGAAGATCAGCGGCAGCGTCCATTCCGTGAAGCGGCGGTGCAGTTCGGCGGTGAACGCACCCGGATTGCGCTTCACCTGCTCGTCGGCCGGATCGGGATTGAGCAGGAAGGGCAGGTCGCGGTCCTTGGCGCGGATCGTCGCTTCGCCGGCGCGCTCGGTCAGGTCGGCAAGGTCGAAGGCGTAGGAATCGAACTTGATGACCGAGACGTCGCCGTTCGGAAGCTTGCGGTGCACCTCGCCGTCGTTCATCACCAGCGCCGAGGTCTTCTCGTCGATGGCGCCTTCGCGGGCATAGTAGACGTATTCCACCTTCGGGTCGCGGGTGTCGGCCACGAACAGGCCCTCCAGCACGCCGCCGCCCTTGCGCCGGGAAACCTGGACATAGAGCCCGTCCGTCACCTTGCGGAAGGCGTTTTCCTGGATGACCGAGGAGAGCATGTCGGCATGCGCCGTGGCGATCATCTGGCGTACCGCGGTGCGCGAGTAGGGCTCCACGAAGTTGTCGACGGCGAAGGAAACGACGCTGAGGCCAACGCCCAGATAGATGATCGGACGGATGATCATCATGCGCGAACTGCCGGCCGCGTTCAAAACCGTCAGCTCGGAATCGGCATTCATCGCCGTCAGCGTCTGCGCTACGCCGATGACGAAGGCGAAGGGGAGGATGATCGGGATGACGGAAGGCAGGATGAGCGTGGCGAGTTTCAGAAACGCCAGCATCGACTGGCCGCTGTCGGTCACCAGGTTGACGTTCGTCAGCGCCTGCGTCGTCCAGACGATACCGAGCAGCGGCAGCAGCGTGCCGAAGAACATCAGCAACGTGCGACGCAGGATGTAGCGTTCAATCAGCTTCATGTCTGTTCCGAACCGGAGTCCCGTTCCTGTTGTCTATAGTCGTCCGGTCGCAGCCGATCGGTCCACCGATGCGAAAACGTTCGAGCCCATATAAGTCATCATCCGGCCGACACCAGACCGGAACGGCGCTATGCCACGGAAATTTGCCGCGAACAAATCTACTGGCCCGGTTTTAAACCGAGGGCAGCATCTTGCCAAGCGCCGCAAAAGCGACAAGGAATTGCCGACAGTCAACCGCGCAACCTGTGGAACCAGGCCGCCTTCGAAGGTGCGGCCGATTGCATACCCTTGGAGTAGACCATGTCCCAGAAGTTCGATGTCACTTTCGTAATGGCGCTCAAGCCCGCCGGCGGCACTGCGATCGTCCTGCAGACGGCAGGTGGGATCGGTGCCCCGGCAGAGGTCGATCCGGCCGGCGTGCTGCCGCGGGCTGCCGAAGTCGGTCGCTTCAAGGGCAAGGCGCTGAAAAGCCTCGACGTCGTCGCGCCGCACGGTTCGCCGTTCGATCGCATCGTTCTCCTGGGCCTCGGTGCCCCCGAAAAGCTGACGGCCAATGATTGGCTGAAGGCGGGCGGCTTGGCGTCGGGCAAGATCGGCAGCGCCGAATCGGTCGCGGTCTATCTCGATGCGGAAGGCGTCGATGCCGGCGGCCAGGCCGCGGCTGATTTCGCCCTCGGGCTCCTGCTGGGCGCCTATCGTTTCGATACCTACAAGACGAAAAAGGACGAGGACGAGCAGAAATCGAACGGCAAGAAGGCGATCAAGGTATCGATCGTCACCGCGGCCGCATCGGCTGCCAAGAAGGCCTTTGAGGACAGCGAGGCGGTCGCGGAGGGTGTGCTCCTGGCGCGCGATCTCGTCAACGAGCCGGCCAACATCCTTGGTCCCGTCGAATTCGCCGAAAAGGCGAAGGCGCTGGAGAAGCTTGGCGTGGAAGTGGAAATCCTCACCGAGCGCGAGATGAAGAAGCTCGGCATGGGCGCCCTTCTCGGGGTCGCGCAGGGCTCCGTTCGTCCGCCGCGTCTTGCCATCATGCAGTGGAAGGGCGGCAAGGCGAAGGACAAGCCGGTGGCTTTCGTCGGCAAGGGCGTCGTCTTCGATACCGGCGGCATCTCGATCAAGCCGGCAGCCGGCATGGAGGACATGAAGGGCGATATGGGCGGTGCCGCCGCCGTCATCGGCCTGATGCACACGCTGGCCGCCCGCAAGGCGAAGGTCAACGCCGTCGGCATCCTCGGCCTCGTCGAGAACATGCCGGACGGCAACGCCCAGCGCCCCGGCGACATCGTCACCTCCATGTCCGGCCAGACGATCGAGGTGATCAACACCGACGCCGAGGGGCGGCTCGTCCTTTGCGACGCGCTCTGGTACTGCAACGACCGCTTCAAGCCGCAATTCATGATCGACCTTGCGACGCTGACGGGCGCGGTCATGGTCGCGCTCGGCAGCCATCACGCCGGGCTGTTTTCCAACGACGACACGCTGGCCGCACGGCTGACGGCGGCCGGCCTCGCCACCAACGAGCGGGTCTGGCGCCTGCCGCTCGGCAAGGAATACGACAAGATGATCGACAGCAAGTTCGCCGACATGAAGAATACCGGCGGCCGCTATGCGGGCTCGATCACCGCCGCCCAGTTCCTCCACCGGTTCGTCAAGGACACGCCCTGGGCCCATATCGATATCGCCGGCACCGCGATGGGCTCGCCGACCGACGAGATCAACCAGTCCTGGGGCTCGGGCTTCGGCGTGCGGCTGCTCGACGAGCTGGTGCGGGCGCAGTACGAGAGCTGATCGCCTTGAGCGAGATCCTGTTCTACCACCTGACCGAATCGAAACTGGAAGACGCCCTGCCGCCGCTGCTCGACAAGAGCCTCGAGCGCGGCTGGCGGGTCGTCGTCCAGACCGGTACGGCCGAGCGGCGCGACGCGCTCGACACCCATCTGTGGACGTACCGCGAGGAAAGCTTCCTGCCGCACGGCACCGACGAGCAGCCCAATGCCGCCGATCAACCGGTGCTTTTGACGAACGGTTCGGACAACGCGAATGCGGCGACGGTGCGCTTTCTGGTCGATGGCGCCGAACCGCCGCCGCTCGACGGCTACGATCGCGTCATCTTCATGTTCGACGGCCACGACCAACCCGAACTCGACGCCGCGCGCGGTCACTGGAAGCGGCTCAAGGGCGAGGGGCACCAGTTGACCTACTGGCAGCAGAACAACGACGGACGCTGGGTGAAGAAGGCGTGATGCCCGCCCGCCGCTTGCGTACGCCGGATCTTGGCATGAGCCGGTCCCGCTCGACGACGAAACGTCCGCAATCGGGCCGTGATGCCGGGCATGAGGCGGGGGCGAGCGGTCGCTGACGCGCTTGCCAGCGGGCGGGGTGAGGACGGGGTCAGCGGGCGTAGCGTCGTGCGCAGGCGACGCACAGGACGACGGCAAATGTGGTTGCGAACATCAACCAACTCACCCGCTCACCGAGGAGCCCTGCCGCCAGCAGCAGTCCGAAGAAGGGCTGAAGCAGTTGCAACTGACCTACGCCCGCGATTCCCCCGACGGCGAGGCCCCGGTACCAGAAGACGAAGCCGAGCAGCATGCTGAACACGGACACGTAGGCAAGGCCGATCCATGACAGGCCGGAAATGTCGTGCCATGTGGGTGGGAGCGTTGCCAGCGCGATGACTGCCATGGGCGGTAGCGACAGGATGAGCGCCCAGGAGATGACCTGCCATCCGCCCAAGGTCCGCGACAGCTTCGCGCCTTCCGCATAGCCCAGTCCGCAGGCGACGATGGCGGCGATCATCAGCAGGTCGCCGGTGACGGACACTGCTATGCCCGAGGTTGCGGCGTAGCCGGCGACCATGAAGCTGCCGATCCCCGAGAACAGCCAGAAGGCCGGCCTGGGTCTCTCTCCGCCGCGGAGCACGCCGAAGATTGCGGTGGCCAAAGGAAGCAGCCCGATGAAGACGATCGACTGGGCAGCCGTGATGTGCTGGAGTGCCAGCGCCGTCAGCAGCGGAAATCCGATCACGACTCCGAGGGAGACGAGCGCAAGGGACAGGAGGTCGCCGGTGGCGGGCCTGGGCTGGCGAAGCATGAGGAGCAGCGCAGCGCCAAGAAATGCGGCAATGATCGCCCGCGCCGAAGTCAAAAACAGCGGAGAGAAATCCGATACTGCGACACGTGTCGCCGGCAGCGACCCGCTGAATATGATCACGCCGACCAGTCCGCTGCCCCAACCCTCCATGGAAGTTCTCATGTCGCCTCGCTTTCCTCCGTCTTTCTAGGTGCGGGGCGCTGGCGGCAACAGGCACAGATTGATACAATTTCGGAAAACTGTACCAAAACATTGACCAGTACAATTTGCCGGAGTTTGCCATGGCGCGTCGAGTTGCGGGAAAACGGACACTGGATCTCATGGAGGCAATCAGGACGAGGATTGCCACGCGCGCCCTTGCGGCGGGGGACCGCCTGCCGTCGGTCCGCAGCTTTGCCGCAACCATGGGCGTTTCGCCGTCCACGGTGGTCGACGCCTATGACCGGCTGGCGGCTGAAGGATTGATCCGTGCCCAGAGGGGCTCGGGGTTCTTCGTATCCGGCAATGCCCTGCAGCCGCTGAGGCTTTCGGATTCGCAGTCGCCGTGTCTCAGGGCGGTCGATCCGTTCTGGGTGTCACGGCAATCACTCGATTCCGACGAGGCGGTGCTGAAGCCCGGATGCGGCTGGCTTCCGGCGGACTGGATGCCGAACGAGGCGCTCCGGCGCGCCATGCGGGCGCTGGCGCGCGGCGCCGACGAGACGCTCGCCTATTACGGCAGCACGCGCGGCTCCCCGGCGCTGCGCCGCATTCTTCTGAACCGTCTGGCGGAAGAGGGTATGGAAGCGCAGCCGGCACAGCTGATTTTGGCCGGCAGCGGCACGCAGGCGCTCGACCTGGTATGCCGTTTCGTGCTGCGCCCGGGCGACACCGTCCTGATCGACGATCCCTGCTACTTCAATTTCCGGGCGTTGCTCGGGGCGCATCAGGTCAAGATCATGGGCGTGCCCTACACGCCGTCCGGTCCCGATGTGCAGGCCTTCGAGGCCCTGTTGAACGCCGAACGTCCACGCATCTACATCACCAATTCGGCGCTCCACAATCCGACCGGTGCGACGCTGTCCCCCCAGTCTGCGCACCGTCTGCTGAAACTGGCAGTCCAGCATGATCTGATCATCGTCGAGGACGACATTTTCGCCGATTTCGAGCCGTCACCGTCCACGCGCCTTGCCACGCTCGATGGCCTTGATCGCGTGATCCGGATCGGCAGCTTCTCGAAGACGCTGTCGGCATCCGTGCGTTGCGGATACGTCGCCGCGCGGGCCGACTGGATCGAGGGGCTGGTGGACCTGCAGGTCGCGACGAACTTCGGAGGTCCGAGCCCGGTCGCTGCCGAACTGATTGCGCATGTGTTGGCGGGTGGGGGTTATCGAAAGCACATGGACGAGGTGCGGCAGAGACTGGTGAGGGCGCGCCGGGAGGTGGCGGCCCGATTGCACGGGCTGGGGATGGAACCCTGGCTCATGCCGCGGGGCGGGTTCAACCTATGGTGCCGTTTGCCGGAGGGGCTGGACTCAACGCAGATCGCGCAATCCGCGCGTGAGCAAGGCATCGTGCTTGCGCCGGGAAATGTGTTCAGCGTGTCGCACGGTGCTGGCAGCTTCTTCCGATTCAACGTGGCCCACACGCTCGATCCCCGCATCTACAGGATCCTCGCGGACGTCATGAAGGACGTATCCGCGAAGGGCGCGAGCCGCGCCCTATCCACCTTGCCTGGCCCGGAATGAAACCACCTCAGTCGTGGAACGCGTCCACGAACTTGCGTCGTCCCAGCATGAAGGCGTCGGCGACGTGGCGCAGCGGGGCAAGGTCGACATCCGACTTTCCGGCTTTGACGATCTCGGCGAAGCGCTTGTAGAGCATCGGATATTCCTGCTCCGGCTCCTCGTGCTTCAGCACGCCGTCGATCGAGAGCTTCGCGCCGCCTTCGGAGAGAACCATCTGGCCGGCCTCGGTGTCGGCGACGATGTCCCAGCTCTGCTTGCCGGTCTGGCGCCAGTCGAATTCGGCGGAAAGGTCGAGGCCGTCGGCATCGGTGAAGGTGATGTCGGCTGCGATCGGGGCGTCGCGGTTTTCAGGAAACTCGAGAGTTGCCCTCGTGATGAACACCGGCTTCGGCAGGATGTGGGTGACGATCGACAATGCGTTGATGCCGGGATCGAAGACGCCGAGCCCGCCGGCCTGCCAGATCCATTCCTGGTTCGGATGCCAATGACGGACGTCCTCCTTCCAGATCACCTTCATCGAGCGGATCGTCGTGGAGGCAAGGAAGGCCTTGGTCGCTTCGACGGCCGGAGCATAGCGCGAATGCCAGCTGGCAAAGAGCGACAGTCCCTTGCGGTCTGCCAGCGCCTGCAGGTCCTCAACCTCGCTCAGCGTCGCCCCCGGCGGCTTCTCCATGAAGACGTGCTTGCCGGCGTTGAGCGCCTTGTACGCCGCGTCGTACCGATGCTGCGGCGGCATGCAGAGCGACACGGCCTCGATACCCGGCACCTTTTCCAGCATTTCATCGATGGAGGTGAAGTTGTCGATGCCATCGACCGAACCGTGACGGCTGGCGGCCGCGACGAGCTGGAAGTCGGGGTTCTTTGCGATCGAAGGGAGGTGCTGATCGCGGGCGATCTTGCCGACGCCGACGATGGCGAGATGGATCGGGGACATGGTGCTTCGCTCGATTTGTATGATAATTGAGGGTGTTTTAGCAGAATGCGTGGCGGCGGCAAGACAGTCTTTTCTCACTGTGCCTATCTCTTGTGCAATCCTGTCGCGGGCCCATTCGCCTTTCGTCTAATGGTCGCCCTCGGACCGGGAAAACCGGGCTTTGCGCTTGAAACCCGGCTTGAAATGGGCACTCTGACTGTGCATGGCAAACAAGAGAGCAACAAAGCCTTGCGGGGAGGAATGCGATGGGAGCGCTGCTCGGCCTGAGCCGAATTATTGATTTTGTTACCGAAAAGATCGGCAAGGCGGTGTCCTGGCTGATTCTCGTCGCGGTGCTCGTAAGTGCCGGCAATGCGGTGGTGCGGAAGGTGTTCAACATCTCCTCCAACGCATGGCTCGAAGCGCAGTGGTATCTGTTCGGCGGCGCCTTCATGCTGGCCGCCGCCTATACGCTGGCGCAGAACGAACACATCCGCATCGACATCGTCTACGGCAAGTTCTCGCGCCGGACACAGCACTTCATCGACCTGTTCGGCCACTGCTTCTTCCTGATGCCGTTCGTTCTGCTGATGATCTATTACTTCATCCCCTATGTCAGCATGTCCTACCGCTCGGGCGAGGGCTCTTCCAGCGCCGGCGGCCTGATTCTCTGGCCGGCCAAGGCGATTTTGCTGGCCGGCTTCCTGCTCCTCGGCGCGCAGGGCATTTCCGAGATCATCAAGAAGGTGGCGATCATCCGCGGAGACATGGACGATCCGGCACCCTATGAGCCGGTCCATCAGGCTCTGGAAGAGACCGGTTCCGAGGAGGGGCGCGCATGATCGAGTTCATTGCGGACAACCTCGCGCCGATCATGTTCGTCTCACTCGTGGTGTTCCTGCTCCTGGGATACCCGGTGGCGTTCTCGCTCGCGGCAAACGGCCTGCTCTTCTTCATCATCGGCGTCGAGCTCGCGCCGCTGTCGGATTCGATCAATCTCTCCTGGCCGTTGCTGAACGCGCTGCCGGACCGGTTCTGGGGGGTGATGTCGAACGAGACGCTGCTGGCGATCCCGTTCTTCACCTTCATGGGCATCGTTCTGGAGAAATCCGGCATGGCCGAGGACCTGCTCGACACGATCGGCCAGCTCTTCGGCCCGATCCGCGGCGGCCTGGCCTATGCGGTGATCTTCGTCGGCGCGCTGCTGGCGGCCACCACCGGCGTCGTCGCCGCCTCGGTCATCGCCATGGGCCTGATCTCGCTGCCGATCATGCTGCGCTATGGCTATGACCGGCGCGTCGCCTCCGGCGTCATTGCGGCTTCCGGCACGCTGGCCCAGATCATCCCGCCGTCGCTCGTGCTGATCGTTCTGGCCGACCAGCTCGGCCGCTCCGTCGGCGACATGTATGCCGGCGCACTGATCCCCGGTCTCGTCCTGACAGGCCTCTACACCGGCTACATCATGCTGATGTCGATCATCCGGCCCGACTCGATGCCCGCTTTGCCGCTGGAGGCGCGTTCGCTGGGTTCGGGCGTCACCTCGCTTGCGGTCGCGCTCGTGGTGGCGGCTGCGATCGCCTATGGCGCGCATGTCTTTCTCTATCCGACACATGGCGAGAATGCGGATATTCTCGGCGGCACGGTCGGCGTGCTGTTCATCTACATCGTCGCGCTGCTCGACAAGGGCCTGAAGGTCAACGCGATGTCGCGACTGGCACAGCAGGTCATCATCGTGCTGATCCCGCCGCTGGCGCTGATCTTCCTCGTGCTCGGCACCATTTTCCTCGGCATCGCGACGCCGACCGAAGGCGGTGCGATGGGTGCCGTCGGCGCCCTGATCCTGGCGGCGGCGAAAGGGCGGCTGAACCTCGACGTGATCCGCCAGGCGCTGGCCGCCACCACGCGGCTGTCGTCCTTCGTGCTGTTCATCCTGATCGGCGCGCGCGTCTTTTCGCTCACCTTCTACGGCGTCAACGGCCATCTCTGGGTCGAGCACCTGCTCGTCTCTCTGCCGGGCGGGGAAACCGGCTTCCTGATCGCCGTGAACATCCTGGTGTTCTTCCTGGCGTTCTTCCTCGATTTCTTCGAACTCGCCTTCATCATCGTGCCGCTTCTGGCACCGGCGGCCGACAAGCTGGGGATCGACCTGATCTGGTTCGGCGTGCTGCTGGGCATCAACATGCAGACGAGCTTCATGCATCCGCCGTTCGGCTTTGCCCTGTTCTTCCTGCGCTCGGTGGCGGCCAAGGTGCCGTATATCGACAAGATCACCGGCAAGAAGATCGCGCCGGTGACGACCGGGCAGATCTATTGGGGTGCCGTGCCGTTCGTCTGCATCCAACTCGTGATGGTCGCGCTGACGATCATGCTCCCGCAGATGGTCATGCACTACAAGGGCGATGCGTCCACAGTCGATCCCTCGACGATTACGATCGATGTGCCGGGCTTCGGTGGGCAGGGGCTCGGTCTGCCCGACAATGGCGGCGGCCTCGGCCTGCCGGGCGGGCTGCAACTGCCGGGCGGCAATCCGCTCGAACAACCGCCGGCCGCACCCGACGGCGGCCAGAATGGCGGCACCAATGGGGGCGCTGGCGGACAGCCGGCGCCGGCGGCTCCTGCAAACGACTTGAGCCAGCCCCCGTCCTTCAACTGATTACAGGGGCTGCGGATCCGCGGGCCGGCGAAAGCCGGCCCGTTTGCGTTTGGCAGGCCTTGTCGATGAGCCGGCCGCTCTCCGCGACGGCAGCTTGTCGCCGCGTGAGGGCCTGAAGGGCAAGACTGCCCAGCGTGCAAAGAAAAACCCGGGGCACTGCCCCGGGTCGCATCGCAAGACGATCAATGTCCGGCCTTAGAGCTTGCCGCCCCGCTGCTGGATCATCATGAAGGTGTCGTAGTTGTATTCGGCGATCTGGGCGTTGAGGTAGTACTCGCCGCGGAACGCCTTGATCGAATCCCAGATCGTCTTGAAGGTCGGGTTGGTGGCCTCGATCTCGGCATAGACCTCGTTCGACTTGTCGAAGCAGGCCGAAAGGATTTCCGCCGAGAACGGGGCGAGCTTCGCGCCGGCGGCGACGAGGCGCTTGATCGCCGGCGGGTTCAGCCAGTCGTACTTCTGCAGCATGTTGGCGTCAGCCGCCTGGCAGGCGGTGCGCAGCAGCGACTGGTAGTTCTTCGGCAGCCCTTCGTAGGCAGCCTTGTTGAACATCGCATGCACGGTGGGGCCGCCTTCCCAGAAGCCCGGATAGTAATAGTAGGGCGCGACCTTGTAGAAGCCGAGCTTCTCGTCGTCGTAAGGCGTGGTCCATTCGGCAGCGTCGATCGTGCCCTTTTCGAGCGCGGGGTAGATGTCGCCGCCGGCGATCTGCTGCGGCACGACGCCGAGGCGTTCGACGATCTTGCCCGCGAAGCCGCCAATGCGCATCTTCAGGCCCTGCAGGTCGGCGACCGTCTTGATTTCCTTGCGGAACCAGCCGCCCATCTGCACGCCCGTGTTGCCGCAGGGCAGCGCGACCAGGCTCTGCGTGGCCATGAACTCGTTGAAGAGGTCGATGCCGCCGCCGTGATACTGCCAGGCGTTCATACCGCGGGCGTTGAGCGCGAACGGCACGGCAGCCCCCAGCGCCCAGACCGGGTCCTTGCCCCAGTAGTAATAGGATACCGTATGGCAGGCCTCGACGGTGCCGGCGGCGGCTGCGTCGGCAGCCTGCAGGCCGGGCACGATTTCACCGGCAGCAAAGACCTGGATCTGGAAATTGCCGTCGGTGGCCTCGGACAGATACTTCGACAGCGTTTCCGCGCCGCCGTAGATCGTATCGAGCGACTTGGGGAACGACGAGGCGAGGCGCCAGTTGATTTTCGGATTGGTCTGCGCAAGCGCCGGTGCGGCGAGTGCTGTGGCGGCAGCAGCGCCCACGCCGGCAGCACCGGCTTTCTTGAAGAACGAACGACGATCCATTATTTCCCTCCCAATGGCGGGGCCTCCCAGCCCCTTGGTTATCGTTGCAAACCTAACCATGTCGGGAAGGCCTATTCAAGCGCGCCGGTCCAATCCCCGGGTGAGCGTGAATGCGAC
This sequence comes from Rhizobium subbaraonis, assembly GCF_900220975.1. Lineage (GTDB taxonomy): Bacteria > Pseudomonadota > Alphaproteobacteria > Rhizobiales > Rhizobiaceae > Mycoplana > Mycoplana subbaraonis. Next base: position 181,908 of record NZ_OBQD01000006.1, on the reverse strand, counting down.
TTTGGTCTAAGATCCTTTGCAGCCGCTATCTGCATGTTTTTTAGGCGTTTCCCGTCATGCCGGGCAAAATCGATCGCCATGCTTGGCACCGGACGGTCTCGTCCGGCAGCTCACCTTCTGGTCGGTCGGCCACCTGTCTACAGGCAAAGAGGAAGACCACCGTCCCCGCTCGCCATCTTGGATATCCAGATTGAGCCCTCCCTGTGCGGGGAGGGTGGGAGAGCCTTCCTTGGTTTTGCGGCAGCCGCGTCATCGGCCCTGCCGCAATTGCCAGGGCCGTGGCCTTCAAGGCCGAAAGATGGGGTACTAGCCTGCCATCGCCTCTTCGTACTCCGAAGACAGCTCCAGCCATTGCTCCTCGGCCGCGGCAAGCCTTGCGGCCGCATCCGAACGCTCCTTCGCCTTCTGCGCAGCCTTGGCCGGGTTCTTCTCGTAAAGCTGGGGGTCGGCCAGCTCGGTGTCGAGCGCCTGAATCTGTTTCTCAAGCTTTCCCGTCAACGATTCGATTTCGTTGATCTTCTTCCGCAGAGGCGCCAGAGAGGCGCGGCGGTCGGCATTGGCCTTGCGCTGGTCGGCCTTGGAGAGGCCCTCGTCGCCGGGAACGGGGCGCGACTTGTCTTCCTTCGGCTTCGCGCCGCCGACGATCAGGGTTCGGTATTCCTCCAGGTCGCCTTCGAAGCTTGTCACCGTGCCATCCTTGACCAGCCACAGCCGGTCGACGGTCGCCTCGATCAGGTGGCGATCGTGCGAGATCAGGATGACGGCGCCGGGATAGTCGTTGAGCGCCTCGATCAGCGCCCGGCGGCTGTCGATATCGAGGTGGTTGGTCGGCTCGTCGAGGATCAGGAGGTTCGGCGCGTCGAAGGCGGCAAGCCCCATCAAAAGCCGCGCCTTCTCGCCGCCGGACAGGTCCTTGGCGGGCGTGTCCATCTTCTCGGTCGCAAGCCCCATCTGGGCGACGCGCGCCCGCACCTTGGCCTCCGGCGCATCCGCCATCAGCCGGCGCACGTGCTCGACGGCGCTCTGGGTCGGCACGAGGTCGTCCAACTGGTGCTGGGCGAAGAAGCCGACCTTCAGCCCCGGCGCGGTCTTCACCTCGCCGCTGTCGGCTGCAAGCTTGCCGGAGATGAACTTGGCGAAAGTCGATTTGCCGTTGCCGTTCGAGCCGAGCAGGGCGATGCGATCGTCGTTGTCGATGCGCAGGTTCATCCGTTTCAGGATCGGCTTGCCCGGCTCATAGCCGACGGCGCCGCCGTTGACGGCGATGATCGGGGAGGCGGGCTGCTTATCGGGCTCGGGAAAGGTGAAGCCTTGCACGTGGTCCTCGATCACGGCCGCCACCGTCCCCATGCGTTCCAGCGCCTTGACGCGGCTCTGCGCCTGCCGGGCCTTGGTCGCCTTGGCCTTGAAGCGGTCGATGAAGCTCTGCAGGTGTTTTCGCGCGGCCTCGTTCTTCGCCTTGGCCTTCATCTGCAATTCGTCGGCTTCCGCCTTCTGCCGCTCGAACTGGTCGTAGCCGCCGCGGTAGAAGGTCAGCTTCTTCTGGTCGAGATGGACGATCGCGTTGACGGCCGTGTTGAGCAGGTCGCGGTCGTGGCTGATGATCAGGACCGTGTGCGGGTAGCGCCGCACGTAGTCCTCCAGCCACAGCGTGCCCTCGAGGTCGAGATAGTTGGTCGGCTCGTCGAGGAGCAGCAGGTCCGGTTCGGAGAAGAGAACGGCTGCGAGCGCCACGCGCATCCGCCAGCCGCCGGAAAAACTCTTTGCCGGGCGCTGCTGGGCCTCGTGGTCGAAGCCGAGGCCGGCGAGAATGCTCGCGGCCCGCGCCTGGGCGGAATGGGCGCCGATGTCGGAAAGCCGCGTCTGGATCTCGGCGATCCTGTGGGGATCGGTCGCAGTCTCCGCTTCCTTCAGCAGAGCTGCGCGCTCCTTGTCGGCGGCAAGGACGATGTCGATCAGCGGCTCGTCCGTGCCCGGCGCTTCCTGCGCCACCTGTCCGATGCGCGCATTCTTCGGCAGCGAGACCGAACCGGCTTCGGAGGAAAAGTCGCCGGTGATGATGCGGAAGAGGGTGGATTTGCCGGCGCCGTTGCGGCCGACGAGCCCCGCCTTGGTGCCAGAAGGCAGCGAAACGGAGGCGTTGTCGAGAAGCAGGCGCCCGGCGATGCGGGCAGAGAGGCCGGAAATCGTGATCATGACTGGCGTCTATAGGGTGCGACCCCGCCGCAGTGCAAGAGGTGCGCCCCGCGATGCCGGCACTCGCAGGCATCGGGCAGGCGGTGCGACCTAGGATCGCCGCTTCAGGCGACGTCGCGACGGTAGGCGCGGCCGGCTCGCTCGGTCAGTTCCACCGAATAGACGCACGTACCGCTGTCGTTCGCGGCCTCCAGCGCCAGCATGGCGAGACGGTAGAGTTCGCCGGAATTTTGGGCGTCCTCTGTCAGCGCGGCGCCAACGGTGAGCGAAAGCGTGCCCGGCAGGTAGTCGCGCCCTGAGATGCGGAAGACTTCCAGTTCGAGGCGCTGGCGGATTCGTTCGGCGATGGACACGACGCTGTCGCGATCGACCTTGTCGAACAGGAAGGCAAAGCCGTCGCCGCCCACGCGGGCGACGTAGTCGAGCTTCTTGATCGACTTGCGGAAGATGGTGGCGATCTGCTTCAGCGCATCCTCGCTGGCGCCGGCGGAATGGCTGTCAGACAGGCTTTTCAGCCGGTCCACGCGCATCAGCAGCAGCGCACCGCCGGCGTTCTCCTCGGCGTCGTAGGCGGCGGCGAGCCGGTTCATCAGGGCGGCCCGGTTGGCCAGCCCGGTGATCGGGTCGTGCAGGAGCGCGGTCTCGGCCGCGGCGGCACCGGCAGCTACGTTCTCGAGCCGTGCGACGAGCGTGTCTAGGCGCTGGCAGTGCGCGGTCTCGCTGCCGACCATGCTCTCCACGGCCGACAGCAGAAGGCCTGCCTGGCTTGCGAAATCCGACATCGCCATCACCGGATCAGCCTTCAACCGGCCGATCATCTGATTGATCTGCGTGAGCGCGTTGACGCGCTTCTGACGCTCGCCTTCTGCTTCTGCAGCGAGCGCCGCGATCGTGCGCATCAGGTCTGTCGCGCTGTGTCCGAGCACGAGCGAATTGTGCTCCGGCAGGCCGTTCCGCACGCCGATCGCATCGAGCGCGTCCTGCGCCGGCGCCTTGCCGAGCGCGGTGATCTCGCGGCCCAGCGCGGTGTTGCTTCCCGTCAAGGCCTCGTGGAGCAAGGCATAGTTGCGTGGAATGGCCGGGATTTCCAGCTTCGTCATCAGTTGCGCGATCTTCGCCAGGACGGCGGCCGATCGTGCGAGGCAATCCGGTGCATTCGCCTTTGCGGTCATGGTTCACCAGCCTGTAAAAACGCGCGGAAGCGCCGGCCCAGATCGGAGCCGGCATTTACAATCTTTAGCTGATAAGCCTTAAGAAGCCGTTGCTTAGTGATGTTTCCGGAATCGGTTTCGCCAGCCGCGCGACAGCGCCCGCCAATGTTTGCGGCGATCCCTTCAGGCGAACAGGCGGACCATCGGGACGGAGCGGATCACCTGGCGCAAGATGCCGCCCTCGGACGACTTGCTGCGCTGGGCCGCTGCCTTCTGCATGTCGCGCGTGGCTGACGCATACCCCTCGGCGCGCGCCTCCTGCATCGCGACCTCGAAGACCTTCTCGATCACCGGATAGCAGTCGTCGGGCAGATAGGCGTCGGGACTGTCCGTCCCGCGTACCAGGGCCATCTTCGACAGCGCGCTCCCCAGAAGCGCGCTCCATTCCTCGCTCGTTCTTGCCATGTCTTCCCTCACTCCGCCGGGGCAGGTTGTCGGTGTCCAGGCATTCGCCTTTCAGGTCGTCCCCGGTGGTCGGACTATTGCATCGGCCGACAGGTCCACCTGTCACTTTGGTAACAGGAACAGGGCGCCGCACTGCGTTTCGCATCAGGCATAGGCCCGAAGTGTTTCAGCACTATTTCGGGGAAGGGTTGCGCGGGAATTGAGGGGCGCCGGTCAGCTCTTCACCAATCCGCTGTCCTGGCGGGCGAAATAGATCAGGTCGAGCACGATGCTCGGACGGCCCATCGAGGTAAGGATGGTGTGACATTGCCCGCGATGGTGGGTCTGGTGGTTGAAGAAATGGGTGAGCCCCAGGCTGAGCCGGTGAGTGACCGGAACGGGGTTCGTGAGCGGACTGTAGGTGATGTCGCGGGCGAGGCTCTCCTCGTCGAGGGAGGCGATCCAGTCGATGATGCGCTGGTCCTCGGCAATGCGCGCCTGCCGCAGGCTTTCGACGTCGTCGTGCAGGATGGCGTCGAGACGGCCCGGGGCGTCGCCGGTGCCGGTGAAGCGGCGCATCCATATCTGGTCTGCCGCCAGGATATGATTAAGCGTTCCGTGCATCGAGCCGAAGAAGGCGCCCCTGTTCTCACGGAAAGCGGAGGGAGAAAGCGCCGCGGCCTCCGCATAGATCGCCCGGTTGGCCCATGCATTGTATGCGGCGAAAGTTTTGAAGTGCTCGAGCATTGTTTTTTCCAGATTCCGTCCAAGTCGAATCTGACTCTAGCACTCGTTTCGGCCGCTGCTGCTGATGACACCAATGATTTTTTTTGATTTGAGTTCAACCGCCGCCCCGGTATTGATACGCGGCAACTCCGGGACGCAATCATGAACATCAAGCTTTATGCCCTCACCGGCACCGACCGCAACCGCCCGTTTTCGCCGCATGTCTGGAAGGTCAAGCTGGCGCTGGCCCACAAGGGTCTGCCGTACGAGGTCGAAGCGGTAGGCTTCACGCAAATCCCGAAGCTTGAGGGCGGTGCCACCAAGACGGTGCCGGTGCTGCGCGACGGCGAGCGCCTGGTGATAGACAGTTTTGCCATCGCCCTTCACCTGGACGAAGCCTATCCGGATCGGCCATCCCTGTTCAAGGGAGAGGCGGGACGCGCCCTTGCGCGATTTGTCGAGGCGTGGTCGCAAACCACCTTGCACCCGGCGGTTACCCGTATCGCGCTGCTGGACATCCACGACATGCTGGACGCTGAAGACAGGCGATACTTCCGCGAAAGCCGGGAAGCGCGGTTCGGCATGCCGCTGGAGACGGTCGCCGCGGCACGCGCCGACGAAATCAGGACTTTCGCAGGCAAGCTCGAGCCCCTTCGGCATATGCTGAAGGTGCAGCCCTTCATCGGCGGCGACGCACCGCTCTTTGCTGATTACATTGTCTTCGGCGCGCTCCAGTGGCTGCGCATCACCTCGCGCGCCGACGTGCTCGCAGCCGACGATCCGGTCTCGCTATGGTTCGAGCGTTGCCTGGATCTCCATGGTGGCGTGGGTCGCAGCGTTCGCGCGGCGTGACGTTTGCGGCGATCCGGAAACTCCATGGAGACCACGCCCCCTTGTTTTGCGCCGAATTGGCGGGTAATGAACCGCCACTTTCACCGTCACCAAGGGAAATGAGACTATGGCGATTGAACGCACCTTTTCGATGATCAAGCCGGACGCGACGAAGCGCAACCTTACGGGCGCTATCACCAAGATGCTCGAGGATGCCGGCCTGCGCGTCGTCGCCTCCAAGCGCGTCTGGATGAGCCGCCGCGAAGCCGAAGGCTTCTACGCCGTCCACAAGGATCGCCCGTTCTTCGGTGAACTCGTCGAAGGCATGACCTCCGGCCCGACGGTGGTCCAGGTTCTGGAAGGCGAAAACGCCATCCTGAAGAACCGCGAAATCATGGGTGCGACCAACCCGGCCAACGCCGACGAAGGCACGATCCGCAAGACCCACGCACTCTCGATCGGCGAGAACTCCGTTCACGGCTCCGACGCCCCGGAAACCGCCGCCCAGGAAATCAAGTACTGGTTCTCCGACACCGAAATCGTCGGCTGAATCGATGTCGCAGATGCTGCTCGCAAGTCCTTGATAGGATTGGCTGAGCCGGCAGAGATGCAATCGTGAAACGAAAAGCGCCCGGGGCCTGTGCCCCGGGCGTTTTGCATTTGGGGGCTCTCGTTTCAGCCTTCCTCATAGGCGTGTTGCGCCTCGGTCAGGCCTTCGTCCAGCGACCTGCCGGCGCGGTAGAGGCCGAGTTCGGGCGGCGGTGCGACGCCGTCGATCAGCCGCGGACAGGGCTCGACTTCACCGAGCACGGTCCGCACCGGCACCACGCCTGCCCAGATCGGCAGCGCGTAATCCTCCTCGTCGTCGGCAACGCCCTTGGCCCGCACTTTTGCCGAAGCCTGCTCGATCTCCATCCCGATGAACGTCGTCGCCTTGGCCTCCTGGCCCGTCAACGGCCGAAGTGCGTCGGAGCGCCCGGGATAGAAGCGGTCGACGACCGCGCGCATGGCCGCCGCCTTCTCCTCCGGGTCATCGACGATCCGCGCGGTACCGAAGCACATGGCGGAGCGATAGTTCGCCGAATGATTGAAGGCGGAGCGGGCCAGGACAAGGCCGTCGAGATGTGAAACGGTCAGGCATGCCGGCGTGCCCGCCTTCAGGTGCCGCAGCATGCGGCTGGCCGATGAGCCGTGCCAGTAGAGCATGTCGCCCTCGCGCCAGAACAGGGTCGGCGTGCAGAAGGGCTGGCCGTCGATGACGTAGGCGACGTGACAGAGCATGGCCGCATCGAGGATCGCATGGACCGAACAGCGGTCGTAGCTTCCCCGGTCGTGCCGGCGCTTGAGCCGGTTGCGGTCGGTGATCGGATACTCGGCCGACGGTGCGAGGGCGTGCATGGAGGACATGGTGGTCTTGCCTTTCTTCTGGACTGCGGTCTAGATGCCGCATGCCATTGGTTCGAAATAGCTCCAATCGATCGACAAATATTCAGACCAATCGTCCGGCCAATCTACCGGACTGGTCCGCGCTCGTTCCCGTTCTTCCCGGTGTCGGCCCCCGCACGCGGGCGCTCTACGAGGCGGTGCGCAGGCTGATCGAGACGGGGGCAGTGCCGCCGGGGTCCAAGCTGCCACCGACACGCGATCTGGCGGCACGGTTGCGCATGTCGCGCGTCTCGGTGGTCGCAGCCTTCGAGCGGCTGATTGCCGATGGCTTCGCGGTGGCGCGCGTCGGTGCCGGCACCTATGTCAGCGGCGCCGTCCCCCAGCTTGCGGCGGACGTGCCATCGGCCGAACGCCCGCTGCCGAAGCCCGCGATGCCGCTGCCGGGTACCCTTGGCGTCGCCACAGCCGACGACCGGTCGCTGAAGATCTTCCGAACGCTGTTGTCGCGCCATCTCGCGCGACCCGCGCCCGAACATTTCCACTATGGTGATCCGCGCGGCGGTGCGGCGCTGCGCCAGGCGATCGCCGCCTATCTGCGCAGCGCGCGCGGCGTGCGCTGCGACGCCGAGCAGATCGTCGTCACCACGGGCACCCAGCAGGGTCTGGACCTCTTCATCCGCGCGATGCTGAAGCCCGGCGACGGCGCCTGGATCGAGGATCCCTGCTATACGAGCGCCCGCGCCGCCTTCGAGGGAAACGGCATCCGGCTGCAGGGCGTGCCGGTGGATTCCGAAGGACTGGATCCCGAGCAGGGCGAGGCGCTGCTGCCGGCTGCGCGCGCGGTGTATGTGACGCCGTCGCACCAGTTCCCGCTCGGCGTGGCGATGACCATGCGGCGCCGGCTGGCGCTGCTCGACTGGGCGCAGCGCAACGATGCGTGGATTGTCGAAGACGACTACGACAGCGAGTTCCGCTACGCCGGGCCGCCGCTGACGGCCATGCAGGGGCTGGATGCCGCCGGCCGCGTCGTCTATCTCGGCACGTTCTCAAAGGTGCTGCTACCCGGTCTTCGCATCGGCTATGCAGTACTGCCGGAAGTCGTGAGGGAGAAATTCGTCGCCCTGCGCAACCTTTCCGATCGCTTTCCCTCCACGCTGGTCGAGGCACCACTGACGGATTTCATCCGCGAGGGGCATCTCGCTGCGCATCTCCGCCGCGCCAGAGGGCGGCTGATTGCGGCACGCGACGCCCTTGTCGGCGGGCTCGACGGCGCCCGTGGGCTGTCCGTCACCGTTCCGGAGCAGGGCCTTCACCTGCTGGCCGAATCGACCCTTGCGACGGATGACAGCAATCTCGTGATCCTTGCCCGCTCCGCGGGGCTCGGGGTCCGTGCGCTGTCATCCATGGCGGTGTCGCAATCGCCTCGCCGGGGGCTCGTGATAGGCTTTTCCGGCTTCCCGCCGGACATGCTCCACGGGGCGGCAAGCGCGTTCCGTGCAGCGCTCGAACGGCAGGCCTGAGGGAGTTCAGACTGGACACTGTGCCTGCGCGAAGTGCTCAGGCGCCTTGCCGCCCCTGAACATGCGCGGGTTCTTCTCATAGGCCGGGCCGACGACGAGCGCCTCGGCGGGAAGAACGCTCTGGTCCAGATCGGAGATCACGGTCGTTTCGATCTCCTGCAGCTGATTGCCGTCGGGTCCAAGCACGCGGATCGCGACGCGGTAGGGCCTGTCCTTTTTCACGCATGTGATCTCGGGGCTTTCCAGGACGATCTTCTCGAGCTTGGGAAACAGCTGCCGCGTCAACGTCAGCGGCGATCCGCCGGCCGGATTTTCGAACTCCGCGATCACCTTCGCGCCCTCCGGCAACGGCTCCGTCCGGTTCAGCGTGATCATGTAGGTGGCGTAGGCGAGCCGGTAGTTGAAGATGAACATCTTGCCGGTCAGATGCAGCGGATCCGGTCCGGTTTCACGCTGGCAGGCGGCGAGGAGGAGCAGGGCGCTGGCGAGCAGGGTGCGGCGGGGCAGGGCGATCATGCGCGGCTCTCCTCCCTGCGGCGGTAGTAGTGCCGGCTTGCCTTGGCACGGTTGCCGCAGACCGCCATGTCGCACCAGGCCCGCGAGCGATTGCGGCTGCGGTCGATGAACAGCCAGCCGCAATTGGGGCAGATCTTCAGCCGGTCCGGCTCGGCGCTGGCCGAAAGCCTGAGCGCCGATTGCGCCGTTGCCGTCTCCAGGGATGCGGGATCATGCCCGGCGCCGCGAAGCGTCCCGGCAATCGCCTCAAGCAGAATTGCCATGCGCTCGGGCGTGCCCACGCCGGCGGCGGTCGCGCGAAAGTGACCGTCGATCGCCTCGCGCAGGGCGATGAATGCCGAACGCCGCTCCGGGACTACCGAAACGAGGCCGCCCGCCAGGTCCCGTTCGGCACAATGCGCATTGGCCGCATGTGCGAATTCCTCCAGCGCAGACGCATCGGCGTAGCGGTCGACACGGCGCTGCGGATCGCTTCGCATCACCACCGAATTGGCGACGTCCAGCGCCAACGCGCCGCCGGCGAAACGATGCGGGGTCCAGGTGAAGCTCATGCGGATTATCCTAACTGGTAAAAGTAACTTTACCAGTTATAGTGTTCCTGTCATCCGGGAAATTTTCATGGCCTATTTCCTGCAGCAGATTGCCAACGCGGTGCCGGTTTCCGCGCTCTATGCCGTGCTCGCCTTCGGTTATGCGATCGCGTTTTCGGTGACGCGGCGGGCCGATGTCAGCTACGGCGCCATCTTTGCCTTTGCCGGCCAGATGTTCATCCTGTTTGCCGATGTCGGCTGGAACCGGCTGTGGCTGGTGCTGCCCGCGGCAGTCGCTTTCGGCGCCCTGATGGCAGTCGTCTATGGCATGGGAGCGGGCATGGTCGTCGGCCGCCACGTGATGCGGCCGCTGGCATTTTCTTCTGACAACACGGTCGTCGTCGCTGCGCTTGGTGTCGTGCTGGTGCTGATGGAGGTGGCCAGGCTCGCCTCCGATACCCGCAGCCTCTGGCTGCCGCCGCTGTGGAGCCGGCCGATCGAACTGTGGGGCGACCCCACCTTTCCGGTGACGCTGACTGTGCTGCAGCTTGTCAACGCCGCGCTGATGGCGGCGATCGTGCTGACCGGGCATCTCTTTCTCTCCCGCTCCGCCTGGGGGCGACGCTGGCGCGCGGTCTGCGACGACCGGCAGGCGGCGGAACTCTGCGGCATAAACGCAGCCCGCGTCTTCCTGTCCGCCTTCGCGCTCGCCGCGCTGATCGCCTGCGCGGCCGGAATTCTTGCCGCCGCCTACTACGGCAACATGGATTTCGGCGCCGGCCTGAATTTCGGGGTGAAAGTGCTCTTCATCGCCGCGATCGGCGGCTATTCCACGCCGGTGCTCTCGGCGCTCGGCGGCGTCGCACTCGGCCTGGCCGAGACGATCTGGAACGCTTATGGCGCCTTTCTCTGGCGCGACCTCGTCATCTATTCGGCACTGGTTCTTCTTCTCGTCGTCTTCCGGCGCGAACGGGCCATTCCCTGAACAACTGCTTGCACCGGGCTCGCCGGTCGACCGGAGGAGGCTATTTCCGCCACTTGTCCCGGGCTCGGTCGTCGTCGTCCTTCGCCTCGACCCAACCGCCGGCGCTGCCATCGGCGCGATGCTCCTTCTTCCAGAAGGGCGCGGATGTCTTGAGGTAATCGATGACGAAGGACGCGCCGTCGAAGGCGGCCTGGCGATGCGGCGCGGCAGCGATGACGAGCACGATGTTTTCGCCCGGTGCCATGCGGCCGAAGCGGTGGATGGCGGCGATGCCTTCGAGCGAGAAACGTTCCACCGCCTCTTCGCAAATGCGGCGGATCTCGGCCTCCGCCATGCCGGGATAGTGTTCCAGCTCAAGGGCAGCAAGCGTGCCGTCCTCGTCGCGACAAAGACCGGTGAAGGTCACGACCGCCCCGATCCGTCCGCGTTGTGCGCAGAGGCTGGCCGTCTCCCCCGCCGTGTCGAAATCCTCGCGCTGGATACGCACGACCACGGGGACAGCGGACGTGGCGGGCATGGTCAGCCTCCGGTCATCGGCGGGAACAGGGCGATTTCGCGCGCGCCTTCGATCGTCTCGCCATGTTCGACATGCTCGTGGTTGACCGCAACGCGGATGACGTTTTCGTGTTCCAGGGCCATTTCGTATTCCTCGCCCAGCGTCTTGAGATGGCGCAGGAGGTCGCCGGCCGTCTTCACGTGGCCGGGGAGGTCGAGTTCCTCCTCGCCGCGGCCGATCCGTTCGCGCACCCAGGCGAAATAGACGAGCTTGGTCATCGTTCGTCCACGATATGCTTCAGGCCGGCGCGGAAATAGTCGTAGCCGGTGTACATGGTAATGGCGGCCGCGATCCACAGCAACGCGATGCCGAATTCGGTCGTATAGGGCAGCACCTTGTCGCCGGCCGGGCCGGCAAGCAGGAAGCCGATCGCAAACATCTGGATCGTCGTCTTCCACTTGGCGATGCGCGTCACCGGAACGCTGACCTTCAGCTCCGCCAGATATTCGCGCAGGCCCGAGACGAGGATCTCGCGGCAGAGGATGATGATGGCCGCCCAGATCGTCCAGCCGGCGATCGTGCCGTCGGCAGCCATCAAGAGCAGGACGGACGCGACAAGCAGCTTGTCGGCGATCGGGTCGAGCATCCGCCCGATGTTGGACGTCTGCTTCCAGATCCGCGCCAGGTAGCCGTCGAAGAAGTCCGTGATCGACGCCGCCACGAACAGACCTAATGCCGACCAGCGGGCGAAGTCCGAGGACTGCAGCCGCCCCTCGACGAAGAAGCAGAGCACGATCAATGGAACCGCGAGCATGCGGGCGTAGGTGAGGAGATTGGGGATGCTGTAAGCGGGAGAAGCCATGGATTTGCAGTCTCGAATGTGTTTGCCGTTAGTTGTGGCGTTTGTGACATTTCCGTCAACAGTTGGCGACAGCTTTTCATCGCGATCAAGGCATTATTCGGATGATCCGGTTTAATCGCTGATTTGTCGGCCGTTGCGCACCGGATGCCGCATGGTGTTTCGCAAGCGTCGCGCGATGAAGAAAAAGTTTCAGATTGCGCGAATAGATTGCGAAGTTTGTTCGTTTTAGAACAGGTTTTGCGTAGTGCGAACGTCGGTACCATTGACCGTGGGTTGTGGTTCGTGGCTGTTCCGCGCGGTGAAATTCAATTCAGGCTTTGGAAGGGCGGGTCCTCGATGGGGATCATCGGTGGAGAATTGTTGTCGGTGAACGGCTTCCTCGCGCAGGTGCCGTACCAGAGCGATATCGTCACTTTGGCGGATGGTGGTTTCGTCCTTGCCTGGAGCGGCACGGCGATCAGCGGCACCGCCGACGTCACCTTGCGCGTCTTCAACGCCGACGGCAGCCTCCGGTCCCTGGTCGATGTTCCCGCAAACGGCGATCTTGCCGGGCAACAGGCAATGCCGCGGCTGACGTCGCTGGCAGGCGGCGGTTTCGCGGTCGTCTGGGCCGGGCAGACGGCGGGGGATGAGGCGGGCATCGCCTTTCGGATCTTCGATGCCAACGGCACCCCGCAGTCTGCGACCGATACGCTCGTCAACGTGGACACGGACGGCATCCAGTCGGCGCCGCAAATGACATCGCTTGCCGATGGCGGCCTCGTCGTCGCCTGGCAGACGTCCGCAAGCAGCGATATGCCCTCCGGCTTGTCGTTGCGCGTTTTCGACAAGGAAGGCAAGGCGAGATCCGGCGACCAGGACGTCCGGCTCGACGTCGCCTCGGTCGGGACTTTTTCGATGGCGGCGCTTGCCGGCGGCGGCTTCGTCGTCGTTCACGACGGCGCAGCCTCCGAAGACGGCGGCGTCCCGCGGGTGCGGATGCGGATTTTCGACTCGTCCGGGTCCGTGAAGAAGGATGCGATCGTGCCGATCTTTGCGGGCGATGGCGCTTCGCAGGCCCGGCCCGTCGTCACCGCGCTGGCGGACGGCGGTTTCGTCGTCGCCTGGGATGGCCAACGCAACGGCGATTCGGCCGGCATTTCCCTGCAGGTCTATGATCCCGACGGCACCGCGAGCGCCAGTACCGACTTCTCGGTGAACGAACATAGCGGCGGCGACCAGCTAAGCCCGCTCGTCGCCGCCTTGAAGGACGGCGGCTTCGTCGTGCTGTGGAGCGGCGAAACCGCCCAAGACGGCGCAGGCCTTGCTATGCAGGTCTACAATGCCGACGGCAAGACCAGGATGGCGGGCGATATTCCGGTGAATGTCGGGACTGCCGGGGTTCAGGTCGATCCGTTCGTGGTCGCACTCGCCGGTGGCGGCTTTGCAGTCGCCTGGACGACACAGGGCGACGACGGCTACTCCGTTTCGCTTCGCGTCTTCAACGCGACCGGCACTGCGCGCATGTCAATCGACGAGCCGGTCGCGAAGGCTTCGGCGCTGGTGCAGGGCGCCCCGAAGATTGCGGCCCTTGACGATGGCGGGCTGGCGCTGAGCTGGCAGGCCAGCGAGGACGACGGCGTCCATCTTTACGAAAAGGTCTATCGGGCGGTAAACGACGCGCCGACCGGCGAGAGCAAGACTCTGCATGTCAAGGAAGACAGCCCCTACGTCTTCAAGGCGGAGGATTTCGGCTTCCGCGATGCCAATGGCGACCTGCTGAAGGCCGTCCATATTTCGTCTGTTCCGGTAAACGGAGCACTCACGCTCGGCGGCCGCCCGGTCGTGCCGGGCCAGATGATTTCGGCAAGCGATATCGAGGCCGGCAAGCTTGCCTGGAAGGCGACGGCGAACCTGAACGGCATCGCGCTCGGTGCCCTGACCTTCAACGTCGTCGATACTGGCGGCACGGATTTCGACGGCCGCGATACGGATCCCATCACGCGCAAGCTGACGCTCGACGTGGCGCCGGTGAACGACAATCCGAACGCGCGGGCGCTGAGCGCGTCGACCTACGAGAACGCCGTCTACAAGGTCGAGGTCAAGGACGCCGCCGCGGACGTCGACCGCGACGAACTGTCGATGATCAAGGCTCGCATCGTCTCCGGCTTCGGCTCGGTGATGATCGATGCCAAGAAGATGCTGATCTACAATCCGACCGTCGGGCCGAACCAGAACATCGGTGACGGCGAAAGCCGCAAGGTCGTCATCAGCTACACGGTTTCCGACGGCAAGGGCGGGACGTCGACGGCCACCATTACCCTGACCGTGATGGGTATTTCGCCCGATCTCTTTTCCGGCACGTCAGGCAACGACAAGCTGACCGGCAGCATCCACGGCGACCTGATGTACGGCAAGGGCGGCAACGACACGCTGATCGGGGGAAAGGGCAACGACCTGATCGACGGGGGCAGCGGTATCGATACGCTGAAGGGCGAAAGCGGCGACGAGACCTATATGGTGGACGACACAAGGGACATGGTCGTCGAGGCCGCAAATGCCGGGACCGACACCGTGCAGGCAAGCTGCAGCTATACGCTCGGTGCCAACATCGAGAAACTGGTTTTGCTCGGATCGGGCAAGTACGGCGGCACCGGCAATTCGCTCGCCAATGCCGTCACCGGCAATGCCGCGGCCAATACGCTCAAAGGGCTTGGCGGCAACGACCTGCTTCTGGGTGGCGGCGGCAACGACAGACTTGAAGGCGGCGATGGAAACGACACGCTGGACGGCGGCGCCGGATCCGATCGCCTTTACGGTGGCGCCGGCAACGATCTCTATGTGGTGAGCGCCGGCGACATCGTCGTGGAGCTCAGAGGCGCGGGCACGGATACGGTGCAGGCCGCCTGCAGCTATGCGCTCACGGACAATGTCGAACGACTGCTTCTGACGGGCCTGGGCAACCATGCCGGTACCGGCAACGCCTTGTCGAACCGGATCACCGGCAGTGCCGGCGCAAACCTCGTGAAAGGGATGGACGGCAACGACCTGCTCGACGGGGGCAGCGGAAGCGACCGGCTCTACGGCAACAACGGCAATGATACGCTGGAAGGTGGTGCGGGCGCCGACAGGCTTTCCGGCGGAGCGGGTCGCGACGTCTTCGTGTTCCGCAAGGTGTCGGAGACGACCGTTGCCAGCGGCGGGCGCGATACCGTGCTCGACTTTTCCCGCAGCGACGGCGACCTGATCGACCTGCGCGGCATCGACGCGCGGGTGGCGACAAGCGCCGACAACGCCTTCTTGTTCATCGGCAAGTCCGGATTCGGCAAGCATGCGGGCGAGTTGCGGTATCAGAAGAGCGGCAGCGACACGCTGCTTTCCGGCGACGTCGATGGCGACGGCAAGGCGGATTTCAGCATCCTTTTCTCCGGCATTCACACCTTCGGAAAGGCAGATTTCCTGCTGTGACAAGCGGGGCGAGGCGAGGCGAGCGGCTGCCGCACAACCGGCCGCACCTGCGCTGCCGCGCTACCGCGCGTCTTCGTGGAAGTGATTGTAGACCAGTCGCGCGACGCTTTCGGAAATGCCTTCCACCGCCATGAGGTCGGATATGCCGGCACGCGACACAGCCTTGGCGGTGCCGAAATGCTGCAGCAGCGCACGCTTGCGCGTCGGCCCGATCCCGGCAATTTCGTCCAGAGGGTTCTTCACCATCTCCTTCTTGCGGCGGGCCCGGTGCGAACCGATGGCGAAGCGGTGCGCCTCGTCGCGCAGTCGCTGGATGAAGTAGAGAACCGGATCGCGCGGCGGCAGCGAGAAGTCCGGTGTACCGGCGGCGAAGAACCGCTCGCGGCCTGCCTCTCGGTCCGCGCCCTTGGCGACCCCGATGGCGACGACATGGTCGGTGATGCCAAGTTCGGCGAGGATGGCCCGCACCGCCGTCATCTGCCCCTGGCCGCCGTCGATCAGGATTACGTCGGGCCAGGCGGGGAGGGGCAGGTCGGCGGCTTCAGTGCCGGCGTCCACGGTCCGGTCCGGCAGGCCCTCTTCCTTGATCAGCCGCGAGAAGCGGCGCGTCATCACCTCCCGCATCATGCCGAAGTCGTCACCTGGGGTGATTTCCGTCGACTTGATGTTGAACTTCCGGTACTGCCCCTTGACGAAGCCTTCCGGCCCCGCGACGACCATGCCGCCGACGGCATTTGCGCCCATGATGTGCGAGTTGTCGTAGATCTCGATGCGGCGCGGGACGGTGGGCAGCTTGAAGGTCTGCGCGAAACCTTCGAGAAGCCGCGACTGGGATGCGGTCTCGGCCAGCTTCCGGCCATGCGCCTCGCGTGCGTTCGCCAGAACCTGGTCGACCAGGTCCTTCTTCTCGCCGCGCTGCGGCACGTGGATGGCGACCCGGTATCCCGATTTCTCGCTCAGCGCCTGGGAAAGCAGTTCCTGCTCCTCGATCTGCTCCGAAAGCAGAACCTGCCGGGGACAGGGCTTGTCGTCGTAGAACTGGGCGAGGAAGGCGTTCAGCACCTCACCGCCCGCAAGCTGCGGATCGGCCTTCGGGAAATAGGCCCGGTTGCCCCAGTTCTGCCCGGTGCGGAAGAAGAACACCTGGATGCAGGAAATGCCGCCCTCGTGATGGATGGCGAAGACGTCCGCCTCCTCGACCCCGGCCGGATTGATGCCCTGGTGGCTCTGGACATGGGAAAGCGCTGCCAGCCGGTCGCGATAGACGGCGGCGCGCTCGAAATCCAGGTTTTCGGCCGCCTCGTTCATGGCTGCTGCGATCTGGCCCTTCACGTTCTGGCTCTTGCCGGAGAGGAAATCCTTCGCCTCCTGCACCAGTTCCCCATAACCCTCGTCGCTGATCTCGTGCGTGCACGGCCCCGAACAGCGCTTGATCTGGTAGAGCAGGCAGGGGCGCGTCCGGCTTTCGAAGACGCTGTCCGTGCAGGTGCGCAGCAGGAAGGCGCGCTGCAGCGAATTGATCGTCCGACCGACGGCGCCGGCGGAGGCGAACGGGCCGAAGTAGGCGCCCTTGCGGCTGCGTGCGCCACGATGCTTGAAGATCGCAGGCGCCCGGCTGTCCGCCGTCACGAGGATATAGGGAAACGACTTGTCGTCGCGAAGTTGCACGTTGAAGCGCGGGCGCAACCTCTTGATGAGGTTCGCTTCCAGCAGGAGCGCCTCGGTCTCCGTGCGCGTCGTGACGAACTCCATGTTCGCCGTCTCGCGGATCATCCGGCCGATGCGGTTGGAATGGCCGCGGCCAAGCGCGTAGTTGTTCACCCGCTTCTTCAGGCTTCGCGCCTTGCCGACATAGAGCACATCGCCGGCCTCGTTGAACATGCGGTAGACGCCGGGGCTGTTCGGCAAGCGCTTGACGAAGGCCTGGATCAGTTCCGCACCGCGCAAGCCTTGATGCGAGGGTTCGATCGCCTCGGACCATTCGATGTCGGGCAGGGAGGAAGGGGAGGGCGCGGCTTCCGTCAGTTCCTCTTCGTCGTCCCGTTCCGTTTCGTCATAGAGGATGCCGCCATCCTGCACCGGCCGGCCGGTGGTCATTCCGTGATCTCCGCGACGTCTGGCGTTTGCCACGCAAGATGCTGGCCGCCATCAAGGGCGATCATTTGCCCGGTAATCGAAGGCGTGTCGACGAGAAAGCGGATCGTGCGGCCGAATTCGTCCAGATCAGGCCCGGATTGCAGCAGCAGCGCCTCGGTCTGCGCCTTGAAATCGGCCTCGCTCTGGCGCTCGTTCGGCAGCGTCGGTCCGGGACCGATCGCATTGACGCGGATGCGAGGCGCCAGGGCCTGCGCCATGGTGCGCGTCGCCATCCACAGCGCCGATTTCGACAGTGTGTAGGAATAGTAGCGCGGCGTCGGGTTCCATACGCGCTGGTCGATGATGTTGACGATCAGCCCGCCCGACCCCTCCGGCAACTGACGGTCGAAGTCACGGGCGAGAATCGACGGCGCGCGGACATGCACGTCGAAATGGCGATCCCAGAGCGCGCTGTCCAGATGGCGCAGGCTGTCGGGCTTGAACAGCGAGGCGTTGTTGACGACGACGCCCAGCGGACCAAGTGCCTCAACGGCCCGACCCACCAGCAGCGCGGTCGCGTCCGCGTCGGCGAGGTCGCAGTCGAGCGCCGTTGCGCGTCCGCCGTTCGAAGCGATCGTGCGGGCGATCGATCGCGCCGTCTCGATCGACGAATTGGCGTGGATGGCGACGGCGAAACCGTTCGCCGCCAGGTCCTCGGCGATCGCGCGGCCGATCCGCTGCGCCGCGCCCGTAACCAGTGCTGTTCGATGAAGAATTCTCAATGAAGGGCTCGCATCGCTTTCTGTTTGCTTAACCTGCCACAGATATAGAGATCGGCGCGAGCGCTTAAACTGGGCCTGCATAAAGTTTTCAGAATAATTAACAGGAGTGATCGATTGGCAATGTTGTTTGCCAAGATCGAAGTATATTTTCAATATTTGGGATTATGGTTAATAATATGCCTGTTGTCCGAAAGCAACATCGCAATCTGATCATGATTGTGCCGCGAAAATTTCACATTTCCGCTCTTTCAAATCCTCAATCTTTATTCAATTTGAACTCAACCGGACGCGTAACGCCGTATATATTAGTAGTGCCGAATTGGCGTGTTCATTGCCGTCGGCATGGGAATGCAAAGGAGAATTAGTATGCGTACCCTGATCATCACCCTGATGGCTTCCGCCATGTCGATCGCCGCCTTCCAGTCCGCACGCGCTGCAGACGCGGTCGACCAGATCCCCCAGGCTCCGGCTGCCGAATATTCCGAGCCGGTCGCAAGCGGCAACTGGGCCGGCGGTTACGCGGGTGGTACCGTCACCTGGCAGCACGGCAACTTCCAGAAGCAGAGCGGCAACGGCGCCAACGGCTTCGGCGGCGGCGTCTACGGTGGCTACAACATGCAGAGCGGCCAGCTGGTGTACGGCGGTGAAGCCGACGTGAACTACTCGGGCATCGATTCGAAGAACTCGACCCGCGAAGCCGAGCAGGGCGTCAACGGTTCGCTGCGCGCACGCGTCGGCGTCGATCTGAATCCGGTCCTGCTGTACGGCACCGGCGGTCTGGCCCTGTCGCGCGCCAAGATGGAGGACAACACCTCGTCCGACAAGAACACGATGGTCGGCTGGACGGCTGGCGTCGGTGCCGAAACCTTCGTCACCAACAACGTTACCGCCCGCGTCGAATACCGCTACACCGACTACGGCAGCAAGGACTTCGATCTGGACTCCGGCAAGGTCAAGGCCGGCCAGGACGAGCAGAGCGTCCGCGTCGGTATGGGCGTGAAGTTCTGATCCTCCCGATCAGCTGAATGAACGAGAGGGCCGGGCGCACATGCGTCCGGCCTTTTGTCTTTTGCCCGGGTGGGGCATTCCGCACACCGGGAGGGAGCACTATCTCACGGCGTGAACGCGCCGTGGCTGGATGCCGGATCAAGTCCGGCATGACGGATGCGATGAGGCCGCACGCAATGCAGCTGTCGACAACAAGCTCAGGCGCGCCTGCAGGAGAAGGTGGACATAGCCCTTCATGGGCTGTTCGTGATGATGCACGCTGGAACTGCAAGAGGCGCTGCCTCCAGGTCACCCGTCATGCCGGACTTGATCCGGCATCCAGCCACCGCGCGGATGCGCGGTGAGACAAAACAAACAGGTGTGATGATGGCGCCGTAGCGTCCTCAATCCTTGAACTTGGCAAAGTCCGGAAACACCGCTTCGAACCGTGAGAGATACCGCTTCAGCTTCGGGCGGCCCTTCTGCCACTGGCCGGAGAAGCGCAGTTCGATGTAGCGCAGCATCGCAGCAAGCGCGAAGTGGCCGCCATGAGGCTTCTTGCCCAGCCGCGGCATGGTCTTTTCGAGGTGGTCGAGCGCGCGCTCGACCTTCGACCACTGGCGGTCGATCCAGGGCTGGTGGATCTTGTCCTCCGGACGGGTGCGTCGTTCGTAGACGATCGCCAGCAGGCAGTCGCACACCCCGTCAGCGGTCGCTTCCAGCACATCGGCTTCCGTGCGCTTGGCGGCGGCGCGCGGATAGAGCTTGCGGCCTGTTTCCCGGTCGATGAAATGCATGATGGCGCGGCTGTCGTAGATCGCCAGCCCTTCGTCGGTGACGAGCGTCGGGATCTTGCCTAGCGGGTTGGCGGCGATCAGATCGGCCGGGTCGGCGTTGGTTTCGGTTGAGACGTGCTCGGCGTCGAGGCCGGCATAGTGCGCGGCCATGCGGACCTTGGTGGAGTAGGGCGATGTGGTGGAATAGAAGATCTTCAAGATGGGTCTCCGGCTGTGCCGCTAGCGGATCGGCGGTTGGGTAATCGTCCTGGCCCGGCAGGCGGCGCGATCCACCTCCGGGCAATCGCGGAAATTCAGGTCGGGCGTCATGCAGATGCGGATCTCGTCCAGCCGCCCGCCGTCGCAGGTGACGGCGATTCCGCTTTCCGTGAGGCCGGGATTGGCCTCTATCAGCGCGGCCTCGATCGCTGCCGGTCCGGTGCGATTTCCTGCTGCGTCCTCCAGCGATTGCGGTAGCACAAGGCGCTCGAAGGCTGCACGGGTGGTGTCCAGATAATCGCGCTGCGACAGGCCCGAACAACTGCCGTGCTTGCGCCACTGGTGACCGATCAGCCCCATGCTGGGGATGATGTCGAGGTAGCCGCGTCCGAGCGAGGCGGGGACTCGGTCGGATTGGCGCGTAGGGCAGAATTCGGGATAGCCGCGCTCGTTCTGCGGCCACAGGCCGTGCACGATGAAGCCGGCATTGCGTCCCGCGCGGCATTGCTCGCCGTTACCCGATGCGTCGTTGTCCATGCACCAGGTCGGCGACCAGGAGAGCGAAAGCACGTAGAAATCGAAGCCTTGCCCCACGGGCAGCGACGCAGGCGCATCGCCGCGTCGTTCGCCGCCGGCCTGCGCCGACTTCGGTGCGGCCTGGCCAGTGGTCTGCCTCGCGCCTCCAACCTGCGCAGGCGGCTTCGCATCGGCGGGGCGGGATTGGTCCTCGCTGCAACCGGCAAGCGCGAGCGGCAGGGCGAGAATGATCGAGGCAAGGCTGGCGCTGCGGGGCCGGAAGGGCGAGGTCTTGGGTGTCACGGTTTTCTAGCGGAGCGAACTACAGGAATCACCATACACATACCAGGGGTCGAGCCCCGGAATGCAGAATTCGATGTTGCGCCCGACGCCGGCAAAGCCCCAGGGGGTCTCGATCACGTAGAGAAGCGGGCGGCGGCTGCCGTCCGTCAGCGTGGCAGCGGCGACGCAGTACTCCCGCTGGACCGAGGACATGTAGCTGTTGAACGGCTCGTAGCGGCTGAGCTGAATCTGGCCGATCTCGTAGATCGACAGGTTCCGCCTGATATAGTTCGCCGCCTTGTATTCGAAGCGGCCGGTGATGAAGCGCAGCACGCCGGGATCAGCGCACGCACTGGCAGGGCCGCTCGCGACATAGGCAGCACGGGGATGCGGCGCGCTCTCGTAGTCGGCGGCAGCAGACGGCGTGGCGCAAAATGCGGCGGCGGTCCAGGCGGCGATG
The DNA here is from genome assembly GCF_900220975.1 of Rhizobium subbaraonis. Lineage (GTDB taxonomy): Bacteria > Pseudomonadota > Alphaproteobacteria > Rhizobiales > Rhizobiaceae > Mycoplana > Mycoplana subbaraonis. Next base: position 160,720 of record NZ_OBQD01000006.1, on the reverse strand, counting down.
CCTGCGGCTCTAGCGACGGTCATAGTCCCCTCCGACGGCGGTTCCCGGGTCGAGAGAGGCTGCAGCTTTGCGTCCCGTCTCATGCTGCAAATCCGCGTTGTTGCAGCCCTTGCCCGAAGCGAAGATTGCGTCCCCGCGTGGCCCCGGGTCAAGAGGCGACTTGGCTCTCGCCGGCAATCCAGAAGCAGCGCGAGGAGGCGAAGCGGTCCTGCCGCAGCCTTTCCTTCAAGAAAGGCAGCAGCCGGCCGAGCTCGTCCTTCAGCGTGAACGGCGGATTGACGACGATCAGGCCGGAGCCCGATAGCCCCGTCGTGTCGCGGTCGCTCTTCACGGAAAGCTCGGCGCAGAGCATCTTCGGGATGCCGAGATCCTTCAGCGCCTTGTGGAATTCGGCGATCGGCGCGCCCTTCTTCAAAGGGTACCAGAGGCAATAGATGCCGCCGGGAAAACGTCGCCAGGCCTTGGCGAGCCCGTCTGCCAGCCGCTCGTATTCGCCCTCGATCTCGAACGGCGGGTCGACCAGGATGATGCCGCGCTTTTCCTTCGGCGGCAGGTGCGCGCCGAGCGACAGCCAGCCGTCCAGATGGGTGATGCGGCTCTGGAAATCGCCGTCGAACAGGCGGTGCAGGCTCTCGTAGTCGTCGGGATGCAGCTCCATCGCCGACAGCCGGTCCTGCGGGCGGAACAGCATGCGCGCAAGCTTCGGCGAGCCTGGATAGTGGCGGATGCCGCCGCCGGGGTTGAGGTCCTTCACTGCGCCGAGATAGGGTGCCAACAGGTCGGCGATCTCCGCCGGCAGGTCGCCGTCCAGCAGCCGGCCGATACCGTCGCGCCATTCGCCGGTCTTCTGCGCCTCTTCGCTCGACAGGTCGTAGAGGCCGAGCCCGGCATGGGTGTCGAGCACCCGGAACGCCTTGTCCTTGGCCTTCATATAGGTGACGAGCCGCGCCAGAACCGCATGCTTGAGCACGTCGGCGAAGTTGCCTGCATGGTAGATGTGGCGGTAGTTCATCCCGATACCGAAGCCTTCGTTTCCGTGATGCGCCCATCAATTGTTGCGATGGGAGAATTTTATGCCTTCTTGGCGCTTCCGCCCTGCAATATACAAATGCCATGAACGTTGCGACCCCCAATATCGGCAAATCCCGGATCGGCCACTCGGTCTGTCCGCATGACTGTCCCTCCGCCTGCGCGCTCGACATCGAGATCGGCGCCGACGGGCGAATCGGCAAGGTGCGCGGCAGCGCCGACAACAGCTATACGGCTGGCGTGATCTGCGCCAAGGTCGCCCGCTATGCCGACCGTCTCTATCATCCCGACCGGCTGCTGAAGCCACTGCGTCGGACGGGTGAAAAGGGCGCGGGCGGCTGGCAGGACATTTCGTGGGAGGATGCGCTCGACGAGATTGCGAACGCCTTCGTCAGGGCCGAGCAGGCGCATGGTACCGAAGCCGTCTGGCCCTATTACTACGCCGGCACGATGGGGCAGGTTCAGCGCGATTCGATCGACCGCCTGCGCCATGCCAAGCGCTATTCCGGCTTCTTCGACAGTATCTGCACCAACACCGCCTGGACCGGCTACGTCATGGGCACCGGCAGCCTGACCGGCCCCGACCCGCGCGAAATGGCCAAGGCCGACTGCGTCGTCATCTGGGGCACGAATGCGGTCGCCACGCAGGTCAACGTGATGACCCATGCGGTGAAGGCCCGCAAGGAGCGCGGCGCGAAACTCGTCGTCATCGACATCTATGACAACCCGACGATGAAGCAGGCCGATATGGCGTTGAAGCTGCGCCCCGGCACCGACGCCGCACTCGCCTGCGCCGTCATGCACATCGCCTTCCGTGACGGCCATGCCGACCGCGCCTACATGAAAAGTTTCGCCGACGATCCGGTCGGCCTCGAGGCGCATCTGGCCACCCGCGGGCCGGAATGGGCAGCCGAAATCACCGGGCTTTCGGTCGATGAGATCGAGGCCTTCGCCCGCCTCGTCGGCGAGACGAAGCGCACCTTCTTCCGCCTCGGCTATGGCTTCACCCGCAGCCGCAACGGATCGGTGTCGATGCATGCCGCCGTCTCGGTCGCGACCGTGCTCGGTTCCTGGCAATACGAGGGCGGTGGTGCCTTCCACAACAACGGCGGCATCTACCGGCTCGACAAGCGCGAGCTGATGGGCCTCGACCTCCTCGATCCCGACATCCGCGAGCTCGACCAGTCGCAGATCGGCCGCGTGCTCACCGGCGATCCGGTGGCGCTGCGCCATCGAGGGGCGGTGACGGCGATGCTGATCCAGAACACCAATCCCGCCAGCATCGCCCCCGAGCAGCGGCTGGTGAGGAAGGGGTTCATGCGCGACGACCTCTTCGTCGCCGTGCACGAACAGTTCATGACCGATACGGCCAAGCTCGCCGACATCGTGCTGCCGGCCACCATGTTCGTCGAGCACGACGATCTCTATCGCGGCGGCGGCCACCAGCACATCCTGCTCGGCCCCAAGCTCGTCGAGCCGCCATCCACCGTGCGCACCAACCTCTTCGTCATCGACGAGCTGGCCAGGCGCCTCGGCGTTTCCCACCTGCCGGGCTTCGGGCTTTCCGAGCGCGACCACATCACCCGCATGCTGCCGCACTACGAGATGGATTGCGACGGCCTTGCCGAAGACAAGTGGATCGACTGCCAGCCGGACTTCGACACGGCGCACTACGCCAAGGGCTTCGGCCATCCGGATGGCCGTTTCCGGTTCCGCCCGAACTGGACGGCGACGCCGGCGCCGAACCGCCCGCCGGCCTCGATCGGCCCGCTCGGCCCGCACGCGGCGCTGCCGGAATTCCCCGACTATATCGAGGTGATCGAGGCGGCGGACGACGAACATCCCTTCCGCCTCGCGACCCCGCCGGCGCGCACCTACCTCAATTCCAGCTTCACCGAGATGAAGTGGTCGCGCGAACGCGAGGGCCGGCCGGAGGTGATGATCCATCCGGACGACGCCGGGGCCAACGGCATCGCCGACGGTGATGTCGTGAGGCTCGGCAATGTCCGCGGCGAGATCCGCCTGCATGCGAAGGTGACCGGCGAGACCAAGCCGGGCATCTTGATCTGCGAGGGCATCTGGCCGAACGACGCCCATCTGGACGGCGAGGGCATCAACGTGCTGACAGGTGCCGATCCGGTTGCCCCCTATGGTGGCGCCGCCCTGCACGACAACCGCGTCTGGCTCAGGAAAGAGGCTGCATGACGAAGTTCCGGGACGCGACGATCGACGTCGTCTCCGACGAGACGCTCTCCGACAACTGGTACCACCTGCGCAAGGTCACTTTCGACTATACCGGCTCGGACGGCCACACCGTCCGCCTCGAGCGCGAGGTCTATGACCGCGGCAACGGCGCCACCATCCTCCTGCACGACCCGAAGCGCGACACCATCATCCTTGTGCGCCAGTTCCGCATGCCCGCCTACCAGAACGGCCATTCCGGCTGGCTTCTGGAGACGCCGGCCGGCCTGCTCGACGGCGACCACCCGGCCGATGCCATCCGCCGCGAGGTGATGGAGGAGACCGGCTATAGGATCGGCGAGGTCAGGCCGCTGTTCCGCGCCTTCATGAGCCCGGGTGCCGTGACCGAACTCGTCCACTTCTTCGCAGCCGAGATCGACGCCTCCGTGCGCGAGGGCAACGGCGGCGGCGCCGACCACGAGCACGAGGACATCGAGGTCGTCGAACTCGGCCTCGACGAGGCCGCTCGCATGATCGAGACCGGCGAGATCTGCGACGGTAAGACGATCATGCTGGTGCAGTGGGCGCTGGCGCGGCGGAAGTAGCGCTTTGGCCTGTCGTTCGGGCGCAGCCGAAGCTTGATGTGACGGGTCAGTTCGCGCAGTTTCTGGTACGCGACTGAAAGACAGGCCGTCTTCGTTCAAGCCGTATCGGAACTGAACATCAAAAGCACTGGCACGCTCCAACCGCCAGGTCTGCCTCACTCCGTCGGTCAAGAATGTCTGCCGCTTCCGGGAGCTATGCGTTTAGAAAAGTGAAATGCCGTTGTGGCAATTAGGAGGAACCGGGAGGCTGACTTGCAAGTGAACGCGCGTGTGCCAGGGTACATGCAAGTGTTTTGGGCAGGGCCGTGTCGGTAGGTAACGCCGGAAAGTGGTATCGTGTTTTCGCAACAGCAATTGGTTTCAATCCTTTCCTCCCTCCCGGACCCCGCATTCATCCTCACGCGCAGTGGCCGCTATGCAGCGGTATTCGGAGGGAAGGACCTCCGGCACTATCATGACGGTAGCGCCCTTGTCGGGCGCAGCATGTTTGAAGTGCTGAAGGAGGAGAAGGCTCAGTGGTTTGCTGACGAAATTGAAAAGGCGCTGGAAAGCGGTGTACTCCATATCGTGGAATACGAACTCAGCGGCAGCGACGTCAAGGGAGCTGGCGACGGTCCCAGTCATTCCATCTGGTTCGAAGGCCGCATCCAGGCGTTGAGTTTTCAGGTGGAGGGCGAGGCTGCCGTCGTCTGGGTGGCGAGCAACATCACCGACAAGAACGACGTTCAGAAAAAGCTGCGCCAACTCAGCGAAACGGACGCCCTGACCGGGCTGTACAACCGACGGAAGCTGATGGAGACCTTGGATCACCAACTGGCGATCTTTGAGCGGGAAAGGTCCCAGACCTCGGTCCTCGTCTTCGATCTCGACAATTTCAAACGGCTCAATGACGAGATGGGGCATCATGCAGGTGACGCGGCCCTCGTGGAAATTGCGCGCCTGTGCCGCCAGCATCTGCGCCAGAGCGATGTGATTGCCCGTTTTGGCGGAGACGAATTCGTGGTCGTGATGCCCGGCACCCATCGCGGCGACGCGTTGGAAATTGCCGAGATGCTGCGCGCACGTGTTCCCGTCATCCTGAGGGAAAACGTGCGCTATGAATCGACGATCAGTGGCGGTGTCAGCGAGTTCGGTGGGCCGGACCGGTTTTCCAGCGATGTACTGAAACGTGCCGATGAGGGGCTTTATCTGTCGAAACGGGCCGGCCGCAACCGGATCTCGGCTCTTTGAATAGCAGCCGGGGATCCGGTGATCAGGGTATGCTCTACCGGTTCGGGGAGATGAGCGATCCCGTGGCTTCCCCTGCCGGCGCGTCGACCGCCACAGCCCGTCCCCCCTCCATCCGCACCTTGCCTTCCGCAACAAGCCTCAGCCCCAGCGGATAGGCCCTGTGCTCGACGGTGAGCACGCGCGCCGCGAGGTCGGCCGGCGTGTCGCCTGCCAGCACCGGCACGGCCGCCTGGACGATCTGCGGACCCTCGTCCATGCCTTCGGTGACGAAATGGACGGTGCAGCCGGCGATCTTCATGCCGGCTTCGATGGCGCGGCGATGGGTGTCGAGGCCCGGAAAGAGCGGCAGCAGGGAGGGGTGGATGTTGAGGATGCGTCCCTCGTAGCGGGCGATGAAGCGGCCCGAAAGCAGGCGCATGTAGCCGGCGAGGCAGATGATGTCCGGCCGCTGGCGCTCGAGTTCGGCCAGGATCGCCTCCTCGTGCGCCTCCTTCGAGGCGAAATCCTTGCGGGCGAAGGCGAAGGTCGGAATGCCGCGCGCCTGGGCCTTGGCAAGTCCGCCGGCGTCGGCCTTGTCGGAAAAGACGGCGACGATCTCGGCCGGGAAGTCCGGCTGCGCGCAGCTGTCGGCAAGCTTCACCATGTTGGAGCCGCTGCCGGAGACGAAGGCGACGACGCGCTTGCGGGAGACGCCTGCGCTCATAGGGCGAGCGTGCCCTTGTAGCGGGTGCCGGCTTCGCCCTCGGCGCGGGCGACCATGCGGCCGAGCGTGAAGACGGTTTCGCCTTCGGCCGCAAGCACCGCACTGACGCGCTCGACGTCATCCGCCGAAACGACGGCGATCATGCCGACGCCGCAGTTGAAGGTGCGCAGCATTTCGGTCGCCGCGACGCCGCCGGTCTTCGACAGCCAGGAGAACACGGCCGGCGCCTTCACGGCGTCGAGGTCGATCTCCGCGGCGAGGTGTTTGGGCAGCACGCGCGGAATGTTTTCCGGAAAGCCGCCGCCGGTGATGTGGGCCAGCGCCTTGATCGCGCCGGTCTCGCGGATCGCCTTCAGGAGCGGCTTCACGTAGATCTTCGTCGGCGTCATCAGCGCTTCGGCGAGGCTCTGGCCTTCCGCGAACGGGGCAGGGGCGTCCCAGGCAAGGCCGGACAGCGCCACGATCTTGCGCACCAGCGAATAGCCGTTGGAGTGGACCCCCGAGGAGGCGAGCCCAAGGATCACGTCACCCTCGGCGATATCGCCGGCCGGCAGCAGCTTGCCGCGTTCGGCCGCACCGACCGCAAAGCCCGCGAGATCGTAGTCGCCGCCGGCATACATGCCGGGCATCTCGGCCGTCTCGCCGCCGATCAGCGCGCAGCCGGCCTGGCGGCAGCCCTCGGCGATGCCGCCGACGATTGCAGCCCCCTGGTCGGGATCGAGCTTGCCGGTGGCGAAATAGTCGAGGAAGAACAGCGGTTCTGCGCCCTGAACCACGAGGTCGTTGACGCACATGGCGACGAGGTCGATGCCGACGGTGTCGTGCCTGTCGGCGTCGATCGCGATCTTCAGCTTGGTGCCGACGCCGTCGTTGGCGGCGACCAGGACGGGATCGGTGAAGCCTGCCGCCTTCAGGTCGAACAGGCCGCCGAAGCCGCCGATCTCGCCATCGGCGCCGGGGCGGCGGGTGGAGCGTACGGCCGGCTTGATCTTCTCGACCAGCAGGTTGCCCGCGTCGATATCGACGCCCGCATCGCTGTAGGTCAGGCCGTTTCTGTCAGACTGGCTCATCGTCCGCTCTCCGCTTTCTGGCAATTGCGCCCGATTGGCACGTCGGGGCCGCAAGTGCAAGCGCAATGCCCGGATCGCCCGGCTTTTTTAACGTTTTTGCCGGCCGGAAGGCGGCGTCCCCCAAAGCCCGCTGTCGATTTAGCCGCCGCGACCTTGACCATTCTCTCTGGTGCGGCCTATTTCAACATCAGGATGCGTATCAGTCAGGGTAGGGCGGTCGTGAAGGATCACGAAACAGTACATCGCGACACGGCCCCTGGCCCGGTTTCCGGCCACGTCAGCGGTGCTGGACTGAAACGGCAGGTCATCTTCTGGCTGATTGCGCTGGCCGGCCTCGTTCTGTTCTTGATGATCTTCAGCTCGATCCTGCTGCCTTTCGTCGCCGGCATGGCGCTCGCCTACTTCCTCGATCCGGTCGCCGACAGGCTGGAGCGCTTTGGCCTCAGCCGCACCATGGCGACGGTCTTCATCCTCGTCGCCTTCGTCATCCTGTTTGCCCTTTCGCTGATGATCATCATCCCGCTTCTGGCGACGCAGGCCTCCGATCTCTTTGCCAAGCTGCCGGGCTACATCACCCAGCTGCAGAACCTGGTGACGAGCTTCAACCCGGAGATCCTGCCGCCCTGGATCAGCAGCCAGATGGGCACGATCAAGCAGGGTTTCGGCAGCGTGCTGGCCGAAGGTGCCGGGCTGCTCGGCACGGTCTTCAAGCAGATCTGGAATTCCGGACTTGCGCTCGTCGACATTGCCTCGCTGCTCATCGTGACCCCCGTCGTTGCCTTCTACCTGCTGCTCGACTGGGATCGGATGATCACCAAGGTGGACAGCTGGATTCCGCGCCAGCACGTGACGACCGTCCGCCAGATCGCAACCGAGATGAACACCGCCATCGCCGGCTTCGTGCGCGGCCAGGGTTCGATCTGCATTATTCTCGGCCTTTACTACGGCATCGGGCTGACGTCCGTGGGACTGAACTTCGGCCTCTTGATCGGCCTCTTCGCCGGCCTGATCAGCTTTGTCCCCTATGTGGGCTCGATGGTGGGGCTGGTACTCTCGGTGGGCGTTGCCATCGTCCAGTTCTGGCCGGATTACCTGTGGATCGGTGCGGTGCTCGCGATCTTCTTCTCGGGGCAGTTCATCGAGGGTAACATCCTGCAGCCGAAGCTGGTGGGCAAGCAGGTCGGACTTCATCCGGTCTGGCTGATGTTCGCGCTGTTCGCCTTCGGCGCCCTGTTCGGCTTCGTCGGCCTGCTGGTGGCGGTTCCAGCCGCCGCAGCGGTCGGCGTGCTTGTCCGTTTTGGGCTGCAGCGCTACCTTGACAGCGATGTCTATCACGGTCAGGCCAATCCGCCCGCCGTCCGGAAGAAGGAAACGCCTTCCGTTCGCAAGCCGTAGCCGAGTATCGCATGAAATCGCCCAAACCCGCAGAACAGCTACCGCTGGAGTTCCAGCACGTTCCCTCGTCAGGTCGCGACGACCTGCTGATATCCGATCCCTTGAGCGCCGCCGTCTCGGTCGTGGACGCCTGGCCGAACTGGCCGTCGCCGGTGGTGATCCTTGCCGGGCCGATCGGTTCGGGCAAGACGCATCTCGCCTCGATCTGGCGGGAGCGCTCGGGCGCTGCCGAAATCCGTCCGCGGGAAGGCGAGGGTGCGGAAGAGATGGCGGCCGCAGGCCCCGTATTGTTCGAGGACGCGGACCGCTGCGGCTTCGACGACCGCTCGCTCTTCCACGTCATCAACAATGTCCGCCAGAACGGCAACACGCTTCTGATGACCTCGCGCCTGTGGCCGATGTCCTGGCCGGTCGAGCTGCCGGACCTGCGTTCGCGTCTCAAGGCCGCGACGGTGGTGGAGATCGGCGAGCCTGACGACGAGCTTCTGTCGCAGGTGATCGTGAAGCTCTTCGCCGATCGCCAGCTTTTCGTGGACGACCGCCTCGTCGCCTACATGGTCGCGCGGATGGAACGCTCCCTCGATGCCGCGCAAAAGGTCGTGGATCGCCTTGACAGGTTGGCGCTGGCGCGCGGCAGCCGCATCACGCGGGCGCTCGCCCAGGAGGTGCTCGGGCAGATGGCCGAGGGAGATAGCTCCGACCTCGGGGATTGACTGTCATAGAACCGTCGTCAAACTGCGCTAACAGCCTGAACAAAAACAACGGGGCGGTTATGGACATGGATGCAGTACCGACGAAGAACGAGAGCGCAGAACAGCCGCAGCAGTTGGATGATGCGCTGGCTCTCGCGGAGTTGATGAAAAGCCCCGAACGGTTCGTGAACCGAGAGTTTTCCTGGCTTCAGTTCAATCGCCGCGTTCTCGAGGAGACCCTCAACACCGCCCATCCGCTGCTCGAGCGCGTGCGCTTTCTGTCGATCTCGGCGGCAAACCTCGACGAGTTCTTCATGGTCCGCGTTGCCGGTCTGGAAGGGCAGGTTCGCCAGGGGATTGCCATTCGCAGCCCGGACGGCAAGACTTCGGCCGAGCAACTTGACGGTATCCTGAAGGAAATCGACAACCTTCAGATGGAGCAGCAGGCTTCGCTCGCCGTGCTGCAGCAGTATCTCGCCAAGGAAGACATCGTCATTATCCGGCCCTCCGGCCTGAAGGGCGATGACCGGAGCTGGCTCGCCCAGGAGTTCGAGCAGTCGATCTTCCCGGTGCTGACGCCGCTTTCCATCGATCCCGCGCACCCTTTCCCCTTCATCCCCAACCTCGGCTTCTCGATGGGGCTGCAGCTGATCCACAAGCGCGATCGTGAGCCGATGACGGCGCTGCTGCGTCTGCCGCCGGCACTGGACCGCTTCGTCCGGCTGCCGGATGACGGCGCGGTCATTCGCTACATCACCCTGGAAGACGCTGTCAGCCTGTTCATCGACAGGCTGTTCCCCGGCTACGAGGTTCAGGGCTCCGGCACGTTCCGCATCATCCGCGACAGCGATATCGAGGTGGAGGAAGAGGCCGAGGATCTCGTCCGCTTCTTCGAAACTGCGCTGAAGCGCCGGCGCCGCGGTTCGGTGATTCGCATCGAGACCGATTCCGAAATGCCGGAATCGCTTCGCCATTTCGTCGTGAACGAACTCGGCGTGCCTGAAAACCGCGTCGCCGTCCTGCCGGGTCTGCTGGCGCTCAACACGCTTTCGGAGATCACCAAGGCCCCGCGCAACGACCTGCGCTTCGAGCCCTACAACGCGCGATTTCCCGAGCGCGTCCGCGAGCACGCCGGCGACTGCTTCGCAGCCATCCGCGAAAAGGACATGGTCGTCCACCACCCGTACGAATCCTTCGACGTGGTGGTTCAGTTTCTTCTCCAGGCTGCGCGCGATCCTGAGGTCGTGGCGATAAAGCAGACGCTCTACCGCACCTCCAACGACAGCCCGATCGTACGCGCGCTGATCGACGCCGCCGAGGCCGGCAAGTCGGTGACGGCACTGGTCGAGCTCAAGGCGCGCTTCGACGAAGAGGCCAACATCCGCTGGGCGCGCGACCTGGAACGCGCCGGCGTGCAGGTTGTCTTCGGCTTCATCGAATTGAAGACGCACGCAAAGATGTCGCTCGTAGTCCGCCGCGAGGAGGGCAGGCTGCGCAGCTACTGCCATCTCGGCACCGGCAACTACCATCCCGTTACGGCGAAGATCTACACCGACCTGTCCTTCTTCACCTGCAACCCGTTGATCGCCCACGACATGGCGAACATCTTCAACTTCATCACCGGCTACGGCGAGCCCGAAGCCGACATGCAGATTGCGATTTCGCCGCATACCTTGCGTCCGCGCATCCTGCGCAACATCGAAAACGAGATCGAGCATGCCCGCAACGGCGCGCCGGCGGCGATCTGGATGAAGATGAACTCGCTCGTCGATCCCGAGATCATTGACGCGCTCTATCGCGCCAGCCAGGCCGGCGTCGAGGTCGATCTTGTTGTGCGCGGCATCTGCTGCCTGCGTCCGCAGGTTGCCGGCCTGTCGGACAACATCCGAGTCAAGTCCATCGTCGGCCGTTTCCTGGAGCATTCCCGCATCTTCTGTTTCGGCAATGGTCACGGGCTTCCCTCGGAGAAGGCGCTCGTCTATATAGGCTCGGCGGACATGATGCCGCGTAACCTGGACCGGCGCGTCGAAACGCTGGTTCCGTTGACCAACCGCACTGTGCATGAACAGGTTCTATCGCAGATCATGCTGGGCAATCTGATCGATAACCAGCAGAGCTATGAGATCCTTCCGGATGGAACTTCGCGGCGCATGCAGGTGCCGCAAGGGACCGAGCCGTTCAATGCGCAGCACTATTTCATGACCAACCCCAGCCTGTCCGGGCGAGGGGAGGCCCTTAAGTCGAGCGCGCCCAAGGCGATCGCCGGCTGGAAGAGCCAGCGCAAACGGTAATATTGGATTTGCATGGTTGAATCTGAAGCGCAGGGGCGCCTGCCCGGCATCGCCCCGGTATCCGTCGTCGATATCGGGTCGAACTCCATTCGTCTCGTCATTTACGAAGGGATGATCCGGGCGCCTGCCATTCTCTTCAACGAGAAGGTCATGTGCGGGCTCGGCAAGGGGCTGGCCAAGACCGGTCGCATGGACGATGCGAGCGTGGAGCGCGCGCTGACGGCGCTTCATCGTTTCAAGGCACTTTCCCATCAGGCCCGCGCCAACCGCATGTATGCGCTTGCGACCGCCGCCGCACGGGAGGCGGAGAACGGCCCGGATTTCATCGCGCGCGCCGAGGAAATCCTCGAGCACAAGGTTCGGGTGCTCTCCGGCGACGAGGAGGCCTATTTTTCCGCGCTCGGCATCATCAGCGGCTTCCATGATCCTGACGGCATCGTCGGCGACCTTGGCGGCGGCTCGCTGGAGCTCGTGGACGTCGCAGGCGATGCGATCGGGAACGGACTGACCCTGCCGCTGGGCGGCATCCGCCTGTCGGAAGCCTCCGCAGGGTCCGTCGCCCAGGCGCGCATCATCGCCCGCAAGCATCTGAAGACCGCCGGCCTGCTCAAGCGCGGGCAGGGACGTACCTTCTATGCGGTCGGCGGCACCTGGCGCTCGATCGCCAAGCTGCACATGGAGGTGAAGAACTATCCGCTGCACATGATGCAGGGCTACGAGGTTTCCTTCGACGAGGCGATGGACTTCCTTACCTACGTCGTCACCAGCAAGGACACGAAGGATCCCGCCTACGCCACCATCTCCAAGAACCGCCGCAACCTTCTGCCCTTCGGCGCCGTGGCCATGCAGGAGGCGATCGCGCTGATGCGGCCCGCCAGAGTCTCGTTTTCGTCGCAGGGCGTGCGCGAGGGCTATCTCTACTCGCTGCTGCCGGAACAGGAAAAGCAGCGTGATCCGCTCTTGGCCGCGGCCGAGGAACTGGCGATCCTGCGTGCCCGTTCGCCCGAGCACGCCCGCGAGCTTGCCGACTGGACCGGCCAGGCCATGCCGCATTTCGGCATCGAGGAGACCGACCAGGAGGCGCGATACCGCCAGGCCGCCTGCCTTCTCGCCGACATCAGCTGGCGCGCCCACCCGGACTACCGTGGCCTGCAGGCGCTCAACATCATTGCGCACGGCACCTTCACCGGCATCACCCATTCCGGCCGTGCCTATATCGCCCTTGCCAACTACTATCGTTTCGAGGGGCTCTATGACGACGGCGCCTCCGGTCCGCTGGCGGCGATCGCAACGCCGCGGATGCTGATGCTCGCCAAGCTGCTCGGTGGCCTTCTGCGTGTCGTCTACCTCTTCTCCGCCTCTATGCCCGGCGTGGTGCGCAACCTCTCCATCCGCCCGTCGCAGGCGGAAGATGTCGACCTCGATTTCGTTGTGCCGCATCAATATGCCGATTTTGCCGGCGAGCGCCTCGAGGGCCGCCTGCAACAGCTGGCAAAACTGACGGGAAAGCGGATCGCGTTCCGCTTCGAATGAAGACGGTTTGGAGGATGCTGAGGGCGGTCAACAGCGCGTTGGTCCTTATCATATCCTTCTTCGTTCTGGCGTTCATTTTTATCTCAGCGGTGTTCATCATCGGCGGGATGCTGGAGATGCGACGTATGGAGGCTGGCGATTACCCGCTGGTCGATACCTCTCAAGTCGTCATCGAGGGACGTACATTTCGGCTCGAGCGCTACGCGGTTCATCCCTTTCTCGCCGAGTACAAACGTATCCTGACGGTGCGTAGCGCCGATGGAGCTGAGTTCGCTAGCGAACTTGACCTTGATTCCGGTGGGGCAGGGCGGTTGGCTTTTTGCAGGATTGCAGAAGGAGCAATCCTTATATTCGATCGCTTTGGCAGCTACCGTGTGGTGGAAAGCGGAGAAATACAGCCACTATTCGACGCGACGATCTCCAAAATTCTGTCGGACGGCTCGATGGAACCTGTCGCGATCCCGGAAAGGCGGCCGGCGTGCCTCAAGGAACTTGGCGCGTTCGATCGGGATCAGAATGGAGACTACGGCTTTCAGCCGCCGCTCTAGTTCTTCCGAACTTGTTTGTTGATGCGCCGCCGCCGGTTGCGGCGGCGGCGCACAGGTATCACTCCGCCTTCAGGAATTCGCCCACTTCCAGAAGCACGAACTCGTTGTCGTCGGCCTTGTCGAGCGCGCGACCGGCGGAGAACGGCAGGTTGTTGTCGTTGCCGACGACGATGTGGGTCTCGTCCACCCGGTCGACGTTCTCGATCGTCAGGAACGGCATGTCGTAATAGCCGTCGCCGCCGCCCTGGCGCTTCTTGTTCTCGGGGTCCGCGATCTTGAGGAGGTCGATGTAGCCGATCTTGCGGACGGCCTTGCCGACATTCTCATCGGTCATCTCGATCTTGTAGATCCGCTTCACCTTGGATGGAACGGCGAAGCAGTCCGCCTTCGGATCCTTTGGGTCGGCGCAGGCCTTGTCCACCGTGCCGGCGCCGTTGTCGCGTTCGATCACCAGCGCGGTCTTGTCGTCCAGCATGTTGAAGTCGCCGATCGCCTCGCCGCCTTCCGCGAGCGGATAGAGCCAGCTGCGGCCGGTCCACGTCTTCGTCGCGACGTCGAATTCGACAATGCGCAACGCCGGGCGACCCTCTGCCTGCTCGGTGGTTTCGCTATCGGTCCACAGCGGGCCCTCGAGAAGTCCATAGAGCTTGCTGCCGTCCTTCGACATGGCGAGCCCCTCATAGCCGCCGGAACGCTTCAGGTTGAACGCCGGCGTCGGCTTCGAGGGATCGGCCTGCAGCGTCAGCGTCGGATTGTCGGGCGACATGACCGGCTTTCCGTCAACCGCGGTGGCGACGACGTCGGTCAGCTTGCCGTCGCGGTCGAACTTCAGGATGTAGGGACCGAACTCCTCGCCTATCCAGAAGCCGTCTGCGACCGGCTGGATCGATTCGAGGTCGAAGTCGGCACCGGTGAGATAACGGGTGGCCGCCCCCTCCATGACGATCGGGAACGGCGCCTTGCGGTCCGGATCGGAGAGGAAGACGGTCCGGACCGGTTCCACCTTGCCGTTCTCCCAGTCGAAACGCACGTTGTGCAGCATCAGCATAGCGTCGGTGGAGTTGAGCTTGGCGCCGAAACCGTTGTCGGAGAGCGACCAGAACGTGCCGTCCTCCATGGTCTTGATCCCGGAGAAGCCCTGCATGGGCTGGCCGTCGAAGGGCAGCGAGAGGCCGGTGGTGCGCACGCCATCCTTGCCGGGCACCGTGCCTAGGCCTTCGGCGCGCTTGCGGTCAGCGGTGGTGAACTTGCCCGACGTCTTCAGGTAGTCGGCGGCATCGCCAGGTGCCGCGATGATGGTGTTCGCCGGCAGGATCGCGTGCGCCTTGAGCGTGGCCGTGAAGGCCTTCTCCTCGGCGGAGGCCTGTCCGCACATCACGAGGGCTACGGCGGCGGTGGTGAGCAAGAATTTGGTCATCAAACATCCCCATGGGTTTGCACTACGCGACCAGTCGATAGGAACCGGCTGTGACCGGTGCTTGACAGTTGCTTGAAGGTTTGGTGACCGTCCACGGCGGTCGCTCCGGCTGCTTTTTTCCGGAACCATCTGCCGATCTGTGTGGCGCTCCCTGCGGTCAGGCGCCGGCTAGCGCGCCGCAGATGCCGCCCAGCGATACTGGCGTTCGGTCTGCACCGCGCCGGGCCGCACCGACCGGATGTGCCGAAGCGCCTGCTCCGGCGGCCAGCCGCGCTCGACGAGGAGCCGAAGGGCCGCCATTCCGGCGCGCCCATGCCCGCCATGGCAGTGAACGAGAACGGCGCCACCCTCATCCAGGATCGCGTGCAGCGCGGGCGCGATGCCTGCCCATTTCTCAAGGCTTGCAGCGCCCGGTCCGCCGAGATCGCGGACGGGGACGTGAAACCATGCGATCGACCGCCCGGAGAGCCGGTCACCCAGGTCCTCGCAGTCGCACGCCTGCATTTCCGCCAGGTCCGTCATGGAGACGACAGCGGCAGCGCCCCATTCGGCGATGGCTGCGATGTCGTTGTCGGGAGCACCGCTGCGTCCGGGAATGTGGCTGATTCCGATGCGTCCGCCATCAGGCAGCGCGATAGTCGAAATCGTGAAGGGTTCGGCAATGGCCATAACCCCATTCTATAGAATGTTACGGAAAAAGCTGCCCGGCATTCGCAATCCGCACATGCGCGGAACGCTGCAAGTGCGTGTGCGCGAACATCGCAACGCGACCTGCGCCAAGCACGATATCTGTCCTTTCGGAGGCCGCCTTCGGGTGTTGTGAAAGCCGGCCCGTGCAGCTCGGCCGGTTCAGAGTTCTACGGCTTCGATCTTCCGGTTGACGAAGCGCAGAGCCACCTTGCCGCCGATCAGGTCCAGCGCGACGTTGCCGAACAGTTCGCGGCGCCAGCCGTGCAGGGCGGCGACGTCGGCACTTTCGCCATCGATGGCGATCTTTTCCAGATCGTCGCTGTTGGCGATGATCTTGGCGGCGACCCCCTGCTTTTCGGCGACGAGCTTGAGCAGCACCTTCAGCATTTCGGTGGCGGCCGCAGCGCCCTCCGGCACGTGCGGCTGGCGCGGCAGCTTTGGAAGGTCCGTCTTCGGAATTGCCAGCGCTTCCTTGATCGCCTCCAGAAGGGCGGAGCCCGACTGCGAGCGCTCCCAGCCCTTCGGGATCGTGCGCAGCCGTCCAAGCGCCTCGGCGTCCGCAGGCTGCTGCTGGGCGATCTCGTAGATCGTGTCGTCCTTCAGGATACGCGATCGCGGCACGTTGCGCGACCGGGCCTCGCGCTCGCGCCATGCGGCGACCTTCTGCAGCACGACGAGCTCCAGCGGCTTCTTGACCCTGAGCTTCAGCCGCTTCCAGGCATCGTCCGGATGGATGTCATAGGTGCCGGGAGCCTCCAGCACCGCCATTTCCTCTGTGACCCAGAGCGTGCGGTCTTCTTGTTCCAGCTTACTCTTGAGGAACTGGTAGACGTCGCGCAGGTGGGTGACGTCGGCAAGGGCGTATTCCAGCTGCTTGTCCGTCAGCGGCCGGCGGCTCCAGTCGGTAAAGCGCGAGGACTTGTCGATCTGCACGCCCTTCGTCTTCTGCACCAGCTGGTCGTAGGAAACGCTGTCGCCGAAGCCGCAGACCATGGCGGCGACCTGCGTGTCGAAGATCGGATGCGGGATCAGCTTGCCGAGGTTGTAGATGATTTCCAGGTCCTGCCGGGCGGCATGGAAAACCTTGACCACGCTGCTATCGGCCATCAGTGCGAAGAATGGCGCAAGGTCGATCCCCTTTGCCATCGGATCGACGATCACCGCTGTCTCCGGGCCGGCCATCTGGATCAGGCAGAGCTCCGGCCAGAACGTCGTCTCGCGGAGAAATTCCGTGTCGATCGTCATGTAGTCGGATTTGGCAAGCAGGGCGCAGGCTTCTGCCAGTGCAGCGGTGGTCTCGATGATATGCATCAAATTTGCTCGAATGCGGCCGGGTTCACGTCAGGATGGTTTAACCGCTCCACCATTTCGCCACAATCGAAAACTGACAGCGGGTGTCAGCTTATGCGAACATAGCTGCTCATCCCGGCCTTCTGGTGTTCGATGATATGGCAATGGAGCAGCCACTCGCCGGGATTGTCGGCGACGAATGCAAGGTCGGCGGTCTCGTCGGGCTGCAGCAGGATTGTGTCCGTCGGGTGGCCAAGAAGCCGTGGCTGGTTGGAGGCGACTGCGCGGAAGCTCAGGCCGTGCAGGTGGATGGGATGGGCGTGCGGGGTCCGGTTCGCCATGCGGAAGATGTAGCTCCTGCCGAGTTTCAGGTCGGCAAGCGCTGCGATCCGGTCCGGCGTGTCGCCCGGCCAGGCGACGCGATTGATCGCCCAGAAGGTGTAGCCGAGCGAACCGCAGATGCTGGCGCGCGCGCCGTGCTCGGCAGTCGCGGTGAAATCGAGCGGAATGATCTCCGCCTTCGGGTCGGCGATCGGAACCTCATTGGCGGGAAGGGGCTTGACGTCGCCGAGGTCGCCCTTCCGGCTGGCACCGGTGGAACGCAGCGCGGCGACCGTCCAGGGCGTGCTGCCGCGCACGTTGACGAGCCTGACGGTTTCCCCCTCGCCATCCGGCATGCGCACGACCAGTTCCATGCGCTGGCCGGGGCCCACGTCGAGGAACTCGAGCGGGAAGGGGGCTTCCAGCGGGTTGCCGTCGAGTGCGACGACCTTTGCCGCGCCGCCCTCCAGTCCCAGCCGGTAGATGCGGGTAACGTCCGTGGCGGCGATGCGAAGGCGCACGAGCCCGCCCGCCGGCGCGTCGTAGACCGGCTCCCTGCGCCAGTTTGTGGTGCGTACCGTGCCGTAGGTGCCGCTTCTGGCAGCATCGCGGGGCTTGAACTGTTCGATGAACTGGCCGTCGCCGCCGAGCCTGAAGTCACGCAGATTCAGCACGATCTCGGCGTCGAACACCGGATCGAGCGGATTTTCCACGACGATCATGCCGGTCATTCCGCGCCCCATCTGCTCCAGCGTGTTGCAGTGCGGATGGTACCAGAAGGTACCGGCATCGGGCGGGGTGAAGCGATAGTCGAATGTGTCGCCGGGATAGACGTAGGGCTGCGTCATTTCCGGCACCCCGTCCATGGCATTTTCGATGCGAAGACCGTGCCAATGAACGGTGGTCGGCTCCTTCAGCCGGTTGACAAGACGGGCGGCGAACGCCTCGCCCTTGCGCATCCGCAATACCGGCGGCAGGCCGTCGCCCGTATCGCCCGCTTCACCCAAGCTGTAGGACATTGTGCGCTCGGTGAGATGTTGTCCGTCGATCGGCGCGCTACCGTCATGGGCGACGAGATCGACCGGGCTGCCGGCAGCAGCGCGGCGTGCGAGCGGCAGGACCAAGCCTGCCCCGTAGGCGGCCGCGGCCAAGGCTGAACCTTTGAGGAGGGTGCGGCGGTCGATCGGCATGGCTGCTCCGGAGGTGGACTTGGCGGCCCTCCTTAAACCTGATTTTTCCGCTCATCAATCCGATCCTGCACGGACCGCGCGGCGACAAATCAGCGCTCCTCGCCGTTGCGGCTGTCTCCTGCCAGTTTGTTGAAGAAGGCGGAGGTGCGCAGCAGGTTGCGGAAGCGTCCGTGCCGCTGTTCGGCAGGTACCCCGGGCCGTGCGGTCATGCGCAGAACGGTATAGGCCATGAAGCCCACCATCACCACGGCGGTATAGGTGAACAGCGAGCCCGGGCCGAACATGTCGAGCAGCACCGAGGCGAAGAGCGGGCCGATGATCGCGCCGATCGACCAGAAGAACAGCATGCCTGCCGACACCAGCGCGTGCTCTCCTTCGCCGGCGTGGTCGTTGGCGTGGGCCGAACACAGCGAATAGAGCGGCATGGCGAAGGCCCCGAAGACGAAGATGCCGGCCATGTTCAGCCATTCGTCACTGCCGGCATAGATGGCCAGGAAGAGGGCCGCGGCCGTCGCGCCGAAGGTGGCGATGAGGATGATGACGCGGCGGTCCAGCTTGTCCGAATAAAGGCCCAGCGGATATTGCAGCACGACGCCTCCGATGATGCCGGCGCTCATGAAGTTCGCGATCGCCGTCACCGACATTCCGATCTCCTGGCCGTAGATCGGCCCGAGCGAGCGGAACGCCGCGTTCGTCAGTCCGACGACGATACAGCCGATCGTCGCCAGCGGAGAAATGTTCCATAGCTTCTTGACGTTGAAGCGGATAGCGTCAGGCGCAATCGGGCTCGAGCGGTCGGCAAGCGAAATCGGCACGAGCGAGAGTGTCAGCGCCATGGAGACGATGGCGAACAGCTGGAAGCCGCCGATGCCGACGCCCGGTATGAGGTACTGCGCCGCCGTCACCGAGCCGAGATCCACGAGGCGATAGACCGAAAGCGTGCGCGCGCGGTTGGCATTGGTGACGCTGGCGTTCAGCCAGCTTTCGACCGTGGCGAACAGGCTGGCAAAGCACAGTCCCGACAGCAGTCGCATGAGGAACCAGAACGTCGGGTCGATGACCAGCAGCATCGATATCGACGAGGCCGATGCGATCGCCGCCATGGCCGAGAAGGTCCGGATGTGGCCGATCGCCCGCAGGATCCGGGTGACGTAGATGCAGCCGACGGCAAATCCGATGTTGTAGCCGGCTCCCACAAGGCCGATCAGGGAGGTGGAAAAGCCTTCATGCGAGGCGCGCAGCGAGATGAAGGTTCCCTGCAGGCCATTGCCCCCGATCAGGATGCCGGCGGTGACGAGAAGGGGGACGAGGAGACGGATCTGGCTCATGGGGCCGCCACAGGAGGGAATCGCAATGCGCTTTGCGTCGCAGGCGATTACTACAGGCGGATGTGGCCGCACGACAGGCCAGAAGTGACAAGGAGAAGGAATTTTGAACCGCAGCCGGCCGATCGGGCCTGAAATCAACCGATCGATCGGCTGCGAGGGGGGAAATGGTCTGCGTTGCTCGCGACGGCATTACTGGCGGTTCATGTCGAAGACGACCCAGCGGAAAAAGAAATATACGGCGACCGAAATGATGATCAGCGGCGTCAGCATAGGAAGTTCAAGCATATCATTGCCCTTTTTCTTGTTAGACCTGCATCATGCAGTCCCCCGATATTCCACCGCATCGCTTAAATTCGGGTGGAGCAACATGGTGAATCGAAAGGCAAAGCGCCGTTAACCTGCCTTGTCCCATCTGCCGTTTGCCCGCGCCGGGGGCGGCGGCCGCAACGGGCTCCGGCGAAACGGCGAATGCCGCAACAGGACGCGGAGCATCGCCGCTACGCGTGGGGCTGAGCCCCAAGCCTTGACAAATCGGGCCGGCCATGCGCTTTTCCGGCCGATTTTCAAGAAGTGCGGCACCGCTTTGCGAGCCGAGCTCAAGCGCATTCCAGGATAGAACAATGCACCGTTACCGCAGCCACACCTGCGCCGCCCTCCGCAAGTCCGACGTCGGCCAGGCCGTTCGCCTTTCCGGCTGGGTTCATCGCGTCCGCGATCATGGCGGCGTGCTCTTCATCGACCTGCGCGACCACTATGGCATCACCCAGGTCGTCGCAGATCCCGATAGCCCGGCCTTCAAGCTGGCCGAGACGGTGCGCGGCGAATGGGTGATCCGCATTGACGGCCTCGTCAAGGCGCGCACGGAAGAGACCGTCAACAAGGGCATGCCGACCGGCGAGATCGAGCTCTACGCGCAGGAAATCGAAGTGCTTTCCGCCGCCAAGGAACTGCCCCTGCCGGTCTTCGGCGAGCCGGAGTACCCGGAAGACGTGCGCCTGAAGTATCGCTTCATCGACCTGCGCCGCGAGACGCTGCACAAGAACATCGTCAAGCGCACGCAGATCATCTCGGCCATGCGCAAGGGCATGGGAGAGGCCGGCTTTGCCGAATACGCCACGCCGATCCTGACCGCGTCGTCGCCGGAAGGCGCCCGCGACTTCCTCGTGCCGTCGCGTATTCACGAGGGCAAGTTCTTCGCGCTTCCGCAGGCCCCACAGCAGTACAAGCAGCTCCTCATGGTCGCCGGTTTCGACCGCTACTTCCAGATCGCACCGTGCTTCCGCGACGAAGACCCGCGCGCCGACCGCCTGCCGGGCGAGTTCTACCAGCTGGACGTCGAGATGAGCTTCGTCACCCAGGAAGACGTCTGGGATACGATGGAGCCGATGATGACGGCCGTCTTCGAGGAGTTTGCCGAAGGCAAGCCGGTCACCAGGAAGTGGCCGCGCATTCCCTATGACGAAGCGATCCGCAAGTATGGCTCCGACAAGCCGGACCTGCGCAACCCCATCGTCATGGAAGCCGTCACCGATCACTTCGCCGGCTCCGGTTTCAAGGTCTTCGCGAACATGATCGCGTCCAACCCGAAGGTGCAGGTCTGGGCGATCCCGGCCAAGACCGGCGGCAGCCGCGCCTTCTGCGACCGCATGAACGCCTGGGCACAGTCGACCGGCCAGCCCGGCCTCGGCTACATCTTCTGGCGCAGGGAAGGCGATAAGCTCGAAGGCGCGGGTCCCCTCGCCAAGAACATCGGCGAGGAGCGCACCGAAGCCATCCGCACGCAGCTCGGCCTCGATGACGGCGATGCCTGCTTCTTCGTCGCCGGCGACCCGGCCAAGTTCTACAAGTTTGCCGGCGAAGCCCGCACGCGCGCCGGCGAGGAGCTGAACCTCGTCGATCGCGACCGCTTCGAAATGTGCTGGATCGTCGATTTCCCGTTCTATGAGTACAACGAAGACGAGAAGAAGATCGACTTCGCGCACAACCCCTTCTCCATGCCGCAGGGCGGTCTGGAGGCGTTCGACAGCAAGGATCCGCTGGAACTGAAGGCCTATCAGTACGACGCGGTCTGCAACGGCTTCGAAATCGCCTCGGGCTCGATCCGTAACCAGTCGCCGGAACTGATGGTCAAGGCCTTCGAGAAGGTGGGCCTCAGCCAGGCCGACGTGGAAGAGCGCTTCGGTGGCCTCTACCGCGCCTTCCAGTACGGCGCTCCTCCGCACGGCGGCTGCGCCTTCGGCATCGACCGCGTCGTCATGCTGCTCGTCGGCGCCAAGAACCTGCGCGAAATCTCGCTGTTCCCGATGAACCAGCAGGCGCAGGACCTCCTGATGAACGCACCGTCGCCGGCAACCCCGGCACAGCTGCGCGAATTGGGGCTGCGCGTCGTTCCGTCCAAGAAGGACTGATCTCGTGCTGCGGATGCTGCTCGATCGCGGTCGCGCAGCATTCTCCCGTGCCCTGGCGGCGGCGCTGTCCGCCGCCCTGGCATACTGGCTTGCCCACCTCCTGTTCGGGCAGCCACAGCCGATATTTGCGGCGATCAGCGCGCTGATCTGCCTGGCCCCCGGCATCCCCGACCACCTTCGGCAGGGTGCCAACCTGCTGGTCGGCGTGACCATCGGCATCATCGTCGGCGAACTGGCCTTCCTCATTCCCTATGACCTGGCGCCCGATATTCTCGGCGAAGTCCGGCTTGCTGTAGCCACCTTCATCGCCATGATGCTCGCTTCGCTCTTCGGCCTTGCACCGGTCGTTCCGATCCAGGCCGGCGCGTCGGCCATGCTGGTCCTGCTGCTCGGGCCGCAGAGTGCCGGTCTCGCGCGCTTTCTCGACGTCATCCTTGGGGTGGTGATCGGCGTCATCGTCGCCATCGTCTTCTTCCACGGTCGCCGAAAGGACTGAGACGGTTGGCAGCGGTGTGACGACCGCCTTGCGCGAGCGGGCCTGTGAATTGTCACAAAACCTTCATAAAGGCTTGAGTTTCCTTTAAGTTCTTGGAGGCGATAGGACAGGCTTCGTTTTCTATGGGGCGCTATCCATGTCCATTCTGTCCAAGCTGAAAATTGCGCACCGCTTGATGGTGCTGGGAGTGCTGGCCGTGGCCGGCATCGCGGTCATCGCGGGCATCCTTCTGGCGCAGCGGCAGTTCGAAGCCGCCAATCGCGAGACGGGCTACCGGCTCGCGGCGCGCGAGGCCGAGTTCGGCAGCCTGTCTGCGGATTTCCTTGCCGCACGGCTATCGGAGAAGGACTTCCTGCTCGGACACGACCTGTCGGCGAATGCCGCCTTCGAGCAGACCGCCGCAAGCGCGGCCATGCGCCTGCAAAGGCTGGAGGCGGAGGCCGGCGTGGAACTGGCTGCGGAACTGCAGGAGATCGGCGCCCGGTTCGAGACCTATCGAAGCGCTTTCGCGAGCCTGGTGAAGCTCAACGAGGAACTGGGGCTCGACCAGTCGCAGGGACTTGAGGGCGCCATGCGATCGTCCGTGCACAGCATCGAGGAGCAACTTCAGGCCATCGACGATGCCGGCGTGCGTGCCAGCATGCTGATGCTGCGGCGGCACGAGAAGGATTTCATCCTGCGTCGCGATGCGAAATACATCGAGCGGCATGCGGAGGAGGCGGAGACGTTCACCGGCCTCGTGCGCAAGTTCTACCGTCCCGGCGCACAGCGCCAGCGGGTGATGGAGACGTTCGAGGTCTATCGCAACGCCTTCCGTCTGTACTCGGAAACGAGCCTGAGGGAGGCCGCCGCCCGCGAGGCGGTGAGCGCCGCGCACGCGGAGATCCAGCCGGCAAAGCAGCGGGCGACTGCGCTCTTTGCCCGCGAACGGTCTGAGAACCTCGCCGCGACCGAGGCTTCGGCCCGCCGCACCATCACCGTCGTCGCTGTCCTGATTGGCGTGGCGGTGACGGCGCTGTTGTTCGCCGTCTGGCTCGTCGGCCGCTCGATCGTGCGCCCGATCGGATCGATCACGCAGGCGATGCGATCCCTGGCCGGAGGCAGGACGGAGATCGCCGTTCCTGGCCTATCCCGCCGCGACGAGATCGGCGCGATGGCCGCAGCACTCGAAGTGTTCCGGCAGGCGGCGATCGATAACCGTCGGCTGGAGGAACAGGCGGAGGCGGGCCGCAGAAAGGCCGAGGCCGAGCGCGCGGCGATCCAGGCAGGCGCGGAGGCCGAGGCTCACGAGCGGCTGATGCAGGCGACGCAGGGCCTTGCGGCCGGCCTGCGCCGGCTCGCCGGCGGCAATCTCGATTTCCAGCTAACGGAAGCGTTTTCGCCGGAATTCGAAGGTTTGCGCGCCGACCTGAACCAGGCGTTGCGGCAATTGGGGGCAGCGCTTGGGGAAATTTCCACCGTCAGCGGCACGATCGACGGCGGCAGCCGCGAGATCAGCGCCAGCGCCGATACGCTTTCGGCGCGCACGGAGCGGCAGGCGGCGTCGCTGGAAGAGACGGCGGCCGCGCTCGACGAGATTACCGTCAATGTGACCCATGCGGCCGAACGGGCGCAGGAGGCGCGCGACGTCGCGTCCCGCGCCAACGTCCACGCCGAACGGACGGCCGAACTCGTCGGCGGCACCGTGGGCGCGATGGAGCGCATCGAGCAGTCGTCGCGGCGGATCTCCAGCATCATCGGCGTCATCGACGAGATCGCCTTCCAGACGAACCTTCTGGCGTTGAACGCCGGCGTCGAGGCGGCGCGGGCCGGAGAGGCGGGTCGCGGCTTTGCGGTCGTCGCACAGGAGGTCCGCGAACTGGCGCAGCGCTCCGCCGTTGCGGCAAAGGAGATCAAGGATCTGATTCGCAATTCCACCGCGGAGGTCGCGGACGGCGTGGAGATCGTCCGCAACACCGGTACGGCGCTGCAGGCGATCGGACAGGAGGTCAAGACCATCCATGCGCTGATGGAGGCGATTGCCGTTTCCTCTCGTGAGCAGTCGCTCGGCATTTCCGCTGTCAACGCCACCGTCAACCAGATGGATCAGGGCACGCAGCAGAATGCCGCGATGGTGGAGGAGAACACCGCGGCGAGCGCCTTGCTCGCCGCGCAGGCTGAACGGCTGCGGGCGCTAGTCTCCGCCTTCAAGCTGCCGGCGGACGCTGCGACGCCGGAGGTGGCGGCCGCGCCGGGAAGGGTCCTGCGCTTTGCCGGCTCCGGCCGCTGACGGAGGCACCGGATCGGCGGACTGGCGCGGGTTTTTCGATTGCAGGCCCGACCAGAGGCGGCAGTGCTGATTGCCTCGTATGTTGCCATGCGGGGCAGGGGCGACTATACGAAAGGTAATCACCACGGACCCGGTGAAACTCCGGGTGGCTCTTCTGGCCGCCGATCCGCCAGACAACGCAAATGCATCACATCACTCACATGCCGGCCACCCCGCCGGCCTGGATGCATGGACTTTGCGAAACTCTCAATGAAAACCACACTCTCTGCCTACCGTCGCGAATGGTTCTGTAACATTCGCGCAGACATCCTCTCGGGCATCGTCGTCGCCCTTGCGCTGATTCCTGAAGCGATCGGCTTTTCCGTGATCGCCGGGGTCGACCCCAAGGTTGGCCTGTTTGCCTCTTTTGCGATCGCCTGCGTCTCGGCTTTCGCCGGCGGCCGCCCGGGCATGATTTCGGCTGCGACCGCCGCAACCGCGGTGCTGATGGTCACGCTCGTCAAGGAGCACGGCCTGCAATATCTCTTCGCTGCGACTTTGCTGATGGGCGCCATCCAGATCGTTGCCGGCGTCCTCAGGCTTGGCCGCGTGATGCGCTTCGTCTCACGCTCCGTCATCACCGGTTTCGTCAACGCGCTGGCGATCCTGATCTTCATGGCGCAATTGCCCGAACTCGTCGGCGTGCCGCACCTGACCTACGTGATGATCGCAGCCGGACTCGCCATCATCTATCTCTTCCCCTACCTTACGAAGGCGGTGCCGTCGCCGCTCGTGGCCATCCTCGTGCTGACCGCGATTGCCTGGTGGGGCGGGCTGGATCTGCGCACCGTCGGGGATCTTGGCGAGCTTCCCTCGGCACTGCCGATTTTCGCCCTGCCGCAGGTGCCGCTGACTCTCGAGACGCTGCAGATCATCTTTCCCTATTCGGCAGCGCTCGCCGCGGTCGGTCTGCTGGAATCGCTGCTGACGGCACAGATCGTCGACGACATGACTGACACGACGAGCTCGAAGAGCCAGGAGTGCATCGGCCAGGGCGCGAGCAATATCGCCTCCGGCCTGATCGGCGGCATGGGCGGTTGCGCCATGATTGGGCAATCGGTGATCAACGTCAGCTCCGGCGGCCGCGGCCGCCTGTCCACGTTCGTCGCCGGCGCTTTTCTGCTGTTCCTGATCCTCGTCCTTGACGACCTGGTGCGGATCATTCCGATGGCGGCTCTGGTGGCGGTGATGATCATGGTCTCGATCGGTACGTTTTCCTGGCGCTCGATCATCGATCTTGGGAAGAACCCGCTACCGTCTTCCATCGTGATGCTGGCAACCGTGGTCACCACGGTGGGAACGCACGACCTTGCCAAGGGCGTCCTCGTCGGCGTGCTCCTTTCCGGCGTCTTCTTCGCAGGCAAGGTTGCACGCCTCTTCAGGGTCAGCTCCGAAGCCGATGCGGGCGGCCGTATCCGCACCTACATCGTCGAAGGCCAGGTCTTCTTCGCCTCCACCGAGAGCTTTGTCGCGGCCTTCGACTTCGCAGAGGAACTGGAGAAGGTGGTGATCGACGTGTCCAGCGCCCACCTCTGGGACATCAGCGCCGTCGGCGCCCTGGACAAGGTGGTGCTGAAGTATCGCCGCCACGGCATCGAGGTCGAAGTGAAGGGGCTGAACGAGGCGAGTGCCCACATGCTTGACCGCTTCGCGGTCCACGACAAGGAACGCACAGCCCTGCCGGCATCGCACTGAATTCGACCGAAAAGAAAACCCGGCGGGTCGCCGCCGGGTTCCTCGTCACCTTCATTCGGCAAGCTCAGCCGCTCATTCGTTGGCAGTCACCGTCACGCCGAGCACCTGCGGGATCGTGTTCGGCGCGCCCATCGCAGCCCCCATGATCATCGGGAAGGGGACGGGATTTGCCGGCGCGGCGGTGATCTTGAGCGACTTCGGATCGTCGAGATAGGTGTTGACGGCCTGCGAGATCTGGTTCTGCAGTTCCGGCATGTTCAGCTGTGCGATCATCAGCGGCACCAGCCCCTTCAGCGATTGCGCCATCTGGTCGCCGGAAACGCCCTGCTCGGCGCCGACCACGTCCAGCACCTTCTTTGTCAGCGACGCATCGTTGAAGCTGATTTCGGCGCTGTTGAAGGTCAGCTGCTGCAGCATGCCCAGCATCGACATGCCGAGCGCGTTGTTCGCCTCTTCCTTGTTCGGGTTGGCCTGCGCCGTCTCCACCGCCTCGCGCATCGTGTTCATGAAATCGAGCGTGTAGCCGGAAATCGCAAAAGCCAGGTTCAGCCTGCCGACGTCGTTGAAATCGAATGCATACTCGTCGACGGAGAAGAGGCCGCTGCCAAGTTCCCAGCTGCCCTTCATGTCGATCTTGCCTTCGATCGTCTGCAGGCCGAGCTTTTCGATCGTATCCTTGCCCTTCGGATCCTGGATCGTGGTCAGGTCGGCCTTGATGTTTGAGACCGAGCCGTCGAAGTCCATCCCGGCGTCGTTTGCTCGGCGCTCGACCCTGCCCGCGATGCCGGAGGTCGAAAAGACTTCCTTGCCCTTGTTGGTGACCATGATCGGGCCGGTGGACGCGGTCTCGTAGAAGAGCATGGTGTCGAGCGTCTTGCCGTCCGCCTTGGCGGGTATGGTCAGGCCGCCGAGCTGGATGTCGGACGCGACGATGGTCGTGTCGCCTTCGGTCTTGTTGATGTCCGGAAAGCTCACCGTTTCGACCGTGTAGCCGCCGTCGCCATCTTCCCCGACGCCTTCAAGCGTGATGTCGCCGATTTCCAGCGCCTTGCCGCCTGTGGGCGTGACCTTCGCTGCCTGCAGCGTCAGGGTATCGCCGTCGACCGCGATGTTGCCGTAGGTCACCGTGATGCCGCTGGCGCTGTTGGCCGCGTTGAGCTTGGCGACGAGGTCGGCGCCGTCGAGCGCGAAGGCGGGGCTTGCAATTGCCGCAAGCGCGACGCTGGCAAACATCTTACGGAGAGTGCGGTTGTAAAGCATAATGGTTCCTTCTTGTCGTGCCGGCCATCGGCCGTCGTCCGGCTCGGAAACGTTTGATACGGCTTGTCTATTCGTCATGCAAATGGGCTTGCATCCCGCGCCGGGGCGGGATTGCGCACCCTACTATTTCACTTCAATGGTGGCGGGAATGAGGGCGGACCGGCTGCCCGGACCGCCGATATCCCGTTGCGTGATGATCCGATCCCAAAACGGTCGGGGCCTCGGAATCCCTTGCCCGGCCGATGGAATATCGCTGTCTCCTGTCGGCGGGGTTTTCTATTGTCTCACAGCGGCAATGACAACCATGCCGTGCGCTCTGTCCGATTTTCCTTGGCCGGCTATCCACAGCGCAATCGCCCGGTTTCCTTGCCGCGAATCGGGCTTTTCGGTAGTCAAGTCCCATGGGACAAGAGATTTTGCCGCCTGGTGGCGGAGACGACGACAATATCCTTCCGGTCGACCTGAAGGCGGCGCTTGAAGAGCGCTACCTTGCCTATGCGCTGTCGACGATCATGCATCGCGCGCTGCCTGACGTGCGCGACGGCCTGAAGCCGGTTCATCGGCGCATCGTGCATGCGATGCGTATTCTCCGCCTGGATCCAGGACAGGCCTACAAGAAATGCGCCCGCATCGTCGGCGACGTCATGGGTAAGTTCCACCCGCATGGCGACGCCTCGATCTATGATGCGCTGGTGCGCCTGTCGCAGGATTTCGCCATCCGCTACCCGCTGGTGGACGGGCAGGGCAACTTCGGAAATATCGACGGCGATAACGCTGCGGCGATGCGCTACACCGAAGCGCGCATGACCGATGTCGCAACCCTGATCCTCGAAGGGCTCGACGAGGACGCGGTGGATTTCCGCCCGACCTACAATGAGGAGGACGAGGAGCCGGTCGTGCTGCCGGGCTCGTTCCCGAACCTTCTGGCCAATGGCGCCTCGGGCATCGCCGTCGGCATGGCGACGTCCATCCCGCCGCACAATGCGCACGAACTCTGCGATGCGGCGCTCCACCTGATCAAGCACCCGGACGCCACCGTAGAGGACCTGATGTTCGATCCGGCAAACCCGCAGAAGGGCGGGGTCGAGGGACCGGACTTTCCGACCGGCGGCATCATCGTGGAAAGCCGCGCAAGCATGCTGGAATCCTACCGCACCGGCCGCGGCGGGTTCCGCGTCCGGGCAAAGTGGGAGACCGAAGACCTGGGGCGCGGCGGCTATCAGATCGTCGTCACCGAAATTCCCTACCAGGTGCAGAAGTCGCGCCTGATCGAGAAGGTCGCAGAACTGCTTCTGGCGCGGAAGGTGCCGCTGCTGGAAGACATCCGCGACGAATCGGCCGAGGACGTCCGCATCGTGCTCGTGCCGAAGAGCCGCAGCGTCGATCCGACGCTGCTGATGGAATCGCTGTTCAAGCTTTCCGAGCTCGAGAGCCGCGTGCCGCTGAACATGAACGTGCTCTCGATGGGGCGCGTGCCGCGGGTGATGGCGCTGAACGAGGTCCTGTCGGAATGGCTGGCCCATCGCCGCGAAGTGCTGGTGCGCCGTTCCCGCCATAGGCTGGCTGCGATCGAACGGCGGCTGGAAATCCTCGGCGGCTATCTCGTCGCCTATCTCAACATCGATGAGGTGATCCGCATCATCCGCGAGGAGGACGAGCCGAAGCCGGCGCTGATGGCGCGCTTCTCGCTGACCGACCTCCAGGCCGAATCGATCCTCAACATGCGGCTGCGTTCGTTGCGCAAGCTCGAGGAATTCGAGATCCGCACCGAGTTCGACGGACTGACGAAGGAGAAGGCGGAGATCGAGGCGCTGCTGGCTTCCGAGCCGAAGCAGTGGCAGACCGTCGCCTGGCAGATCGGCGAGGTGAAGAAGAAGTTTGCCAAGGCCACCGAGATCGGCCGCCGCCGCACCCAGTTCTCGGATGCGCCCGAAACCGACATCGAGGCGATTCAGCAGGCGATGATCGAGAAGGAGCCGGTCACCGTCGTCATTTCCGAGAAGGGGTGGATCCGCGCGCTCAAGGGGCATATCGCCGACACCTCCGGCCTGCAGTTCAAGGAAGGCGATGCCCTCAACGTCGCGTTCCCGGCGCAAACGACCGACAAGATCCTCGTGCTGACGACCGGCGGCAAGGTCTACACGCTCGGTGCTGACAAACTGCCGGGCGGACGCGGCCATGGCGAGCCGCTGCGCATCATGGTGGACATGGAGAACGATCAGGACGTCCTGACCGCCTTCGTGCACGATCCGGCTCGGAAGGTGATTCTCGCCTCGCAGGCCGGAAACGGCTTCGTCATCGCAGAGACGGAAATGATCGCCAACACCCGCAAGGGCAAGCAGATCATGAATGTCGGCATGCCGGACGAGGCCAAGCTTGTGGTGCCCGTGCGCGGCGACCATGTCGCCGTCGTCGGTGAAAACCGCAAGATGCTGATCTTCCCGCTGGCGCAGCTGCCGGAAATGTCGCGCGGCAAGGGCGTGCGCCTGCAGCGTTACAAGGACGGTGGCGTTTCCGACATCCGCTGCTTCGCGCTCGACGAGGGCCTGACCTGGGACGACAGCGCCGGCCGCAACTTCGTGCGCAGCAAGGAAGAGCTAGCCGAATGGCTGGCCGACCGCGCCAGCGCCGGGCGCACCGTACCGAAGGGCTTTCCGCGCAGCGGCAAGTTCAGCGGATAGTGCATTTCCAGCCGAAGCGGTATCGCTTCGGCGCCGAGCAGGAATTCTTGGAGCGTGCGGTCGTCAACGGCGATTTCATGGCCATTCTCCATGAGGAACACGCCGGGCACGACAATGGCAATGCGTTCTTTGCCTCGGCCGGTCGCAATTCGACCTGTCAGGGGTACGTCGGGGCGGCCACGGCGCTGGCGCTCTGCAGCCGCGCCGCCTTCGCCTTGCTGCGCATCTGCCACAGCGAATGGCACAGCAGCGCCAGGATGAGGATGGAGCCGCCGACCAGTGTCTGTCCGGAGGGCTGCTCGGCGAAGACGATCCACACCCAGATCGGCGCCAGCACCGTTTCCAGCAGATAGAACATCCCGACCTCGGGCGCGGACAGATATCGCGGTCCCGTGGCAAGGCACCAGAAGGCGAGCGGGATCATGACCAGCCCGTTGAAGAGGATAAAGGCTGGCTGTTCGATCTGCAGTGAGCCGCCGGGAAGCATTAGAAGCCCGGCCAGGCCGGGCACGATGGCGGTCACCAGCGGCACGAAGCCCATGTCGGCACCGCTTTTTCGGCTGATGGTGATGGCGCTCGCAAGCAGGAAGGCGGAGCAGGCGGCCATCGCATCGCCGAAGAAGTTGCCGCTCTCCAGCCCGTCATGGACGATCAGCACGACGCCGCAGACCATCGCCGCCATGGTCGCAAGCGTGGCGTTCGACGGGCGCTCGCCGAGGAAAAGCCATGAGAGAAGGGCAGCGAACATCGAGGTGAAGGCCAGGATGAACACGACGTTGGCCGTGGTCGTGTTGAAGACCGCGAGCATGAACGTGAGCGAGTTGATGCCGTACAGCACGCCGGCGGCAAGGCCGGCACGACCCGGGATCAGCGGCAGCGGACGATGCAGCAGAAGGCGCAAGACCGACCAGACGGCCATTGCCACCAGAAAGGTGGCGATGCTGCGCACGGCAAGCACCGACCACACCTCGCCGTGGGCCGAGCGGATCAGGGGAATGTCGAAGGAAAGGGCCAGGCCGCCGATTGCGGTGATCATCAGGCCTTTGCGATGCAGGCTGGGGTCTTGCACAGGTGTCACGCGGAAATCCGATTCTCAGTCCGAACTTCCGCCATCATAGCGTTCCCAGCCGCGCGCCATCAGGTGCTCCTGCGGCAAAAACTTTGTCTTATAGTCCATTTTTCGCGAACCCTTCACCCAGTAGCCGAGATAGACGTGCGGCAGCCCCAGCGCCCTGGCGCGGCGAATGTGATCGAGAATCATGAAGGTTCCGAGCGAGCGTTGCTGCTCGTTTGGATCGAAGTATGAGTAGACCATCGAGAGCCCGTCGCCCATGCGGTCCGTCAGGGCCACTGCGATGAGCTCGCCCCGGGGGCGCTCTTCAAGGCCGGCGCCTTCTGTGCGCTTGCGATATTCGATGACCTTGGTGTGGACATGCGTATCCTCGACCATCATCGCATAGTCGAGAACCGACATGTCCGACATGCCGCCCTTCTGGTGGCGGCGGTCGAGATAGCGGCGAAACAATGTGTACTGTTCGCTGGAGGGCTCGGCTGGGTATTCGTAGCCGAAGAGATCGCGGTTCGCAGCCTGCACGCGCCGCATCGAGCGCCTCGGTTCGAACTCGTTGACGAGGATCCGCACCGAAATGCACGCCCTGCAGGTTTCGCATGCCGGCCGGTACGCGATGTTCTGCGACCGGCGGAAACCGCCCTGCGTCAGCAGGTCGTTGAGCTCCGGCGCGCGCTCGCCGACGAGGTGCGTGAAGACTTTCCGCTCCATTTCGTGCGGCAGGTAGGGGCATGCAGCCGGAGCCGTCAGGTAGAATTGGGGGGCGGGGGTTGTCTGGGTATTCATGTTTTCGGCGCGCGACTCCAACCGGCCTGACTGACAATACTAGCATGGCGCAGTTAAGGAAAAGGTCAACCTGTTCGGAGAGCTAGTACCGGCGTTGCCAATACTCTTCACGAGCCTTCCGGTCGGGGGCGGGCCGCCCGGAAGGGCGGCGGCCGCAACGTTCAGCTGCCGATTGTTCAGAAGCCCGAGCGCCGGACGACGACGGTGCCGAGAAGCAGGTCGTGCAGCAACCGGCTGCGATCGGTGAAAAGGCCGATCAGCAGGATGAAGGGCGTGAGCAGGGCATTGCCGAGCCAGAACAGCACGAGATAGACGACGGAGGTGAGAAAATCCATCGGCCGCCCGTCTACGCGCATCACGGCTAGCCCCATCACGTTCATCCCGACGCTCGCCTGGTTCGGTCCGCCGATCGTCAGGCCGAAATAAAGCATTGCGACGATGACGAAGAGCGCCGGATAAAGCATCCAGCCAAGGCCCAGCGTGATGATGCCGAGGAAGAAGACGATGACAGCCGCAGGCACCCAGAGAAGGGCCACGATCGCATAGTCGATCAGAAAGGCGAAGATCCGTCGGGACAGCACGCCGCGATAGGCGCGCCAGTCCGTGCTCGGCAGACGAACCTCGTCATAATTGCTCATCGAATGGCTCCTGTGTTCACTCATGCCACTGATATGGGAATTGCGGGCGCAAAAGCAATAAAGTCGGCTTGCCCCAAGCCATGCGGGTGAATTGCGCGCAGACCGTCAGCCCTTCTTCGAAAGCTGCCGGGCGACCTCGACGGCGAAATAGGTCAGGATGCCGTCGCAGCCGGCGCGCTTGAAGGCGAGCAGCGTCTCCATCATCACCCGGTCTCCGTCGATCCAGCCGTTCATGGCCGCAGCCTTGATCTGCGCATACTCGCCGGAGACCTGATAGGCGAACACGGGAAGGCCGAACGCTTCCTTCATCCGAAAGCAGATGTCGAGATAGGGCAGGCCCGGCTTGACCATCAGCATGTCCGCGCCTTCCTCCACGTCGAGCGCAGCGTCGCGGATCGCCTCGGTGCCGTTGGCGGGGTCGATGTAGTAGGTCTTCTTGTCGCCTTTCAAGAGCCCGCCAGTGCCGATTGCCTCGCGGTACGGCCCATAGAAGGCGGAGGCGAACTTGGTCGCATAGGACATGATGCCGACGTTCTGGTGCCCGGCGGCGTCGAGCGCCTGGCGGATCGCGCCGATCCGTCCGTCCATCATCTCCGAAGGCGAGATGATGTCGGAACCGGCATCGGCCTGGACGACGGCGGCCTTGGCCACCTGCTCGACCGTTTCGTCGTTGACGATCTCCGCGCCGCGCAGGATGCCGTCATGGCCGTGGCTGGTGAAGGGATCGAGCGCCACGTCGGTGATCACGCCGATCTGCGGCACATGCTTCTTCAGCGCGCGCGTTGCCTCGTTGATCAGGTTGTCGGCGGCAAGGCTGTTGGAGCCTGTCTCGTCGCGCAGGCGCATCTCGATGTTGGGAAAGGTTGCGAGCGCCGGCACGCCGAGGTCGGCGGCTTCCTTCGCCGCTTCGACGAGACGATCGACGCTCATGCGGTTGACGCCGGGCATCGAGGGGATCGGCTCCACCACATTGGTACCGGGGATGACGAAGACCGGCCAGATCAGGTCGTCCACCGTCAGCCGGTTTTCCTGCACGAGACGGCGCGTCCAGTCCGCCTTGCGGTTGCGGCGCATCCGCCGATGGCCGGTGATCTGGTCGACGACATTGGTCATGGAACTGTCCTTGCATGTTTTGCGTGCTCATAGCACGTCGGGACGGGTTACCAGAAGGCGTTATCGGATGCGAATGCGGCACAAGGCCGCTTGCCAGGCGCGTTGCTGCCTGGGCGGAAACCGAAATCGATCCGGCGCAACGGGTTCGGATCATCGAACATCGGTATTATGCCCCGGCGGGGGCTGCTATTGTCTGCCCATGGCTTCTGATTCCCCGAATGTACCGAGATGGACGCTGACCGATACGCTGTATGTGACGTTCCTGCGCGTGATGGCTGCCGTCTGCCTGTGGTTCGCCCTTCAGTATTGGGCGATGCTGACCGGTTATTCGCTGGAGGGGAGGGGGCGCTTCGACCTGCTGCCGCCGGCGTGGAAGGCGGCGTCCACGGCGCTGGCGATGATGTTTCCGGTGGCGGCGGTCGGGCTCTGGCTTCTGGCGCCCTGGGGGGCGGTCGTCTGGGTGCTCGCGGCGGCGACGGAAATCGCGATGCACGAGTTCTATCCCTCGATTTTCGGGATCAACCGGCTATTGGTGATCGCCCACATCACCGTGGCCGTCATCTACGTTCTTTTCCAGGCTGCGCTCTTCCTGCAGCGGCGCAAGCAGACGCGGCAGGTAAGGACTGATTTACCCTGAGACAGGGTGGCGCACCGGTAAGGCGCTGTTAAGGCTGCGGTTTAAGTAGAATTTTAGACGCATTCGATAGGGTCTCACTCAAGGCGGGAAAACAGACACCGCCACCAAAACAGTGAGGCAGAAAATGAACACGAAGCTTAAGCCGCAGGCGGTCGCAGTCGAAACCCACGAAGATGCGATCCGCAACCTGTACATGGAATCCCTTCACCTCGTCGAGCGTCTGCACCGCCGTCTGCTCGACGTCATCAAGGACGAGTTCGACCGCGCCGGTCGTTCCGACGTCAACGCCGTCCAGGCGCTGCTCCTCTTCAACATCGGCAATTCCGAGCTGACCGCCGGCGAACTTCGCTCCCGCGGCTACTACCTCGGCTCGAACGTTTCCTACAACGTCAAGAAGCTGGTCGATCTCGGCTTCATCAACCACCAGCGCTCGCGCGTCGACCGTCGCTCGGTTCGGATCAGCCTGACCGAGAGCGGCCAGGAAATCGCCGAGACGGTGGCGAAGCTCTACGACCGCCACATCGGCTCCATCCAGAAGGTCGGTGGCATCGGCGAGAACGAGTTCAACGAGATGAACCGTCTCCTGCAGCGCCTCGACCGCTTCTGGAACGACAGCATCCTCTATCGCCTGTAAAGCATTCGGCCCGATCGGGCGGTCAGCCAGTGTCAAAACCGGATGCGCAGACCTGCGCGTCCGGTTTTCCTCTATTGGGAGTGGCTGAATACAAGTGCAGGCCATCACGCGCGCGTTACCCGCGCCAGCATCCCCGCGACACGCTTTGGCCATATTGCTATGAGACCGGAAGCTATGGCCGCAGGCATGCGCCCTCCGCATGGCCGGTTTCCGTTTGTTAACCCTGTTCGTATTAGGTTCCGTGGGATATGGGCCTTTGGTGGTTCGATGTTCGTACGGGCGAAGGCCGATATTGCGGCCGGGTAGAGAATGGTAGGATAGATGTCTCGCAAGATCGGAAATGATGTGTTTTCACGCCGCACTTTCCTGCGTTCCGCAGCAACGCTTGGGGCTGCTGCCGTGGCAGGTTCCGCCGGCGCGCAGACCGCGATCGACGATATCCTCAACGCTCCCCGCCGCGGCAACTGGGACGACCAGTTCGACGCGAAGGCCTCGCGGACGGCGACGGCTGTCGTTTCCAACAATCCGATCTTCGGCCCCGGCTCGGCCGGCCATATCCAGCAGGCGATCTTCGACTACCAGGGCATCGTTTCCAATGGCGGCTGGCCGATGGTCAACGCGCCGGGGAAGCTTGAGCTCGGCACCAGCGACCCGTCGGTGCAGCAGCTGCGCCAGCGCCTGATCATTTCCGGCGATCTGCCGCGCTCCGCCGGCATTTCGAACGCCTACGATTCCTATGTCGACGGCGCGGTCAAGCGCTTCCAGGCCCGTCATGGCCTGCCGGCGGACGGCGTGCTCGGCGAATACACCCTGAAGGCGATGAACGTGCCCGCGGATGTCCGGCTCGGCCAGTTGCAGACCAATCTCGTGCGCATCCAGGCGATGTCCGGCGATCTCGGCCAGCGTTTCGTGATGGTCAACATCCCGGCCGCCTATATCGAGGCGGTGGAGAACAACCGCGTGGCGCTTCGCCACACCGCCGTCGTCGGCAAGATCGACCGCCCGACGCACGCCATCAATTCCAAGATCTACGAAGTCATCCTCAACCCGTACTGGACCGCGCCGCGCTCGATCGTCGAGAAGGACATCGTGCCGCTGATGCGCAAGGATCCGACCTACCTGACGCGCAACTCGATCCGCCTGATCGACGGGAAGGGAACGGAAGTGGCGCCGGAGACGATCGACTGGTTCGCCGACAAGGCGCCCAACCTGATGTTCCGCCAGGACCCGGGCAAGATCAACGCCATGGCTTCGACGAAGATCAACTTCCACAATCCCAACAACGAGTACATGCACGACACGCCCTCGCAGGGCCTGTTCAACAAGCTGATGCGCTTCGAATCGTCCGGCTGCGTGCGTGTGCAGAACGTTCGCGACCTCGTCACATGGTTGCTGCGCGACACGCCCGGCTGGTCGCGGCAGGAGATCGAGCGCGTCATCTCCACCCGGCAGAACACGCCGATCAAGCTTTCCCAGGAAGTGCCGGTCTACATCGTCTACGTCACCGCCTGGTCGGCCACCGACCGCGTCGTGCAGTTCCGTGACGACATCTACGAGCGCGACGGCGTTGCCGAGCTGGCGCTGCAGACCAATATCGGCGTCGAGCCGTCGGCCGGGTCGGTAGAGCAGGACTTCCTGCCGCAGTAAGCCTGTT
Source organism: Rhizobium subbaraonis (assembly GCF_900220975.1). Taxonomy (GTDB): domain Bacteria; phylum Pseudomonadota; class Alphaproteobacteria; order Rhizobiales; family Rhizobiaceae; genus Mycoplana; species Mycoplana subbaraonis. The sequence goes on along the minus strand of NZ_OBQD01000006.1, from coordinate 123,828 downwards.
CGCCATGTCTTTGGGGGCCGCGCAACCGAAGGGTTTGCGCGGCCCTTTCGTTTCTGGTTTCCGGTGCGGCCTGTCGCTTTTATTTCCCGGTCGGGCTGGAAATGGCGCAATCGGCACAGCGGATATTGCCCTTGCCATGCGAGGACGATAAACACCGTGCCACCGTCTCACAGGAGCCTCGAGGATGAGCCATTCTTCCACCACCGAAGCATTCTTCTCCCGCTCGCTTGCCGATACCGATCCGGATATCTTCGGCGCGATCGAGAAGGAACTCGGCCGCCAGCGTCATGAGATCGAACTGATCGCGTCGGAGAACATCGTTTCGCGCGCGGTGCTCGAAGCCCAAGGCTCGATCATGACGAACAAGTATGCCGAGGGCTACCCGGGCAAGCGCTACTATGGCGGATGCCAGTTCGTCGATATCGCCGAGGAGCTCGCGATCGAACGCGCCAAGAAGCTGTTCGGCGTCAACTTTGCCAACGTCCAGCCGAATTCCGGCTCGCAGATGAACCAGGCCGTGTTCCTGGCGCTGCTGCAGCCGGGCGACACCTTCATGGGCCTTGACCTGAATTCGGGCGGCCACCTGACCCATGGCTCGCCGGTCAACATGTCCGGCAAGTGGTTCAACGTGGTCTCCTACGGCGTGCGCGAGGGCGACAACCTGCTCGACATGGAAGATGTCGCGCGCAAGGCCGAGCAGCACAAGCCGAAGTTGATCATCGCCGGCGGCACCGCCTATTCGCGCATCTGGGACTGGAAGCGCTTCCGCGAGATCGCCGATTCGGTCGGCGCCTATCTGATGGTCGACATGGCCCACATCGCCGGCCTCGTCGCCGGCGGCCAGCATCCTTCGCCGTTCCCGCACTGCCACGTCGCCACGACGACGACGCACAAGTCCCTGCGTGGCCCGCGCGGCGGCGTCGTTCTGACCAACGACGAAGAAATCGCCAAGAAGATCAACTCGGCCGTGTTCCCCGGCCTGCAGGGCGGCCCGCTGATGCACATCATTGCCGCCAAGGCTGTCGCCTTCGGCGAGGCGCTGCAGCCAGAGTTCCAGGACTATGCGGCCCAGATCGTCAAGAACGCCAAGGCGCTGGCCGAGACGCTGATCGACGGCGGCCTCGACATCGTCTCCGGCGGTACCGACAACCACCTGATGCTGGTCGACCTGCGCAAGAAGAACGCTACCGGCAAGCGGGCCGAGGCTGCGCTCGGCCGCGGCTACATCACCTGCAACAAGAACGGCATCCCCTTCGACCCCGAAAAGCCCTTCGTCACCTCCGGCGTCCGCCTCGGCACGCCGGCCGGCACGACCCGCGGCTTCAAGGAGGCCGAGTTCAGGGAGATCGGCAAGCTGATCGTCGAGGTCCTCGACGGGCTGAAGGTCGCCAACTCCGACGAGGGCAATGCCGCCGTCGAAGCCTCCGTCCGGGAGAAGGTCGTCAAGCTGACCGACCGTTTCCCCATGTATCCCTACATGTAAGGACGGACATGCGCTGCCCCTATTGCGCCTCGGAAGATACCCAGGTGAAGGATTCCCGTCCTGCAGAGGACGGGACCGCCATCCGCCGCCGCCGCATCTGCCCGGATTGCGGCGGCCGCTTCACCACCTTCGAGCGGGTGCAGCTGCGTGAACTGATGGTGCTGAAGAAGACGGGCCGCAAGGCCCCCTTCGACCGCGACAAGCTGATGAAGTCCTTCGAGATCGCGTTGCGCAAGCGGCCGGTCGATCGCGACCGCATCGAACGTGCGGTCTCTGGCATCGTCCGCCGGCTGGAGAGTTCGGGCGAGACGGAGATATCGTCGGAACAGATCGGCCTGCAGGTGCTGGAGGCGCTGAAGGCGCTCGATGACGTGGCCTTCGTCCGCTACGCCTCCGTCTACCGCGACTTTTCCCACGTCGACGATTTCGAGAAGACGCTGTCCGAAGTCGCGGCCAAGATCGCCCGCGACCCCGGCGACGAGGCCTGATCATGGCGGTCGCGGCGGAAGACGAGCGCTTCATGGCCGCCGCGATCCGGCTGAGCCTGCGCAACCTCGGCAGGACGGGAACCAATCCTTCCGTCGGTTGCCTCCTCGTCAAGGACGGGGCCGTCGTTGCGACGGGCGTCACCGATCTTGGCGGGCGGCCGCATGCGGAGCGGGTCGCGCTGGCCGAGGCCGGCGAGGCGGCCCGCGGTGCCACCGCCTATGTCTCGCTCGAACCCTGTTCCCATTACGGCAAGACGCCGCCCTGCGCCGAAGGCCTGATCGAGGCGGGGGTTGCCCGTGTCGTGGTCTCCGTCGTCGATCCGGACGAGCGCGTGTCGGGCAGGGGGATTGCCATGCTCGCCGCCGCCGGGATCGAGGTCGAGACCGGCGTGCTGGAGGGTGAAGGGCGCCGCGCCCTGGCCGCCTACCTCATGCAAAAGATCAACAAGCGTCCCTATGTGACTCTGAAGCTTGCCGTTTCCTCCGATGGTATGCTCGGCCGACTCGGCGCGGGGCAGGTGGCCATCACGGGACCGGTAGCGCGCGGGCAGGTACAGATTCTGCGCGCCGAGAGCGATGCGATCCTCGCCGGTATCGGTACGGCGCTGGCCGACGACCCCGAACTGACCTGCCGGCTTCCGGGATTGCAGGATCGCTCGCCGATCCGCATCGTTCTGGATCAGGATCTGCGGCTGCCGCTCTACAGCAAGCTGGCGCTGACGGCGCGGGAGGTGCCGGTCATCGACGTGGCCGGCGAACCGCCGCGTTTTGACGATGCCGCCGACCGTTCGTTTCTGGCGCGCCGCGAAGCACTGGACGAGGCGGGAGTCGAGGTGTTGCAATGCGATCCGCGCAATATCGCGACCCTTTTGGCGGCGCTTTCCTCGCGCGGGATATCCTCGCTCCTGGTCGAGGGCGGAGCGACGGTGGCGGCGAGCTTCCTTGACGGGGGGTTCGTCGACCGGATCCACCTTTATTCCAGTGCCGATTCCATTGGCGAAAACGGCATCGCATCCCCACTTGTGCCGGGCGCAGTGCCGCCGGGTTTCACGCTGCGCCGCACGATGCGCCTCGGAACCGATTTGCTGGAAGAATACGAAAGAGACTAACGATGTTTACAGGAATCGTAACGGATGTCGGCACGGTCGAGCGGCTCGAGCCCATGAACGAGGGCGTTCGCCTGCGCGTGCGCACCGCCTATGATCCGGCAACCATCGATATGGGCGCTTCGATCTCCCACGCCGGCACCTGCCTAACGGTGACGGCGCTGCCGGACGAGGGCTCCAACGAGCGCTGGTTCGAGGTCGAAGCCTGGGAAGAGGCATTGCGTCTGACCACGATCGGTGGCTGGCGGCCGGGAACCCGCATCAACCTCGAGCGCTCGCTCAAGATCGGCGACGAACTCGGCGGCCATCTCGTTTCCGGCCATGTCGACGGCAAGGCCGAAATCCTGGCGGTAGAGGCAGAGGGCGACGCCACCCGCTATACGCTGCGCGCGCCCGCCGGCCTCGAACGCTTCGTCGCGCCCAAGGGGTCCGTCGCGCTCGACGGCACGTCGCTGACGGTCAACAAGGTTGCCGGCGACGTTTTCGACGTGCTGCTCATCCGGCACACGCTGGAAGTCACCACATGGGGTGAGCGCACAGTCGGCGACTTTGTCAATTTTGAGGCCGACACCATGGCGCGCTACGCCGCCCGCCTTGCGGAATTCCCCGCTGCGCCGACGAGCTAGAACGTTCTAGATCGTTCGTCCAAGGGTCGAAGCCCTGCTCCCCCCACCAACTTTGGTGGTAGCCCTACCGCTAAAGTAACCGACCTTGGTCATTCGAAGTAATACGGGCAACCGTTGTTACAGTGGAAGGCCATGGGCATGTATATTTCTTTATATGACTCCTTGCGGCAGGATATCGAAGTGTAAGTGGTGAATCCGTAAATTTAAAGGCAAGGAGAGAACGATGTCTTCAAAGAGTAAGCGGCCCTCCCAGCTAAATCGGGCTCGACGTAACTTCCTCGGTCTGGCTGCCTCCACGGGGGCGAAAGCTGCTGCAATGGGCGTTCTGGCTTCCTCGATCGTACCCGGCCACGCCTGGGCACGTCGTGGCGGCGGTCGTCCCGGCGGTGGCCGTCCCGGTGGGGGGCCTCGCTGCTTCCTGCAGGGTACGTCCATTTCGACGCCCGACGGGGAAGTCCGCGTGGAAGAACTCCGCGTCGGCGACATGGTGAAAACCGTTCGCGGCGAGAGCATGCCCATTCGCTGGATCGGGCACCAGACCTTCAAACGTTTCGGCCCGACCTGGAACAGCGACGTACTGCCGATCCGCATCGCTCGTCATGCTCTGGACGAGAACACCCCGCGTGCGGACCTTTACGTCTCGCCCTATCACAGCCTGTATGTGGACGGCGTCCTCATCCAGGCCAAGGATCTGGTGAACGGTTCTACGATCGCACCGGCCCTTCCGGCCGGCTATGAGGCGGTGGACTACTACCATATCCTGCTCGACAGCCATGAAGTCGTGCTCGCCGAAGGCGCGCCGGCCGAAACCTTCCGCATCGAGGCGGCCAACCACGAAGTGTTCGTGAACTTCGCGGAAGTCGACAAGGTGATGCCGATGGCTGCCGTAACCGTCATGGCACCGTTCGCGCCGATCGTGCGCAATCGCGGCCGCGACCATCTGAAGGCCTTGCTACGGAGCGCCGTGCTGCCGTTCGCAAAGGTCCACGACCCGATCGGCGATGCCCAGGAACGCTTTGCCGCCCGCGCGCAGGCGCTGGCTGCCTGACGGGATTGCTGACCGGATTGCGCGCCGGGGCAAGGCGCGCATCTCCTGACGTTGCCGGGGCTCGCGCTTGCAGGTCCCCTTGAAACCGGAGCAGCCGTCCAGGCGGCTGCTCCTCGTTGAACATGCGTAAATGCGCCGAAGCAGTCACGGAGACGGTCCGTCGTCCTCTGCGCCCGGCTCCCCCTCCCAATAGTCGACCGCGCCCTGCGTCCGGCCGACATACCGGAACTCGACCGGGCCTCCGGCAGCGGGCCGGGTCTTTGCCAGGAACTTTCCGGAATCGGGGTATTCGCAGATCTCGGTGGCAGCCATCGTGGATATGGAGAGATATTTCAGCACCGTCTGCCCGGTGTTGATCAGGTTATGTGCCGTTTCCGGTCCGCCTGCAGGCGCGCCCAGCACGTCGCCGGGACCGACTTCGTGGCGCTGATCGCCGAAGCGGTAGGTGCCGGTGCCCTCGAGGATGACGAACAATTCCTCCTCGACATGGTGGTTGTGGAAGGGGCAGCCGGATTTTCCTGGCGGCACTTCTCCGTAGCCGATGCCGAGATCCTTCAAGCCGAGCAACTGACCGATGGCGACGTCGCGCGATTCGAAGAACGCCCCATTCGTCCAGTGGTCGAGTTTAAGCCTTGTCGGGTTGACGACGGGCGTGCGGGTTTCTGTCATGGTCTGGTGTCTCCGGTGGCAGGTTCGGGTGTCGCATGGCGAAGATCGGCGCTATGGAATGACGAGCATATGTTGGCGATGCGGCACAAGACGGGCTTGCGCGCCTCGCCGCGCGAAAATGTGCGAATTTCCTTGCCAATGGCGCCCGGTCGTGGTTTGACCGCCGCTCTGCCGCGACGATCCGCGTGCCTTTCCTTCCAACGTTCGGGTGACCCATGGCAAATGCTGAAACCCCTCATATCCTCATCGTCGAGGCGCGCTTCTACGACGACATGTCCGACGCGCTTCTGGACGGCGCAAAAGCCGCCCTCGACGCGGCAGGGGCGAGCTACGACATCGTGACCGTGCCCGGTGCGCTCGAAATCCCCGCTGCGATCTCCATGGCGCTCGACGGCATGGATTATGGCGGCACCGAATACCACGGGTTCGTGGCGCTCGGCATGGTGATCCGTGGCGAGACCTACCACTTCGACATTGTTGCCAACGAATCCTGCCGTGCGATCATGGATCTGAGCGTGAGCGAAAGCCTGCCGATCGGCAACGGTATCCTGACGGTGGAAAACGACGAGCAGGCCTGGGCGCGTGCCCGCCGCTCCGAAGGCGACAAGGGCGGCTTTGCCGCACGCGCGGCATTGCGCATGATTGAACTGAAGAAGAAACTGGGCGGCGTATCGTGACCAAGGACAAATCGGACCAGCCGGTGAAGCAGGCGAACCAGCGGGGTGCGGCGCGCCTCGCCGCCGTTCAGGCGCTTTACCAGATGGAAATCGGCGGCACGGGCGTTCTGGAGATCGTCTCGGAGTTCGAGGCGCATCGTCTCGGGCAGGAAGTCGATGGCGACACCTATCTCAAGGCGGACGCCTCCTGGTTCCGTTCGATCGTCGCCGGCGTCGTGCGCGACCAGCGCAAGCTCGACCCGTTGATCGGCGCAGCACTGCAGGACGACTGGGCGCTTTCGCGGCTCGATGCGACCGTGCGCGCGATCCTGCGTGCGGGTGCTTTTGAACTGATCGAGCGCCGCGACGTGCCGGTCGCGGTGATCGTCACCGAATACGTCGAGATCGCCAAGGCTTTCTTCGAGGACGAGGAGCCGAAACTGGTGAACGCGGTGCTGGACCGCATCGCAAAGCAGGTTCGGGCCTGATCGAAAGCGTGTAGGGGGCGGGACATGACGGTGGCGGTGGAAGGTCTGGAGCGCGAGCTTTCAGCGGCTCGCCGGAACGTCTTCCTGCTGGCGGCCGCGCAGGCGATCCTGGCCTCGGCCGGCCCCATAGTCTTCTCCGTCGGCGGTCTGGCCGGATATGAGCTTCTGGGCGAAGACAAGTCGCTGGCAACGGCGCCGCTGACGGGTTTCAACATCGGCGTGGCGCTCGGCGCGGTGCTGGTTGCGATCCTCGCCCGCGCGCTCGGCCGCACCTATGGCTTCATTTCCGGCGCCGTGCTTGGCGCCTGCGGCGGCCTTCTTGCCGCGATCGCGCTGTTCCGATCCGAATTCTGGCTGATGGCGGCGGGTTTCCTGCTGGTCGGGATTTCCGCCGGCTTCGCCCAGAAGATCCGCTTTGCCGCAGCCGACGCCTCGCCCTCGTTCTACAAGCCTCGGGCGATTTCCTGGATCCTTGCCGGCGGGGTCATCTCCGCCATCCTCGGCCCGCAACTGGTTATCCTGACCAAGGACCTGTTCGAGCCGGTGCTGTTCGCCGGCGCTTTCGTCGCAATCGGGCCGCTGTTCCTGTCGACCATCGTGCTGTTCCTGCTTCTGCGCCTTCCGGACGTCTCGGCGGCGAAGTCGGCAGCCTCTGCGCCCGCCCGCCCGCTGGGCGAAATCGTTCTCAGCCAGCGTTTTCTGACCGGAATGGTCTGCGGTATCGCAAGCTATGCGCTGATGACCTTCATGATGACGGGCGCGCCGCTCGCCATGGTCATCGGCTGCGGCTTTTCCCCCGAACTCGCCACGCTCGGCATCCAGTGGCACGTGCTGGCGATGTTCGCGCCCAGCTTCTTCACCGGCATGCTCATCCAGCGCTTCGGAACGGAGAAGGTGGTAGCGGCAGGGCTGTTGACGCTGATGGCATGCGCGGCGATCGCCCATGCCGGCATCGAGCTCTGGAATTTCTGGGGCGCGCTGATCCTGCTCGGCATTGGCTGGAATTTCGGCTTCATCGGCTCCACAGCGATCGTCGCCTCCAGCTATCGCCCGCACGAGGCCGACAAGGTGCAGGGCTTTCACGATATCGTGCTCTTCGGCACGGTGGCATTCGCCTCGTTCTTTTCCGGCAAGGTCTTCAATGCCTACGGCTGGCAGACGATCAACCTCGTCTTCTGGCCAGTCACCGGCATCTCGCTGTTCCTCGTTCTGATACTGCTCTACCGCCGCCGGGCGCAGGCGCGCTGAGCCGTCCTGCAAAGAAAATAAGCCCTTCGCGCCAATGTGATCAGCCCGCGGCGTCTTGACGCGGCCGATTCGCACTTGCACTCTGCCCCTGTCGTCAACCGCCCGTATTGTGAGGAGGCAAGCGGGCCGCTGGCGTTTTTTATGGCCGCGTGCTGGGAAATGCGGCTTCACAGGAGGAAATAGCGAAATGGCCATACTATTGGGCGTTATCGCATGCGGGTTGCTCTCGGTGGTTTATGCCATCTGGGCAACGCGGTCGGTGCTTGCCGCCGATCAGGGGAACGCCCGCATGCAGGAAATTGCAGGCTATATCCGTGAGGGGGCTCAGGCCTACCTGACCCGTCAGTACAAGACCATCGCAGTTGTCGGCGTCGTCGTTTTCATCGCCGCCTGGCTTCTTCTGTCCCCGTCCGCCGCCATCGGTTTTCTGATCGGCGCCGTTCTGTCCGGCGCAGCCGGCTTCATCGGCATGCACGTCTCCGTCCGCGCCAACGTGCGCACCGCCCAGGCCGCTTCGGTCAGCCTGGCCTCCGGCCTCGAGATCGCCTTCAAGTCAGGCGCGATCACCGGCATGCTGGTGGCCGGCCTCGCATTGCTCGGCGTCTCGATCTACTTCTGGATCCTGACGGCCGTTCTCGGCCATGAGCCCGCCTCGCGCGAAGTGATCGATTCGCTGGTTGCGCTCGGCTTCGGCGCCTCGCTCATCTCCATCTTCGCCCGCCTCGGCGGCGGCATCTTCACCAAGGGTGCGGACGTCGGCGGCGACCTCGTCGGCAAGGTCGAGGCCGGCATTCCCGAAGACGATCCGCGCAACCCGGCGACGATCGCCGACAACGTGGGCGACAATGTCGGCGATTGCGCCGGCATGGCGGCCGACCTGTTCGAGACCTACGCGGTGACGGTCGTCGCCACGATGGTGCTGGCGGCGATCTTCTTTGCCGGCACCCCGCTGCTTGCGACCGCCATGGTCTATCCGCTGGCGATCTGCGCCGCCTGCGTCATCACCTCGATCGTCGGCACCTTCTTCGTCAAGCTCGGCACCAACAACTCGATCATGGGCGCCCTCTACAAGGGCCTGATCGCAACCGGCGTACTGTCCATCTTCGGGCTGGGTCTTGCGACGTGGCTGACGGTGGGCTGGGGGTCGATCGGCACGGTCGGCGGCGTCGACGTCACCGGAACCGGTCTCTTCCTCTGCGGCCTGGTCGGCCTCGTCGTGACCGCCCTGATCGTCGTGATCACCGAATACTACACCGGCACCAACAAGCGCCCGGTCAATTCGATCGCCCAGGCATCGGTGACCGGACACGGCACCAACGTCATCCAGGGGCTCGCCGTCTCGCTGGAATCGACGGCGCTGCCGGCGCTCGTCATCGTGGGCGGCATCATCTCCACCTATCAGCTGGCGGGGCTCTTCGGCACGGCGATCGCAGTCACCGCGATGCTCGGTCTTGCCGGCATGATCGTGGCGCTCGACGCGTTCGGTCCGGTGACCGACAACGCCGGCGGCATCGCCGAAATGTCGCATCTGCCGCCGGAAGTGCGAAAGTCCACCGACGCGCTCGATGCGGTCGGCAACACCACCAAGGCCGTGACGAAGGGCTATGCCATCGGCTCGGCCGGCCTCGGCGCACTGGTGCTGTTCGCGGCCTATTCCAACGATCTGGCCTACTTCGCCGCCAACCCGGACAAATATCCGTATTTCGCCGGTATCGGTGAGATATCGTTCGATCTGTCGAACCCCTATGTGGTGGCGGGCCTGATCTTCGGCGGCATGATCCCGTATCTCTTCGGCGGCATCGCGATGACCGCCGTGGGGCGCGCGGCAGGTGCAATCGTGGAAGAAGTGCGCAAGCAGTTCAAGGAAAAGCCGGGCATCATGCTGGGCAAGGACAAGCCGGACTACGGGCGGGCCGTCGATCTTCTGACGAAGGCTGCGATCCGCGAGATGATTGTGCCCTCGCTGCTGCCGGTGCTGGCACCGATCGTCGTCTATTTCGGCGTCCTCCTGATCTCAGGCTCCAAGGCTTCGGCCTTCGCTGCGCTTGGTGCCTCGCTTCTGGGGGTCATCGTCAACGGCCTCTTCGTTGCGATCTCCATGACGTCGGGCGGTGGCGCGTGGGACAATGCGAAGAAGAGCTTCGAGGACGGCTTTGTCGACAAGGACGGCCATCGCCACATGAAGGGTTCGGAAGCGCACAAGGCCTCCGTCACCGGCGACACCGTGGGCGACCCCTACAAGGACACTGCCGGCCCGGCAGTGAACCCGGCGATCAAGATCACCAACATCGTGGCCCTGCTGTTGCTGGCGGTTCTCGCCTGAATTTCCGATGCGCTGAACATGGAACCGCGGGGTCTTGCCCCGCGGTTTTTTCATTCTCAATCTGGCTGCATTTACTGAGGCTGCTGGCTCAGCGCGTTGCGGATCGCCGCGTTGGGGTCCGCACCGCCCTTCAGCAACTGGCCGAGGAAGGTCTGTTCGACGCCCCCGGTCGGCGTCGTGCGCGAGATCATGTCGAACGGAACGCCGTCCTTCATCGTATAGTTCGCCAGCCTGTCGACATTGCCGTCCTTGTTGAAGTAGACGGCAAGGATGCTTTGCTCGATCAGCTTCGGCTTCATGAAGGCGACAGGGCGGGAGCGCTTCTGCGAAATGTAGTAGAAGACCTCAGTGTCGAAGGTCGCCGTCGTCGAAGGCGTCCCGAGCGACAGCAATACCTGTTCGCGGGAAGAGCCGACGGGGGCGAGCGCAAGCGTCTGCTGGTCGACCACATAGCCCTGGTTCAGGACTTCGCCCGTCTGGCAACCGGCGAGCAGGGCGGAGGAAAGCGTAATGGCAATGGCAGTGCTGCGCAGCAAATTCATATCAGTCCCAAAATACCGTCTCTTCAACGACAATCCCCTTGAGGCTAAGATGGCCCGCAAGCCATTGCAATTCGTGGATGCTTCGGTAAACCAGCTTCGGCTGTCATGCAACACGGCTGGGGCAGCCCATGCCCTTTCAATCAGCCAAAACTAGGCGTTATGATGATTTTCGGCCTGTTCAAGAAAAAAAATTCGAACCAGCGCATCGTCGAGCGTCAATACGCCCATCTGACTGCGGCCGCTCGCCAACCTCGTCTCTATGAAAGCCTCGGCGTGCCCGATACGGTCATGGGACGGCTGGAAATGCTTTCCGCCGTTCTCATCCTCTACTTCCGCCGCACGCGTGGTTCGGGGAGGTCCGGGCAGGAGATCGCACAGCAGATCGTCGACGCCTTCTTCCAGGACGTCGACCACTCCATACGCGAACTCGGTATCAGCGACGTGGGTGTACCGAAGCGGATGAAGAAACTGGCGGGGCGCTTCTATGGCCGCCTCGAAGCCTATGCAGCGGCGCTTGATGCTTCTGACGAGGAAGCACTTGCGCAGGCGCTGAAACGGAATATCTATCCCGATGATACCGAATCCGCCCCGGACATGCAGGGCTTGGCGCAATATCTCTTTGCTGCCGAGGCTCACCTTGCCGCGTTGGACGAGTTCGTCATCGAAACCGGAGATGCGCAGTTGCCTCCGCCAGGAACTGCCGCCTGAGCCGGCTGTGTCCGCAAGGAAACGACAATGAAACATCATGAAGACATGCCATTCTCCTATCTCGTGAAGGTGGGGCATATCTCCTCCAATCCGGTGATCGTGACGATTGACGCCACTGCCGCGGAGTGCAAGGCGTTGGCGCGGCAGTGGGACATCGTCGGCGTCAACGCGTTTTCCGCCGAGTTCGAGGTCAAGCGCTGGAAGAAGGACGGGGTGCGCCTGAAGGGGCGGGTGAGGGCGGATATCGTCCAGACCTGCGTCGTGACGCTGGAGCCGATGGAGGCAAAGATTGACGAACCGATCGACGCCATCTTCGTGCCGGAAGGCTCCAAGCTCGCCCGTGGCCCGATTCTGGAAGGCGGGGAGATGCTGCTGGATCCCGATGGACCGGACAGCCCGGAAACCTTCCAGGGCGATGCGATCGATGCCGGCGCCGTGGCCGCAGAGTATGCGGCGATGGCGATCGACCCCTATCCGCGCAAGGAAGGCGTGGCTTTTTCCGCCCATGTGGAGAGCACAGAGGCGGATGACGGAAAACCGTCGCCTTTTGCCGCGTTGAAGGACTGGAAAAAGACCTGAATGGGCATTTGAGCCCTCTACAATTCAGTTGTCACCCGGACGAAAAGCGGTATTTTGACCGAAAATCCGCCCTGGGGGCTGGAGAATAAGGACTGGACTCGCGTGGTCAGAATTTCCGTTGATGTCATGGGTGGCGATTACGGCCCACAGGTCGTCATCCCTGGCATAGCCAAGGCGCTCGAACGTCACCCCGACATTCGCTTTTGCCTTTTCGGGGTGTCATCCCAATGCCTGCCGCTGCTCGATAGCTACCCCAAGCTGAAAGAGGCGAGTACGTTTACCGATTGCGAGATCGCGATCGGCATGGACGAGAAGCCCAGTCAGGCGCTCCGGCGCGGCCGGGGCAAGTCTTCGATGTGGATGGCGCTGGACGCCGTGGCCAAGGGCGACGCGGATGTGGCGGTATCGGCCGGAAACACCGGCGCGCTGATGGCCATGTCGAAATTCTGCCTGCGCATGATGGCCGACATCGAGCGGCCGGCGATCGCCGGAATCTGGCCGACCCTCAAAGGCGAGAGCATCGTGCTCGACATCGGTGCGACGATCGGCGCAGACGCCAACCAGTTGTTCGACTTCGCGCTGATGGGCGGCGCGATGGCGCGCGCCCTGTTCGAGGTCGAACGCCCGACGCTCGGCCTGCTGAACGTCGGCGTCGAGGAGATCAAGGGCCAGGAAGACGTCAAGGCAGCGGGCCAGCTCATCCGTGAAGCCAATTTTGACACGATCGACTATTATGGCTTCGTCGAAGGCGACGATATCGGCCGGGGTACCGTGGATGTGGTGGTGACCGAGGGCTTTGCGGGCAACATTGCCCTGAAGGCTGCGGAGGGAACCGCCCGCCAGATGGCGGAGTATCTGCGCGCGGCGATGTCGCGGACGTGGCTTGCCAAGCTCGGCTACATTCTCGCCAAGAGCGCATTCGACCGTTTGCGCGAGAAGATGGACCCCCGCAAGGTCAACGGCGGCGTCTTCCTCGGCCTCAACGGCATCGTCATCAAGAGCCACGGCGGCACGGACGCCGAGGGTTTTGCGGCGGCCGTGGATGTCGGCTATGACATGGCCCGCAACGGGCTGAAGGAAAAGATTGAAAACGATCTGAAGAGATATCATGCCAACCGACCCGTCCGTGGCGCGGCCAGCAGCATGAGCGACGGGATATAGGAATTAAGATGATCCGTTCAGTGGTTCGCGGTTTCGGGACGGCACTTCCGAAGCGGGTGCTCACCAATCGTGAGCTTGAGAGCATGGTTGATACGTCCGACGAATGGATCGTGCAGCGGACCGGCATTCGCCAGCGCTACATCGCCGGCGAGGGTGAGACCACGGCCTCGCTGGGCGAGGCGGCCGCGCGCGAGGCGCTCGAGCGCGCCGGCCTGACGCCCGCGGATATCGATCTCATCATCGTTGCCACCTCGACCCCAGACAACACCTTTCCCGCCACCGCCGTCAACATCCAGAACCGGCTCGGCATGCATCACGGTTTTGCTTTCGACGTGCAGGCGGTATGTTCCGGCTTTGTCTATGCCGTGACCACGGCCGACGCCTACATCCGCGGCGGCGTCGCGCGCCGGGTGCTGGTCATCGGTGCGGAGACGTTCTCGCGCATCCTGGATTGGACCGACCGCACGACCTGCGTGCTCTTCGGCGACGGTGCGGGGGCGATCGTGCTGGAAGCGCAGGAGGGGACCGGCGAGGTGTCCGACCGCGGCGTCCTGACGGCCCAGCTTCGTTCCGACGGCGCCCATCTTGAAAAGCTGTATGTCGATGGCGGTCCGTCCACCACCGGCACGGTGGGGCATTTGCGCATGGAAGGCCGCGAGGTCTTCAAGCATGCCGTCGGCATGATCACCGACGTCATCGTCGCGGCGTTCGATGCCACCGGTCTGACGATCGACGATCTCGACTGGATGGTGCCGCACCAGGCCAATCGCCGCATCATCGACGGTTCCGCCAGGAAGCTCGGCATTCCCCTGGAGAAGGTCGTGGTCACGGTGGACTTGCATGGCAACACTTCGGCCGCATCGATCCCGCTCGCACTCGCTTCGGCTGCACGCGACGGGCGCATCAAGGAGGGCGATGTCGTCCTGCTGGAGGCGATGGGCGGCGGCTTCACCTGGGGCGCTGTGCTTCTTCGCTGGTAATCGGCGCCCCCGCATACCCTACTTCAACGGCGCTTGACCGACAGGGGCAAGGGAAATACTCTGGCCCGATAACTGAGCGCTTTCAATAAGAAAACGGTGGGAGAAGATGAGCGGCAAAACCGTGACACGCGCAGATTTGGCCGAATCCGTCTTTCGGAAGGTCGGTCTCTCCAGGACTGAATCCGCAGAACTCGTAGAAACCGTCATCGATGAAATCTGCAATGCCATCGTCCGTGGCGAAAGCGTGAAGCTTTCCTCCTTCGCAACCTTCCAGGTCCGCGACAAGAACGAGCGCATCGGGCGCAACCCGAAGACGGGCGAGGAAGTACCGATCTCGCCCCGGCGCGTGATGACCTTCAAGGCGTCCAATGTCCTCAAGCAGAGGGTTTTGAAGGCGCACACCGCCCGCAAAACCAAGCAGAAGGTCCAGTCGTCTGCGTCCTGATTCGTACACAGGCTTGGGACGACGCCGATTCTGTGCTTGAAAAAAATGTGACAACCCGCTGAAATGCAAAGACTCGCCGGCTTCCCGGCTTTGAGTCGCAAATGTCTTTCGGTGAGGTTTATGATGGAGAAGAGCCCCGACGCGTTCCGGACCATCAGCGAAGTCGCAGACGATCTCGACCTGCCGCAGCATGTGCTTCGCTTCTGGGAGACCCGTTTTTCGCAGATCAAGCCGATGAAGCGGGGCGGTGGCCGCCGCTACTACCGGCCCGACGACGTCGAATTGCTCAAGGGCATCCGCCATCTGCTCTATGATCACGGCTATACGATCAAGGGCGTCCAGAAACTGCTGAAAAACAACGGCAACAAGTTCGTCGCAGCGATTGCGAGCGGCGACCTTGCGACCGTAGAGGCGCTGGCTGCGGCCAACCAGGAAGAGCCCAGCGCGCCGAAGACGGCGGACGACGACCAGATCGTCGGGCGCGCCAAGGCGCCGGCCAGTCGCCGGTTCTTTTCCTTCGTCGGCGGCGCCGGCGAAGATGCGCCGGAAATCTCGATCGGAAAGAGCAGCGTGTCCAAGGAGGACCGGGCGCTTTTGCAGGAAGCGCTCTACGACCTCCTGGAGTGCAAGCGCCTGCTGGATCAGGTGCGCTGACGCCGGCGGATTGAAACGCCGCCTGTGCGGCTCTGCAGCATGCCGCGCAAATCAGGAGCATGCCGCGCAAAAGTGTGCAGCGGCTTTGCATTGCGCACTCCGCTTCACGCGGGTGCAATCGGTCGGTCGGGTTTCACACGGCCGGTGGTCGCTGAGGCCGCCCGCAGACCGCGTGCCTCGCGTCGTGGCTTGTCGTGGGCTGTCGCGCGTCGCCCGGTAGAATGCCGTTCCCGGGACGTCCGCTTCGCTCGACGCTCTAGCCGTGTCCGCATCGATACGCGACGCCGCCGCCGGATGCAGGCACAGAGCCTCGCGCCATTGCCGCCTTCGTCATTGCTGAGCCCCGTCCCGCGTGCCGCCGAACGGTCGCGTCGGCCCGACGCGTTGCCACGTGCTTCCCGGCTTGTCGAATTCGCGCGTCCAGTTCCAACGGATGTCGCCAAGATCCGTGCTCCGTCCTGACCTATCCCTGAAGGAATGGTGTCTGTGAGAGGGTGCAAGCGAGGCGGCTTTTCGTCGAGAACACGGCGTGAGTTTTGCCGGCTTTTCGCGGAACAAATGCCCGTTCCAGCCGTTTGCCTGCCGCACCGTCCCACCGTCGCGTCGCTGACACGAATCATTGCTACACGACGGTTGCACGGCAGGGCATTTCAATGATCGGGAGGACATATCCCTTGCACAACTCCGCACCCCGCTGGACCGCTCCCGTCCGCGTTCATCTGCAATGTGGCCTGGAACGTGGATTCGTCTGCGTCCACGACGCGCTCGACTTCCTTCAATACGAGTGGCCGAGCCGGACTGGGGCTCTCTACGCCCGCGCTGCGAACCTCTGCCGCCTGGCGCTGGACGGCGGTCTGCCGGCCGACATCGCCCGCGAGGCCTTCATCTTCGCCTGCCTTGAGGCTGGAATGCCGGTAGCAGGCGAACGCCGCTCCCGCCGTCGTCGCGTCCGCGATACGCTTGCGGCCAGCCTTGTGGCGAGTCATGCCGCCGATACGCGGATGGCCCACGCTCTCGCCCATGGCGGCTGAGGTCGCCTCGCCTGCGCACGACCTGTTCGCAAGGTGGTCGGACGGATAAGCATCAAGCATAAAGAAACCAAACCGCAGCGCTTCTCGCGAAGCGCTACCGGTTGATCTCAATTCTCTGAAATATTTGAGAAAATGGTCGGAGCGGCGGGATTCGAACCCACGACCCCTTGACCCCCAGTCAAGTGCGCTACCGGGCTGCGCTACGCTCCGAACCGAGGAAAGCCCTATAATCTCGGGCATTTGGATGCAAGGGCAAAAATGCTTGCTCAAACGAAAAAAGAACAAACGGCGGGAAAATGCGGTTTGGAAGGGAGCAAAAGCCCGGCGAGAAGCGCCGCAAATGCTTCGCCAGTCGCTTCGCCGCTGCTTCACGCGGCCGTCTGCCCCAAAGGGTTCGGCAAATGCGCCGCGGAGGTTTGCGCGACAGGCCTCACCGGGCCAGCCTGCGATAGATCGCTTCGGTATCAGCGATCATGCGGGGCAGGCCGTAGTCGCCGCTGCGGCGCAACGCTTCGGCGCGAAAGCGTTCGAAGCGGGCAGGGCTCGCCGCCTTGATCATCGCTTTGGCAAACGGTCTCGGATCGTCGACGTTCTCCACCAGCACCCCGTTGCGGCTATCTTTCAGCACCGTCGATGCGCCGCCCACCTGGGTCAGAACGAGGGGGCGTGCGGCGGCCGCAGCCTCCAGCATCACGTAGGACATCGCCTCGTAGCGGCTCGGCATCGTCAGGATGTCGATCGCATCCATCACCTGCCGGCCGGTGTAGCGCGTCGTCAGCCGGATTCGGTCGCGCGCTGTGCTGGAATCGATCTTGTAGCCGACCATCTGCTCCAGCTCGCCGGTACCGACCATCAGGAGATAGGCGTCGGGAAGCGTCTGCGCGGCGATCGTGAAGGCCTCGATCAGTCGCTCGGGTGCCTTCTGTGCTGAAAGCCGTCCGACGAAGCCGAATACGAGCGCATGCGGCGGAATAGCAAGTTCTTCCCGGATGGCGTCCCGCAAACCATGGGCCGGCTCGTCCACACCGTTCACGATGATCGAGAGGCGCTTGCGCGGTATGCCGAGCGCGCGCGCATGGGCGTATTCGTCAGCCGAGACGCAGATCAGCTCGTCGGTGAAAAATCGCGCCAGAAAGCGCTCGATGAAACCGTAGACGAAAGCGCCGGTCGCGCCCAAATGCGGATCCATCGTGCGAAAGGCGTGCGGCGTGTAGATGCGCGGCACGTGCGGGCCGGGTAGCCGCAGCCGCGACAGCGCGCCCGCCTTCGAGCTGTGCGCGTGAATGGCGTCGAAGGGGCCGAGCTTGCGCATCACGCCGCGCAGACCGATGTAGGAGGCGATGTCGGATGGGCCTGGGGAGCGCGCCATGTCGAGCGCGTGCGCGCCGTCCAGCCCGATGGAAAGCAGCTCGCCGACGAAACGCTCCTCCGCGCGGCGTGGCGAATAGACGGCATGAACGACGTGACCGCGCTGCTTCAGGCCCCGGCAGAGGTCAAGGAAATGCCGGCCCGATCCGCCGCCGCTGGGCTCCAGCACCTGCAGCAGGCGCAGCGGCCGCGTCGCGTTGTCCCTGGCCGGCTTCATCGGGTCCGCACCGGGTTCGCAAGGCGGCTTTGATGGCGATGCTCGAGCGCGAAGCAGCCCCAGAGGATACCGACGATGAGATAGAAGTGACGCCAGTGATCAGTGTCGATGACGAAGCCGATGGCGGTGTGGCCGACGAAGGCGATGTAGGCGATCATCAGGAAGGGCTGCCAGGGGCGGTTGAGCAGGAGGTTGCGGAAACCGACCCATAGCGTCCAGACGACCAGCGTCAGGTAGCAGAGAAAGCCGAGCCAGCCGTAGCTCGTCAGCGACTTCAGCCAGATATTGTGTTCGTCCTCGGGAAAAATCGTGCTGAACACCATCGGGCCGATCCCGAGCGGCGTCTCCATCGACATCAGGAAGCCGAGCCGGTGGCGGGCGAAGCGGCCGAGGTGGCCACCGTCGTAGTCCTGGACGAGTTGCGTCCGGCTGGAAAAGAGGTCGGCCACCTGCGGGATCTGCAGGGCTATGACCAGTGCCACCACCATCAGGCCAACAGCCGCGATGCTGAGCGTGAGGATCTTCAGGCGGAAGACGCCGGTGCGTTCCTTCAGCAGCATCACGAACACCATCGCGACGGCGGAGAACAGAAACAGCGCCCAGGCCGCGCGGGAGAAGGAGAGAAACAGGCCGAGCGCGATGACCAGCAGTCCCGCGAGGTTCAGGGGGGCCTGCGCCAGCGGTTTCGCCAGAAGGCTGTGCATCAGATAAAGCGCAGGGGCGACGAGGAAGGGACCGAACACGTTCGGATCCTGGAAGGCGCCCTTGGCGCGGTCGTAGAGGGTGAAGACTTCGCTGCCGGGAAAGGCGTTGAAATAGCCAAGGATGCCCAGCGTGGCGGTGATCAGCGCACTTGCGACCCATGCCCGGAAGATCAGGACGAGACGCTGCGGCTTTTCCTCGATGATGGCGGCGAAGAACACCGAAGACAGCGCCAAAAACAGCGAGACGGCCACATACATCGGGCCGCCCGCCATGTCCTCCATCACGGTGAGCGAGAGCATGCCGCCGATGTTGAAGGTGACGTAGAGCGCGAGCAGCGGCGCGACGCTGCGCGAAATTCGAAGCCCCAGGATCGCCCATACCCCGATAAGGGCGGCCATGAAGAGTTCGTAGGGCGCCGGCTCGGAGATGACGAAGCCGGAGAGGAACACGCCGAACGTGACCAGCAACGACGC
Source organism: Rhizobium subbaraonis (assembly GCF_900220975.1). Taxonomy (GTDB): domain Bacteria; phylum Pseudomonadota; class Alphaproteobacteria; order Rhizobiales; family Rhizobiaceae; genus Mycoplana; species Mycoplana subbaraonis. The sequence goes on along the minus strand of NZ_OBQD01000006.1, from coordinate 104,830 downwards.
GATGAGGCCAACGGTCGCAAGCTGCGGCCGCGGGACGTGGCTCGCCGGGATCGAGGCGGTGCTCAATACGCGTTTTCCGTGTTCAAAAGGCGGATCGGCGTCAAGAACAGGATTTTCAGGTCGAACAGCAGCGACCAGTTCTCGATGTAGTAGAGGTCGAACTCCGTGCGGAAGCGGATCTTGTCGTCATGGTCGATCTCGCCGCGCCAGCCGTTGATCTGCGCCCAGCCGGTAACGCCGGGCTTGACGCGGTGCCGGGCGAAGTAACCCTCCACCACATCGACATACTTGCGGTCGTGCGATTGCGCCTGGATGGCGTGTGGGCGGGGCCCAACCAGCGAAAGTTCACCCTTGAGCACGTTGAAGATCTGCGGCAGCTCGTCGATCGAGGTCTTGCGGATGAAGCGCCCGACAGGGGTGACGCGCGGATCGCCCTTGGTCACGGCGGCCTTAGCCGTGGGGTCCGACATGTTGGTGTACATCGAGCGGAATTTGTAGACCTCGATGATCTCGTTGTTGAAGCCGTGCCGCTTCTGCTTGAAGATGATGGGCCCGGGTGAGGTCAGCTTCACCGCGAGTGCGGCGCCGATCATGACCGGCCACAGCAGCAGCAGTGCGATAACGCTGAAGACGATGTCGAAGGCGCGCTTGGCGACCTTGTCCCAGTCGGCGATCGGCCTGTCGAAGATGTCGAGCATGTGCACGTTGCCGACCTGCGAATAACTGCGCGGCCGGAAGCGCAGGCCGTTCGAATGCGCCGCAAGGCGGATGTCGACGGGCAGCACCCAGAGCTTTCTCAGCAGCGACAGGATGCGGGCCTCGGCGGAAAGCGGCAGGGAGATGATCAGCATGTCGATGCGCGCGAGCCGTGCGAACTCCACCAGCTCCGCGATCGTCCCGAGCTTGGGATAGCCTGCGACGACGGAAGGCGAGCGCCGCTCGTCGCGGTCGTCGAAGATGCCGCAGATGCGGATATCGTTTTCCGGCTGGCGCTCCAGCGCGCGGATCAGCTCCTTTGCCGGCTCGCCACCGCCGGCGATGACGGCCCGCCGTTCCATGGTGCCGTTGCGCGCCCAGCGGCGGATCGAGTAGGCGATCAGCAGCCGCTCGACCACCAGATAGGCAGCGCCAAGCACGAACCACAGGACGAACCACACGCGCGAAGCGACACCGGCGGTCTTGAAGAGAAAGAAGGCGAGCGCCATCGCCGAGAACGCGATCGCCCAGGCGCCGAGAAGGCGCGGGATCATCCGCCAGCCGGCGCGCAAGGCCGGGATCTGATAGGCATCTGCCAGGTGCAGCAGCAGCACGCCGATTGCAGATCCGCCCGCGACCACGCCGACATAGAACAGCATGACCTCGTCGGACGGAATGACGTAGAAGCTCGTGACGCCGTAGCCGATCGCAAAAAGGGCGGTGAATTCCAGAAGCCGCAGCAGGCCCGTGATCATGGCGGGTGAATAGCTTTCGGCGCGAAACTGAAGCGCGATCTGCTGGGCCAGGGGATTGAGCTCGACCGTCTTGCCGCCGTCCTGATCGTCGGTGGCAGCGCCGTGCGCAATCGTGCGCACTTCGGAGACCTTGCGCCGGATATTTTCCCGGTCGAAGGCGTCTGGCTTGTCGATGTGGTTCATGGCAGCGTCCGGCACCGTTAAGTTCTGACCGGATAGCAGAAAGCTCCTAAGAAAACGCTTACGCGAGGTGAGGCGAAACGGTACAACCCGCTTTCGAAGCGCCTTCAGCCAGGAGTTCGCGATAGAGATCCATCATTGTGGCGGCCATGACGGAGGCCGAGAAGGTGCCCTTGAAGCTGTCGGCATCCGGCATCGAGTGGGCCCGCCATTTCGCATCCGTCACAGCGAGCGCCATCGTTTCGGCAAGCGAATCCGGATCGGCCGGCTCGGCGAGTGCGATACTGTCCCGGCCGAGCACCTCCGGGATGCCGCCGACACGGCTTGCGATGACGGGCACATTGGCGGCAAGCGCCTCGAGCACGATGTAAGGCATCGCTTCCGCGCGCGAGGGCACGACGACGGAATGCGCCATGGCGAAGGCGTCGCGCGCCTTCATCGCCGGCATCATTGCGATCCGCCGTCCGAGCCCGAGCCGCAGCATCGTCTGCTCATACTTCTCTTCGTCCGGTCCGTCGCCGACCATCAGCGCCGAGAGCGGTCGCCCGACGCGGCGCTCGGTGCGGGCGAAGGCGTCGATAAAGACGTCCGGCCCCTTAAGGTCGCGAAGCATGCCGATATAGAGGAAATCGGCGGCGTCCTCTTTGGGATAGACGGTATCGAAGTCCCGGTCGCTGATGCCGTTATAGATCCGTTCGAAGCGGCAGCGGGGTTTGCCGACCTTGGCGATGTAGCTGTCGCGCTCGAAGTCGCAGACGAAGACCAGCGCGTCGGTCGTCCTTTCCAGCAGGCGTTCGGCTCGCAGCACGACCTTCCCCGCAAGCGTCGAGCGGGTGAAATGGAGGCTGCCGCCATGCGGCGAATAAAGGCGGGCTACGCGATACCTGTTCACCCGCAACACTGAGCCGATAATCCGGGCGATTGCGCCACCCTTGGCGCCATGCCCGTGAAGAACATCCGGCTGCAAACTTCTTATTTCGCGATAGCTGCCCCAAAGGGCCTGCAGATCGCTGAGGCTGACCGAGCGGCGGATTGGCAGTCGGAAGATACCGAGTCCGAGGAACGGACGGATTTCGTCGAACAGCGTGTCCTCATAGGCTCCTCCCGTGCTGCTGTCGCAGACGATGCCCACTTCGTGGCCCTGTCGCGCATGATATTCGGCCAGATCGCGCACATGCCGGAAGATTCCGCCGATCGGGGACCTGAAGCAGTGAATGATGCGCAGCGGGCGGTGGTTGTTCGACATTGGGTCAGAACAGCCGCTCGCGAACGTAGATCGTGTCTCCCGCAAGGACCGGATCGGAAATCGATACCCGACCGGTGATGATGCGTCCGTTGATCTTGCGCGTCACGTCGACATTCGTCTGGTTGGCGCGCGGCGAGAAACCGCCGGCGACGGCGATCGCGTTCTGTATGGTCATGCCCGCGACGTAGCTGTACTGCCCCGCCTGGCCCACTTCGCCCATGATGTAGATCGAGCGGTAGTTTGCGACCTCGATGGAGACGTCGGGATCGCGCAGATAGCCCTGGCGCAGCTTCCCGGCGATGATGCTTTCCATCTCCTGGATCGTCTTGCCGCGGGCAGGGACCGCGCCGACGAGGGGGAACGCGATATAGCCGGCCTGATCGACCAGATAGGTGTTGCTGAGGTTCGGCTGCTCGAACACGGTTACGCGCAGCCGGTCGCCGCTGTCCAGCCGGTAGGGCTGGATCGTCGCTTCCTGAAACGCCTTCGGCGCTGGATGATAGCCGCTGCAGCCCGCCATGACGACCGTCGCAAGGGTCCCCATCGCGATCGCGACGCCTCTGGTTATCTGTGCGAATGCCATTCGCTTGAGCCTGCCGGATCTGTTCGTCTGTGCGCCTGTTATCATCCTGTTAGGGTTAATGGCTGGTAAATGCCGGGTGAACGCGACGTCTTTATTCCTGCGGTCGGGAAGGGAAGGCGCAAGGTTGTGAGAGAGCGTCGCATTAACGCTTGGGTTACCATGTTTGTTTACCGTGCGCGGAAACACGCGTTCACGGAGTTAGGCATATGTCGGGCGGATACGGAGCACAGGACGACGTCGATATCGACCTCGGCGCGCTGGTCCGCGCGATCTGGAGAAGGCGCCGGCAGGTGCTGCTGGCTACCGTGGCATCGGCTGGCCTTGCCTTTGTCGGCGCCAGCATGATCGCGCCGAGCTACAAGAGCGAGACACGGCTTCTGATCGAACCGCGCGAGCCCGCCTACACCACGGGCGGAGATCGAAGTGCTGCGCGCGAGCCGGCGATCGACGAACTCGACGTCGTCAGTCAGGTACAGCTGCTTCGATCGGTGGACCTGATCAAGCAGGTCGCCCGCAACATGAAGCTCTACGAATTGCCGGAGTTCGATCCGGCGGCCAACCCGTCGGCCCTGTCGGATATCCTCGTTGCCTTCGGGCTGAAGAAGAATCCGCTCGAACTGCCGCCGGAAGAGCGCGTGCTGAAGGAGTTTCTGGAAAAGCTCGCCGTATATCCGGTCGAAAGGTCACGTGTCGTCGCAATCGAGTTCACGTCGAAGGATCCACAGCTTGCCGCAGCCATCCCCAACGAGATGGCCAAGGTCTACCTGTCGCTGCAAAGCGGGGCGAAACTCGACACCAACTCCGAGGCAAGCCGCTGGTTGGAGCCGGAGATCGCCAACCTCCGCGAGAAGGTGCGAGAGGCCGAGCAGAAGGTGGCGCAATACCGCTCCCAGTCCGACCTGTTGCCGACGGGGGAGAACGCCACCTTTGCCGTGAAGCAGCTGAACGACATTTCCACCGAGCTGGCGCGCGTGCGCACCGAAAAGGCGACCGCCGAGGCGAGGGCGGAAAGCGTGCGCGCCGTCCTGAAGAAGGGCGGAGCGCCGGACACGCTCAGCGATGTCGTCGGCTCGCAGATGATCCAGCGGCTGAAGGAGAGCGAGGCGCAGATCCAGGGGCAGATTTCCGATCTTTCGACCAGTCTTCTCGATCAGCACCCGCGCCTGAAGGGCCTGCGCTCGCAACTGGCAGGGATCCGTGGCCAGATCCAGGCCGAGACGGGAAAGATATTGGCGAGCCTCGAAAACGAGGCCAACGTGGCGCGGCTGCGCGAACAGCAACTCGTCCAGCAACTGAATACCGTGAAGGCTGATTCCGCCCGCGCCGGCGAAGAGGAAGTGGGCTTGAAGGCACTGGAGCGGGAGGCGACGGCCCAGCGCCAGCTGCTGGAGACCTACCTGGCGCGCTATCGCGAGGCGACCTCGCGCACCGACGCCAGCTCGACGCCGGCCGACGCGCGTGTCATTTCCGCCGCCGTCCCGCCGAACGAGCGGCAATTCCCGAAGGTCGTCCCGATCACGATCGTGGGTGGCCTTGCGGGTTTCCTGCTGTCGTCGGTCTTCATCCTGCTTTCCGAACTGTTCAGCGGGCGCGGCCTGCGTCCCGTCTCGCCGCCCCATCGCGGGCCCGACGACGACGCTACAGTCGAGGACAAGCCCGCTTTCAGGCCGGCACCGGTTCCCGAACCGCTTCCCGCCCGACGCGCCGCGGCCGCGCCTGCCGTTGCCGCACAGGTGGAGCAAGCCCCGCAAGGATCCATTCTGGTCGACTATGAGGACGACGAGCGCGCAGAAACCGAGACGCCGGACGTCGTGCCGGTGCCGGAAGCTGATGAAGAAGAAGATTTCACCGTCGGGGCCGTAGCGCGCCACGTCGTGGAAAACGCCGTGCGCGTCGCAGTCTCCGTCTCGCCGTCCGGCGATGCGGGATCGGCCGCGACCGTGGCGCTGGCACGCGCGATTGCCGATCGCGGGCGCAAGACCATCCTGCTGGATCTGACGGGCTCGGCCTATCCCACCCGGCAGATGGCCGGCACAAGCCATCTCGCCGGCATCACCGACCTTCTCGTCGGAGATGCGGCCCTGGGAGACATCATCCATGGCGACGAGCGTTCGCAGGCGCACGTGGTCGCGCGCGGCAACGCCGACATCAAGCGCGCCATGCGCGGCATCGACCGCCTTTCGATGATCGTCGACGCGCTCTCCGATGCCTATGACACGGTGCTGGTGGAATGCGGGCCAGCGGACGTTGCCGGTGTCCACCGCCTGACGCCCTCCGGAGACGCGGAAATCATCCTGTCGATCCCAGGCGCTGACGAAGATCGCGTGGTCGAACTGATCGGCGCCTTCGGAGAGGCCGGCTACAGCGAAATCGTGCTCCTGACCGGTGGCGCGGTGACGGCCGACCCGGGGCGGCGCGCCGCATAGCCGCAACCGTTCAAAGGTCCGGGCTCAGTCCCGATCGGTCTCGGCGACGGTCTCTACGAACTCGGTCTTGCCGGAGCGCAGGCGCTGGACGAAGCCATAAAGCTTTGGGTTCTGCTTGATTGTCCGCTTCGCATTCGCCTTTGCCCGGTGAACCGCAGCCACTGCGGAACCGGCGACGGTCGTCGGCCAGAGCAGGTCGTGCTGCTGCGTCTCGATGTTGCACCAGGAGCGCTTGTAGGCCTGGTCGCCGATGCCGAAGTCGAAGAGCGCGGCACCTTCGCCGCAGAGTTTTTCGATCATGAGGTGAAACAGGAACTCGCCGGGGCTGGCCTCGGGCGCGAAGGCTTCGTCGATTGAGCCGAACTGGCAAAGCACATGATCGCCCTTGCGCGACAGGCCGGCAATCGCGATGATCCGTCCCGCCTCGTCACCGCTTCGAATCCGCAGCGTATGCAGCCGCAGCGGATAGTTGTCGTCCCTATCGGAAACGCGGGCAAGCGCACGGAAGAAGGCCTGCGTCTCTTCCTCGCGAAAGACGTTCGGCAGCCCCAGCGCCTCGAACCGCACGGCCTTTTGCTGGAAGAACAGGGTCAGCGTGTGGCAGGCCTCGTCCCCGCTTTTTGCGATGACGTGTTCATGGCCGCCGAGCGCCTCCAGGCGGCGCTCGCATTGGCGAAACTTCTTCCGGCGGCGCTTGGCGTTGAGCTGGGCCAGTGTCTGCGCGAAATCCCGGTGCAGCGACAGCTGGAACGACGCGTTCTGGTTGAGGACCGCCGGCAGCAGCGAGAGGGGATGTTCCTGCCCCCGCCAGTGCAGCGGAATGTTTTCCAGCATGAAGAGGTCGAAGTAGCGCGCGAACTGGCCGCGCGCTTGATCGAGCGCTCGCCTGAGGACCGGTGCAGGGGCCAGCGTCCGAAAAGCCTCGCTGTAAAGACCGGTATTGATGTTGCTGAAGCGTGACGCGAGGAACCGCGCGATGCGGATCGGGCCGTGGCGCACGATCTCCAGCGGCAGGATCATTTCCGTTCGCCCCGCATGGACGCCCTCGACGATCAAAAGCCGGCTGCGATGGGTGGCCGCCCAGGCCCGGCACCAATCGTAGCTCTGGTGGAGGGAGAGGTTGTCGTCCTTCTCCAGCGCCCGCCAGCTTGCCTCCAGCGGCTCCATGCGGTTGTGCAGCTGGATGGCGAAGGAGATGGTGCTCGGACGCCGCGCGCCGCCGGGAACGTAGCGCGCGAGCCGGCCGAGGACATCGCCATCCGTGGGCATGATCTGGAAATCGAGCTGCATTGCCTCCGCGTCCGATACCGTCGTGTCCAGGTCAGGGTTGCGCCGGGATTGGTGCACCTTACGCCGGCATGAGGGGAGACTGGTTTAATTCCTGTTCCCGATGGCAGATTGAAGGACTGAAATCCGCAATCAAGGTTAGCGACGCGCTAACGTGGCGAGATGCGCGCAGCGCCTATTCGAGCCAGCCGGTTGCAAGGCCGAGCGCGTAGCCGCTCATCCCGCGTTCCGCTGCAAGGCGCGACATCGTCCTGTGGTCGTACGCGACGAGGCGGAAATCGACGCTCCAGCCTGCCGGACGTTCTTCCAGGATCGCATAGCGGGCGTGCGGCGAGCCGTTCTCCACCGTGTGCGGACGTGGCTGGTCGTCGTCATAGGCGGGGCAGCCCACGCTTCCGGGATTGACCACCAGCCTGCCGTCGGCCAGCGTGACGCAGCGGGGGATGTGGGTATGGCCGCAGAGAATGACGGGATATCCCACACCGTCGGCAAAACGCTCGATGCGCTCGCGCGGCGAAATCCGCATCGCTCCGCCTGGCGCGACATCGTCCAGCCAGTAGGTCGTATCGCTTGCCGGTGTACCGTGACAGATGAACACGCTGCCGGCTGCGACACGCGTGGCGGGGAGCGATCGCAGCCACTCGAAATGCCGCGGCGCCAGCTGCGCGTGCGCGATCCGGTCCCATTCGCCCAACTCCGCGATGTCTTTCTCCAGCAGCCAGCGGTCGTGGTTGCCGCTGATGGACGGGAAGTCGCGTTCGATCAGAAGTTCTGCGGTGCGTGCGGCGTTCAGGGCGCCGCTGAGGTGGTCGCCGAGATTGACCACCATGTCCACGCTGCGGGTGCCGATGTCTGCCAGCACCGCCTCCAGCGCCAGATCGTTACCGTGGATATCGGCTATGGCTGCGATCCGCATCGCATTACTCCTTCGGCTTCGCCGGCTTCTCCATCCACTTGATGATCACCATCGCCGGCAGGATCCACAGCAGTCCGCTGAAGAAGAAATACAGCATGTGCACCCACCACGGCGAGGTGCCGAGCGTCAGCGAGGCGACCGTGGTGGCCACGAGCGCGTAGACGATGACGAGGATGATGATCAGGACGGTGCCGATCAGTTTGCGCAGGCGAGGGGGCATCTGAAATCTCGTTCGTTTTATCCGATTCAGGGCGGGCTTCTGCCGCGACCCGATGCCGCAAAGGCTCCGGGCTTGTTTTGCATGGCATCGTGATGCAAATCAACGCCGACGAGACAGGAGCCATCATGACCAGCACCGCCGCCGTGACCGAACGCCAGCTCTTGAGCGACCTCGATCGCATCGACCGCAATCGCCGGGCCGTCCGCGGCTGGCTTTTCGTCGTGCTGCTCACGCTATTCGCGCTGGTGCTTGTCGGCGGCGCGACGCGGCTGACCGATTCCGGCCTGTCGATCACGCAGTGGAAGCCCATCCATGGCGTAATCCCGCCGCTGAACGATGCCGAATGGCAGGAGGAGTTCGACCTCTACAAGCGCATTCCGCAATACGAACAGCTGAATTCGGACATGACGGTGGAAAGCTTCAAGTCGATCTTCTGGTGGGAGTGGGCGCACCGGCTGCTGGCGCGCTCGATCGGCATCGTCTTTGCCGTGCCGCTTCTCTATTTCTGGGCGACCGGGCGGATCGAGCGACGGCTTCGCTGGCCGCTCGTCGGCGTGCTGGCGCTCGGCGGCTTCCAGGGTTTCATCGGCTGGTGGATGGTGTCGTCTGGCCTGACGGAACTGGTCTCGGTCAGCCAGTACCGGCTCGCCACCCACCTCGTCATCGCCTGTCTGATCTTTGCCGCCTGCACGTGGATCATGCGCGGGCTCTCTCCCCACAGCGACGATCCGGCACCGACGGAGAATTCGAAGAGGTGGGCGGTGGCGATCGCCTGCATGGCGCTTTTCCAGATCTATCTGGGCGCACTGGTGGCCGGTCTCGACGCAGGCCTTGCCTACAACACCTGGCCGCTGATGGACGGCGCCATCGTACCGGGCGATCTCTTCATCCAGGAGCCCTGGTGGATCAACCTGTTCGAGAACGCAAAGACGGTGCAGTTCGTCCATCGCTGCGGCGCCTATGTGCTGTGGGCAATGGTGCTCGTGCACATGATCGCCTCGCTGCGCGCCGGCCCGGAGACCACCCATGCACGCCGCACAGTGCTGCTCTTTATTCTGGTCTGTCTGCAGGCGCTGATCGGCATCCTGACGCTGATCTGGCAGGTGCCGCTCGACTGGGCGCTGGCGCACCAGGGCGGCGCGCTCGTCGTCCTCGGCTTCGCCGTCGCCCACTGGCGCGGCTTCGTCGGCGAATACCCGAAGCCGGTAGCGATCGAAATCCGGGAATAGAGGCGGGACGGCGACTGGCCTTGCCGAAAATAAAAAAAGGGCATGATCTGGACGCAGATCATGCCCTTTGTGGTTTGTCCGCGTCCTTGCGGGACGTAGCCTTGCAAGGGCCGGCCGTCTTGTCGCCGTGTCTTAACCGCGCAGCATCAGGTCCATGTTCTGCACGGCGGCCCCCGAGGCACCCTTGCCGAGATTGTCGAGCAGCGCGACGAGGTTGACGTGCGGCGCACCGGCTGTGCCGAAGACGAAGAGCTTCATCCGGTCGGTGTCGGCCAGTTCCACCGCATTGACGCGGGGCAGGGCGGCGCTCTCCTTGAGGTTGACGACCTCGACGATGTCCTGGCCGGCATAGTGGTCGGCAAGGGCTGCGTGGATCGAGCCGAGCGAGGCGTTGTCGTTGAGATCGGCCAGATAGAGCGGCACCTGTACGATCATGCCCTGCGCGAACTTGCCGACGGACGGCGAGAACAGCGGCGCACGCGCGAGCAGCCCGTGCACCTGCATTTCCGGCACGTGCTTGTGCTTCAGCGGCAGGCCGTAGAGGAAGTGCGGTGCATCGATGTGTTCGGGATGGCCGGCATCCTCCATTTGCGCGATCAGCTGCTTGCCGCCGCCGGTATAGCCGGAGACGGCGTTGACGGTGACCGGATAGTCCTCCGGCAGGAGGCCGGCGGCGCGCAGCGGGCGGATCAGACCGATCGCGCCCGTCGGGTAGCAGCCGGGATTGGCGACGTGGCGGGCGCCTGCGATCTTCCGTGCCTGCTCCGTATCCATCTCGGCGAAGCCGTAGGCCCAGGCGGGATCGACCCGGTGTGCCGTGGAGGTGTCGATGATGCGCACGGAATTGTTGCTGGCGACCATTGCGACCGCCTCCTTCGCCGCATCGTCGGGCAGGCAGAGGATCGCGATATCGGCCGCGTTCAGCAAGTCCTCGCGCATCCTGTTGTTGCGGCGCTCGGCTTCCGGGATCGACAAAAGCTCGACATCTGCGCGGCCGGCCATGCGCGTGCGGATCTGCAGCCCCGTCGTGCCGTGTTCGCCATCGATGAAGATCTTCGGTTTCATGGGACTGCCTTTCGTTCTGCCGGTTCGGGGCACCGCAGTCCGCGCGCTGCGTCGCGCAACGCCGGACGGCCTTGGGCCCGCTATACCGCCTCGGCATGACGCTTTCAATGCAAAGCGTTGGCTTGGTTGGAACCGGGAACTGGGCCCGGCGAGATCGCGCCCGCGTCGCCTCCGAGATCGCCCCTCATCCGCCCTTCTGGGTCCTTCTCCCGCAGGCGGGGAGAAGGACCGTTGCCGAGGTGGCGTGCTACCGGCGCTCCGCCAGCCAGCCGGCGTGCAGGCCGAGCATGTACATGGCGATGGTCGAGCCGGCGATCGCGGTGATGTCGGCGTGGTCGTAGGCTGGCGCCACCTCTACGACGTCGGCGCCCTTGATGTGCAGCGCGCCGAGGTGGCGCAGCACCGAAAGGATCTTGGCGCTCGACGGGCCGCCGGAGACCGGCGTGCCGGTACCGGGCGCATAAGCGGGATCGAGGCAATCGATGTCGAAGGTCAGGTAGCAGGGCTTGTCGCCGACATGGCGGACGATGGCATCGGCGATCTCGGAAGCCGACATCTCCTCGACCTCGTAGCCGTAGACGATACGGATGCCGCAATCCTCAGGCGCATGCGTGCGGATGCCGATCTGGATCGAGGTTTCCGGGTCGATCACGCCATCCCTGACGGCGCGCGCGACGAACGAACCGTGGTCGATCCGGCCCTTTTCGTCCGGCCAGGTGTCCTGGTGCGCGTCGAACTGTACCAGCGACAGCGGGCCGTGCAGGGCGGCGTGCGCCTTCAGCACCGGCCAGGTGACGAAGTGGTCGCCGCCGAGCGTGAGGAGGAAGGCGCCGGATTTCAGGATCTTCGCCGCTTCCCGCTCGATCGTCGCCGGTGTCTTCTGGTGGTTGCCGTAGTCGAGCAGGCAGTCGCCGTAGTCGATGACGGCCATGTTCTCGAACAGGTCCTGCTGGAAGGGGTATTGCGGGTCATTGTCCATGATTGCTGACGCCCGGCGGATCGCCTGCGGTCCGAAACGCGCGCCCGGCCTGTTCGAGGTGGCGGCGTCGAAGGGAATGCCCCAGACGACGGCATCGACGTCCTTGAGGTTCTTGGTATAGCGCCGGCGCATGAAGGAGAGAATGCCGGCATGGGTCGGGTCGGATGCCGCGCTCTTCAGGGATTTCGCCGTGACCGCATGGTCGATCGTCTTGTTTGCCATCAGCCGTCCTCCTTGGGTTGCAGGACGTTGGCCAATCGGCAGTGCGAAGGCAAGGGGGCGGGGTGGCGATTTCCACCGCCATCCGCCATCCTCGGCAGCGCTCCGGTCAGGACGCCTTGGCCGCGAAGGTCGGCGGGAAGTCGCCGAGCGCCTTGGCTTCGCGGATCGCAGCACCGATGTCCTCGTCGTTGATGGCGTCGAGCTCGGCGAAGCTGTCGATGACGTAGTAGATCGGCTGGACGATATCGATCCGGTAGGGCGTGCGCAGCACCGTCATCAGGTCGAACCGGCGGAACTCGGACGTCTTGTCGATCATCGCCGCCCGCGTTTCGTTCGGAGATGAGACGATGCCCGCGCCATAGCAGCGGCGGCCCTTGGCGGTTTTGATCAGTCCGAATTCGACGGTGAACCAGAAGATCCGGAAGAGGTGCCAGGAATAGTCCTTGCCGAGCGCGACGGCATTTTCGCCGAAGCGGCGCACGAAGCTGGCATAGGCACTATTGGTCAGAAGCGGGCAGTGGCCGAACACCTCGTGGAAGATGTCGGGCTCCTCGATGTAATCGATATGCTCGCGCCGGCGAATGAAGGTGGCGAGCGGGAACTTGCCCTCAGACAGCAGCTGGAAGAATTTCGATGGCGGGATCAGGGCGGGCACGCCTTCGACGCCGAAACCGGTCGCCCGCTCGAGCCTGGCGTTGATGTCCTTCAACTGCGGCACGCGCGGCGCATCCAGTCCGAGCGTCTTCACGCCCTGCAGATACTCGTCGCAGGCCTTGTCGGCGAGAAGGGCGATCTGGCGCGAATAGAGCTCGCTCCAGATCGCATCCTCTTCCGCGGTGTAGGCATAGATGCCGTCTGCATCCGGCAGCTTTGCAATGTACGTGCTTTCCTTCGGCATCCTCGCCTCCCGTCGCCATGCGGGCATGGCCCGCGCACTCTTGCCTCGGAAAATTGTAGTCGAAGGATGCGGATAGACTTTTCAATCTCGCGGCCGGATACTCGGCTTCTGAATGGAAATCGCGGGGAGGGCGGCTTTCATGAAAGAAATTGATCAGGGTAGCCTTCGCCTGCTTCGGCTGCTGCAGCAGGATTGCAGCCTTGCCCTTTCCGACATGGCCGAGCGTGCCGGCATGTCGCAAAGCACGGCCTGGCGCAAGGTGCAGGAACTGGAGGCGGCCGGCGTCATCCGCGCGCGGGTGGCGCTGCTGGACGCGCGTAAGCTGGATCTGAAGCTCTGCGTCATCGCTCATGTGACCCTCGACGACCACCACGAGGAGGCGATCGCCTCCTTTTCCGCCGTCGTCAGGAACCATCCGGAGATCTTGGAGTGCTACGCGCTGTCGGGCGCCTTCGACTACATGCTGAAGATCCGCGCCGCCGACGTCGAGAGCTACGAGACCTTCATGACGCGCTACCTGCTGCGCAACCCCCACGTCCGCAACGTCGTCTCCAGCTTCGTCCTGCGCGAGATGAAGGCCTCGACGGAACTGCCGCTCTGACCGGGCACAGCGGAATGGTGGGCGAAGGCGCCCCGCATGTCCCCCCGGTGGCACGGAACGGTTCCCTCGCGCCGCGGACGCGACGCGGCTGGATGCCGGATCAGGTCCGGCATGACGGGAGGGCGATGCACCGGGGCAGCAGGGAGCACGTCATAGTCCGTTAGTCTCGCTGTCATTGCGGCCGGCCAAGGCCGGCCCCAGTGCCGCCGGATGCGGTCCGCCTGCATCCGTCATGCCGGACTTGATCCGGCATCCAGCGCGGGCAAGTCCTTGCGCGCAAGAGGAGCGACCATCCGCCTGCAAGGAAAGCACTCCCTGAAAACGAGAAAGGCCGGGACGAGCCCGGCCTTCCAGATATTCCGCAAGTTCGTGAAGCAATCAGCGCTTCGAGAACTGGAACGAACGACGGGCCTTCGCCTTGCCGTACTTCTTGCGTTCGACGACGCGCGAGTCGCGGGTCAGGAAGCCGCCCTTCTTCAGGACCGAGCGCAGGCCCGGCTCGAAGTAGGTGAGCGCCTTGGACAGGCCGTGACGGACGGCACCGGCCTGGCCGGAGAGGCCGCCGCCGGCAACGGTGGCGTCGATGTCGAACTGGCCTTCGCGGGCAGCTGCGACGATCGGCTGCTGCAGGATCATCTGCAGGACCGGACGGGCGAAGTACGTTTCGAACGACTTGCCGTTGACGGTGATCTTGCCGGAGCCCGGCTTGACCCATACGCGAGCGACGGCGTCCTTGCGCTTGCCGGTGGCGTAGGAGCGGCCCTGGGCGTCAACCTTCTTGACGTGAACCGGGGCGGAGGAAGCCGGAGCGGCAGCAGCCGTACCCAGATCCTTCAGGGAAGACAGGTCAGCCATTATCAGGCGCTCCTTACGTTCTTGCTGTTCAGCTTGGCGACGTCGAGGACGGTCGGCTGCTGTGCTTCATGCGGATGGTTGGAACCGGCATAGACGCGCAGGTTCTTCATCTGGCGACGGCCGAGCGGGCCGCGCGGAACCATGCGTTCGACGGCCTTCTCGATGACGCGCTCCGGGAAGCGGCCTTCGATGATCTGGCGCGCGGTGCGCTCCTTGATGCCACCCGGGTAGCCGGTGTGCCAGTAGTACTTCTTGTCGGAGTACTTCTTGCCGGTCAGAGCGACCTTCTCGGCGTTGATGACGATGACGTTGTCGCCGTCGTCGACGTGGGGGGTGTAGGTGGCCTTATGCTTGCCGCGCAGGTGGTTTGCGATGATGGAAGCGAGACGACCGACAACGAGGCCTTCGGCGTCGATGAGAATCCACTTCTTTTCCACCTCGGCGGGCTTCTGAGAGAAGGTTGCCATGGTAAAACTCTTTTCATTTGGACCCGAGGCGCCAGGCGCCCGGGGCGTTTCTTGTTGCTTGGGCTGGCAGGCGTGGGCCGGCCAAAAACGAAAGCGGCCCGAACGGACCGCGATCTGTGCGGGCTTATAGGGGATGGCTCTCAGGGCGTCAAGGGACGCTTTTTGAGTGGCTGGAATAAAAACTCTGTAAAATCAATGTTTTGAGTTTGTGGTTCTCCTATACCACATTTTATCGTGGCGGAATCGAATAGGTCGCGGTTGCGTGGGCGACCAGATCGCCTTCCGTCCCTGCCGAGATCGACGCCTCGATCACGGCCAGCCGCTTGCCGAGCTTCAGAAGCCGGCAGTCGCAGGAAAGGGGAGCCGGCTGCGGCTTGCGCAGGAAGTTGATGTTGAGGTTCGTCGTCACCGCAAGGGCCACCGGTCCGATATGCGCCAGCACCGTGCAATAGGCGGCGACGTCGGCAAGGGCAAACATGGTCGGGCCGGAAACGGTGCCGCCGGGGCGCAGGTGTTTTTCCGAAGGCGCCAGCCGCATGGAGACGCTGCCGGGCCCGACGGCGGTCACCTCGACCACCTTGCCGTCGGTATGGATCTCGGGGAAATCGGTCTCCAGGAACCGGTTCAGCTCTTCGACGGTCATGACCGGGATATGTTCGCTCGCCATCGTGATCTCATCCGTTCTCCGCCACGGCAAATGTGATAGAGCCGAAAGCCACATAAGTGCAATTGCCGGAAAGTCTAAAGTCCCAAGCGGCGCTGTCGCGATGCCAGCCGCAGACTTGAAACAAGCCTGCGGCGCGGGTACCACGAGGCGGACGAAGGCAGCGTTCCGGATGAATGCGGAATGCCGGATGAAATCGGGATGGGAGTGTCGTCATGGCTGATGTGGTCCAGTTGCGCAAATCCGAGGGCAACGGCTTGCTGTCGGAGGAGCGCCACGACGCGGTTCTGCGCCTGACGCTTGCAAATCCGCCGGCAAATGCGCTCTCGATCGCCCTGATGGAGGCCCTTTCGGCGGCGCTGGACAAGGCTGCGGCCGACGATGGCATTCGCGTGGTGGTGCTGGCGGCGACCGGCAGCCTCTTCTCCGCCGGCCACGATCTGAAGGAGATGACGGCGCATCGCGCGGATGCCGACGGCGGGCGGTCCTTCTTCGAAAAGACGATGCGCATGTGCGCCGACCTCATGCTGAAGATCGCCGGGCTGCCGCAGCCGGTGATCGCCGAAATCGACGGGCTGGCCACGGCAGCCGGTTGCCAGCTGGTGGCGACGGCCGATCTGGCCATCTGCACCGACACGTCCACCTTCTGCACGCCAGGCGTCAATATCGGCCTCTTCTGCTCGACCCCGATGGTGGCGGTGACGCGCGCCGCCCATCCCAAGCAGGCGATGGAGATGCTTTTGACCGGGGAGACGATCGACGCATCGACCGCCAAGGATTTCGGTCTCGTCAACCGCATCGTGCCGAAACAGTATCTGCGCCAGGTGGTCGACAAATATGCGGCCGTCATCGCCTCGAAGTCGCCCGAGGCGTTGCGGATCGGCAAGGCCGCCTACCGCGCGCAGGCCGGTCTGCCTTTGCCCGAGGCCTACGACACGGCCATTTCCATCATGGTCGACAACATGCTGCGCGACGACGCGAAGGAAGGCATCGGCGCGTTTCTGGAAAAGCGGATGCCGGAATGGAAGGGGAGCCCGGAATAGCTATCCGAGCCGCAGGACCAACACGCCGGCAGCGATCACAGCTCCGGCAATGTAGCGCCAGATGCTCGCCTTTTCCTTCAGGAACACGACGGAGATGATGAGGGCGAAGAGGATCGCGGTCTCGCGGAGTGCTGCGACAGTGGCGACCGGCGCCTTCGTCATCGCCCACAGGGCCAGGCCGTAGGAGGCGATCGAACCGCCGCCGCCGATCAGCCCGCGCTTCCAGTTCCGCTGGACATGGTTCGTCACCACGTCGAGGCCACGCTTCCAGATCGCCCACGAAAACAGAAGCACCGGCGGCAGGAGCGCCATCCACAGCGTATAGGAGATCGCGTTGCCGGAGGCGCGCGCGCCCGCACCGTCAACGAAGGTGTAGCAGGCGATGACGCAGGCATTGGCGAGCGCCAGGAGGAAGGCATGCTTGCCGCCGTGGCGGCTTTCGAAGGCCAGCGTCAGCACCCCGCCGCAGATGATGAGGATTCCTGTCATCGCGCCGGGGGAGAGATGCTCGCCGAGCACGAAGCCGCTGGTCGAGGCGACGATCAGCGGGGCGGCACCGCGCATCAGCGGGTAGACGAGGCCGATGTCTCCGGCCCGGTATGCCGCAGCAACCAGCTGGAAGTAGGCGAACTGGAAGACTGCCGAAACGGCGATGAAGGGCCAGGAGGACGGGGCCGGCAGCGGAACGAAAGGCAGGAAGACGAGGCCGAACACGCCGGCGCCCAGCGCGATCATCGCCGCATCCAGCGACTTGTCGGTGCCTGCCTTGACCATGGCATTCCAGGTCGCATGCAGCGCCGCGCCGAGCAGCACAAGCGCAATCACGTCTATCGGCACGGAAGAACCTCGGTCTTTTCGGTTGGGGCTGGAGGGGGTGATGGGCGGCAGACACTTCATCTGCCGAAACCGACGTATTTGCAACGGAGCGCGCGGGCGCTGCCGCAGAAAAATCCGGCACGCCTGCGGCCGGATAAGGGCTGGTGCGCTCCGTGGCGGCGCATGGTCGCAATTGTGGCTGAAATAACGTATGATGTACGGACGAAACGGATCGGGAGTGCGGGCGCGGGGCGCCCCGCCGTCACGACAGCCCCGGGAGGCTTCGATGAACCACGATCATTACGCAAGCGGCTACACGCGCAAGATTCTGCGCTCGGTGCACACGATCGCCGTTGTCGGCGCTTCGCCCAACCGGTCGCGTCCCAGCCACAGCGCCATGGATTTCCTGATCGCCAAGGGCTACCGCGTCATACCGGTCAATCCTGGCCACGCCGGCAAGGAAATTTTGGGCCAGACGGTGGTGGCGCACCTGTGCGACATTGCTGAGCCCGTCGATATGGTCGACGTGTTCCGCGCCCCCTCGCACCTCTCCGCG
This sequence comes from Rhizobium subbaraonis, assembly GCF_900220975.1. Lineage (GTDB taxonomy): Bacteria > Pseudomonadota > Alphaproteobacteria > Rhizobiales > Rhizobiaceae > Mycoplana > Mycoplana subbaraonis. Next base: position 87,126 of record NZ_OBQD01000006.1, on the reverse strand, counting down.
GTGGTGGATGAGGTGCTTGCGCTTGATCATCGCCCGGCGGTGATTTGGGGCGAGTTCGGCGTTCGCGACGATGCTGCAGCCGAAAAGGCGGAGGCGGCCGGCCTGCAGGTGGTGATGGATCGTTCGCCGGTCGCCGAGTTTCCGGCGCGGACACGCGTCGCAGCGATGTCCGCCTGACCTGGCGTCAATCGCGTATTGACAAGTCCGCCAACCGTTCCATGTTGAAGTCAGCATGACGGAGGCCGGATGAATCACGACAGCTACGCCGACTACTATCTGGCCGATATCCTGCGGGACACGCGCGTCATCGCGCTTGTCGGCGCCTCACCCAATCCTGAGCGGCCGAGCAACCGCGTCATGGCCTTCCTCCTCCGCAAGGGCTATCGGGTGATCCCGGTCAATCCGGGGCAGGCCGGCAAGGCGATTCATGGCCAGGCGGTCCATGCGCGCCTTGCGGATATCTCCGAGCCGATCGACATGGTGGATGTCTTCCGGGCCGCGAGCGCGCTGCCCGCCCTCGTCGACGAAGTGCTGGCCCTGAACCCGCTGCCGAAGGTCATCTGGGGGCAGTTGTCCGTTCGCGACGATCGTGCCGCCGAACGCGCGGAGGCTGCCGGCATCAAGGTGGTCATGGACCGCTGCCCGGCCATTGAACATCCGCGGCTGATCAGCTGACGCCACGGCGGAGCAACCGGCGGAAATCGCGGGAGGTTCCTCTCGGTGCATGCCGGTTGTGGATGTGGCGCGGAAAGCTGTTTCCGGTTGCGGCCCACATTCGACAAATTCTTTCTTTGACCGTCATTGATTGCTCTGGAATAGTGCCGCTCCGGACGCCCGGGTTGCTGGAGCAGTATGCTTGCGGGCGGAGGCTAAGGTTTTGATAAAGGCGCGTTTTACCGTTGGAGGGGCGCGCCATACGGGAGGTTGACATGACGAAGAACAAGCCGGGTTTCTCGACGCTCGCAATCCATGCAGGTGCAGCACCGGATCCCACGACCGGGGCACGCGCGACGCCGATCTACCAGACCACGAGCTTCGTCTTCAACGATACCGATCACGCCGCCTCGCTCTTCGGTCTGCAGGCGTTCGGCAATATCTATACGCGCATCATGAACCCGACGCAGGCGGTTCTGGAGGAGCGCGTTGCCGCACTCGAGGGCGGCACGGCTGCGCTTGCGGTCGCATCCGGCCACGCCGCGCAGCTGCTGGTCTTCCACACCCTGATGCGTCCGGGCGACAATTTCGTCGCCGCCCGTAAGCTCTACGGCGGCTCCATCAACCAGTTCGGCCATTCCTTCGCAAACTTCGACTGGCATGTGCGCTGGGCCGATACCGACAAGCTCGAAACCTTCGAGAGCCAGATCGACGATCGGACGAAGGCGATCTTCATCGAAAGCCTCGCCAATCCGGGCGGCACCTTCGTCGATATCGCGGCGATCGCCGAAATCGCTCACAGGCACGGCCTGCCCCTGGTGGTCGACAACACCATGGCGACGCCGTATCTGGTTCGCCCGTTCGAACACGGGGCCGACATCGTCGTCCATTCGCTGACCAAGTTCCTCGGCGGCCACGGCAATTCGATGGGCGGCATCATCGTCGATGGCGGCACCTTCGACTGGTCGGCTTCGGGCAAGTATCCGGCCCTTTCCGAACCGCGCCCGGAATATGCCGGCATCGTGCTGCACCAGACCTTCGGCAATTTCGCCTTTGCGATTGCCTGCCGCGTGCTCGGCCTGCGCGACCTCGGCCCGGCGATCTCGCCGTTCAACGCCTTCCAGATCATTACCGGCATCGAGACGCTGCCGCTGCGCATGCAGCGGCACTGCGACAACGCGCTGGCCGTGGCGAAGTGGCTGAAGGCGAGCGACAAGGTCTCGTGGGTCAACTATTCCGGGCTCGAGAGCGACCCGAACCACGCCCTGCAGAAGCGCTATGCGCCGAAGGGCGCCGGCGCCGTGTTCACCTTCGGGCTGAAGGGCGGCTACGACGCGGGCAAGCGGTTCGTCGAGGGGCTGGAGATGATCTCGCATCTTGCCAATATCGGTGATACCCGCTCGCTCGTGATCCATCCCGCCTCCACGACCCATCGCCAGCTCTCGCCCGAACAGCAGACGGCGGCCGGCGCCGGCCCCGATGTCGTCCGCCTGTCGATCGGCATCGAGGACGCGGCCGACATCATCGCGGATATCGAGCAGGCCCTGGCGAAAGCCTGACCGCCAGCAACGCCGGCATTTGAGACGACATGTCCCGGCATGCCTGCGCTCTGGATGCAACCAGAAATTTTTGACTTGCTTGCCCCGACAGGCGTCGTCTTGTCGGGGCATCTGCCTGCAAGGAAAGGTTTCCCGGGCCTGGCCGCAGTCGTCCTGTTTCCGGCTGCGAACGACCGGGTTGATCCAGCGTCCCTTATCCGAACGGTCCATCCATCGGGTGGATCGATCCGGGATTGACAGTGATTTAATATCCGTTATTCTGGATATATGGATAGTATTGCAGCAATCGCGGCGCTTGCCGCACTCGCCCAGACCACAAGGCTCGAGACATTCCGGCTTCTCGTCCGGCACGAGCCCGATGGCGTGCCTGCCGGCGAACTCGCCCGGCTTCTCGACGTTCCGCAGAACACCATGTCCGCGCACCTTGCGACGCTGTCGCGCGCGGGTCTCGTGACAAGCGAACGGCAGAGCCGCTCGATCATCTACCGGGCGGACCTTCAGGGACTGCGCGACCTGACGCTCTTCCTGTTGAAAGACTGCTGCGGCGGCTCCACCGAACTGTGTGCGCCGCTGATCGCCGAACTCACGCCTTGCTGTGCGCCCGAGGGGAAGCCGTCATGAGCGGCGTCCGGTTGGAGCCGGTCCCGGGGTGGCGGGGCGATGTTCCGCCTGCCGTTCTCGCAACCCGTCAGCTTTCCGGCATCTGCCCGGCATCGGCCACCATCATGAAGCCCAGCAGAACTCCGATCTAACCACGGATAACGACCATGACCGACAAGACCTACAACGTGCTCTTCCTGTGCACGGGCAACTCCGCTCGCTCCATTCTCGCCGAATCCATCCTGAACAAGGAAGGCGGCGGATTGTTCAAAGCCTATTCGGCAGGCAGCCATCCGAAGGGCGAAGTCAATCCTCACGCTCTGAAGGAACTCCAGGCCCTTGGCTATCCGAGCGATGGGTTCTCCTCCAAGAGCTGGGACGTCTTCGCCAAGCCGGGCGCGCCCGAAATGGATTTCATCTTCACAGTCTGCGACAGCGCGCACGGCGAGGCCTGCCCGGTGTGGATCGGGCACCCGATGACGGCGCATTGGGGTGTCGAAGACCCCGCGGCCGTTGTCGGCTCGGAAGTCGAGATCCAGCGCGCCTTCGCGCAGGCGGCCCGCTTCCTGAAGAACCGCATCATGGTGTTCTTGAGCCTTCCGCTGGCATCGATCGACCGCCTGGCGCTCGAAACGAAGCTCCGCCAGATCGGCACTATGGAAGGCTCGACGACAAGCCAGGGGAAGTCCGCCTGATGTCCGCGTTTGAACGCTACCTGACCATCTGGGTCTTTCTCTGCATCGTCGTCGGCGTCGCCCTCGGCCATTTGATGCCCGGTGTCTTCCATGTCATCGGCGCGGCCGAGATCGCGAAGGTCAACTTGCCCGTCGCCATCCTGATCTGGCTGATGATCATCCCGATGCTCGTCAAGATCGACTTCCGCTCGCTTTCGCAGGTGAGCACCTATTGGCGTGGGATAGGCGTCACCCTGTTCATCAACTGGGCGGTGAAGCCGTTCTCCATGGCGCTGCTGGGATGGCTGTTCATCGGATGGCTGTTCCGTCCATATCTGCCTGCCGAGCAGATCGATTCCTATATCGCGGGCCTGATCATCCTGGCGGCTGCGCCCTGTACCGCGATGGTGTTCGTCTGGAGCAACCTGACACGCGGCGAGCCGCTGTTCACGCTCTCCCAGGTCGCCCTCAACGATGCGATCATGGTCGTCGCCTTCGCGCCGATCGTCGGGCTGCTGCTCGGGCTGTCGGCCATCACCGTGCCGTGGGACACGCTCGTCCTGTCGGTCGTCCTCTATATCGTCGTACCTGTCATCATCGCGCAGGTTCTGAGAGGCCGGCTGACCGCCGACGGCACGACCAGGGCGCTGGACGCTATGCTGGCGAAACTGCAGCCGCTCTCGCTCGTCGCGCTGCTGGCGACGCTCGTCCTTCTCTTCGGCTTCCAGGGCGAGCAGATCATCAACCAGCCGACGATCATCGCGCTGCTGGCCGTTCCCATCCTCATCCAGGTCTATTTCAACTCGGGGCTCGCCTATCTGCTGAACCGGATGTCGGGCGAGCGCCATTGCGTCGCGGGGCCTTCGGCGCTGATCGGGGCGAGCAACTTCTTCGAACTGGCTGTCGCCGCCGCCATCAGCCTGTTCGGCTTCCAGTCCGGCGCAGCACTGGCGACCGTCGTCGGCGTGCTGATCGAAGTCCCCGTGATGCTGACGGTCGTGTGGGCCGTGAACCGCACGAAGGGCTGGTACGAGGCGGCCCCCGCCGTCTCCCGGAACACCATTACCGAAAGGACATGACAATGGACGTCACCATCTACCACAACCCGGCCTGCGGCACGTCCCGCAACACGCTGGAGATGATCCGCGCCGCCGGGATCGAGCCGACCGTGATCGAATACCTCCAGTCCCCGCCGTCGCGCGAGGAACTGGCGAGGATGATCTCCGACGCCGGACTGACCGTCCGGCAGGCGATCCGCGAGAAGGGGACGCCTTATGCGGATCTCGGCCTCGACGATCCGGATCTGACCGACGAGCAGTTGCTCGACGCGATGCTGAAGGACCCGATCCTCATCAACCGCCCGTTCGTCGTCACGCCGCTCGGCACGAGGCTCGCACGCCCCTCAGAGGCCGTGCTCGACATCCTGCCGGATGCCTTCAAGGGAGCCTTCTTCAAGGAAGACGGCGAGCAGGTCCTCGATCAGGAGGGAAAGCGCATTGTCTGAGACCATCCCCGCCCTGGAGGAACGGCATCTTCGCCAGCCTGACCTCGACGCGCTGCGTCCGGCCTTTTCGACGCACAAGCCGCGTATCCTGATCCTCTACGGCTCGCTCCGCGAGGTGTCGTACAGCCGGCTGCTTGCGCACGAAGCCCGACGCCTTCTCGAACGTCTGGGGTGCGAGGTTCGGGTGTTCGATCCGAAAGGATTGCCGCTTCCGGACGAAGCGCCGGCAAGCCATCCGAAAGTGCAGGAGTTGCGCGACCTGTCGCAATGGTCGGAGGGCCAGGTGTGGGTCAGCCCCGAGCGCCACGGCGCGATGACGGGCATCATGAAGGCCCAGATCGACTGGATTCCCCTGTCGCTCGGATCGATCCGCCCGACGCAGGGAAAGACGCTGGCGGTCATGGAAGTCTCCGGCGGCAGCCAGTCCTTCAACGCGGTGAACCAGATGCGGGTGCTGGGCCGCTGGATGCGGATGATCACGATCCCCAACCAATCGTCCGTCGCGAAGGCCTATCAGGAGTTCGACGCCGACGGCAGGATGAAGCCGTCTTCCTACTACGACCGCGTCGTGGATGTCTGCGAGGAATTGGTGAAGTTCACCCTTCTGACGAGGGATGCTTCCGCCTACCTGACCGACCGCTACAGCGAGCGGAAGGAACAGGCTGGAGAACTGGAGAAGCGGGTGTCGCTGAGGTCGATCTAGTCACTCTGGCCTCGCAGCGCGCCGCGTTGACACAGCCACTGCGACAAACGCGGCAATGCCGAGAGTGCCAAGCAGAGCATTGACCAACAGCGCTGTGGCGATGCCAAGATTTTCCATCGCCATGGCGAACACGAAGGGGGCGGCGGCACCCACTGCCAGCCTTGCCGCTGCCATCCTGCCGGTGATCGCGCCGTAGCCGGCGGAGCCGAAGAGATAGAGCGGCAGGCTTCCCTGGGCGATACTGTTGATCCCGGACCCCAGCCCAAGGCAGATTGCAAACGCCAGCGCGCCTGGCAACCAATCGCCCGAGAGCCCGAGGATCAGGACGCCGAGCACCATGAGGCCCGCAGAGACGATCGCCAGCGCGGGCGGCGACAAGCTCTTTCCGAAGACCATATTGACCAGGCGGCTCATGACCTGTGCCGGACCGAACAGGGAACCGATCACGACCGCCGCACCGCCAACTCCGATCGCGCCCAGCATCGGCACCATGTGGGCAAGGATCGCGGCCAGAGTGAAGCCCGAAAGCGAAAAGGCAAAGGAGACGAGCAGCATGCCACGGCGGCGGTCCTGCGGCGCGAGAGCGCCGACGACGACCTCGCGGGTTCGTGTCGCGTCCAGTTTGGAACCGGCCCTTCCGACCCGCATGATCCAGTAGTGCAATGGCATGCAGACCAGAAGGTTCAGCACGGCGAACACAAGATAGATTTCCCGCCAGGACAGGTATCCGGTCAGTGTCGCGGCGATCGGCCAGAAGATCGTTGAGGCAAAGCCGCCGATGAGCGTCAGATACGTGATGCTGCGGGAGGCTGTCCGGGGGGAGCTTTCGACCAACGTCGCGAAGGCTGCCTGATACTGGACCATGCCCGAGGAGACCTCCAGCAGGACGATCGCAAGGGCGAACACTGCAACGGATGGCGACCATGCACACAGTGCCAGGGTGAGCGCTGCAAGAGCCGATCCCAGCGTCATCATCGTCGCCGCGCCGATCCTGTCCATATGCCTGCCGATGATCGGAGCCGACAGGCCGCCGATGAACAGTGAGACGGAGAACACCGCGAAGACCTGTTCCAGGCTGATGCCCAGGTCCCTGGCCATGCCGGGCGCGAGGATACTGAAGGAATAGTAGAGGGTGCCGTAGCCGATGATCTGCGTAACACCGAGAGCGGAGACTATACCCGCCGGAACCTTGATCGTATTCAAGACGGTTTCCTCAAGGCCACCTATGCTTCGCTCGGGCGGCAACCCGTGGATCGCTCGACCGTGCCGCGGATGCCGGCATGTCCCGCGCAGCAATCTTCCATCAGGAAAGTCACCAGGTCGGCCAGCGTGTCGTAGCTTGCGCTGTAGACGATCGAGCGTGACTCCCGGCGCTGGGAGATGAGGCCAGAGCGTTCGAGTTCCTTCAGGTGGAACGAGACGTTCGACGGAGAGACCCCCATGCGTTCCGCAATCGCACCGGCGGCCAGCCCTTCAGGACCGGCGACGACCAGGGTCCTTACGATGGCGAGCCGGGTTTCCTGGGATAGCGCGGCAAAGGAAGCGAGGGCCTGATGATCATCCATATTGCAATAATCCTTTAAATGTTGAAATGAAGGATAGGAGCAAAGGGGCAGGATCGGCAAGCGTCATTTCGACAAGCCGACAGCTCGCTCGGGGAATTGCCCGGCGGACCTGCCGAACACCCGGACCCGCCATTGGCCTTAATGAACGAAGCAAGCCCGTGCAGCCCGGCCGTCCCCCGACCTCGGTCAAGGCTGGCCGGTTCTCCATGCTCGATTGTGACGCTGATCCGTCGCGACGCTGAGGGGTGTGGCGAGGGCTCATCGGCAGTCTGCGCCGGTGTCCCGAAACTGTCAGGCCTGTCCGGCGGTGGTTGTCGAATCGTGCAGCGAAATCGATACTGCCCTGCGCGTATCGCGGATGGACCCGGGAAAACTGCACCTGACGCGCATCGCAACTCACGGCGCGGCGGTTGCTGCCGGGCCTTACCAATAGCGGCGCCTTCGGGCGCAAACTTGCAGCAGGATGGGATATGACAAAAGCCCTTCGTTTCGACTTCGCCGCCATCGCGCCGGATATCGGCCGGCCGGCGGAGGATCGCCTGATTTCTGGCGATCCACAGTTTCGCACCTGGAATCTGGAAGAGGCCGAGGGCGGGATCTATTGCGGCGTCTGGGAAGCGACGCCGGGCAAGTGGCGGATCGTCTATGACGAGTGGGAGTATTTCAACATTCTCTCCGGCCATTCGATCGTCACCTCCGACGACGGAGACGTGTTTCACCTCCGGGCCGGTGACAGGCTCATCCTCAGGCCCGGCTTCAAGGGAACCTGGGAAGTCGTTGAAACGACTCGCAAGGACTATGTGATCCGGGTCTGAGCCACGGGGAACGGCCTGATATCCTCTTGCCGGAAAGCCATCGCCGGGAGAGGCAGGACAGTATTCCGCTGCCCGCACTGAGCGGCGTTCCGTTCATTCTGTTCAACCCGGTTTTGCGTGGCGTGATCGCCCATGATACGCACGTGCGCCCCGGCGTCGTGGGGCGTGGCTGAAACTCGTGTCCCAGCAGGCGGAGAAAAAGCCGATCTGAAACGCATCCGCGCCCTTTCGGGTCGCGACGCGCTTCAGAAGCCTCGTCTTCTCACCATTCCAGATCCAGGCGCTCCAGCCCGTGGAAGTGGTAGACGTCCTTCACCGTCGGTGTCCCGGCAAGCCGCATGCCGGCCAGTCGCTTGAACAGGATTGGCAGGACGATGTTGAGCTCCAGGCGCGCCAGCGGCGCCCCGATGCAGAAGTGGATGCCGGCGCCGAACGAAAGGTTCGGGCCTTCGTCGCGATTGGGCCGGAAGGCGAGCGGATCGCTAAATTTCTTCGGGTCCAGGTTGGCGGCCGCGAGGATCAGCGCGACCTTGTCGCCGCGCTTGAACGAAAGGCCGTCGAAGTCGATGTCATCGAGCGCATAGCGCTGGAAGATATGCACCGGAGCGCAGATGCGCAGACATTCCTCCACCGTCTGTTCGGTCGTCTTCTCGTCGGCGAACATCGTCTCGGCCGGGATTTCGCTTTCCAGGATCACGCGCACGGCGTTACCGATCTGGTGCACGGTCGCCTCGTGCCCGGCATTCAAGAGCACGATCGTTGTCGAGATCAGTTCGTCGTCCGTCAGCAACTGGCCCTTGTGCTCCGTGTGGATCATGTGGGTCAGAAGGTCGTCGCGAGGTTCGGCGCGGCGTTCGGCGATAATCGAGCGCACATAGTCGGCGAATTCGGCCGCCGCCTTGTCGGCGGCGTGCTCGTCGGCGTCGGTCCGCCCGAACATGTACATGCGCACATAGGCGTGGCTCCATTTCAGGAGCTGTGGCCCCATGTCGTCGGGAATGCCGATCATTCGCGCGATCATCGTCACCGGAACGATATCGGCGAGCGCCGACAGCAGCTCCACCTTTCCGTCCTTCTCGAAGCCGTCGATCAGCCGGTCGGTCAGTTCGGTGATCTCCGGCCGCAGGCGATCGATCTGGCGCGAGACGAAAGCGCGGTTGACGAGCGTGCGCAGGCGCGTGTGTTCGGGCGGCTCGATCTCCAGCAGCGACCAGGCTTCCGCCGCATCGAAATGCTTCAAATGCGGCAGCGGTGCGGGCATGCCGAGCTCCTCTCGGCTGGCCACGTGCAGGATCTGCCGACCGAAGCGGCGGTCGCGCAAAAGCGCGTTCACCTGATCGTAGCCGGTGAAATACCACTGCTTCTGCTGCTCCCAGTAGAAGGTCGGCGCATGAGCATGCAGTTCCGCATAGACCGGATTCGGATCGCTGTAGAACGCCGGGTCGCGGGCATCGAGAGAGACGCGCCGGGCGGCGGCGTCTATGGAGAGGAAGGGGAATTTCTGGCTCATGCCCCAGACCTATTTGATTTCGCCGAAGGTGAAAAGTCCGGCGGCGGGCGATCCAACAGATCTCCGATGCGGTCCCGTAAAGCATCGTTCCGGGAGCCCGGTTGCGGCAGGATCGATGCAGCGTCGGTTGCAACCGTCACGCAACTGGCGGGAGCGGGCGCAAGTCTCACAACGGAGCATTCGCGATCGGCGTCTCACTCACCGATCGCAATGCCTTCCCGCCGTGGATCGGCGCTGCCTTTCAACCCGTCTGCCGTGATCTCGATGGCCTGCAGCCCGGAGTTCATGTCGCCGATCTTGACCTCGTAGCCGAGCGCCTTCAGCGGATCGGCCAGCTTTTCCGCGTCCGTCCCCGCCTCGATCTCAAATGTGCCGAAGCGGTTGAGCAGGTGCGGCATGGCGACGATCTGGCTGACGTCCTTGCCCCAGTCGATATAGGCGATCAGCGCCTGGGTGACGTAGCCGATGATCTGGCTGCCGCCGGGAGAGCCGATCGCAAGCAGCGGCTTGCCGTCCTTCATCACGATCGTCGGAGACATGGAGGACCGCGGCCGCTTGCCGGGCTCCACGCGGTTTGCAATGGGGACGCCGTTGTCGTGCGTTTCGAAGGAGAAGTCGGTGAGCTCGTTGTTGAGCAGGAAACCGCCCGTCATCAGGCGCGAGCCGAAGCCGTTCTCGATCGTCGTCGTCATCGATACGACGTTGCCTTCCCGGTCGACGATGACGAAGTGGCTGGTCGACGGCAGCTCGATCGAACGGTCGCGGCCAAACAGCAGCGCGTGGTCCCAATCCGGTTCACCGGCCTGCACGGCATCGCCGCCAAGCGCCTTGTCGCCGTCCAGCTGGGCGGCGCGCTTGCCGAGATAGTCCTTCTCCATCAGCCCCTTGATCGGCGCAGGCACGAAGTCGGTGTCGGCAAGGTAGCGGCTACGATCGGCAAATGCGAGCCGTTGCGCATCGCCGATGATCCGCCAGCTCTGCGGATTGTCCGGGCCGAGCCCCTTGATGTCGAAGTTCTCGATCATGCCGAGCGTCTGGCCGACGGCGACGGCACCGGAGGACGGCGGTCCCATGCCGCAGACCTCGAGGGCGCGGTAGGTGATGCATACCGGCTGCCGCTCGCGCACCCGGTAGTCGGCGAGATCGTTGAGGACCAGCACCCCCGGGTTGCCGGCGGCCATCCGCACCGTATCGACGATCGCCTCGGCGATCCTGCCGGTGTAGAAGGCGTCCGCGCCCCGCTCCCCGATCAGGCGCAGCGTCTCGGCGTAGGCCGGGTTCTTCAGCAGCGAACCTGTCTTGAGAGGTGCCCCCGACGTGTCGAAGAAGTAGTTCTTCGTCGCCTCGTATTTCTTCAGCCCGTCGCCCGCCTCGGCGATCAGCGCGGCCAGCCGCGGCGAGACGGAGAAACCGGCATCGGCAAGCGCGGCGGCCGGTTCGAACAGCCGCTTCCAGTCCTGCCGGCCCCATCGATTGTGCGCCTCCTGCAGGAGCCGCACCGTACCCGGCGTGCCGACCGAGCGCCCGCCGACGACGGCGTCCATGAACTCCAGCGGCTGCCCGTCCTTGTCCAGAAACAGCTTCGGCGTTGCCATCTGCGGTGCGGTCTCCCGGCCGTCGAGCGTCGTCAGCCGCTTCCTGCCGGCGTCGTAGTAGACGAGGAAGGCGCCGCCGCCGAGGCCGGAGGATTGCGGCTCCACCAGGCCCAGCATCGTCTGCACGACGACGGCTGCGTCGATGGCGCTGCCGCCCTGCTTGAGAACCTCGGCGCCGGTGGCGGCGGCGATCGGGTTTGCGGCCGCCACCATGTAGGATTTTGCCGTCACCAGTCGGGCGGTCGACGTCGTGGTGGAGGCTTCGGGCGCCGTCGCGTCCGAGGCCTGTTGTGACCGGGCGGGCGTGGCGAGCACGAGTGCCGCAAGCGCGCAGGCGAAAAGGTTCCTTTGCAATCGGACCTCCCTCGAAATGGCCGCAATACTATGGCTGGCTGCGCCCGGGCTGGCAATCGGCACGCAAGGGACGATCGCAAGGCGACGCGGGTGAGGTGGCTTTCACGCTTCCTTTACGCTCGTGGCCCATTGCGTTGTGGATATCGGCTGCGCCGCTTCGCCGGTTAACTGCAATCTGCCATTGACCGGGGCCAAAGTTCCTGCGCGTCTTGAAGTAGGGCACCGGGACACTCTATGTAGGGAATATGAAGAATTGTTGATTCCCGGCGCTTCGCAAAGGTTTCGGGCACATTGAAAAGGGTGGATATGAGAAATCCCGTTGATACCGCACTGGGCCTCGTGCCCATGGTCGTCGAACAGACCAACCGCGGCGAGCGCTCCTACGACATCTTTTCCCGCCTGCTCAAGGAACGCATCATCTTCCTGACCGGGCCGGTGGAAGACTCGATGGCTACCCTCGTCTGCGCACAGCTTCTCTTCCTCGAGGCCGAAAACCCGAAGAAGGAGATCGCGCTCTACATCAACTCTCCGGGCGGCGTCGTGACGTCGGGCATGGCGATCTACGACACCATGCAGTTCATCAAGCCGGCCGTTTCGACGCTGTGCATCGGCCAGGCCGCCTCGATGGGCTCGCTGTTGCTCGCCGCCGGTCACAAGGACATGCGCTTCGCCACGCCGAATTCGCGCATCATGGTTCACCAGCCTTCGGGCGGCTTCCAGGGGCAGGCCTCGGACATCGAGCGCCACGCCAAGGACATCATCAAGATGAAGCGCCGCCTGAACGAGGTCTACGTGAAGCATTGCGGCCGCACCTATGAAGAGGTGGAACAGACCCTCGACCGCGACCATTTCATGAGTGCGGACGAGGCTCTTGACTGGGGCCTGATCGACAAGGTGATCACGACGCGCGAGGCGGTCGAAGGGCCGCAGGCCGGCTGATCAGGGGGGCTTTGGCGGTGGATCAACTCCGATGTGACGGAATTGTAATGGTCCAAGGGCTTTATCCGCGCGCCAAAGACGTTAATAATGACCGCCATGTCATGCTGGGCTTGAACCACGTGGCAGTCGGTTTGGTGGGGGATTCGTTGCCGCCGGTCGAAAGTTTTCGTTTCGGCCGGCCAGTACCCCAAAGGGCCTGGATGGGCCGGCGTCGTGGCCGGACCGTAAGGCGGGTTGAGTGGTCCGCGCGACCTTGTGGTTCGTGCGGCGTGCCGGAAGGAAAGTGATATGAGCAAGGTCAGCGGCAGCAACGGCGGCGACTCCAAGAACACTCTCTATTGTTCATTCTGCGGCAAGAGCCAGCACGAGGTTCGCAAGCTGATTGCGGGTCCGACCGTGTTCATCTGCGATGAATGCGTCGAATTGTGCATGGACATCATCCGCGAGGAGAACAAGACCTCGATGGTCAAGTCCCGCGATGGCGTTCCCACGCCCCAGGACATCATCAAGGTCCTCGACGAATACGTCATCGGCCAGCAGCAGGCCAAGCGCATCCTTTCGGTCGCCGTGCACAACCACTACAAGCGTCTGGCGCATGCGGCCAAGGGCTCCGACGTCGAGCTGGCGAAATCCAACATCATGCTCGTCGGCCCGACCGGTTGCGGCAAGACCTATCTGGCCCAGACGCTCGCCCGCATCATCGACGTTCCCTTCACGATGGCCGACGCCACGACGCTGACGGAAGCCGGCTATGTCGGCGAGGACGTCGAGAACATCATCCTGAAGCTGCTGCAGGCCGCCGACTACAATGTCGAGCGTGCCCAGCGCGGCATCGTCTATATCGACGAAGTCGACAAGATCTCCCGCAAGTCCGACAATCCGTCGATCACCCGCGACGTGTCTGGCGAGGGCGTACAGCAGGCGCTTCTGAAGATCATGGAAGGCACGGTTGCCTCGGTTCCGCCACAGGGCGGACGCAAGCACCCACAGCAGGAATTCCTGCAGGTCGACACGACCAACATCCTGTTCATCTGCGGCGGCGCGTTTGCCGGTCTCGACAAGATCATCTCCGCCCGCGGCGAGAAGACCTCGATCGGCTTCGGCGCGATGGTGCGTGCGCCGGAAGACCGCCGCGTCGGCGAAGTGCTGCGCGAACTGGAGCCGGAGGATCTCGTCAAGTTCGGCCTGATCCCGGAATTCATCGGTCGTCTGCCGGTTCTGGCGACGCTGGAGGACCTGGACGAGGACGCGCTGATCCAGATCCTTTCGGAGCCGAAGAACGCACTCGTCAAGCAGTACCAGCGCCTGTTCGAGATGGAAGACGTGGAACTGACATTCCACGAGGACGCGTTGCGCGAGATCGCCCGCCGCGCCATCATCCGCAAGACCGGCGCGCGCGGCCTGCGCTCGATCATGGAAAAGATCCTGCTCGACACCATGTTCGAACTGCCGACGCTGGAAGGCGTGCGCGAGGTCGTCATCTCCGACGAGGTCGTCAAGGGCGCCGCCCGTCCGCTCTACATCTACTCCGATCGCTCGGAGGAGAAGGCGAACGTATCGGCCTGAGGCCGACCGCAAGACAGTAGGCCCGCAATTGCGGGCCTGCACCAGGCGAAGGGTTTGGTCCCGTTCGCTCGACCGCAGTCTTTGGATGTAGTGAGTATTCGGGATTGGCGTCCAAGACGCGGTCCGGCAAGATGCAGCATTATTGCATGGCACGGCTGCAGCAATTGCCGGTCTCGCGCGGGACAACGCTCCCGCCCTTCGCGAAATGCGTTCCGGCTACACCTTGGCATTGTGACCGTCGCCCGAATGTGTACGATATCAGGGGATTGCCGTACCGAAGCTGGTGCGCGGACGCGGGCGTAAGCTCCGCGACAGGTGCCGGTTCTACCGTGGCTTCCCTAGGGTGAGGAAATCCATCCGGCCTGGCTGCAGCCTTGAAAAGTAGTCGATCGAAGTCCACTTGAGTGTGGAAGAAAGTAAGCCGGATTGGCGCAACAGGGCGCTCCGGCATCAGCTCCCGGCAACGGGAAGTTGGAAAGGACATGACATGACGAAGAAAACGTCTGGCGCGAACGAAAACATGGCATTCCCGGTCCTGCCGCTGCGCGACATCGTGGTATTTCCGCACATGATCGTGCCGCTGTTCGTCGGCCGCGAAAAGTCCATCCGCGCGCTGGAAGAGGTGATGGGGACGGACAAGCAGATCATGCTTGCGACCCAGATCAACGCCGGTGACGACGATCCGGAGCCCGATGCGATCTACAAGGTCGGAACGGTTGCGAATGTGCTGCAATTGCTGAAGCTTCCCGACGGCACCGTGAAGGTGCTGGTCGAGGGCCGCGCACGCGCCGAGATCGAAAGCTATACCGATCGCGAGGACTTCTACGAGGCGATGGCACATGTTCTGCCGGAACCCGAAGAGGATCCGGTCGAGATCGAGGCGCTGTCGCGCTCGGTCGTCTCCGAGTTTGAGAACTACGTAAAGCTGAACAAGAAGATCTCGCCGGAAGTGGTTGGCGCTGCAAGCCAGATCGAGGACTACTCGAAGCTGGCCGATACGGTCGCCTCGCACCTGTCGATCAAGATCACCGAGAAGCAGGAGATGCTCGAGACGACCAGCGTTAAGCTGCGTCTGGAAAAGGCGCTCGGCTTCATGGAAGGCGAGATCTCGGTGCTGCAGGTCGAAAAGCGCATCCGCTCGCGCGTCAAGCGCCAGATGGAGAAGACCCAGCGCGAGTACTATCTGAACGAACAGATGAAGGCGATCCAGAAGGAGCTCGGCGACGGCGAGGACGGCCGCGACGAGATGGCCGAACTGGAAGAGAAGATCGCCAAGGCCAAGCTCTCCAAGGAGGCCCGCGAGAAGGCGGACGCCGAATTGAAGAAGCTGCGCCAGATGAGCCCGATGTCGGCCGAGGCCACCGTCGTGCGCAACTACCTCGACTGGCTGACCGGCATTCCCTGGGGTAAGAAGTCGAAGATCAAGACCGACCTCAACGCCGCGGAAAAGATCCTCGACGAGGATCACTTCGGTCTCGACAAGGTCAAGGAACGCATCGTCGAGTATCTCGCCGTGCAGGCCCGTTCGACCAAGATCAAGGGGCCGATCCTTTGCCTCGTCGGCCCTCCGGGCGTCGGCAAGACCTCGCTCGCCAAGTCTATCGCCAAGGCGACCGGCCGCGAATATATCCGCATGGCGCTCGGCGGCGTGCGTGACGAGGCCGAAATCCGCGGTCACCGCCGGACCTACATCGGCTCGATGCCCGGCAAGGTCATCCAGTCGATGAAGAAGGCGAAGAAGTCCAACCCGCTCTTCCTGCTCGACGAGATCGACAAGATGGGCATGGATTTCCGCGGCGATCCGTCTTCGGCCCTGCTCGAGGTGCTCGATCCGGAACAGAACTCGACCTTCATGGATCATTACCTCGAGGTCGAATACGACCTGTCGAACGTGATGTTCGTGACGACGGCGAATACGCTGAATATCCCTGCGCCCCTGATGGACCGCATGGAAGTCATCCGTATCGCCGGCTACACAGAGGACGAGAAGCGGGAGATCGCCAAGCGTCACCTGCTGCCCAAGGCGATCCGCGATCATGCGCTGCAGGAGAAGGAATTCTCCGTTACAGACGGCGCGCTGATGGCGGTGATCCAGCAGTACACCCGCGAGGCGGGCGTCCGTAACTTCGAGCGTGAGCTGATGAAGCTCGCCCGCAAGGCGGTCACCGAGATCATCAAGGGCAAGACGACCAAGGTCGAGGTGACGGCGGAGAACATCCACGACTTCCTGGGCGTTCCGCGCTTCCGCCACGGCGAAGCCGAACGCGACGACCAGGTCGGCGTTGTTACCGGGCTGGCCTGGACCGAGGTCGGCGGCGAACTGCTGACGATCGAGGGCGTGAGCCTGCCGGGCGGCAAGGGCCGCATGACGGTCACGGGCAACCTGAAGGACGTCATGAAGGAATCGATCTCGGCGGCGGCATCCTATGTCCGCAGCAGAGCCATCGATTTCGGGATCGAGCCGCCGCGCTTCGACAAGACCGACATCCACGTGCACGTGCCGGAAGGTGCGACACCGAAGGACGGTCCGTCGGCCGGTATCGCCATGGCAACCGCCATCGTATCCATCATGACCGGCATCCCGGTTTCGAAGGATGTGGCGATGACGGGCGAGGTGACGCTGCGCGGCCGCGTGCTGCCGATCGGCGGCCTGAAGGAAAAGTTGCTTGCTGCCCTTCGCGGCGGCATCAAGAAGGTGCTGATTCCGGAAGAGAACGCCAAGGATCTGGCTGAGATTCCGGACAACGTGAAGAACAACATGGAGATCATTCCGGTCTCGCGCATGGGCGAGGTGATCGAACACGCCCTCGTTCGCAAGCCGGAACCGATCGAATGGGACCCGGCGACTGCCGACACCAAGGCGGTCGCGCCGGTCGAATCGACCGACGACGCCGGTTCCGCCGTCGCCCATTGACGTTGGAGCCAGCGCGGAAGATTTGTCTTTTCGCAGCTCAAGGAAGAGGAAGGCCGGCAGCGATGCCGGCCTTTTTCATGTAAAAGCCTGTGAAAAGCCCGGAATTTCAGCGTTTGCGGGTGAAATCCGGTTGCGGCGGGAAGGTCGATGCGTATTCTGCCCTCGACTTGGTATGAGTCGTTTCGAACCGTATGAAAGGGGTGGAAACATGAACAAGAACGAACTGGTCTCCGCAGTAGCTGAGAAGTCCGGCCTGTCGAAGACGGATGCTGCATCGGCTGTCGATGCTGTATTCGAGACGATCCAGGGCGAACTGAAGAGCGGCGGTGACGTTCGCCTCGTCGGTTTTGGCAATTTTTCCGTATCGCGTCGCGAAGCTTCGAAGGGTCGTAACCTTTCGACCGGCGCAGAGATCGACATTCCGGCGCGCAACGTGCCGAAGTTCTCGGCCGGCAAGGGCCTGAAGGACGCCGTCAACGGCTGATTGCATGCCTGTTCCGGCTCCGGCCGGCGGAATGGGGGCCCGGTTTTCCGGGCCCTTTTTCTTTGCTGGGGACCGTCGTCAATCTGTCATCCAATCGTCATCGCGCTGTAACGGTGAGCCATCAGAACCCCAAAATTCCTTGACGCACACTCGGAGGTTCAGATGAAATCGCATTCTCTCGTGGCCGGCCTTGCCGCCGCGCTCGCTGCATCGGTGGCACCTGCCGCCCATGCCGAGCAAGTCTTCAACCGCATTGCTTCATTCGCCGTGGTCGACAATCTGCCCGACGGCGTCGATCGGAAGGCGCCGACGTCGTCCGAGATCATCGCGGCGACCGGAGATGGCAACACGCTCGTCTATTCCGACAGCCCGCTGAAGGCGATCGGTTTCATCGACATCACCGACGCTCGCGCGCCGAAGGCCGGCGGTACGGTTTCGTTCGAGGGCGAGCCGACCTCCGTTGCCGTCGTCGGTGGCAAGGCGCTGGTCGCCGTCAATACTCGGGAGAGCTACGTCAAGCCGTCGGGCATTCTTGCAACCGTCGATATCGCCAGCCGGAAGATCGACGCGACCTGCGATCTCGGCGGTCAGCCGGACTCCATCGCGATCAACAAGGACGCCACGCTTGCGGCGATCGCCATCGAAAACGAGCGCGATGAAGATGTCAACGACGGCGCCCTGCCGCAGATGCCTGCCGGCGAACTGGTTATCGTGTCGCTGAAGGACGGTGCACCCGATTGTGCCTCGACCAAGCATGTGGCGCTGACCGGCCTGGCCGAAATCGCCCCCGAGGATCCGGAACCCGAATTCGTCTCCTTCAACAGCCGCGACGAAATCGTCGTCACGCTGCAGGAGAACAACCATATCGTGATCGTCGACGGCAAGTCCGGCACGGTGAAGTCGCATTTCTCCGCCGGCACCGTCGATCTGAAGAACATCGACACGAAGAAGGACGGCGTAGTCTCCTTCGCCGGCAAGAAGGATGCGCAGAAGCGCGAGCCCGACGCGGTCAAGTGGCTTGACGACGATCGCGTCGTGATGGCCAACGAGGGCGACTGGGAAGGCGGCAGCCGTGGTTTCACCATCTTCGACCAGTCCGGCAAGATGCTCTACGAAAGCGGCTCATCCTTCGAGCATGCAATCGCCTCCATCGGCCACTATCCCGACAAGCGCAACTCCAAGGGAGTCGAGCCGGAAGGTCTGGAAGCGGCGAAGTTCGGCGACGACAACCTTTTCTTCGTCCTGTCGGAGCGGGCCTCGATCGTCGGCGTCTACAAGGATACCGGCGGCGAGCCGGAACTTCTGCAGCTTTTGCCCTCCGGCGTCGGCCCGGAAGGTGCCGTCGCCATTCCCGGCCGCAACCTGTTCGTGACGGCGAACGAGACCGATCTGGTCGAGGACGGCGGCCCTCGCTCCCACGTGATGATCTATGAGCGCGGAGAAGGCACGCCCGCCTACCCGCAGATCCGCTCCGCCGACAAGGACGGGCTGCCGGTCGGCTTCGGCGCCCTGTCGGCCCTTGCCGCCGCGAAGGACGAGCCGGGCAAGCTCTTTGCCGTCAGCGACTCGTTCTATTCGTCTGATCCGGCGATCTTCACGATCGACGCCACCCAGACGCCGGCCCTCATCACCGACAAGCTGACGATCACGCGCGACGGCGCGCCGGCCCAGAAGCTGGATCTCGAAGGCATCGCCAATGACGGGGAGGGCGGCTTCTGGCTCGCCTCCGAGGGCAATGCCGACAAGCTCTACGCGCATGCCATCATCAACGTGAACAAGAAGGGCGAGATCAAGAAGGAGATCGCCATTCCGGCAGAACTGCGCGCCGGCGAAACCCGCTTCGGCTTCGAAGGTGTCACCACCGTTGGCGAAGGGGACGACATGGTCCTCTGGATGGCGGTGCAGCGCGAGTGGAAGGACGACGAGAAGGGCTTCGTGAAGCTCGTATCCTACAAGCCCTCGACCGAGGAATGGGGCGCGGTCCGCTATCCGCTCGAAAAGGCCGATGGCGGCTGGGTCGGCCTCTCGGAAATCACCGTCAACGGTGACTATGCCTATATCGTCGAGCGGGACAATCTGGTCGGCAAGGATGCCAAGCTGAAGAAGCTCTACCGCGTCGCCCTGGCCGATCTCAAGCCTGCCAAGCTCGGCGGCGAACTGTCCGTCGTGAAGAAGGAAGAGGTCCGCGACCTCATTCCGGACCTGAAGGCGCTGAACGGCTATGTCGTTGACAAGGTGGAAGGCTTCACCATCGATGCGGCCGGCAATGGCTATGTCGTGACCGACAACGACGGGGTGGATGGTTCGTCCGGCGAGACACTGTTCTTCGGTGTCGGCCCGGTCAATGCGATGTGACCACCCCTTGTAGGGTTGAACAGGCAAGAGGCCGGAAGCGATGCTTCCGGCCTCTTCGCATTTGGAAGGATGCGGGTGTCGAGGTGTATTCGATCAGGAGCTTGCGGTCACGCGCGGGTCGACGAGCTGGCTCGCCGCCTCGTCGCGTTCGCGCTGCAATTCCACCGTTCGGGCGCTGAGGCACTCGAGAATCTCGGCGAACTGGTTCTTCTGGTCGTCGTTGAGCACATCGAAGATGCCGTGGACGATCTTCTGCTTGGGTTCCATCGCCGCATTCATGACCGTGCGCCCCGTCTCGGTAATCGAGACGATCTTCGCCCGCCGGTCTTTCGGATCCGGCTCTCTTACCACAAGCTTGTCCCGTTCCAGCCCGTCGATCGCCTCGGTGACGGTGCGTGGGGCAAAGCCGAGCGCCGCGGCAATGTCGGTGGACCGCTGCGGGCCTTCACAGGAGAGGAGGAATAGAAACTTGCTGCGCGCAAGCGATACGCCCTCGTCCATCATGCATTCGTTCACCAGGCGGCTGACCTGGTGGTAGAGCTTGAACATTCCCTGCGAGATTTCGAGAGTATCTGTCATGCCGGCACCATATATATATTGAGGGACCATGTCAAAAGAATTGAGGCACTTTCATGGAGGAGTGGTTCGATTTGTTGAACAATGGTTCAGTATCCGCCCAGTCGTGGTGCAGTATTCGTGCGTGAATAAGCTGGTGACTGTTCCGGCGGGCCATTGACCATCGGCCAATGCCTGCGGGAAGGTCGGTCATGCCCTTTCGCTTCGTTCACACCGCCGACCTGCATCTGGATTCGCCGATCGCTTCGCTCGCCCTGCGCAACGGCGAACTGGCCGAGCTTGTGCGGGGCGCGACGCGGCGGACCCTTGAGCGGATCGTCGACCTTGCCATCAGCGAGGAGGCGGATGCCCTCGTCGTCGCCGGTGATCTCTACGACGGGGCGCAGACGTCAATGTCGACGGCGCTCTTCCTCGTCGCGCAGATGCGTCGGCTGCAGGCCGCGGGTATTCGGGTCTTCATTATCCGCGGCAATCACGATGCCCAGTCGCAGATCACCCGGGAGCTGACGTTTCCGGACAATGTTCACGTCTTCGACGGGCGCGGGCGGCCGGTGAAGGCAGGGATGCTTGCAAACGGCCGCGAGGTGCACATGCACGGCATCAGCTTCGGCCAGCCGCATGCCCCGGCAAGCCTGCTGCCATCCTATCGTGCGCCGGTCGCGGACGCGATCAATATCGGCCTGATGCACACCAGTCTTGCTGGCTCCACGCGCCACGACAACTATGCGCCGGCCAGCATCGCCGACCTTGCGGCGCATGGTTTCGACTACTGGGCGCTCGGCCACATCCACCAGCGCGCCGTCCACCTTGATCGACCTTTCGTCGTCATGCCGGGCATTCCGCAGGGGCGCGATATCAATGAAGCCGGCTCGAAATCCGTCACTCTCGTCACGATCGATGAAGAGGGCAGCTTTTCCCTGGATGAGCGCTTTCTGGCGATCGCCGCTTTCGAGCGCGTGACAGTGGATGTCGCCGGAATCGATGAGTGGCAGGCGATGTTGCGGACGGTCCGCCACCGCCTGGAGCAGGCAAAGCAGGAGGTGCATGCAGACCACCTCGTCTGCCGCATCACCCTTGCCGGTACTACGCAGCTCGCCTGGCGCCTGCAGCGCGACCATGACCTGCTGTCGGCGGAGTTGCAGGCCGTTGCGGACGGTATCGGCGACTGCTGGATCGAAACCGTCGAGCTTGCCGTCGGCCGAGCACTCGAGGTGCAGTCCGGCGATGACGTCGGCGCACTTGCCGAACTCGGGGCTATCATCGAACGCGACATCCTTCCCTCGCACGCCTATGGGGTCGAGTTGCGCGAGACGTTGACGGCCCTGATGGCGCAATTGCCGCGGGAGGTGCGCGATCTCTTGGGGGCTGACGAGGAAGGGGAGGAGGCGCTGCTCGCGCTCGCCTCGGCGCGCGGCGCAGCCGGAATCCTGCCTAAGCTGGCGTCGGGCGCAGAGGGGGAGATGGCCTGATGCGCCTGAACCGTCTCGATCTTTCCCGCTATGGCAAGTTTACCGACAAGCGCCTGGATTTCGGCCCGGCACGACCGGGCCTAGCCGATTTCCACCTTGTCTACGGTCCGAACGAAGCCGGCAAGTCGACGCTGTTTTCCGCCTATCTCGATCTACTTTTCGGCATCGAAACCCAGAGCGGATACGGCTTCCTTCATCCCTATCCGACGATGCGGGTCGGCGGCGACGTCACGATCGGCGCGGAACGCCACGAGGTGGCGCGCCTGAAACGGCGGCAGGGCTCGCTCGTTGCCCCGGACGACAGGCCCTTGCCGGATGCGCTCTTCGCCCCGGCGCTCGGCGGCATGGACCGTCAGGCGTATCAACTGATGTTCTCCCTCGATGACGACAGCATCGAACGGGGTGGCGAGAGCATTCTCAAGAGCGAGGGCGAACTGGGGGCGCTGCTCTTCTCCGCAAGCTCCGGCCTTTCTGGCGTCGGTTCCGGGCTGGAACGCCTCAGGGCCGAGGCCGACGCCTTCTTCCGGCCGCAGGGCCGCAAGCACCAGCTTTCGGCAATGAAGGCGGAGATCGAGGAGCTGAAGAGGAAGCGGCAGGAGGTCGATGTCGCCGCGCGGGAATACGGCGCACTGACCCGCCAACTGGAAGCCTCCACCGCAGCCTATGACGAGGCGTTTCAAAAGCGCAGCGAAGCCAGACGGCAGCTCGACGAGATCGAGCGCAAGCTGGCGGCGATGCCGCTGCTGCACCGGCTTCGCGCTCTTCGCGCGCAGCTTGATGCCTACGAGCTGGGAGAAACGCCCCCGCGGGAGTGGGCGGCAACCGCCAATCAGCTGATGCTGCAGGAAGCCGAATTGGCCGCTCGCCGCGAAAGCCTGCAAGCCGAGTTCGAACAGCGGTGCGAGTCCCTGAAGGGCATTCCCGCCGATCCGCCGGTCCTGCTGCTCGAGGCCGGTATCGAAGATCTTGCGGGTTCGGATCTGGAGGCGCGCTATCGCACGGCCCGCATCGATCTCGACGGGAGGATCGGCGAACGCGAGCGCATAGACGCCGACATCGTCGAGAAGCGCGTCCTGCTCGCCATTCCCTCCGACATGGACACCTCTTCCCTCGTACTGCCGGCGGACCGCGCCGAAGCATTGTCGGGTCTAGCCGCATCCCGTTCCGGCATCGACGAACGGCTTGCGGCGGCGGGGCGCGAGCAAGAGGAGGCGGTCCGCGCTCTTGCGGTGGCGGAGGAAAAGGCCGAACACGCCGGCGCTTCGGACGAGGCGCCCGACGGCGACGCGGCGCGCGAGGGCCTGACGAGGCTGATCCGGCTCGGGCGACAGAACGCCGCCCGCCTGCGCGAGGCCGAACGCGACGTGACGGCCGCAAGGAAGGCGTCATCGTCCGCGCTTGCTAATCTGCAGTGGCGCGGCGATCTGGAGGCGCTGCGCGCGCTCGATGCGCCGGGGCGTGAGACGATCGATGCTCTCCGGCAGGCGATCCGGCGCCATATCGACACGGTCGCCCAGATTGGCGAGCAGACCCGTTTGACCGAGCGGGATCTGGCCGGTCGACGCGCGGGCATGGAGCGCATGCGCCGCTCGGAGCCGCTGATCGCCGACGACGAAGCGGAAGCGCTGCGTGCCCGCCGCGACGAGGCCTGGCAGGCGCATCGCGCAGCCCTGGACGCGACCTCGGCCCATCACTTCGAAATGGCGATGCTGGACGATGATCGCGCCGGCGCACAGCGCCTGGCGCAGGCCGGCAGGCTTTCGGAGCTGCGGCTGGCAGAAAAGGTGATTGCCGAGGGGGAGGCGCGGCTGGAAGCGCTGCAGGACGAACTGCGGCGTGTCGCCAGTGACGGTGTCGCGGCAATTGCGCGAACCGAAGCGATCGTCGCGCGCTGCGGTTTGCCGGTCGCGTTTTCACATCTGACCCGCGGGGCATCGGCGGCCCGCCGTGCCGGCAGGCTTGCCACCGCCTCGCTTGGCGCCGCTGCGGTTTCCAGGCCGGATGACAGCGCCGATGAGGAACCGGATGCCGTCGCCGGTGCGCTGGAAACCGCTCTTGGCGAGTTGGAAAGGATCGAGCGCTGGCTTGAACGCCGTGCCGTTGCGCTGGCGGATGCCGAACTCGCGTCCGGGCGGCAGGCGGGTCTCGATCTCGCCGAGCGGGAGGCAAGGGGGCTTGCGGATCGCCTTGCTGCCGCGCTCGGGGCGCGGGCGCCTGATACGATATCAGCGGCAGTGCTGGACGAACTTCTTGATCTCGCCCAGGAACGCGCCGATGCGCTGGCCGAAAGCACCGCACGCCGGCAGGCCGCCGCCGAGGCGCATCGCTTGGCGAAGCAGCGTCTCGCGGAGCGCACGGTGGCCCTGAAGGCGGCGCACGCTGCGATCGAGGACTGGCGTGCGGCATGGGCGGCCGCCGGCGAGGGCACGTGGCTTGCTGCGGCTGGCCTTGCAGGCGAGGCCGCGCGCGTGGGCGAACGCCTGCCTCTCATTCACGCGCTCTCGCGCCTGGTGGAGGCGCGCCGCGAGCTCGACCGCCGCATCGACGGCATGCGCCGCGACGAGGCGGACTATCGCCGCCGCGCAACTGAACTGGCGGCGCAGGCGGGTGACGAGCCGGCTGCCGATCCGCTCGGCATAGTCAAGGCGCTATCCGAGCGCCTGCAGCGCGCCCGGGACATGCAGGCGCGCCGGAAGGACCTCGAGGCCGAGCTCGACCGGCTGGAGAAGGAGCGCATCGCGCTTGAGGAGCGCAGTGCGTTCCATGACCAGCGCTCGCGCGACATCTGCGTCGCGCTCGGTTGCGAGACGCTTTCTGAGGCTTCGTTCGCGCTGGAACGCTACAGGGAGCGCGAAGACCTGAGGCAGCGCGTCGACGATACCGCTCACGATCTTGCCCGGCAGATGCTGGCGGCAAGCGCGGAGGAAGCCGAAGCGGCATTGATCGCCACCGACGAAGCCGAACTCCTTGCCGAGAAGGATCGCCTGCGCGCCGTCCACGAGGACAGGGATGCGGAGGTTCGCGAGGTGCATGCGGCAAGGATAAAGGCGAAGGAGCAACTGGCCGCCATCGGTGCCGACGGCACGGCGGCCATGCTGGAAGAACGGCGCCGCACACTCATCATGGACCTCGCCGAAAGGGCGAGGGGATATCTTTCAACCCGCGCCGGCATCCTCGCGACAGAAGCCGCGCTGCGGCTCTACCGCGAGCGCCACCGCAGCGCGATGATGCGCCATGCCTCGGATGCGTTCCGCACCATCAGCGGCGGGGAATATGCAGGCCTCGCCACCATCGTGGAGAAGGAGCAGGAGATCCTGGTGGCGACGGCTGCCGCCGGAGGCACCAAGCTTGCGCGCGAGCTTTCCAAGGGGACTCGCTTCCAGCTCTATCTGGCGTTGCGCGTCGCAGGCTATCACGAGATCGCGGCCAATCGCGAGATCCTGCCCTTCGTGGCCGACGATATCATGGAGACCTTTGACGACGGCCGGTCGCTGAACACCTTCCGTTTGATGGCCGAGATGTCGAAGGTGGGGCAGGTTATCTACCTGACGCACCACCAGCATCTGCGCGACATCGCGCGTGAGGCCTGCCCGGACGTCGTCATCCACGCGCTTTGAACCGGTCGCTTCGCGTTCATGTCGGCGCCGTCTCGTCTCAGGGCATGAATTGCCGCAGGAGCAGGAGGAATGCCAGCGCTGCGGCAACGATCGCGCCCCCCACGACGATGATCGCCACGACCGCACAGATCAGACCGGCGATCACCCAGGCCCCGTCGCGCTCCAGAATGCCGAACGCGGCAACCGAAATCGCCAGCGCCGGTAGGATGTTGCCGAGCGGCATCGGCAGGAAGAGGATCACCGCAAGCACGAGGCAGACCGCGCCGACGAAATACTCCGCCGGTGGTATCGTGAGATAGCTCATCCTCGGGCGGAGCAGGCGCTCGGCCCGCTGGAGCCAGGGCTGCAGTCGCCGGACGATCGCGGCGAAGTCCTTCGTCAGCATCGACCGGTTGGCGATCACCTTCGGCAGCCAGGGCGTCAGGCCGACCGTCATCTGTGCGGTCAGCACGACCAGCGGAGCGCCGAGAATGGCCGAGGTGCCGGGCGGAGTCGGCAGGATGTTCGGCAGCGCAAAGATCAGCATCAGCGCGCCGAAGGCGCGATCGCCCATGGCTGCGAGGATGTCGCCCACGGATATCCTCTCGCGTACCGTGTCGTCGGCAAGCTCGCTCAGGATGGTCGAGAAACGGCGTCGTGGCGGTTCGGAGCCCCCTGCTGCCTCTTTCGAGAACTCGTCTCCGGGCGTTTCGTCGATCATGGAATCCCTTATGCTGGCGGCGTCGGCTGTGAGGTTACGCCGGCGAGGTGACCGCAATGTAACGGCTGGCGGCGCTTGGGCTTTGGAGGTCCGCATATGGGGCCTGTTCCGCAAATCGCAAAATCACAGTTGCGTTTCCCCCGCGGCAGCGCGATTCTGTCGCGGGCGTCAGCGTCGTCCGCGTGGCCGTCGTCAGCGGGCAGATGGCCGAAACAGAACGCTTCGGAGGCCTCAGAGTGGCTACGGGGTTGACTTGACGGACCGCCGATGGTTCTTGGCACCGTGCTTCGGTCCGGACCGAAGCGGCAACGGGCGAACGGCATGACCAATGGGCAATACAGCGGCGTGACGGAACGGCAGCGGGGTTTCCTCGGTGCGCTGCTCCTCATGCTTGCGCTTGTCGTTGGCCAGTTCGTCACGCTGGAACGCAAGATCTCCTTTAGGTCCTCGGCCGATCCGTCCGTCTCGCGCTCGGCAGCCGAAAAGCTGGCGCAACGCAACGCGCCGCTGCCGCGTTCGGCCGGCGGCGGAACGAGCAGCGGCGACAACTGGCACATGGCCGGCAGCAGCACGGATCGGCGCGTCTTCAAGGTGAAGCCGACGGGTACCGGCGGGGATCCTTTCCCTGATGTCGGCCTTCTGGCCACGGACGCCCCGGGCATCGGTCTATCGAAGACCGGAGAAGCCAAGGTGCTGGCGCGCGTCGGTCTGGTGCCGGCAGGCACGCCGCGGCATCAGTTCGAGGGCAGGGCGCCTCCAGCGGTGATCCTCTGACGGCCTTCTGAGGCCGGCTTCGGCGCGCTGTCGCCGATTTTTCCATCAGTTTCCGGAGCGATACGGCCTAAGGCTCGGCGCTCCATCGCACATGAAGCGGAATATTCCATGCGCACATCCAAATGGGCCCTCCTGGCCTATATTGCCATTATTCTTTTCGGCGTCCTGACGGCCGTACCGAATGTCCTGACGCCATCGCAGCTCGAGCGTTTCGGCGGATACCTGCCGGCAAAGCCCGTTACGCTCGGCCTCGACCTGAAGGGCGGCTCGCACCTCGTTCTGGAGGTGGATTCGGCGGCGTTGACCAAGGCGCGCATGGACGTGCTGCTGAACGATGTTCGCGGCATCCTGCGCACCGCCGGCGAACGTGCTTCCGCGGCGCGCCTGAACGGCGATGCGCTGGTCATCACGCTTACCGACCAGGCGGCCTTCGACAAGGTCCTGCCCGAAGTGCGCAAGCTCGCCGCCCCCACGGGGACGCTCGGCTTCGGTGGCGGAACGTCCGACATCGACGTCCAGACTTCCGGCACGACGATCACCGTCCAGCTGACCGAAGCCGGCCTAGCCGATCGGATGACCGCGGCGGTCGACCAGAGCCTCGAGATCATAAGGCGACGCGTCGACCAGGTAGGCGTGGCCGAGCCGCTGATCCAGCGCGTGGGCGGCGACCGCATCCTCGTCCAGCTTCCCGGCCTGCAGGATCCGACCCGGTTGCGCCAGCTTCTCGGTTCGACCGCGCAGATGAGCTTCCATATGCTGGATTCGTCGGTCGACCCGAACGGCGTGGCGCCGCGTGGCGTGACGATCCTGCCAGGTGCCAACGACGGCCAGAAGTATGCCGTGGAGGATCGCGTCGCGATCTCGGGCGATCGCCTGGCGGATGCCAAGGCCGGCTTCGACCAGCGCACCAACGAACCCATCGTCTCGTTCACCTTCGATACGACCGGTGCGCGTCAGTTCGGCGAAATCACCAAGGCCAATGTCGGCCGTCCCTTTGCGATCGTCCTTGACGGCAAGGTTCTGACCGCGCCGGTGATCCGTGAGCCGATCCTCGGCGGTCAGGGACAGATCAGCGGCAACTTCACCCCGCAGGAAGCCACCGTCCTCTCTGCACTGCTTCGTTCCGGCGCTCTGCCTGCGCCGCTGACGATCATCGAAGAGCGCACCGTGGGCCCGAACCTCGGCAGCGACTCGATCCGCATGGGCCTCTACACCGGTCTCGCCGGTCTCGCCCTCGTCGTCGTCATGATGGTCGGCCTCTATAGCGCCTGGGGCCTGATCGCCGTCGTCGGTCTGGTCCTGCACACGGTCATGACCATCGGTTTTCTCGGCCTGCTCGGCTCGACGCTGACCCTGCCGGGCATCGCCGGCATCATCCTCGGCATTGGCATGGCGGTGGATGCGAACATCCTGATCAACGCGCGTATCCGCGAGGAAACGGCCACCGGTTCCGGTGCCATGAAGGCGCTCGATGTCGGCTTCAACAAGGCCTACGCGACCATCGTCGACGGCAACATGACGACCATGGTCGGCATGATCCTGCTGTTCATGTTCGGCAGCGGCCCCGTGCGCGGCTTCGCGATCACCATGATCCTCGGCCTGGCGATTTCCATGTTCACCTCCATCACCGTCGTTCGACTGCTGATGCGTGAGGTCGTCATTCGCCGTAAGATGAAGAAGATCGAGATCCATTCGATCTTCGGTGCTGTGTGGGGCATTCCGAACTTCTCCTACATGCGGCGGCGCTACATCGCCATCGCCATCTCGGCTTTCCTTTCGATCAGTTCTATCATCCTGTTCCTGAAGCCGGGCCTCAACTACGGCATCGACTTCATCGGCGGTATCCAGGTCGAGGCGACGTCCAAGACGCCGATCGAGCTGGCACCCCTGCGTGAGAAGATGGAAGGGCTGAACCTCGGCGAGGTCGCGCTGCAGGAATTCGGCCAGGGCACCTCGGTCCTCATTCGCGTCCAGCGCCAGCCCGGCGGCGAAGAGGCGCAGACAGCGGCGCTGCAGCAGATGCAGAAGGGCGTGCTCGAGGTCATTCCGGACGCGAGCTTCGAGCGCACCGAAGTCGTTGGCCCGACCGTCAGCACCGAGCTTGCCCGGTCCGGCTTCATCGCCGTCGGCCTCGGCATGCTGGCGATCCTGATCTACATCTGGTGGCGTTTCGAATGGCACTTCGCCGTCGGCGCCATCGCGACGCTGATCCTCGACGTCACCAAGATGATCGGCTTCTTCGCGCTGATGCAGATCGACTTCAACCTGACGGCCATCGCAGCCGTGCTGACGATGATCGGCTACTCGGTCAACGACAAGGTGGTGGTCTACGACCGCATGCGCGAGAACCTGCGCAAGTACAAGTCGATGCCGTTCGCCGAGCTGATCGACCTGTCGATCAACCAGGTGATCATGCGATGCATCTTCACCTCGGTTGCGGTGGCGGCGGCCCTGCTGCCGATGGCGATCTGGGGCGGCGACACGGTCAAGCCGTTTGCCTGGCCGATGGTGTTCGGCGTCATCGTCGCGACGTCCTCGTCGATCTACATCGGCGGCCCGATCCTGCTGTTCCTGTCGCGCTGGTGGACGGACCGCGAAGGCAGCCGCCTGCCGACGGCTTCGCCGGAAGGCCAGGTCATCGAGCAGAAATGAGGAAAGGGGCGCTTCGGCGCCCCTTTCGCTTTACTGCCGTCGCTGATCGACCTGCTGGAACGGTAAGCCCTGCCTCGAAGGTACATGGAAAATCCGGCGGCGATGCCAAGCGGGGGGAAGGGCACGCCCCGCCCTTCGGTCCCGTACCCGCGCCCGGCCTCAGCCGAAGCGCGCGGGAGAAAACACGGCGGGCTCGACCCCCTCGCGGGCAAAGTCCGGCGGTAGTGGAATGCCGGTTAGCAGATGTGCCGCAAGCCGCCCGAGGGCCGGTGAGGAGAGGATGCCGTAGCCGCCCTGTCCGGCAAGCCAGAAAAAGGCGGGATTGTCGTTTGCCGGACCGATCACCGGCAGCCTGTCGGCGGAAAAGCTGCGCATGCCCGCCCAACTGCTGGCGATCCGCCCGATGGTCAGCGTCGTCGCTTCCTGGAGGTAGTGCGCTGCATAGGCGATGTCGATCTCTTCCGGCTGCACGTCGGCCGGCTCGCAGGGCGTCTCATCCGCCGGGGAGGCGAGCAGGCGTCCGGCATCCGGCTTGAAGTAGTAGGTCTCGTCGATCTCGTTGATCTCCGGCAAGGCCAAGGCGTCGATGCCATCCGGCAGGCCGACGGTGATCGCGGTGCGCCGATGGGGGACGATGCCGGCGGGCGCCACGCCGCAGATTTGGGCGATCGCGTCCGCCCAGCCACCGCCCGCATTCACCAGCAGCCCCGCCGACAGATGGCCCGTCGACGTTTCGATCCGCCAGCGGCAATCCTCATGGCGGGCATGGACGAGTTCCGCCCCGTTCAGGAACTCTGCGCCCGACCGACGCGCACCGCGCGCATATCCCTGCAGCAGGGCGTCCACGTCGATGTCCCAGTAGTCCGGATCGAAATAGGCGGCCGCGACATAGGCCGGATCGAGGAAAGGCGCGCGCGCAACCGCCTCCTCGACGGTGAGAGCGACCACGCCGGCCCCGCTTGCCTCCGCCTTGCGCCGCGCGCTTTCGACCGCTTCCTCCTTGCCCGCTTCTCCGATCCAGAGGCTGCCCCGCCGGGTCAGCAGCGGGACTGCGGCAAACTCCGCCGGCGGATCAGACATGAAGGCGTGGCTGACGCGGGCAAGCGCGTTTACGGCCGCCGTGTTGTCGCGCAGGGTGAACTCGGCGGCCGAACGCCCGGTGCTGTGATAGCCATGCGCGCTCTCGCGCTCCAGCACGACGACGGAACGTTGCGGTGCAAGGAAATAGGCGAGGGACAATCCTGCAATCCCGCCACCGACAATGGCCACGTCGTAGTGCTGCATGCTCGTCCACCCCCGTCCGCTGTCCGGCCGTGCTCCGCGGGCCGCGCTGACGGCATCTTGTAGGGGAGGCGGAGCCGTCGCTCAAATTTATAGTCATGAAAGCGGCTATAAATACGGTTTATGCGTTCGGATGCTGCCAGAGCGGAACGTCCGCGATGTGCGCAAGGAAGGCGCGTTCGGCAGGGTTGAGGGCCGCACTCGGATTGGTGATGCGGAAAGTCTCGGTCTGCGGCAGGTCGTCATAGGGCGGCAGTTGCCAGAGGTCGCCGCAAGCCGCCGACGCCGCGGCGAGATGCACGGGCAGCATGCCGATACCCGCATTCGCGATGACCAGCCGAAGGACTTCCTCGACGTTGAATGCGATGGCGCGCACCTGCTGGCCGAACGAGCCGACCGCACGGACCGCAGTGACCGGCCCCATATGCGGACCACCCAAGACGTCGGAGATGAAACTGACGTAGGGTTCACCGCGCAGTTCCTCGATGCGGATGCCTTCGGTGCCGAACAATCGGTGGCCGCGGCCGCAGTAGAGCGCATAGGTCTCGATGCAGAACGGAGCACAGCCAAGGCCAGCCGGGATGATGCCGTCGGAGATGCCCAGCGTGGCGACGCCGCGTTCGACCGAGCGGATCACGTCGGACGTCGTCTCGACCTTGACGCCCGCGGTCACGCGGGGATGAAGGCGGAAGAAGCTGGCTAGCGCCCGGTCCCAGGCCGGGTTCAAGGCGTGGCTGACGGTGTGGATGGTGATGTGGCCGGATATCTCTTCGCCGGTCGGCTCCATTGCTTCCGGCAACCGGACGACGGAGGTGAAGATGTCGCGGCAAAGCGCATGAAGCCGCGCACCGGCCTCGGTGAGATCGAACCGCCCCGGCCGCCTGTCGATCAGCTTGTGGCCGACGGTCTGCTCCAGCCGTTTTAACGCCATGCTGACGGCCGGTTGCTGCAACAGCAGCCGGTTCGCCGCCTTGGTGATGCTGCCTTCCTCGACCACAACCACGAAGGTGCGCAGCAGGTTCCAGTCGAGGTTGTGGGCGAAGCGTTCGAGGCGATTGGTGGGCATGGCACCAGCTATGACGGCTTATGCGGAGAAGGCAAGGCGCTGTTGGCGGCTTTGCCGGCCAGCAGGCCACCTGCATCTCGTGCGGACCTTCTTGGCGGGAAGATCGCCGCGATCTGCAGGGCTCGCGCGCCGGCGGCAAGGCACGTAGCCCCGCCGCCGAGCAAGCTTGTTCGCAACACCGGCTAACTTACTTCATCGTGTAGATGTCGATCGAGAAGTACTTGTCGTTGATCTTCTGGTAGGTGCCGTCCGCGCGGATTTCCTTCAGGGCCTGGTTCAGGCGCTCGCGCAGCGCACTGTCGTCCTGGCGGACGGCAATGCCGACGCCTTCGCCGACATATTTCGGATCAGTGATCGGCTCACCGATCAGTTCGCAGCAGGCCTTGCCATCATCGTTCTTCGTCACCCAGTCCAGAAGCGGGATCATGTCGCCCACCTCCAGGTCGAGACGGCCGTTGGCCATGTCGAGATTGACCTCGTCCTGGGTCGGATAGAGCTTGATGTCGGCGTCCGGATAGACCGCGGCGATATAGTCCGCCTGCGTGGTGCCGGATTGGGCCCCGATCGCCTTGCCCTTCATGCCTTCATTGGTGAAATCGGTGATGTTGGCGCCCTTGGGGGCGGCGTGCGTCATCGCGGCGAGATAGTAGGGATCTGTGAAGGACACCTGCTTCTTGCGATCCTCGGTGATGAACATCGAAGCGATGATCATGTCGTACTTCTTCGCCTGCAGCCCCGGAATGATACCGTCCCAGTCCTGCGCGACGACCTCGCACTCGACCTTCATCTTCTCGCACAGGGCAAGGCCGATCTCGACGTCGAAACCGCCGAGCTTGCCGTTGGTCTCCTGGTAGTTGAAGGGCGGGTAGGCGCCCTCGGTGCCTATCTTCAAGGTTTCGGCGGATGCTGAAGCGGCCAGCAGGCCCGCGACCGTAAACGCCAGTGCAGCAATGCTCTTTTTCATGGTTGTTCCCCTTGTCTGGAGCTCTCTGAGAAGCTGACGGGAAGCCTAGCGCTGCACCTAGTATAAACGAAATAGATAGGGGTGATAGCTGATATCACTGAGGTTGATGCGCGAAAATGCGCGCTGGTCGTGCGCTCGTTGCTGCGCCTGGCGACGGGGTCGGGCAGAAATCATGCAGATGAACGCGCCTCGCAACCGGCGAGGCGCCAATGCCACGAAGGCGCGGGGACCAGCCTACCAGCGCTGGTGCACGTGGGGTGCGATCAGGCGGTCGTAGATCTCGGCGGTGGCTGCCATGACGTCTGCCGAAAGCGGAGCCAGCTCGGCCGCCTTCGCATTGGCTTGCGCCTGCGCGGCATTGCGGGCACCGGGAATAACGACGCTGACGGCATCGTTCATCAGGATCCAGCGCAGCGCGAAGGCCGCCATGCCCACGCCGGCCGGCACCAGCTTGCGGATTTCCTCTACCGCCTGCAATCCGACGTCGAACGGCACGCCGGCAAAGGTCTCGCCGACATCGAAGGATTCGCCGTGCCGGTTGAAATTGCGGTGGTCGTCGGCCGCGAATGTGGTGTCGCGCGTGATCTTGCCGGACAGAAGGCCGCTTGCCAGCGGCACGCGGGCGATGACGGCGACGTTGCGCCGCTGGGCTTCTTTGAAGAACAGGTCGGCGGGACGCTGGCGGAAGATGTTATAGATGATCTGGATGCTGACGACGCCGGGATACTCGATCGCCTTCAGCGCTTCCTCGACCTTCTCGACGCTGACGCCGTAGTTGGCGATCTTGCCGGCGGTCTTCAGTTCCTCCAGTCCGGCAAACACTTCCGGCCTGTAAAGGACCTCTGTCGGCGGGCAATGAAGCTGCACGAGATCGAGGCAGTCGACCTCGAGGTTCTTCAGGCTGCGGTCGATGAAGGCTTCGAGGTTGGCCTTGTTGTAGCCGTCGGCCACGTGCGGCGAAAGCCGCCGGCCGGCTTTCGTTGCGACCATCGGCCGTACGCCGCCGCGCGCCTTCAGTACGTCGGCGATGATCTTTTCCGAACGGCCGTCGCCATAGACGTCGGCGGTGTCGATGAAGGTCATGCCGGCGTCGAGCGCTGCGTTCAGCGCCGCGCGCCCGTCCGCTTCGCTGACATCGCCCCAGGCGCCACCGATCTGCCAGGCGCCGAAACCGATATCGGTGGTGGTGAAGGCTGTGCGCCCGAAGTGGCGGTGTCTCATCTCGGTGTCTCTCCCAATGGCTAAAGTCTGGCCGTGGCGTAGCACCGGCGCCTCGCGCCGACAAGACAACGCGGACAGGGAGGCTGTCATATCAGCGCTTTAGGAGGAAATACGGGCAGATAGGCTCACTCGATCCTGACGATCGAGGATTCCTTCTTGCTAAGGACACCCGAATAGGAGTAGGCGCCGGGCGGGCCGGGTCGCGTCAGGGTGATGAAATCGGTGCCTTTGCCGGTCTCGCTTTCGTAGCCCGTGTCGGTGATCGTGACCGATGCGCCGTCGCCGATCATCGCGTCGATCTTCTCGCGTACGTCGTCCGGCACCTCGATGCGGTCGAGAACGCTTGCGACAGGATCGGACGATGGCTGTGCAATCGAGCCCGCCTCGGCAAGGCCCAGCCGCTGGCGCGTCGCAGTGGGAAGCCGGTTGTCCAGCGTGACGGCAAACCAATCGATGTCGTCGCCGCCCTCGGCTGTGCGCGCGAGAAGGAACTGGGTTCCCAGTTCCGCCGCCGGGTCCTTGATCGTGACCGGCGCTTCCAGAATGGTCTGGAACTCCTTGCGCACCGAGATCCTGCCGTTGGACGGCGCATCCCGCCCGGCCTTCTTCAGAACGGCATCCGCCAGCGCGGCCGTCGCGTTGCCATCCACCGGCAATCCTTCCGCCGTCTGAAATGCGCGGATTGCCTCCGACGTCTTCTGCCCCGCCACACCGTCGGCAGCGCCTGCGTCGAAGCCGAGCACGTTCAACGAGGACTGCAGGTCCCTCATCGCATCGCGCGGCGTCGCGCGTGTAATCAGGATCCGGATCGGATCGCCTGCGGGCCGTTGAAGCAACGGCTGCGGCGAAGGCTCTTTCGGCATGTGCATGGCCACCTCGACGGCGCCTTCGGATGCGTTCGGGATCGTCGGTCGCAGCGAGGCGTCGGAGAGGAGTTCTCGCTCGTCCGCAGGTGCCGCTTTCGGCCGAAACAGTCCGGGATGGTCGATCCGGCGCGGCGCGGCATCGCCACCGGTGATGAGGACATGGCCGCCGCGCCGGGTCATTCGATAGAGCGTCTTGGCGAAGGCATCGGGCATGCGCACGCAGCCATGCGAGGCGGGATAGGCGGGCACGTGGCTTGAGGCGTGCAGCGCGATGCCGGACCAGGTGAGCCGCTGCATGAACGGCATGGGCGCGTCGTCGTAGAGGTTGGAATGATGCATGCGCTTCTTCTCCAGGATGGAGAAGATGCCGGTCGGCGTCGTATGCCCCTCCTTGCCACTCGACACGTTCGAACTGGCAACGACCGTATCGCCGTCATAGACCTTCAGCGTCTGGAGGTCCCGCGAGACGATGATCTGCAACGGGCCTTCGATAGCGCCGGCAAGTGCGGTCGTCGTGGTGAGGGCAAAGAGGCCGAACCCGGCGGCGAAACGCAAAAGCATGTTCCCGTCCTTACGCAATACATGGGAAGTGGCGAGTTTATCACGGAGATCGTAAAGAAGCTTTTAGTAAGGAAGCGCCGCCGGCCGTTCGCAGCGGCGGTGGCCCTACGAGGGCCAGGCGCGATCCGATCGGCGCTGCGGTCTTCGAGGAAAAGGCTATTCCGGAGCGGTTGCCCGTGCTGCGCAAGCGCAGGCTGGCGGAACTGGACGCCGCGCGGCGGAAGCGCAGGCCGTCCGGGGAGCGTGATTGTATATTTGCGGAATGATGTAGCAGGTGAGGTCAGCGTCTGTTTCTGGCCGGAAGTGGGCGTTGGTACTGCTTATCGAGTCTGGATGTAGGTCTCTCCCCACTCCTTCATGGCTGAGAGTACCGGTATCAGCGTTAATCCGAACTCCGTCAGCGTGTATTCGACGCGCGGCGGCACCTCCGCGAATACCTTCCGGGTGATCACGCCGCATTCCTCGAGTTCACGCAACTGCAAGGTCAGCGAACGTTGCGTGATACCCCCGATCAGGCGGCGGAGTTCACCGAAACGCTTCGTGCCGCCGATCAGATAGTGGATGATAATCGGCTTCCATTTGCCGCCCGCCACATGAACGGTCGCCTCGACGGCGCAGCGGTATCTGCTTTCTGCAACGGGCATCCGAACCCCATTAGTATATTTATTATCCCTATATATAAAAAGTTTCCCTTCTTGCGCAATGGCCTGCATGGGCGGATTTTGCCTGCGATGCATCGTCGCCGACGAGCATGCCTAACCAAACGATGGGAGCCACTAGGATGAAAGCTGCTTACTACGATCGCCAGGGCGAAGCCCGGGATGTCCTCGCCGTGGGGGAGATAACCACGCCCCAACCCGGTGCGGGGGAGGTTCGTGTCCGTATTCACGTGTCCGGCATCAACCCTACGGATATCAAGGCCCGCACAGGCTTTTCGTCAACCATGGCGTTCCCGAGAATTATTCCTCATCAGGACGGGGCCGGCCTCATCGATGCAGTCGGCGACGGCGTCCCGGAAAGTCGGCTTGGTGAGCGTGTCTGGATTTTCGAGGCCCAGAACGGCCGGGCAAGCGGAACCGCCGCCGAATACGCGATCGTACCCGCCACCAATGCCGTGCTGTTGCCAAGCAGTGTTACCTTCGAGATCGGAGCGAGCCTTGGAATTCCTGCGCTGACCGCTCACAGATGCCTGTTTGCAGACGGTGACATCAAGGGACGTCGCGTTCTTGTTCATGGCGGAGCAGGCGTTGTCGGAACGGCCGCCATCCTACTCGCCAAATACGCCGGGGCCTGGGTGGCGGCGACCGTGCTCAGCGACGACCATGTGGAGATTGCAAAGGCAGCAGGTGCCGACTTGGTCATCAATCTGTTGAACGAGGATGTCCCCGCCGTCATTCAAGCACAGACCGATAGCGGCGGCGTCGACCGGATAGTGGATGTCAACCTGAAGGCCAATCTCGCGATCAACATGGCCTGCCTTGCGCAGGGCGGCGTTGTCAGTTCCTACGCGACCGGACAGGCAAGCGACGAGCTTTCCCTACCACTGCTCAAGGCCATGGTCGGCGGATGCGTGTTTCGCTTCGTGTTCATCTACAACGTACCGTTCGAGGCCAAGCGCAGTGCGATCGACCCGATAAATGCTTGCATCGCATCCGGGGCATATGTTCCGAAAATCGGAATGCAGGTTCCGCTCGATCGTATCGTCGAGGCTCACGAAGCCCTGGAAACAGGCTCGATCGTCGGCAAGGTGCTTGTCGATATTCAATGATGCTGCAAGCGCCAGACCCGGAGAGTTTGGGCCTGGCGCTATCGAACTTGTGTGGACCGTAGCGATGCCGTTCACAGTCTCGCCAATGCTTTCAAAACTCGGCCCTGCATATGTTGATTGGCTCTCCAACAAGCCGGGTGGCTCACGAGATTAATCCTGACTTGCCGAACCGCAGCCGGCACTGCTCTACGGCTACTTCAGGGCGTTTCGCGGACATTCCTCGCAGGGTCGTCGCGGCTGCCGCACTCGCTGCGCTGTAGACGGCACCGCATGGCTCACTGCATTGCGTCGCAAGCCTTCAGCATCTCTTGCTTCTTCACGCTGTCCTGCTCCATTTCGGCCTTTTGCATGCAATCGGCCTTCGTTCCTGCCGTCGTCATCGCGTCGGCGTTGGTGGTTTCAGCAGGCAGAAGGTCGGACTTCATCATGTCTTCTGCATGTGCTGGCGCTGCAGCCGAAATTGCAACGAGCAGGGTGCAGGCTGCGATGCTGGAGATGAAGCTGTTCATTCGACGTTCTCCTCTCGATAGCGATTGTATCCGTCCGCGGCCTCGAGGCTTGGAATTTCACCAAGTCTTTTCGCGATCCGATCGTCGCCGACCAGAATAGCATACCCGTGCCGCGCCGACTAAGGCGGTACATGGGATCGACTGTATGGCCCAAAGCTGTCGGCGCCGTAGCGCTTTAGGCCGGTGGCATCTGCTACAGTTCCGCATTTTTCCACTGCGCTTTGGCTTGCTATCGCCTGTCCTTGCCGAAAGTGTAGCCGGTCTCCACGCTCTTCTTGCCGAACTTGTCGCGCAGAACATTGACCGCGGCCTCAGCGGCGGCCCGCCGGCTCGCCAGCGGATCGACGAGGTCGGGTGGATCGGCGCGCTGTGGATCGCAGAGGTCGGAGACGCCGATGCCAATGAGCCGGAACTTGGTCCCGTCCGCCTCCTTCTTCAGAAGCTCCATGCCGATGCGGAAGATGCGGTCGGCCAGCATGGTTGGATCTTCCAGCTTGCGATTGCGCGTGCGGCTCTTGAAGTCCGCCGTCTTCAGTTTCAGCACCACGGTCTGGCCGGCGATGTCGGCCTTGCGCAGTCTCGTCGCCACCTGTTCGGCCAGGCGCCGCAAGTGGGTGACGAGGTCGTCATAGGCGGAAATGTCGTCGAAAAATGTCGTCTCGGAGGATACGCTCTTCGCTGCGTCGTTCAGGTGCACCTGGCGGTCGTCCTGTCCGCGCGAGAGATTGTAGAGCCGCTTTCCCATCACGCCGTAGCGGCGCATCAGTTCGGTCTCCTCCATCGTCTGCAACTGGCCGATTTCGCGGATACCATCCCGCTCCAGCGTCTCGGCGAACGCCTTGCCCACCCCCCAGATCAGCCGCACCGAGCGGGCCCGCAGGAATTCCAGCGCCTCCGCCTGGCCGATGACGGAAAAGCCGCGCGGCTTCTGCAGGTCGGAAGCAACCTTTGCCAGAAATTTGCAGTAGGAAAGGCCGACGGAAATCGTAATCCCCACCTCCTGTTCGACGCGCTTCGCAAAGCGGGCCAGCACGCGGGCGGGCGGGTCATGGTGCAGGCGTTCGGTTCCCTTCAACTCCAGGAACGCCTCGTCGATGGAAAGCGGCTGCACGAGCGGCGTAAGTTCCTCCATCATGGATCGGATCTGCCGGCCGACGCGCACGTATTTCTCCATGTCGGGCTTGACGACGACGGCCTGCGGACAGGCCTCGAGTGCCTTGAACATGGGCATCGCCGAACGCACGCCGTGGATGCGGGCGATGTAGCAGGCGGTGGAGACGACCCCGCGCTTGCCGCCGCCGATGATCACCGGCTTGTCGGCAAGCTCCGGATTGTCGCGCTTTTCGATCGAGGCGTAGAAGGCGTCGCAGTCGATGTGCGCCAGCGTCAGGCCGTAGAGTTCGTCATGATAGATCAGCCGGGGGCTGCCGCATTTCCGGCAACGGCGCTGCTTAGGCGGCTGCCCGACCAGGCAATCGCGACAAAATCCCGGATGGCGTATCTCGTCAGCCTGCATCGATCGGAACAAACGTTGAACATTTGGACATTAGCGCCTAAGATCGTGAGTCTCAAGCCCGTCGAAAAGAGAAGCTTATGTCTGCTGCAGCCGCATTTCGCTTCCCCGCCCGCGCGCTGCGCCCATCAGGAGCGGCGCACGCCCTGGAAGTGCGCGCGGATCAGGCGGTCGGCCTCGTTCCAGCACGTCGCGCAACAGACCCGTTCGCCCGGGTCCGGCGCCATCGCGAGAAAGACCTGGTTCGCCATCAGCCGCACGAGCAGGGCGTCGGGCACGCTCTCGCCGACCGAGCGGTGGTTGTAGTGGATGTCGTCGATGAAGGCGACGGGCAGCGGGCGGCCGCCATGGAGGGCGTGGACCACCGGGCCTTTCGCCGCCTCTGTCGCCACCATCGGGAAGGTCAGGCCGATCCGCTGCAGCAACCGGCGGCGCGCTTCGGCATGGCGCGGCGGCATGGCGGTGAGGAAGACGATGTCCGCGTCCCGCCCGAGCGCCATCAGCGTCTCGACGGCGAGTGCCGCCGGCGTTTGCCAATGCTCCTGTGCCGCGAAGAACTCCTCCTGCAGCGCATCGACCACGGCATCGAGGGCGACGCTACCCGTGCCGCGCTCGACGATATTGCCGTGCAGGCGGAAGGAGCGCGGCAAGAGGTCGTGGTCGCGCGAACGCAGGAAGGCTGTGAAGGGCGTCAGATACTCCAGGACGACCTCGTCGACATCGCAGACGATGAGCGGCCGGTCCGCCAGGCGGAGCTTTTCAAGGGACATGAAATCAGGCGCGTTCATCACCAGCCGCCTGCATTTGCACCGCCCGTCAGCGCGGTGTGGGCGCGCACCACCGTTTCCGGCTTGGTTTCCGTCGCCTCGCAGAACGCCATCAGCGTCGGTTCGTGGCCCATGAGGAATTCGACGAGGCCGGCAAGGAAGCTGCGATTTCCCGCAGCCGCGCGCAGATCCGCCGGCGCCATGCCGGTGAGCGACAGGAAGCGCGAAAAATGCTCGGGCTCGCCAGCCAGCCAGGCAAGGACGGACACGGCTGTCGATTCGGCGTCGTTAGCCGTTGTATCTTTTTGGCTTTGCATGGCAGTTTCCCGGAAAAGTTACCTTTTAGTCAACCAAATGCCGCTACTATCGCAGGGATCGCGCTGGGTGAATACGGCATTGTCGCAACTTATATGTCTCGAGGGGCGTTGCAAAGCTGGAGTGAGGGGCAGGGACGTCTGATGCCGAAGCAGGTGATGATAGTCGAGGACAACGAGCTGAACATGAAGCTCTTC
Organism: Rhizobium subbaraonis; assembly: GCF_900220975.1. Taxonomy (GTDB): domain Bacteria; phylum Pseudomonadota; class Alphaproteobacteria; order Rhizobiales; family Rhizobiaceae; genus Mycoplana; species Mycoplana subbaraonis. The sequence continues at coordinate 46,519 of NZ_OBQD01000006.1, read as the reverse complement.
CGGGACCTCATCGAGGCTTCCGGCTACAGCACCATCCAGACCCGGAACGGAATGGAGGCGCTTGATCTTGCCCGCCGTTATCGTCCCGATCTGATCCTGATGGACATCCAACTGCCGGAAGTGTCGGGCCTCGAGGTCACGAAGTGGCTGAAGGAGGACGACGAACTTCATGTCATCCCCGTGATCGCCGTCACCGCGTTCGCGATGAAGGGCGACGAGGAGCGCATCCGCCAGGGGGGATGCGAGGCCTATGTCTCCAAGCCTATCTCGGTGCCGAAGTTCATCGAGACCATAAAGACCTATCTGGGCGACGCATGAGGCCGGATCCGCACCCATGACAGCACGCATTCTCGTCGTCGATGATATTCCTGCAAACGTGAAGCTGCTGGAAGCGCGGCTCCTGGCGGAATATTTCGACGTGCTGACGGCGGCAAACGGTTTCGACGCGCTGGCGATCTGCGAGCGTACACAGGTGGATCTCATCCTGCTCGACGTGATGATGCCGGGGATCGACGGCTTCGAGGTCTGCGAGCGGCTGAAGGAAAATCCGCGCACTGCGCATATCCCCGTGGTGATGGTCACCGCACTGGACCAGCCTTCCGACCGGGTGCGGGGGTTGAAGGCCGGGGCGGACGATTTCCTGACCAAGCCCGTCAACGACCTCCAGCTGATGTCGCGCGTCAAGAGCCTCGTCCGGCTGAAGACCCTGACAGACGAGCTTCGCGTGCGCGCGGCCGCTGCCGAGGCGCTCGGGATGGATCCTTCGCTCGGTGGCGCGCTCGGGGACGAGCCGGGCTCGATCCTGTTGGTGGACGGGCGCGGCAGTTCCCAGGAGCGCATCGTCCGCGCCTTGAGACCCGTTGCTGACGTGACCTGCATGTCGGACCCGCAGGCAGCGCTCTTCGAGGCCGCGGAGAAGCCGTTCGAACTGGTGATCGTCAACGCGAACTTCGCCGAATACGATCCGCTTCGTCTCTGCTCGCAACTGCGCTCGCTTGAGCGCACGCGCTACCTGCCGATCCTTCTGATCGCCGAGCAGGGCCATGACGACATGATCGTCCGCGCACTCGACCTCGGCGTGACGGACTACCTCGTGCGCCCGATCGAGCCCAACGAGCTTCTGGCCCGCAGCCTCACCCAGATTCGCCGCAAGCGGTACAACGACCGCCTGCGCTCCAGCGTCAAGCAATCGATCGAACTGGCCGTGACCGACGGCCTGACGGGCCTGCACAATCGAAGGTACCTCGACAGCCACCTCAAGCTGCTGATCGACCGCTCCGTGGCCCGGGGGCGCGCGATGTCGATCTGCATGACCGATATCGACCGCTTCAAGCTGATCAACGACACCTATGGCCACGATGTCGGCGATGCGGTGTTGCGCGAATTCGCCAGCAGGTTGCGTTCGGCCGTGCGCGGCGCCGATCTTGCCTGCCGCTATGGTGGCGAGGAATTCGTGCTCGTGATGCCGGATACCCCGCCCGAAACGGCCGCCGTCGTCGCCGAGCGGCTGCGCATGGCGATCGAGCAGGAGCCGTTCCGGCTCGGCGACGTCGCCGTTCCCCTGCAGCTAACGGCGTCTATGGGGATCGCCACGCTATCGCCGCAAAGCGACAGCCCGGAGACACTGCTGAAGCGCGCAGACAATGCGCTCTATGAGGCCAAGCGCGGTGGCCGGAACCGCGTCGTGGCGGCCGCGGCGTGATCGCACGCGCCCCCATCATCTCCTAAAGTCCCGCCTCGACGTGTGATCTGTCCCAAACTGGCCCGCTGGTGGTGGCTGCGTTTGCGTGCGGCAGCGGTCTGAATACGTGGCGAAAGCGACACACCCGCCTTGCTCCTTCACTTATCCACAGATTTTAGCTGATGCTAATTAGCAAAAGCTGACACGGCATCAATTTTTTTCGAAGCGCTCAACAGGAATTTGGACGGGCGCCGCACGATCGCCGCCTTCGTCAAAAAAGTGTCACAAGGGCCACTTTTTGCGATTTATATTACTGTTTGCGTTTGCTAATGTATTCAATGTCTTCGATGCCATACGTGAAGGGGGTTCACGTTGCGTCAGGATATTTGTGGCAGGCGGATTGCACTTGGGGGTTGTTGATTTCGCCGCGAAATTTTGTTGCTTTAAATAACGTTTTCTTCGCCTGATTCCCAATGGCCTAGGCAAACGGATTAACCAACTCTGCGGGCCGGGAGCCTGCGGCGATCAAGATTTCATTGATTTTTTTCCAATTCCGCGCAATCCTCTTTTCAAAGGTGAGCACAAGCTCCTGCCGAGTTACCCCATGATGCTAGGTCCGCCGCATCTCCTGGGTCGTGGGGTCGGCCGGCTGGTGAAGACATAAACGGAATCCTCGTGCCGTCGTCATCCCCAGCCGGCCCCCAATTTGACGCCGCTTCCGAAAGGGAGCGGCGTTTTGGTTTCAGGCGGACTGTTTCACCATCCGATACACAGAACGCCTCTTCTGCGGGCAGGGCAAAACAAAAAGGCGCGCCGCAGGAGCGGCACGCCTTCCAATTTTGCCGATGAAACCAGGATTACTTGATCTTGGTTTCCTTGAACTCGACGTGCTTGCGCGCGACCGGATCGTACTTCGTCTTGGTCATCTTTTCCGTCATCGTACGGCTGTTCTTCGTCGTGACGTAGAAGAAGCCGGTGTCGGCCGTCGACAGCAGCTTGATCTTGATGGTGGTAGCCTTGGCCATGGTCGTCCTGCCTTTACAAAAACGAAGCCGTGGACGACCTGTCCGGTTCCACGGCATTGGAACTTCAAATGTGGCGCGAAACTACAAATCGCGCCCGAAAAGTCAAGTCCGTTTTGGCCGGAACACCATGCGCGCCAGGGAAAGCGCCACATAGAGGCCAAAGAAGAACACGATTGCCCACGCAAATCCGTCCAGACCGGCGATGTCCATCGCCGCGCCAATCGCCTGCGGGCCGGCAACGGTACCGACCGCATAGCAGAACACGAAGGCGGCGTTGGCTGCCGCAAGGTCCGCGCCGGTCAGGCGCGAGCCGAGATGGCTTAATCCCACGGTATAGAGGCCGGAAACGCAGCCGCCCCAGAAGAGCAGCACGACCGCCATCAGCACCCAGTTCTCGGACAGAAGCGGCAGTGCCGCAGCGCCTGCAAGCCCGACGCAGGCCATGATCGAAAGCAGTGTACGGCGGTCCTTCATATGGTCGGACAGCATGCCGAGCGGAATCTGGAACAGGAAATTGCCGACGCCCATGACCGTCAGCAGCAAGGCGGCCTGTGATTCGGTAAAGCCGGTCCGCGTGGCATAGATCGGAAAGAGCGACAGCCCGCCGACCTCGACCGCACCGAAGACGAAGACGGCGGCGGTGGCCGTCGGCACCAGGAAGACGTAGCGCATGAAATGCAGTTCCGGCTTCTCGTCGATCGTCGGGCTTTCCCTCCGTGCAAACAGGATCGGTACGGCAGCGACCAGAATGATCACGGCGCCCACCGCGAAGGGCAGGGGGCCGTCGCTGCCCAGAAGCGAGAAGAGCAGGGGGCCGTTCGCGAAGCCAAGTGCGAGGACGGTGGCGTAGATGCCGAGCACGAGGCCGCGCCGGCGCGGCGGCGCGGCGGCGTTGATCCAGAACTCCGACAGGATGAACAGCATCGTGGTCGCGCCGTGAAACACGATTCGCAGGGGAAACCACAGAAGGAAATTCTGGACATAGTAGAATCCGAGCGAACTTGCGGCGGCAAGAACGATCGCGGCGACCATGATGTTGGAGGTGCCGAAGCGATGGGCAAGCTTGGTGGTGAACGGGGCGCTTACCATCGCTGCGACGCCTGCCATCGCGGAATTCAGCCCGATCAGGGTAGACGAGATACCGCGCTTTTCCATGATGATGCTGAGCAGCGGCAGACCGAGGCCGATCGCGATGCCGACCGCGCCGATCGCCGCCATCGCCGCCACCAGCGAGCGCCAGTGAATGCTGTCAACGGGCGCAGGGCTAGGCGGCATCGAGCCTGGCTTGGAACCCGGCTTGGGATCCGATTGGGGATCTGACATGCGCACGATATCCTAAAGCGTGTCTCGGACGAACCGGCCCCGGCGATGCATGAAGAATGCGGCCTGAACCCCGAACGGCAGGGTCGGGTCTCTCAGCAGGGATTTCTTCAGTTCCTCAAGAACCGTGACGGTTATCGCTGGCATCTCGATCTTCAGTTCCTCAAAGATGTCGACCCAATGCAGGTCGAAGAGCTCGGGGCTATCCTGCGCACTCGCAGGGTCGACGCCTGCATCGTCGGTAAAAAGGGCAAAAAAAGCGGGTGTCGAAGCGGCGCGGCGGTCCAGGCGGCGTTATAGCGCGGGCAAAGAAACGAAGATGTGACAGATCCGGGAGAAAGGGCGCTCCGGCGCGACAATCGCCGTCCGTGCGCCTTCCCACCACGAGACCGGCCTCCTCGTGCAACTCGCGCAGCGCCGCAACGCCAAGGCCCCGCAACGTCGCCTCGCGCATGCGGGCGTGTGTTCGGAGCGAAAGTCGCGCGCTCGTGGCCTCATGCAGGCAGGAGAGGACGGGTATGCGCGAATCGCCGCGGTCGCGCCGTCCGCCGGGGAACACGTAGACGTCGGGCATGAAGACGTGCCGGCTGCTGCGCCTGCCCACAAGAACGCGAAATCGCCCGTCTGTGCGGTCAATCAGCAGGACCGAAGCGGCGTCCACGGGCCGCAACAGGGGCGCGGTGGTCATTCGGCCGTTTCGCGCGAGGCAAGATCGTCCGCCGGCTTGTCGGCATGTCCGCCAAAGCCGTGCATCCGCAAGGCCCACTGCAGGCCGATCACCCCGCCCTTGACCGGCTGCATCAGGAAGACCGCGCTGATGATTGTCACCGGCACCCAGATTGCCAGATGCATCCACGTGCTGAAGGGAAGGAGGAGATCCGTCGCCATGTAGCCGGCCAGCACAAAGTGGCCGACGATGGTGATGACGAGATAGGGGGGCAGGTCGTCGGCGCGGTGATGGAGCATCTCTTCGCCGCAGACGGTGCAGGCATCGACAGGCTTGAGAAAGCTCCGGAACAGGCGGCCTTCGCCGCAGGCCGGACAGCGGTTCAGCATGCCGCGGCGGATTCCGCGACCCAGCGGGCGTTCCTCTGTGCGACTTTGGCCGGAGAGGGATGCGTTCTGTCGAAAGGTCGCCTGCATGTTCGTTTCCTTGCTGCCGGGGCCTTTGACCGGCCTAGCGCCTGCCTCGCGGCGGGCGCGTGCCGGGTTGCCGCCGTGATCCGCTGCGATCGCGGCGGTTGGCCTTGTGGAACGAGCGCACGCCCGTCGGCATCTTGCGCCCTTCGCTCAACATCTCGAAGCGGAGCGCGCCGGCAAGCGGCACCGCTTCCGCCAGCCTGACCACAACTTCGTCACCGAGACGATAGCCCAATCCGGTCTTCTCGCCGGAGAGCGCCTGATGCGCCTCGTCGTAGATGTAATAATCGCGACCGAGCGTAGATATAGGCACGAAGCCGTCGGCGCCATAGGCGGGAAGAGTGACAAAAAGCCCCGCCTTGGTCACGCCCGACACGCGACCGTTGAACTCCTCGCCGATTCGCCCGGCAAGATGATGGGCGATCAGGCGGTCCACCGTATCGCGCTCGGCCGCCATGGCGCGGCGTTCGAAGGTGGAGATTTCGGCTGCGATGTCGTCGAGTGCGGCCTCCTCATCCATGGTGATGCCGCCCTCGCCGAGCTTCAGCGAGGCCACCAGCGCCCGATGCACGATCAGGTCGGCATAGCGGCGGATCGGCGAGGTGAAGTGGGCATACTTCATCAGGTTCAGGCCGAAATGCCCGATATTTTCCGGGCTGTAGATCGCCTGGCTCTGCGAGCGCAGCACCATCTCGTTGACCATCTGCTGGAACGGCTTGTCTTCGGCCTTCTTCAGGATGCCGTTGAAATGGTTCGAACGCATGTTGCCGCCCCGGACCAGCGAAATGTCGAGGGTTGCGAGGAATTCGCGCAGCGTTTCCTGCTTGGCAAGCGACGGCGCGTCGTGGACGCGGTAGATCAGCGACTGCTGCCGCTTTTCCAGCGTCTCGGCTGCGGCTACGTTCGCCTGGATCATCATTTCCTCGATCAGCCGGTGCGCGTCGAGGCGAGGGGGCACGACGACGCGGTCCACCGTGCCGTCCTCCTTCAGCAGGATCTTGCGCTCGGGCATGTCGAGCTCGAGCGGCTGGCGCCGGTCGCGGCCGACAGTGAGGATGCGATAGGCGTGCCACAAGGGCTTCAGGATGGTTTCGAGGATCGGTCCGGTCTTGTCGTCCGGCGCTCCGTCGATCGCCGCCTGCGCCTGTTGGTAGGAGAGCTTGGCCGCACTCTTCATCATGATGCGATGGAAGGTGTGGCTGACCTTGCGCCCCTCCTTGGAAAACACCATGCGCACGGCCAGCGCCGGCCGATCGACGCCTTCCTTCAGCGAGCACAGGTCATTGGAGATCCGCTCGGGCAGCATCGGTACGACGCGGTCGGGGAAGTAGACCGAGTTGCCACGCTTCAGCGCCTCCCGGTCCAGCGCGGAGCCAGGGCGGACGTAGTAGCTGACGTCGGCGATCGCGACCGTGACGATGACGCCGCCGGGATTTTCCGGCGCGCTGTCCGCTTCGGCATAGACGGCGTCGTCGTGGTCCTTGGCGTCGGCCGGGTCGATCGTGATCAGCGGCAGCGCGCGCCAGTCCTCGCGGTGCGCCATCGTCGCCGGGCCGGCGGCCGCGGCTTCCTTCAGCACGCCTTCGGGGAAGATATAGGGAATGCCATGCGCATGGATCGCGATCATCGAGATCGCCTTCTCCGAGGCGACCGAACCGATCACCGCCTTCACCTGCGCGCGCGGCAGGCCATAGCGGCCGATACGCGCCACGTCGATCTCGACGAGGTCGCCGTCCTTTGCTCCGGCCGTAAAATCGCTATCGACGGACAACTCTTCGCCACGCTTGTCGATCGGCATGATCCGCCCGCCGCCGTCCGCAGTTGAGCGGAAAACGCCCATGCCGGCATCCTTGCGCTTGTCGAGGATCTTGATGACGCGGGCGGTATAGGCCGGACCGCCACGGTCCTTGGCCGGGAAGATCTTGGCCAGAACCCGGTCGCCGAGGCCCGCGACCGGCGCCTTGCCGGCCGATTTGCCGACGCTCGGCTGGCGGATCGTCACAGCCGGCGCGACACCAAGGTCGTCCAGCCACTCCGCCGGCCGGCCTATGAGATCGCCCGTGACGTCGCGGGTGGTGATGTCGAGGACGGCGACCGGGGGCAGGGCGCCGGGGCGCACGAGCGACTTGCGCCGCTTCTCCAGGAGGCCCTCCTCCTCGAAGCTCTTGAGGATCTGCGTCAGCTCGACCCGCTTTTCGCCCTTCAGCCCGAATTCCTTGGAGATCTCGCGCTTGGAGGCCTTGTCCGGGTGGTCGGCGATGAAGCGCAACAACACCTCGCGTGGCGGGATCTCGCCGTGGATCAGCGGGATCTCGGCGCCCGGCGGCAGGTCGCGGCCCGCGCGGCCGGGCCGTTTGTTCTGCCTCGACCGATCGCGGGGATCATGCGTCATTCGTCTACCTTCTTGGCGCTAGCCTTCTTGGTCTTCGTTGCGGCTTTCGCCTTGGGGGCGGCCTTTTTCGTCGTCGTGGCCTTGGTGGTCTTCTCTCCCTCGGCCTTGGTCGCGGCGGATTTCGCAGTCTTCGCCTTGGCCTTCGTGCCGCCGCCCTTGCCGGCCTTCTCGGCGATCAGGACCAGGGCTTCCTCGAGCGTCACGGCCTGGGCGTCCTTGCCTTTAGGCAGCGTCGCATTGATCTTGCCCCAGTTGACATAGGGACCATAGCGGCCGTCGCGAACGGTGATCGCTCCACCGTCCGGATGGTCGCCAAGCGTCTTCAGCGCCGCCGGCGTGCCGCCGCGAGCCCGTCCGCCGCCCTTGCTCTGCTTGTCGGCGAGCACGGAGACGGCGCGGTTGAGGCCGATCGAGAACACGTCCTCGATGCTCTCTACGTTGGCATAGGTCCCGTCGTGCAGGATGAACGGCCCGTAGCGGCCGAGGCCGGAGGAGATCATCTTGCCCGTCTCCGGATGTGCGCCGATGTCGCGCGGCAGCGAAAGCAGTGCCACCGCCTTCTCATGATCGATGCTGTCGGGCGTCCAGCCCTTCGGCAGGCTGGAACGCTTGGCTTCCTTGCCGTCGCCGCGCTGGACATAGGGCCCGAAGCGGCCCGAACGCAGTGTGATTTCCTCGCCGGTATGCGGATCCTTGCCGAGCGCCTGTGGTTCGTTCGACGCCTGGCCTTCGCCATTGGCGGCCTCCGCACCGAAGGGCCGGGTGTAGCGGCACTCGGGATAGTTGGAGCAGCCGATGAAGGCGCCGCTGCCGCGGCCGAGCTTCAGCGACAGCTTGCCGGTGCCGCAGGAGGGGCAGGCGCGCGGATCGCCGCCGTCCTCGCGCTTGGGGAAGGCGAGCGGCGCCAGGATCTCGTTCAGCGCATCCAGCACATTGGTGACGCGCAGTTCCTTCGTGTCGTCGATCTGGGCGATGAAGTCGCGCCAGAAGTCGCGCAGCACGTCCTTCCAGTTGAGTTCGCCGGCCGAGATCTGGTCGAGCTTCTCTTCCAGGGACGCGGTGAAGTCGTATTCGACGTAGCGGGTGAAGAAGCTTTCGAGGAAGGCGGTGACGAGCCGGCCCTTGGCTTCGGGTATCAGCTTGCGCTTGTCGATGATGATGTATTCGCGCTCCTCGAGCGTCTTCAGCGTCGCGGCGTAGGTGGACGGCCGGCCGATGCCGAGCTCTTCCATCTTCTTGATCAGCGACGCTTCGGAGTAACGCGGCGGCGGTTCGGTGAAATGCTGGGTGGCGTTGATCTTCTGCTTGGCGAGGTTCTCGCGCGCATTGATCTCCGGCAGCCGGCCGTCCTCGTCGCCGTCGTCGGACTGCTCGCCGTCCTCCTTCTGGTCGGTATAGGCAGCGATGAAGCCATCGAAACGGATGACCGAGCCGGTGGCGCGCAGGCCCGCGTGCTTGCCGCCATTGTCCGCGTCGATCTCGACGGTGGTGCGCTCGATCTCCGCCGACGCCATCTGGCTGGCGATGGCGCGCTTCCAGATCAGGTCGTAGAGCCTGGCCTGGTCGGGATCCAGCGCGCGGCGGACATGATCGGGCACGCGGTTGAAGTCGGTCGGACGGATCGCCTCGTGCGCTTCCTGGGCGTTCTTGGCCTTGGTCGAGTAGAAACGAGCCTTCTCCGGCACATAGCGGTCGCCGAACTGGCTGCCGATTGCCCGCCGCGCGGCATCGATCGCCTCAGGCGCCATCTGCACGCCGTCGGTACGCATATAGGTGATCAGGCCGACGGTCTCGCCGCCGATGTCGATGCCTTCGTAAAGCCTCTGTGCCACCTGCATGGTGCGCGATGCCGAGAAGCCGAGCTTGGAGGAGGCGGCCTGCTGCAGCGTGGACGTGGTGAAGGGCGGTGCCGGATTGCGCTTCGTCGGCTTCGCCTCGACGCTCTCCACCCGGTAGCTCGCGCCTTCGAGCAGGTCCTTCAGGCGGTTCGCTTCCTCGCCGTTGCCGACGGAACGGGCCTGCAGACGCTTGCCGTCGGCAGACACCAGCTTGGCCTCGAACTCGTCGCCGCGCGGGGTCTTCAGGAGGGCCGAGAGGTTCCAGTACTCCTCGGAGACGAAACGCTCGATCTCGGACTCGCGGTCGCAGACGAGCCTGAGCGCCACCGACTGTACGCGGCCGGCCGAACGTGCGCCAGGCAGCTTGCGCCAGAGCACCGGCGAAAGGTTGAAGCCCACGAGATAGTCGAGCGCGCGACGGGCGAGATAGGCATCGACCAGCGCGATGTCGATATCGCGCGGCGCCTTCATCGCATCGAGGACGGCAGCCTTGGTGATGGCGTTGAAGACCACGCGCTTGACGGGCTTGTCGCCGAGCACGCGCTTCTTCTTCAAAAGGTCGAGTACATGCCAGGAAATCGCTTCGCCTTCGCGATCCGGGTCGGTAGCCAGAATCAGGCCGTCGGAGGATTTCACCGCGTCGGCGATTTCCTTCATCCGCTTGGCCGATGCGCTGTCGACCTCCCAGGACATCTCGAAATCCTGGTCGGGAAGCACCGATCCGTCCTTGGCCGGAAGGTCGCGAACGTGTCCGAAAGAGGCAAGGACTTTGTAGCCTGAACCCAGATACTTGTTGATCGTCTTGGCCTTGGCAGGCGATTCCACCACTACAACATTCATCGTCGTTCTCTGTGCCGGGGGCCTTTCCCGGCGGGATAGCCCTTCTGTTCTGCGATACGCGCCGGCGTTGTCGTTGCCTCGAAATGAACAGGGAAAGCGTTCCGGTCAAGAGGCGACGTCAAAATAACTGGCGTGCGGCTTGCGCAACCTATGAGGGTTGTGGCTTGTATTGCAATTTAAAATAAAGGTTGTATCGTCTTCGGGAAGCAAAGGTTGCGGCGATGACGTGTGTCTGCGCCGCGGTATTCGGACGGGACATTGATATGAATACCAAACCAAGGATTCCGTTGCCGCTTACCGGGCGGACACATGACAACATTGCCTACATCCGCCAGATGCTGGGGGAGCTTCGGGCCGTTGCCAATATGGAGGGCGCGGAAATGCTGCGCTACCTGATCGAGATGGCATATGTCGAGGCCGGCGATATCCAGTCCGGCTTGCGCCCGCTCTCAGTCGGTGGCGATCGAAACCAGCCCGCCGGCATGGCGATGAAGACGACCGGCTAGATCCAGTTCCAGAAGGACGAGATAGACCGTTGCAGCCGCAAGCTCGGTGTGGCGGATGATCTCATCGATCTCGACCGGCGTTGGCCCAAGTGCCGAGGCGATGCGTTCGCGCTCGCTGTCGTCAGGGGGGAGGGCCATATGGTCGTGTTCGGCCGCCGGCTCGTCGGCGTGGCTGTGGCTGTGAAACAGGTTCGGCTCGCGAAGTGGCGCGAGGGCTTCCAGCACATCCGACGCATCCGTGGTGACAATGGCGCCGTCCTTGAGCAGTGCGTTGGTGCCGTGCGCGCGCGGGTCCAGCGGCGAGCCCGGGACCGCGAAGACGAGGCGGCCGAAGTCCGCCGCGTTGCGGGCGGTGATCAGCGAGCCCGAACGGCTGGCCGCCTCCACCACCACCAGCCCGAGGCCGATACCCGCGATCAGCCGGTTGCGGCGCGGAAAGTCCCGCGCGCGGGGTTCCCAGCCGAACGGCATCTCGCTGACGGCAAGCCCGTTGCCGGAGGTAATTTCGTCGAGCAGGCCGATGTTTTCGGGCGGGTAGGGCTGGTCCAGCCCGCCGGCCAGGGCGGCGATCGTGCCGGTCGCGAGGCTGGCGCGGTGGGCGGCGGTATCGATGCCGCGCGCCAGCCCGGAGACGACGACATAGCCCGAGGCGCCGAGATCCCTCGCCAGCATTCCGGCGAACTTTGCGCCCGCAATCGAGGCGTTGCGCGAGCCGACGATACCGACGGCAACGTCACCGGCAGCAGCCCGGTTGCCCTTGATGGCCAGAAGCGGCGGTGCGCCGTCGATCTTTCTCAGAAAGGGAGGATAGTCGGGCTCGCCGATGCCGACGAAGGCGGCGCCATGGCGGTGTGCCAGTTCCATCTCCCGCTCCGCATCCGCGTGGCTTGCGATGCGGATGCTGCGCACGGCGCCGCCGCGCCTTGAAAGCTCAGGCAGCATTTCGAGTGCTGCCTCGGCCGTTCCAAAGTGGTTGATGAGGTCGCGGAAGGTGACGGGACCGACATTGTCGCTGCGGATCAGCCGCAGCCAGGCGATCTTCTGTCTCTCCGAAAGCGCAATCCCCTGCCTGCCTGCGCCTTCGGACATGTGCCCCCCGTCCTGAACTTGTCTCTAGCCCTTATCGCCGATCCTGCTTTCGGTGCCACGCAGCAGTCGCGAGATGTTTGCGCGGTGCTTGATCCAAGTGATCAGCGTCATGACGGCAAACAGGACCGCAACCTCCTCGTACCCCGTAAACCACAATACAACCGGACACGCCGCTGTTGCAACCAGTGCGGACAGCGAGGAGTAGCGCGTAAGATAGGCAACCGACACCCAGATCGCTGCGAAGACCGCAAGCATGAAGGGAACGAGCCCGAGCAGGATGCCGAGATAGGTGGCGACGCCCTTGCCACCCTTGAAACCCAGCCAGACGGGAAAGAGATGGCCCATGAAGGCGGCAAAGCCCGCCGCGATCCCGGCCTCTAACCCGAAGCGGGAGGCTATTGCCGCCGCCGCAGTCCCCTTCAGCGCATCGAGCAGAAGAGTGGCCGCGGCCAGCTTCTTGTTGCCTGTGCGCAGCACGTTGGTGGCGCCGATGTTGCCGGAGCCGATCTTGCGCACATCGCCGAGGCCCGCCATCCGGGTCAGCAGCAGGCCGAAGGGAATGGAGCCCAGCAGATAGCCGAAGGCGAGGCTCAGAAGCGTCGGCAGCGGTCCCAGCTGCCAGGTGATGATGTCAGGCACTCTACTGTTTCCCCCGAGATTGCCGATCTGTCTTGTCTTGCGTCAGGGCGGACCGCCCCTCATCCGGCTGCCGCCACCTTCTCCCCGTGAACGTGGAGAAGGGCGATCCGTGGCAACGCCTCCCCACAAACCGGCCGCGGCGGTCCCTCGATGTTCCTTCTCCCCGCCTGCGGGGAAAAGGTGCCCGGCAGGGCGGATGAGGGGCGGTGTCCAGCCGAGGTCGACGCGACCCTGTGCTGCCGCTTACCGCTGCGCCGCATGAATGCGCTTGCCCGCAACATAGGTTTGAACGGCGCGTCCGGTAAAGCGGGCATCTTCGAACGGCGTGTTCTTGGAGCGCGAGACGAAGCCGTCCTTGGCTGCGATCCACGGCTCGTCGAGGTCGACCAGCACGAGGTCGGCGGCCACGCCGGACTGGAGCGTGCCCGCATCAAGGCCGAAGATCTTTGCGGGCTGCGTCGACATGGCGTCGAACAGCCGCATCAGCGAGACTTCGCCGCTGTGGTGCAGGCGAAGCGCCGCGGCCAGCATCGTTTCCAGCCCGATCGCACCGTCGGCAGCCTCCCCGAAAGGCAGGCGCTTCGTGTCGACGTCCTGCGGATCGTGCGAGGAGACGATGATGTCGATGGTCCCGTCGGCCAGCGCCTGAACCATCGCCGTACGATCGTCCTCGCCGCGAAGCGGCGGCGAAAGCTTGAAGAACGTGCGGTATTCGCCGATGTCGTTCTCGTTGAGGGTCAGGTGGTTGATCGAAATGCCGCAGGTGGCGTTGGCGCCGCGGGAGCGGGCGACGCGCATGGCGTCTGCCGATTCCGGCACCGAGATCTGTGCGGCGTGATAGGCCGCACGGGTCAGGGCCGCCAGTCGCAGGTCGCGCTCCAGCGGGATGACTTCCGCCTCGCGCGGCGTGCCCGAAAGGCCGAGCCAGCTTGCCAGCAGCCCCTCGTTCATCACCCCGCCGGCGCCGAGATGCTTGTCGCGGGTCTCCAGTGCGATAACGGCGGAAAATTCGCGCGCATAGGTCATTGCCCGGCGCAGAACCTGCGCGTCGTGCATGGCATGGCGACCGTTGGTGAAGGCAACGGCACCGGCCTCGCGCAGCAGGCCGAATTCCGTCATTTCCGTTCCGGCCAGCCCCTTGGTCAGGGCCGCGGCCGGATGCACATGGACGAGCGCCTTGTCGCGCGCCGTCTTCAGTACGTATTCGACCAGCGCGATATCGTCGATGACAGGGTCGGTATCAGGCATCATGATGAACGAGGTGATGCCGCCCGCCGCTGCCGCGCGCGATGCGGATTCGATCGTTTCGCGGTGTTCGGCGCCGGGCTCGCCGACGAAGACGCGGGCATCGACGAGGCCGGGCGCAGCGACGAGGCCGGATCCGTTCACGACCTCCGCGCCGTCAGGCACTCCCTGGTTGCGGGCGCTGCTGCCGGCGGCGGCGATGCGGCCGTCTTCGATGACGATCGTGCCCGTCTCGTCGAGATGCTGCGAGGGATCGATGATGCGGACGTTGTTGATGACGGTCGGCCGGGTCATGCGCGCGGTCCCTGGTTCTGCGAGACGAGAAGGGTTTCCATCACCGCCATGCGGACGGCGACGCCCATCTCCACCTGTTGCTCGATCACGCTCTGCGGCCCGTCGGCGATCTCGGAGGCGATCTCCACCCCGCGGTTCATCGGGCCGGGATGCATGACGAGTGCATCCTCCTTGGCAGCCTTCAGCTTTTCAGCGTCGAGGCCGAAGTAGCGGAAATACTCGCGCACTGAGGGCACGAAGGCACCCGACATGCGCTCACGCTGCAGGCGCAGCATCATCACCACGTCCGCATCCTTCAGCCCCTCTTCCATCGAGTGGTAGACCTCGGCGCCCATCTGGCCGATGCCGTTCGGAAGCAGGGTCGCCGGTGCCACCACCCGGACCCGGGCACCCATGGCGTTCAGCAGCAGGATGTTGGAGCGGGCCACGCGCGAATGCAGGACGTCGCCGCAGATCGCGACGATGATGCGCGACAGCTTGCCCTTGGCGCGTCGGATCGTCAGCGCGTCGAGAAGCGCCTGGGTCGGATGCTCGTGCTGCCCGTCGCCGGCGTTGACGACCGCGCACGAGACCTTCTGCGCCAGAAGGGCGGCGGCACCGGCGGAAGAGTGGCGGACCACCAGCACGTCCGGGTGCATGGCGTTCAGCGTCATTGCCGTGTCGATCAGCGTCTCGCCCTTCTTCACCGAGGAGTTGCCGACCGACATGTTCATCACGTCTGCGCCGAGCCGCTTTCCCGCAAGCTCGAAGGAGGATTGCGTGCGCGTCGATGCTTCAAAGAAGAGATTGATCTGAGTAAGGCCCCTAAGCGTCGAGGTCTTCTTCTCCCGCTGCCGGCTGATGTTGACGGCCGCGTCCGCCTTGTCGAGCAGGTAGGTGATTTCCTGCTCGGTCAATCCCTTGATGCCGAGCAGGTGGCGATGCGGAAAGGAATCCATGAGGTCGCCTCGTCTGTCTTGAATACGCGGGGTCTATAGAGGCTCCGCCGCCATGCGGCAAGGCGGCGCGGGCCGTCGCCCGGCCTTCGCCCTTCTTTTCCTGCATTCTTTGGGGGTATGGCCCCTGTGCCCCCGTTTCGCGACAGGCGCAGTTAGGCTAGAACCCGGACATGACTCAGATGACCCGGACCGAACAGACCCTAGCAGACCTGAACCAGCCGAAGCTGTGGACGGGCATCAACGCCTATCGGTCCGATCCCCTTCTGGTGGACGGAACCGCCAGCCTGCCGAAGCCGCTGCGTGACGAGTTCGACGCGATCGGTCGCCAGGTGACATCTGCCGAGGCGCAGGAACTGGCGCGCATGGCCAACGAGTCGCCGCCGCAGCTTCGCACCCACGGGCCGCGCGGCGAACGGCTGGACGTGGTGGATTTCCACCCTGCCTGGCATGCGCTGATGCGCCGCTCCATGGCCAGCGGCCTGCACTCTTCCATCTGGGAGAACCTGCCGGACGAACGGGGCAGGGCGCACAAGGCGCGCGCGGTCCGCTTCTTCCTGAGCGCGCAGCTCGAAAGCGGGCACCTGTGCCCCCTGACCATGACCAGCGCGTCGGTGGCGGCGATCTCCGCCTCGCCCGTCGTGCAACGCGAGTGGGCCGGCCGCATCCTGTCGCGCAAGTACGACAGCACCAATCGTCCCGCGATGCAGAAAAGCGCCGTCACGATCGGCATGGGCATGACGGAGAAGCAGGGCGGCACCGACGTGCGGGCCAACACGACCACCGCCGAGCGCGTGGGTGAGGGCATCTACCGCCTGAGCGGGCACAAATGGTTCATGTCTGCGCCTATGAGCGATGCCTTCGTCATGCTGGCGCAAACCCGTGACGGCGTCGGCTGCTTCCTGGTGCCGCGGCTTCTGGAGGACGGCACGGCGAACGGCCTGCGCTTCCAGCGCCTGAAGGAAAAGATCGGCAACCGATCGAATGCCTCCTCGGAGGTGGAATTCAACGATACGTTCGGCTTCCTGCTGGGATCGCCGGACGCCGGCATTCGCACGATCCTCGACATGGTGACGCTGACGCGGCTCGACTGCGCGCTCGCCTCCAGCGGCATCATGCGCGCGTCCCTCGCCGAGGCCGTCCATCATACGCGCGGCCGCAAGGTCTTCGGCAAGAACCTCGTCGACCAGCCGATCATGACGCGCGTTCTGGCCGACATGGCCCTCGATGTGGCGGCGGCGACGGCGTTGTCTCTGCGGCTGGCCGAAGCCTTCGACCGCGCGCCGGTCAGCGCCGACGACGCCGCCTATGCCCGCGTCATGACGCCGGTAACGAAATACTGGTGCTGCAAGATCGCCCCCGCCCTGATCTACGAGGCCATGGAGTGCATCGGCGGCAGTGGCTATGTCGAGGAGCGACCGATCGCCCGGCATTACCGCGAGGCGCCGGTCAATGCGATCTGGGAAGGCTCCGGCAACGTGATGGCGCTGGACGTGCTGCGCGTGCTGGCGCGTGGCAAGGACCTGTTCGAATCCGTCTTCGCCGGAATCGCCCGCGATCTCGGTCCCTCCGGCCGCAAGACGGTGGAGGTTCTGCGCGCGGCGACCTCGCTGTGCGAGCGCGACGAGGGTGCGGCGCGCATGCTGGTCGAGCAGCTCGCACTTTCCGCCGCTGCTGCCGAACTCAACCGCATCGGTGCGGGGCGCATCGCCGACGCCTTCCTTGAAACGCGCCTGGCGGCCGGCTGGCGCTCGACCTACGGCATGCTCGATTCCCGCTTCGATTCGGCCTACATCGTTGATCTGCTCTATCCGGCCGCATAGGACGTGAGCGTCAGCACCAGCGGGATGGTGAGGAACGACAGCGCCGTCTGCAGCGTGGCAACGCAGGCGTAGAGCGGCGCGTCGCCGCCCATCTGCTTGGCCAGAAGATACCCGTTCATCGCGGTGGGCACGCTGGCGCCGAGCGCGACCACGAGCAAGGCTTCGCCTTCGATGCCGAGCAGCCATGCCGTTCCGACCATGATGAACGGCATCACGAAAAGCTTGAGCACGACCGATATCAGTGCGATCGCGCCGGGGCGCAGCGCATCGGTGACGCGCAGCCCTGCACCCACCATGATCAGGCCGAGGCTGAGGGAGGCTTCGGCGACGAGGTCGATCGTCTCCATGAGCGGGGCGTAGACATGGATGCCGTACAGGTTGAAGATCGTGCCGAGCGCGGAGGCGAGGATCAAGGGATTGCTGATCACCTTGAGGAGGAAGTTCCGTACGTGGCGCGCCCCGCCACCGAACCAGATCAGAATTGCGATATTGTAGAAATTGATCGGGATGATGATGAGCGTCATGATCAGCGCCAGCATTCCGATACCGCCCTGGCCATAGAGCTTGCCGGCGGTCGCGAGCGCCATGAAACCGTTCCAGCGGGTGGATGTCTGGAACACGGTGCTGAAGGATGCTGCCGATACGCCGGCCTTGCGGAAAAGCGGCCAGGAGAGCAGCAGGCCTGCCGACATCAGCGTGACCGAGCCTATGGAGGCAATCGCAAGCGCTCCCGCTTCCATCCCGCCGAAATCGGCTTGCGCCAGTGTCGAAAACAATAGAGCGGGAAAGAGGACATAGAAGCCCAGCTGCTCAAGCCCCAGCCACAGGCCATCATCGATCTTCCGCCATCGCTTCAGCAGCGTTCCGAGCACGACGAGCAGGAAGACGGGCAGGGTGCTTTCGAAGACGACGAGCATGGCGCGACCAATGTTAGGGACTTTGCGTCCTCATTTCATGGGCGGGAACAAACGGCAATGCCGGAGATTTAGTTCGGGCGAAGGTGCAGATGGCGCTGCCGAACGGAGCAGGGCGGCTGCGATGTGGAAATTAACCTTGTTGACGACTTTGCGTTGCGCGCCTGCGGTGATGGGTAGAATGTCGGGCTGTTAACGCTTCATTAACCATCAGGAACGGCGCCATGCCGAAAGCGGTTCTGATCCCGGCCATGACGGCCTTCTTCGCAGCACTTGCGCTCGATATCTCGGTGCCGGCGCTCGTCATGCTCGGCCTGTTCGCCATTCGCGAGATCGGGCTGGAATTCGGCGAGGCCTTCATGGGTGAGGGGAGAACCGCATGAAGTGGTTCCTCATTCTCTGGGCGTTTCCTATCGCCCTGCTCGGCAGTTGGTACGGCCTTTCCTACTACGACATGAATTTCGGCATCTTCATGCTGACGCGCAACGCGCACGACCTCGTCTTCCGCATCTACGGCCATGTTCTCGGCATGCCGCCCGAGACGATCCCGCCTCTGGTCGCGCGCGCGATCGCCGTCGACAGCCTGTTCGTCTTCGCCATCGTCGCGTTTCGCAAACGCCGGCAGATCGGCGCTTGGTGGCGCCGCCGCCGCGGAGTGGAGCAGGGCGCGAAGGATCAGGATCTGCCGAGCGCCGACAGCCTGTCCAGGGCGCCCTGAAGGATGAAGGAGGCGGCGGCCGAATCGATCCGCTCCGCCCGCTTCTTGCGCGAAACGTCCATCTCGATCAGCGTGCGCTCTGCGGCGACGGTGGAAAGCCGCTCGTCCCAGTAGACGAAGGGTATTTCCGTCCGTTCGCCCATGGAGCGCACGAAGGCGCGCGTCGCCTGCACGCGCGGGCCGGCGCTGCCATCCATGTTCATCGGCAGCCCGATGACGAAGGCCGCGACCTTTTCCTTTTCTGCGAACCCGAGCAGGGTTTCCGCGTCGATGCCGAATTTCAGCCGCTTCAGCACCGGCCGCGGTGTCGCGAGCCGCCTGCCGAGATCGGAGACCGACAGCCCGATCGTCTTGGTGCCGAGATCCAGGCCGGCGATCGGCTGGCCGGGTTCGAGAACTTCGGCCAGTTCTTCCAGCGTCAGCGTTGCCATGGGAAGCTCTCCGAAGAATGTTCAGCGCTTGCGCACGAATTCCGTGCGCAGCACGAGGCCCCTGATGGCGTCGTGCCGACAATCGATCTCTTCCGGATTGTCCGTGAGGCGGATGGAGCGGATGACGGTGCCCTGCTTGAGCGTCTGCCCCGCGCCTTTTACCTTCAGGTCCTTGATGAGCACGACCGAATCGCCGTCTGCCAGTTCGTTGCCGGCCGCATCGCGTGCCACGGGCCGGCTGGTGGCAGCGGCCGCTGCGACTTCGGAGGCCGGGCGCCAATCACCGGTCGCTTCGTCGTACACGTACTCGTCATCGTCGTGGGCCATGCTTGTCTCCATTGCGAAGGCTGGATATTCGTCCGGTCGGGCTGCATTTCGCGCGCCGGTCGCCGGAGCTTCCCGCTGGCAGCGTCACTGTCGGCCCGGGCATTTGCCGGTTCGAAAGCGGCATCCAGTACAGCCTGGGCCGCCGTTTTGCGCACACTGCTCTATGTCATAAGATGGCGGAAGTACAATAGGAGAATACCATGAAGATCACCTGGCTCGGCCATTCGGCCTTCCATATCGAAACGGCCAAGGCGAAGATTCTGATCGACCCGTTCTTCACCGGCAATCCCGCTTTCGACGAGACGAAGCGAAAGGAAGCGACGGCGGATCTCACGCACGTGCTGCTCACGCACGGTCACGGCGACCATGTGGGCGATACCATAGCGATCGCCAGGGAGACGGGTGCCACCGTGCTCGCCAATGCCGATCTGGCCGCATGGCTGGGTTCCAAGGGCGTCAAGAAACTGGAGATGGGCAATACCGGCGGCACGATCCATTTCCACGGCTTTTCCACCACCTTCGTCAACGCCCTGCATTCCTCCGCGCAGGTCACCGAGGACGGCGTGTCGCATTCGCTTGGAAACGCCAACGGCCTCGTCCTGCACTTCGAGGATGAGCCGACGCTCTACCACATGGGCGACACGGACATCTTCGGCGATATGGCCCTGATCAATGAGCTGCACCAGCCGGAGATCGGCCTGGTGCCGATCGGCGACCGCTTCACGATGGGCGGCGCGGTCGCAGCTCTGGCCTGCCAGCGCTACTTCAAGTTCGGCACCGTCATTCCCTGCCATTACGGCTCTTTCCCGATCATCGACCAGACGCCCGATACCTTCGTCGCCGGCATGGATGGCGCGAAGGCAAAGATCGAGGTGCCGAAGGTCGGCGAAATCGTTTCGCGGTAAGGCCTGTCACGTTCGAGGCTGCGCTTCGTCCGGATGTCGAGGCGCGCCTCTCTTCGCGCGGGTAATGTGTGCCGGCAGGCGGATGAGGGTGACCGCACGCTGCCGAGCCAGGGCTTCCAGCCCCGTTCATGCCGTCTCGCCGATCGCGGGACACATTCCCCCGTTGCGCAGCCGGGGCTGGGTCATTATAGCGGGTAGGAAATTTCCGACCGGAGAATGCCGATGTCTGTCGATCTTGCCACCGTCAAGCGGGTGGCCCACCTTGCCCGTATCGCGGTCAGCGAAGAAGAAGCCCAGCGGATGATGGGGGAGCTGAACGGCATCCTCGGTTTTGTCGAGCAACTGGGCGAAGTCGACGTCTCGGGCGTCGAGCCGATGACTTCGGTGATGCCGATGGCCATGAAGGAGCGCGACGACGTCGTGACCGACGGCAGCAAGGCCGACGACGTCGTGGCGAACGCACCGGTTTCCGATCGCAACTTCTTCCTCGTGCCGAAGGTCGTGGAGTAAGCCCTTGGCCGTGACGATCGCCGTCGAAAGCCCGCTTCAGGACGATGTGCGCGAGCTGGTCGCGGAACTGAACGAGGTTCTGCTGGCGCTGTCGCCGCCGGAGGCGTGCTATCACCTGACGGTGGAGCAGATGGCCGAGCCGGGCGTCACGGTCTGGATCGCGCGCGAGGACGGCAGGGCGATCGGCTGCGGCGCGCTGAAGCGTCATTCGCCTGATGTCGGCGAGGTGAAGCGCATGTTCACCCGGCCGGAGTGCCAGGGCAGGGGCATCGGCCGCGATATCCTGACAAGGATCGTCGGTGCTGCGCAGGACGACGGTATGTCCCAGCTCGTGCTCGAGACCGGCGACCGGCATCCCGCCGCCTGGGCGATCTACGAGAAGGCCGGCTTCACCCGTTGCGGCCCGGTGCTCGACTACCCGGAAAGCCCCTATTCGATATTTTACCAGAAGCAGCTTGGACGAACCGCCAGCGCTGCGTGACCGCGAAAAGATTAGAACCATGACCGATCTGACCCGCCTGACCATTGCCGAAGCCCGCGAGAAGCTTGGTGCCAAGGAGATCACCGCCGTCGAACTGACGGAGGCCTATCTGTCCGCGATCGACGCCGCCAACGGTGCGCTCAACGCCTATGTCACGGTGACGCCGGAGAAGGCGCGCGATATGGCGAAGGCGTCCGACGCCCGCATCGCCGAGGGCAAGGCCGGCGCGTTGGAAGGCATCCCGCTCGGCATCAAGGACCTTTTCGGCACCCGCGACGTCCATACCCAGGCCTGCAGCCACATTCTCGACGGCTTCAAGCCGAAGTACGAATCGACCGTCACCCAGAACCTCTGGAACGACGGCGCTGTCATGCTCGGCAAGCTGAACATGGACGAGTTCGCCATGGGCTCCTCCAACGAGACCTCCTATTACGGCGCCGTCAAGAACCCGTGGCGCGCCAACGGCTCCAATTTCGACCTCGTGCCCGGCGGCTCTTCGGGCGGCTCGGCTGCCGCGGTTGCGGCGTTCCTGTGCGCCGGCGCTACCGCCACCGACACCGGCGGATCGATCCGCCAGCCGGCGGCGTTTACCGGCACCGTCGGCATCAAGCCGACCTATGGCCGCTGCTCGCGCTGGGGCGTCGTCGCCTTTGCCTCCTCGCTGGACCAGGCCGGCCCGATCGCCCGCGACGTGCGTGATGCCGCGATCCTCCTGAAGTCGATGGCATCGGTCGACGCCAAGGATACGACTTCCGTCGACCTGCCGGTCCCGGACTACGAGAAGGCGGTCGGCCAGTCGATCAAGGGCATGAAGATCGGCATTCCGCGCGAATATCGCGTCGACGGCATGCCGGAAGAAATCGAGGCGCTCTGGCAGCAGGGCATTGCGTGGCTGAAGGAAGCCGGTGCGGAGATCGTCGATATCAGCCTGCCGCACACGAAATACGCGCTGCCGGCCTACTACATCGTGGCGCCTGCGGAAGCCTCCTCGAACCTCGCCCGCTACGACGGCGTGCGCTACGGCCTGCGCGTTGACGGCAAGGACATCGTCGACATGTACGAGAAGACGCGCGCTGCCGGCTTCGGCAAGGAGGTCAAGCGCCGCATCATGATCGGCACCTACGTTCTCTCCGCCGGCTACTACGACGCCTACTACCTGCAGGCGCAGAAGGTCCGCACGCTGATCAAGCGCGACTTCGAACTGGCCTTCGACGCCGGCGTCGATGCGATCCTGACGCCCGCGACCCCGTCGTCGGCCTTCGGCATCGCCGACGAGGACCTCGCCTCCGATCCGGTCAAGATGTACCTGAACGACATCTTCACGGTGACGGTGAACATGGCGGGCCTTCCCGGCATCGCCGTGCCCGCCGGCCTCGACCACAAGGGCCTGCCGCTCGGCCTCCAGCTCATCGGCAAGCCATTCGAAGAAGAAACGCTGTTCAAGACCGCGCACGTGATCGAGAAGGCCGCCGGCCGTTTCTCGCCGCAGAAGTGGTGGTAAACACTGGCCAAGCGGCGATTCGGATGGTTTGATCCGGCCCGGAGAAAGGGGCTCAGGCGATGACGATCATCCGATACGCCCATGGCGGCGACATTCCGGTGCTGGCCGAGATCGGCATGCGCGCCTGGGAACAGGCGGTGACCGGCGTCGCCGACCTGGACGCGTTGCGTGACAATGCGCGCAACGCCTTCGTACACTTCCTCCAGGGCAACTGGGTGACCGTCGCCGTCGCCGAGACCGGCGGGCGCATTGCCGGCTGGGCCGCCCGCGAGAAGATGGACGAGGAGATCACCGATCTCTGGGTTGATCCCGCTATGCAGCGCCAGGGCGTCGGCTCCGCCCTTCTTGCCGCGATCGAAGACGAGATGCGCAGGGCCACCTTCGAGACGGTGGATCTGCAGACACATGCCCGTAACGCCGCAGCACTCGCCTTCTTCCGCAAGCACGGCTACGCGGTGAACTGGCTCTCCGTCGCCTATTCGCCGAAGCTCGACCGGAACGTCGAGTCCGTCGGGCTCAGGCGGCAACTGACCGAGGATCAGCCGATCGGCTACGGGCCGGGAGGCTTTTGACGGCGCTGATGCTGGCACGCGCGACGGATGCCGCGCGCGCCACTTTTTCTCGTCGCCGATTTTCTCATCGATTGTCCAATTGCGAGCGCACGAGCGCCAGAGCCGCGCTCGCTGGTGCGATAGGGGCGCCCGCCCCGTGATGCGATACACCTGCGCCGCTTCAGCTTGCGGAAAAGTGCAAGGTCCAGCCCGTTGGCCCGCCTTGGTAGATCGGCAGAAAACCGCCGTCAATGCGCCGGCAGTATGAGAGAGTGGTGCAGCATAACGCCTGCCTTCACGCCATCGGCCGAGGCAAAGGTGATGTTCGCCGGCCCGAGCGCGATGTCGCCGGCTGCATAAAGCCCCGGCAGGGACGTCTGCCGGCCCTCGTCGGTTGCGATGATCTGCCCGATCGGGCTTTCCCTGAAGGCCAGATCACGCTCATGCGGGATGGCGCTGCGGACACGCGACTCCGGCATCACGAACAGCGCCTTCACGACCGCGGCGGAGCCGCCATCAAATTGGACAGACAGTGGTTCACCTTCCCGGCCGTCCACGGCGAGCACCCGTCCCGAACGGATATTGACGCCGCGCTGCTCGAGCAGTGCGATCGCTGCGGCGTCCGGCTCGATGGCCTCATTGGTGAAGAGGGTCACGTCGCCCCAGTCCGCGATGATCGCGGCGAGGCGGATTGCATCGGCTGTGCGGGCGAGCAGGCCAAGGGGGCCGCGATCGATCTCGTAGCCATGGCAATAGGGGCAGTGGAGGACCGTCCGTCCCCACCGTTCGCTCAGGCCCGGGATCGTCGGCAGGACGTCCTCGAACCCCGTTGCGAGCAGGACGCGTCGTCCGGCGATCTCCTCGCCATCGCTGGTCGCAACGCGGAAGGCGTCGATATCTCCATCGAGTTTCGTCGCCTCGACGGGGCGGAAAGTCACGGTGTCATAGGTTGCAAGCTGCGCGCGGGCGGTCGCAAGGATGTCGGCTCCGGGACGGCCGTCCATCGCAAGCACGCCGTGCGAATGACTGGCAAAGCGATTGCGAGGCGCGCCGGTATCGAGAATTGTCACTCGCCGGCGGGCGCGGGCGAGTTGCATCGCGGCAGAGAGGCCGGCAAAGCCTCCTCCGATGATGACGGCATCTTCGGTCATGGTCTCGTCCTTTCTTCAGGCAGGCGCCATCGTCCGCCCGGCTGGTGCCGGTGCGTTCGGGCGCAGGGGAAAAGGGTGTGCTTGTCAGCCGGTATCGGTAAGAGCGCGCCTGGCCTTCGCTGCCGCCCCGAAATCCGCTGCGAGATCGGAAAGGCGAGTTTGGGCAAAGCGCGCCATGAGGATCGCCTCGGCGTCCTTCAGCGCATCGCCGACCACACGGTTGACCGACTGCTCGACGACGCAGCCGGGTGACTCCGTTGCCGGCCCGATCTGGAACACGATCGGCTCGCCCAGTGCGTGGTAGATGTCGAGCAGAGAGATCTCGGCGAGCGGGCGGGCGAATACCCAGCCTCCGCCATGGCCCCGGCCGGACTGTACGATACCGGCGTCCCTGAGCCCCGCCATGGTGCGGCGAACCACGACGGCATTGGTGTCCAGGCAAAGCGCGAGGTCGTCCGAGGTCATCGGTGCGTCACGCTCGGCCATGTGCATCAGTGCATGAAGCACGGCGGAAAGTCTGCTGTTCTTTTTCATGTAACAACAAATGTTACGAATCCGGTCCCCTGTCAAGCGCGATGGTGCCCTGACATTGGGCGAGGTGCTGCAAAGCCTTGCGCTGCATGTCCATATGGTCTACCGACACTGTTCGAAATCCGCCATTCCGAAGCGACTTTTCAAGAGCTTGCCATGACCCTCGTCGACGTCCGCACCCCCGATCCGAAACGCTTCATCCCCGGCGCCACCGGCGACTGGGAAGTGATCATCGGCATGGAGGTGCACGCCCAGGTCACCAGCAATTCCAAGCTGTTCTCGGGCGCATCCACCGCCTTCGGCAGCGCACCGAACGCCAACGTCTCGCTCGTCGATGCGGCCATGCCGGGCATGCTGCCGGTCATCAACGAGGAGTGCGTGCGCCAGGCGATCCGCACCGGCCTCGGCCTGAAGGCGCAGATCAACAAGCGTTCGATCTTCGACCGCAAGAACTACTTCTATCCCGACCTGCCGCAGGGCTACCAGATCTCGCAGTACAAGGACCCGATCGTCGGCGAAGGCAAGATCGTCATCTCGCTTGGCCCGGATCGCCAGGGCAATTTCGAGGACATCGAGATCGGCATCGAGCGCCTGCATCTGGAGCAGGACGCCGGCAAGTCGATGCACGACCAGCATCCGACCATGTCCTATGTCGACCTGAACCGCTCCGGCGTGGCGCTGATGGAGATCGTCTCCAAGCCGGACATGCGTTCGTCGGACGAGGCCAAGGCCTACATGACGAAGCTGCGCTCGATCGTGCGCTACCTCGGCACCTGCGACGGCAACATGGACGAGGGCTCGATGCGCGCCGACGTCAACGTCTCCGTTCGCCGCCCGGGCGAAGCCTTCGGCACGCGCTGCGAGATCAAGAACGTCAACTCGATCCGTTTCATCGGCCAGGCGATCGAATACGAAGCCCGCCGCCAGATCGGCATTCTCGAGGACGGCGGCAGCATCGACCAGGAGACGCGCCTGTTCGATCCGGGCAGGGGCGAAACCCGCTCGATGCGCTCCAAGGAAGACGCGCACGACTACCGCTATTTCCCCGATCCGGATCTCCTGCCGCTGGAGTTCGACGACGCCTATGTCGAAGAGCTGAAGGCGCACCTGCCGGAACTGCCCGATGACAAGAAGGCCCGCTTCGTCGCCGAACTGGGCCTGTCGGTCTACGACGCCTCGGTGCTGGTCTCCGAGAAGGCAATTGCAGATTATTTCGAGGCCGTTGCGGCCGGCCGTGACGGCAAGGCTGCGGCCAACTGGGTCATCAACGACTTGCTGGGCGCCTTGAACAAAGCCGGCAAAGCCATTGAAGAGACTCCGGTTTCGCCCGGTCAGCTCGGCGGCATCATCGACCTGATCAAGGATGGCACCATCTCCGGCAAGATCGCCAAGGACCTGTTCGAGATCGTCTGGGCCGAAGGCGGCGTGCCGGCAGAAATCGTCGAGAGCCGCGGCATGAAGCAGGTCACCGACACCGGTGCGATCGAGAAGGCCGTCGACGACATCATCGCCGCCAACCCCGATCAGGTCGAGAAGGTGAAGGCCAAGCCGACGCTGGCCGGCTGGTTCGTCGGCCAGGTGATGAAGGCGACCGGCGGCAAGGCAAACCCGCAGGCTGTGCAGGCCCTCGTCAAGGCCAAGCTCGGCATCGAGGAATAGGCCTGTGTTCTTCGTTCGTACGGCCTCGGAGGGCGATCTGCCCAAGGTCAGCGCTCTTCTGGCCGAGACGTGGCACGCTGCCTATGACGCCATCTACGGCGCCGACAAGGTGAGCGAGATCACGGCGCAGTGGCACTCCGTCGCCGCATTGGCTGACCGGCTGAAGCGGAAGGATTCCGAGTTCGTCGTCGCCGACGATGGCAAGACTCTGGGCGGGATGGCCTATGCGGCGATGTCGAAGACCGAGCCGATGGTGGCGATCCTGCAGCAGCTTTATGTGCTGCCGCAATATCAGCGGCAGGGCATCGGCCGCGACATGTTTGCCGAGCTCGAGACCTGTTTTCCCGATGCCAAGGTGATGCGGGCTGAGGTTGAGCCGCAGAACGCCGCCGCGATCGCCTTCTATGAAGCGCACGGGTTCGAAAGGGCTGGCGAAGCCTCAGCGCGCGTCGAACTGCCGGGAATGCCGGCGCTGGTCTACGAGAAGGCGCTCGGCTGAAAATACGAGGTTCCCCGAGGCGTGGCAGCCAAGATCCGTGACGGCAAAACCGGCTTGAACAGTCGGGAATCGCTGGACATTCGCACCCCGCCGCGCCATAAGCGAGGAACGGTTTCGACAGCGGGCCAGACTTTCGGGCCCGGTCAAGGAAGTGGACAATGAGCCTTCTCAAGCAGATCTTCACCTGGTGGAACGGACAGACCATCGGAACGCGGTTCCATACCTGGCGCTTCGGCAAGAAGGTGGGCGAGGATCAGTTCGGTAACGTCTATTATCAGGGCGGCGGCACGGATTCCGAGGGCCGCACGCGGCGCTGGGTGATCTACAAGGGCTATGCCGAAGCATCCGCTATCCCCGCCGGCTGGCACGGATGGATGCATCATCGCACCGATGTGTCCCCCGCCGACGAGGATTACAAGCCGCGCGAGTGGCAGAAGGAACATCGCCCCAACCCGACCGGGACCGCGCAGGCCTATCGTCCGCCGGGTTCGCTTGCTGCTCCCGGCGAGCGTCCGCGTGTGACCGGCGACTATGACGCCTGGACGCCGCGCGGCTGAACTGCTTTCGCCACATTTGACGGCTAGCGCAGACGGTGCCCGGTCCTCGTGCCGGGCCGGTTCTTGTGCGAAAGACGAAAGGGGACGGATTTGACAGGCAGGCTGAACATCGCTTTGCGAACGGCGTCTGCGCTCGCCGCCTTCGGGGTCGCGCTGCTCGCCGCAAACGCTCCGGCCGAGGCCGCCCGTATCGAAAATCCCGTCGCCGTTTTTTCAGGTCTGGACAAGATCACCGGTCGCATCACCTCGTTCGACGTCTATGTCGGCGAGACGGTGCAGTTCGGCGCGCTGCAGGTCACCCCGCGCGTCTGCTACAACCGCGACGACACCGAGGCACAGAAGGTCGATTCCTTCGTCGAGGTCGACGAGATCACCCTCGACCGCAAGATCAGGCGCATCTTCACCGGCTGGATGTTTGCCGAAAGCCCCGGCCTGAACGCCGTCGAGCACCCGGTCTATGACGTCTGGCTCACGGAATGCAAGGCGCAATCCGACGTCCCGCCGCCGGACACGACGACCTCCCGCTAAAGCAATGTCCTCCACTGTGGATCCGGTTGAGCACGGAATAGCGCTGTGGTCAGCTGCGAGAGCAGAAAAGCAGAGGCCGTTTTCTGACTGTCAGGCCGCCTCTGGTCCTTCGGGAAACCAGCGATGCAAAAGCAATCGTAGACCGAGGGCGGGAAGCACTCCGGCAAAGCCGGTGAGGTATATTGTTGCCAGCCATGCTTTTGTCTGAAGTATGGCTATCGCGCAGATTGCAGTTGCGATACCGCCACAAAGCCCTGCGCACCAATATCCTGATCCAAGATTGTGGCGCAGTGCTGCGAACAACGTCCCGCCCAACAAAGACGGTACGAACCCAAAACCGTATCCCATCACGACGATGGACCACATGTGTTCCCAGTTTAGAACCCCAAAAGGGCCGACCAACAGTGCCGTGCCGATGGGAGGCCCCAGGACCGCAGCAAGCAATATGATCTTCCACGCGGGCGGCTTCAGGCTCACAAGTTTGCCCCTGAGAATAGACTTGTCCACGCAATCATATTGCGGCGTCCGGATCAGGGCAATGAGCGCGTGGGCGCGAAGGGGGGGGTGGAGGGCAATCAGCCTCAAAACGCCAAGTTAGGCGAGGCCAGCGCCCTGGCGAGCATGCCCTCGTAGTCCGCCTTCGGCACGTCGATGGCGCCGAAGGTCTTCAGGTGCTCGGTGGTGAATTGGGTGTCCAGCAGCAGGAAGCGCTTTTCCTTCAGCCGTTCGACCAGATGGACGAGACAGATTTTCGAGGCGTCCGTGCGCCTGGAGAACATGCTTTCGCCGAAGAACGCTGCCCCCAGCGACACGCCGTAGAGGCCGCCGACGAGCTCTCCGTCTTCCCATGCCTCAACGCTGTGGGCGTGTCCCATGCGATGCAGGGTGGCGTAGAGTGTCTTGATCTTGGTGTTGATCCAGGTGGAGGGGCGGTCGGGTGCGGATTCGGCGCAGGCCGAAATCACCGCCTCGAAGGCGGTGTTGACGCGGATGTCGAAGGGGTTGCGGCGGATTGTCTTGGCAAGACTGCGCGAGACGTGAAAACGGTCGAGCGGGATGACGCCCCGCATGTCTGGCTCGACCCAGAAGAGTTCCGGGTCGTCAGCCGAATCGGCCATCGGGAATAGCCCGATGGAATAGGCGCGCAGCAGAAGTTCCGGTGTGATCTCCGGGGACCTGCCGCGCCGCCCTGCCATGTTTCGCCCCTAGACTGAAGTCTTGGCCAGATAGTTTTCCAGCCAGTGGATGTCGTAGTCGCCGTTGGCGATATCCTGATTGGAAATCAGTTCCTGGAACAATGGAAGCGTCGTCTTGATTCCGTCAATCACGAATTCGTCGAGCACACGGCGAAGTCGCATCATGCATTCTACACGCGTGCGACCGTGCACGATCAGCTTGCCGATCAGGCTGTCGTAATAGGGCGGGATCTTGTAGCCCTGGTAGGCACCCGAATCGACGCGTACGCCAAGCCCGCCGGGGGCGTGGAAGTGCGTGATCGTGCCCGGCGATGGCACGAAGGTCCGCGGATCCTCAGCGTTGATGCGGCATTCGATGGCGTGGCCGGAGAATTCGATCTCCTCCTGCGTCACGGAAAGCCCGGCGCCGGAAGCAACCCGGATCTGCTCGTGCACGAGGTCGATGCCGGTGATCGCTTCGGTGATCGGATGCTCCACCTGCAGGCGGGTGTTCATCTCGATGAAATAGAACTCGCCGTCCTCGTAGAGGAACTCGACCGTGCCTGCGCCGCGATACTTCATCTTCTTCATCGCGTCGGCGCAGATCTGGCCGATCTTCATGCGCTGCTCGACGTTCAGGGCAGGGGAGTTGGCCTCTTCCCAGACCTTCTGGTGGCGGCGCTGCAGCGAGCAGTCGCGTTCGCCAAGATGGATCGCGTTTCCGGCACCGTCGCCGACCACCTGTACCTCGATGTGGCGTGGCTTGCCGAGATACTTTTCCATGTACACGGCGTCGTTGCCGAAGGCTGCGAGCGCTTCGGAACGGGCGGTCGAAACCGCTTCTTCGAGATCGGCCGGGGTCTTTGCGACCTTCATGCCGCGCCCGCCGCCGCCGGCCGTCGCCTTGATCAGGACCGGGAAGCCGATCTTGCGCGCGATTTCCATCGCGTTTTCAGGCTTGACCTCGCCGTCGGAGCCAGGAACGACCGGAATGCCGAGTTCGACAGCCGTCTTCTTGGCGGTGATCTTGTCACCCATCAGGCGGATGTGCTCGGCCGTCGGTCCGATGAAGGTGATGCCGTGCGCGTCGAGAATTTCGGCGAACTTGGCGTTCTCCGACAGGAAGCCATAGCCCGGATGCACGGCGTCGGCGCCGGTGATCTCGCAGGCGGCGACGATCTGGTGGATGTTGAGGTAGCTGTCGCGCGAGGGCGGCGGGCCGATGCAGACGCTCTCGTCGGCGAGGCGGACGTGCATGGCGTCGGCGTCGGCCGTCGAATGCACGGCAACGGTGGCGATGCCGAGTTCCTTGCAGGCACGCAGGACGCGCAGCGCGATCTCGCCGCGGTTGGCTATGAGGACTTTGGTGATCATCGCGCCGCCCTCACTCGATGACGATCAGCGGTTCGCCGTATTCGACCGGTGCAGCATCGGTGACCATGATTTCGGTGACCTTGCCCGAGCGCGGCGCCGGGATCTGGTTCATCGTCTTCATGGCTTCGATGATGAGCAGCGTCTGGCCTTCCTGCACGGTGGAGCCGACTTCGACGAAGGGGCGCGCGCCAGGGGCGGGGGAGAGATAGGCCGTGCCGACCATCGGCGCGGTGACAGCGTTCTTGTTGTCGCGGACGGCGGCGGCCGGTGCGGCGGCTGCTGCTGCAACCGGTGCTGCGACGGCAAGAGGAGCGGGAACAGGGGCGGAAACGTACTGCGGCGTACCGGCGCGCGAGACGCGGATGCGCAGGTCGTCCTGCTCGACTTCGATCTCGGTCAGGTCCGTCTCGTTGAGGATGTTCGCGAGATCGCGGATCAGCGTCTGATCGATGCCCTGCTTCTTGTCAGCCATGGGATTGAGCCTCTTATTTTCTTTATTTCGTCAAGGATTTCAGCGCTTGCAGCGCCAGGATGTAGCTATGCTCGCCGAACCCGCAGATGACGCCCTTGACCGCGGGCGCGATCATGGACTTGTGGCGGAATTCCTCGCGCGCATGCACGTTGGAAAGGTGCAGCTCGACGACCGGGATCCGGATGGCCCGGATGGCGTCGTGCAGGGCGATGGAGGTGTGCGTGTAGGCGCCTGCATTGATGGCAATGCCGGCCGCCGTATCGCCAGCCTCGTGGATCCAGTCGACGAGCACGCCTTCATGGTTCGTCTGGCGAAAGTCGATCGCAAAACCCAGCTTCTCGCCTTCGGCACGGCACAGGGCCTCGATGTCGGCCAGCGTATGCCCGCCATAGATGCCGGGCTCGCGCTTGCCGAGCGCGTTGAGGTTTGGACCATTCAGGACAAACAGGGTGGGAGCCATTCGAATTTCCGCTTTCTGGATCGTGGCTTACCTATAGACCGCCGGTTCTTCAAGGAAAAGCCCCAAGGACCCGCGCGCGCCTTGTCCACAACCACGTTGCCTGAACAGCAAGGGAATGGCGGAAAGATGGCGGACGGCACGATCCCGGACGTCGGGCGCCATTCCAGGACCGTGCGCGTCATCGGTGTTGCAGGCCGGCCTCAGCAGGCGGCCTTGCCGCAGGAGCGGACGTTCGCCACCTTCTCGTTCAGTTCGTCGACGCCGACCGCGCCGAATACTGCTTCATTTGCAATGACGTAGGAGGGCGTGCCGGTGATTCCGAGGCTCTGTGCAAGGCTATAGGCATTGCGGACGGCGTCGTCGTGCGGCTTCACTTCCATCTGCTTGCGGATGTCGGCTTCGCTGACGCCGAGTTTCACGGCGAGCGCGATCGCGGTTTCTTCCGTGGCACGCTCCTCGCCGCCGAGCAGGGTGCGATGGAACTCGCCGTACTTTTCAGGCGCGAGATCGCGGAAAGCGGCGCTGACCTTGTGAGCCGCAAGCGAATCAGGCCCGAGGATCGGCAGTTCCTTCAGCACGAAGCGGACATTCTTGTCGGCTTCCAGGACGGCGTCCATGTCCGAAAGCGCCCGTTTGCAGTAGCCGCAGTTGTAGTCGAAGAATTCGACGATGGTCACGTCGCCGTCGGGATTGCCGAGCGAGATGTCTTCGGCGGCATTGAAGATCGCCTTCTGATTGTCGGTGATCGCGGCGGAGGCCTGCTGCTGCTGCGCCTGCATCTGCTTTTGCTGAAGGGCCTCCTGCATGTCCATCAGGATTTCCGGATTTGCGAGAAGGTATTCCTTCACGAGTGCGCCGATCTCTTCCTTCTGCTTGGCATCGAAGGCATGGGCCTGAAAGGGAAGGGTGAGCGCACCTGCGAGCGTGAGCGCTGCTGCAAGCTTCTTGCCGTGATTGCGAAACATATGGTCCTCGTGATGGCGCAGCAGACTGGGCTGCCGTCGTTTTCTATTGGCCGCTTCGCTACCATGATTGCGGCGCATTGCGACGACCTTACGGCGGCAGCGGCGGAAACGGAACAGCATTTTCGGTAGAAAGGGTGCCCTGTCGGGATTGTGAACAGGGCGCTGTTCCGGCTACTTCGCTGTGCGCGGTACGTAGCGGCGCCCGGGTTCGGGCCTTCGCTTGGGCAAAGGCGCGCAGCAAATTCGTACGCACGCCGTCCGGCGTCGTCTGTTCTTGATTCTCGAGGAAAGATCGAGCGATGAAAGTCTCCCGACGCAGTGCAGTCGAACCGTTCCACGCAATGGACGTCCTTGCCGAGGCGACGCGGCGGCGCTCTGCAGGCAATCCGGTCATCTCGATGGCGGTCGGCCAGCCGGCCTATCCCGCGCCCGCTGCGGCGCTTTCTGCCGCCCGGCAGGCGCTGGAGGACGGACGCATCGGCTATACCGAGGCACTCGGCCTGAACGACCTGCGCCGGGGCATCGCCGCGCATTACCGCGCCCGGCACGGCGTCGATGTCGACCCCGCCCGCATCGCGGTGACGACAGGTTCGTCGGCCGGCTTCAACCTTGCCTTCCTGACGCTGTTCGACGTGGGCGACCGCGTCGCGATCGCGCGGCCCGGCTACCCCGCGTATCGCAACATTCTCGCAGCCCTCGGCATCGAGACGATCGAGATCGAGGTCAGCGCAGAGAACGGCTTCACGATGACGCCAGAAAGCCTTGAGGCCGCCCAGAGCGTGTTCGGCAAGCTTTCCGGTGTGCTCTTGGCAAGCCCGGCCAATCCGACGGGCACCGTCACCGACCGCGCGCACCTGAAGGCGCTGGCCGATTACTGCAGCGCCAGCGACATCGCGTTCATCTCCGACGAGATCTATCACGGGCTGACGTTTTCCGGCGAGGAGACGACTGCGCTTGAACTGACAAGCGACGTCGTCGTGATCAATTCCTTCTCGAAATACTACTGCATGACCGGCTGGCGGATCGGCTGGATGGTGCTGCCGAAGGATGTCGTTCGCCCGATCGAGCGGCTGTCGCAGAGCCTCTACATATCCGCCCCGGAGATTTCGCAGCTGGCGGCGCTCGCAGCGCTTGGCGCGCACGAAGAGCTCGACGTCCACCGCGAGGCCTATCGCCGCAACCGCGACTTGCTGGCAGCGCGGCTGCCCGAGATCGGCTTCACCATCGCCTCGCCCATGGACGGTGCGTTCTATGCCTATGTCGATGTCGGCCGCTTCACGAACGACAGTATGGCGTTCGCCCGCCGCATGCTGGCCGAGATCGACGTCGCCGCGACGCCGGGGCACGACTTCGATCCGATCGGCGGGCACCGCACCATGCGATTCTCCTTTGCCGGGGCCTACGAGCAGATGGTCGAAGCGACGGACCGCATAGCAGCGTGGCTGAAATAGGCGGCGGCGACTGGTCGATGTGCGATCGCTGGGCCGGGCTTGGGAACGGGCCGGGGCAGGGCGAAAGCCATGGGCGAAGCTGTCTTTCGGCGTTCACCAACAGTGGCATCACAGCCTGAAAAGAAAAGACCCGGCGCAATGGCCGGGTCCTGCATTCCTTAGTGCTACTGCTCTCAGAAGAAGCCGCGACGCTGCCACCAGCCGCCCTTCTTGGGCTTCTCCGGCTCGTCGCCTTCCTTCTCCTTCGGCGAAGAGGATTTGACGACGGGCGCCGACGCGATCGTCGAAAGGTCGCGATTGGCGCGCGCGGGCTTGGCTTCATCGAGATCCGCCGCAGCCTCTTCGACGGCCTCCTCGACCGCGACGTCTTCAGCGGGTTGATCTTCGATCGCTGCCTGTGCCTCGACGTC
The DNA here is from genome assembly GCF_900220975.1 of Rhizobium subbaraonis. Taxonomy (GTDB): domain Bacteria; phylum Pseudomonadota; class Alphaproteobacteria; order Rhizobiales; family Rhizobiaceae; genus Mycoplana; species Mycoplana subbaraonis. The sequence continues at coordinate 12,182 of NZ_OBQD01000006.1, read as the reverse complement.
GGCCGTCACTTCCGGTTCGGCTTCCTTCTTTGTCTTGGCCTTGCGGGTCCGGCGGGCCTTCGGTGCGGGCTCGGCCTGCACTTCGGCTACGACCTCTTCTTCGCTTGGCGCCGGCTGGCCTTCCACTACGGCCATGACTTCGGCATCCGCGGCAGCCGGGATCACGGCAGGCTCTTCGACGTCGGCCTCAGCTTCCGTGTCTGCCGATTCTGCACCGGCTTCCAGCTCGTCGCCACGGTTGCGGCGGCCGCCGCGCTTGCCGCGACGACGGCGCTTGCGCTTGCCCTGATCGTCGTCGGCTGCGTGCTGTGCCTCGCCGGCGGCTTCCGTCTCATCCTCGGCCTCGTCGCCTTCCTCGTCGACGTCGCCCGGCTGTTCACCGCCGAACGATGCGGTGTCGCTGGCTTCGGTCCCCTCGGAACCGCCACGGCCGCGGCGGCGGCGGCGGCGCTTGCGCTTGCGGCCCGACTGGTCGTCAGAGGACGAAGCAGCAGCGGCAGGAGCGGGCTTCGCCACAGCCTCGGCTTCCTCTTCTTCCAGATCTTCCTCGATGACGATGTCGTCATCCTCGTCCGGCTCGGGAGCGAACTGGACGAACTGCTCGATCTTCACCGGATTTTCGACCGGCTCGCCGCGGTCGATCGCGAAATGCTGGGCGCCGACATGGGCATCCGCATCGATGACGATATGCACGCCGAAGCGCGTCTCGTAATCGTTGATCGTTCCGCGCTTCTGGTTGAGCAGGTAGAGCGCGATATCCGGCGTCGTGCGCACGGTGATGTTGTGCGTGGTGTTCTTGAGCAGATACTCCTCGATGCCGCGCAGGACATGCAGTGCGACGGACGACTGCGAGCGGATATGCCCGGTGCCGTTGCAGTGCGGGCAGGTCTGCGTCGTGCTTTCGAGCACGGAGGCGCGGATGCGCTGGCGCGACATCTCGAGCAGGCCGAAATGCGAGATCCGGCCGACCTGGATGCGGGCGCGGTCGTGCTTGAGGCAGTCCTTCAGCTTCTTCTCGACGGAGCGGTTGTTGCGCTTCTCCTCCATGTCGATGAAGTCGATGACGACGAGGCCTGCAAGGTCACGCAGGCGCAGCTGGCGTGCCACTTCCTCGGCGGCTTCGAGGTTCGTCTGTAGCGCCGTCTCCTCGATCGAATGCTCGCGCGTCGAACGGCCGGAGTTGACGTCGATCGAGACGAGCGCCTCGGTCTGGTTGATGATGATGTAGCCGCCGGACTTCAAGGTCACCTGCGGCTGCAGCATGCGGTCGAGCTGAGCTTCGATGCCCGAGCGCGAGAAGATCGGGTGGATATCGCGGTAGGGCTGAACCACCTTGGCGTGGCTCGGCATCAGCATCTTCATGAAGCCCTTGGCTTCCTTGTAGCCTTCCTCGCCGGCAACGACGATCTCGCTGATATCCTTGTTGTATAGGTCGCGGATCGAGCGCTTGATCAGCGAGCCTTCCTCGTAGACGAGGCAGGGCGCGGTCGAATTCAGCGTCAGCGTGCGCACGTTCTCCCACAGGCGCATCAGGTATTCGAAGTCGCGCTTGACCTCGACCTTGGTGCGGTTGGCGCCGGCGGTGCGCAGGATCACGCCCATGCCCTGCGGCACCTCGAGATCGCGGGCGATCTCCTTCAGGCGCTTGCGGTCCTGCGGGTTGGTGATCTTGCGGGAGATGCCGCCGCCACGGGCGGTGTTCGGCATCAGGACCGAATAACGGCCTGCGAGCGAAAGGTAGGTGGTCAGCGCCGCACCCTTGTTGCCGCGCTCTTCTTTGGCGACCTGGACCAGCAGGATCTGCCGGCGCTTGATCACTTCCTGGATGCGGTACTGTTTGCGCGGCTTGCGCTGGATGCGGTCCGGAACCTCTTCCATCGCGTCTTCGGCGCCGACCGATTCGATCACTTCCTTTTCTTCGTGGTGATCGTCGTCGTCGTCATCGTCGTCGCCGGGACGCTTGCGCACCTCTTCGGAGATGACGTCAGTATCGACGGCGGCGGCCATGTCGCCGGACGGGGTCTTGCTGTCCTCGTCTTCCGCTGCTGCGGCCGGCACTTCTTCGGCGGCCTCATCCTTGGCGACGGCCTTCTTGGCCCGCGGCTTGCGCGGCTTCTTCGCCTTCGGCTTGGTTTCTTCCTCGACCGGCTCGGCCTCGGCTTCTGCGGCAGGCACAGCTTCCGCCGTTTCCGCGACGACCTCGACCGCCTCGGTCCTGGCTTCGACTGCCTTGGCTTCGACCGGCGTCTCCTCCGGGGCCTCCTGGACGATCGTCACCGGCTGGGCGGCGACGGGCGCGGTCTCGACATGTTCGATGTCCTCGTCGCGGCGGGCCTCCTCGGCTTCCGCACGAAGCAGCGCCTGACGGTCGGCCAGAGGGATCTGGTAGTAGTCGGGATGGATTTCGGCGAAGGCCAGGAAGCCGTGGCGGTTGCCGCCGTAGTCCACGAAGGCCGCCTGCAGCGACGGCTCAACGCGGGTCACCTTGGCAAGATAGATGTTGCCGCGGATCTGCTTCTTGTGCTGCGATTCGAAATCGAATTCTTCTATGCGGTTGCCGCGTACGACAACGACGCGCGTCTCCTCTGCGTGAGACGCATCGATAAGCATTTTGTCTGCCATGAAAGTTCTGCTCCTCGGCGCAGGCCAAGCCTGTCTGGCGACTGGCCGCTGATGGGCGGTCGGTCGGAAGGTGGGAGCGCTGCGCCGGATAAGTGAGTTCCCGTCGGGGCGGGGTGAGCGGGCCGCGGCCAGACAACGGCTGGTACGATCACGCACCGTAGCCTGTTAACCTCTGACATATACCGCAGCGACAACATCAACGTCCAAACGAGATTGCCAATGCCATAGACCGAAACGGTCCGATGAAGCGGGCCTGAATGCCCATGGTGGATATCCACCGTTGATTTGGTCCGGCCACCGCCGGATTACCGCGATTCCATTGCTCGGGAAGAAACTTTGCGACGGCGGATGAAGGCCAGTTTCGGCGCCAATTCCAGATGGTTGGCTGCCCGCCTGCGGCTTCTATCCCGTCAGTGCTTTTTCCCTGAAATCGCTTTTATGTTCAATATGTCACAATGGCAAGGAAAAAGCCGGGACCGTCACAATTATGATCCAATCCCGCAGGATGGAGGCCGGCCGCCCGAGCGCTCCGGCGCAACGCCGGTAAGCTTCGGTTAACCATGCGGCGTCAAGTTTGTCCGACGATTATTCGCTTCGGGCGTCTGGTGCGGCCGAAGGAATTGCTGTTGGATCCGAGCCGCAAGCAGGGCGGCGTTGGTCGGGGGAGGTCGGGATTTGAAGGTCGTGGTCACGCGAAGGGCTGAAGCGGGCAACCGGGCGGCGAGGGTGCTGTGCCGGCTTGCGGGCGCGGCGGTCCTTGCGCTTGTGGCCTTTCCCTCGTTGGCCGGCGGGATCGCTGCTGCCGGCGCAGAGGTGACGACCGGCTCCATCCCGGCAGAAAACTCGGCACTGCTGGCCTATTCGGGCCGCATGGCCGGCGACGATGCCCGCACGCGCGTCATAATCGATTTCGACAAGCGGCCGGATATTTCGGTTCACTACGTCGCCAATCCCTACCGCATCCTGATCGATCTTCCCGAAACGGTGTTCGCGCTGAAGAAGGATGAGTTTGCCGCCCGCGGCCTCTTCACGGACGTTCGTTTTGGCGCCATGGCGGAGGGGCGGTCGCGCATCGTGCTGACGGCGGACAGGCCTGCAAGCGTCACCTCCACCGAGGTTCGGGAAGAGGAGGGCGGCAAGAGCTTTCGCCTCGTCATCGATACGGGGATCGTCACCGAGGGTGCCTTTGCCGAGTTGGTGAACGGCCAGAAGTGGAAAGAGGCAACCACGAGCGTCGCTTCCGCCGATGGCGCGGTGGTGCCGGGTGGGGCGGTGGAGCCTGGTCGTTTCGTCATCGCCGTCGACGCGGGCCATGGCGGGATCGACAACGGCGCACTGGGGGTCGAGACCGGCACGCATGAAAAGGACGTGACGCTGGCCTTTGCCAAGGAGATCGCGGCCGCGCTGAACAAGCTGCCGTCGACAGAGGCGTTCTTGACGCGTGACAACGACGAGTTCCTGTCGCTGCCGCAGCGGGTGCAACTGGCGCGCAGCCGCAATGCCAACCTGCTGATCTCGATCCACGCCGATACGCTTCGCCAAAAGGATATCCGCGGCGCCACGGTCTATACGATTTCCGACAAGGCATCCGACAGTCTCGCTGCCAACCTTGCCGCGCGCGAAAACCTTTCGGACGAGATTGCCGGAATGCCGCTGGAGGGCGAACCGCCGGAAGTGGCCGATATCCTGATCGACCTGACGCGCCGCGAGACGCAGGGCTTTTCCGTCGGCCTGGCCAAGCAGGTGGTGGACGCCTTCGAAGGCGAGGTCAAGCTCATCAACAATCCGCATCGCTATGCCGGGTTTCGTGTGCTGAAGGCACCCGATGTGCCCTCGGTGCTTCTTGAACTCGGCTTCCTGTCGAACAAGGAGGACGAGCAGCTTCTGATAGATCCGGCCTGGCAGAAGAAGGTGGCCGGCTTGATCGCCGAGGCGGTGGGGCGCTATCGCGCGACCGTCGTCGCCAATGGCGGCTGAAAGCCGGCATCCCGCCGGGTGCGGTTGCGTGCAAAATAGCGTTCATGTGCCGAAAAAGTGACAGCACCGCCAATTGAACCATGGCCTTCGCCCGTTGTTTGCATTAAGCCCTATTTTCCTCACATTCGAGGCTCTACTCGGGTCTGACGGGGCGACTCGGTGACGAATATTCAGGTCGCCGGCAGGGATGCATGGCTGTCCAGAAGCACAGGCACCACGTGTGGTGCGCCGCCATCGTTCCAGCGATGAATTGATTAGGATACCGGTAACTGGCAAATGATCAGATTGATTGGATATTTTTTCGGGATTGGCACTGTCTTCTTCCTCGGTGTTGCCGCGGTGGTTGCGGTCTATCTCGCCAATGTCACAAAAGATCTGCCTGACTACGAGGTATTGAGCAACTATTCGCCGCCGGTGACGACGCGTGTCCATGCCACCAACGGTGCACTCATGGCCGAGTACGCCCGCGAGCGCCGGCTCTACCTGCCGATCCAGGCGATCCCGGACCGTGTCAAGGCGGCGTTTCTTTCGGCCGAAGACAAGAATTTCTACAACCATCCCGGCGTGGACGTCACCGGCCTGTTCCGCGCGATCGTCACCAACCTGCAGCAGATGGGTTCGGGCCGTCGCCCGGTCGGCGCCTCCACGATCACTCAGCAGGTCGCGAAGAACTTCCTGCTCAGCTCCGACCAGACCATCGACCGCAAGGTCAAGGAAGCGATCCTGTCGTTCCGCATCGAACAGGCCTATTCCAAGGACCGCATCCTCGAACTCTATCTCAACGAGATCTTCTTCGGGATGAACTCGTACGGCATCGCCGGCGCTGCGCTGACCTATTTCGACAAGTCCGTCACCGAACTGACGATCGCCGAGACGGCCTACCTCGCCGCCCTGCCGAAGGGGCCGAACAACTATCACCCCTTCCGCCGCGCCGAGGCTGCGATCGAGCGGCGCAACTGGGTGATCGACCGCATGGTCGAGAACGGCTACGTCACCAAGAGCGAAGGCGACGAGGCCAAGAAGCAGCCGCTTGGCGTCAGCCCGCGCAACCGCGGCTCCTATCTCTTCGCATCCGATTACTTCGCCGAGGAGGTGCGCCGGCAGATCATCGAGCGCTATGGGGACAATGCGCTCTATGAAGGTGGTCTGTCGGTGCGCACCTCTCTCGACCCGCGCCTCCAGGTGATCGCCCGTAAGGTGCTGCAGGACGGCCTCATCAGCTATGACGAGCGCCGCGGCTTCCATGGCCCGATCAAGACCGTCGAGATCGGCAGCGACTGGGGCATCGAACTGAGCAAGGTCCAGGCGTTCAGCGACGTTCCCGAATGGAAGCTGGCCGTCGTGCTTGCCACCGACGCCAAGGGCGCCGACATCGGCCTGCAGCCCCGCAAGGAGCCGTCGGGCAAGGTTGCGCCAGAGCGGGTCACCGGGCGCATTCCGGCCGAGGCGATGAAGTGGGCTTACCGCTCTGCCAAGGGCGACCGTCGCTCGGCGCAATCGCCGGAAGGCGTCTTCAGTCCTGGCGATGTCGTCTATGTCGAACCGACCGAGACCGAGGGTTCCTACCGCCTGCGCCAGCCGCCGCGCATCCAGGGCGGGCTGGTCGCCATGGACCCGCACACCGGCCGTGTGCTTGCCATGGTCGGCGGCTTCTCCTACAGCCAGTCGGAATTCAACCGCGCCACGCAGGCGATGCGCCAGCCCGGCTCGTCCTTCAAGCCCTTCGTCTATGCAGCGGCGCTCGACAACGGATATACGCCCGCCTCCGTCATCATGGACGCCCCGATCGAGATCGTGTCCGGCGGCCAGGTCTGGCGCCCGCAGAACTACGGCGGCGGCTCGGCAGGCCCCTCGACGCTTCGTCTCGGCATCGAGAAATCGCGCAACCTGATGACCGTGCGCCTTGCCCAGGACATGGGCATGAACCTCGTCGCCGAATATGCCGAGCGCTTCGGCATCTACGACAAGATGAACCCGGTTCTCGCGATGTCGCTCGGTTCGGGCGAAACGACGGTCCTGCGCATGGTTTCGGCCTATTCGGTTCTGGCCAACGGCGGCAAGCAGATCAAGCCTTCGCTGATCGACCGCATTCAGGACCGCTACGGCAAGACGATCTTCAGTCACGAGGAGCGCACCTGCGAAGGCTGCAACGCCCAGGACTGGGAGAACCAGGAAGAGCCCAATATCGTCGACAATCGCGAGCAGGTGCTGGACCCTATGACCGCCTACCAGATCACCTCGATGATGGAAGGCGTCGTCACCCGCGGCACCGCGGCCGGCAAGATCAAGCTCGACCGTCCGGCGGCTGGCAAGACGGGCACGACCAACGACGAAAAGGACGCCTGGTTCGTGGGCTATACGCCGGACCTCGTCACCGGGCTCTATCTCGGCTTCGACAACCCGGCACCGCTTGGTCGTGGCTCGACGGGCGGCTCTCTGTCGGCCCCGCTCTTCAACACCTTCATGCAGCAGGCGCTGGAGGGCACGCCGCCGACGAAGTTCCTCGTTCCGGAAGGCATGCAGATGATCGCCGTCAACCGCAAGACCGGCATGGCGGCCATGGAGGGCGATCCGGACACGATCATGGAGGCCTTCAAGCCCGGGACCGGCCCGGCCGACACTTTCTCCGTCATCGGCGGCGAGGAATACATGGAGCCGGAAGAGATCCTCCGCAGCTCGCCTCAGGCCAACCAGGCTGTCAGCGGCGGCCAGAGCGGATTGTTCTGATCACCTTCAGCCGGTAAAAATCAAAAAGGCGGGCGTTCTCAAGCGTCCGCCTTTACATCTTTCGGCCATGTGACTATCTCACGGGCAAACTCGCAAACAATCGAAGAAGACGGATATGCGCGCGGAAATCGAAAACGTAGTCGACGAAATCAAGCAGGCCATAAGCCTGCTGAGGAGGCATCTTTGACTGGGATCAGGCGGTAAGACGACTGGACTGGTTGAACAACAAGGCAGAGGATCCGAACCTCTGGAACGATGCCACCGAAGCGCAGAAGCTGATGCGCGAGCGCCAGCAGCTCGATGATGGTATTACCGGCCTCCGCGCCCTGGAGCAGCAGCTCAAGGACAACATCGAGCTCATCGAGCTCGGTGAGGAAGAAGGCGACGCCGACATCGTCAAGGATGCCGAGAACGCGCTCAAGGAACTGCGGGCGGAAGCCAATCGCCGGCAGGTGGAAGCCATGCTGTCCGGCGAGGCCGACGGCAACGACACCTATGTGGAAGTCCATTCGGGCGCAGGCGGCACGGAGAGCCAGGACTGGGCGAACATGCTGCTTCGCATGTACACCCGCTGGGCCGAGCGCCAGGGCTTCAAGGTCGAGCTTCTGGAAATCCACGACGGCGAAGAGGCGGGCATCAAGTCCGCGACGATCCTCGTCAAGGGTCACAATGCCTATGGCTGGATGAAGACCGAATCGGGCGTGCATCGTCTGGTGCGCATCTCGCCCTATGACAGCAACGCCCGCCGCCACACCTCGTTCTCGTCGATCTGGGTCTATCCGGTCGTCGACGACTCGATCAACATCGACATCAACGAGAGCGATTGCCGCATCGATACCTATCGCTCGTCCGGCGCCGGCGGCCAGCACGTCAACACGACCGATTCGGCCGTGCGCATCACGCACATCCCGTCCGGCATCGTCGTGGCCTGCCAGCAGGAGCGCTCGCAGCACAAGAACCGGGCCAAGGCCTGGGACATGCTGCGCGCCCGCCTGTACGAGGCCGAGCTGAAGAAGCGCGAGGAGGCTGCCAATGCCGAAGCCGCCTCGAAGACGGACATCGGCTGGGGACACCAGATCCGTTCCTACGTGCTGCAGCCCTACCAGCTGGTGAAGGACCTGCGCACCGGGGTGGAGAGCACCGCGCCGTCGGATGTGCTCGACGGTGAACTCAACGAGTTCATGGAAGCAGCCCTCGCTCACCGCGTCAGCGGTGGCGCCGACGCCGCAGTCGAAGACCTCGCCTGAGTGGGCTTCGCTGCCTCTCAAGCTGGCAGACCGCAGAATGGAACGGCCCCTTCTTGGGGCCTTTTCATTGCCGGCATGCCTGCAACGTCACATGACGCGATCGGCCTTCTACCGCGACGCCTCCGGCACCCGGCCGATACCGCCAGGAGGCGATGCCGCCATTAATTGCTGGCCTTTTCCACGCGCATCTCGCCGAGATCGTCGATCAGGACGGTCCAGGAATCGGAGCGGGTCGCCTTCGGATCGGTCTTGAGGTGGATGGTGGCAAACATGCCGGGCTGGGCCGTGACGCCGTCCGAGCTCTCCGGGCGGATATCCGTGACGTAAGCCTTCATCGCGCTGAACGCCTCGATCTCGCTCGACGAGGCGATTGACGGACCGTCGGCCGCCATTTCTATGCGCTGAAGATAGATCTTTGCCGTCCCGTCCGGCTGGCGCAGGGAAAACAGCTTGTAGTAGCCGCGGCGGACGGGCGTGTCGCCTGCAGCCGGAGAAGCGCTCTCCGGAGCCTTGTCGGCACCCTCTGCACTGTCCTGCCAGTAGCCGGTACTGACGGCGAAGGTTACGGCCGGCGGCAACGGTGACGCCTCCTCTGCACGGACCGTTGCTGATGCGCCAAGAAAGGCTGCGAGGAGGACGGCGGTGGCGGGGGAGCGGAACATTGCGAACTCCTTGGCTTTCCGGGGACGGCCTCGGTTCAATACTGGAACTGTTCGGACAGGATACGCTCCGACCAGGAATGATCGGGATCGGATAGAATGATGGCCGTCAGGTTTTCCGATTGCGAAATCCGCACGGAGCGGACGGATTTCACTTCGGTATAGTCGGCGACCGCATTCACCGGCCGCTTCTCCGCCTCCAGAATGTCGATCTCGACCCGCACGTGGTTGGGCAACAGCGCGCCGCGCCAGCGACGGGGACGGAAGGGGCTGACAGGCGTCAGCGCGAGGAGGGGGGCTTCCAGCGGCAGGATCGGCCCGTGGGCGGAAAGGTTGTAGGCCGTCGAGCCGGCCGGCGTGGCCACCAGAAGGCCGTCGCAGATCAGCTCGTCCAGCCGGACCCGTCCGTCGATGCTGACGCGCAGCTTGGCGGCCTGATAGGATTGCCGGAACAGGTAGACCTCGTTGATGGCCAGTGCCTCGCTGACGGCTCCGGCCGCATCGACCGTGCGCATTTCCAGCGGTCGGCACAGGTTCTCGACGGCACTGGCGATGCGGTGGGGTAAATCGTCCACGCTGAAGCGGTTCATCAGGAACCCGACCGAACCGCGGTTCATGCCGTAGACGAGCTTGCCGGAATTCATCGTCGCGTGCAGCGTCTGCAGCATGAACCCGTCGCCGCCCAGCGCCACGATCACATCGGCCGTCTCCGCATCGGCGTTTCCGTAGCGCGCTACCAGTTCGCCGAGCGCCTCCTGCGCCTCGGGCGCCTGCGACGCGACGAAGGAAAGCGATTTGATGCTGCGCGTCATATCCTGCCGATGCCTCTTCCGATGCCATCACACTGCGCCGCGCCCGGAGCCAGCAGCGCCCGATCCGCGGGCCGCCTTTGTGGCATGCCTTGCAGTCATGTGCATCATAAAATTGGGGTCATCGCCCGGCCAGACGGACGCGTCGGTTCTGGCCAGTCTTGAAAGACCGGATTAGGAAATCTTGCCAAATAATTGATTTAAGTGGTGAGCGCGCAGGGATTCGAACCCTGGACCTACTGATTAAAAGTCAGAGTGTGTATAGCGTAAATAATTGATATATCTATATAAATAATATAATAAATTTCACTGTGCGTGTTAATGTGCGTGTTAATGTGCGTGTGAATTATGCCATGGAGACCTGGAAAGGTTGGCTGTAATCCTCTCACAAACGTGTTTTGACGAACGGTATCGTACCAACAGCGCCGTCCTTCGGTCTGAATACTCGTAAGATTTCCGTCACGAACTTACGCAGATTGCCTGCCGTAGTCGTCATGCGTATGAGGTCCCCGCTTCTTCTTTAGCCTGCTTGAGGCGCGCAGATTCGAGAATGAAGAATGCTTTCAAAGTGATTGAATTTCTGTGGACACTCGCCATTAAGTTGGCGATTGTTCTTGTTATGTGCTAGTTGAAGTGTGAAAGGATCACCATGCGCGATTGGTTCCCACTGACCAACTACGAGTTCTACGCGTTCGTCGCGTCTGGTATGTTGCTTGTCGCGACGTTCGACTATTGTTTTGCCGAAGCAGTCTTAGTCCACCGAACGGAGTGGACAACAGTCCAGTTTATCTTTTGGACAGTAGTGTCCTTCATCGTCGGGCATATATGTGCGGCGCCATCGGCTGGGCTCGTTGAGCACCTGTTGGCGCGAACACTCTTTCACGACCCGATGTCGGTACAGCTAGGTCTTAAGCCGTTACGTCGGCGGGAACGCGCGCTGGGGTGGCTCTTCGCCTATCGCGAATACGCGCCGCTTACTCCAGCGACGCGCGAAACTATCCTTACAGCAATCGCGACCGATGCAATTGGCCGCTGTACTCATCGCGCCTTCGAGATCGCCTACCCAGTGGCGCGCCAGGTGGAGGATACCGCGCGGCGCCTGGAGAGCTTTCAGAACGCGTACGGGTTCTGTCGAAATATCGTGTTTGTATCACTTATTGCCGGCGGTGCGCTGGCCTACCGCTATACCGTTTACGGTATCGGCCAGGACGTGTGGTTCTCGTTGACCGCATTTGTGATCGCGATCGGGATGTATGGTCGCTTCCTAAAGTACTACGCGCTGTTCGGTAGGGAGGTCTTGCTGCGCTTTCATGCGTCTCTGATCGGCGAGAAGGGATCGGTATAGTGGATATTCGAATATTTGATGTAGAGCACGGTGGCTGTGCGTTGGTGTCGACCGATAACGGCGAGCACCTTCTCATCGACGCAGGACACAACTCCACCACTGGATGGCGACCTTCGGTCTACTTGCCAAATCTCGGGATTACCTCGCTTGAACGCCTAATTATCACAAACATGGATGAGGACCATGCAAGCGATCTGCATAATCTGCGGAGAACCGTGGAGATAAGAGCGCTGTACCGCAATCCGACGGTCGGCGCTGGTGAGATCCGGCATCTAAAGGGCCAGGGCGGCATCGGAAATGGCATATCTAGTTTAGCGGAGATGATGACATCTTACATCGGAACCGTACCTGCGGAACCCGATCTTGGCGGTCTAACTATCAAAATGTTCTGGAACGAGTATCCGTATGATTTCGAGGACGAGAACAATCTCAGCTCGATATGCATCCTGCGTTACCACGGCCTCGTAGTTTGTTTTCCAGGTGATATGGAAGTCCAAGGATGGAATCGTCTGCTAGATAGGCAAGATTTCCGCGCGGCGATGGCCGATGTCCATGTTCTCGTTGCTTCGCATCATGGCCGTCGTAATGGCTGCTGTGAGGCCTTATACGTAACTGGCTGGCGACCGCTGATTACAATCATATCCGATTCCGGCATTGAGTACGCCACGCAGGAGACCGTGAACTGGTATCGCGAGCGTACATGGTCTGCCCCCTGAAAAGTGATCCTTCTTGAAGTATGGCTATTGAGCCGAGGAAGGACATTGAAATGGCAGGGAAAAGACACAAGGCAGAAGAG
>NZ_OBQD01000028.1 GCF_900220975.1 Rhizobium subbaraonis | reverse complement strand
CGGCCGGTAATTGATTGGAATAGTGGCCGGCTTCAAATCGGAACGGTGGCCGGTAATTAATCGGAATGCCGGCCGGCTTCAGACCGGAATCCGCACGTCGCTGGGTGCGGCAACTTTGCAGTATCACAACAGCGCTCGACGATGCCCCGGACGATCAACACGCCTTCTTGATTGAGCGGATTGCTTAGCGCGGAACTATCCAGGCCGAAGACCGTTGTCTGACTGGGAAATGCGCCGTGTCAACCGGACACGATGATATGGAAAACACGAGGATTTTTCCGGTTTCTTCTCATGGCCAACGAAACGGCAGACGAGTTCCTACGTCATCCGGCGCATTTCCCATCCCCGACATTGTCCTTGCCGAGAGGCAGGTCGGTGGGAATGGCCACGTCTTATTGCAGCCGTCCGCGGAAGAACTGCACCAGTCGCGATCTAACTCCGACCTATGCAAATTTGGCCTGAAGTGACAGGATCGCAGGCCGATACTGATTTATCGCATCCACCGTTTTCCCAAATGGATAGGATGCTGTCGCCTCTGCGACAGCATCCTACGTGGATGATCTCGCACTTAGGTTTCAGGTGAAGATGCCTTACCCAGCTTGATACCAGGTTCTCTGCCCCAGACCCGAAGCTTTCCGAGCTCGGATACGAAGGCGGCAAGTCCCTCGTCGCCAGGAAGCAAAATCGTACCCTCGTCGAGATCGTTCGCAATGCCAGCTTTGACGAGAAGCGGGAAGGCGTTCTCATCATAACCAATGAACTTGCAGTGCTGAAAGGCATCCGCCACGAAGTCTCTTGCGGTTGCCTCCATCTCTAAGTCCTCGATCCCAGCTGGAGACGCCAGAACGGCGACCGCGTCGAACAGCACTGAGGGACCGCCATCTATCATGTGATGCGCCTCAACTCGAGACCCATCCGACGCCGTCACGCCGCCAACCTTCGGCGCGATCAGCTCAAGCAAAGCCTTCTCCTTCTCGATTGTGGTCTTGAGCTTTTTGAGGAGCTTTGCGTCAACGCCATCGGTAACAAGCACGCCTAGCTTGCGACCTTCAAACCGTTTGGGGCCGTTCTCGACGATGCTGAGCGCGGGGGAGCGTTCCAGATCCTGACGAGTCGGGATGGCAGCGTCAGCCGGCTTAGGCATGGCTTGGATACCAAGCTTTTGGGCGACAGTCGTGGCAAGTGTCTCGTCGATGTTTAGCAGGTGCGAAATCATCCGTTCGCGTATAGCAACGGTTTCGACCTTACTCAGTTCGAACGTCAGAGCCATCGCGATGTGTCGCTGTTCAGCCGGCGTTTGGCTGAGGAAAAACTGTCGGGCTTGACTATAGTGGTCGGCGAAGCTCTCCGGGCGTAGCCGAACTTTTTGCCCGTTTTCGTCAGCTGCGAAGTGTTGATACCCCTTGGACGGAGACTGCCGTGGACCTTCTCCGAATGAATTCGGCTGGTAGTTCACCCGGCCGACTGGATTGCGCATTGCCATGTGTCCGTCTTGCTGGAAGTTGTGGAAGGGACACTTTGGCGCGTTGATTGGGAGGTGCGTGAAGTTTGGACCGCCAAGGCGCTTGAGCTGGGTGTCTAGGTAGGAGAAGTTTCGGCCCTGCAGAAGTGGATCGTTGCTGAAGTCTATTCCTGGCGGCACGTTCTGTGTCATGAACGCAACTTGCTCGGTTTCCGCAAAAAAATTACCGGGCATACGGTCTAGCACCATCCGCCCAATCGGCTTCACCGGCAAAACTTCCTCGGGGATGATTTTCGTCGGATCGAGAACATCAAAGTCGAAATTGTCGGCAAATTCCTGATCGAAAAGCTGAACGCAAAGTTCCCATTCCGGAAAGTTGCCTGACTGGATTGCTTGCCAGAGGTCACGACGATGGAAGTCGGGGTCAGCACCGTTGATCTTGACAGCCTCGTTCCACGCCACCGACTGTAGGCCGAGCTTGGGCTTCCAGTGAAATTTGACGAATGTCGACGCGCCTTTCGCGTTAACGAATCGGAAGGTGTGGACCCCGAACCCTTCCATGAACCGAAAAGATCGCGGAATTGTGCGGTCTGACATGATCCACATGACCATGTTCATGCTTTCTGGCGTCAGGCTAATGAAGTCCCAGAAATTGTCATGGGCGGTTTGCGCTTGAGGGAACGCGCGATCAGGTTCTTGCTTGGCAGCATGAATGAGATCTGGGAACTTGATGGCATCCTGAATGAAAAAAATTGGAATGTTATTGCCAACGAGATCCCAATTACCTTCTTGGGTGTAGAATTTGACGGCAAAGCCGCGTACGTCGCGGGCAAGATCCGCAGACCCTTTGTTGCCGGCGACGGTTGAAAAGCGGACGAAGACAGGCGTCTTTTCACCTGCCCGCTGAAAAAGATCCGCTCGTGTGATCTCCGTTAGAGGCTCGTATGTTTCGAAGAACCCGTGAGCGCCGTAGCCTCTTGCGTGGACCACCCGTTCAGGAATGCGTTCATGGTCGAAATGGAAAATCTTCTCCCGGAAATGGAAATCGTCCACGAGCAAAGGACCTCGGGCACCGATCCGGAGAGAGTTCTGATCGTCTGCGACAGGTCCGCCCTGCGACGTGGTAAGCAATTCGGCGCCGTCTTCCGCAATCTGGTGAAGCTCGCCGCCTTTCCCGCGGTGAAGCTGCTGGTCATGGATGGTGACGATATCCGTCGATGATGTCGAGCCGGTAGCCCGTGTCGTACGTTTTGCCACAATGGTCCCCTGCGATAGGTTGAACACGGAAAAGGCCGCCCCGGAGGACAGCCTCTAGAGGTCAGGACCTCAAGCCTTTTTGCTTTTGCCCTTGGTGTTTGCGGAAGCCTTGGCGAGCTTCGTGAGCTTTTCGTCCGTCGCCTTCTCTTCCGCGAGGTTAGCTTCTAGCAGGGGAACTGCATCCTTCAGCCCGAGCTGGTTGGCCCACTCAATAAGGGTACCGTAACGCGCAATCTCATAGTGCTCGACGGCTTGGGCCGAAGAGATAAGGCCTGCATCGAGAGCCGGAGAATCCTTGAATTCTTCCATAATTTCTTCGCCCTCGGCGATGATCCCCTGGATGGCTTCGCAGGTCTTGCCGCGTGCCGCCTTGCCAAGCAGCTCGAACACCTGTTCCAGGCGGTCAATCTGGCCTTGGGTTTCTTCACGGTGCTGCAAGAAACCTGCCTTGCCCTCTTCCGATTGAGCAGCGCGGGCCATTTTCGGAAGAGCCTTAAGGATCTGCTTTTCCGCAAAGTAGATGTCCTTGAGTGTGTCGAGAAACAGGTCATCCAGTGTCTTTGTAGCTGCCATGTTCAGTTCTCCTTGGTGTCCAGCTTTTGATCTGGGGAAGGGTTCAGTCGAGAAGCTCCGCGGGCACCTTGCCGCCGTTCTCCGACAGTTTCTTCATCAGGGCCTTGTGGAGGAAGGTGTTCATCTTGGCGCTGTCGCCGGGATCACCTGTATAGCCAAGCTCACTTGCGAGCTCTTTGCGCTCGGCCAAGCTTGCATCCATACCTAAGGCCTTCATCAGATCGACGATGGAATGGCGCCAGTCAAGTTGTTGGCCGGATCGTGCGACTGCCCGATCAAGCATAGTCTCGACATCAATCGAGGTTGTTTCCCTCTCTGTGTCGGACGCGCGACCGTTAGCCGTATCCTGAACAACAGCCGGCTGGGCCGATGTTGACCCTGCTGCCGGAGCTGGAGCAGGAGTAGCCGCCGGGGCAGATGAAATTGCAGCTTCCTCGTGAACAGTCGATTGCATGGAGGGTGGTGATGGATCGCCAGATGTCTTCGCCGCGGGCTCGGCACGGGCTTCGCCGAAGATCGCATCCTTAATACGGTCGAAAATACTCAATGAGGCCTCCTCAAAATGGGTGGTCGTAAATGACCGGCTTAGTGGCATCGGCACTGTGTCGCGTGCCGCGACAACCCCCTGTCGGACACGATCCGTGAGACAGTGACCAAAAGGTGATGGCCATTAACGCGGTCCCTGCACGAGTGTTCCACCTGCATGCCATGGTTGGGGAATGAGGCCGACGAGTTGAGCAAAGCAATGGAAGATGTCTGCCCGCAGTCGGTCTGCATCATCGTGTTCACGAGATCTGATGCTGGTTGATTGCGGAATACCGGGCCATGTTGCAGGCGGTTGACCCGTTGCAGCTTAAGGGCAGAGCTCCAGCCGTACCTTTGCGCCAGTGCGAGACGCAATTCCTCGAATTATCGCGCGCTGAAGGGACGTGCGATGTGTCAGGTCTGGACAGCAAATGGTGCTACTGTCTCGTCGTGCTGAGGTGCTCTGTCTCGTCAGCTTGAGCGAAATGCGTCGCCGAACGGGAGTTTCACGTCGACCTGCAAGCCTTCTTCCCGCCAAATGTGATCAAGCTTGGCATCCAGCTGGGCTGTGACTGCTTTGCCGAGGAGGAATGATCCAAAACCCAGTTGAGCGGGCGGTCCGGCAATATGCGGCCCGCCCGTCTCTTGCCAGCGAAGCAGGATAGAGCTTTCGCCTATCGACCATTGCACAGAGACTTTTCCGGCGGGAACTGACAACGCGCCGTACTTCACTGAGTTGGTTGCCAGTTCGTGGAACACCAGGGCCAAGGGCGTCAAGGTATGTCCGGTGCACAGGATCGCCGGTCCGGCAAGAGCGCATCGCGTATCATCGGCCCCAACGAAAGGTCCGAGAATGCGATCAAGAAGTTCATTGAGACAATAGGCGCCAGGCTGTTCGGTGTTCTGCTGCGGCAGAATGATGTCATTCGATGAGGCCAAGGCATTCAAACGCGTCCGGAAGTCCGACACGAATTCTCTAGCCTCGGGATGGTATCGGCTCGAAAGTTGAGCGATGCTTTGGATGACCGAGAAAAGGTTCTTGATGCGGTGAGACAATTCGCGCGCAATGAGTTCTTTTTGCGCTTCGGCCGTTTTCAGATCGTGGACGTCCGTACACGTCCCGTACCAACGGACGATGGTCCCATCTGAGCCGCGAAGAGGAAGTGCTTTTCCAACAACCCACCGATAGACCCCTGTTCGGTGTCTTAACCGGTATTCAATATGGTAGGGCTCTCCGGTGCTCAATGAGTGACGCCATGTCTCCCAAGTTCGCGCCTGATCATCTGGATGAAACAATTCGCTCCAGCCGTCTCCGTCCGTGGTTCCCTTCTCAACGCCTGTAAACTCATACCAACGCTCGTTGAAGTAGTCATGATGGCCATCAGGCAATGTCGACCAGATCATTTGGTCAATCGAGTTTACGATCGCCTTCAGCCGCTGCTCACTGTGGAGTAGCGCATCCTCCATTCGTCTGCGAGCCGTGACGTCGATCAGGACGCCCGGAAAATTCACAGGATTGCCATTGGCCGTTTTGCATTGGCCTCGAGCCATGGCCCAGCGTTCCCTACCTTCTGCGTCAGTAACTCGATACTCAGCGACGAAATCGCCTCCAATGGCTAAAGCCTCGGCAATTTTTGCCTGGACTTGCGCTCGGTCGTCGGGATGAATGCGGTCAGTGAATGCTGAAACCGGTAATCCCACTTCGCGGTCGTAGCCGATAGTGCCGAAGAAGTGGAGAAACGCTTCATCGGCGTAGACGCGGTCGTTCACGATGTCCCAGTCCCAGGCGCCTATTCCTCCGCCTGCCTGAAGTGCGAGCCGGAAACGTTCCTCCATGGCAGTGGAGCGCGCCTCGGCGCGCTTCTGTTCCGATAGGTCTGCAAACATGACGGCAAAGCCATCATTCACTTTCGTGGCGACGGCGCGGACGAAAATGTCCAATCCTTCGTGTCTGTATGGAAAATTCTGAACCCAGGGTGTCCCCCGTTCAACGACACTCTTATACGCATCGAACAAGCCGTCAGTTCGATTGCCGGGCATCTCTACCAATAAGCGGCGCCCTTCAAACCAGATCGGATCTTTCCCTATGATCTCTGCCGCAGCAGAGTTTGCGTACGACCACTGGAAGTCGACGATTTGACCACTCCCGTCGCGCACGCTTTCAAACAGCATGAAGCCATCGAGGGCTCCATCGAGAGCCAGTCTGAATTGAGCGTTCCTCGGCTCGCTGTTCGGGCAAGAAGATGCGTCTTCGTGTTGCTGCGGCAGATCACTGACCAGCGTGAACATCACAGCGGGGTCAGCGTCCGTCTCTCCCTGGCGTTGCGCTGAGATTCGAACCGTCACACCATCAGCGAGGGCGAGATCGTTAGTCACGAGTCCTGTCTGGGACAGAGCGATCCTTCCAACCTCTCGCAGCTTTCCAACCAGGGCTTTGTCGATGGATAAGCAATCGATCGAGGTGTCGGCCAACCTTGTATGATCGCCAGGCCGTGCTGGGGCAATCCATTGCACGATGTCCATCTGCGCATTGCACGCGAATACGACCAACTGCTGCTTTACAGTCTCCCTGAGGTCGTCGCGCATCTCCGTTTGAGTTCGGTCGTCTGCAGCGTTCAGCATCTTCCAACCCCCCGAAGTCTCCGCAACCCCGCCCTCATCATGTAGTCAGCAGCCACAGATCTGTCTTGCAACAACCATTTTGCTTAAGTCAATGGCGTCGTGATGCACAATTTCGTTGAGGTCTTCAAATCATGCAACCGACCCTGACATCGGCGATTAGTTCCTGCGCATTAAACCCAGACCGTTTCAATCGCCAAGTCCATTGACGTCCTAACTACTCATGTCGTCTGATGGCAAAGGGCGAAAGTCCTTGGAAAGTCATTAAGGCATCTTTTTCTACCTTGCGCCCACAGCACCGGTGACGATCTCCGTGGGCGACCCGGTCTACGCAGAAATCTGAAAGAGCGGTTCGTCGGACTTTGCGACATCCGCCAGGATCGCCTTGCCGACGGTTTCCCCGATGTCCCTCGCGCTGGTGATCCCTTGCACGAAGGGCTCCTTGTGCAACAGGAAGGCGATCGCCGCGCAATAGAGCCTGGCCGTCGAAGGCAGACCGAGCCGCGGACGATAAAACTCATCGACGTCGATCCCGCCGGTCCGCACCATGGCGGGGTCCCGATGGGGCAACTGGAACGCGCCCGGTTTCGGCGTCGCCGATTCCCGCACCCCGCCCTGCGCGACAAGGGTCGGAAATGGCAGATCCGTTGCCGACAGCGTCTCCTGTCCGGTCGCATCGATGAAGGCGCCGAAGCGATGGGTGGTCTCGCCCACCACGACCTCGGCGCCATGATCCAGGCCGTCCTCGGCGGTGCGGATCTTGTAGTCTTCGCCGAGCCGCAAGATGGACAGTTTGCCCGAGCGCGACAGCGCAAGCAGACGCCGGATCGACATCAGCGGCACCGTTGCATAGTCGTCGATGAAGATGCCCTTGAAGTGGCGATGGAAGCGCTTGAGGTCTTTCTCGTCCAGATGCGGAATGACGCGCGCGACAATCTCGTGGGTGATCAGGATCGCATAGCGCCACGGCACGGTATAGCGCTTCGCGCGGTTTTCTTCGGTCTCGGCCAGGTTCTTCGCGGCCCAGACAAAGGGATCGTTTTCGGTACGGTCGGCATAGTAGGCCGCCGCGAAGGTCTCGACCGTCAGCTGTGACAGGCCGATGCGCGCGGCATAATCCGGATCGCGGGCAACGATTTCACTGCGGAAGAGATCGAAGACGTCGTCGAGCAGGTCGTGACGACCTGTTGCGATCAGCGCGTCGACGGCTTCCTCGGTGCAGACGAGCGGCGTCACATAAGGCAGCGGACAATAGAAGTCCGCTTCCGGCAGGATGCCCTTGCGCGACATCAGCGTGGCGGTGAGGCCTTCGGTATCGGCTGCCGGCTGGTATTGCAGGTCGCCTGCCGCATCGCTGTAGAACATGCCATGCGCGGTCGCCACCGTCATCAGCGCGTCGATGCCGCTCAAGGATGTGCCGAGAATGCCGACGGCCTCGTTGCGGATCGACGTCAGCACGGTCGCCGGCCAGGGTGAGACGAAATAGCCGGGGCGGATTTCCGTGCTGTCCGGCCAGTTGTGGCCCGTCGCCATCACGACGTGATCGAAACTCGCATCTTCCTCACCCTCGGAATGGGCGACGCGCAGGCGGATCGCTTCCGGCTGGATTTCGATGTCCACCACCTTGTGGCGCGCGCGCACATAAATCTCGTGGCCGTGATCGGCGGCAATGGCCAACATCCGCTCTAACTGCGCCTGCATGTAATCGCCCAGCACGAGGCGCGGGTAGAACTCCCGCTCGTCGATCGTCTCGCGGCGAATGCCATGACGCATCAGCGCCTCGTCATCCTGCCGCCGCAACCAGTCGACCAGGGTCTCGGTGAAGGCCGGCAGTTCGATGCTCGGGATGTTGGAGAGCATCGCCGGATCGTTCATGTCGGGGTGGTAGGGCGTTCCCTTTCCGGGCTCACCTTCCGCTTCGTAAAGGGTGATCGAGAGGGGAGTTGTGGGGCTGATCAGTTGTTTGAACGTGTAGAGGCCGGTGGGACCGGTACCGATAATCGCAATTCTGGGACGCATGGACACCTCGCTTGCCCAGAACTTGTCTGTCTCAGGCTCCGGATAATGGCAGCGGCGTGAACAGGTTCCCTGTACCCCCCGAAGAATCGGACACCTTGTCGTGACCCAAGCTGCAAATGCATTTCAATGGCTTCTTCACGACGGGGGCGTCGGTACCGTAGCAGCCGACACGCGCCCATCGCCGAATGGTGAGGACCTCATTGAATTCGAGCGCTAGACTCAATACCTTCCAGCCGAGTTGGGCGGCAAATCCTACAAACGAAAAGAGTTATCTGATGCATCGAAAAGCGTCCGCGACGGCAGCTACGCACTCATTTGGCTTGGAGCGGAATGTCTTCATCGGTCTTTCTTGCGCGTTCATCTTTCTACTCATCAGCACCGCAGTTTCGATTTACACCATCGACAATGTAAGGAGAAGCAACGCGAGTGTGACGCAAACACACGGGTTCATCGTCGCACTTGACCTGCTACTAATCGACATTCAAGACGCCGAAAGCGGACTGCGAGGGTTCCTGCTAACCTCCGATGAGCCCTATCTTTTGCCCTATCTCCGCGCCGTCCCCCAGATCGAAAGCCGCATCGCGAGCATCAATTCGACCGCCACTGATGAGATGCGTCAACGCGGAACCGTTGAGGCACTACGGGCCTACGTTTCTTCGAAGTTGGAAATTATGGCGCAGACCCTTCAGTTATTCCAGCGACAAGGAGAAGTGGAGGCGTTGGCCCTCGTGGCGTCGGACCGCGGCCGCAGTGACATGGAGGGTATTCGCGAAATGGTGGGCCAACTGCGGGATGAAGCGGGGGAAGATCGTAGCCAACGCCTGGCCGCGATGGAGACTTCGTACCTCATCGCGTGGGCCAGTGCTTTGTCTGCCGGCGTACTTGGTATTCTCCTGACACTCGTGATTTCGGCGCTGGTTCGCAAATCAGCCTTGAAGCAAAAGCGCGAGCAATGGTTGCGCGAGGCACAACTCGGGCTTACGTCTTCTGTGACAGGCGATCAGCCTATTAGTGAACTTGGAGCCAACATCCTTCGTTTCCTGACAAACTATCTCGGTGCGGTAGCCGGCGTTATGTATGTCGAGAACGCTGGCAGGTTCCATCGGCTAGCCGCACATGGCGTACCATCAGACGCTGTTATGCCCACAAGCTTCGGTCAAAATGATAGTCTTTTTAGCCACGTTCTGCGGGATCACCATCCCATCGCGGTCGGGGAAGTGCCCGATGGCTACATCAACTTCGGCTCCGGCCTTGGACGAGAGAAACCCCGTTATCTTGCCTTGGCGCCTGCGATCGTCGAAGGCGACATCCGGTGCATGATTGAGCTCGGCTTTCTCTCGCCCATCAATGACCAAGTCCTGAAGCTTCTCGAGCACGTCTCCGAACTCATTGCGGTTGCGATCCGGTCGGCGGAGTTTCGAACGCGTCTCCAAGCGCTGCTTGAAGAGACGCAGCGGCAAGCAGAAGAACTGCAGGTTCAAGGAGAGGAACTGCGCGTTTCGAACGAGGAGCTGGAAGAACAAGGGCGCGCGCTGCGCGAACAGCAGGCGCGCCTTGAGCAGCAGCAGGCCGAACTTGAGCAGACAAATTCGCAGCTTGAAGAGCAGGCAGAGGAACTGGCGCAACAGCGCGACAGTCTCGAGCGCTCCAAGAATGCTATCGAAGCCAAGGCTAGAGAGGTCGAACAAGCAAGCCGCTACAAATCAGACTTCCTGGCAAACATGTCTCACGAACTGCGGACGCCTCTTAACTCATCGCTGATTCTGGCGAAGCTGCTTGCTGATAATCCGGAAGGCAACCTGACAGCACAGCAGGTGCAGTTTGCCCAGACGATCCAGTCCTCCGGCAACGATCTGCTGAACCTGATCAATGACATCCTTGATCTTTCGAAAATCGAAGCGGGTCACGTAGAGATCCATCCTGAAGCTGTATCTGTTGAGCGCATGGTCAATAGTCTGCGCCACATGTTCGAACCGCTGGCAACCAGCAAGGGACTGGAGCTGAATGTCACTGTCGCGGCATCAGTGCCCCCCATCGTTCAGACCGACGGACAGCGTCTCGAACAGGTGCTCAAAAACCTCTTGGCCAATGCTTTAAAGTTCACCGAGAAAGGTAATGTGTCGCTGGACGTTCGCCGACACGCCGATAGGCAACTTGCATTCGACATAAAGGACACAGGCATCGGCATACCCGAAGAGCAGCAAAAGCAGATATTCGAAGCCTTCCACCAAGCAGACAGCACGATAAGTCGCAGATTCGGCGGCACGGGCCTAGGGCTGTCGATCTCGCGCGAGCTCGTCCGACTGCTTGGCGGCTACCTGTCACTGGAAAGCAGGGTTGGTAGCGGCAGTACGTTTACGGTTGTCATCCCCGCTGAATTCAAAACCAAGCTCGCCCCGCCAGCAGGGCAAGAGGTCGCTCGTCAGACTGAGACAGCCGCGATGCCAGTGTTGTCTCCCCCCTCCGAGAACTTTGCGAGTAAAGCAGAGGCGATTGCCTTCATCGAGGATGACCGGGCCACAGTCACCGATGCGGAGCGTAAGCTGCTCATCGTCGAGGACGATAAATCTTTCGCGCTCATCCTGCGCGATCTTTCCCAAGAACTTCGCTTCAAAGCCTTGGTGGCCGGCACCGCACACGAGGCTTTAGAGCTCGCCCATAAGTTCCTGCCGAATGCCATTCTTCTCGACGTGGGCCTTCCTGACCAGTCTGGATTGTCTGTGCTCGATCGCCTTAAGCGTGACGTTCGGACACGCCATATTCCTATCCACATTATCTCTGCTGAGGATTACTCAGAGCGTGCGCTTTCACTCGGCGCCGTCGGGTACGAACTTAAACCCGTCCAGCGCGATCATTTGATTTCAGTAATGGAATCTCTGGGTGCCAGGGCTGAACAAACACAGCGGCGCGTGTTGATCGTCGAGGACAACGTAGTGCAGCGCGAGGCCTTATCGAAGCTTCTCTCCTCGCACGACGTTGAGACAATCGGTGCCGGCACAGCTGCGGAGTGCATCGCTCTCCTTGCAGAACAGACCTTCGACTGCATGGTGCTGGATCTCTCCCTACCGGATGCTTCCGGCTTCGCGCTTCTGGAGACACTGAGCCAGGAAGGCATGCACTCGTTCCCGCCTGTCATCGTCTACACCGGTCGCGTTCTTTCCGCGGAGGAAGAGCAGAGGCTGCGCCGCTATTCGAAATCGATCATCATCAAGGGCGCCAAATCGCCGGAACGGCTCCTGGACGAGGTCACCCTCTTCCTCCACCAGGTGGTATCCGAACTGCCCGACGAGCAGCAGCAGATGATCCGCAAGGCGCGCAATCGCGACGAACTGCTGGAGGGACGCCGCATCCTGATCGTCGAGGACGACGTGCGCAATGTCTATGCGCTGACCAACATCCTCGAACCGCGCGGCGTGCTGGTTGAAATCGCCAGGAATGGCGAGGAGGCGATCGACAAGCTGGAGCAGTCGCTCGACAAGCCGGACGGACGCATCGATCTCGTTCTGATGGACGTCATGATGCCGGTGATGGACGGACTGACGGCAACACGGCATATCCGCAAGAATGCGGCCTGGCAGAAGCTGCCGATCATCACGCTGACGGCCAAGGCCATGCCGGACGACCAGAAGCGCTGCATCGAGGCGGGCGCCAACGACTATATGGCAAAGCCGCTCGACGTTGAAAAACTGCTGTCGCTCGTGCGCGTGTGGATGCCGCAGTGACCGAGACATTCGAAAAGGTCGAGGACATCGAGATCCGGCTTTTGCTGGAAGCCCTCTATCATCGCTACCATTACGATTTCCGCAGCTATGCGATGTCGTCGCTCCGTCGACGGCTCCGCCAGGCGCGGGAGCAGCTGGGCTTTGCGACGATTTCGGCCATGCAGGAACGGGTGCTGCACCATCCGGACATGCTTGCCGACATGCTGCGCTATCTGACGGTGCAGGTGAGCGAGATGTTTCGGGATCCCACCTATTTCGCGGCCATGCGCGAAAAGGTCATTCCGCACCTGCGCACCTATCCCTCGCTGAAAGTGTGGATCGCCGGATGCAGCTCGGGTGAAGAGCTCTATTCCTTTGTCATCCTGTTTCGTGAAGAGGGTCTTGAAGAGCGCACCATCTTCTACGCCACCGATATCAACCCCAATGCCCTCGCCCATGCAGAGGCCGGGATCTACGACATCGAGCGGATCAAGCTGTTTACGGAGAACCATCGCGAATCCGGCGGCAAGGGCTCTCTGTCCGACTACTACTCCACCGGCTACCGCCGCTGCATTTTCGACAAGAGCCTACGCCGAAACGTGGTGTTTTCGGATCATAGCCTGGTGACCGACCAGGTTTTCGGAGAGATGCAGCTCGTCTCCTGCCGCAATGTGATGATCTATTTCGACAGGGAACTGCAAGACCGCGCGGTTGGCTTGTTTCGGGATGCATTGCCGCGCCACGGGTTCCTCGGCCTTGGCTCGAAAGAAACGCTGCGGTTCTCCGCCCATGCCGAAAACTTCCGGGAGTTCGTTCGCGAAGAGAAGATCTATCAGAGGATCGGCTCATGAGCGACCAGGCTAAGGGGGCTGTGATCATTGGCGCATCGGCCGGCGCCCTTGAGGCTCTCACGGTGATCCTGGCATCGCTGCCGCCAAGATATCCGTTTCCAATTTTCGTTATCGTGCATCTGCCGCCGAAAAAGCGCAGTGTGCTCGCCGAAATCTTCGGAAGAAAATGCCAGCTCCGGTCCATCGAGGCGGAAGACAAGGAGCCGGTCGAGGCCGGCGTTATTTACTTCGCACCACCGGATTACCATTTGTTGCTCGAGGGGCGCGGTCAGATTTCCCTGTCGAATGAAGAAGAGGTGCTGTTTTCGCGCCCGTCTATAGACGTGGCTTTTGAAAGTGCGGCAGATGCATGGGGTGACAAGCTGACTGCCATCGTTCTCACAGGTGCCAACAATGACGGGGCGCATGGGCTCGCCGCTGTTGTGCGCGCCGGTGGCAAGGCAATCGTTCAGGAGCCGAGCGGCGCCTATGCGCAGGCCATGCCCCAAGCCGCCATTCGCGCCTGCCCGCAAGCACAAATCATGACGTTGTCCGACATTTCAAGCTTTTTGCAGAATAAATCCCAATGAACCCCGCTGTTAAATTCCTTCTCGTCGACGATCTGCCGGAAAACCTCCTCTCCCTGGAGGCCCTGCTGCAGCGCGACGACCGCGTGCTCCTCAAAGCCCGCTCCGGTAACGAGGCGCTGGAATTGCTTCTTCATCATGACGTGGCGCTGGCTTTGATCGACGTCCAGATGCCGGGCCTCAACGGTTTCGAACTGGCAGAACTGATGCGCGGAAACGAGCGCACCCGACGGGTTCCCATCATCTTCGTCACCGCCGGAACCCATACCGCCGAACGGCGCTTTCAGGGGTATGAAGCGGGCGCTGTCGATTTCATCCAAAAGCCGATCGAGCCGGATGCGCTTCGGAGCAAGGCGGAAGTGTTTGCCGAGCTTTACCGTCAACGCAAGAAGCTCGCCGAACAACGCGATTTGCTGGAAGACCAGACGCGCGCTCTGCAACTAGCGGATCAGCGCAAGAATGAGTTCATCGGGATCCTCGTCCACGAGTTGCGCAACCCCTTGGCAGCGCTGAACGGCGGGCTAAAGCTTCTTTCGAGACAGCCGGATAAAGCCAAGACCGAACAAATCCACGGCCTCATGCATGAGCAGATGGACCACATCATCCGGCTGGTTGACGATTTGCTGGACGTTTCGCGCATTACGCAGGGCAAGATCAATCTCAGCAAATCGGAATTCGAGTTAAAGGAAGCGATATCGACCGCACTGGAAATGACGCGCCCAACCGTCGAGGAGAAGCGCCATGCACTGACTTTGAGCGCACCCGAGCAGCCATGTATGATCTTGGCGGATAAGGTCCGATTGACGCAATGCGTTTCGAACCTTGTCAACAATGCTGCGAAGTACACCCCTCACGAGGGTCGTATCCAGATCACGCTAGAGCAGCATCCAGCCGGTTACCAAATCACCGTGACGGATAATGGACTGGGCTTAACCAAGGAAAGTTCAGAGGCGATCTTCAAGCTGTTCGAGCAAGTCGAAGAGCATAGAGACCACGCACATGGGGGCTTGGGCATAGGCCTTGCACTCGTCAAGCAACTCATCGAATTACATGGGGGTAGCGTTTCTGTGTCGAGCGACGGGCCGGGTCAGGGCAGTACCTTTAAACTCTATCTTCCTAAAGTGACTGAAGCGCCTGCGTGGGCGCCCGCTGCACCAGAGGACGATCGCGCTCTCTAAAGGAGAAAATTCGCTCCCTTGAACGACAGTAGCCCGGCCCTAAGCCGCCAGCGCTTGCCAATCGCAGAGCGCGCATTTGCAGTCATCGTTTGCCGTTCCATGTTCAATGCGTCGTCCCATCGGAAATCGAGCTCAGCGGGATATCGATCTTCATAAGGTAGCGCTCGTGAACCTGGACATCGATGGTCCCGTGCCATTTGCTGACTACGAGCTGTTGGATCAGTTTCGTCCCAAAGCCATTTGACGATGAGGACGGGGCCCGCGCGACTTTTGTCACAGGATCGTCCCAGCGTATATGAAAAGTGCGGCTCTCTGGTTGCCCGGAGATATTCCAGGCCAAGGAAACAATACCATCGTCACCACCCAGACTTCCGTACTTGACGCTGTTTGTGCAGAGCTCATTCAGTACAAGACCTAGGTCAAAAGTATCCCTCCGCCGAAGGCCGTCTGCCCTGATTTGCTGATTGGCTTTAAGTCCATGCCTTATGTCATGCGCTACAGTAATTTCTCCCATTGAGGTCTTGTCCGCCGACGATCTTGGTCGTCGTCGGGATTGGTCGGACGAAGAGAAGGTTCGGATCGTTGAGGAAAGTCTGCAAGGCTTTCGGCAGGGATCGGTGACGGCGCGGCGATATGGATTGTCGCGGTCATTGTTGACCCGTTGGCGTCGGGAATACCGTAGGGGCCTTCTGAACGGTTCCGCTTCAATGGGCTTCGTGCCGCTTTCCATTTCGCCGCCAGCGGCAGCCTCTTGCGAGGCGGCCCCCACTCAGCGATCTGATGAGGGCCAAACGATTGAGATCGGCCTGCCGAACGGCCGACGGCTGACGATCCCGGCTTCGCTTGATCCCACCATTCTTGCCCGCCTGTTGCCCGTCCTGGATGCGCCATGATCGCGTTTCCGGCCGGGGTGAAGGTATGGATCGCGGGCGGGGTGACGGACATGCGCTGTGGCATGAACAGCCTGGCGCTGAAGGTGCAGGAAGGCCTTGGGCGCGATCCTCATGGCGGCGAAGTCTTCTGCTTCCGCGGCCGCAAGGGTGATTTGATCAAGGTCCTGTGGCATGACGGGGTCGGCATGTCGCTCTACATAAAGCGTCTCGAGGCCGGTAAGTTCATCTGGCCGGTCAGCCAGAACGGCTCCGCTGTGTCTGTGTCGGCGGCGCAGTTGGGCTACCTTCTGGAAGGGATCGATTGGCGTAATCCGCGTTGGACGCAGCGGCCTTCCAAAGCAGGTTGATCGCTTCTATTTTCCCTGTTTTTGTTGGGCTTTCGGCGTGCTCCATGATAGCTTTTGGCCATGGATGACACTGCTTCGGAGATAGCCGGATTGCGCGCCGCGCTTGCGGCGTCCGAAGCGCGTGCTGCCTCCGCCGAGGCCGACCTTGCGCAAGTGCGAGCCGTCGTGACAACCTCAGAGGCGATGATCCGGCACCTCAAGCTCGAGATCGCCAAAATGCGCCGCGAGCAGTACGGACAAAGTTCGGAACGGCGCGCTCGGCTGATCGATCAGATGGAATTGCAGCTCGAAGAACTCGAGGCCGACGCCACCGAGGATGAGATCGCCGCGGACCGCGTGGCAGCGAAGATCACAAATGTCTCCGCCTTCGAGCGCCGCCGGCCTGCCCGTAAGCCGTTTCCCGAGCACCTGCCACGTGAGCGCCTATTCATCGAAGCTCCGGCGACCTGCACCTGCTGCGGCTCGGCCCGGATCGTGAAGATGGGCGAAGACATCACAGAGACGCTGGAGACGATCCCGCGTCAGTGGAAGGTGATCCAGACGGTGCGCAGCGAGAGAAGTTCACCTGCCGAGACTGCGAGAAGATCAGCCAGTCACCGGCCCCCTTCCATGCGACACCGCGGGGATGGGCAGGTCCCAACTTGCTGGCGATGATCCTGTTCGAGAAGTTCGGCCAGCATCAGCCATTGAATCGCCAGGCCGAGCGCTACGCCAGGGAAGGCGTCGATCTCAGCCTCTCCACGCTGGCCGATCAGGTCGGAGCCTGCGCGATCGCCCTGCAGCCGATCCATGAGCTGATCCGCGCCCATGTGCTGGCAGCCGAACGGCTGCATGGTGACGACACCACCGTGCCGCTCCTGGCCAGGGGCGCAACACGGCAGGCAAGGTTATGGACCTACGTGCGCGATGATCGTCCGTTTGCGGGCGGTGCACCGCCTGCAGCACTCTTCCACTTCTCACCCGATCGCGAGAAGACCCATCCCAATCGGCACCTCGTCGGGTGGCATGGCATCCTGCAAGCCGATGCCTACGGAGGCTATAACGATCTCTATCGTGCCGATCGAAGTCCGGGGTCGGTCAAGAGTGCACTTTGTTGGAGCCATGCGCGGCGCAAGTTCTTCAAACTGGCAGACATCGCCGGCAACGTGCGCAAGGGCAAGCCAGCCCATGAGATATCGCCTGTCGCGCTTGAGGCCGTTGCCCGCATTGATGCGCTCTTCGACCTTGAACGCGGCATAAACGGCATGCCTGCCGAGGCGCGGCTCGCAGCGAGACAGCAACATGCTCGTCCACTCGTCGAGGAGCTGCACGATTGGCTCACGGCCCAGCGTGCCCAGATGTCGAAGCACAATCCCGTCGCCAAGGCGATCAACTACATGTTCGAGAAGGACGGACGTTGGGAAGCCTTCACCCGGTTCCTCGACGACGGCAGGCTTTGCCTTTCGAACAATGCCGCCGAACGCGCCCTGCGCGGTATTGCTCTGGGAAGAAAGGCGTGGCTATTCGCCGGTTCCCAGCGCGGAGGCGAACGTGCTGCCTTCATGTATTCCCTGATCGTCTCGGCAAAGATGAACGATATCGATCCGCAGGCCTGGCTGGCGGACGTGCTCGCCCGCATGCCCAGCCTTCCAGTATCAAGGCTGCCGGAACTATTGCCGTGGAATTGGTCCGCCGGAAGCGCCCGGCAGGTGGCGGCCTGATGGCGCGCCCGACGCATGTCTACACGATCGACTATGTCGCCACGCTGATCGGTGAGAACATTGAACTTCTCCAGCAAATCGCCAGCAACTCGGACAACATCGATTACGGCGAGATCATCCATGCCCATGACGGCACCGAAGAGGGCATCACTACATTCACCAACCGGGGCGTCGAGAGCATGAAGGAGTTCCTCGCCGATATCCGCACCTGGGACGGGGGTGTAAGGCAGTTCCTTGTCGACGAGCAATGCGATCAGGAAAAGATCGAACGCATCATGACGGACGAGCCGAAATCATAACCCCTGCGGTCTACGCCGGATGGATACGGTCAAAACAAAGCTCAGCAGGAAGCTGTATATCACGTCCTTCCATCCGGATTCTGGCCGCTACCGGCGAGAGCGTATCTTCAGCAACTTTCTGGAAGCGAGTGTCGCTCCAGCCCTGCTGCGCGATTGCATGATTGGCGCGAGCAAGAGATGCCAGGCGCTGATTAAAAGCCTCCCGGGCCTCATCAGGGTCCTTTGCTTGGCGAAAAGTTTGGGCGGCTATCGAACTTACTAGTTGCAGCATGTTACCTGCGCGGTGCGACATTTCCCGAATTAGCAGAGTGCTTTGAGTTTTGGCCGCTTCTTTGCGCACGGCATTGGAGATGATGGCGGCAAGCGAGAGCAGGAAGTCTCGGTCGCCTCTGTCAAAGGCTCTTCGGTCTGTGGCGTGGATCCCGATCACGCCGTAGGGCCGCCCTTCTGGTCCGGCTATGGTGACGCTCATACCGCTGACCACCCCATGCTCCTTTAGCAGAGGCGGCCCGGAAAACCGTTCTTCGAGCGCCAGCTCGTCAACGATAATCAGCTCCCCCGAAAGCAGCGGGTAGCCAGCTTGGGATTCACGCTCGATACCGACACTCGCTACGCCAACAAGTCCTTCTGCCCATCCAACTCCCGCGACCAGCTTGAGTTGATCTGCAGTATCTTCAAACGCCAGCACCTTGGTCAGTGGGACATCAAGCGCTATCGCCGCTGCCTCAACTATTCTGTTGAGAACGATCTGGAGCGCGGTGTCTTGAAGAGCCAGTTGTCCGATTTCAGCAATTGCAGTCTGCTGCTGCAATCTTCGCTCCGTCACCCTGAGCGCCTGATCCTTTTCGCGCGCAAGCCGTTTGCGCTCCGTAATCTCAACGGCAGCCACACTTGCGCCGACAATATGCCCCTGCACGTCCGTGACTGGGGACCAGAATTCCATCCAGAAACGCTGCTCTCCCGGCTCTGCGGGAGTTTTGCCAGCGACCTCGAACGGGCCAATTGTTTCGCCAGTGTCTGTAATTTTCTTCATCAGGCCGCGCGCGACGTCCTCCATATCTGGAACGATCTCGGAGACTGTTCGCCCTATGTGCTCTTCCGGCGCATAACCGTTGAACATAGCCATGGTTTCGTTTACGCGCAGAAATCGCAAGTCGCGACTGAGAACGCACAATCCTACAGGAACGGCGTCGTAGTCAGACGCAGCAGATTGCTGTGCTGATAAACCGGAGCTGGATGCGTGCATTATCTCCTCCCGTCATGGGCCAAAGCGTGAGATAGGCAGCTTCATCTACCGTATGACAAGTTCGCACACGCAGCCTAACCGCGCAACAGTTCTCATAGCCTATAACATAAGGCGAGGATATCGAGGAGCTGCACCCGCTTGCATCAGTGTAGCACTTGCCCGACAGACGCGATCCCACGTAAAAACACGAACAGTTAGATCTTTCTGACGGACGATTTATACCGAGGAAGCATAGAACGAATCCAGCTCGGAACAAGCTAACTCCGATATTCGCATAAGCGAAAATAAATTGAGGCTGAAAGCTGTGAACAAAGTCGTCCTTGCGCGTTACAAAGAAGATATAAGCTGGATCTTGGACATACCCGTTGATTTCAAGGTGATTGTCTACAATAAGGGGGACGAGATCACATCAGAAGAAATCTTGGAGCGAGCTGAGGTTGTTAATCGACCGAATATCGGTCGTGAGTCCGAGACGTACATCCATCACATGATGACATCTTGGGAAAACACCGAAGATTATACAGTCTACAGCCAAGCTGACCCGTTCCTGCACAGCCCCGATTTTCTAAAGCTGCTGGCGGCGTGGCGTGATTGGGATGATGTCCAGGCGCTCTCCTGGTGCTGGAAGGAAGAACGGGACGTCCCGCCGCGAGATTTGCTGTCCGTCGCCAGAGCATCGTTGGATGGTCGACTCCTCGTGAGGCCCGAGCTCTACTCGCTTACCAACTGGGGGCCGCTGGAGTTTTTCGACAAGGGCGCCCGAGGGATGGGCTTGGTCTATACCATGATCAACGGTGGTGCTCCGGAGCAGTTCAACATAGCGGCGCATGTATTTCGGCGGTGCAAGCTGGAAGCCTTGGCACAGGCTGCAGAAGCACATGCCGTGGGGGTCTTTTCGTACGGGGCTATCTTCGCCGCACGCAACACATGCGCTTACAGTATTCCGCGGGAAGCGCTGATACATCTGCGGAATTTCGCATGCGAGCCCATACCTGCGCATGGCTACATGCTGGAGCGTCTGTGGCTTCATCTCATGGGAGCACCCTTTGTCAGGCCGAAATCGAAAACGATCGAAGCCCGACCCGCATATGAACTACCATCTCATTTGGTGCCTGTCCTGCGGGTGAAATAAACGTGGGTGTTGTTAGCCTCCTGAAGCCTTCGGACGCAAGTACCGACCGCGGGTCTGGGAGCTCGCTGCTGGTGGCATGTGAAGGCCGCGTCTGCTGTGGGCTCCCGGTTGATCGCTTCGTTAAGCTGCAACTTAAACCTATGGCCTCATCAAGACATCCAGATGAGTGTTTCAGTGCGCGACAGAAAAAATTCTATACACGCATGAAAGATCAGATGTTCACACTTGAACAGTTAGATTTGACACTTGCTAGATCTTCGCTGGCAATTACTGAGTTTACTCAATTGCAATACTCGGCAGGGTAAGAATCGATCTTGCCGTTTTATCGTCTTTGACGCTGGGGTCATGTCGTGCCAGATGCCGGTTTTCTGCTGCTCATCAATGTATCGATAGGCGTGCTGTTTGCCGCTTCCTTTGTCGGATTCTCCCGGCAAAACGGTTTCAAGCTGGGCTATTGGTGCGCTGCGGGTTTCGTGGCAGCGGCCTTGACCCCTTTGGCTGAATCCTTTGCGGAAACCCTTCCCGCTAAGCTTGTATCCAGCCTTTCTTATGGGTTTTTGCTCACCGCGCTTTCGTGCATCTTTATTGGGGTCTGGCAACATTATCATGTCGCGCGAGCGCGTATGCCTACTCTTGTCTTCAGTTTCACATCGATACTGTTCCATCAATTTGTACTGCTCGAAGCTCCCCGCGACGGAGCTTTGCATGCAATCGGCTACCAGCTCAGCTTTGCAGTGTTGAGCTTTGCCTCAGCGATAGCGATCATAGCCGGACGCCGTCGGCGGTCGCTGGACTTGGCTGTTTCTGCAATATTTGCCCTGTCGGGAATCCAGTTCCTGATCAAGAGTTGGCTGGCCTATCAGCTGACAACCGGAACCAGCACCCAAACCTACATCTACAGTCAATATGCCCTCTACTCACAAACGGCAGGCGCCATATTGTCTCTGTCGCTCGGCGTTGGTCTGCTCGCTCTCGTCGTCAGCGAAGTTTACGGAACTCGTCTTGATCGTGCATTTCGCGACAGTCTTTCAGGACTGCTCGGACGCGATGCCTTCATAGAGGCCGCAACTCATGGTGAAGCCATCGATGGCTCTTGGCGACAGGGCTGTTTCTTGCTGGCGGATCTTGACCGCTTCAAAACCGTGAACGACACCTTCGGTCATGCGGCTGGAGACATGGTCATATCGACCTTCGGCAACCTCTTGCTTGAAGTGGTTCCATCTCGATCCCTCTGCGGTCGCTTCGGCGGTGAAGAATTCGCGGTGCTCTTGCCGGAAATCGAGCTTGCCCAGGCTCGCGAGATTGCGCATGAAGTGGCCGCGCGGCTCGAACACCATAAGTTTGCATTCGCACCTGAAACCCACTTCACGGTCAGCATCGGCATTACTGTTTTCCGACATCGCGAACAGTTTTCGACCGTCTTGAAACGAGCCGATGTTGCCCTCTACCGCGCCAAGCGGCTTGGCCGAAACCGACATGAGATAGACCTCCCCGATCAGGGAGTTGGCCGCGAAGAGAGGCGCGAGTTAGCAAAGAACGTTGCATGAGCGAGTTACAGAACAGAATTATACAACGGGTTTCCCAAACTGGAGTGGCTGTAGGTTCAGGCGTCCCCTATGCTCGGCACGCCTCTTTCCTTGCTGCGGCATTTGAGCTTTTTCGTGCGGCGGGAGGACACCCAGAGGACGCGCTTCAAGTCCTGAATTCACATGAGCCTGCTCAATTTGATGTCGCGAGTGCGGTTGCACATCTACTGGTCGAGACTGCGATTGTGAGCCAGGTTTCGGTGCTGTTTGAGACTTTTCTCGAACTCGACCGGCGCGTACGCAGGGCAGCCCGCGAAGATGCTATTTGCACCCGTTTCATGGGCATACCAGGTGTCGGTGAGATCACAGCACTGAGCTTCAAGGCTGCTGTTGACGATCCCACTCGCTTCAAGAGTTCGCGTACCGTGGGTGCACACTTCGGGCTAACGCCGCGGCGCTTTCAATCTGGGGAAAAGGACAATCCCGGCCGAATCTCTCATGCCGGGGACGCGGACGTACGTGCGACGCTCTACGCTGCCGCCAACGCGATGCTTATGCGATCGATTGCGTGGAGCAGCTTGAAAGCTTGGGGTGTGCGGTTGATGAAGACCAAGGGGCGGCGGCGAGCCATCGTTGCTGTCGCCCGCAAGATTGCCGTCGTACTGCATCGTATGTGGCGCGATGGCACAGAGTTCCGGTTCGGATCGGAGGCTGCTGCATGATCTAAGCGAGCCCAACAAACCGATCCTGGCCGGATCGTCCCATGCGGACGACGGGATGGATGAAGCCGATAATGACTGCTGCGCTTCGAGCGCGCCCAACAGCGAGGCTCTCCAGACCCTGATCCCATGCATGCGTGCAGCGGCTCCAAACGCGAGGGGCCAACAGACTGCGAAGAGAAGCGTGACCCGCGTGAACGATTAGGCCAACGACCATCAGAAAGAGCTTGACCCAAATGCCCGATTAGAGAAGCGGACATTGCAGTCCAGCGCATACGGCTGCGTTGCGGCAATTTCTAAAGCGAGCCGAACGCGGCGATTCCTGCCCCAGGATCACAGGTTGACCCGCTGGTGATGTGACACGCGGGTCAACCTGAAGTTCATCCCACAAGCAGATGGCTCATCGCCGGGTCGGGAATGACGACGATGCGGCTGCCATCTCTTGCCTCGTCGTGAAGATGGATCACATCCTGATTGATGAGCCGAATGCAACCTGAGGAAACGGCCTTCCCGATGCTGAACGCCTCAGGCGTGCCGTGTATCCGATACAGCGTGTCCTTCCCGTTTTCATGGATATAGAGGGCGCGAGCACCGAGTGGATTTTTGAGTCCGGGATCCATGCCTCCATTTGCAATGCTGTAGGGCTCCAGCCCTGGCTGCCGCG
Source organism: Rhizobium subbaraonis (assembly GCF_900220975.1). Lineage (GTDB taxonomy): Bacteria > Pseudomonadota > Alphaproteobacteria > Rhizobiales > Rhizobiaceae > Mycoplana > Mycoplana subbaraonis. The sequence continues at coordinate 30,603 of NZ_OBQD01000028.1, read as the reverse complement.
CAACCATTGAATCAGGCGGTGTCCAGCGCGGCCATTCCCGCCTGTAAGCCATTATGGCCTCCCCAGCCCAGGCGAACCCCTCCCGTCCTACTCCGATTCCATAGCGGGTCGCGCGGCCACCTGCCTTAACGTGGTAGAGATATTTGGCTGGCGTATCGACGACGAGGGTGCCTGGCTTCTCGTTCGTCGGATAGTCCACCTCGGTTCGCCAGAACTGCGGCGGTAGCTGGCTGATGTCGACCTCCGGGATCGGAAACCTCTCATTGGGCATTGCATAGTACATCGGCGGCACCACCGGCGCAGGCGCTGGCGGAGGTTCGGCGATCGTCACGACGGGCGGCGGTTGGGTCGATACACAGCCAGAGACGGCGATCGCCCCTACACCAAGGATGAAGGAGCGCCTTGGCAAGCCTGCACCCACCCACCGTCCATTTGAGCTGCTCGTTCTCTCTTCAGTCTGACTGTCATAGGCCATGTCGGTACTCTCTGTTAATCTCGCGGGCTGCTTCCAAGCCTGCCCGCCTTAGGGCAACCTTAAGTGACGAATGGCGGAGGCCAGTGCGCCGTGGAGCCACCCGCTCAGGCCGCGCGGGCCTCTGCGATCGCCTTCTTCAGCCCCTTCTCATCCAGCACACCTGCGAACGTGGTCCGGCCGATGACGAAGGAAGGCGTACCTGCGAAGTTGAAGGCGAGCGCCTGGCTGTAGTTGCGGTCGAGCAGCCCCGAGATCTTGGTGCTGTGCTTGTTCACGGCGGCAGCAATTTCCTTCATCGTGAGGCCGGTGCTCGTGAGCGCCTTCTCCACGGCTTCTTCAGTCAGTTTGCCCGTCGTCTTCATCAGCGCCTCCATTGCAGGCTCGTACTTGCCGATCTGGGCGGCTCCGAGAACTGCCTGGGCAGCAAAGATCGAGGCACCGCCGAAGACGGGCCAGTCCTTCAGCACCAGCCGGACATTGCCGTCCTCGCGAACGACCTTCTCGAGCATGGGATGGATCTTCTTGCAGTAGGGGCACTGGTAATCGAAGAATTCGACGACCGTGACGTCCCCTTTGGGATTGCCGAGAACTGGTGCGTCCGGATCATGGAAGACGGTCTTTTCGGTGATCTCCTGGCCGAACGCCAGGCGCGGGAGGACGGCAGCCACTGCGGCAGTGCCCGCGGTGACGGCGAGCAGGTTTCTGCGGGTAATCATTCATACTTCTCCTTTTCGCGATTCTTCAGGTCCGAGCACGACGACCTTGGAGCCCTTCGGCACGCGGCGATGCAGGTCGATGATGTCGTGGTTCAGCAGCCGGATGCAGCCGGACGAGACCGACTTGCCGATGCTCCAGGGTTCATTGGTCCCGTGGATTCGATAGAGCGTGTCCTTGCCGCCCTGGTAGAGGTACAGGGCACGTGCTCCCAGAGGGTTCTTGATGCCACCCTCCAGGCCCGATGCTAAAGGGCCGTAGCGCTCCGGATTGCGCTTGATCATGTTCTGGGTGGGCACCCAGCCCGGCCACTGCGCCTTACGGGCGATATCGGCCTCGCCCTCGAATTCCATGCCGGCCTTGGCGACGCCGACGCCGTAGCGCATCGCCTTGCCACCCTCCATGACGAGGTAAAGAAAACGGGAGTGGGGATCGACCACGATAGTGCCTGCCGGATAGCCGGTCTTGTAGTCCACAACCTGGCGGACATTCTTCGGATCCATCTTGGAGACGTCGACGCCGGGGATGGTTTCGTCTCCATCCTTGATCGGCGCATACATACTGGCCAACGACGGGTCCGCTTTCGGGGCTTCGACCTTTGCGGGCTCCGCGGCGGTCTGCGCGCAGGCCGACAACCCCATGACGAAAAGCGAGGCGGTCAACGGTCGCCACAGATCGGCCGCTCGGGCAGGGATCATTCGGATATTCCTTCTTCAGATTTGAGTTCCTGGATCTTCTGCGCGAGAACCTCGCGGGAAATCTCGCCGAGGTGAGAGCCGGCCAGCGTGCCGTCGGCTGCTAAGAAGAGTGTTGCGGGCAGACCGACCGCCGAATAGTGGCGGCTGAGCAGAAGCTGCGGATCGAGCACCGCCTGCGGCAGATCGAGGTTCGCACTCCGGAGGTAGTCAGCGATCTTGGCCGCCTGCTCGCCCTGGTTTGCAAAGACGAAGTCGACATCGGCCATGTTGGCAGCGAGTTCCGCCATCATCGGCAGTTCGCGGCGGCAAGGCGGGCACCACGTCGCCCACAGGTTCAGAACCGTAGGACGACCGTTGGCACCGATCCCTCTTTCGGCACCATCAAGTGTCCGGAAGCTGGAGGTGACGGGCGCTAGCTGCGGGTCAGAATAGGTCAACGCCAGCGTCGCCGCTGTCGCAACCATGCCAGCGGCAAGGCTAGCCACGGCCCATCCGACAAGCTTTCGGCTCTTCAGGAACAGCAGGACCAGCACCACGGCGACGCCTGCGGCCCCTCCGCTCCAGGAGAACCCGCCTTGCCACACCGCAAGGATCCGCCAAGGCTCCGAAGCGAAGCTCCCGGCATGCTGCAGAACATGCCCCAGGCGCGCCGCCGCCAGTCCGACCAGAGCCGTCCAAGACGACCAGCGTCCGAGCCTGTCGTCGACCCGGTGGGCAAGAACGGACGCTGCAGCGAGAAACACGACCATGCCCACGATGGCAGCGAAGCGCTCGGCGTCGAACGCGAAGGGACCGAAGGAGACGGCGTTCATCGAAGGGCGCTCTTGGCTGCTGATGCAGACGTCGTAACGGTGTCTGCACTGATCTCTCCCACCAGCCTGCTGTCGGCAATCTCATCGTTGTTGCCGTCGAGGAACAGCATTGTCGGGGGCCCGACGACCTGAAGGTCCTTCATCAGCGACTGGTTGGCCTCGGTGATCTCACTGAGATCCACCGAGATCAGGCGGATGCCGTCCAGCGCGTTCACCACCGTCGGGTCCGGAAAAACGGATCGCTCGATCACCCGGCAGGTGACGCACCAGTCGGCCGTGAAGTAGACAAGCGAGGGGGTGTCTCCCGCGTCGGCTGCCAGCAGCGAGGACAGTTCGGAGGAGGAGGCAGCGAACTGGAAGGAATCCTTGTCAATCGCTTTCGTTGGTGTTGCGTCTCCGGAGCGCGCGACAGTGATGGGCGCGAGAGGCTTCAGAGGATCGGTTGCGCCCGAAAGGCCGCCAATCGCTAGCATGACGCCGTAGAGAGCGGCCAACATGCCAGCAGATTTGGCAAATCGTGCAGCGCTGCCGGCCTCAGGTCTCATCTGATCGAAGGCTCCGATGAAAACCCCGAAGGTGATCGCCAGGATAGACCACAACAGAAGACCAGTTCCGGCAGGCAGCAGACGGTCCACGAGCCAGACCGCGGTGGCGAGGAACAGGAAGCCGAAGACCTGCCGGACCCGTTCCATCCATTGTCCTGCACGCGGAAGCAGGCCCGACCCGAAGGTCCCCATCAGGATCAAGGGGATGCCCTTGCCGATGCCGAGCGCGAACAAGGCCGTCGCGCCGAGGACGACGTCTCCGGTCTGCGCAATGTAGAGAAGCGCGCCGGCGAGCGGAGCCGTAACGCAAGGTCCGATCACCAGAGCGGATGAGAATCCGAGCGCTGCCGAAGACGCCAGTGAACCTCCCGAATCGCGGCGTGGGGCGAGCCGGTTCCTGAGAAAGGAGGGAAGCTGGAGTTCGAATATCCCGAAGCTTGAAAGTGCCAGAGCCACGAAGATGGCTGCAACGACGAGTGTGGCAGCGGAAGACTGGAGCGCGATCTGGAAGCTCTGACCCCACCATGCAGCGACCACGCCGAAGAGACTGAAGGCAGCCGCCAAAGAAAGGACGTAGGTTGACGACAATACAAATCCACGTCCAGCCGACAGGCTCTCGCCCTCCCTCGAAAGGGTCGCGGCGAGGATAGGGTACATGGGAAACACGCATGGCGTGAAGGCCAGCAGGACGCCGAGCCCCATGAAGCCGGCGACCAGCAACAGCACTCCACCGCGATCGAGCAGAGATCCCACGAGTCCGTTGGAGGACTGGTCAGAGATACGGATTGCAGCCGTGTCGGCGGGTTCCGGCGCGGCTTTGGACACCAGAGGAAAGGCTGCCTGTGACTGAAGCGCAGTCTGAAGACCAGCCGGTTTTTTGCTGGCTACAGGCGTCAACGCAGCAGGGTCGAGATCGACCGTGGTCGGAGGATAGCAGAGACCGCCATCCTGGCAGCCCTGGTAGGTGACCTTGACGAAACCAGTGACCGGTCCGGCGATCGTTGCCGTAGCCGTCCCATAATAAACCTCGGTGCTTCCGTATCCGGGATCCTCCTTGATGACGCCCGGCGGGGTTGTCATTTCGAGAGGTCTGCCGTCGGCGTCTTTCACACTGAGGTATTCTCGGTAGAGATAGTAGCCGTCTTCAAGCTGCCATCTTAATGCGATGTCAGGACCGTCGCGTCCTGCCTCCATGCGAAAGGCCTGATCCATTGGAAGCGGCGGTTCGATAGCTGACGCCACCGCCGAGACGGCTAAGGCCACGATGAAAGATGAAACCGACAGGAAGAAACGCAAGGTCCGCTCCGTTGCTTGGGTTGGAGCGGCGGTCTCTCCTCCCAACCTTAAGGCAGCCTTAAGGTAGCCGGCGCAGGGAGGACGCGAAGTCAGATGAGGATGTGATGCGCCTGCTGGTCGTGGAAGATGACGAGATCCTGTTGGACGGCCTGAAGGTCGGGCTGCAGATGTGCGGCTTCACGGTCGACGCCGTGACATCGGTTGCCGATGCCGACGCTGCGATCGAGGCCGACAGATTTGATGCCGTCATCCTGGACCTGATGCTCCCGGACGGAACTGGCCTCGATGTACTGGCAAGGATGCGACGGTCCGGCGACCGCACCCCTGTTCTCCTGCTGACTGCGAAGGACGAAGTTGCCGATCGAATAGCAGGGCTGGACTCGGGAGCCGACGACTATCTCGGAAAACCTTTCGATCTCGACGAGGTCGCTGCCCGGCTCCGTGCCATCGTCCGTCGTGGACACGGCAGGGCCACAGGGCTTCTCGAATGGAAGGACGTGAGCCTCGACCCGGCGCGCATGTCCGCATCGCGTGACGGCATGGCGATCTCCCTCTCGCGGCGGGAGTTCGTCATCCTGCAGGCGCTGATGGAGACGCCCGGCGTCATCCTGTCCCGGTCTAATCTCGAGGAGAAGCTTTATGGATGGCAGGAGGAGATCGAGAGCAATACGGTGGAAGTTCACGTCCACAAGCTCCGATCCAAGCTGGGCGCGAGCTTCATCGAGACCGTTCGGGGCGCAGGCTATCGATTGAGGGCGGCACAATGAACTCCATACGGATCCGGCTGTTTGCAATCCTGATTGCCACGACCGGCGCGGTGTGGCTCTTCGCTGCCGCCTGGATCTATGCGAGCACGCAAGCCGAAGTCGAGCGCGTACTGGACGCGCGCCTGATGGAAGCGGCACGCATGGTGAGTTCGCTGATCACGGATCACCAGATCGATCCCTCCGCGGCAGCCAATGCGGCAACTGCCGATACTCCCCCTCCGCCATTTAAGGAAGCCGGCGGCGGCTATAGCCGTCAACTTTCCTGCCAGATCTGGTCGCTTCAGGGCAGCCTCGTCAGCCGCTCTGAAAGCGCGCCTGCAACCTCGCTGGCGAGCCATACAGATGGCTTCGAAGAAACGGAGATCGAAGGAGAACGGTGGCGGGTCTACGCCGTCGTCAATCCCACGCTTGGCGTCCGTGTGCTGGTCGGTGACAGTCTTGAGATCCGAGACCGGCTGATCGGCGACGTCATCAAGGGACTGCTTCTCCCCGGGATCGTCATTCTCCCCGTCCTGGCAGCGTTGATCTGGTTGAGCGTCGGGCGTGGCCTTGCTCCACTGACGCGTATTGCCGAAGGGCTTGCCGGCCGTTCTGCATCCGAACTCCACCCGGTGGATGCGGGATCGGTTCCGCGGGAGGTTCGGCCGGTCATCCGGGCGCTGAACAGCCTGTTCGGTCGCGTGGCTGAAGCGCGCGACCGCGAACGGAGCTTCACCGCCTATGCAGCGCATGAACTGAAGACGCCGCTCGCAGGTCTCAAGACCCAGGCGCAGGTGGCCCTTCGAACCGACGAACCGAGCGTCCAGCGTGACGCGCTGTCTCGCATCTCCACCAGCGTCGACCGAACCAGCCGGATGGTCAGGCAGCTTATCGATCTTGCCGCCGTAGATGCGTCGCAGGACGTCACGAGCGATGAGGAGGTCGATATCGCAGTCCTTGTCGGGGAAGTGGCCTGGGAGTTGGAGAACCAGCTCGCAGCGAACGACGTCCATGTGGCGATGGAACTTTCAGACCAGGCTCAGCCACCCACCGTCATCCGGGGCGACAGGATCCTTGTTCGTCTGGTCCTCCGCAATCTGCTTGAAAATGCCATCCAGCATTCCCCAAAGGCCGGCGAAGTCAGGTGCCGCGTCCTGGCGAGGACAAACGAAGTCTGCGTTGAAATCCTGGACCAGGGACCGGGAATTAAGCAGGAGGACGAAAAGCGCGTCACGGAACGCTTCTTCCGGGGATCAAAGGCGCATGGTCATGGTAGCGGGCTTGGATTGTCGATCGTCCAGATGGCGCTCGCCCGTCTAGGCGGAAGCCTGACCTTCGAGAGAGGTGCTCGCTGGTTTGTTGCGAAGGCGTCGTTTCCGATCTGAGCCCTTGGCGGCTGGCCCTGTCCTGTTGCGCTTATGGACCCCGTCTGACCCCGACGGCTCGTAGCGCAGCATCGAGCCTGTTGCCGCCCTTGGCGTCGAAGTCACCTCTGAGCGCTTTCAACGCATATCGCTCCTGGTTGATTTCCTCCGCCGTCCGAAACCCCATGCGGCGCAATACCGGCAGGGGCGGACACCAGCCTTGGATGGCGTGCTGGAACAGGAAGCCGGTTACGATTGCCGGCAATGCAGCCATCGTTTGTCTACTGTCGCCGCCAAAATGGTCCCTGTGAATGCCAAAGAGGAGGCATTTGCTTCGAGCGTCCGCTCGATGTCCCACTCCCGATCAAGTTCCGCGAGCCTCGCTGCGATCTGGTCGGGGTGGGCTTCGTAGTAGGCGAGCCTCTCTTCCATCTGCCAGCGAAGGCGGTTGTTGATCTCGTCGGATGTCTGGGCGCTGACCCGGTTCGCTGTCGTGGCCATGGTTTTGATCTCCTTTGCGCGGGAACCCCAGGGGAAGCACAAAGTTCCGTGACCGGCCTTGAAGGTGACTCACTATATAATATATTAGAACGTATAACGATATTTACGCGGAGCTAGTTATGCCTGTCACCAGTGTATCCGAGAAGCTTTCGGTCTCGTCTCAGCCAAGCGTCGAAGACATCCGTTCGCTGCGCGCGAACGGGTTCAAGACACTTATCAATAATCGCCCGGATGGCGAGGAGCCCGGACAGCCGGGAACCGAAGCCGAAGCGCAGGAAGCAAAGCACTGCAACCTGTCCTATGCGTTCATTCCAGTCACCGGAGCCACCATCACCGAGGCGGACGTGCGCGCCTTCCAGCGCGCGATCGATGAATCTAAGGGCCCCGTCTTCGCCCATTGCAAGACCGGCACCCGGTCGCTGAACCTCTATGTGATCGGAGAGGTCCTCGACGGCCGCCTGCGTGCCGACCAGGTCATGGACTTCGGACGTGAACGCGGCTTCGACACAAGGGGCGCTGCAGCCTGGCTGGAGAAGCAGGCCCCCCGCCGACCGCAGGTCAAGGGCTTCTTCGACAAGCGCACCTGGAGCGTCCAGTATGTCGTCTCCGATCCGGAGACGGGCAAGTGCGCCATTGTCGACCCGGTTCTCGACTTCGATGAGAAGGCAGGTGCGACGGCGACGCTCAATGCCGACGCCATCCTCGACTACGTCCGCGCCCAAGGACTGACGGTCGAGTGGATCCTGGACACCCATCCGCATGCCGACCACTTCTCGGCCGCCCAGTACCTGAAGGAGAAGACCGGCGCGCGCACCGCCATCGGCGAGCGCGTCGTGGACGTGCAGAAGCTGTGGAAGGGTATCTACAACTGGCCCGAGCTTGCCACCGACGGATCGCAATGGGACCAACTGTTCGCCCACGGCGATACGTTCAAGGTCGGGTCTATCGATGCGAAGGTGATGTTCTCGCCCGGACATACGCTCGCCTCCATCACCTATGTGATCGGCGACGCAGCCTTCGTCCACGACACGCTGTTCATGCCCGACAGCGGCACGGCGCGTGCCGACTTCCCCGGTGGTGATGCACGGGTGCTGTGGAGGTCGATACAGGACATCCTCGCGCTCCCGGACGAGACCCGGATCTTCACGGGCCACGACTATCAGCCGGATGATCGGGCGCCTCGGTGGGAAAGCACCGTGGCCGAGCAGAAGAAATCCAACCCGCATCTTGCCGGCGTGAGCGAGGAGGAGTTCGTCGCTCTCAGAACCAAGCGTGACAAGACGCTGCCTATGCCAAAGCTCATCCTGCATGCCCTGCAGGTGAACATCCGCGGCGGGCGTCTGCCGGAGCCGGAAGCCAACGGCAAGCGCTACCTCAAGTTCCCGCTCGATGCATTGCAGGGGGCGGCATGGGAATGAGCACCGACCTGAAGGCAATGTTGAAGGCAGGGCTTTCCCCGGTCGAAATGGCGAGCCGCGCCGAAGAGGTGGCAAACCTCCTCAAGACGCTGTCCCATCCGGCGCGGCTGATGATCGTCTGCACGCTGGTGGAGGGAGAATACTCGGTCGGCGAGCTTGAAGAGAAGCTCGATCTGCATCAGCCACATTTGTCACAGCACCTCACGGTGCTGCGTGGCTCCGGCATCGTCGAGACACGGCGGGACGGCAAGCAGATCTTCTATTCCCTGACCGAGGAGAAGGCGGCCCAGCTGGTCGCCGCCCTCTATGACATCTTCTGCGTGAAGGACCACACATGAGCCAGTATCTCCCATCATTGACCGGCGGCATGCTGATCGGCCTGTCAGCGGTCATGCTGCTGCTCCTCAACGGCCGGATCGCCGGGATCAGCGGCATCGTCGGCCGTCTTGCCCAGGGTGTCGGCCTGACCACCAACCTGGCCTTCGTGCTCGGCCTGCTGCTCGGGCCATTGGCCTACCTTGTCATGTTCGATGGTTGGCCAGAGGTCGAGATCACTGCAGGCTGGCCGCTGATCATCGTCGCCGGGTTGCTGGTAGGATTCGGCTCGCGGATGGGATCCGGCTGCACCAGCGGGCATGGCGTCCTCGGGCTGGCCCGCCTGTCGCCGCGCTCGATCGTGGCTGTCGCCACCTTCCTGACAGCCGGCGTGGTTGCCGTTACCCTTCTGCGAGGTCTTGGATCATGAACCGGAATATCTACCAGTTCGCTGCCGCGCTCGCATCAGGCATCGTCTTCGGTTTCGGCCTGTCCCTCTCCGGGATGCTGAACCCGGCACGCGTCCAAGGCTTCCTCGACATCTTCGGCACGTGGGATCCAAGTCTTGCCTTTGTTCTCGGCGGTGCCGTCGTCGTCGCATTCATCGGTGTTCAGGTGATGAAGCGGATGCGACACCCGGCCTTGGGCGACAGCTTCCATGTCCCGACCAATCGGCAGATCGACCCGCCGCTCATCATCGGATCCGCCCTGTTCGGCCTCGGCTGGGGGATCGGTGGCTTTTGTCCCGGCCCGGCGGTCGCGTCGCTGCCCATCGGCATCCCCCAGACGGTACTGTTCGTCATCGCCATGCTGGTGGGCATGACCTTGCACGACCGAGTATGGAGCAGACGGACGTGACCACCTCAATTCTTGCGGCAGTCGGCTCCGGCGGGATCGTCGGCTTCATGCTCGGCCTGCTCGGCGGCGGTGGGTCGATCCTAGCGACGCCGCTCCTCCTCTACGTCGTCGGCGTCACGCAGCCGCATGTTGCCATTGGAACGGGCGCGCTTGCGGTTGCCGTGAACGCCTTTGCCAACTTTGTGAGCCACGCGATCAAGGGGCATGTCTGGTGGCGGTGCGCGGCCGTCTTCTCCGCGCTTGGCGTGGTTGGCGCGCTTGCCGGCTCAAGCCTCGGCAAGGCGATGGACGGAGACCGACTGATCTTCCTGTTCGGCATCCTGATGGTGGTTGTGGGCGCTCTGATGCTCAAGCCCAGGAAGGCAGTTGCGATCGAATGCCGTCCTGTCGACCTCCGGATGTGCCTCGCCACCGCGGCCGTCGCATTGGCCGCGGGCGCGGCATCCGGCTTCTTCGGCATCGGCGGAGGCTTCCTGATCGTTCCCGGCCTGATGCTGGCGACCGGCATGCCGATGATCAACGCGATCGGTACCTCGCTCCTCTCCGTCGGCGTGTTCGGGCTGGCGACCGCCTTGAACTACGCCAGCTCCGGTCTGGTGGATTGGTGGCTTGCCGCCGAGTTCATTGGTGGTGGCATCATCGGCGGCGTGCTCGGAATGCTCCTCGCCACACGCCTCAGCGCCTACAAGAACATCCTCAACCGCCTGTTTGCCGCGCTGATCTTCGTGGTCGCAGCCTACATCCTCTATCGCAACTGGGGGACGTCGATGATTGGCTGAGGGCGGCCAATCTCAATGTGGCGACCTCCTGGCGCCTCATAGCGGTGCCGGCGCCGAGTGAACGTCTATTCAGGACGCCGTTAACAAAGCGACACTTACTCGGACAGAAGCAAGGACCGGCGCTGCCACATGCACAGGGGCCGCTCCTTAAGGCTGCCTTAAGGTGAGCAGGTCAAGCGACAGCTTTTGAAGGAACTCCAATGCGCCTCTTCATTGTCACCAATCTCAGACCCACCCTGATGCTGTTCACAGCGCTGCTGTTCGGTTCTGCACCACAGATCGCCGCAGCCGAGGATGTCCCGCAGCCCCAAGAGTATCCCCGGATCCTGAAGGCGATCGAGCAGCAGGGACTGACAATCCTTGGAGAGATGAAGGTGCCAGGCGGTCTGAGAGCATTCGCCGCAAAAGCTGGCGCTCAACCTCTGGCACTTTACCTCACCCCGGATGGCGAACATGTGGTCGTTGGCACACTTGTCGACGCAGCAGGACAGGACATGGCGGAGACCCAACTCAAGGAGATGGTAGAAGCGCCGATCTCGGAAGAGGGCTGGCAAAAGCTTGAGCGATCCACATGGGTGAAGGACGGAAGCCCAAACGCGCCAAGGATCGTCTACGTGTTTACCGATCCAAACTGTCCCTACTGCCACCAATTCTGGAAGTCTGCCAGACCATGGGTCGAAGCGGGCAAGGTGCAGTTGCGGCATGTCATGGTCGGCGTGATCAGACAGGATTCGCCTGCCAAGGCGGCTGCCATTCTTGAGGCTAAGTCTCCTGAGGAGGCATTGGCCGAAAACGAACACAAGTACGAGGACGGCGGCATCGCCCCTTTGGAAACGGTCAGCCCCGCAATGGCGGAAAAGCTTGAGCACAATGCCACCCTGATGACCGAGCTTGGCTTTTCCGGCACCCCTGCGATTGTCTTCAGGAAGGCAGATGGTAGCATCGGACAGATGGCTGGTCTGCCTCAGGATGCCGCGCTCGAGATGATCTTGGGTTCGAGATAGCTTAACCCGCTCCGCTCTTCTATGTCTGCAATGGGCCGCACAGCGACAAAGCGTGCTATGATCCGACCGCCTGAAGAGAGGCGACGTGGTGGGAGGTGTGGCGGAGGCTTTGGCATGGACACCGCCGTACTGCGTAATCGATATCCATGGAACAAGGGAATTCTAGTCGGCCAGAAGCGGCCACTGCAGCCGAAGAACGTGTGGTCGATCCGCGTTCGGCTCGAAATGAGCGGCGCGATCCGTGAACTGGCGCTCTTCAATCTTGCCATCGACAGCAAGCTTCGCGCGTGCGATCTCGTCAGGCTGAGGGTTGAGGACTTGTGGTCAGGTAGCTCGATCCGGGATCGGGCGACCATCATTCAGAAGAAGACCAAGCGGCCCGTGCAGTTCGAGGTCACCGAGCAGACGAAGACCGCGCTGATGGCGTGGCTACCCTTCGTTCGAAGGAACGGCGGCAGCTATCTGTTTCCGAGCAATCGGAAGAGGTCGCAGCATCTTTCGACAAGGCAGTATGCTCGGATTGTCCAGCGATGGGTCGCGTCAATCGGGCTCGATGCCAGCGCATATGGCACCCACTCCATGAGACGAACCAAGGCAGCGCAGATTTACAAGAAGACAGGTAACCTCCGAGCTGTCCAGATTCTACTCGGTCACACGAAGCTGGAAAGCACGGTCCGATACCTCGGCGTTGAGGTGGACGATGCGCTCAGGATTGCGGAGCAAATTGAGCTATAGGCTCTTGACCATCGGCGACAGCCGGTGGTCTCTCTCGCGCCAAAACCCGACGTAGTCCCACCCGTTGATGAAGGACCTATTTCGACCTCATCTCGGACCGATAGTTTGGTTGTCTCCGTGACTCCAAACCCGCCATCGGGTGACACCGATCATGGACTTAAACGGGGTCGGATGCAGGTGCGATACGCGCTTATGAAAAGTGAGGCCAAGCTCTGGCAGGGCAAGCAGTTGGCTGTAGGAGCAAGCACACGAAGTCAGTTTAAGAACCGCTGGTCGGGGAACACTACTGTAAAGCAGCAACCCCCATCACCAGGGTTGGGAGCGGCAGAAACATGCCCGCCGAGTTGGTTCGCGAGAGCCTTGACCACCTTCATTCCAAGACCGCCTGAGTTGTGGTCCAGATCGAAGCCAACAGGCAAGCCGTTGCCGTCGTCCCTGACGCTGAGTTGGTGAGCGCCACCCCTGAACTCGTAGACAACGTTGATCTCTGTCGCGCCGTGCTTAGCAGCGTTGGTGACGAGCTCATTCACAATTAGACCAATTGGCTGGATGCTTTCCGTGGGAACGTTTCCTTCATCGCCATCCACCTTCACGAGCTTGTCGAGGATGTGGGAGAGATCGCCGCACAACCGACGCAGGAAACCCACGCAGGATATCTCGTCGGCAGCTTCGGTGTAGAAGTTCTGGTGAACCCGGGCGACCGCCCCCACACGATTTGCCGCCATCTGCAACTGCTCCGAGGCGGCAGGCGGAAGATCGGGCAGACGACCCTGCATGTTCAGCATAGCCGAAACGAACTGAAGGCTGTTCTTGACGCGGTGGTCGATCTCACGAGCCATGATTTCCGCTTTGGCGACCGCCTGCCGTGCGGATAAGCGCAGTTCCATTTGGTCCATCACCACCGAGGCAAGGTCTCTGAGCTCATCAATCTCGCCCTCAGTTATTGGACGGACTTCCTTGTCGATGATGCACAGCGTACCAAGATTGTAGCCATCGCTGGTCCTTAGCGGAACACCTGCATAGAACCGGAGCCCGAACTCCCCCGCAACCAGTGGGTTCGCGAGGGAGCGGGGATCGACCTTGGCGTCGGTAAGGATGTAGGGGTCCGCAGACAGAATGGCGGAGGCGCACAGCCCCGGATCGCGTCCGATCTGCTCCACCGGTACGCCGTGGTGCGATTTGAACCAGATGCGGTCGTGATCCACAATGCTGATGATGGAGATCGGCACCTTGAAACGGCGGGCGGCGATGGCAGTGATCCGGTCGAACGATCCGTCCGCCGGCGTGTCGAGTATGTCGTAACGCTTTACCGCAGCAATGCGCTGCGGCTCGTCTTCGGGAATGATACTCGGTTCAACGTCCAAGGCGGTGCTTCCACTTTTTGACAGGTATCGACCGCTACAGCCATCCATGGGCGGCGTGCCATCATTGTTAGGACATATGTGGTAGTGCATCAACCTTGTCTTCAAACCGGCACATGAGCCACCAGTAGGCTTCCATTCTGAAGGAGTGGCCGAACGTCATTCGCCGGATAGATTTTCAATTGCCGCGGCAAGCGTGCTAATGTCCGCACTATACGGTGGTTGCCCAGCAGCGGACAGACGGCTGACCACCCCCTCTCAGACATGTGTAGTCAGTTCTGGAATGGCCGGTTAGGGCCGATAGCGGAAATGGTGTCCGCTCTGCGCCAAAACCGGACGTAGCTACTTTGATGAAGTTCGTGTTTCGACCCCATTGAGGTCATTCGTTCTGCGCGTTTGGAATGGCGGCTTCGAGTCAAAAGCTGTCAATCGGCATCGAAACGGGGCTCTGACTCACTTTTGATGAATTCTGGGCGTCGGCTGGCGTTGGTTTTGCAAAAGGAATCAGCGCCATGGTTCATTCGCTTCGCCCCTCCGCACTCGTGCCCCGAGGCTTTGTCATCGACGAGACAGCTTCTGCTGACGACTCGATAATACTCGCTGTCCGATCGGCGGATATGTCCAGTCCTTGTCCAGGCTGTGGAACAAGATCTGAGCGGATACACAGTCGTTATCATCGACGTCTAACGGATCTTCCCATAGCGGGAAAGTCTGTGCGATTGGTAATTGCCGCACGCCGGTTCTACTGTGACGCAGTGCTGTGTTGCCGAAGGATCTTTGCCGAGCGCTTCGAGGCAGATGTCCTGGCGCCGTGGGCCCGGCGTACTGCGCGGCTTGATCATATCGTCCATCATCTCGGGCTTGCTTTGGGTGGGCGACCGGCGGCGACTATCGCCCGCAGACTGATGGTGCCGGTCAGCAACGACACCTTGCTGCGTGTTGTCCGACGGCGCGGCACCCCGCGTATCGTTCCGCCGACGGTGATCGGCATCGATGACTGGGCATGGCGGCGCAACCAGCGTTACGGGACGATCATCTGCGATCTCGAACGGCGCAAAACCATCGCACTTCTGCCGGACCGAGAGCCGGCAACCGCTCAGGCCTGGCTTTCGGATCAGCAACAGATCAGTATTGTCGCCCGCGATCGCGGTGGCGCCTACGCCCTTGCTGCAGCCAAGGCATTGCCGGACGCAACCCAAGTGGCCGATCGATGGCATTTGATGGAGAACGCCAGTCGGGCATTCCTCGACGCCGTCCGCAAATCGATGCGTCAGATCAGAACAGCGATCGGCTCGGTAACGATCAACCCGGAGCTGCTGACGGCCGCTGAGCGGATCCAATATCAGGGATATCTGCATCGAGAAGACACGAACGCCGTCATTTTGGACTTGGCCAAGTCCGGTGTTGCAATCAAAGAAATCGTTCGTTGCACAGGGCACAGTCGCGGCCTTGTCAGGCGGGTACTACGTGGTCAGCGATCCGACGTGTTCCGCGTGCGGGAGAGCTCCCTTGAAGTTTATCTGCCATGGCTCGACGCGCAGTGGAGCGCCGGTCACCGCAATGGCACACAGTTGTGGCGAGAGCTGACGCGTCAGGGATTCCGGGGCTGCCTTCGTGTTGTCACCGAGTGGGCGACGCGTCGGAGAAAGGCGGAAAAGATGGATTGCGAGGCTTTGAGCCGTACGCCGTCGGCACGGACTGTCGCACGCCTCATGACCATCGGTCGCGACGATCTCTCCAAGTCTCAGACCGTTACGGTTGCCGCGATTGAAGGCGGCGTGCCGCAACTCGTCGAGGCGCGGGAAGTCGTCGCCGCCTTCCAAGCCATGATCCGCAAGAAATCTCTCGCCGATCTCGAATCATGGCTGGAACGGGCCCGATCAAGCTTGGTCGCGGCCTTCGCCAACGGTGTCGCCAAAGACCGGGCAGCCGTGAGTGCCGCGATCAGTTCGCCTTGGTCGAATGGACAGACAGAGGGGCAGATTACCAAGCTCAAGCTTGTAAAACGCCAGATGTACGGCCGAGGGAAAATCGACCTCCTTCAGGCCCGCGTCATTGGCGCCGGATAGACCTCTGACCACCAAAACTGCGTCAGAGCCCTTATTCCATGCCGAAACACAGTGTAAGGCGCCGAGTGAAAAGACAGAGTGCTCCCGTAGCACTTTGTCCTGTCTGCCCAAAAGAAATGGTCACGATGGAGGAGGAGAAAATGGGGGTAATTTTGCATTTCAGGCCATCTGCCGCGCGCGGTGAAGAGAACCAACCTGAAGCAGCTCCGTCATCGCTTTCGGATTTGGAGCAGCTCCTGCAATCTATGCAGGCCGTGAACGGCGCACTGTCTGAAATAAGAAGCCATTTGTTGGCCGAAGACACTCGACGTGCAGCGGCTGGCACGCCAGACTTTTCAGGACAAATCTAGACTTACTCTGGAGTTCGATGTCGAATGGCGCTTTGAATGAGGCCTCTCACGTCTACACGGTCCGTTGCGATGTCCACTTTTGGCGCAAATCGGAAGAAAACAACAAAGCCTAAGAGGCTTACCATCCGCTGTCGGAATTTAGCCTTCAAAACCCGTAAAACCCTGTATTGCAACAGGAAATTGCGAAAAAAAACGGCTGACAAGTCGCATGCCCCGAGAGAGCCCGTGCGCCGATTTCCTTCGCCCGTCTCGCCTCACTGACGTCAAGCAGTCCTTCGATTTCCCGGGTCATTCACTTTCATGAGAGCCATAAGCATCGGCCCGAGTGAAAACTCCCCACGTTCCGAGCGCCTGGTGAGATCCCGAAGATAGCCACCGGCAGATGTAATAAAGTTCGACCGTTCAAGAATGCAGGCCATAGCCACCGCCGCATTTTCCGGCCCCATCGCGCTGCACGCCTCCTCGTAGGCTGACGGACTGACGCCGAGCATGGAGCGCACCACGACGGCGGCCTTCATGAGCTCGCGCCAGTTTTCTATACGTCCGCCGGGACCATAGTCGGCAATCTGCGGGCAGGCCCGAAGTACCATCCCGAGTGGGAAGGCCTTTATTGGCTCTGGCTTGGCCTTCGCTCCCCCGTTCGCCTCGCTCTTGGCCTGACGTTCATCCTCCGGGTTTCCGCCCTGCTCTTTTCCAGAGCTAGGTTCAAGTTCATAGATAGATTCGGTATTTGAATTCTGTATGTGCCGGTCATCCTGGCCGGCATTGCCGTGCATATTTTCAGATTCTAGCTGCATTTCCAGGATGTTCAGGATCTCTGCCCGAAGCAGCTGCATTTCATCGAGTGCGAGGTCTATCTGGGCCCTCTCCGGATAGCGTGGAAGGCGGGCAAGAATGCCGACATAGACCGCTTCTACCTGCCCCCAGTTGCCGGGCGCGCCCTCCTCCACCGCTGCTGAGATGAGCTTGCGCACGTCTCGCCGGCAGATCGTAAGAGCTTCTTTTGTCCGACGGAACCGTGTTCGCTCCGCAACGACATCCTGTGCGATTTGCGCAAGTTCATGGGCGCGAGCCAGAAGAGGGGTCAGATCGAAGCCGTAGGCCTGCTCGACCTCACCGTCACGACTGCGATGGGCGTACCGCTTCCCGTTAGGGCTGTCGCGACGCAAGATGAGCCCCGCCTCAACGAGGGCCGCAAGTTGGCGTCTGAGTGTGCTTTCCGTGATCCCATGAGCGCGAACCGATAGCTGCGCATTGGATGGGAAAACGACGAGCCCGCTGCTCGAATCGAGCTCCCCGTGCGGGTAAAACGTCAGGAGGGCATCGAGAACGGCCAACGCCCGATCCTGAATTCCAAGGCGTTCTCGCGCCTCGCAGACATCGCGAAACACTTTCCACTTTTCAATGCGCGTGTTGTGATCCGGATCCTTGATCGCCATCTGTCTTTTGACCAGGGCAAGCGACATCGACCGCCGCCCAAAGGGCGTCGTCACATCTCCCGTTTGCATTTTTCTCTCACCTTTCTTCAGGCAAAGAAAATCCGCTCACCAAAATGGCGCCAAGACTCTTGACTGTGATTCCGGGAAATGCGATTCTCGATCCTGCTAGAGATGACGAGAGAGGCTTCCACGGTTCGCCGTTTGGGGGCCTTTTTCTTTTGCGGTTTAGTCTCCGTTGGTTTCGTTTTGCGACCCCTTGTACTCCTCGTACAAGCGATCCATGCGAGAAGACAGCCATTCGCTGAAAGGCTTGGCTTCTACATTCGTGAGCTCGATGGCAACCTTCTTCGCTTTGGCGGTCATCGCGAAATTCAGCGAGCGATCAGACGAGATCCAGTCTTTTGCTGCGGTATCGGCTTTGGGCTTTTTCGCAGCCGATTTGGCCTTGTATCGCTTCACGTAGTCATGAAGTTCATCAAACCGCTCGGCTTCAGGAAGCTTTTGAAAGTCGGCCGAAGCTGCGTGCTCAACAGCGACCTTCGAGAGGGCAGGGGCGAGTAGCAACTGCCGGAGGCTGAGCCACCGGTCGCGCCCAATTTTCTTCGATGCACCCAAGACCTGAATGACTGACGCTGGCACGGCCTCGACGACAGCAAGCATCTTCGACAGCATCGCCTCATCGATGGCGAGCGACGAACGAACCGTTTCCTTGTTCATCCCAGACGCTATCAGGTTCTGAGCGAAGTAGGCGCGTTCAATGAAAGACAGGTTTGAACGGGCTGCGTTTTCCTGTCCCTGCACGATCGCGGAGGTGATATCGTCGAGCTTCTTTACGATCGCCTTGACCGGAACTCCGAGTTCGCGAGCCACCCTGAGGCGACGGTGACCGAACACGACCATGTATCGCTTGGCATCCATGGAACTCGGGCGGACAAGGATAGGCGTCGTCTGTCCCGATTCCTTGATTGCCTGAAGCAGTTCCTGAAATTCTTCCCCGTCGTCTGAAAGGCGGTCGGCCACGAAGGACACGTCAATCAATCGCGGATCGAGATCCACGATCACCTCACCTTCCATGAGCTTCTTGGTGTTCTCGGCCATATCTTCAATGGAGCGAACAACCGTCTTGGCGGCGCCTGTCATGCCATAACCAGGCTTTGTCGGCGTCTGGCTCGCCGAGATTGCGTCCATATCCAGACTGGCGAACGGATTTTTACGGGACATAGGCGCACTCCAAATCTTGCGTCAACGCCGGTAAGGGACTGGCAAAGTTAGAACAATTGGCGAAAAAAACGGCTGACAAGCTGCTCATTTCCTCCCCCAAACCCCATGGATGAGTTCCACGATTTCGGCGTTGGTAGAATTCAAGCTCTCCATGGCCCTGTCATAGGTTGCCCGGACAAATTCACCCCGCTCAACCTCGTACAGGGTTTGCTTCTTGATGGACGCGTCGGAAATCGCAGTGGACTTAAGAACGTGGTTTCTCAGCATTTGCTGTGCGAACATCGACTGCATGAACCCGACCATCTGTGCCTGCGGAATATCCGTGGGCTCAAAGCGGGTGATAAGATACCGGAACCACTGAACACGCATCTCGGCCCCGGCCTCCGCAACCGGCCCCATGATGCCCCCGAGCATCATGAGAAACTGGCTCATCGACATGATGTCCAGCATCTGAGGATGAATGGTGATAAGGATCCCGGTCGAAGCCATGAGGGCGGTAATCGTCAAATAGCCCAGTTGAGGAGGGCAATCGATGACGACTACATCGTACTTGTCATCCACCTGCTTCAGAGCGCTGGCGATCCGCATATAGAACAGTCGGCCATCCTCCCCCTTCTTGGAGGAAATCGCCAGTGGCACGTCATATTCGTATTCCTGCAGAACCAGGTTGGCGGGCACGACATCCAGTCCAGGAATGTTGGTCGGCTGGATGACGTCAGCGATTGACTTCCGCTCGTCGTCAAATCGAAGAGCCTCATAAAGAGAGGCAGTATCGTCAAGCTCCGGCTGGATCCCGAAAAGCGACGTGAGTGAAGCCTGTGGGTCAAGATCGATCGCCAGCACACGATGGCCGGTGAGGGCGAGATATTGCGCCAAATGCGCGGCAGTGGTGGTCTTGCCGCTTCCGCCCTTGAAGTTGACGACCGATACAACCTGCATCGGCTCTCCTTCTTTACGCCTTGGCACATAGTATCTCTTGTCGGACTTCTTGTTTGCCTCAAGATAGTCCCGAAGCTCGAGCATCTGGTCAGCTGTATAGTATCGGCGCCCACCGATGGACTCAATCTCGGGTCCTTTCCCGTCAGAGTGCAGTTGCCTCAGATGCGTCTGAGTGACACCCATGAAGTCCGCTACTTCAGCAAGCTGAAACTTGCGCAGCCCCTTGCGAGCATCAGGCGGGTACTGCTGGCTGCGCAACATATGCAACGCGCTTGAGATCTTCGCCCCTTGCTCGGCAATCTCAATATCAAATCTGTTGGGCAGCATATTGCTCATTTTGCGAACTATTTCCCGGAGGTCGTCAGTTTCGAAAAAATGGCTCGAACGCCATCATTTGCGAAACTATCCTGCGATTCCGGCATCGTCGCAAGAGATTTAAAGTTAACAAGTAGTTAACGGGACTGCCGGAGGGGCTGACAGAATATCGATTCATCCAAAGACTTCCGCATGTTAGCCCGGCTTTGTCCGCCGGCACCACTGAACGCGAAATGCAGATCTGCACCTCTTATCAACATCCTAGAACCCGGTTCCCAACCGGCGTTTGAGACGTATAGCGCCGATTCGGTAGAATCACTGGGTGCAAATCTGCACATAGCCACACGCAACACGAGATGATTTCCCTTCGCCTGACCAGTTCATGCGGAGATCACAATGCAGATTCTGAGCGTCTCGGCCAACCACTACGCAAGCAACCGCAACTACCTGAACCAGATGCACCGTCTTAGGGCCGCCGTGTTTGGCGACCGCCTGGAATGGGATGTCACGATTACGGACCAGGGAGAGCGGGATCAGTACGATGATCTCCACCCAACCTACATTCTGACGATCTCAACCGACCAGAAAGTCGTCGGCTGCGCGCGCCTGCTGCCTGCATCTGGCCCGACGATGCTGGAGCAGACATTCGCGCAACTGCTGGAGCGCGGTTCGCTCGACCCCCATGCCGCAATGGTCGAGAGCTCACGCTTCTGCGTCGACACGTCGCTTCAAGCGGGGAGGAGAGGTAGCCTCCATCACGTCACGCTCACCATGTTCGCCGGCATCATCGAATGGTCGATGGCGAACGGTTACAGCGAGATCGTCACCGCGACCGATCTTCGTTTTGAACGGATCCTGAAGCGTGCGGGCTGGCCAATGCACCGCCTCGGCAATCCGGTTGCGATCGGGAACACCGTCGCCGTCGCGGGCAGTCTGCCGGCTGATCGCGCCAGCTTCGAACAGGTCTGCCCGCCAGGATACCGCTCGGCAATCGTGCGCAACGGTTCCGGCCTCTTCAGGAGCGCCGCGTGACCCAACTCCGCTCCCATCCCCGCCTCGTGCGCAAACTCCAGGACGCCCTCGGCGACCAGCTCTGCATCGCACTCGACGACGCGACGGTCGTCGAGATCATGCTCAATCCCGACGGAAAGCTATTCATCGAACGGTTGGGGCACGGGGTCGCCCCGGCCGGCGCCATGAGCGCTGCCACGGCCGAAATCGTCATCGGCAGCGTCGCCCATGCGCTGCAATCGGAAGCAGACGATGAACGGCCGATCATTTCAGGCGAACTACCGATCGGTGGTCACAGGTTCGAGGGGTTGCTGCCGCCCGTGGTATCGGCGCCAGCGTTTACCATCCGGCGGCGAGCATCGCGGCTCATTCCGCTGGACGACTACGTGACATCGAAGGTGATGACCGAAGCGCAGGCCTCGGTTTTGCGAAGCGCGATCGCCTCGCGCATGAACATCGTCATCTCAGGCGGAACCGGGTCGGGAAAGACGACGCTTGCCAATGCCGTTATCGCCGAGATTGTCGCAACAGCCCCCGACGATCGCATGGTCATCCTGGAAGACACCGCCGAGATCCGGTGCTCGGCAGAAAATGCCGTGTCGCTTCACACCACCGACACGGTCGATATGGCCCGGCTGCTGAAAAGCACAATGCGTCTCAGACCCGACCGCATCATCGTCGGCGAGGTCCGGGACGGCGCGGCACTGACGCTGCTCAAGGCCTGGAACACCGGCCATCCCGGAGGCGTCACCACGATCCATTCCAATACGGCGATGTCAGCACTCCGCCGGCTGGAGCAGCTGACGGCGGAAGCGAGCCAGCAGCCGATGCAGGAGGTGATCGGCGAGGCCGTCGATCTGGTCGTTTCCATCGAGCGCACGGGCAAGGGCAGACGGGTCCGGGACGTGATCCATGTCGAGGGGTTCAGCAATGCCCGCTACCGGACCGAACACTACGCCCAGATTGATGAGGACAGCCATGCCGCATGAGACAAGGATAAATCTCGCCACCCTAGGCCTCGCCACCATCGCTTTAACCCTCGCAGAACCGGCACTGGCCTCCTCGGGCGGCGGCGGCCTGCCATGGGAGTCGCCGCTGCAGCAGATCCAGCAATCGATCACCGGACCCGTCGCCGGCTTTATTGCCCTGGCAGCCGTTGCCATCGCCGGCGGCATGCTGATCTTCGGTGGCGAACTGAATGATTTCGCGAGAAGGCTTTGCTACGTCGCCCTCGTCGGTGGGGTTCTGTTGGGCGCCACGCAGATCGTCGCCCTCTTCGGCGCGACCGGCGCCAGCATCGGCGAGGCCGAAGCGCGATCGGCGTCTCACATCACCGAGCCGACGCCAATGGATCGCCCGGAAGGGGAGGGGGCGCATGGCTGATGCCGGTTCGAACCTCTCCCGCTCGCGTGTGCATCGGGCGCTGTCGCGTCCGAACCTGCTGATGGGTGCCGACCGCGAGCTCGTGCTGCTCACGGCGCTTGCCGCCGTCATCCTGATCTTCGTCGTGCTGACCTGGTATGCGGCGCTGTTCGGCATCGCGATCTGGCTGATTGCAGTCGGGGCGTTGCGCATGATGGCGAAAGCCGATCCGCTGATGCGACGGGTCTATATCCGCCACATCTCTTACAAGGCGTTCTATCGCGCGACGTCGTCGCCCTGGCGCAAGTTCTGAGGGTTTTCGATGGTTGCCCTCAAAACCTTTCGCCATTCTGGGCCGTCCTTTGCCGATCTCGTGCCCTATGCCGGCCTGGTCGACAACGGCGTGATCCTGCTCAAGGACGGTTCGCTGATGGCCGGCTGGTATTTCGCCGGACCGGACAGCGAGAGCTCGACCGACGCCGAACGCAACGAGGTGTCGCGGCAGATCAACGCGATCCTGTCTCGGCTCGGCTCCGGATGGATGATTCAGGTCGAGGCGGTTCGCGTGCCGACGGATGATTATCCGGTCGATACCGATTGCCACTTCCCCGATCCGGTCACGCGGGCGATCGACGCCGAACGGCGGGCGCATTTCCAGAAGGAGAGGGGGCATTTCGAGAGCCGGCACGCACTGATCCTGACCTGGCGGCCGCCGGAGCCGCGGCGCGCGGGGCTGACCCGCTATATCTATTCGGATCCAGCCAGCCGCTCCGCCACCTATGCCGACAAGGCATTGGAGACGTTTCTGACCTCGATCCGCGAGGTCGAACAATATCTCGCCAATGTCGTGTCGGTCCGCCGGATGATGACGCGCGAGACCGAACAACGCGGCGGCTTCCGGGTCGCTCGCTATGACGAGCTCTTCCAGTTCATCCGCTTTTGCATTACCGGCGAGAACCACCCGGTCCGTCTTCCGGACATCCCGATGTATCTCGACTGGCTGGTGACGGCCGAGTTGCAGCACGGGCTGACACCGCTCGTCGAGAACCGTTTTCTCGGCGTCGTGGCGATCGATGGCCTGCCGGCCGAGAGCTGGCCGGGGATCCTCAACAGCCTCGACCTGATGCCGCTCACCTATCGCTGGTCATCGCGTTTCATCTTCCTCGATGCCGAGGAGGCAAGGGCAAGGCTCGAACGCACCCGCAAGAAATGGCAGCAGAAAGTCAGACCTTTCTTCGACCAGCTGTTTCAGACCCAGTCGCGCTCAGTCGATCAGGACGCCGTGTTGATGGTGGCCGAGACCGAGGACGCGATCGCCGAAGCCTCATCCCAGCTCGTCGCCTATGGCTATTACACGCCCGTGATCGTCCTCTTCGACGAGGACCAGTCTCGCCTCCAGGAGAAGTGCGAGGCGGTCCGCCGGCTGATCCAGGCGGAAGGTTTCGGTGCACGGATCGAAACGCTGAATGCGACCGATGCCTTTTTCGGCAGCCTGCCGGGCGTTTCCTATGCCAACATCCGCGAGCCGCTGATCAATACGCGCAATCTCGCCGATCTTATCCCGCTCAATAGCGTCTGGTCGGGAAGCCCAACGGCGCCTTGCCCCTTCTATCCGCCTGGCTCGCCGCCGCTGATGCAGGTTGCCTCGGGCTCGACACCGTTCCGGCTGAACCTGCATGTCAATGATGTCGGGCACACGCTGATCTTCGGGCCGACCGGCTCAGGCAAATCCACCTTGCTGGCACTGATCGCCGCGCAGTTCCGGCGCTACGCAGACGCGCAGGTCTTCGCCTTCGACAAGGGCGGCTCAATGCTGCCGCTGACGCTGGGGCTCAATGGCGATCACTACCAGATCGGCGGCGATTTCGCTTCTTCAGCGGAAGGCGAGGGGAGGGGACTCGCCTTCTGCCCGCTCGCCGAACTTTCGACCGATGGCGACCGCGCCTGGGCGTCGGAATGGATCGAGATCCTGGTGGCGCTGCAGGGTGTGACCCTCACGCCGGACTATCGCAACGCCATCTCCAGGCAGATCGGGCTGATGGCGGAATCGCGCGGCCGGTCGCTCTCCGATTTTGTATCCGGCGTCCAGATGCGCGAGATCAAGGACGCTCTGCACCACTACACCGTGGACGGTCCGATGGGCCAGCTTCTCGATGCCGAGGAAGACGGACTGGCGCTCGGTGCGTTCCAGTGCTTCGAGATCGAGGAACTGATGAACATGGGCGAGCGCAATCTCGTGCCGGTGCTGACCTACCTGTTCCGTCGCATCGAGAAACGTCTGACCGGTGCACCCAGCCTGATCATCCTCGACGAGGCCTGGCTGATGCTCGGCCATCCGGTTTTCCGCGACAAGATTCGTGAGTGGCTGAAGGTCCTGCGCAAGGCGAACTGCGCCGTCGTGCTCGCCACCCAGTCGATCTCAGATGCGGAGCGCTCGGGCATCATCGACGTACTGAAGGAATCCTGCCCGACAAAAATCTGCCTGCCGAATGGAGCTGCCCGCGAGCCCGGCACGCGAGAGTTCTATGAGCGCATCGGCTTCAACGAACGGCAGATCGAGATCGTCGCGACGGCGCTTCCAAAGCGCGAATACTACGTCGTCTCGCCCGAGGGCCGCAGACTCTTCGACATGGCGCTCGGCCCCGTCGCGCTCTCCTTTGTCGGGGCATCCGGCAAGGAAGATCTGAAGCGCATCCGCGCCCTGCATTCCGAACACGGGGCCACATGGCCTTGTCCTTGGCTCCAGCAAAGGGGGATCGCCCATGCCGAAACACTCTTCCCGGCCAAGTAAGGTGGCGTGCGCCACCTTTATGGCGGCTATTATGCTCTCCACGACTCTACCAGTCCCCGCTCAGGCCGGCGGCGTCACCGGGCAGGCGACCGAGTGGACACAGCTCGCCAACAATGCCGAGCTAGTCTCGCTGGTCGGCAAATCAGCGGAACAGGTGAACAACCAGATCACCCAGATCTCCCAGCTTGCCGAGCAGATCCAGAACCAGCTCAACATCTACAACAATCTCCTGCAGAACACGGCGCAGCTTCCGAACCACATCTGGGGCCAGGTCGAAAGCGACCTGAAGAGCCTGCAGGACGTCGTCGCGCAAGGACAGGGCGTCGCCTTCTCGATGGGCAATATCGATGACGTGCTGAAGCAGCGTTTCCAGAGTTTCTCGGAGATGAAGAGCAATCTGCCGGACGGGGCGAGCTTCTCCACGACCTACCATAATTGGTCCGACACCAATCGTGACACGATCGCCGGAGCGCTGAAGGCGGCGAACCTGACGGCCGACCAGTTCTCGAGCGAAGAGAGCACAATGTCGTCGCTGCGCTCGATGTCAGAATCGGCGGACGGCCAGATGAAGGCGCTGCAGGTCGGACACCAGATCGCCGCCCAACAGGTTGCGCAGATGCAGAAGTTGCGAGGCCTCGTGTCCCAGCAGATGACCATGATGGGCACGTGGTTCCAGTCCGAGCAGGCACAGAAGGACCTGGCGCAGGCGCGGCGGGAGCAGTTCTTCAGCGGGACCGAGCGTGACATCCGCAGCGGCCAGACGATGGAGCCCCGCTGGTGAGCCCGCGTCTGATTATCATCCTCGTATTGGCGGGCATCGCCGCACTCGGCGCCGGCATCGTCACCTGGAACGTGGTCCAGTCGCGTCCAGTGCCCGTGTCAGGATCGAGCGCGGTATCGACGCCACCTGCCTCCGAGGCAGAGCGCCGCGAACACCGGGAAAAGTTCTTCAGTGGCGATCCGGACCGCGACATCCGCGGTGGCCAGGAGATGAAGCCGCGATGGTAATCGTCCACCCCTCCCGAAAGCTGGAGCTCGTGTTCATTTCGATCGGTCTCATCCTGTTGGTTTCGACACCGGCGCTTGCCCAACAGGGATCGGTTCTAACCACACTGGAAAATTCCGTCGTCACGGCCGCCAAGGGCTGGGAGACGACAGTGATGAACGCGGCGCGTTCGCTGTTCTGGATCCTGGCTGGCATCGAGGTCGGGGTCGCCGCGGTTTGGCTGGCGATCAACGCCGCGTCACTTGACAGCTGGTTCGCCGAGCTCGTCCGGCGGATCATGTTCATCGGCCTCTTCGCCTTCATCCTCGACCAGGGTCCGTCCTTCGCGAAAGCCGTGGTCGATAGCCTCTACCAGATCGGCGCCGGCGGCGGCTCGGCCTCACCGGCAAACATTTTTGATGCCGGCATTCGGGTCGCGACAAAAATGTCCGAACAGGCGAAGTTCGGTTTGTGGGAAGACAATGCACTGGCGATCGCCGCGGTCTTCGCCATGGTCGTGGTCGTCGTCTCCTTCTCACTGGTTGCCGCGATTTTCGTCGCCGTCATGGTCGAGATGTATGTCGGCCTGCTCGCCGGCATGATCATGCTCGGTCTCGGCGGCTCGTCCTTCACCAAGGATTTTGCGGTCAAATATCTTGTCTATGCCTTCTCCGTCGGCATGAAACTGATGGCGCTGGTAATGATCGCCAAGATCGGCTCCGACATCCTGCTGGGGCTCGCCGAGGCGCCGACGGCCACCTCCGAGCAGTTCATCACCACGCTTGCGATCGCCGGCATCTCGGTGGTGGTCTTCGTCATCGCCATGTATGTGCCGCCGATCCTGCAGGGCGTGGTCCAGGGCGCCTCCATAGCCGGCGGCATGGAAGCGATCCGCCACGGCGGCCAGGCAGCGACCTTTGCAGCCGGCGGCGCTTTCCTCGGTGCGAGTGCTGCAACGAAAGGGGCGCAGACAGCGAGTTCGGCGCGGGCAGGGGGCTCGTCGATGGCGGGTGCAGCACTGCGCGGCATGGCGTCCGGTATTGGAAGCGCTGGATGGGCTGCCGGATCGGCAGCCAAGGATAAGGCGATCGCGTCTCCCGGTGCCTATGCCGGGTCACTGCTCGGGCTTGCCAACGCCAAGCTCGACCAGGCGCGTCAGCCGGGCCGACCAACATCGCCACCTCCGCCCCCACCCATCAACGAGAACAAGTAGCTGGAGGTTTATCCCCATGGCCGGACGCAATCCGCCAAATATTCCCCATATCGCCAATCCTTATCTCGCTGCGCGCAACGAATGGAACGAGCGCTATGGCTCCTATGTGAAGGCGGCCGCGGCCTGGCGCATCGTCGGCATCACGGGCATGACCATGGCGGTGATCGGCTTCACTTACGCACTTTATCAAAGCACGCAGGTGAAGCTCGTTCCCTATATCGTCGAGGTCGACAAGCTCGGAACGGCCTCCAATGCCGGCTTCCCGCAGCAGATCGAATATGCCGACCCGCGTGTGGTGCGCGCCACGCTCGGCAGCTTCGTCTCGAATTTCCGGAGCGTGACGCCGGATGCGGTGGTGCAGAAGCAATATATCGACCGGACGTATGCGCTACTCAGGACCTCGGACCCTGCAACAGAGAAGGTCAATGCCTGGTTCCGTTCCAATTCGCCCTTCGAGAAAGCGAAGACTGCGACGGTGGCGGTCGAGGTCAACAACATCGTCGCTCTATCGAACCAGTCCTATCAGGTTGACTGGACCGAATTCGAGCGCGACCGCCGCGGCAAGGAGACGGCCACCCGCCGCTTCCGCGGCATCGCAACCGTGACCCTCACGCCACCGCAGGACGAGGGCGTCATCCGTCTCAACCCCATCGGTCTCTATGTCAGGGACTTCGACTGGACTGCGCAGCTTTGAAAGGCATGGCCCGAACATGAATATCCGATTTGAGAATTATTCGGCCATGCTGACTGCCGGCGCCATCATATCGGCGGCGCTGGCGTTCTCCGCCCTTGCACATCTCGATGCAGTTGCGGCCGATGGCGTCACAGCCAATGAGGCGAAGGGCGTGAGCATCTCCGGCCAGTGGCGCGGATCGCGTGGTCTCGTGACCAAGGGCGCCGACGGCAAGGTGATCTTTCTTTACGGCGAGGTTCAGCCGTCGGTCGTCTGCTCACCTCTGCAGGTGTGCGACATCGAGCTTCAGGGAGGCGAGGTCGTTCGCGACGTACTCGTTGGCGACACTGTGCGGTGGAAGATCGAACCTGCCACATCAGGGGCGGCGGGCGGCCAGGCGATCCACTTGATCGTCAAGCCGTCTGAGCCCGGTCTCCTCACCTCGATGGTGGTGACGACATCACGGCGGACGTATCATATCCAGCTCAAATCGCATTCGAGCCAATATATGGCCCGCGTCGGCTTCGAATATCCGGAAGACGTTTCGGCGAAACTCGCCGACATCAATGCCCGCCTCGAGGCGAGCACCATACCCGGCGCCGGCGTTCCGGCCGAGCAGCTCAACTTCTCCTATTCGGTCTCAGGCAGGGCCGGCTGGCGGCCGACACGGGTCTACTCCGATGGCCTGAAAACCTACATCCAGTTCCCGCGCTCGATTTCCGGCCAGGATGCACCGGTTCTCTTCGTTACATCTGGCGGCCAGAACCGCATCGTCAACTACCGGATGAAGGGCGACATGATGGTGGTCGATTATCATGTCGATCGCGCGGTGCTCGTCTCCGGCGTCGGCTGGAAACAGGAGAAGGTGACGATCAGAAGGGGAGGGCAGTGATGCGAACCTTTGCCGACAATCTCCTCTTGCGCCCCATCCGCACCCTTGCCACAGCCTTCGCCCTCACCATACTCCTTTCCGGATGCCAGTCGTTGGGGACTAACGGTCTCGTCGCCAGCAACGCACCGGCGGAAATCTCCGGCCCGGCGGCAAGCGCCATCGCCGGCGATATGGTCAGCCGGCTTGCCGAGCAGATCGGCCCTGGCAAGGCGACCGTTGCGCTGAAGGCAGATACTTCACCCTTCGGGCAGGCTCTGGAGGCGGCGCTGAAAGGCTGGGGTTATGGCGTCGTAACGGACCAGAAGACGGACGACGGCACGAAGATCATCCCACTCGCCTATATGATCGTGCCCTTCGACGGACAAGTGCTGGCGCGTCTTTCGACCGATAATGTCGAACTTGGCCGCGCCTACACCGTGACTGCCAGCGGTGCTGCGCCTGCGAGCGCACTCTCGCTGATGCGACGTGGCTGAAGGGAAGCATCATGGTCCAATCCTTGCAACTCGGTGGCACAACAAATGCTGAGGCGGAATCAGGCATCAAGCGGATCAATCGCCTGCCGACTATAGTGGTGATCGTGCTGGTCATCGCTTTCCTGGGCGTGATTTTCTACGGGCTTTCCTCCCGTGGTCTCTACTTCGGAAAGGACAGCGGTCCCGAAACGAGCTCGGGCAATCCGGCCTCGACCTTCGCCGACCAGATCAAGCGCGGCGTGACGGACGGCATCATCGGCGAGCCGCAGCAACAGACCACGTTCCAGCCGACACCCGTCGAGACAAGACAGGACGAGAAGGCGAACAATCCCTTCACGCCGCAGCCGGGACAAAACCAGGAACAGCAGCGCGGGCAGGAGTTGGAAAACGAAGCGGTCTGGCGCGCCCGCCTCGAGCGCGAGCAGAGGGAGCAATACCTGCGCGAGCGCCATCGCCAGCGGATGGCTCGATTGCAGGCGAATGACGCGGCCTATGACGCGCCGCTCGCGATTGACCGTAGCAAGCTGGAGGCGAGGGCAGACGAGACAAACTCGGCAAGAACGACTACGAACGCTGCGTCATCGACGACCACCGACGCCACCTCGGATCTATATGCCG
Organism: Rhizobium subbaraonis; assembly: GCF_900220975.1. Classification (GTDB taxonomy): domain Bacteria; phylum Pseudomonadota; class Alphaproteobacteria; order Rhizobiales; family Rhizobiaceae; genus Mycoplana; species Mycoplana subbaraonis. The sequence continues at coordinate 631 of NZ_OBQD01000028.1, read as the reverse complement.
CCGCGTTGCGGGCCGGGCTCGGGGGGCAGAATGTCGATCCGAACGGACAGTCCTCCAAGGAGGACTTTTTCAACGCCGATCTCAAAGAACTCGGATATCTCCCCAATCGGGTCGTGCCTCAGCAATCACCGTATGAACTCAAGCGCGGTTCGGTCATTCCGGCGACGCTCATATCAGGCATCAATTCGGACCTTCCCGGTCGCATCACAGCCCAGGTAAGTCAGAATGTCTACGATAGCGCTACAGGGCATCGCCTGCTGATCCCGCAAGGAGCGAAGCTCTTCGGGCGCTACGACAGCAAGGTGTCGTTCGGGCAAAGTCGCGTTCTCGTCGTCTGGACCGATATCATCTTCCCTGATGGATCCACGCTACAGATTGGCGGGATGGCGGGCACGGACACGCAAGGGTACGGTGGCTTCCACGACAAGGTGAACAACCATTATTGGAGGACGTTCGGCTCAGCGGCGCTGATCGCGCTGATTGGAACCGGGATCGATGCGTCAATACCCGAAAGTTCGACGCTTGCCACGCAGGATAGGGGCTCCGTGGGCATTTCTACATTAATACACGCTAAGGGAATTTGAAGTTGTTTGGATTGAAGCGGTTAGCCCGGATTGGCCTGAAGCGTTCG
>NZ_OBQD01000055.1 GCF_900220975.1 Rhizobium subbaraonis | reverse complement strand
TGGCCGGCTTCAAATCGGAATGCTGGCCGGAATGAAATCGGAATGGGTGGCCGGCTTCGTTTCGGAATCAATGGCCGGCTTCATCGGAATACGCAGTCTAGCTGTCGACCACGCGGTACAGTAGGTTAAACACGTGCGTCTTGGTCGCCACGCCCGCATCCGGTGTCAGCTCCACAGTCCGGACGAGGCCTTGCTCGTCGTGATGAAGAACGAGAGCAAAGATATCAGCCATTTCACAATCACCGCCGGAGCGGCGAAGCATCTGATCTCGCAACTGCTTGAAGGCCGTCGGTAATTCCGGAAAGGGTGCGCCATTGCGCAGGGCATCGGGTTTGCGCGGGATGACAGCAAAATAATGTCGCCAGTCCTAAGTCGTGCGCGGCGGCTATTTTCATGGCTCCGCTATAATCGCCAAAGGCACACACGCTCGCTCGGCACCACCGCTTTCATAAAGACCCGACAGAAACTCGACAGGAAGACCAGAATCTCTTGGCCGTTTGTCGCCACCAACTTGAAAGCTGGTTTGCTACAACGCGCCACCTGAACCTTGATATAAACTGGTCGACGTCGGTTTACGCGGCGCAGGTCGACAACCTACTGGCGATTGACGAAATCCTTCTTCGCTATGCCAATCTTCAGACAAAGCAGGAAACCTTCTCGCATCCGCAGGAAACCACAAAATCCACGCAAGCCAATGGGGGGATGCGGCGCCTACATTACATTGCCTAAATGTATACGCCTTGCCGACCCGCGACCAAGGCCAAACAACGTGGCAATGTCCCTCAAAATAGCGGGGAAGAGATCGTCGAGTGTTTTGGTCGTGACCACTGAATTTCTCTGAGGTGAGTATAGCGCTTCAACGCTTGGCGTTGGAGAGGCTCCGGCGGAGGGACGACCGCTAATATAAATCCTTCCGCTCAAGTGACGAATTGAGAAGGCCGACTACTTGCTGTGAGACCATGGTTTCGTAAAGACAGTATCAGGTGACCACAATTGCATATCAGCCCAATACTCGTTTAAGGTCATTAGATGTATACGGTTTGTCGAGCCAAAGCACATCAGATGCCAATCGAGACCGGTCCGCAGGATCAGGACTTACCAGACCAGAAGCGATGATAATTTTAATTGCCGGCCACCGCGATTGCACCTCAACAACCAGGGACGTGCCGGATACACCGGGTAGTCCAATATCAGTGATCACCACATTGATTGGATGATCCTGCAGAACTTTTAGTGCCTCATTTGCGTCACCCGCCTCGTACACGACATGGCCCAAATCGCTCACCATGTCGATCGCCGACATCCGAATGAGCGGTTCGTCTTCCACCACGAGCACGTTCAGCTGGCAAGTCGCTGCTCCAGGGCCCTTGTGCGGGGACACTGCTCGTGGACTTTGACCGCTCGCACGGTCAAGGCATGCACGTACTCGGTGGGCGAGGTCTTCTCGCGTGTAAGGCTTGCTCAGCAGCTCCACATGTTCGTCGAGCCGGCCACCATGAACGATAGAGTTCTCCGTGTATCCTGAGGTGTACAGAACCGGTAATCCGGGAAGCCGCGCTTGAGCCCTTTTGGCCATCTCGTGGCTTTTCAACGGACCCGGCATGACGACGTCAGTGAACAAAAGGTCGATCGGCATTCCACTCTCGATGATCGCCAAGCCGCTGGCAGCATCTCTTGCACGCAGAACTTTGTAACCGAGGTCACTCAGCAATTCGACAACAGTTGTGCGCACATCATCGTCATCTTCGACCACAAGAATGGTTTCGTTGCCGCCGCGAGCGGGACCGGTCCAGTCCGCCGAAACTACGGCCTCCTGCTGCCTTATCCGCGGCAGATAGATCCGGAATGTTGTGCCTTCCCCTAGCTCGCTATAGACCTTGATGTGCCCGTTCGATTGCTTCACCAAACCGTAGACCATGCTGAGGCCAAGACCGGTACCTTGTCCCGGCGGCTTGGTGGTGAAAAAGGGTTCGAACACCTGATCTATGATGTCCTGCGGGATGCCAGTGCCCGTGTCGGTCACCGCTATCATTACATATTGTCCGGGCTCCACGTCCGGATACTGACGCGTGTAACGGTCATCCAGATATGCGTTGCCTGCCTCAATCGTGAGTTTACCATGTCCGCTCATCGCATCGCGGGCGTTGATTGCCAGATTGAGGATTGCGTTCTCAACCTGTGTTTCGTCAACCAACGCGTTCCAGAGGCCGCCAGCGATCATGGTTTCGACTTCGACACCCTCTCCCAAAGCGCGCCGAAGGAGATCATCCATGCCCCGTACTAGTCGGCCCAAGTTGACGACTTTCGGTGCCAAAGGCTGCCTGCGCCCGAATGCTAGCAGCTGTGCGGCAAGCTTTGCTCCCCGCGAAACCCCAGAAATCGCGTTCTGCACACGCTGCTCGGCGCGAATGTTTCCTGCCACATCACGCGTTAGCAGCTGAAGATTTCCACCGATGACTTGGAGGAGGTTGTTGAAGTCGTGGGCAATCCCACCAGTCAGTTTACCAACTGCCTCCATCTTCTGCGCCTGGCGCAATTGACTTTCAATGGCTTCCCGCTCCGCCACCGCTTCATCAACGCGTTTCTGTAGAGCAGCGTTGAAGTTCTCTAGCGCTGCCCGCGCCTCGATTTCAGCAGATATCTCCCGCGCTTCGATAACCGTTCCGACTGCTTTCCCACTGTTGTCGCGGATAGGGCTTGCGGTGAACCCTACGGGATAGAAGCTGCCATCCTTACGGATGAACATCTCCTCACCTTGCACCTGGTTCTCTTCCGGAAATGCCCGATCAATCGCACACTCGTGCAAAGGGAAGGGCCGGCCATCCGGATAGGTGTGATGAATGACATCGTGGAGGGGCCGCCCTTGTGTCTCTTCAAAGGTGTATCCTGTCAGCCGTTCTGCGGCGGGATTCATGTAGACGCACTCTTGGCGATGATCCATCAGGAACACGGCCATCATGGTGTTGTTGAGAACAGTATCGAGACGTTGCGAAACGTGTTCCAGTGCGCGAAGCGCTGCGTCACGCTCTGTTGTATCCTCAATGGCTGCGAAAAAGACGGGTCGCGCCTGATCGTGCAGAAGCTGAAGCGCCACAGCAACGTTGTACTCCGAACCATCTCTGCGCTGGTGAACGGTATCAAAATGCTGGACGAGCTTTTCGCCCGTGCGAAGCGGTGCTATCAGCCGTTCGAATTCCTCGGACGTGACGCGTGGTTTGATATCGATCGGGGTCAAGTGGCTCAACTCTTCCATAGAGTAGCCGAGATTTTCACGCGCGCCCCGATTGACCAGGACAAACTTCAGCGTATGGGCGTCAAAAACGAAGATTTCGCTCGCCGCATCCTCAACGATCCGACCGAGCCTTTCGTTGGCTGAGGACGAGGTCAGCCGCTGTAACTCTGCAGCCGCCCTGCCGGCGAATAGCTGGAGCGTTTCCTCTGGTTGGCGTGACAGATCGAGCGGACGGTCGTTGAGAACTGCCAGCAGGCCAATGCTCCGGCCATCCGTGCCTCGCAATGAAACACCGAGATAGCTCTGGACGCCCATGTCTGACAGCAGTGTATCGTGTGGGAATATGCCAGCAACGTCTGCCGGATAGAAACACAGATCTTCACCCAGGACGTTCGCACACGGCGTGTCACGTAAATCATATTCGTAATATGTCTGGCGTTGCCCATCGCTCCATCCGGACAACACTCGAGCCCGCGCCGGATCTGATGGATGGAGGTCGCACAGCATCACCCAACGAACCCCCAACGCTTCGGCGAGGGCTTCTACTACGGCATCTAGAAATTGACGGCCGACGAGCCTCGAGCACTCGGCAAGCTTCTGCCTTGCGGCATCGACCCGTTTGCGCGCGGTAATATCACGTGCAATCTTTGAAGCACCGATCACTGTCCCGTTCTGGTCTTTGATCGGGGAAACGGCCAGCGAAATCTCCAGGACTTCGCCGTCCTTGCGTACGCGCTGTGTCTCAAAGTGGCTTACTCGCTCAGCGCGGGTAATACGGGCGAGGATTTCATCCTCTTCCGAATGGCGTTCAGATGGAATGATCTGGCTAATGTGCTTTCCGATCATTTCGTCTGATGTATAGCCGAACAGCTTGGTCGCTCCAAAATTCCAGCTCGTCACAAAACCGGTGAGCGACACACTGATGATTGCATCTTCGCAGTGCGCCACAATCGCCGCAAAATTGCTTTCGGCAAAAACTTGTTCAGCGGTATCAGTCAATGTTCTGTCCAATCGGAAGGCGGGGATCGAAGCACTGCTTGCCAGTTAATTCGCTAGTTATGGCCAGAAAGTATCCGTAGCACAACGATGTCGATTGAAGACTGTGCGCTCAGCAATAGGCGGATCTAGTCCAAGGCATGCTTCAGACACGCATCAAGTTCGTCAAGCGAAAACGGTTTCGGCAACTGTAGAGCATCAGTAATTCCAGAGGAGGCTCGGGCAGCGCTATCCCCGCTGGCAAAGATGATTTTGACTCCAGGCCATCTACTACGAACCACGCGGGCCAGTTCTGTCCCTTGCATCCCGGGAAGCCCCACATCAGTCAATAGGACGTCTACCTGTTTCCGTTCAAGCAGCTGAAGGGCCTGTTCAGCGGAGTTTGCTTCGTCAACGGAGTGTCCCAATTCTTCGACCATATCCACCGTTGCCATCAGAATGAGCGGTTCGTCTTCGACGATCAAGACTCCTAATGGTTGGCGCTGGACGATTCTTTTGGGGTCGGTTGGCTTTTCGCCTGGCGCTGAGCCGCCAGCATGGCTACGCGACAGATGCTCGGCGGCAAGTCGTTGCTGCTGTGTGTTGTTGAGCACATGGCGAACTTTCCGCGCCAACGCCTCTCGCGTGTATGGCTTCGACAGCAACTCCACGCCAGGGTCGAGCTTGCCGCCGTGAACGATTGAATTTTCGGTGTAGCCTGATGTGTAGAGTATGGCCATGTGAGGGAAAAGTGATTTGGTTTGGGCTACGAGTTCCGTGCTGCGCATAGGACCTGGCATGACCACGTCAGTGAACAGCATGTCGATATGGACCCCGCTACTGATGATAGCGAACGCGGACTGCGCATCCTGTGCCTTCAACACGCGATAGCCGAGATCAGTCAACAGAGCGACCGAGGTTTCGCGGACACCGTCGTCATCCTCCGCGACGAGTATTGTCTCATCGCCACCCTTGATCGGATACGCGCTCAAATCTGTTAGGTCGTCTTCAACCTGTGTTGTCCGGGGCATATAGAGCCTCATTGTTGTGCCGTGACCGACCTCACTATAGATTTTGAGATGTCCGCCAGATTGTTTGAGAAAGCCGTAAACCATCGACAACCCAAGACCACTGCCTTTTCCATCGGACTTGGTTGTGAAAAACGGTTCGAGCACCTGTTCTAGCAAGTCTGGAGGGATTCCAGCGCCGGTATCGGTTACGGCCACCATGACGTAGTTTCCTGCAACCACATCATCGTTGAGCCGAGCGTAATCATCATCGAGAACCGAGTTGGAAGCTTCGATGGTCAACCGCCCGCGTCCGCCCATTGCATCACGCGCGTTTATCGCCAAGTTTAGTATCGCGTTTTCCAGCTGGTTTGGATCTATGAGCGCGTTCCACAAACCGCCCGAAACAATGCTTTCTAATTCAATTTCTTCGCCCAGTGCTCGTCGAAGCATATCATCCATGTTGTGGATCAGTCTGCGTACGTTCACAATTTTCGGTTCAAGGGGCTGGCGTCTTCCGAAAGCTAACAGCTGTGAGGCAAGCTTTGCCCCCCGGGCAACGCCAGACAGCGCGTTCCGCAGTCGTTTCGAAGCTTTCTCATCACCTTCGACATCTTTGGCCAGGAGTTGAAGGTTGCCGCCGACAACTTGTAACAGGTTGTTGAAATCGTGCGCCACTCCGCCAGTCAAGTTGCCGAGAGCTTCCATCTTTTGAGCCTGGCGCAGAGCAATCTGGGCGGCCTCTCGCTCGTGCGTTTCTTCTTCCAGTCGTTGGTATGCTTTTTGAAGTTCATGAGTGCGCTCCTGCACCCTGATCTCCAGCATTTGGTTAAGTGCACGTAGCTGCTCTTCAGCACGCTTCTGATGGGTTACGTCAAAGCCGTCGACGAAGATGCCAGTGACCGATCCGCTGTCGTCGATGATAGGTTGGTACACAAAATTGAGGTACCGTTCCTCCGCCTCGCTGGCGCCTTCGCGCTGCAGCTGAACTTGCACGTTCGTACCCACATATGGCTTCCCCGTAACGTACACGCCATCGAGGAGTTCGAGGAAACCTTGCCCTGCGACTTCCGGGAGTGCTTCTTTCACCGGCAAGCCTTCCAGGTGCCGGTGCCCGACGAGCTGGCGGTAGGCATCGTTCACAAGGTCGAAGACGTGATCAGGCCCGTTTAGGATGCACATGAAACTTGGCGCTTGCTGGAACAGCGTCCGCAATCGCGCGCTCTCTGCAGTTCGTTTTTCCACTTCAGAGGACAGTTGTCGGTTGAGCTGTTCCAGGACTGCTGCCGCTCTGTCTCGCAACGCGCCAGCTTCGATGAGTGTTGCAGCGCGCTGTTTCTCAGTCTCGAACGCTTCAGCACTTGCGAGGCGTGAACTGATTTGGGCCGCGATGAGCTTTAGGAAGTCGAGATACTCTTCCGCACACGATCGGTGAGGATTGAGCCCGGCAATCAGAACACCCTTGGGTCCTCCTGATCCTTGGCCCCTCAGAGTTATCGCCGCTGCCTGCCTTGGCTCCCGTTGCCAGTACCCAGTCGGGATGTCTTTCAGCCCAGCCAGATCCCTCAGACTGAGCGCTTGGCTGTCCTCGATACTCTGTAGATTCCAGAAGGGGTCGGAGCTTGTGATGGTTGCCGGTAGCAGTGGATGACTGCTGTTCGCCCCGCAGACCCACTGCCGATGGGCAGTGCCATGATTGTCGAAAAGGTAAAGAGCACTAAAGGGGAGATCCTTGAGATTGCCGCCCAGCGCGGCGTGCGAAGCAGCAAGCACCTCAGCCTTCGCATCTGCAGCGGCCAACCCGGAAGCCAACGCTCGCATCGTCCCCATGCGCCGTTCACTGACAATGCGCTCGGTTTCTTCCGTCACGGCGCAGAATACGCCGTCGACCCTGCCGTCATCTCCCAGCAGAGGGCTGTAGGAAAATGTGTGATAAGTCTCTTCGCGATACCCATCTCGTTCCAAGAGGAGCAGTAAGGCGCGGTCCCAAGTTGCCTGTCCAGTCTCGTACACCGTGGACAAGCGATCCTTGATATCGTCCCAGATTTCCGCCCAGAGGACCTGAGTAGGCATTCCGAGCGCGTGAGGGTGCTTGTTTCCGAGTGTCGGCCGATAGGCATCATTATAGAAGAACGTCATCTCCGGGCCCCACCCAAGCCACATCTCGAATTTTGACGTCAGGAGAAGACGAAGCGCGACCTTTAAACCCTGCGGCCATTCATTGGGCGGCCCAAGGGGCGTTTGTGACCAGTCCTGTTGGCGCATCATGAGCGCCATTTCGCTATTGCCGACGAAGACGTCTTGTTGAGGATCTGGTAGTGTGAAGTCCATTACGCCCGCCGATTAACACCGCGTAGCGCGGCGCCACTTAACGCAGTGGCGTCAAATAAGTTCCGAAAATTGTAGCCGTTTTTGAATGCGATGGAACGGAACAGAAGGTGACAATGCCGTTGGGCACCGCTCGGTCCTGGATTGGTCATCTCCTGCTGCTCACCGTGAGTGGGTGCATAGGTTCCCTCTATCATCCATACCGATCTGACCCCGCAAACTTTTCGCTCGCATGATTGCGTCTAGTTCCGGCGCTGACGGTCCGAATTTCGTATGCAACCGCGCGGCTTCGTCCGCGGGCAAATTATATTTGACCCTAAATTCCTCCACCGAGTAGCGTATGCTCGACTGTGATCGATACTTCACGGGTATTGTCATTTCGCCTCTCGAAACGCCCAAAAAGAAAGTGCGCTGGATGAGGTAGGAGCTCGCCTGCCAGTTCGTTGGCTATAAGGTGAAACCGGAAAAACCCTCATATTCTCCATGTCATCGCGTCCGGTTGACACAGCACACTTTCCGCGGGCAAAACGCGGGATCGCCCAACTGGTTCCCGGATTGGCTAAGACAAACAGGGCAGCCCATCGTTGTGCTGCCAGTCCTGAGCATTTGTGGAAAGCTATGGCCATCGAAGCTGATGTCGTAGAGTGTCTGCCGGCGCTGGAAAAATTCGCCTATCTCATGACAGGGGAAGACGACGCGACTTTTGATGCCACCAGCTTGACTCTTCTTATCGCAAAAGGCCGTTTGGGTCGCCGCCGTCTGTTTCCCAGCACTTTAGCCTGGCTGTTGAACGTGCTGTGGTCGGAGGTGCCGCAAAGCGCTTCGTTTTCAACCGTTAGCCACCTGGAAATTGGTGCGCTGATCTCGTTGTTACAAGTCCCACTTCCTGAACCGGCCGTGCTGGTTCTGGTTGACGGGTACAAGCTAGACTTATCAACAACAGCGCTTGTCGTTGCCGAACCAGTCGAAACGATTTCCGATAGGCTGGAGCATGCCCGGGTCATGTTTTCGAAGCTCGCCGGATATGCGGAAATTCGCTCACCGGCCTGTTGTCCATGAGATGGTTCGTAGCGTCGTTTGTGCAAAATGGCTGCAGCCGTAGCTTGCTGCCGTTAATTGCGCATGGCGTATCTCTAACTTTTGATGGGACTGATATGCCGATCCGTCAAAACACTATTGCCAATTGACAGGGCACTCCTAACTCTCGACGCATGATTCACGATATTGCCGATAAGCTGAATTCACCGCTGCGCCCCGACGACTTATCCGTCCTCCACGATGTGTTGACTCGTGTCTGTGAGCTTCGCGGAGAGGCTAGTACCCCGCCTCAGGCGGAAAAAGATGCGAAGCTACTGATCAACCTGTACCAAAGTGGCGTTCGAAATCGGCACCAGCTTGTAGCGATGTTGACCGGAAAGAAGTTTCCATAAGCTGCAGAGACTGCGGCGGTCGGACGCGGTCCGGTACCGTCAGAACGCATTTGCAATCAAAGCATTTACCGCTCTTGGTCGAGCAGGCGCGATGCTCGGCCGCTGCGGCGCTGAGCGTGATTGTAATACTGCGAAGCTTGCTGGACGGATCGGTGACGTGACTGCTCCATCGCTTCGGGAAGAGGAATGCCACGATTTGCCGCCTCTGTCAGATAGCCTGAGCGCAGACCATGGGCGGAAAACTCCGCCGGATCGAGCCCTGCAAGTTCCGCCCGTTGTTTGAGGATGTCATTGATCGCCTTTGGGTCCAACGGCCGACGCGAGACATTGCCCCAGCGATCGATTGCCCTGAATACACTGCCCTTGTCGATTTTCGCAGCCCTTAGCCACGCATTCAGGGCATCAACCGGTCGACCGCTGAGGTAGACCACTTCGTCGTTGTCGGCGCCGCTGGTCTTGGTGCGACCAAGATGAATGGAAAGAGAGAGCAG
>NZ_OBQD01000003.1 GCF_900220975.1 Rhizobium subbaraonis | reverse complement strand
TCTCATCTTCGCTTCCTTTGAATGAGCTACGATGAGCCGAAAATCCTCTCTTCTCAATTAAACCAATTCTGTCTCATGGGCGCTGATGTCGGACAGTTCGCGATGAAATTTGATGAACTCCTCGTTCCGCTTTATCCGCTGCTCAATAGTCATCGGCCACCCTCCTCTTCCGCGCGGTAGTCTTTACGTTCTTATGATTTCATTTCGAGAGGGTTAGGTTCAATAGAGAATATGGATGCGGTATGTCCCCGTCTTTCACCCTTGCTCCTCCTAGAAGTTAGAAGAACGCAACTCGGCCAATTCCCTGAGAACGAGTGCGGGAGGCAGTTCCATTAGGTCAAACAGGGCGTAGAGCGGCTCTAGGAACGGAACCACAATCTCGGGCAAGTTCGTCTCGATCGATTGCCCGTCAATCGTGGTAACCAACTCGATAGCATCTTGCCGTGCAACTCGCTCCGTCACATAGCGGCTTCCATCAATACTTGTCAGCTTTCGCCCGGCGAGGCCGTCGAAACGCGCTCTGAAAGTGATGGAAGTTGGCCCCTCGAACATATTCTCCGCTAGGCGCGAGGCGTGAAGAAGTATCTCTCCAAATCGCCAAACAGGAAGGGTAATATCGAACAGCTTAGCTCCACCCCTCCGCTCTTTAATTTCCGGGTTGTCTTCTTGATAACCCCTCATCAAGAAAGCTAAGCCATCGGGGGATATTCGCCAAAAATCACAGTGCGCGGCGTCAGTAAAGCTTGTCGACGTGGTGGGATCGCCCAACCAACACTGCATCGCGTCGTTCATCCAATAGGGCGCAATTTCCGGGCGAGTGGGGTACCAGAAAGGCGGCCATCCCGTATGGCGAACAACGCTCTTCTGGAGGAGATGCGCCATCTGCGCTGGCGTAAACGAGGGGCGATCTCCGCTGATCTCATAGGAATACCAATATTTCCCCTCCGGGAAACGGGCTGGCGAGTTGGGCGGCAAGGGCGCAACGAGTTTCTCCCATTCAGAGAGGCTCGCCTCAATGAAACGTTGCAGCGTGTCGGCTTTCGGCTGCATGTCGCCAACAAGTGTGGCGAGCGTAGTCCCTGAGAGTACAGCCCGGAGGTGATCCGCAAGTTCGTCACGACGATTTGCAATGCACCGCGCCAGAACCTCGTCCCATTCAGCTGAGGTCAAGGGGATCTCACTCTTAGGCCCCGGCTTGCGCATGTAGATTGCGTGGTTGTGGACTGTGTTTCCATTCGGCCCGGCACGGCGGGCCTTCACAGGCACTTTGTGCCCCCCTGGGACAATTACGATAGGATAGTGCAGTCCTGTCGAATGGCGAAGAACAACATAAACTTGGCAGTGGAAATGCGGATCCGCGTAGTTCTTAACGATCCCATTTATCAAATCTTGCGAATACCTATCGAACGTAGCCGGCCGTCCGATAGCCTCAATCATTTGACCGTTTTCTTCGGAAAGTCCTAGTATGACTACGCCGCCGCCGTGATTAGCTAGTGCAAGGATCGCTTTAGCCAAGTTGGCCTTATCTTCTCCGTTATCGGAAAGATCGAGCCAGTTTTTGATTTCAACTCCAAGGTGTTCAACGGGATCAATCAAAAGATCCTCTAACCGCTGACGCGTGAATTCGCTCATGCCCTACCCCTCTATAAGCTAGCGTCAGCGTATATCGACTTCGACGCGGAAAACATCCCCGCTATCCGCGCTGTCCCTCGTTCCTTTAAACGACGCGTGCCTTAGTATTCCGTCATGGGTCCATGCCCGGAACTCTACTTCGGCGACAATCGTCGGCGGCACGAACACGGCCTTGCGTTTCCCGACATCGATCGCGGGCTTCGGGATCGCGATTGCGTCCAGCTGCCGGCGCAGCGCTGCGCCCGAGCGCGCGGTGAAGCCGGTCCCGACCCCGCCCACGTAAACGAGGCTGTCCCCTTTCCGCGCAGCGAGCAACAGCCGGCCGATCCCGCCGAGAGCGTTTCGCGATGGCTCATAGCCGACGATCGCGAACCCCTCGCTCTGCACGCATTTGACCTTCACCCAATCCCCCAGGCGACCGGAGCGGTACGGCTTGTCGCCGTTCTTGCCTATGATGCCTTCGAGCCCCAGCCCGCACGCGGTCTTGAGGAGTTCGGCACCGTCGTCACCGATGTCCTCGGAAAACCGAATGGAGCCGCCTGGCACGTGGAGGATAGCGTCGAGCATCGCCCGGCGTTCGGACTGCGGCATCCGCGTCAGATCGTGCCCGTTGAGGTAAAGGAGGTCGAAGGCGAGGAAGAGCGCGTCCCCTGCCAGGCGTTTGCCGCCCCGCCCGCCGAGTGATTGCTGCAAAGCCCCGAAGTCGGATCTCCCTTGCTCGTCGAGGACAACGGCCTCGCCATCCAAGATCATCGTGTCGCAATCCATATGGCCGGCCGCCGCCGCGATCGCCGGAAAGCGATCCGTCCAGTCGTGGCCGCCTCGGGTGATGACGCGCGCGCCGGTCGGCTCTTTATGGACCGCCAACCGGTACCCGTCCCATTTCACCTCGAATGACCACTGCGGACCCGACGGGGGCTTGCTCACCAGCAGCGCGAGACAAGGCTCGATGCGGGCCGGCATCGGGTCATGGTGGACGGACGATTGGGACGCGCTACGTTTTCCCATAGGAACATTATCGCGCGATGCCGCCTTTCGTTCCATGGAGGAGTTATGACCGATATTCGTTCGCCCAGGTCACCCGATACACCGGATCGCCTACTCGAATGCGAGGAAGCCCTCGAAGCTGCTTTTCAGCAACTCGTCTGGCACGCCGTGCAAGCCGGCTGGGATGAGGAGGAGGCTACCTCCGCGCTCGCGATGCTGGCTGACAACCACGTTCTGGCGATCGAGGAGAACCGTCAAGCCGAAGCCGCGTTCAGGCGCAGGCCGACGAAGCACTGACCCGGCGAAAAGCCGCCTGCTGCGCTCTTGACTTTCTAACCGAAAAGAGAACATTCGCGGAACATGAGCAATCATGAATACCGCATCGAAGTTTGGGATCGGGACGGCGGCGCGTTGCTTGAAACGTGCTGCCGGGCGAAGACAGACCGCCTCATCCGAGCCGCATGGCCGGCCGCGATCGAGGATTATCCCGGTCGCTTTCTCATCTGCTACAACGGAGCCCATGTCACAGACCGCGCCGAGGTCCCGCTAGCCCCCCGCAGCGATACCGAGCCGGCGCCGGTGGGGCGGATCTCCCTTTTCGACCTTCCCGAATGGTACCAGCTGTTCGCGTACTGCGCGGACTGCGGTCGCATGGAGGAGGTCGACAGGCGCTCCCCCAAGCTAGAGGAAATGAGACTGCGGCCACTCGCCGATCTGGCGATAAGGTTGAAATGCGGGTCGTGCGGATCGCACGGCCGGAGCAAGTTCATGGTGCGGAAGATACCGCGCTAGATCCGGAAGAACGCGGCCGGCCCGATGATCCGGTCGTAGCGCTCCCGGCGGAAGCCAAGCGCCGTGCAGATGGCATGGCACGGGAGCCCCTTCCGCCTCATTCCCCGAGCAGCGGACACCCTCTTCGGCCGGAACTGGAAGACGCGAACATGCATAGCGGATTTGCCGGCACGCTTGATAAAGATCGTCCGCATCAGTGCTGCCCCCTAACCACGCCATCGCGGGTAAGCCCCATAGCGATCGTCGCGAGCGCCTTATCCCGTCCCCGATATGCGGTAGCCCTGCTCCACCCACGGATCTCAACGGCCCTGTCGAACTTGAGCCCCTGGCTGATTTTGCAGCGAACCCACAGGTTGAGCACCCGCGTCGGCCCAGGGATCTTCCCGAGGTACAGCGTTGGCCAGCGGATCACGCGCTCCATTTGCGAGACCTTCGCAGGAGAATAGGACTTCGGCCGCTTCGGCGGATCGAGCTCACCGATCGTGGGCCAGCCTTCGAATTCCCGCTCGCCGGCGAACATTTCCAGGGCAGGCATGCCGCTCTTCATGTCAGCCGGCAGCACCCGCCCAGCGGCGTATTCCGACCAACGCACCGCCTCGACGAGGCATTCGCCGACGAATTTCGGCGTCCACGGCTCGCTATCGTGCGTCATCAATTCCCCCAAAGCTCGTCGCTCGGCTCGACAAAGTCGGAGCCGTCATGATGATTTTCCTCAGTGTTTGATTTCCGGGGCTCCGGCTGCGGTGCTGTCTGGCGGTACTCGGAGCGGTATCCCTTGATGCGACGGCCCGTGAGCCAGACATAAGGGTTATCGCGTCCGATGATGTTCTTCCGGAGTAGGTTTTCGCCCGAGCGTTTCAGCCGCTTGAGACGCGCATCGAGGCGCTTGTCGCGCTGCTCCGGGGTCTCGTCGTCAGGGACATCGTCGAATTCGATCTTGTCGAATTCGCTGATCACGTCTCGCCAAAGCACAATCCGAGCGCCAGCAGGGATGCCGCGGCCGGATGGATGCTCGTGGCTGCTGAAAAGCTCCGCGCGCTCGATCGCGCGGACAATATTCGCCTCATTGTTGGAAACGCCAGGGCGCTCAGGCGCGGGCTGATCGGACCCCTCGCCTTCTACGTTCGCCACCACGCACGATGTGATCGGATCGCCATCCTCGTCCGCGCCGATCTGCACCGATCGGAGGGTGAAGCGGAAGCGCGCGCCATCTTCGCCGTCCTTGTTCTTGTCGACGACCGCCTCTCGGATCTGCCGACCAGCGTCATCGCGAAGTCCCTCGCACTGCCGCACGATCAGCACGTTCTCAAGATTACCCAAGATGGAAGTGTGGCCGCGGACCTTCGAACCGTCGGCATTCATGTGGTGAACGATAAGTACCGCGGCGCCTGTTGCCTGCGACAGCTTGGCGGCGCGCTGTAAGACGACCGAGACATCCTTGCCGTCGTTCTCATTGGCGCCGGGCGTAGCCGTGGCCCACGTATCGATGACGATCAATTCAAGGGGCGCCCGGAAAGTGCCCGCCCAATGACGGCATTCTTCTATCAGCGCGTCGGTGTGGTCATCGGAATGATAGAGGTCGATGCGCGCAGGTAGCAAAACGAAGTCGAGCGGATCAGCGGGGGAGATCCCATTGTCCTCCCTATATGCCCTGATCCGCTTCTTGAGGCCCTTCTGCCCCTCACCGGCCTGATAAATCACGCCACCTTTGACGACGCGCCGGCCAAACCATGACGTGCCGCGCGCGATCGCAAGCGCCGCGTCGATCACGAGGAAAGACTTTCCGGATTTCGACGGCCCGGCGCACATGCCCACTTCGGCCCGGGTGAGAATGCCTTTGATCAGCCATTCGTGCTCCGGGCCAGGCTTGTCCATGTCAGCCCAAGTCACCGCGTGGAACCGGGACCGATAGGGCTCTCGCTCGAAGCGGGGGGCCGCCTTAGCGATCCGGTAAAGATCCTCGATCGTGCCGCCCTGATTTAGCCAGTCGACGACATCCTCTTTCATCTTGCGGTCGGTTAGTTGCACCATGCGGACGTCTTCGGCGATGCCCGACAGAGCGCTGGCGACAAATCGCGCGTGGTCGAGCCCGACGAAGATGGGGCGGCCATCTTCGTGGAAACGAAGCTGACCGTCTTTCGTCGCCGCCTGCGGGTCATCGTCCGCAAGGACAACTGCGCGGGCCCCGCGGAAGAACTCGTTCAGTTCTGGCGCCCACTTGCCGGCGCCGCGTGCGTTAGTCGTCGCCGGCACACCCAAATCGATCAAACGATCGGCTGCCTTCTCCCCTTCGACGATGAAGATGGGCAGGCCTTGTTGCAGCGCTTCGAGCAGATCCGGCAGCCGATACGGCACCTGCCGGACGCCCTTTGTCGACCAATCCCAGCCCCCGGCTTTGCTGGCATCTGGCCGTCGCTGCCGATAGGTCTTCTCCGGCTTGCCGTCTTTGCCTATCAGCCCGTTCTCCATCCGGACGACCTGAAAAAGCAATCCGCCGGTCTCGTCGACATAGTCCCAAGTCGCGACGGCTCGGAATGGCGGCCCGTCATCACGGCTGCGCGGGCTGTCGGTGTTGTCCGGCCCATAGTGCCGATTGCTGTCGCTCGCCCTGTCCTCGACAGAAAAGCCATGCTCTCGCAGCCATTCGACAGCTTCACGCCCCTTGCGGCCGGTCTGCTTCTCAATGAACCAAAGCACGCCACCGCCTTCGTCGGCGCCATGCTCGAAGAACGTCCCCTTTTTCAGATCGACCGATAGCGATCCCTTGTTCCCGAACCGGAGCTCATCCTTGGAGGATAGCTTCTTGTTGGGCTCACCAAGGATCTCGATCGCCACCGGCCCCGCGAACTTCGCGAACTGGTCGCCCCCACCTGCCATGTCCCGCCTCAATTCTCTGAATATTCATGTTCGGTTTCGGCGGGCGGGGCCGCTTCACGGTCCCGCTCGAATTTTTCGGCTGTGGCCATGGCTCTCATGACAGGTGCGAGCACTTCGCGGACGCGATCCGGAACATCCATGATCGCGATGATCAGCCGCTCGATGTCTTCGAAAACCTCGGCTCGGCGGATCTGCGTCGCGCTGGTTGCCGCCGCCCCGCCGTCCTTGGCGAGGGCGGCCTGCACCGTGCGGATACGGGAAGCCTCGGCCCCGGCAACTCGGGCCATTTCAGAAAGGCCGGCGCGCTTGCGGGGCCGGATCATTCTGCCGCCTCGCGCGCGCGGGCGAGATGCCCGCAGTTCGCCGCGACGAGGGCTTCGGCAAGATCGGGGGCGACCGAATTCCCGACGCATGAGCCCTGCTCAGTGGTGGTGAGCGGGCGGCCATCGACTTGGCAGTCGATCACGTAGTCGGAGCCGAACCCCTGGGCGAGGAACTTCTCCCGCTCGGTAAGCATCCGCATTCCGATATCGGCGATGAAGTAATTCGTGTCGTCGATCGTGACCGTAACAACTGCCTGCCGGTCCTCGACCGTGACAGTGTGGAGCGGCTCGCGAAGCGGCTGGCCAACAGCGGTGCCGTAATATTTGACCATAAAGGCGGAGACGAGCGCCGCATGGGTGGCCGATGCGCAGATCGTTGGGACAGGCGCCCGGATGTCTTTCGCCTGGCGCTCGCTGCCCTTCATGTTCAGGAGATGGCTGACAACGACGGCCTGCTGTGTGCCGCGAGCCGTCAGCGTGCTCAAAGGCTCCCGTGCGGAGCGACCGGGGTTGACGCCCCCGATCCGACGGCTGTCGTTGTTGTGCTGCGCGAGGAAGGCCGCCACGAGCGCGTGCTTCGAGCCGGAGGCCACTATCGTGCCGAGGGGCTTATGCAGATCCAGCACGCGGGGCGATTGCCCCTCCCGCTCGCCATACCCGGTTTGGATCAAGGTCGGTATGACCACCTGATTTTGATCTTTCGGACTAGCCGTGATCGTGTGAATTGGCGAAAAGCCGGAACGGACCGATCCGCCGTGCTGCGCGGCGGTCACGAAGAAGGGCTGACGATCGTCGATCACGTAGCGCTGAACGCCCCTGGCGATCCGGCGGAGAGTGTTGTCGGCGAGCGGCCGGATCGCCCGGAGGCCGTATTTCTCTTTGATCTGAGCGGAGGTGTCGAAGATTGAGGGGCACGGAAGCGAAAAGTCGATGATGTCGGCCGCCGTGCGCCACGGGCGCTTTCTCCCGGCAATCACATCGACGTCGTCGGCCGGCCCATGCGTCGGACGCGGCCAAACGATCGGCTTGCGATCGCGGCGAGCGATCACGAAAAGGCGCCTGCGGATGGTCGGGGCGCCGTAGTCGCACGCCCGGAGCTCGCGCCATTCGACCTTGTAGCCGGCGCGGCGAAGGCGCTTCACCCACTCGTCGAAGGTCTGCCCCTTCAACTGCGGAATGATCGCCCCGTCTTCATAAACCGGGCCCCAGGTCCGAAATTCTTCGACGTTCTCAAGAATAATGACGTCCGGCTGCGCCTCCTCCGCCCAGCGAACCACGACCCACGCCAGATCGCGGATATTCCGGTCGAGTGGCTTTCCACCCTTGGCTTTACTGAAATGCTTGCAATCGGGCGAAGCCCATAAAAGGCCGACGCGCCGCCCTTGGCAGACCGTCTGCGGCGAGACATCCCATATGTTGCTGTCCAGATGGATCGTCTCGGGGTGGTTCGCCGCGTGCATCGCAAGCGCTGCGCGATTGTGGTTGATCGCCACGTTCGGGGAGCGGCCGAGAGCCCGCTCGATCCCGGTCGATGCACCGCCGCCGCCGGCGAAACTGTCGATGATCAGGAGTTCGGGGGCCATGGTCAGAACCCCCGATACGGATCGTATTGCTCATTGGGCTGCCGGACATGGATCGGCCGGACAGCTTGCGCGGGGGCGATGATGCTGCACGAATAGAGCCAGCCTGCGAGGGCGTCGGCCGCATCGGGATCGCGCACGCCGTATCCGAGCGCCTGAAGCTTCGCGGTGACGAGTTGCTTGGCTTCCGCCTTCTTCGGGCGCTTGCCGATCAGAAATAGGCGAATGTCGTCCGCCCGGGCTTCGTGAAAATCGTAGACCTTGCAAAGGTAAGCGGCGGCCTCGATCACAGCGGGAAGGCCGATCAAGCGCAGGCCGGTGTCCCGCGTCGTTCGCCCACCCATATGCCGCGGATCAAGGGTGGCCTCGATCACGATCTGTCGGTAGGCCGTCGCCTGGCACCGCTGCGCCATCCATTTGAATGCTCCGCCGAAGACGGCGCCGCTGCCCGCGCCTTCCGGCGCAAAGCGTTCGCTGCCGAAGCTCGGCTCTCCGCCGGGGACGCCTTCGCACCACCCGAATTTCGTTGCGAGATCGAGGAAGAGGATCGGGCGGGGGTCAGCCATTGTGTCCGACCTCCTCAATCCACTTGTAGTCGAAGTGGCAGGGCGCGACGAAGGCGATCCCATTGAGGCCGACCACCATGGGAACACGCCGTGTGGCGACCTTTTCGCCGTCGGGGGTGTCCTCCGTCCAGATCCGCCAGCCCTTTATGCAGCCATCCTCGGCCAGAGCTTCATGGACCTCGTCGAGCGTGCGACCCGAAGCCTCGAAAGGGAACTGGATGTACTTGTAGGGATTGGATTTCGAGGGGACGACAGAGGTAACGAAAAGCTTGATAATTGCAGACTGATGCATTGAAGCGCTCCACAAAAAAAGTCGGAGCCGGTTTGACCCGGCTCCGTTCGTTGGGCGGCCGGCCCGTCCTTCGAACCGGCCGCCCCCTGCGTGGCGCTCACCGCGTTGACGGGAGCAGCCGATCAGTTGACCGTTTGGGAAACGACAGGGTCAGCGCTGCGCGCACCTCCCCGTTCGCGAACCTCGGTCACGATGTTCTCCATGCGATCGAGGATGTCGTCGAAGGCGTCGGTATCGGAGAACATGTCGAGCTTGTGCGCGTATTCGAGGAGGCAGCGGAGCGTCGTCTGGCGCTTCGCGGGGTCCATCTTGGCAAGGCCGAGCGTGAAGCGCAGGGCTTTGCGATTGAGGTTGTGGCGCTCGATGGCGCTTTTGACGACCTGGCCGGCCGCACCGGCCGCCTCGACTGCATCTGCGGCGTTGGACTGATAGTCGCGAAGGACGCGCTTGATCTCTTCTTTCGAGATCTCGCTCGTAGTCGTGACAATGCTCTTCTTGGGTCGGCCTCTGGCCATGCGCGGAACCTCCTCGGGTTACGACTGCGAGTTGACGGTCTCAGGCTTCGGGATGTCGGCGGGCCAAGGCACGCCCTCGGGCCATTCGGGGTGAATGGTGGGTTGCAGGCGTCCCCGGGCCGGTGCCTGCGCATCTATCGCAGGCGCCGGGCGATCCACGCCGTCCGGCCAGGCTGCCCCTTCGGGCCAGATCGCGGAGAAGCGCGAAGTGACCAAGTCATAGGTCCCCACGCGCATGTCCCTTTCCCGAAACGTCTTCACGAACTTGTTGTCGTTCGACACGGCGACGGACACGGCCGACGGCGAGGCGCCTGTTGCCGCGCAATAAGCGTCGAAGAGCCGAACGATGTTCGATCTAAGGATTTCGAGTTGAGACATTCCGAGCCCGATGGTTGCGAGTTCATGCCGAAGCAGCACGACGCAAACCATAATAGGGATTTAATCCCTAATCAAGATTTCAACGGATGTGATTTTGCGCGAAATCAAAAGACTTGAACTTTGAAATGTGTGGGGATAAGTCCGTCGCAGAGGGTTGAAAATCTCGGATTTTAGTACGGAGTGATGAGATGGGACAAAAGCTTCTTTCCCGCGTGCGCCGCAGAATGGCGGTGCTCGGCCTGAACAATACGCAGGTCGACAAGCAATCAGGACTTCCGGTTGGCTTCACTAGGGATTTGCTCGATGGACGCAAAGCGCAGCCTCGGGAAGCAAATCTCGCCAAGCTGGCAAAGGCTCTCGACTGCGATGTCGAATACTTGATGCTTGAACAGAGCGCACCCCGAAAGTTCGGCATTCCGGAGGACGGGCTGCCACTCCTGGGCACCTGCCGCGCAGGCGTTTTTCTCGAAGCCGTTCCGGAACAGGAAAACGACATTCGGACGCCCTTCGAGCCGGACCCACGGTTTCCCGCGGAATACCAGGGCGTTTATGAAGTTCGTGATAGCCACGCGGCCGGTCTGGGCATCCTGCAAGATAGCATGATCATTGTGCTGAGCTACCCCGGGATGCTCGCGATGAGCGTATCTCCCGACAGGCAAATCGTTGTCATCGGCAGAACCAAGGATGACGTTACCGAGATTTCCATAGCGCAGCTACGCGAAGATTATGACCCCGTTTATGCTGTTCGAAATTCGGGGGACAAGGAAACAATCATCGAGGGCAAGTGGGATGTTCTAGGACTGGTTCTCACGTCAATTAAAAGTTTCGCATAAACTTACACGAAAATCGCGTTTAACATTATCTATAATTAGTATCTCAATAAGAGACACATATACAACCATTTAGATATAGTATCACAATGGGCAGTCCTTAAAGGACTGCCCATTTGTGTATCTGAGGGAGTATATTATTAAGTTTATACAATAAACGCTGCGCGCAGATATCCCGAAACGGGGGAAATCGCAATCAAAAAATTTCCGCAAATTAGGGATTAAACCCCTAATTGGCACTTGAAAAGAGCATGGATTGCGGATTATTTCCCTATGCGTTGATTTGATCCACGCAACTCAAGGGACATCCGCCCATGCACAGCACAGCATTCAAGGTTGGAAATTTTGATAAAGGCATTATGCGCACAGATCTAACGCGCCAGTGGATGGCGCGGCCCGCAGACCAACGGTTCCTGTCCCTTTCATCCCTAAAGAGCTCCGTTCTAGCGCGAGCAGAACGCAGCGCGACGCTGACGATCGACACCCGCAAGATCGACGTAATCGCCCCTTCTGCCCCGAACACTGCCGCGGAAATGCATGATCTTTGGCTCGGCCTTCCCGGCGGCGATCAGATCGCGCCCTCGCATTGGAGTTTCGGCCAGCTATGCAGCCTCGCGAAGGCTCCCGCATCCCACTACCGCACCCTTCCCTCGCAGATCACGGCCGACGCCCTGGCATACGGCCTGCGCTACAACCGCAACGCGGATGAGGTGAAGCTCTACTCCAGCGACCAGAGCCTCCTTGCCGCTACCGGTCCAGACTACGGCCGGATCTTCGATCACGAGGTCGTCGATGCGGTAATGCAGGTAGCCGGCGACGGCATCGGCGATACGCGGTGGAAGGTGCCTGGCGTGTTGGATTGGGGCTCGATGACCTACAACCCGGAGCATCCAATCAGCCTCGATACCACGACGCTCTTCGCCAGTGATCGCGACGTCTTCATCTTCCTTGTCGACGATCGCAACCCGGTCGAAGTCGGGAAGCTTCCAAGCGGTGACCCGGATCTCATGTTCCGCGGTTTCTACATCACCAATTCCGAGGTCGGCTCGGGCTCCCTGCGCCTGGCGGCATTCTACCTTCGCGCGGTTTGCTGCAACCGCATCATGTGGGGCGTCGAAGGCTTCGAAGAGATCACGATGCGGCACAGCAAGCACGCGCCGAGCCGCTTTATGGAGCAGGCACGGCCCGCCCTGAAATCCTTCGCCGATGGCAGCGCACGCAAGCTCGTCGAGGGCGTCGAGAAGGCAAAGGCCGCAAAGATCGCGGCTGATGACGACGAGGCGCTCGCCTTCCTTTCTAGCCGCGATTTCAGCCGCAAGAGGGCGCTTGAAATCATGGAAACCGTCGAGCGCGAGGAGGGAAGAAAAGCCCGAACCGCGTGGGACTTCGCGCAAGGGATCAGCGCGTTCGCCCGCAACGTCGCCAATAACGACGACCGGGTACAAATCGAGGTCGAGGCGCGCCGCATCCTCGATAAAGTTTCTCGATAAATCAAAGTGTTGGCGCGGCATTGGGGGCCGCGCCAACGACCCCGTTATCCCCGCCCGTGGCCGGCGCCCATAGGTTGCGGAACAGAACAAATGCAGAATGCTTGAGGGAGTTTAAAATGATTGCACAGCGCAAACAGTCGGTTCGGGAATGGCACAACGAATTGCGCATCGGCCAGATGGCAGCGGCCCTTGTCGCCCGCCGGGTCGACCTGACGAGCGCCGGTGCTGTTCGCGCTGCGCTCCAAGCGGAGAGCTTTAGCGCTGACTGTATCGCCCGACTGACTGACGCCGCTGTAGATGAGGCTGCAATCCGCCTCACCGCTGTCTGAGGCCGCCATGATCGAAGAAATCAAGATCCGATCAACGGTCGACTGGCATCGGCAGCGCGCTCGGGATGTAACCGCATCCGTCGTTGGCGCACTGCTCGACTGCCATGAATTCGTGACCCGATTTGATCTGTGGGCGCAGAAAGCCGGCGTCGCGGGGGACGCTGATCTTGATGAAAACGAAGCGATCCGCCGCGGTCGCCTGCTTGAGCCCGTCGGCGTGCAGATCCTTCGCGAACTGCGGCCCGATTGGCAGATCACCCACAATACCGGTCGATCGACGGTCTATTTCCGCGATCGCGAATACCGCCTGGGGGCAACGCCCGACGTCATCGCGATCGACCCGGTGCGTGGCAAGGGCATTGTTCAGCTTAAGAGCGTCGAGCCATCGGCGTTCCGCCGGAAATGGCAGCCCGACGACGGTCCGATCGAGCCGCCGCTCTGGATCGCGCTGCAAGCCACGATCGAGGGATATCTAACCGGAAGCTCGTGGGCCGCGGTCGCCCCCATCGTGGTCGGCCACGGCATCAGAATGCCGATCATCGACGTCCCTATACTTCCCGGTGTCGTCGAGCGACTTCAAGACGAAAGCCTCGCCTTCTGGCAATCGGTTTCCGACGGCCAGGCGCCGGCGGCGAACTATAGCCGGGACGCCGATACGATCGAGCGGATGTATTCCAGCGATGACGGCGAGGAAATTGATCTCAGCCGGGACAATCGAGTTCTCGATCTGATCGCGAAGCACCACGAATTGCGGCAGGCGGCCAAGGCGACCGCCGCGGAGCTTGCCGCAGTCGACGCGGAAATCAAACACAAGATGGCCGGAGCCACCATTGGGCATCTGGCAGGCGGGCAGAAAATCACATGGCGCCAGCAGCGTCGTGCGGCCTTCCACGCGCCAGCCTCCTTGATCCGCGTCCTACGCGTGCCGCCGCCCGAGTAAGCGGCCAACAAGACGCCCGGCGGCGATCGGGCTGCAACCCATACGCACGCCGCCGGACGACAGCCGACCCAGCAACCTAGCAAGCCACAAGGAGGCCGCGTTGAACGTAGCCGCTGAGAATGAACGCGCCGTTATTGGCGGGAATAACCCACCAATCCCCGAGGTGCTCGCCGCACAATACGCGGACTTGATCTCAAAGATTGAGCCGATCGCAGAGCGCGCAAACGCACTGCCGAAGAAGATCCAGAGCGATCAGGATCTCGAAACGGTGGCGCCCGTCATCGTTGACGCGAACGAGCTTTCGAAAAAGCTCGAAGCCACCCGGAAGATCGAGAAGGAACCTCATCTCTCCGCTGGTCGCGAGGTGGACGCATTCTTCAATCCCCTCGTCGATCGCCTCGATCGCATCGCGGACACCTTCGAAGAACTGTCGACATCCTATCAGCGCGAGAAGATCGCACGAGAGCGCCGCGAGCGCGAGGCGGAAGCCGCCAGGCTTCGGGAGGCCGAGGAGAAGAAGCGCGCGGAGGCAGAGAAGGCGAAGCGGCCCGACACCGTCGAGCGCAAGCACGACGAGGCCGACGAGCTTTCTTTGCAGGCAGCCCAGGCGGAAGAAAAGGCCGCGGCTGCGAACAAGGATCTCGGCAGGATGCAGACGGCGACGGGGGTCAAGGTCGGCGTCCGGACTACTTGGGATTTCCGCATCACGGATTACGAGGCGATCCCGCTCGAAAAGCTCCGCCCTTACCTCAAGCGCGAGCACGTCGAGCAGGCGATCCGCTCCTTCGTGAAAATCCAAAAGGGTTCAACCGGCCTCGCGGGCGTCGAAGCCTTCGAGGATGTCTCCACCAATTTCCGCCGCTGATTGCGCGCGGGCATCCTGAAAGGATTGCCGCAGTGAATTATCTTGTCATCGATACAGAAACGAGCGGGCTCTTCGACTTCAAACAGCCGGCAGATGCCCCCGGCCAGCCCCGCCTCGCCCATCTCGCCATGATCCGCGTGAACGCCGATCTCGTCGAAGAGGATCGCACCGATCTTTATGTCCTGCCGCGGGGCTGGACAATGCCGCAGGGGCCGGGGTCTGCCGGCGCCGTCAATGGGCTCACGGACGAATTCCTTGAGGCTAATGGGCTTCCGATCAGCCACGTCCTCGACACCTACATCGACGAGATCCGGGCCGGTCGCGCCGTCGTTGCCTTCAATGCCCAATACGATTGCAAGGTAATGCGCGGGGAGCTTCGTCGCCTCGGCCTTCCCGATCTCTTCGAGGAGACGCCCAACATCTGCGTCATGCGCCCGCTGACCGGCATCTGCCGTATCCCGCGGCCGAACGGACGGGGCCTCAAGTTCCCGAACCTCACGGAAGCGCTCGACCACTTCAAGGTTCGCCCCTCGAAGTTCAAAGCACATGGCGCGGTGGACGACGCGCACGGCGCCCTCCTGATCATGCGGCAGCTGCATCGCATCGGAATGCTGCCTGATCCGGCCGTCCACTACGCCAAGGAAAAGCCGGCTGAAAAGCCCGCGGCTGCACCCAAGCGCGGGCGCCGGCTCGTGCCCAACGACCAACCTTTCTGATCCAGCCCCCTAGAGGAGCCACCGAACAATGGCAGAGAACGAAATCATTACCGCCGACGGGGAAATCATCACCGGCCCGGCAACCGAGCAGACCAGCCTGGCGATCGGCCTGACCCGTGCAGAGATCGACCAGCAAATTGCCACCGCGCATGCCTTCCCCAGGAGCATCGCAAAATCGTCGAAATCGATCTTCGAACTCGTCACGATCGATGAGCAATCCGCCGAGGAGTGCAATTATGCGCTTCCGCGCGGGGGGAAGCCGATCACCGGCCCTTCGATCCGCCTCGCCGAGATCATCGCCGGCCAGTGGGGCAATTGCCGCGTCGGCGCCCGCGTCGTCCATGTTGATCGCGCCGAGAAATACGTCGAGGCCGAAGGCGTCTTTCACGATCTCGAAACCAATGCCGCAACTACGGCCCGGGTCCGCCGCCGCATCGTCGACCGCAATGGCAAGCTCTACAACGACGACATGATCATCGTCACTGGCAACGCCGCGTGCTCGATTGCAAAGCGCAACGCCATCTTGTCAGCGGTGCCAAAAGCCGTCTGGCGCAAGGCATATGACGCCGCCCTTGCCACGATCAAGGGCGACATCAAAACCCTTTCCGAGCGCCGCGACAAAATGCTGAAAGCCTTTTCTGCTTTCGGCGTGAAGCCCGAGCAGATCTTCGCCGCCATCGAGGTCGGCGGCCTCGAAGACATCAACCTTGACCATATCGGCCTGTTGGCCGGCATGCATGCAGCCTTGAAATCGGGCGAGGCAACCGTCGAGGAAATGTTCGCCGTCGCCCCTGCCGCCGGCAGCGCAGGCGGCGAAAAGAAAAACCTCAAGGGCAAGCTCGACGACATCGCCGGGGGGAAGAAGGCCAAGGGCGGCGAGCAACCGGCGGATGACGCCGGGAAGAAGCAGAAGGAAGCCAATAAGCCTGCTGCCAGCGGCAAGCCAACCGAGAAGCCAGAGGGGCCCAACACCGGCGCCGGCGATGCGCGGGATGATGACGACGGCTTCCCCGGAGACACACCCGCGCCCAGCAGCGATGAGATCGAGGCCGCGCGCGACCGCGGTGCCACGGCCTACCATTCCGGTATGAGCCGGAAAGCCCTACCGGGCGAATACAAGGACGTCGCGGCGCTCGCCGAGGCCTGGCTCGCTGCCTACGACGAGGCCAAGGACGAGGAGGAAGGGGGCGACCAGAGCTAGTCGCTACCACCCCTCCTCCCCATCGATCCCGAGAACCCCCTGAGATAGGTGCACTTTGAAAACGGAACGCAACACCTTCGAGCGACTGCTTACCGAATGGCGCGATGCACAAGCGCGTGTCGACGCTCTCAAGATTTTTGAGGAAAATGGCGGCAGCCACCGGCTGCGCGTCATCGCCGATGATGAAAACCATCACATCCAGGCCGGCATTGTCAGCGATCTGATGCACGGTACCGGATACCGGGTTCTGCTCACGACGGCGATCAAGGAGGCCACACTGCGCGCCGAAAAGGCCCGCCAGAGGTTCCTAAACGAGGCAGCCTCCGAAGCCGTCGGCCTAAGCCTGGCCGACAACGGAAAGGCGGCCTGATCATGGCGGTCGTCCGTGTATTCGATACCGAGACGACAGGGCTTCCCGAGGAAGGGAAGCCCGCAGGTCTCCTTGAGGTTGGCTGGACTGACGTGGTCGTCGATGACGGCGGCGCGGTGGTGACCATCACCGATCCGATCGCCCATCTCTGCAATCCGTTCGTCGCAGCGCCCGGTTTGGAGATCGATCCGGGAGCGGCAGCCGCGCACCATATCGAGAAGGAAGATGTCGCCGGCTGCCCCACTCCGGAGGTGATACTGCGGCAGTTGATGGCGGGTGCCGACGTCTTCGCCTGCCACAATCGCGAGTTCGATCGCCAGTTTTTCACCGGCGGCGAGAAGCCGATGATCTGCACGCTCAAGGCAGCGAAGCGCATCTGGCCGACGATGGAGCGCCATTCAAACCAGTATCTTCGATATGCGCTCAAGCTCCCGGTCGACAGATATATCGCCTCCCTCGCCCATCGTGCGGGGCCGGATACGCACGTCACCGCGCATCTCCTTGCGCGCATGATCGAGGAAGGCGCCACGCTGCCCGAAATGATCCGCTGGGCAGACGCTCCGGTTCTACTCGTCCGGATGCCATTCGGCAAACACCGAGGCAGCCCCGTCATGGAACTGCCCGCCGACTATCTGCGATGGCTGAACGGCACCGAACTTGATCGCGACATGCGCCACACCCTACGCCACATCATGAAGCAGCGAGGGCTCGCCTGATGGAAACGACCAAGCCCAATAGGTTCTGGCTAGTCTGTGACGCCACGACAAAAGACGTCGTAAGCACCCACAACCGCGAGCGAGAGGCCGAGGATGCAGCAAAGCAATGCGCCTTGCAGGCAATCGGCACGACCTTTGTCGTGATGCAAGCACATGAGGCCTACGTCGCTTCGGCGGCGGTATCGCGCACCTTCCTTGAATATCCCACCACGGATGAGGAGGCGGCGAATGTCTAAGGCGACCGACACCGACATGCAGATAGCGCACCGCATCCGCGCAATGCGACTGTCGCGCAATATCTCGAAGCAAGAGATCGGCGAGGCGATCGGAACCGCGAAGCACACGATCACCCGGATCGAAGAAGGGCGATCGACGCTGACGGCCGCGCAGCTTGTCGCCGTGGCCGCCCTTTTCGGCGTCCTCGTTTCAGTCCTTGTCGGCGAATTGCCGGCCTCACCGGAAAGCGGCGACGCCGCGGGCTAGCCCAGTCTCCACCCCGAATTCGAATGCGCTGCCGCGCCACATCGGCGCGGCAAACGACCCCTTGCACCCCGAAACAAGAGGCGCATCCCTATGACCAACAAACTTGCCGGAACCCTGGAATATCTGAGGTGGGACCATCCCTGGAAAGTCACGAGCGCCGCCGGTGACCTCGATCTTTCGCCCCCTTTTTGGGAGGCCGCTCAGATCATGCAGGGCCACCCGGCGGTCCTATCCTACACCCGCGATAGCTTCACCCTCGCTCTCGACGAAAGCGCGGAACACATCATCACGATGAGGGCCGTCGGAGAAGGCATCCTCCTCACGCGGAAAGATGGCGATTTCGGCTTCCAGAACGTCCTTGCCTACGCCGAGGACGCCTTCATTCGGCTGAACGGCCGCCGGATCATCGCAACCATTGACGCCGACCGCTTCGACATCATTGCCGACCCGTTCGCGCCACCCGTGCCCGATGTGAACTACTTTGGCAGCGGAAACATGGGGCGCATCCCCGATCCCATGCCCTGCCGGCCTGGCGATGGCGCCGAGACCTGCATCTTTCTGGTCGGCGGCCCTTCCGGCTTCGAGTGCGCAAAGTTCTCTTCGATCGCGCGCACCGTTCTTTCGCGGAAGGCGGACGGCACCATGCGCGCCGGCCGCATCGGCAATTGCCGGCTCAACGGGCGGGAGGGCGCACATTGACCGCCGCCTTCCCCCTAGCATGGCCGGACACGATCCCTCGCTCGAAGGCGCGGGAAAAGGGCCAGTTCCGCACATCGCTCGCCGGCGCCCTCAAGAACGTGGAGACCTCGGTCACCGCATTCGGACGCGACAGCGGGAAAGCCGTCGCGAGCTTCGTGATCTCGTCGAACGTGACGCTCGGCGCTGTTCGACCGCACGACCCCGGCGTCGCGATTTGGTTCGTCTGGGACGGAATGCAGGTCTGCATCCCGGTCGATCGGTACCAGACCGTCGAAGCGAACTTGCAGGCGATCCACCTGATCATTGAAGCCAGGCGCACCGAACTCAGGCACGGCACGCTCGCGCTCGTCCGCGCAACCTTCACCGGCTTCCTTGCACTGCCGCCCGGCGCCAACAGGCGCCATTGGCGAGACGTTCTAGGTCTCAACACCTTTCACAAGGGCATCCGTAATCCGGTCAGTCGGAGCAGCATCGAGGAAGCCTTCCGGCGCCTTTCCAAAGAACGGCACCCCGACACCCCCACCGGCTCGCACGAGGCGATGGCCGAACTCAATCGCGCCCGCGACGAGGCGCTCGCAGAAGTAAGGATCTAGAACGATGGCTGGCAGCGTAAACAAGGTGGTTCTCGTTGGCCGCGTAGGCGCCGACCCCGACTATCATCGCTTTCAACATGGCGAATTGGTCGATTTCAGCCTCGCCACATCCGAAACATGGCGCGATCGCACGACAGGCGAGCGCAAGGAAAAGACGCAATGGCACAAGGTCAAGGTGTCCGCGGAAGGACTAGTCAAGATCGCCAAGGACTTCATCCGCAAAGGGTCGCACGTCTATGTCGAGGGCATGGTCGAATATGAAAGCTGGGAGAAGGATGGCGAGCGCAAGTATGCCACCAAGATCCATGTGAAAGCCTTTCACGGCTCGATCCAGCTGCTCGACAAGCGCGATGGCGACAACGGTGGGGAACGGCGGCAGTCCGACAGCCGCGGCTCTTCCTCTGGCGGCCGTTCCGCCAATTCGGGCGGGTCGAGCAACTACGGCGGCTCCGGCGGCAGCCCAGGCCGCGGATCCAGCTTCTCGCGCGATCTCGACGACGACATCCCGTTCGCGCCGGAATGGAGGTGACGCCATGACCAACGAGCAGAAGATTGCCCGCCTGGCCTGCTGTGTGCCGTTCTGCCGTCGCACGCGCCACAATCGCGAGGGTTACAGCGAATGGATCTGCGCTGTTCACTGGCCTCTGGTTTCGAAGACGCTGAAGCGACGTCGGATGAGGCTCGACCGGCGCTATCGTCGGCTTTTCGGGAGCAATCCTTTCTGGGCATACAAAGGCGGCTCACCGGAGCGCCTAGAGGCCGTGAAGCTTGATCGGCTGCGCGGTAAGGCATGGGACGCATGCAAGCGCCAGGCAATCGAGAGGGCGGCAGGGATATGAGCGAACTAACACAAGGACAAGAGCAGCTTTGCCAGCAATCGGCCGGCCTCGTAACCGCCTTCGAAGCCCTTTCGACCGGGGCGGATAGCCTAGCGGTCGATCTCGCACTCGCTACCGTCTTCGGCCGGAGGGCGGCAGCATCGGGGTGCCACTTCTCGACATCGTTCGCCATGTTCAAGGTCGCCTCTTTTGAGGCTTTCCTCGAAGCTCGTCGGGAGGCTCGCCGTGGCTGACCGCCCTATTCTCTTCTCCGCTCCGATGGTGCGCGCGCTCCTCGACGGCCGAAAGACCCAGACACGGCGGGTTATCAACTTCGCCAACATCGAGAAAGTGCTCGACTTCGTGAAGGTCGCCACCGACGCCGCCGGGCATGCCGTCTACGAGATGAAAGGTGCGGACGACCAGTTTGTCACCCGCCCCGCGAGCAAAGGCTTGGTCGACTATCATTTCTCGCCTCGCATCGCGGTCGGGGATCGCCTCTATGTTCGCGAGGCTTGGCGCGTCGCGCAGCGGTGGAACGGAACCGCTCCCCGGGATCTGTCACCGCGCACTATGACGGTATTCGGCGAAGCCGGCGGCTCGATCGCAAATCAGGACAGCCGCGACGACTGGCGCCCGTCCGCCTGGCCCGAGCTCGGGAACCTTCCAGCGTGGGCCGGAAAGTTCCGGCAGGCGATGCATATGCCCCGCTGGGCATCGCGGATCACGCTCCTCGTCGACGACATCAAGGTCGAGCGGTTGCAGGACCTCAGCGAGCAGGATGCTTTCGCAGAAGGCGTATGGCACGGCGGGACGTTCAACCGCTTCGCAGACGACCTCGCCGCGTCGGCAATCCCCGGGAGGTGGTTTCCTACCGCGACCGATTGGTATCGTGACTTATGGAAGCGACTGAACGGCCCCGGCTCGTGGGCTGCGAACCCGTGGGTCGTCGCCTACACCTTCCGCGTCGTAATGGGCAACATCGACGAGATCGGCTCGGGCGATGGCTAACCGCATCCTGCCGAACGGCACAGTGATCGTTGAGGAGAGGACGCCTGCGGAGGAAAAAGAATTCCTCGAATTCTACGCTGCCGTCCTTGAGCGGGAGGCGGGCGCCCGCATCTCCCGCCAACCCGATTTCGCCGCGACGCTGCAAGCCTGGGCGGACAAAGCCAGCGCGAAAGCCGCGGCGATCAATACCCGCCCGGCCCAGGGCGACCTTTTCGGAGATCCGCATTGAACCCGAAAGAACAACGTTCCGACCTTTGCCCCGTTCTGCTTAACATCATCGACGCCCTTGTGAAGATGCCCCTAGCTCCGGGCGATGAAGCAAAGAACGAAAATGACGAAAGCACTGAGCCATGCGAACAAATCGAAAGTCAGCCGCAGGAAAGCGAGCGGTCTTCTACGCCCGGTACTCGACGGACCTCCAAAAAGATCGATCGATTGACGATCAGGTGGCACTTTGCCGGGAATATGCGGGGAGAAACGGCCTGCTCGCTGGCCGCGTCTATTCTGACCGGGCGCAAACGAGCTCGTCGCTGATCGGCCGCGACGGGATAATGCAACTCATGGCGGATGCCCGGAACGGCGATTTTGATGTCGTCGTGGTCGAGGCGCTCGATCGCATATCGCGCGATCAGGAAGATCTGGCAGGTATCTTCAAGCGGCTGTCGTTCGGCGGTGTCGAGATTGTCGCCGTCCATGAAGGGGTCGCCGATGCGATGCAGATCGGCATCCGCGGCCTGCTTGGCACCATGTTCCTTGCCGATCTTAAGCATAAGGTCCGGCGTGGGATGGCCGGGGTCGTCGCCGACGGCCGCACGGCAGGCGGCAACGCCTATGGCTACGATCTCGTCCCCGGGAAGCCTGGCGAGCGGACGATCAATGAAGAGCAGGCCGCCATTATTCGCAGCATCTTCGAAATGTATCTCTGCGGGATGAACCCCCGGGAGATCGCGCGGCGCCTGAATGCGGACGGCGTCCTTCCGCCTCGGGGCTCGAAGTGGAATGCGAGCACCATCAATGGCAACAAGGGCCGAGCCTACGGCATCCTGCAAAACGCGCTCTACAATGGCCAGATCATTTGGAACCGCGTCACGATGGTCCGCGATCCGGATACCGGCAAGCGTGTGAGCAGAGAGAACCCACCCGAGGAATGGAAGTTTTCGGAAGCCCCGCACCTTGCGATCGTGCCGCGAGATGTCTTTGAGGCTGTCCAGAAGAGGAAAGCCGATAGGTCCATCGCCCACGGCGATCATCGGCGGGCGAACAAGCCGAAACGGATCTTTTCCGGCCTCCTTCGCTGCCGCAAGTGCGGCGGGGGCATGGGCTCCAAGGGGGTGCACGGCGGCGCCATCCGCATTCGCTGCTCCCGCTATTCCGAAAGCGGATCTTGCGACAACAAGAAATCCTACCGCCTCGATCGCATCGAGACCGGCGTGATCCACGGCATGCTCAACCTCTTGCAGAAGCCCGAAGCAACGCAAGAATATCTGGCTAGATTTTTCGCCCAGCAGCGCAGGACAAATGACGGCGCGGCCAAGCGCGCCGGCGAGATCGAGCGCCGGCTTATCAAGATGACCGGAGAGCAGGATCGCCTCATCTCGCTCTTCACCAATGGAACGCTCCCGATGGAACGCGTCGAGGGACGGCTCAAGGAATTGCAGGCGGAGCGGGATCGCTTGGGCGAAGAATTGAAGGACGCGCAGAAGCTCGTGCCCGCCGTGGAAATTCATCCGGCGGCCCTGCGGCAATTTGTTCGGAAGCTTGAGCGCGTGAAGCAGACGATCGAGAACGAGGGCACGATCTTCGATCCCGACGCATTTTCATCGTTTCGGGCTGCTGTCTCTCATATCGTCGTGGGCGATGGGAAGGATGACAGCGCTTATGAGGTCGATGTCGTTACCTATATCGCTGCGCTCACCGGCCAAACCGACCTCGTCGGTTATGGGGGGAGGCTGCTGGTAGCGGAGGAGGGATTCGAACCCCCGACACAAGGATTATGATTCCTCTGCTCTAACCTACTGAGCTACTCCGCCGCCGGGCGAAACGGAAAATTTGAGTTCGTTTTCCGTTCGGGACGGGCGGCTTATAAGGTGCCCTTCCCTTCAGTGTCAAGCGCCGTTTCCCGCAAAAATGCACGGCGGCGCAAAGGCTTGTGAATAGTTCCTCTTCAGGCAGCCGTCGGGATGGAAAGAACGCGCTTCAGCGCCGCTTCTGCCGACGATTCGCGCTCGGAGCGGGCGATGAAGCCGCCGCCATAGATGCGCGCGTCCTCGCCTTCGCCCGAATAGAGCGCGCAGGCCTGGCCCGGCGCCACGCCGGCCTCGCCTTCCTCCAGTTCGACGTAGAGGCCGCCCTGGTCGGCATTGAGCCGCGCCGGCCGCGGCGGGCGGGTCGAGCGCACCTTGGCAAAGCAGGAGAAGCCGGCAGCGGCAACCGTGTCGAGATCGCCGTCGCCCAGCCAGTTCACGTCGCGCAGATAGAGGCGGCGCGTGTCCAGCGCCTCCTTCGGCCCGACGATCACCCGGCGCGAGCGCGCGTCGAGATAGACGACATAGAGCGGCTCGCCGGTGGCGATGCCGATGCCGCGCCGCTGGCCTATTGTGTAGTGCAGGATGCCTTCGTGCTGTCCGAGCACGCGCCCGTCGATATGCACGATATCACCCGCCAGCGCTGCGTTCGGCTTCAGCTTGGAAACGATGTCAGAATATTTGCCCTGCGGCACGAAGCAGATGTCCTGGCTGTCCGCCTTCTTGGCGACGACGAGGCCCATCTCCTCGGCAAGCGCCCGCACCTCCGCCTTGCTGAGATGGCCGAGGGGAAAGCGCAGGTAGTCGATCTGTTCCTGCGTGGTGGCGAACAGGAAATAGCTCTGGTCGCGCTCGGCATCCACCGGGCGGTAGAGCGCGCGCCGGCCGGGATCGCCCGGGACGGGATTGGGTCTTGAGCGGATGTAGTGGCCGGTCGCAAGCGCGTCGGCCCCCAGTTCCTTCGCCGTGGCAAGCAGGTCGGCAAACTTGACCGTCTGGTTGCAGGCGACGCAGGGGATCGGCGTTTCGCCGGCGATGTAGCTTTCTGCAAAGGGATTGATGACCGTCTCGCGGAAACGCTTTTCGTAATCGAGAACGTAATGCGGAATGCCGAGCGTCTCGCAAACGCGGCGCGCGTCCTCGATGTCCTGACCCGCACAGCAGGAACCGGCGCGATGCACCGCCGCGCCGTGATCGTAGAGCTGCAGCGTGATGCCGAGCACATCGTAGCCTTCGCGCTTGAGAATGCCGGCGACGACGGACGAGTCCACGCCGCCCGACATGGCGACGACGACGCGTGTATCTTCCGGCTTCCTGTCAAAATCGAGACTGTTCACGACATCCATCCGATGGTTCTTGCGCGGGGCATTTGCGGCCGCGGCGGCGGCAACGACACAAGCGCAGCTCGGCGCCGCGCGGACGCCCGTCGCCGACATATAGAAACTTGCGCCCTTTTGGGCAAGGCGGGCGCGCATATGCGACGTCCGCCGCGCCTGCGAAAGCAGGCCTGCCGCTGATTTTCCGCCCGGAGCGCTGCACAGCGCCGTTGCACGCGGCCCGCAAATGCCGCGCGCAACCGCGGGCATCGTTGCGGCTACGACATGGGCCTAGATGATCTTCAACCGCAGGGCCGAGGCTATGGCCTGCATCCGATTGACCGCGTCCAGCTTCTTCGTCGCCGACTTGAAATAGCTGCTGACGGTATAGGCGGATATCCCCAAGATAATGGCGATCTCGTCACCGCTCTTGCCGGCCGCGGCCCAGCGCAGACACTCGATCTCTCGGCCCGACAGGCGTTCGCGCGCGGCGGGTCGCGGCGCAAAAGTCTGCTCCAGGCATTCGAACACCTGCACCGAGGTGAAATAGAGGCCAGGCAGCTTTTCCGGGTCCGGCTCGGCCGATTTCCCGGAGTAGACGACGATAAAGGGCTCGGCCGCGGTCGTGTGGAGGAAAAACGCGACCGACGTGGTAAAGCCGAAGCGTTCCGCAAGCCCCGATGCGGTGTCGGCGGCATGCCGGGGCGCCAACAGTTCCGCACCGCCTGTGACCGGCCGCTTCGTCTGCGCCACATCCGCGACGAGGCGGCTTTCATGGAACACGCCAAGGCCGTCATAGCTGCGCACCATCTCGGTCGGCCAGTTGCTGATCACCAGCCGTTCGGCAAAGCCCAGCCGTTCGCTCTCCGGAAACCGGGCGACAAGAAAGTGGCTGAAGCCGAAATGATCGGCACAGCGGCGAAAGAGGCGCAGCACCTCATACTCCGTGCGCACCCCTTCCAGCGAACGACCGCTCAGGAAATCGGCCGGACGCTGCTGGTTCATCAATAAATTGTCGACGTATGTCATCGATGGACCTCAAGCCCCGGCTCGGCTGAAGCTGCTCTGCACCGTTGCTCATGTTGAAAAGAAGGCATCTCCAGAAACCCCGGAAGGACAAGAGACATGACGCTTGCACGGCGACGATACGCAGCTACGACCGGCGCGGCACGGCCACTGATCACAAGGCATGTAGCAGAGGCAACATCTTGCTGGATATAGCGAATTCTCGTGGTGCAGACTTGTATAGCACGCCCCGGGCCGCAAGCTGCGGAGTGGATCCCGGCTACAGCGGCCACATGCATTGCCACAGTCTTGTTCCGCCGGATCGTTTCAATTGTTAGCGAATTGTTACGATTAGCTTAGGCAAATTTTAAATGTGGCAAACTACAGTCCGATCATATGGTCTTGTGTGTAGTAGAGAGTCCTATGACCGAAATGATACGACCCCGCGTTAAGTATGTCATCGGCCCCGATGGCAGCCCCTTGACGATCGCCGATCTGCCGCCCGCCAATACGCGGCGCTGGGTGATCCGCAGGAAGGCTGAAGTGGTGGCCGCCGTACGCGGTGGCCTGCTGAGCCTCGAGGAAGCCTGCGAGCGTTATACGCTGACGGTCGAGGAATTCCTTTCCTGGCAGTCTTCCATCAACGATCACGGTCTGGCGGGTCTGCGCACCACGCGCATCCAGCAGTACAGGCACTAGTCAGGCACTGGCCGCCTTGCACCCTCCCCTTCTTCACTGCGGCCGCACTCGTTGCGGCCGCAGTCGCATTTGCAGCAGCCCCGTCATGACCGCCGAGGCGGCATAGAACCACAGCCCCGGCTGCGTGAAGGCTTCCGCAACGCCGCTCGTCTTTGCTGCGAAGATGACGAGCGCGACCAGCATGACGTCCACCATCGACCACCGCGCCAGCAGCGGCAGAAGCCTAGCAAACAGCCGCTCGTGCGCTCCCCCTTCGACCGGCACCGTCGCCTCGAAGGCGATCGCGATCAGCTTGACCACCGGAAAGACGATCGACAGCAGCCCGACGATCGCGGCCAGAGCCCGGTTCTCCTCCGCCCAGAGATAGGCGATGATGCCGAGGAGCGACGGCGTCTCGCTGAAAAAGTAGAGCTTCTCGAACAGCACCAGCGGCAGAACGATGCCGAACGCCAGCGACAACGTCGAGAGAATGAGCAGGACGGGTACGATCAGCGTCATCGATTGCCTCGCGCGAATTTTCCGCCATGCATAACATTGCGCCATGACCGTTGCAGCATCAGCAAGCCCTCCCGCGGCGCCCGGGCCCATGCGGGATGCATTTTTTCTTGCGCGGGACTATGCGGAGGCGGGCCGCGCCCCTACGTCCCCCTGATCGATGGCGAGAAACAGACAGGGAGAATGCACGCGATGGAGATTCGCAGCACGGAAAACGGTTCACACGGGCGCTACGCCGTCACCGTCGACGGCCATGAGGCGGAAATGACCTATTCCCGCACCTCGCCGCAATTGGTCATCATAGACCACACCGGCGTTCCCGACGCGCTGCGCGGCCGCGGCGTCGGTCAAGCCCTCGCCCTGCACGCCGTCGAACAGGCGCGCGCCGGAGGCTGGAAGATCATGCCGCTTTGCCCGTTCTTCCGCGCCCAGGCGACGCGGCATCCGGAATGGAGCGATGTGGTAACCCTCTGATCCGTCGAACCTCTGTGACAAACGAGAAGAACCCTCAGGACCGCAAACTCGTTCGGTCATGAGGGTTCTTCCTGATGCCCGCGCGCAATGTCAATGCCGCAATGCGCGTCATCGGCATGAGCCGGCCTGATGGCCGGAGCAGACAGGTCGTATCGGCGTCAGGCGCGGATGCGCACCGCGTTGTCACGCTCCTCCAGCGCGGATGCCTTGGCAAAATCTGCCTCCGCCTCTTCGAGCGCCAGTTCGGCGGCGTCCTGCTGCACCTTCAGTTCCCGGATGGAAACCAGCAGGTTGTCGGCACGCTGGCGTGCGGCCTTGGCAAAGGTCGGATAGGCAAAATGACTCGGGTCCGAGATGCCGGACCTTTTTTCTTCGATAGCGATCTGGCTTTCCAGTTCCTTCGACATCCGCTCGAATTCGGACATCATCATCTGCAACTGGTTCAGCTGTCGCCTTTTTTCCTTCACCTGAAATTCCTTCAGGCGAACTAGGCTCTCACGTGACTTCATACGCAATACTCCCGTGGATAGCGAGACCCCGGCACTTGGCGGACGGTCGGCGCAGGCGCGCAAAACGTCCAACCAACAAGCTTAAGGCATGCTTCGCTTGGTAACAGAACGAAGCAGACCGACATTTTCACCCGACCAACGAACCGGTTGGACCGGAACCGGCAAAAAAATCTGCCGATATTAACGAAACCCTACCGCTGGTAACCTTTCGTTTACGGGCATCGTTAATCATAGGTCGCATGATTTAAGGGTCGGTAAATGCAAAACCCAAAATGCCGCATGCCTTGTAATCACGAGTCGAAAGAGTCGGTTAGCGCAATTTCCTCACAATGTGGGTGAGGTGTGTGCTTTCAAATTTCTTCATAAATTCAGGGAGCTGCTAAAATTATTTAACAATTTCGATACATCTTGCCAGAGTGAATCAGAATTTGTTAACCATTCGGTGGCAGCCTCAAATCAGGCAACGACTGGATCCGTATCGTGTAGAGGGGCCAGGACACCTTGAGCGGCGGAAAAGGGGACATAGATGCGGGTACTACTCATTGAGGACGATAGCGCGACAGCGCAGAGCATCGAGTTGATGCTCAAATCCGAAAGTTTCAATGTCTACACGACTGATCTGGGCGAAGAGGGCGTCGATCTCGGCAAGCTCTACGACTACGACATCATCCTGCTGGACCTGAACCTCCCGGACATGTCCGGTTACGAGGTTCTGCGCACGCTGCGCCTGGCCAAGGTCAAGACTCCGATCCTGATCCTCTCCGGCATGGCCGGCATCGAGGACAAGGTACGCGGCCTCGGCTTCGGCGCCGACGACTATATGACCAAGCCCTTCCACAAGGACGAACTGGTGGCCCGCATTCACGCCATCGTCCGCCGCTCCAAGGGCCATGCGCAATCGGTCATCTCCACCGGCGAACTCATCGTCAATCTCGACGCGAAGACCGTCGAGGTCGGCGGCCAGCGGGTTCACCTGACCGGCAAGGAATACCAGATGCTCGAGCTGCTCTCGCTGCGCAAGGGCACCACGCTGACCAAGGAAATGTTCCTCAACCACCTTTATGGCGGCATGGACGAGCCGGAGCTGAAGATCATCGACGTCTTCATCTGCAAGCTGCGCAAGAAACTCGCGAACGCCGCCGGCGGCGCCAATTACATCGAGACCGTATGGGGCCGTGGCTACGTGCTGCGCGAGCCCGACGGCGACTATCTCGAAAGCGCCTGATCGCGCTCACAACCACCCGCAGAATACAGAACCCGCCTGTCGAAGGCGGGTTTTTTGCCACCCGGGAGCCGGTCCGGAATTCATCGCATCGGTTGCTCCGGAGCCCATGGTGGCAACATGCAAAACGCGGCAGCGAGATCCGCTACCGCGTTCAGGATTTCCAGAGAACCGACCGGAGCGGTCAGGCTGCGATGGAGAGATTGGCGAAGACGCTCGTCAGGATCTTGCGGTCGAACGGCTTCAGCAGGAAATCGTCGGCCCCTGCCCGCTTGCCCATCATCATCTTCTTCAGATCGGCCTCGACGACGCAGTAGAAGATGCGCACCGTCTCGCCCTTGGGCAGCATGCGGATATTGCCGATCAGCTCCAGCGCGCCGTCCATGGTGGAATCGACGATGACGACGTTTGGCAGTTCGGCCTCGCAGCGCACCAGCGCCTCAAGCGAGTTCGACGCTTCGAGCACAAGGTAATCCAGGCCTGAGAGGATTCGTTTTCCGACCTTGCGGACGACGTCCGAGCCGTCCGCAATCATGATGCGCCGCATCGCCTGCTCCACTTCCCCGCTCGCGGGAGCGGTCAATCATGAACTAAGTGTAGCGGTATCTGGCAAATAAAAGGTTACCGCCCGGCGCAGCATGGCCGCCGGGCCGCTCCCTCAGCCGGCGACGACCTTCGCCACGAAGGTGATCTCCTCGGGCGAGGAGACGATGTCGAGTTGCATCCCGGCTTCATCTGCCAGAAGTACCGTGTAGTAGGGCTGGATGCTATGGGCGTCGACGGCTTCTTCCAGCTGGCCCGAAAGCATCTCGTTGAACTTCGGCGGCACGCGCAGCATGCGCCCCTTGGCGGTCAGGCGGAACTCGGCGTCGAGTTCCGGGCGCTCGAGCGTCACGTCGATCGAGCCGCCGCGCGGGATCGCGCCATAGGCGACAAGGAACAGGTTGAGAAGCAGCTTCACGCGGTTCTTGGCAATGATGGCGCGCGGCCCGCTCCAGGTGATTTCGGTCTTCTTCTCCGCTGCTGCAAAGTCGCGGGCGGCCTTCTCGGCTTCTCCGGTATCGATCGACGCCCCGACCGAACCGGAGGCGCCGAACGCAAGGCGCGCGAACTTCAACCGCACCGAAGCGTTCAGTGCGCTTGTGCGGATCAACTCCATCGCATCTTCGTCTGCCCCGCCCTCGTCGAGCAGTTCCAGACCGTTGTTGATCGCACCGACGGGCGAAATGACGTCGTGGCACACGCGGCTGCACAGCAGCGCCGCCAGGTCTGGACCGCTCAGAGTGAGGTTCGGATTCTTTGCCATGAAGGTCTCCAAAATGCCGGCAGCCGCCAAGGCTCCGTTTGCAACCGGCGGGCTTTGCGCACAGTCCCAATCGACACTTAACACGCGAAAATAACGCGAAGCAGTTTCAATTAGAAGTCAGCCATAAAGACACCACATTTGGTAAACCGATTGTTAACACGATCCGGTCAAATTGACAGTCATGACGATGTCCCGAACCACGACGAGGGAATAAACATGCGTGTTTCGAATTTGACCCGGCGCTCGGCGCTGCTTTCCGCAATCGGCGCGATGATGGCCCTCGCAATGCCGGCCGCCTCCCATGCCCAGGGCACCGGCGGCTCGACCTATAGCGTGCAGGAGATCGTCGATGCCGGCCACAGCTTCTTCGGCTCAACCACCGGGGGCCTTGCCAAGGTCGTCGAGCGCGCCTTCGAGTCCTATGGTCTGCCGAACGGCTACATTCTCGGCCAGGAAGGCTCGGGCGCCTTCGTCGCCGGCCTGACCTATGGCGAAGGCGAGATGAACACCAAGAACGCCGGCAGCCATCCGGTGTTCTGGCAGGGCCCGTCCCTCGGCCTCGACTGGGGTGGACAGGGCAGCCGCACCATGATGCTCGTCTACAACCTCCCCGACGTGAACGCGCTTTACACGCGGTTTGCCGGCGTCTCGGGCGCGGCCTATGTGGTCGCCGGCGTCGGCATGACGGTGCTGACCGAGCAGAACATGGTCATCGTACCGATCCGCACCGGCCTCGGTGCACGGCTCGGCGTCAATGCCGGCTATCTGAAGCTAACCCGTAACCCCACCTGGAATCCGTTCTGAGTGCAGTTTACCACCGTAACCGAAATTGCTCGCGCAGCCTCTGTGCAACGGGGCTGCGTCGGCTATAGTGGCCCAAAGTCACGGGAATGACCGAAGAACGGGATCTGCAGCGTCGTGATTGAATATGCCCTGCTATTCGCCCTCGGCTTCCTGGCAGCCACGCTGGTCGGGTTGCTCGTCGCGCCTGCGATCCAGCGCCGCATCGTCGCCTACACCGAGAACCGGATGAAGGCGACAACCCCGCTGAGCCCGCAGGAAGTCCGCGCCCAGACCGACATGGCCCGTGCCGCATTTGCGGCGGAGAACGCCCGGGTTTCGCAAAGCCTGGTTCGTGAACGGGAAAAGGGCACGCGCCTTGCCGTGCAGAACGAGGCGCTGAAGCGCGACGTCAGCCGGCTGGCCGCCGACAATGCCGACCTAAAGGCGCACATCGAGGACATGAACGTCGACGCCGGCGACCTGCGCTCGTCGCTCCGCCTGGATGAGCAGAAATTCGCGCAGTTGAAAGCCCAGCTTGACGCAGCCGACCGGGAAATCCTGCACAAAAAGCGCGAGATAGAGATCCTCAACGCCAATCGCGACCTCGTCCAGAGCGACCTGAACGACCATATGATCGCCCTTGCCGCGAAGGACACCGAGATCGAGAACCTCGGAAGCCGGCTGCTGGCCCTGCGCCACGAGCGCGACAAGCTGGTCGAGGGCCTGCGCGCCGCCCAAGCGAGCCTGAAGGAAACCAGCCTCAAGCTCTCGCGCGAGGAAAACAGGGCCCGACAACTCGAAACCAAGCTTGCCCGCGAGCAGAACCAGAGCGCCGGCACGGACGCAGCATTGGAACGCCCCGTTGCCGAAATCGGAAGGCTGCGCGAAAAGCTGAAAAACCCCAGTCCCGACATCAGGCCCCAGGCCCGCATTGCACGCACACCGGAAATGAAGCCTCTCCTCGCCGCCCCTGCCGAAATCCCTCTCATCGAACACGGCCGCGAAACGGCGTCTGGAAACGGCGAAAACGTTCTGGACCTGCTGTCCCTGGAAGCCGACGTACGCGACCGCAGTGCCGCAATCACCCAGCGCCTTTCAGAGGCGCCGTCTGCGGCAACCGATGCGGCACTGCGCGAGGAGATGGCAGTCGTTGCGGCCAAGATGATTGTCCTGACCGATGCGCACGAGGGCGACGCCTCGCCGATCCGCGGCCTGCTGGACCAGGCACCTCCGGCAAACGGAACGGGCAGGCTGAGCCTCGCCAGCCGCGCCAAGGATATGCTTCCGCCGCGGGGATAAACCGCCCCCGTCAGCCCCTCTCAGCCGATCCGCCCCTTTGACAGGGCCATCTGATAGAGCGCGATGCCGCAGGCTGTGGCGACGTTGAGGCTGTCCAGGCCGGGCGCCTGCGGCACCCTTGCGGTATGAAACTGCGACAGGATCGCATCGGGCAACCCTTCGCCTTCCGTGCCCGCAACCAGCGCCAGCCGTGCGCTCGGGGCAATCTGCCCAACGGCTGTCTCGCCGCGCGGCGAAAGCGCCCATATCGCAAATCCGGTCTCGGTGAGGGACTGCAGCAACTCCCGCGCTCCCTCGCCCTGCGCATAGGGCAGGCTCAGCACTGAGCCGACCGAGACCCGGATCGCCTTCCTGTAGAGCGGATCGCAGCAGGTTTCGTCGAGCAGGAAGGCGTCGACACCGAAGGCTGCGGCGTTGCGGAACAGGGCACCCATGTTGTCATGGTTGGAAATGCCGCAAGCGGCAAGCACGAGACTGTCGGCCGGCAGCGAGGCGATCAGCCCCGCGACCGAAGGCGGCTCCTCCCGGCGTCCGATCGCAACGACGCCGCGATGCATGTCGAATCCGGCGATCCCGTTGAAGATCGTCTTGTCCGCGACATAGCCCGGGACGTCGGCCGGAATATCCGCCAGGATGGCGGCGAGCCCTGCGAGCCTGTTCTCAAGGATCAGGATCGCTTCCGCGCGAAATCCCCCACCCCGGGTATGCGCCTGCGCCAGCATCCGCAGCACCACGGTTCCCTCGGCGACGAAGCGGCCCTCCCGCCCGACGAGATCGCGCTCGCGGATCGAGCGGAACGCCGCGATGCGGGGATCGTCGCTCTCGGTGATACGGATCGCTGCGCCGGCCACTGCCCCGTTACCGGCCGCTAACGTCGATATCGGCGATGACGCGTCCGGCGGCGATGTCGAACAGGATCGCCTTGCGGGCACCGTCGGAGAGGGTGCCGTAGAACAGGATCTGGCCATCCGACTGCGATACCGACGACACGGTGAAGCCGTCCGGAAGCGTTACTGAACCGCTGACGGGCGCATCGCTCGGAACGCTGAGGCCTGCGGAAATACGGCTTTCGGGCTTGCCATCCGTCCGCGTCACCTTATAGACAATGGCCGCAAGCACCGCCATGAACATGACGAGCATGATGCCACCGGAGACGAGCTGCAGGCGAACCATCTTGCGCCGGACATTCTCCATGGCCGGATCAAGCGGCTTTTCTTCCTGTTCATCTGCATCAAACTTCGACATAGGCGGTAGCGTCTCCGACAGTCAGGACAATCTTTGAATGAGCGCCCCCTTTAAACAAGCCGACGACACAAGGAAAGTCCTGACAGCGGACGAGGATGCCGCAGGCCGCATTGACGCGTGGCTTGCAGCGACCCTTGGTGGCGAATATTCGCGGAGCCGCATCAA
The DNA here is from genome assembly GCF_900220975.1 of Rhizobium subbaraonis. GTDB lineage: Bacteria > Pseudomonadota > Alphaproteobacteria > Rhizobiales > Rhizobiaceae > Mycoplana > Mycoplana subbaraonis. Next base: position 410,658 of record NZ_OBQD01000003.1, on the reverse strand, counting down.
GGCGCTGATCGAACAGGGCGCCGTGCTCGTCAACGGCGCCGCCGTGAACGAGCCGAAGCGCAAGATACATCCGGGCGATACGATCGCGATCGAACTGCCAGAACCGGAAGATCCCGAACCGCAGGGCGAGGACATTCCCCTGGAGGTTCTTTTTGAGGACGACGACCTGATCGTGCTGGTCAAGCCCGCCGGCCTCGTCGTGCATCCGGGCGCGGGCAACTGGACCGGCACCCTGGTCAATGCGCTGATCCACCACTGCGGCACCAGCCTTTCCGGCATCGGCGGCGTCCGCCGGCCCGGTATCGTCCACCGGCTCGACAAGGAAACGAGTGGCGTCATGGTCGCCGCGAAGAATGACGCCGCACACAGGCATCTGTCCGCCCAGTTCGCCGACCACGGCCGCAACGGGCCGCTGGAGCGCGCCTATCAGGCCGTCGTTTGGGGCCGGCCGCGCCAGTTGCGCGGCACGATCGACGCCCCGCTCGGCCGGTCCGGCGACCGCACGAAGCGCGCAGTCAAGCGGGAAGAGAGCGACGACGCCCGCGAAGCCATCACCCATTACGAGGTCATCGAGCGCTACGGCGAGAAACCGGACGCCACCTGCCTCGCCTCGCTGGTGGAATGCCAGCTGGAGACCGGGCGCACCCACCAGATCCGCGTCCACATGGCCCATATCGGCCACCCGCTGCTCGGCGATCCGGAGTATGGCGCCGCCTTCCGCACCAAGGCCAACCTCCTGCCCGATCAGGCGCGCGCCGTGGTCAACGGCTTCCACCGGCAGGCACTGCACGCCTACATGCTGCAGTTCGAACATCCGACGACCGGCGAGGTCATGCATTTCGAGGCGCCCGCCCCGGCCGATCTGGAGTCTCTTCTGGATGCCCTTCGGGCGATCGGCTGACCGCCGCAAAGCCTGGTTCCCCTTGAAAACGCTGGCTTTCGGCACGACATATTGCCGTGTCGCGCAAGGCTGCCCTCCTCCCTCCGGTTTTCACGGTCCCGTGAAAGCACCGGCGCTTGAACCATTGTTTCGCCATACCTATCTATCATCGTGGCGGGGTCGACATGTCTCGCCCCGGAGCCTGATCCGCAAACGGAGAACCATTGCGGGATAGGGCTCCGATCAAGGCTTGCCTGACAAGGAAGCCGCTTCAAGGAAGGGGTGCTCGATGGCCCGAAATACATTGCCGTCCATCACGGCCGGCGAAGGCGGTCTCAACCGCTATCTCGACGAAATCCGTAAATTTCCGATGCTTGAGCCGCAGCAGGAATACATGCTGGCCAAGCGTTACCAGGAACATGACGACCGCAACGCTGCCCATCAGCTTGTGACGAGCCACCTGCGCCTCGTCGCGAAGATCGCCATGGGCTATCGCGGCTACGGCCTGCCGATCGGCGAAGTCATTTCCGAGGGCAACGTCGGCCTCATGCAGGCGGTCAAGAAGTTCGATCCCGAGCGCGGCTTCCGCCTCGCCACCTATGCCATGTGGTGGATCAAGGCGGCGATCCAGGAATATATCCTGCGCTCCTGGTCGCTCGTGAAGATGGGCACCACCGCCAACCAGAAGCGGCTGTTCTTCAACCTGCGTCGCATGAAGGGCAAGATCCAGGCGATCGACGACGGCGATCTGCGCCCCGATCAGGTCACCGAGATTGCCACCAAGCTGCAGGTGTCCGAGGAAGAAGTCGTCTCGATGAACCGCCGCCTGTCGGGCGACGCTTCGCTGAACGCGCCGATCAAGGCGAGCGAGGGCGATTCCGGCCAGTGGCAGGATTGGCTGGTCGACGATCGCGACAGCCAGGAAGAGACGTTGATCGAACAGGACGAACTGGAAACCCGCCGCGCCATGCTGGCGCGTGCGATGAGCGTCCTGAACGACCGCGAACGCCGCATCTTCGAGGCCCGCCGCCTTTCCGAGGACCCGGTGACGCTGGAAGAGCTATCGACCGAGTTCGACATCAGCCGCGAACGCGTGCGCCAGATCGAGGTCCGCGCCTTCGAGAAGGTTCAGGAAGCGGTACAGAAGTTCGCTGCCGAACAGGCCGTGCGCGTGATCGAACAGGCTTAAGCCCCCTCGACATCCGCAAGCCGACACTAACGCAAAAGAGAACCCCGCACGGCGCTTGCCATGCGGGGTTTTTCTTGTCTGCCCGACGGGCGCTACTGGCTGTCTGCCGGGCCCAGCGCGTTCCAGGCGTTCATGACGGTGTTGAACACCTCCGCACCCGACGCGCCCTTCTCCAGCGTGATCAGCGCGCGACGGCCGTTGCGATAGGTGATCGGAATGTCGATCCAGTCGCGGCTTTTCAAAAGCTCGTTGTTGCGGCTGATCGCATCCGGAAAATCGTTCAGCGCGATCATGTGGAAGTCTTCCGTGATCTTGGCGGGAACCGCGATCAGCGGGTCGCCGCGATCCTGCTCGGTGCGCTTCATCGCCACGCGCTGGACGCTGTCGATGCTGCCGCCCTCGAAGTTCGGCGGCAGCGCGAAGACGATCTCCACCAAATGGCTTGCCGGCAACGACTTGTCGGCATTGCGGCGGATCGTCACCTGCGCCGTCAGGCCGTTGGAAGGTGCGTTGATCTGCGCACGGATCACCGGCTCGGCCTTGGCATCGCCACCGGGTGATTCTTCCGCCTGAGACCACACCACCGTTCCGTCGATCGCCGTCGGAGCGGACTGGCCGAGCCTTTCCTCATAGAGGAACATCTTCTGCGTCACGCCGAGCGGCGCCTGTTCCGCCGTCGGGTTGGCGGTCGGTCCGCCGGCCGAAGCCGGAGCGGTCTGCGCCGCATCCTGCGAAGGCGTCGGAGCCGGTTCCGTTCCAGAAGCAGCAGGCGCGGAAGCGTCGTCGGCCGCATTGGTACCGTCCGTCGCCGGCGTTGCGGCGCCGGGCTCGGCCGAGGCCACTTCGGTCGACTGCTCGGCCACGGACTTGCCCTCCTCAGAGGAGGCCTGGCCTACGACAGGCGCCGGGCCCTCGTCGGATTCCGTTCCGTCCGGCAGCAGTCGCTGCGTAAACTTGCTGCTGGTCGGCTCCGCAGAGGCAACTTCGGTGTCGCCCGGCTGGCCTGCACCGTTCGCGCCTGCCGTCGGCGTACCGGAACCATCCGTCGCGCCGTTTGCCGGTGCATCGTCAGTGGCGGCAGGTGCGGTGAGATCGGCAACCATCTGGTCCACCGCGTCCCGGTTCAGCCAGTAGGCAGCGCCAGCGCCGCCGACGACAGCGAGAACCGCGGCCAGCGCACCGATCTTGGCAAGGCTGACGCCGCGTTTGCGAGGTTCTGCCCGGTAAGGTCGCTGGCCGTTGCGCACGGCAGCCTCGGTAACGCCTGAAGCGTCAAACGTGTCCTCGACGGCAGCAGGCTTCTCCGGCTCTGCCGCGCCCCCCTTCGGCTGATACCCGATAAGGTCCTCGAGATCGCCCCAGGCGTTTTCGGCAGGCTTTTTCGCCTGATCCGGGGTCTTCGTCTCTTCCGGCCAGTTCCAGTCGTTGGCGAACTCGCCGCTGGCCTCGCCTGCGGTGGGAGCAGGCGCCGGCTCGCTGCGCGGGCTCTCTTCCCAAGCATTTTCGGAAGGCGGCGTTTGCGAGGGGAACTCGTGAAGCGTAAAGCCCGAATCGGACCGCTCCGCCGTCCAGTTCCCCGGTGCCGCAGCAGCAGGCATTTCGAAGGACGCCTCGACTGCCGGCGGTTCCGCCCGGTTGACCGGCGCGACGGCGTGCTCTTCCCGGTAAGCAGGTTCTTCGTATGCCGGTTCTTGGTAGGCAGGAGCGCCCGCCTGCTCGACGAACGCGGTATGATCGTAGGCCGGATCCTGAACGGGTTCGAGACCGATGTAGGCCGGCACCTCGGACGGCGCCTCCGCGACATCAGGATGGGCCGATGTCTCGACGAAAGTCTGATGCGGCGCCTCGACGGGCTCGGCCTGTTGTGCAGGAGGGGCCTCATGCACCGGCTCGTATGAAGTCTCCGCCTGCCAGCGCTCCTGCTCGGGTTCTGGCTCGACGGTCGCCGAGGTCGGCGGAACATATTCCACCGGCTCGTCATATTCGACGGCGGCAGGCGGCGCCTCGCGCGCAAACTCGGGTTCCGCTGCCGGATGAACGGCATTAACTTCTTCTGCAGGGCCGGTTTCAGTGGGGCCACTCTCGGCAGGGCCAGTCTCGGCAGGCCCAGTCTCGGCCGGCGTAGGTGCCGGAAACTCCGCGGGAGCGGCTTCGACGGTTTCGTCATAAGTCGCAGCAGGCGCAGGCTCCTCCGAGGAAGCGGCGGCAGCCTGCGGAGCCTCGGGCTCGGGCTCGGGCGGCGCATACGGAGCAGGCTCCTGGAACGCCGACGCATCGTCTTCGACGGCCAGATCCTCCGCTGGCAGGGCGATTGCGTGCTCGCTCTCGACCTCCGAGATCGCGGCTTCGAGCTTGTCCAGCTGGCGCTGCACAAGTTCGTCCGACGGACGGGGATTCATGGCCTCCAGCTGCCTGCGCACCGCGCCGCGAGCCTTGTCATAGACCTTGACGCGCATGTCCGGAGAATTGTCCGTGAGGCCATCAACGGCCCTACGAATGACTGCTACAAAATCCGCCATAAGAACTTTCTCGTGATCTCCGGCCTTATATGGTCGCGAATCCGGTCCGGAAGAAGTGTCAAATCAAATCTTAGTCCTCGAAGGGATCGGTCACAAGTATCGTATCGTCACGCTCGGGGCTCGTCGACAGCAGAGCGACCGGCGCGCCGATCAGCTCTTCGACCTGGCGGACATACTTGATGGCCTGCGCCGGCAGGTCGGCCCACTTGCGGGCGCCCACCGTCGATTCCTTCCAGCCTTCCAGCGTAATGTAGATCGGCTCAACCCGGGCTTGCGCGGCCTGGCTGGCCGGGAGATAGTCGATTTCCTTGCCGTCGAGCTTATAGGCGACGCAGATCTTCAGTTCGTCGAGCCCATCAAGAACGTCGAGCTTGGTGAGTGCTATGCCAGTGATGCCCGAGGTCTTCACGGTCTGGCGAACCAGAACCGAATCAAACCAGCCGCAGCGACGCGGGCGGCCGGTGTTGACGCCGACTTCGCGGCCGACGGTCGCAAGATGCTTGCCAATCTCGTCCTTCAGCTCGCACGGGAACGGCCCTTCGCCGACACGGGTCGTATAAGCCTTGGTAATGCCGAGGACATAGCCGATCGCCGTGGGCCCGAGGCCGGAACCTGCGGCAGCCTGCCCGGCGACCGTGTTGGAGGACGTCACGAAAGGATAGGTGCCGTGGTCGTTGTCGAGGAGTGCGCCCTGCGCGCCTTCAAACAGGATGCGGGCACCCGCCTTGCGCTGATCGTCGAGGATACGCCATACCTGATCGACATAGGGCAGCACCTGGTCGGCAACTTCGTTGAGTTCGGCCTCGATCGATTCAACGGAAATTTCCGGCAAGCCGAGGCCGCGGCGCAGCGCATTGTGGTGGGTCAGCAGCCGGTCGATCTTCCCCGGCAGCGCTTCCTTGTCGGCCAGATCGATGGCGCGAATGGCGCGGCGTCCGGCTTTGTCCTCATAGGCCGGGCCGATGCCACGCCGTGTCGTGCCAATCTTCGTACCGCTGCTGGAGGCGGCATCTTCACGGAAACCGTCCAGATCGCGGTGGAGGGAAAGAATGAGCGGTGCATTGTCGGCGATGCGCAGGATCTCCGGCGTGATGTTTACACCCTGCCCGCGCAGCTTCTCGAGTTCGGCGACGAAGTGATGAGGATCGACTACCACGCCGTTGCCGATGACGCTGAGCTTGCCGCGGACGAGGCCGGAGGGCAGCAAGGCGAGCTTGTAGCTCGTGCCGTCGATGACAAGGGTATGACCCGCGTTGTGGCCGCCCTGATAGCGGACGATGACATCCGCCCGCTCCGAAAGCCAATCGACAATCTTGCCCTTGCCCTCGTCACCCCATTGCGATCCGACCACCACGACGTTCGTCATTTCTTATTTCCTGCTTCTTGCGCACGGCATGGCGCGCACTGTGAAAACCCGCGCATCTATACTGTGTAGTTTTGGCGAAAGCGACCCTGTTGTACCGCCGCAACCTGCTTTTTGCATGGCGTTCACGGCGATTTCGGCCTATTCCTGCGCTTGCCTCAAGCTCCGCCTGTCCTCAACGCTTCCCGCAAGATGCATCTGAACCGAAAAGCTTACGCCTATCTCAGCATCACGTCGCTCTTCTGGGGCGCGAATTCCGTTGCCGGCAAGATCGCCGTCGGCCACGTCAGCCCGATGATGCTGACGACGCTACGCTGGGTAGTCGCCCTTTGCGTCATTCTTGCGTTCATGACCCCGCAAATCAGGCGCGACTGGCCGAAGATCAAGCAGCACTGGCTCCAGCTCTTTCTCTACGGCGCCTTCGGCTTCACGCTCTTCAATGCCCTGCTTTACTCGGCGCTTAACTATACCAGTGCCATCAACGCCGTCATTGTCCAGGCGGGCATCCCGATGCTCATCTTCGTGATGAACTTCCTGCTCTTCCGCATCCCGGCGTCGCCAGCACAGATCATCGGATTTTCGGTCACTCTCATCGGCGTGCTGGTCACCGCCGCGCATGGCAACTTCGCGACGCTGATGCAGCTGGAATTCAATTTCGGCGACGTGCTCATGCTTTTCGCCTGTCTCGTCTATGCCGGTTATACGGTGTCGCTGCGCTGGAAGCCGACGCTGCACTGGCAAAGCTTCATCGCAGCCCCCGCCTTCGGCGCCCTGCTAAGCTCGCTGCCGCTGCTGTGGTGGGAGATCGGCTCGGGCCACGCCATCGCGCCGGACGGGCTCGGCTGGATGATCGTGCTCTATGCCGGGATTTTCCCCTCGCTGATGTCGCAGGTGCTCTATGTTCGCGGCGTGGAGATGATCGGGCCGAACCGCGCTGGCCTCTTCATCAATGCGATACCCGTCTTCGGCACGCTTCTCTCCGTTGTCCTGATCGGCGAAGACTTCCACCTTTTCCACTTCGTCGCACTGCTGCTGGTGCTCGGCGGCATCGCCATTGCCGAGATCGGCCGGCCCAAGCAGGGGTGAGAGCCGAGGCTGACAAGACGGGAAAAAGGGGCTGGTCCGTCCCCCCCCCCCCGCCGGCCATTTGTTCCAGCCCGGCAAAGGTCATTGTGCGTTCTGCAGCGTGCCGCTTTGCAGACCTGCACGTTATTCTGGCCACCACAGAACAGGAGACTGCCATGACCAGCTATAGAGAAACCATCACGCTTAGCCACAAGGGCGCCCTGGACATGCTTGGCGCAGCCGTGGCGCATGCCGAACAGATCGGCGTGCCGCAGTGCGTCTTCATCGTCGATGCGAGCGGGGAGACGATCGCCAGCATCCGCATGGACGGCGCCAAGTATCTCAGCATGCACACCGCTCGCTCGAAGGCGCGCACCGCCGCCTCGATCAACAACGCCACGGGCGCCATGCCGGCGGAATTCGGCGTCGCCGCCGGCATCGCTTCGCAGGGCGGCGTCACCCACCTTCCCGGCGGCCTGCCGATCCGCTTCGGCGGCAAGCTCGCCGGCGCCATCGGCGTCGGTTCCGGCACCGGCGACCAGGATTTCGAAGTCGCGCGTGCCGCGCTGAAGGCGGTCGGTGCGGACGCCGTTTGACAGCGACAACATCTGTCGACTACTGGCGAATGCCCCTTCTCCGGTTCCGCCATTCGCCAGATTATGTGACCGCATCTCGACCGGCCCTGCCACGATCACCCCGTCCCCCTCATGCAGAAAGCCCGCCCCGGATCGCTCCGGCGCGGGCCCCTGTTATCGTCTTGGGAGGAGACGAGATCAGTCGACGTTGAAGACCAGCGGCTTGGCCTGGCGGATCGCCGGATTGGCGCGAAGCTTGTCGAGCACGTCCTCGGATACGGGGCCGTCGACATAAAGCAGCGCGATCGCGTCGCCGCCTTCCTTTTCACGGCCGAGCTGGAAGTTGGCGATGTTGACGTTCGCCGCACCCAGCGTCGTTCCGATGAAGCCGATCATGCCGGGAACGTCGGTGTTGGTCAGGTAGACCATGTGGCTGCCGACGTCGGCGTCGAGGTTGATGCCCTTGATCTGGATGAAGCGCGGCTTGCCGTCGGAGAACACCGTGCCGGCGACCGAGCGGGTCTGGTTGGCGGTCTTGACCGTCAGCTTGATGTAACCGTCGAACACGCCCGACTTGTCGCGCTTGACCTCGGAGAGGATGATGCCCTTTTCCTTGATCATGATCGGTGCGGAGACCATGTTGACGTCGGCCACCTGCGGACGGATCAGGCCGGCGAGAACGGCACTCGTCAGCGCCTTGGTGTTCATCGACGCGGTCTGACCGTCGTAGAGGATCTCGATTTCCTTGATCGCGCTTTCGGTAACCTGGCCGACGAAGGCGCCGAGAACGTCGGCCAGCCGGATGAACGGCTTCAGGATCGGTGCTTCCTCTGCGGTGATCGAAGGCATGTTGATGGCGTTGGAGACGGCACCCTTGACGAGGTAGTCCGACATCTGCTCGGCCACCTGCAGGGCCACGTTCTCCTGCGCTTCCGTCGTGGACGCGCCGAGATGCGGCGTGCAGACGACGTTCGGCAGGCCGAACAGCGGGCTTTCGGTGGCGGGCTCGACCTCGAACACGTCGAAGCCGGCGCCGGCGACGTGGCCCGACTTCAGGGCCTCGGCCAGCGCCTTCTCGTCGACCAGGCCGCCACGGGCGCAGTTGATGATGCGCACGCCCTTCTTGGTCTTGGCGAGCGCCTCGGCATTGAGGATGCCGCGCGTCTTGTCGGTCATTGGCACGTGCAGGGTGATGAAGTCGGCCTGGGCCAGGAGCTCGTCGAGCTCGACCTTGGTCACGCCCATCTCCTCGGCGCGCTCCTTCGACAGGAAGGGATCGTAGGCGAGAACATGCATGCCCAGCCCGATCGCCTTCTTGCAGACGATGCCGCCGATATTGCCGGCGCCGATGACGCCGAGCGTCTTGCCGGTGATCTCGACGCCCATGAACTTCGACTTCTCCCACTTGCCAGCCTGGGTAGAGCTGTCGGCGGCGGGAAGCTGGCGGGCGACGGCGAACATCAGCGCGATCGCGTGCTCGGCGGTGGTGATCGAGTTGCCGAACGGCGTGTTCATGACGATGATGCCACGGCGGGAGGCAGCCGGGATGTCGACGTTATCGACACCGATGCCGGCGCGGCCGATCACCTTCAGGTTGGTTGCAGCCGCAATCAGCTTTTCCGTCGCCTTGGTGGCGGAGCGGATGGCGAGGCCGTCATAATTGCCGATGATCTCGGCGAGCTTTTCCTTGTCCTTGCCGAGCTGCGGCTGGAAATCGACTTCGACGCCGCGGTCGCGGAAGATCTGGACGGCGGTTTCCGACAGTTCGTCGGATACGAGAACGCGAGGTGCCATGGAAGGCCTCCTTGAAAGATCGGATCTGGAACGGGAAGCGGATTGGGGCCTCGCCCCTCGAAGGAGGCGAGGCAAGTCACGCAAAGATCAGGCCGCAGCCTTCGAAAGCGTCGCCTTCTGGGTCTGATAGGCCCAGGTCAGCCAGGGCATCAGCGCCTGCATGTCGGCGGTGTCGATCGTGGCACCGGCCCAGATGCGAAGGCCGGACGGCGCATCGCGGTAGGCGCCGATGTCATAGGCGACGCCTTCCTTCTCGAGCAGCGCCACCATGCCCTTGGCGAAGGCAGCCTGCGCTTCGGCGTCGAGTGCGAGCACGTCCTTGTCGGCGATCGTGAGGCAGACCGAGGTGTTGGAGCGGTTCGCCTTGTCCTTTGCGAGGTTGGCGATCCAGTCGTTCTTCTCGACGAAGTCGAAGATCACCTCGGCATTGGCGTCTGCGCGCGCCATCAGGCCCTTCAGCCCCCCGACGGACTTCGCCCACTGCAGAGCGTCGATGTAGTCCTCGACGCAGAGCATCGAAGGCGTGTTGATCGTTTCGCCAGTGAAGATGCCCTCGATCAGCTTGCCGCCCTTGGTCATGCGGAAAATCTTCGGCAGGGGCCAGGCCGGCACGTAGCTTTCCAGACGGGCGACGGCACGCGGGGACAGGATCAGGACACCGTGGCCGCCCTCGCCGCCCAGCACCTTCTGCCAGGAGAAGGTGACGACGTCGAGCTTGGCGAAGTCGAGGTTCTGCGCGAAAGCGGCAGACGTCGCGTCGCAGATCGTCAGGCCCTTGCGGTCGGCCGGGATGAAGTCGGCATTGGGAACACGCACGCCAGACGTGGTGCCGTTCCAGGTGAAGACCACGTCGCGGTCGAAATCGACGGCGGAAAGGTCGGGAAGCTCGCCATAGGCCGCTTCGAACTTGCGGGCGTCGAGCTTGAGCTGTTTGACGACGTCGGTGACCCAGCCGGCGCCGAAGCTTTCCCAGGCCAGCATGTCGACACCGCGCTCGCCGAGCAGCGACCACAGCGCCATCTCGACGGCACCGGTATCGGAGGCGGGCACGATGCCGATGCGGTAATCGGCCGGCACGTCCAGAATTTCGCGGGTGAGATCGATGGCCTGCTTGAGCTTGGCCTTGCCGACCTTGGCGCGGTGCGAGCGACCGAGTGGGGCATCAGCAAGGGCTTCGAGCGACCAACCGGGACGCTTCGAGCAAGGGCCAGAAGAGAAATGGGTATTGTTCGGACGCACGTCCGGAGCGGTGACGGTCTTCGTCATGTTGGCTATCCTTCCAGATAGAAAGCCCTTCGTTGGGGAAGGGTGTCCCGCCGCCGGAAATATGCGAGGTCGGAATCGAAGTCAAGCCGGATATGTCGCGCTTTGGAAAATATTGGGCGCAGCGTGGATGGTCGTGTGCGCTTGTCCGTTTGGACAACAGGTGCCCTGGGCAAGCGTTCGGAACGGTCGTCTTCGGAAGTCACCAGCATTTTCCTCCGTCACCCCGGCCTTGAGCCGGGGTCCAGCGGCGTCGCGTCTGCGACGCGGGAAGTGCCTTATCGCGCAAAGACTTGCGCGGCGGGATGCCGGATCAAGTCCGGCATGACGGGGCATTGTGGATGCGCCGGAGAAGCTGTCGAGGCTGCGGCATCGCCGAGACGTTACCGCATAGCTCCCGCAACCGTACCAAGGCATGAAAAAGATGTCGCGCGCGAGCCCTCAATCAGCCTTCGCCGATCCCGGTCCTACCACGTCGTAACGCGGATGCCGGCGCGGATCTCGTGGCGCTGGAAGCCGTCGTCGCGCGCCTTTGTGCCCGAGGCGCCCAGCGCCTTCTCGGCGCTGCTGTAGCCGAACATCTTGCCGCCATCCACGTCGGAATAGCGGTAGCCGATGTCCAGCTTGATGCGGTTGGTCAGGTCGTAAGAGGCGCCCGCCATCAGGGCGTAGGTGAAGCGCCAGCTCTCCTCGCCCGGGTTGCGGACGACATCGCCCTGCTCGGTGCTGCCGCAGGCGCCGGTCCCGTCGACGCAGGTCGCCCGCGTCTTCAGGTCGTCCCACTGCACGTTCGTCGCGCCGACGCCGCCGCCGATGTAGGGCGTGAAGCCGGCATAGGTGCCAAGATCGATATAGCCGTTGGCCATGACGCTGATGGCGTTGAAGCCGCTTTCATGGGTGAAGTCGCAGCCCGTTCCGGCATTCTCACCCGGGCAGGCGCGCCCGATCGACGAATCGGCGTCAAAGCTGGAATTGAAGAAGTCGGTCGTGAGATCCGTGCGCACGAAGTTGTTGAACTGGTAGCCCATGCCGACGCCGTAGGAGAACGGCTTGGAGAAGCGCGCGTCGTCGAAGCGCTCGCGGCTCTCGTCCGCCCCGCCCTCGCCGATGTAGTTGTAGCTCCCGTCGCCGCCCTTGATCGAGGCGGCATAGCCGAGGTCGCCGCGGATGTACCAGCCCTGCGCGACCGCCACGGTCGACATGTCGACTTCGGGCGCCTCGATGACCGGGTAAAGTTCGCCGCCGGCGAATGCGGTGCCGGCCGACAGGCTGGCCAGGAATGCAGCACCGAGAATTGTCTTTCGCACGATCATATCTCGCCCCCACGACGGCGGCCGGGATTGCGGCCGATTAACTGACGCGAGTATCGCAAGGGGAAGTTAAGACACGGTTAAGCATGTTTGTTAACCACGACGCCGGCGCCGATCAGGCAGTCTCGAACGCGGAAAGCCGCCCGGCGAGGCACCGGGCGGCTTTCTTGAAGGAACTTCGGACGAAGGGCTTACTTGTAGATGGCCGGCTCGACCGGTGGCGGAACGTAGGGCACTTCGCAGGTGTTGAAGGTGTAGCGCAGACCGACGCGGGCTTCGTGGACGAAGAAGCCGTCATCCTCGCCAGGGCCGCCGTTCATCGCATAGCCGAACATGTCGCCGCCGCTGATCTGGCGGAAACGGTAGCCGGCATCGGCCTTCCAGTTGCAGGTCAGATCGACGGAGGCGCCGGCCATCAGCGCGTAGGTGAAGCGCCAGCTGTCCTTGCCGTTGTGGCTGACGCTGTCGTCGCAATCGTCGGGATTGTCGACCGAGCAGGAGGTATTGCGCAGATTGCCCCAGTTGACGCGGGTCGCACCGATACCGGCGCCGACATAGGGCGTCACGCCGTAGTAGGTGCCGAGGTCGACATAGGCGTTGGCGAGCAGGCTGAGCGCCGACCACGAGGCGCGGTCGGTGGAAACGCAGTCGTCGGAGACGCCGCAGCTGCCGCTGGTGGAACCGTTGAAATCGCCGTCGAACAGATAGTCCAGTGTCACGTCCGTGCGGAAATAGTCGTTCCACTGGTAGCCGACACCGCCGCCGAGAACGACGCCGCCGTCGAGATCGGTGTCGTCGAAGTCGGCCTTGTAGCCGCCGGGACCGCCCTGGTAGTAGCTGGCACCGCGCATATGCGTCCAGCCATAGCCGACGTCACCGCGCAGGTACCAGCCGCTCGTTGAAACGGGCGCAACCTCCACCGGCGCCGGCTGGACCGGTTCCGGTTGAAAAACGTCAGCCGCATACGCCGAAGAGCTCGCAATCAGAGCTGCAAGGGCGCCACTCAAAAACTTCCGCATGGCCCGACTCCATAGTCATGTTGACCGGCACTGCATCAGCCCGCAGCGCCAAAATCCTCGATTGGCCATGGATAATGATCGGCAAAGGTTAAGTTGCAATTAACTACGACTATTTACTCTGGTTGTTAATCTTGGGGTAAGACTTGCGGCGCGCACCCTGCTTCTGGAAGCGGGCACAGCCTGTGATTCGCGTTCAGAATGACGGTCCTCGAAAGCAGGAAGGGCCTCGCACAGGATGCGAGGCCCTTCGAAACCTGTACGATCTTGCTCCCGGTCAGGCGGCGTTGCGCACCGATCCGATGACGGCGACGAGTTCGTCGACGATGCGCTCCACCATAGCCCGGTCGTCGCCTTCCGCCATGACACGGATCAGCGGCTCGGTGCCCGAGGGGCGGATCAGAAGACGGCCGGTCTTGGCAAGCGCATTTTGCGCCTCAGCGATCGCCGCTCCGACAGCGGGATCCTCCAGCGGCTTTCCGCCGGAATAGCGGACGTTCTTCAAGACCTGCGGCACCGGCTCGAAACGGTTGCAGACCTCACTGACGGTGCGACCGCTGCGCTTGACGCAGGCGAGGACCTGCAGCGCCGCCACGAGGCCGTCGCCGGTCGTGCCGAAATCAGAGAGCACGATATGGCCCGACTGCTCACCGCCGACATTGAAGTCGCGCTGGCGCATGTGTTCCACGACGTAGCGATCGCCGACCTGCGTCCGCTCCAGCCCGAGCTTCTTGCTCTTGAGGAAACGCTCAAGCCCGAGATTGGACATGACGGTCGCTACCAGTCCGCCACCCTTGAGCGTGCCGTCGGCCGCCCAGGTCTCGGCAATGACGGCCATCAACTGGTCGCCGTCAATCAGCTTGCCGTTCTCGTCGACGATCTGCACCCGGTCGGCATCGCCGTCCAGCGCGATGCCGATATCCGCCCGCACTTCGTCCACCTTGCGACGCAGCGCATCCGGGTGGGTCGAGCCGCATTCCAGATTGATGTTGGTGCCGTTGGGATCCGCGCCGATCGTCACCACGTCGGCGCCAAGTTCCCAAAGCGCTGCCGGTGCGACGCGATAGGCGGCACCATTGGCGCAGTCGATCACCACCCTCAGCCCATGCAGCGTCACGTCGCGCGGCAGGGTGCGCTTTGCGTGTTCGATGTAGCGGTCGTGCACGCCGTCGATGCGCTTTGCCCGGCCGATGTCGTGCGCCTTTGCCAGTTGCGGCACGATGTCGTCGTCGAGCATCGCCTCGATCTGCGCCTCGAGCTCGTCGGAGAGCTTGTAGCCGTCGAGCCCGAAAAGCTTGATGCCGTTGTCCTGGAAGGGATTGTGCGAAGCGGAGATCATTACGCCGATGTCGGCACGCAGCGAGCGCGTCAGCATGGCGACGGCAGGCGTCGGAATCGGGCCGAGGACGAAGGCATCGACGCCGGCCGCGGTGAAGCCGGCGACCATGGCGTTCTCAAGCATGTAGCCCGAGAGGCGGGTATCCTTGCCGATCACGACCCGATTGCGGTGGGTGCCGCGGCGGAAGATCGTACCGACGGCGATACCGACCCGCATGGCGAGATCCGGGGTCATCGGGAAAACGTTCGACTGGCCCCTGATGCCGTCGGTGCCGAAATAGCGACGCTTCATATGCGCTCCTGATATGTCTGGTTCGGACAGCGCGCGCAGGGCAAGAAAAGCTGCCTGCCGCAACGGCATGTCCCATTCCGTGCCTGTTTGCCACAGATCGCGCGGCAGAGCACCTGAAATTCGGTTCTTGCCCGTTACAGCCCGTTACCATTTCGAACGAAGAGGGCCGGCCGCATGAACGGCCGGCCCTCTTCGTTTGTCGTAAAGGCTTGTTATTGCGGCTGCGGTTCCAGGCCGCCTTCCGCCTCGCCGCCCTTCTTCTGGCCGGCCTTGGGCACGGCCGAGCCACGGTGCGGCGGGCTGTCGTCGCCGAGGTCGCGCGCGGGCTTCTCGCCGCGGATCAGCGCTTTGATCTCTTCGCCGGTCAGCGTCTCGTATTCCAGCAGCCCCTCGGCGAGCGCCACAAACTCGTGGTGCTTCTCGGTAATGATGCGTTTGGCTTCCGCATAGGCCTCGTCGATTAGGCGGCGGATCTCGTTGTCGATCTTCTGCGCGGTCGATTCCGACACGTTCTTCGACTGGGCGACGGAATGGCCGAGGAAGACCTCCTGCTGGTTCTCGCCGTAAGCGACCTGTCCGAGCTGGTCGGAGAAGCCCCACTGGGTGACCATCGCACGCGCAAGTTTTGTGGCCTGCTCGATGTCGGAGGAAGCGCCCGACGTGATGTTCTCCTTGCCGAAGGTGATCTCTTCTGCAACGCGGCCGCCCATCATGATGGCGAGGCGAGAGACCATCCACTTGTAGCTCATCGAGTAGCGGTCGCCCTCGGGAAGCTGCATCACCATGCCGAGCGCGCGGCCGCGCGGGATGATCGTCGCCTTGTGCAGCGGATCGGCCGCCGGAACGTTCAGCGCCACGATCGCGTGACCAGACTCGTGATAGGCGGTCAGCTTCTTCTCCGCCTCGGTCATCGCAGACGAGCGGCGCTCCGCGCCCATCATGATCTTGTCCTTGGCGTCCTCGAACTCCTGCATGGTGACGAGGCGCTTGTTGCGGCGCGCCGCCATCAGGGCAGCCTCGTTGACGAGGTTCATCAGGTCGGCACCGGAGAAGCCTGGCGTACCGCGGGCGAGCACCTTGAGGTCGACGTTCGGCGCCAGCGGCACGTTGCGCACGTGTACCTTGAGGATACGCTCGCGGCCGACGATATCCGGGTTCGGCACCACGACCTGGCGGTCGAAACGGCCGGGACGCAAGAGTGCCGGGTCGAGAACGTCGGGACGGTTGGTGGCGGCGATCAGGATGATGCCTTCGTTCGCCTCGAAGCCGTCCATCTCGACCAGCAGCTGGTTCAGCGTCTGCTCGCGCTCGTCGTTACCGCCGCCGAGGCCTGCGCCGCGGTGACGGCCGACGGCGTCGATTTCGTCGATGAAGATGATGCAGGGCGCATTCTTCTTGGCCTGCTCGAACATGTCGCGGACGCGGCTTGCGCCAACGCCGACGAACATTTCGACGAAGTCCGACCCCGAAATGGTGAAGAACGGCACGTTGGCTTCGCCGGCAACGGAGCGGGCGAGCAGCGTCTTACCGGTGCCCGGAGGGCCGACGAGCAGCACGCCGCGCGGAATTCGCCCGCCGAGACGCTGGAACTTCTGCGGGTCGCGCAGGAACTCGACGATCTCCTCGAGGTCCTGCTTGGCCTCGTCCACGCCCGCCACGTCGGCGAAGGTAACGCGGCCGTGCGCCTCGGTCAAAAGCTTGGCCTTCGACTTGCCGAAGCCCATCGCCCCGCGCGATCCACCCTGCATCTGGCGCATGAAGAAGAGCCAGACGCCAAGGATCAGCAGCATGGGCAGCAGCGTACCGATGTAGCTCAGGAAACTGTTGGAACCGTCGGTCTCCGGGCGCGCGTTGATGACGACGTTCTTGGCTTCCAGCCGCCCCGTCAGAGCATCGTCGATCGCCGGTGCGTAGGTCTGGAAGGTCGTGCCGGTTTCCACATAGCTGCCGACGATCTTGTTGCCCGTGATCACGACTTCCTTCACCCGGCTGCCGTCGACCTCTTTGAGGAACTGCGAGTAGGGAATGTCACGCGAACCGGTCTGGGCCGGGCTCGTCTGGAACATGCTGAAGAGAGCGATCAGCAGGAGCGCTATGATGGCCCACAGGGCGACATTGCGGAAGTTTGGGTTCATCGGGCTTTCCGGGCACTTTCTCGGCTGCAAGGTTACGCCGTTTCATTTGCACCTAACATAGGGTCGTCGTCACGCCTTGCCAAGGCAAACCGAACGCGGCGCGGGCATTTATCAGGATCATCGTTTACGCTTATGGCGGTTTTGCGGATCGCCAGGAACGCGCCTCGGCACTCACGCTTGCACTGCCGCTCAGTCGCTCTCCGCCATCATGGCGGGCGGCTCGGAAAACACAGGAAGCCCGAACAGTCCGGCAATGGCGTTTGCCAGCGGCAGATCGAACAGCGGCAGATGGCTGTCGAAGGGCGCCAGCACCGCTTCGGCCGAGAACCCCGACGTCACCGGCTCGCCGCTGCCGGAACGCAACCGCGGTCGCGTGCGGAACGCGCGGGCGACAACGCCGGCGGGCACGCCGTCCCAGCGAGATGTCGCCGTGCCCCCGTCCGCATCGACGAAGAGCGCAGAGCTGCCATGATTGCCGATGCGCCAGCGGCCGTCCCATACAGCCTCGCCGCCTGCAGCGATCTCGAGCGCACCGATCCCGCGCATCTCCCGATACATAAACAGCCCCTCGCGGCGGCGGTCGAACGCCACGCGGCCAGCCGTCATCCGTGTCGGCTCGCCCCCGCGCAGAAATGCGGCGAGACGATCTGCCGCAGCCCTTTCCAGCCGATGCTCGCGTCCGCCGAGCACGGCGACGACGCTCAGAAACGCCTGCCAGTTGGCCCGCTCCTCCAGTGCAGCGATCGAAGCAGACGGAAGCTGGGCGAGCGATGCGTCGAACACCTGCATGTGGCGGGCAAGGTAGGCCGCCCCTTCGCCTGCGTGCCGGATGCGCACTGCCGCGGCGGACTGCGCCGTCTTGTCCAGAAGCTCGTCCGCCCCGTCCTTCCGGATGCGGACGCGCTCGAAGGCGCGGTTCTCGTTGCTGGGATCCTCAAGCCAGGGCTGGTCAATGCCCTTCAGATAGGCCCGGATCTCCTCGCGCGAAACGCCGAGAAGCGGCCGCAGCACCCAGATGGAGCGAAAAAGCAGCGTCGCAGGCGCAATGCCCGCAAGCCCCGCCCCTTCGGTGCTGCGTGCCGCCCGCATGGCAACGGTCTCGCGCCGGTCATCGCGGTTGTGCGCAGTCAGGATGGCGTCGGCGCCGATGGCGCGGGCTGCCTCGGCAAGCAGCGCATGGCGCACAGCCCGCGCCGCCGC
Source organism: Rhizobium subbaraonis (assembly GCF_900220975.1). GTDB lineage: Bacteria > Pseudomonadota > Alphaproteobacteria > Rhizobiales > Rhizobiaceae > Mycoplana > Mycoplana subbaraonis. The sequence goes on along the minus strand of NZ_OBQD01000003.1, from coordinate 392,719 downwards.
CTGGATGCCGCGTGCGGGCTTCTCGCCGGCCCAGCGGCGTGTGACATGCGCGATCCCGCGGCGCGCGCACACGTCCGCGACCCAGCGCGCTTCTTCCGCCGAGGCGTCGCGCAGCGCATGGTCGACGGTGCAGGCTGCGACCGTGAAGCCCGGATGCCGGCCGGACTGCAACGCCGCATCCAGCGCCATCAGCAGGCCAATGGAATCGCCGCCGCCGGACACGGCGACCAGAAGTTTCGCGGGTTTGGAAAAGTTGTTCAGAAAGCGGGCGATCGCATCGCCGATGCCCTGGCCTTGTGGGCGCATCGCGAAATCGCTCCGTGTGCGGTTCAGCAGGCCAGGCGGCTCTGTTCGCTGGAAACCTTCGCTTTCACGGCCTTGGAAGCATTGGGATAGCGCTTGCCGACTTCTCGCAGCGTCGCGCACGCGGTGTCGCGATTGTCGAGTGCGGCGAGCGACATGCCGAGCTTGAGCAGCATTTCCGGCGCCTTCTTCGACTTGCCGTAGGTCTGGTGGGCGTTCAGGAACGTCTTCGCAGCATCGTTGAAATTGCCCTGCGAATACTGTGCTTCACCAAGCCAGAAGCTGGCATCGGCGGCCTTGTCGCCTTCGGGGAAAATGTCGAGATAATCGCGGAAGCCCTTCTCGGCCTCCTGATAATCACCCTGCAGCACGTGCCCGTAGGCGGCGTTGTAGATGTCGTCCGGCCTGTCGAGCCCGCTTGTGGCCGTGCCGCTCGCAGACGGCAGGCTGGCGCTGAGGTCGGGAGCGGCACCACTGCCGATCGACGCGCTTTCGTTCATGTCGGTGCCGACCGGGTTGCCCTGCTCGTCGAAGCGGATCGAACCGAGCGTCGTCTCCTGCTTGCCGAGATCGTCCGCAGCCGCAGTGTCGGAGGTGCCCGCGGCGGATGTATCCGCCGGGAGCTGGTTTGCCGCCGTCTGGCTGTTCTGTCCGTCCTGGCCGAGCGGCTTCTGCAGCGCACCGCTCTTGCCCGAGCCCTTGCCGCTTTCGAGATCCTGGAAGCGGTACTCGTTGTCTTCCTGGGTCTTGCGAAGCTGCTCCTGCATTTGCAGCAGCTGGAAGCTCATTTCCTCGATCCGGCCGTTCAGCGAGCGGATCTGCTCCTCGAGCTGGCCGATGCGCATGAGCGAGTCATCGGATTGCGCCAGCACGATGGTCTTGTCCCCCTTCCCGCCGCCAGGCGAAAAATGGTTTGCCAGCGCCGAGAGCGGAGACGCGTGCAGCGCGCTCACCGGCCCTGCGAGGGCTGCCAAGCCGATGAGGCTTGCCGCGAAGATTTTCTTCATCCTTGCTTGTCCTGTTGGTCCAAAATCGCGCATCGGTGCGCCGCCGCAGGTTTTTCCATATGCTTTCAAAAAGCAACGGAGTTCGGCCAAAGTGTGATAAAAAACTGCGCCCGCAAGGGCAATGCCGCATTTCCCGCAAACCGCCCGGAGAAACGAAAAAAGCCCGCCATCTCTGGCGGGCCCTGCAGATCGACAGCGAGGCTGCCGGCCTGATTACATGCCCGCGCCACCGAGGACGGTGACGGCGCGCCGGTTCTGCGACCAGCACGAAATGTCGTCGCAGACGGCAACCGGCTTTTCCTTGCCGTAGGAGATCGTCTTCATGCGGCTGGCCGGGATACCACGGCTCGAAAGGTACTGCTTCGTCGAAGCGGCACGGCGCGCGCCGAGCGCGAGGTTGTATTCGCGCGTGCCGCGCTCGTCGGCATGGCCTTCGATCGTGATCGCATAGTTCGGGTACTTCTGCAGCCACTGCGCCTGCTTGTCGAGGGTCGCAGCCGCATCGGCCCGGATTGACGTCGAGTCGGTGTCGAAGAAGATGCGGTCACCGACGTTGACGGTGAAGTCCTGCGGCGAGCCCGGGGTCGCATTGTTCAGGCCAAGTTCGCCTGCGCTGTTGGGCATATTCTTCTTGTTGGCGCAACCTGCGAGCGCCAGGCCCATGAACAGGGCTATGATCGCGGGGTTGCGGGCGAGGGTCTGCATGCGGCCAGCGGCCGGGACTTCAGTGCGGCTCATGAGCCGGTCTCCTTAGCATCAGTTCAACAGGGCTTGGGTTTCAATCAGGGTTGCCAGACTGTAACCGCACGCGGTTAATCGGCATTCAACGATCATGGTTAATGAATGGTTACGCAAATACCCCCTGTCGTCCGCCTCAGAATGACGAACGCCGCCGAATCCCTCGTCTTCCAGCCCTGATTTAACGGACTTTGAGGCGAGAAAGCGGCGGCGACGTCACAATTGGTTGCAGCTGGTTACAATGCAGATCGATTACTCAAGCAGCGGCGACCATGCCGGGTCGGACGCGTAACCGGCAGTCGGGATCTGCTGCTCGTTGTAGCCGGTGAGGTCGATCGAGAAGAGCTGCGGGCCGCCGGCGCCTGCCGGCTGGCGGAAGAACATCAGCACGCGGCCGTTCGGCGCCCAGGTCGGGCCCTCGTTGTGGAAGCCCGTCGTCAGGATGCGCTCGCCCGAACCGTCCGGCTTCATCACGCCGATGGAAAACTTGCCGCCCGACTGTTTGGTAAACGCGATCAGGTCGCCGCGCGGCGACCAGACCGGCGTCGAGTAGGAGCCGTCGCCGAACGAGATACGGTTCTGCCCTGATCCGTCGGCGCCCATGACGTAAAGCTGCTGCCGGCCGCCGCGATCGCTTTCGAACACGATCCGCGCGCCATCGGGCGAATAGGACGGGCCCGTGTCGATCGCCGCCGTCGAGGTCAGGCGGGTGGTGGTGCGCGAGCGCAGGTCCATCGTGTAGATGTTGGCGTTGCCGTCCTGCTGCAGGCTCATGATGACCCGCTGGCCGTCCGGCGAGAAGCGCGGCGCAAACGTCATGCCGGGGAAATTGCCGACGACCTCGCGCTGGCCCGTCTCAAGCTGAAGCAGGTAGACGCGCGGCTGCTGCCCCTCGAAGGACATGTAGGTGATTTCCTGCCGGCTCGGCGAAAACCGCGGCGTCAGCACGATCTCGTTGGAGTTGGTCAGCGCGCGCGCATTGGCGCCGTCCTGATCCATGATGGCGAGCTGGCGCTTGCGGGCGTTCTTCGGGCCGCTTTCGGCGACATAGACGACGCGGGTGTCGAAGTAACCCTTTTCGCCGGTGATGCGCTCATAGATCGCGTCCGCGATGATGTGGGCGACGCGACGCCAGTTTTCCGGCTGGGTGTAGAACTGCTGGCCGGTCATCTGCTGGCCGGCAAAGGTGTCCCACAGGCGGAACTCGGCGCGAAGACGGCCGTCGCCTTCCTGCGAGACGCGGCCGGTGACGAGCGCCTGCGCATTGATGACCTTCCAGTCCTCGAAGCGCGGCGGCTGGTCGGGATTGCTGATCTTCTCGATGAAGGCCTGCTTGTTGACCGGCGCGAACAGGCCGGAGCGCTTGAGGTCGGCCGCGATCACGTCGGTGATCCGCTGGCCGAGGTCCCCGCCGGCGACGAAATCGGTCACGGCGATCGGCAGCGGCTCGACGTTACCCTTGTTGATGTTGATCTCGACGAGCGCCATGGCCGGCGACACGGTCGCCGCCAGGCCCGTCAGGCCGGCTGCGGAATGAAGAAAAGTGCGTCTCAGCATGCGTTCTAGGCCTTCCTAGTTTATGCCACCTGGCATCACATCATCTCGCTTGGATCGAAGTTCACCACGACTTCGCTCCAGGCGTCGTATTTGTCCTTGGGCAGCTTGTCGAACGGCGCGGACTTCAGGATCGCCCGGCGCGCGCCGCCGGCAAGCGCGCGACGCGCCGCCTCGGATCCGCCCGTCGCGACCACGTCCGGCTCACCGACGATATTGCCGTCCTGATCGAGCTGCATGGTCACCTTGATCCGCACCTCGGTCGCATCCGCCATGCCGGGGATGATCGACCAGTTGTTCTGGATCAGGCCGCGCAGCGCATCCATCTCGCTCATCGAGAGCTTGGAACCGCCGGTCGTCTTCTTGCCGCCGAGCGAGGCCGTCTCCGTCGAGCGCTTGGCGCCGCCACCCTTGCTTTCCGTCTTGTTCAGAAGGGCAGCCACCTCGTCGGCGTTGAAGTCACTTTCCTTGGCGGAAGCCGACTTCTTCTGCTCCTTCTTCTTTTCCTCGTTCTTGCGGTCCTCGGTCTTGGCCGTCTGCGCCTGGGCGGGCTTCGGCTTGGCCTCGGGAACGGGTCCCGTCTCCGGCAGGGCTTCGGCCTCGGCTACCTCGGCGGGGGCTTCTTCGGGCGGCTTTTCCTCTGGCGTGGCGTCCGGCTTCACGTCCTGCTTGGGCTCGGCCTCGGCGGCGACCTCCGTCGCCGGCGTCGTTGCCGGTTCGGTCTTCTGCACCTCTTCCACCGGTTCCTCGGCCGGCTCGGGCGTCGGCACCGGCTTGTCGGCCTTCGGCGGCGCGGCGGCCGTCTCCGTGCTTTGCGGCTTCTCGTCCGGCGTCGGCGGCGTCTTCAGGTCGATGTCGTTGTCGCCCGCGTTTTCAGCGTTCTCGACCACGTCCTGCCGCTTGGTCGGAACCGGCGCGGACTTTTCGGCCATCGGGGCCTTCTTGTCGCCCTGCTGGATCTGCGTGAGTTCCTCGATCGGCACGATGTCGACCGGCATCGCCTCTACGTCGGCGACGTCGAAACTTTCCGGGCTGCCGATCGATACCAGTGCCCAGGTGAGCACCAGTACGTGCAAGGCGGCGGATGTGGCGAGGCTGCCCTTCATCGCGGTCTTCAGTTATCCGGTTTCTGCTCTGTGACGAGGCCGATATTGGTGAAGCCAGCCGACTGGATCCGCGACATGACGTCGGCGATCACGCCGTAGGGCGCTGCGCCGTCGCCGCGAACGAAGATCCGCTCGGTATAGCCCGTCGTGGCGACCGCCTCGAGTTTGGCAGCGATCTCCTCGACCGGGATCGCGGTTTCCTGCAGGAACACCGCACCGTCCGCCTTCACCGAAATCGTGATCGGCTGCGTCTCGGAGTTCAGCGCCTTGGCCGAGGTCTTCGGCAGGTCGAGCGGCACACCGACAGTCATCATCGGCGCGGCCACCATGAAAATGATCAGGAGCACAAGCATAACGTCGACGAACGGCGTGACGTTGATTTCACTCATCACGGCCTTGCGACCGCCGCGCCTGCGGCGTCCGCCGCCGCCCTTAGCTCCACCGACTGACATGCCCATGGATGGATCTCCTGCTGAGGCCGGTTACTGCGCCGCCTGACGCGGCTGCAGCTTCTCGTCGATCTGGCGCGAAAGGATGGCGGAGAATTCGTCGGCAAAGCCTTCCATGCGTGCGGTCAGCTTGCCGGCGTCGGCCGTGAACTTGTTATAAGCGATAACGGCGGGGATAGCGGCCAGGAGGCCGATGGCCGTCGCCAGCAGCGCTTCGGCGATACCGGGCGCCACGACGGCGAGGTTCGTCGACTTCGAGCCGGCGATCGCCTGGAACGAGGTCATGATGCCGACGACGGTGCCGAAAAGACCGATGAAGGGACCGGCCGAACCGATCGTCGCGAGCGAACCCAGACGGGCTTCGAGTGCCTCGGATTCCCGTGCCAGCGTCACGTCCATGGCCCGGTCGATACGCATCTGCAGCCCGATCGGAGAACGCGCACCGCGCTCGAAGCTCTTCTTCCATTCCCGCATGGCCGCCACGAACATCGCGCTCATGCCGGAGGTCTGCCGGTCGGACAGGGTGCGGTAAAGCTCCTCGAGCGACTGCCCGGACCAGAACACCTGCTCGAAGCTGTCGAGTTGCCGGCGAGCCTTGCCGAATGCGAGCGTCTTGTCGACGACGATCGCCCAGGTCCAGACCGATGCCGCGATCAACCCGATCATGACCAGCTTCACGACGAAGCCGGCCTGCATGAACAGCGACCAGAGGCTCACGTCCGTCGATGCTGCTGCCAAACCTACCTGTTCCATAGACTTCCGTCCCCGAATCCAAACACCCGGCACGGGCTTCTGGCCATCGCACCGGGTCTTCATCCCTTTGCCGGACCGGCATCAGAACCACTTTCGGGTCTGCCGGGGCCGACGTTTCGCCAAGCCTGGGTACCTGCGTCCGCCTTAGTCCGCAGCGGTTTCCCGAGCTCTTCAAGAATGTCCGGTTGATGTTGCCGGCTGCCACGCCGATCCAACGCTTTCAACTGCCTTCTTGCCGTCAATTTTGGTTAAAGGATGACGTGCAGCGCACAAAATCCAGTGCGTTCAGTAAGACATCATTATGGTTAAGGGAGTATTACCGGCGGCGAATCTTCGGGGCCCGGCCGCTTCTTTGGTCGCCCGTCGCGGAACCTGTGCCCGCAAGGTGACGTCCCCCGGTTCAGCTTTCCGGCTTCGAAGCCCGCTGCAGGAACTGCTGTGCCAGCCCGTCCGGCAGCCGGCGCGGACGCCCTTTGGCATTAACGACCGCAATCACCACCTTGGCGGCGAGGAGGATCTGCTCGCCGCGCCGCACCTCCTGCTGCAGCACCATCTTGGCTCCGCCCGCCTTTTCCGTCCGTGTCAGGATGGTAACGATGTCGTCCATCTTCGCCGGCGCCTTGAAGTCGATTTCCATCCGGTGGACGACGAACATCAGGCCTTCCGAATCGCCTTCTATTGCAAGCGATCCCTGCTCGACGCCGAGGCAGCGCAGATAGTCGGTTCGGGCTCGCTCCATGAAATGGAGATAGCGGGCATGATAAACGAAACCGGAAAAATCGGTGTCCTCGTAGTAGACCCGCTGCACCAGCCTGTGGCCGTCCGTGGTCAGTTCGCCCGAAAGCGCATGGTCCAAGGTCGTCATTCAACCATCCGATGTCTGCCGGCCGATGCCGGCCAAATTTCGCCTTCTGTGAAGGAACCGGAAGACAAAATCAAGAATTGTACTCCTGTCACATTCGGTCACTATGAGGGGACCGGTCTCAACGCAGAGAGGAAATTCCATGGCGTCGGCGATGAAGATTGCGGTACTGGGCGGGGATGGTTTCGTCGGCTGGCCGACAGCGCTTCATCTTTCGAATGCCGGCCATGAGATCCACATCCTCGACAATCTCTCGCGCCGCTGGATCGATACCGAACTCGGCGTCCAGTCATTGACGCCGATGGATTCGATCCAGGAACGCACCCGCGTATGGCACGCCGTCACCGGCCGCCGCATCCACTTCCACCTGATCGATCTGGCTCGAGACTACGAGCTTCTGAAGAACTGGCTGCGCCAGGAACGGCCCGATGCCGTCATCCACTTCGCCGAACAGCGCGCGGCCCCCTACTCAATGAAGAGCGACCGCCACAAGAACTACACCGTCAACAACAACGTCAACGCGACGCACAACCTTTTGAACGCGCTCGTGGAAACGGGCATCGACGCCCATCTGGTCCACCTCGGAACGATGGGCGTATACGGCTACTCCACCGTGGGCGCCGCCATCCCCGAAGGCTATCTGCCGGTCGGCGTCCAGACGATGGGCGGCGAGACGGTCAACCAGGAAATTCTCTATCCCGCCAATCCCGGCTCCGTCTATCACATGACGAAGTGCCTGGATCAGCTGCTGTTTCAGTTCTACGCCAAGAACGACGGCATGCGGATCACCGACCTGCACCAGGGCATCGTCTGGGGTACGCACACGCGCGAGACGCGGCTGCATCCGCAGCTCGTCAACCGGTTCGACTATGACGGCGACTACGGCACGGTGCTGAACCGCTTCCTCATACAGGCGGCGATCGGCTATCCGCTGACCGTGCACGGCACCGGCGGCCAGACCCGCGCCTTCATCCATATCCAGGATTCGGTGCGCTGCATCGAGATCGCGCTCAACAATCCGCCCGCCCGCGGCGCGCGCGTCGAGATCTTCAACCAGATGACCGAGACCCATCGCGTGCGCGACCTCGCCCAGATGGTGGCCGGACTGACGGACAGCGACATCGCCTGGCTGCCGAACCCGCGCAAGGAAGCGGCTGAGAACGACCTCGTGGTGGAGAACGCGAAGTTCCGCGAGCTCGGCCTCGAGCCGATCCGCCTCGCCGACGGGCTGCTGGGAGAAATCGTGGATGTGGCGAAGAAATTCGCCTACCGTGTCGATCGTTCGCGGGTGCCGGCCGTTTCCGCCTGGACGCGGGACATCGCAGCCACCGTGAACCACGACCCCGAAGGCCGGAGACTAAAGTCCGTATCATGACGGAAGAAGAGCGCGCGCAGCATGGTATCCGACGGCATGACGCCGCGGGAGAAAAGCGCGCCTATGTGACGCTGGTCACCAACGACGACTATGGCAAGGGCGCCGTCGCCCTCATCCGCTCGCTGCGCATCACCAAAACGACGGCGGACATCGTCGTGCTGCATACGCCGGCGCTGGGCGAAGCAAGCCGCGAGACGCTTGCGAAGCTGGGAGCGCGCCTCATCGAGGCGGACCTGCTGCCGCTTTCGGACGCGTTCAACGCGCGTCACGCCCGTCGCACGCTGCACGAGGTGGCACCGTTCACAAAGGGTGGCAAGCCCGCCTTTCACACCCCGCTCGACAACTTCGTCAAGCTTCGGCTCTGGCAGCTCATCGAATACGAAAGCTGCATCTTCATCGACGCCGATGCGGTCGTGCTGCGCAACATCGGCCGGCTGTTCGCCTACCCCGAATTCTCCGCAGCACCCAATGTCTATGAGAGCCTGCGCGACTTCCATCGCCTGAATTCCGGCGTGTTCGTCGCCCGCCCGTCTGCGGCGACGTTTGCAGCCATGCTGCAGCGCCTGGACTGCCCCGACGCCTTCTGGCCGCGCACGGACCAGACGTTCCTGCAGGCCTTCTTCCCGGAATGGCACGGCCTGCCGGTGTTCATGAACATGCTCCAGTACGTCTGGTTCACCATGCCGGAACTTTGGAACTGGAAGAGCATTCATGTCCTGCATTACCAATATGAAAAGCCTTGGGAAGCGAATCATCCGAAGACGGAGGCGCTGATGCCGTTGATTGAGCTGTGGCATGCCTTCCATGAGGGAGACCCGTTGCCCGACATCGACAGCCTGCCCGATCCTGCAAGCCCTTTGCACCCGCAGCAACCGGCCGGCCAGGTCGGCGGATGACGCGGGTCCTCGTCTCGGGCGGTGCCGGCTATGTCGGCCGCTTCATCGTCGAGCACCTGCTTGCCAGCGGCTACAAGGTCACTGTGGGCGGACGCACGCCGCCACCAGCCGGGTTCTTCAGTCGTGACGTTGCCTTCGTCCCCCTCCATCTCGATCCCGATATCGACCAGATCGACGCTTTCGAGAACATCTACTACTTCGTCCACGCCGCCTTCGCGCACATCCCGGGCAAGTATCGCGGCGGCGAAGGCGACGACCCGCAGGGTTTTCGCCGGGCCAACCTGGACGGCTCGGTGCGTCTGTTCGAAGCCGCAAAGGACGCAGGCGTCCGCCGCTGTGTGTTCCTGTCCAGCCGCGCCGTCTATGGTCCACAGGCGCCGGGCGTGCCGCTTTCCGAGGACATGCAGGCAAGGCCGGATACGCTTTACGGCCGGGTGAAGCTCGACGGCGAACGCAGCCTGCAGGCGCTCTGTTCGCACAACTTCATCACTGCCTGCCTGCGGGTGACCGGCGTATACGGGCCGGCAGGCCCGGGTCGTCCGCACAAATGGCAGGCACTTTTCGAGGACTATCTGGCCGGGAGGCCCGTTCCCGTCCGTGTCGGCACAGAAGTTCACGGCGACGATGTTGCCTCTGCCGTCCGGCTGATGCTGGAGGCCGACCCGATGCGCATCAACGGCGAGGTCTTCAACGTTTCGGATGTCCTCGTCGACACCCGCGACATCCTGACATTCGTCAAGGCGGCACAGAACTGTCTGCATCCGCTACCCGCACCCGCAGAACGTGCAGGCTTCAATTCCATGGCAACAGACAGAGCCCGGATGCTCGGCTGGCAGCCGGGTGGAATGGAAAGGCTTGCGGCAACGGTTGAGACCCCGACGAACGGAGCTTAGAGCGCATTCCGCAAGGGGCGAACGGCTTCAGACTGCATTCCGCCTTCGGAAAGTCAGTCGCCGATATGCATCCGCACCGAGCCGATCCCCCTGTCGCCACACGGCAATTCGACTTCCGGAGGTGTCGGGACCCGGAAGCCGCCTTCCAACGGCAAACATCAGTCGTCTTCGGAAAACAGCCGGAACTGCGAAGCTTCCAGATCCTTCGGCGGCTGCAGGCCCAGATGTTTCCACGCATTGGCAGTGAGCACTCGGCCGCGCGGCGTGCGCTGGATGAAGCCCTGCTGGATCATGTAGGGCTCGATGATGTCCTCGATCGCGTCGCGTGGCTCAGACAGCCCGGCTGCGATCGTTTCGATGCCGACCGGCCCGCCGCCGAAATTATGCGCGATCATCGAGAGATAGCGCCGGTCGAGTTGGTCGAGGCCCATCTTGTCGACGAGAAGCCGTGTCAGAGCCTCGTCGGCGATCTCCTTGGTCACAGCTTCGGCGCGTGCGACTTCGGCGAAGTCACGCACGCGCCGCAGGAGCCGCCCGGCGATGCGCGGCGTGCCGCGTGCCCGGCGCGCGATCTCGCGGGCACCCTCGTCGGTCATGCCCAATCCCAGCAGCCGTGCGCCGCGGCGCACGATCGATTCCAGTTCCTCGACGGTATAGAAATTGAGCCGCACCGGAATGCCGAAGCGGTCGCGCAGCGGCGTCGTCAAAAGCCCGAGGCGGGTCGTTGCCGCAACCAGCGTGAACTTCGAAAGGTCGATCTTGACCGAGCGCGCCGCCGGCCCCTCGCCGATGATCAGGTCGAGCTGGAAATCCTCCATGGCAGGATAGAGAATTTCCTCGACGGCCGGGTTGAGCCGGTGGATCTCGTCGATGAACAGCACGTCGCGCTCTTCCAGATTGGTCAGAAGGGCGGCGAGATCGCCGGCCTTGGCGATGACCGGGCCCGAGGTCGAGCGGAAGTTGACGCCCAGTTCCTTCGCCATGATCTGCGCCAGCGTCGTCTTGCCGAGGCCGGGCGGACCGACGAACAGCACATGGTCCAGCGCCTCGCCCCGGTTCTTGGCGGCCTCGATGAAGATCTTCAGGTTGGCGCGCGCTTCAGCCTGGCCCGTGAAGTCGTCCAGCGTCTGCGGCCGCAACGCCGCATCCACGTCCTCGCCGCGCCGTTCGGAAGAAATGAGCCTTGCGGCATCGGTCATGAGAGCAGTTCCATTCCAGGGATCGCCTTCGCTGCCTTGCGATCAAACGTTAAAACTTTGCGGCAACCGGCCTTCAGGGCCGCCCAGGCGACGAGGTAATCAGCGAGATCGGAAATCGCCGCATCTGCCATCAGTAGCGTCGCCTCCAATTCTTCAGCGTACTCGACGATCACCTCGGCCGACACCAAAAGATGGCGCAGCATCTCCGTTATCTGCGGCTGCGGATAACCGAGCCTCCGCTGCAGGACCCACACCGTTTCGGCAAGAACGACCGCGCTCAGGTAGACCGGGTCCTCCTCGGTGCGCTCCGACAGGAACCGCCGCGCAACCTTGTTCTGTTCCACGTCGTCATCGACAAGAAAACGCAGCAGGACATTCGTGTCGACGCCAATCATTTGGAACCGTCGCGCCATTCGCGCACGATCCGCGCATCGTCTTCCGCCACCGCGTCCATGATCGCGTCGTCGACTTCTTCGATGCCTAAGCTCTGATCGTTTGGCGGGCGGCCAAGAAAACCTGCGAGATCGGCCAGGCGCCCGTTCTTCACCCGCAGATAGACCCGGTCACCGCTGATGACGTAGCGGATCTTGTCGCCCGGCTTGAGGTTCAGCGCCTCGCGGATCTCCGCCGGAATGGTCGTCTGGCCCTTCGAAGTCAGGGTACTGTCGTAAACGCCCATGGCCTTCTCCTTACTTTCTCAATCTTAGTAAGGAACCCTGCAGGAAACAAGGAATCACCGTGCCAGCTCCTTCAGGCCCAGCCTGATCAGCTTCGCGCTGTCAGCGCCCTCCCCACCGTTCTTGAGCGCCGCGGCGACGGCGTTCGCCGCCTGGTCGCGGGAATAGCCGAGATTGGTGAGCGCAGAGACGGCATCGGCCACCGGAGCCGAGGCCACGCCCTCGCCGATCTCCTGTTTCAGCCCGATCGCGCCCGCAGCCTCGCCGGCAAAGGCCGGAGCCTTGTTCTTCAGTTCCGTCACGATCCGAACCGCGACCTTCGGGCCGACACCCGGGGCGCGCGAGACGGACGTCTTGTCCTGCAGCGCGATCGCATTGGCGAGTTCTCCCGGCGTCAGCGTCGACAGCACCGCCAGCGCCACCTTGGATCCCACCCCTTGCACGCTTTGCAGCAGGCGGAACCACTCTCGCTCCAGTGCCGTCAGGAAGCCGAACAGCTTCAGCTGGTCTTCGCGCACGTAGGTTTCGATGAAGAGCACGGCCGCCTCGCCCACCGAACCGAGCTTCGACAGCGTCCGCGCCGAGCAGAAGGCGACATAGCCGACCCCGTGCACGTCGAGGACCACGTGATCCTCGCCGATCTCGTCGATGGTGCCCTTCAGCTTGCCGATCATAGGCTCTTCCTCGTCATGGATGGGTCTCCGGGCAAATCAGTTCGACGGTCGGGAAATAGTTGCGGTAGCCGGAGGGATCGCGCGTCAGGATCGTGTGTCCGCGCACCACCGCGTGTGCGCCGATCAAGAAATCCGGCAGCACCTTGTCCCTTCGGCCGCCGTTGGCGCGATAGACGCGAAACGCCTGCGCTGCAGCAAAGGCAGCCGGCCAGGGGAGCCCTTCGCGCATGAATTCCGGCTCAGGCAAGAGCGCCTCCACCTCTTCAGGTTTTTCGTAGCGAAAGGAGAACTCCGAATAGATGATCTGGTTGATGACGACGCTGCCGCGCCGGCCGGCGGCAAGCAAATGCCCCAGCGACCAGTCATGCCAGAGCGGATCGCGCACCGCCAGATCGACCAGAACGTTGGTATCGACGAGCGTCGCCATCAGTCGCGATCCCGCGTAACCCGCGCGAGCGCCTCGGCATCCATCGCCTGGTCGCCAGTCCCCTCAAGCCGCCGAAGTGCGGCCAAAAACCGATCGAGGCGCGCGCGCTCTTCCGCTTCTCGCTCCCCATCCTTCGGAGCGATCGTCAGCTTGCCTCCTTCGATCGAAAAGACGACCTCGCTGTTCGGCTCGATCCCGACCAGTTCGCGCATGTCGCGCGGTATCGTCACCTGCCCCTTCGAAGTCACGCGCATGGATCTATCTCCTTACTAAGTAAGGAATATTCCAACACATGAGAACATGTCAAGAACAAAACAGTCGCCACGTTATCCGGCGAGTGCTGCGATCCGGCCTTTCAGGCTCTGGCGATTGTGCGCGTGGCAGATGGCGATCGCCAGCGCATCGGCGGCGTCGTTGCCCTTGAATTCCGCCTTCGGCATCAGGACCTTCAGCATCATGTGGATCTGCTGCTTCTCGCCGTGGCCGACGCCGATCACGGCCTTCTTCACCGCGTTCGGCGCATATTCGGCAACGCGCAGGCCGGCGCGCGCGGGAACCAGCATGGCGATGCCGCGCGCCTGACCGAGCTTCAGCGTCGCCGTCGCATCCTTGTTGACGAATGTCTGCTCCACCGCCGCCTCGTCGGGCTGATAGGCGTGGACCACGTCGGCAAGCCCGTCGTGCAGCTGGCAGAGCCTGGAAGCAAGGTCCATGTCGCCGTCCGACGTAACCGTGCCCGATGCCACGAAGCGCAGCGAGTTTCCGAGCGTCTCGATGATGCCCCAGCCCGTGCGGCGAAGTCCCGGATCGATGCCGATGATGCGAATCGTGCCTTGCATTGCGTAATCCTATTGCCGACGACGCGAACCTGCCAGCGAAATGTGAACAAAAGCAAAACATCCAAAAACGTCCGGGCTCCGGATCGAAGTGTTCTTGGATTTCAAGAAATTGAACCTACATGGTACGACATTCAGATTCGCTCACACTGGGGTCCGTCATGGCGCGCTTCTCGATCCTCGATCTTTCTCCCGTCATCGAAGGCGGCACCGTCGCCCAGTCGCTGGCCAATTCCCGGCAGCTGGCGCAGGAAGCGGAAAAGGAAGGCTACCAGCGCTTCTGGCTCGCCGAGCACCACGGCATGCGCGGCATCGCAAGCGCGGCCACCGCTCTGGTGATCCAGCATGTTGCTGCGGGCACGGAGACGATCCGCGTCGGCTCCGGCGGCATCATGCTGCCCAACCACTCGCCTCTGGTCATCGCCGAACAGTTCGGCACCCTCGAGGCGCTCTTCCCCGGGCGCATCGACCTCGGGCTCGGCCGCGCGCCGGGCACCGACATGAACACCGCGCGCGCCCTGCGCCGCAATCTCGAGACCTCGGCCAACAACTTTCCCCAGGACGTGGTCGATCTGATGGCATTGCTGGGTCCGGTCCAGCCCGGCCAGCAGATCGTCGCCGTACCGGGCGCCGACAGCAATGTTCCCCTCTGGCTGCTCGGTTCCAGCCATTATTCCGCCCATCTCGCCGGCATGCTCGGCCTGCCCTTTGCCTTCGCCTCCCATTTCGCGCCCGACATGCTGCTGTCGGCACTGGAGATCTACCGCGAGCGCTTCACCCCGTCGCAGCATCTGGACAAGCCGCATGTCATGGTTGGCGTGATGGGTGTCGCAGCCGATACGGATGCCGAGGCGCAGCATCTCTTCACCTCGATGCAGCAGTCCTTCGTGGCCCTGCGGCGCGGCGCACCGACGGTGTTCCCGCCGCCCGTCGAAAGCATGGACGGCCTCTGGAGCGAGACGGAGAAGATCATGGTCGAGCACACGCTGCAATACGCCGTGGTCGGGGGGGGCGGACACCATCCGCGACAAGATCGCCGGCTTCCTGGAATCCACCGGTGCCGACGAACTCATCATCTCCATGCCCGTCTACCACATGGAGGCGCGGCTGAAGTCAGTCCGGCTATTTGCCGAAGCCCAGCGGTCACTTGCCGGGGCGGCATCAGCCGGAAGCGGCGTCTCCGCTCATGCCGTTCCGTAGACAATACCGACGATGGCAAGCAGCATCAGGGCGAGGCCTTCCAGAAACGTCACGAGTACGGTGACGAAGGCCCGCCCGGTCGGCATCCCGAGATCCGCCTTGAACCAGCGGGTCTCGACCGCGAGATACCAGCTGACGGATGCCGCGAAGAGCGCGAGTCCCGCCATCGCAGCCGCAGCCGTCTCGATCCTTGCGATCTGCCCTGCGAGGCTGACGCCAAGCGCGAAGGGCGCGGCGACGTAGCACTGGCTGTAGAACGGTGCTCGCAACGTCTCGCGGTCAATGGCGATCTTGCGGCGGCGCAGCAGCCGGACCGACATCAGGAGCGGAAAGATGCTGAACAGAATTGCCCGGAAGATGAGCAGGTTGGAATCACTTGCCAACAACGTTGGCCTGACCCATGTCCCCTCCCATCTTGCGAGCATCATCTCACTGCCATGGGCCAAAAAGAGGCTTAGCAGCAGGAAGAGCGGCGGGCTCAGGGTCTCGGTGTATTGCTCCGGCGGGTCATCGACGAGTTCGGTGTCCGCATAACGCATCATCGCCTTGGGATGGCGGATCGATCGCCACATCGTCAGCGGATAGAACACCAGCCACGAGACAATCTCGTAGAGCAATTCGTCCAGCGATTTCAGAAACTTCATAAGGTCCACGCAGAACCCCCGCGCGCGATCACCGAACAACGACCATATTTCGCATTCAAAGCAGCGACAAGCCGCCGATCCGGCACATAAAGAAGGGGCCACCGTCAGGCAGCCCCGTCAACAGTTCATCTCAGTCGTCGGGCAATCGAGGCCCGCCGAAAGAGGCCGTTCATCAGGCCGAAAGCTTCGCCATCACCTCGTCGGAGACTTCGAAGTTCGAATAGACGTTCTGCACGTCGTCGTCGTCTTCCAGCGTGTCGATGAGTTTCATCAGCGACTGCGCCTTCTCCTCGTCGACCGGAACCGTGTTCTGCGCCTTCCAGATGGCCTTGACGGTTTCGGCTTCACCGAGCGCGCCCTCCAGAGCCTTGGAGACTTCACCGATGGCTTCGAAGGCGCAATAGATGGTGTGAACCTCGTCGTCCGTCTCGACGTCGTCGGCACCGGCCTCGATGGCCGCTTCCATCACCTTGTCGGCATCGCCGACGGAAAGCTTGTAGGTGATTTCGCCGACCCGGTCGAACGAGAAGGAAACCGAGCCGGTTTCGCCGAGCGCGCCGCCCGCCTTGGTGAAGGTCGAGCGGACGGATGATGCCGTGCGGTTGCGGTTGTCGGTCAGCGCCTCGACGATGACGGCCACGCCCGCCGGGCCGTAGCCCTCGTAGCGGACTTCCTCGTAGTTCTCCGCGTCGCCGCCGGATGCCTTCTTGATCGCGCGCTCGATGTTGTCCTTCGGCATCGACTGCGCCTTGGCGTTCTGGATCGCCAGACGCAGGCGCGGGTTCATCGCGGGATCCGGCATGCCGGCCTTCGCCGCCACGGTGATTTCGCGTGCGAGCTTGGAGAACATTTTAGAGCGCACTGCATCCTGGCGCCCCTTGCGATGCATGATGTTCTTGAACTGTGAATGGCCTGCCATGGCACCCCTGCACTTGTTTGATGCGCCAGCGACTGCATCCTTGAGCAAGGCCGCGCGCAGTTTTCTGTTCGGGAGCGAACCTATCCGCGTCCAGTCCGGCAGGTAGCTCCGATGTAGGAAATGGCCGCCTTATAGTTTTTATGAAGCGCGCCGTCCAGCAGGGACGACGAAATCCTCTGACGATGGGCCTCACACGCCGCGCAGGACGACGATCGTCGGCCGTTTCGGCAGCGTACGGATCGAGACGTCGATGCTGGCATCGTCGGCAAAGGAAACGTCGAACCCCTTGTCGAACATCGACAGGAAACGATCGATCGGCGGGCCGCGCCTATGCATCGGCAGGATCAGGGCCGACCGCAGGCGCTCCACCACAACGCTCATGCTTTCCGCGCCCATCGTAAGCCCGCCGTCCACCGGCACCATCAAGACGTCGAGACGGCCGATCTCCGCATACTGCTTTTCCGTCAGCTCGTGGTGCAGGTGGCCGAGATGGCCGATGCACAGGCCTGCCACTTCGAAAATGAAGATCGAATTGCCGTTCGCCTCCATAGCACCTGCAAAACTGCGAATGTCGGTCGGCACGTTGCGGATATAGGCATCGCCCGCCACGACATCATGGTCGGCCGGCCCGCCGTCGTCCCGCCATCCGTGCAGCACGTGCGCGATATCGGGATCGGGCGTCAGCGTGTAGTGGCTGGAATGCGCCTTGTTCATCGTCACGACGGTGGGAAGCGAAGGCGGCTCGTACCAGCCATTGTAATCGGTCGCGATGCTGATGCCGCCCGGCGTCTCGAGGAAGAAGGTCGAATGGCCGAGATAGGTGATCCTGACCACTCCCTCGCCCGGCTCCTCGGCCATCGTGACGTCTGGCCCGGAGAAGCTCGCGAACGTCACCTGCGGCAGGGCCTGCGCGATCATCTGGCACTGGCTGACGGGCCGCGCCGCCTCCTGCGCAGCGGAGATGCGCGGCGCCAGCACGGCAGAACCACAAAGCAGAAGGACAGAAAGAACGATCCGGGCATGCATCATTTGCGGCTCCGACCATCGACCGGGCGAACTATGCCCGTCGTTTTCCCTCCGGTCGAGCCTCGCCACGCACGCGCCGTTCACAATAGCGTCAGCACCCGGATGCTGGCGGCCGCAACGACGGGACACCGGAACAATGCGACAGGGGGCACGTTGTCTTTGCATCAACCGATGCGAGAAAGGAGAGCAATGCGATGGCAAGCCTTGCAGAAGCGCGTGACAATCCGAAAAAGCAGCTGTTCGACGAGATCGACCGCATTCATGCCGGCATGCTGGGCCTGGAGAACGACCGCATGCACATTCAGCCCATGGCCCCTCACCTGGACCGGGAGGCGGCGACGATCTGGTTCTACACCAAGACCGACACCGATCTGGTGGAAGCGATCGGCGTGGGCGCCAGGGCGCATTTCTGCGTCGTCGGCAAGGACCACGACTACCACGCCTGCCTCGTCGGCCGGGTGACGGTGGAGAAGAACCCTGTCAAGATCGACGAATACTGGAACTCAGTCGTCGAAGCATGGTTCGACCACGGCAAGCAGGACCCGATGCTGACCATGCTGGCGCTCCGCCTGGATGATGCCGCCATCTGGGCCTCCACCGGAAGCACGCTCAAGTTCGGCTGGGAGATCGCCAAGGCCAACTTCAATCCGGACGAGGAGCCGGAGGTGGGCGTACGCGCCCACGTGGTCTTCGGCGACACGCCCGGAGAGATCCGCCGCCAGTGGCTGAGCTGACGAAATGAAAGAGGGTGGCGGGACCGATCCCGCCACCCTCATGCTTGTTCAGCTCCAGAAGGACGGGATCGTCTCCGCGAGCCGCGGACCGAGACGGAGCGGGGCGACATTTTCGGCAAGGCCGGTGCGGTCGGAAATTTCCACCCCGACGCCGCAGATGGTGGCCGGGCCGTTTGCCGCTTCGAACCGACCCTTCGGCATCTTCGAGATGAAGCGGTTCAGCGGTTCTTCCTTGTCCATGCCGAGCGAACTGTCATAGTCGCCGCACATCCCCGCATCCGACATGTAGGCGGTGCCGCTGTTGAGGATCTGGCAGTCGGCAGTCGGTACATGGGTGTGCGTGCCGACGACGAGGCTGGCGCGGCCATCGACGAAATGGCCGAAGCACTGCTTCTCGCTCGTCGCTTCGGCATGAAAATCGAAGACGATGGCATCGGCCTGCTCGCCGAGCGGGCAAGACGCAAGGATCGCCTCGCCGGCCTTGAAGGGGTCGTCCAGTTCGGGGTGCATGAACACCCGCCCCATGATGTTGGCCACAAGGACGCGCGCGCCGTTGCGGGCGAAGAACAGGTTCGCCCCCTTGCCGGGTGTCCCCGCCGGATAGTTGGCCGGCCGCAGGAACTGGTCGTGGCGGCCGGCAAACGTCACGGCCTCCTTCTGGTCCCATACGTGGTTTCCGGTGGTGACCACATCGGCACCGGCATTGATCGTTTCCTGAAAGATCTCCTCGGTAATGCCGAAGCCGCCGGCCGCATTCTCCCCGTTGACGATCACGAAGTCGAGCTTCAGGTCCGAGATCAGGCCCGGCAGCCGTTCCCAGACGGCGGTCCGTCCGCTCTTGCCCACCATGTCGCCCAGAAAGAGAAGCCGCATCAGCCCTGTCCACCTTGTTCGTTGAATATGCGAAAGCCGTCTTCTGTCAGAACCGCGTCGAGCGCCACGTCATGCGGCTCGAAGGGCACCTCCGCCACCTCCTGGCAGGCAAAGGCCACACCGATCAGCCGCGGCGACAAACCCTTTGCGCGCAACCGGTCGATGGCACGGTCGTAGTGTCCGGCGCCATAGCCGATCCGATGGCCGGTGCCGTCGAAGGCCGAAAGCGGAACGAGCAGGATATCGGGATCGAGCAATTCGGCTTCCGGACCCGGCCCGGTCGTGCCGAATCCCGTCTTCACCATCGGCGCCCCGCGCACGAGCTCGCGAAAGACGATCGTTTCCCGGTCCAGCACCACCGGCAGGCTGAGGCGGGCGCCGCGCTCGGCAAGCCGCGCCATCAGCGGACGGATATCGGCCTCCGAGCGGATCGGCCAGAAGCCGGAAATGACGGCGCCGGGCTCGAAGGCGATCACCTCGGCGGCATGATCCGCCATGGCGAGGCTTCCTTCGATACGGGCCTGTGTCGTCATGGCGTCGCGCAGCGCAAGCTTCTCGTTGCGCAGCTGCGCCTTCTTCTCCTTGGGCGTCACGTTGAGCGTCACGCGGTTCTCCGTGCCTGTTTCCCCTCCCATAGCGCCAAGAACGTGCCGGCCGCAACCATGCCTGAAAAGTACAGGCGTCGCATACAGCAGCCGTCGATACCGGCGAAACGGGCGGCGCCCCAATTTGGAACACTCTTCGCGCAAGCGATGAGGAAACGCCGGAGGCGCCGGAAATCCAGCCGCATCGGGCGGCGACAGGCTTCGGCCACCGGCCATTTCACTAAGATTTAATAAAGTATTTCCGCACGTTCTGGTGGTCCAAAACGCGCTACCACGTTATCACCGCCGCCCATGTCCATCGCCGATCCCCGATTCGCACGCCATCGCACGCTGGCGCCGCCCGACCTTTCGCCCATCCAGCTACGCTGCCTTTCGCTTGCCGCTGAAGGAAAGACGGCAGACCAGATCGTGATCGAGACCGACCTGCCGCTCGTGCGCGTGAGCTGTGCGCTGAGGCAGGCGATCGAGAAACTCGGTACCCGCAACATCACCGCCGCCATTTCACGCGCGGCCCTTTTGAGGCTCATCTAGGGACGCGCATGTCTCAGGCCGCCTGCGCCTCCACAAGCTGCAGCATCGCCGCCGCGGCGCCCTCGTCGGTAATCAGCGTGTTGCAGCCGACCCGGCGGATGGTGGCACGGATCGCCGGCGCCCGGTGCGCACCGCCCGAGACGAGCACGATGTGGTTGGCTTTCTTCACCGTGTCGAGGTCGATCGACATCACCTGGTCGCGAATGGGATGATCGATCGTGCGCCCTTCGGCATCGAGGAAATTGCACATCGTGTCGCAGACGCAGCCGGCGGCCACCAGTTCTTTCAGCACTGTCGGCGACAGGAATCCGCGCGACAGAGAGGTCGATTGAGGCCCGATATCGCCGCAGCTGACGACGGCGATGTCCATGTTCTCGGCCAGGTCGTAGAGCGGCTTCAGTCCGCATTTGTCGATCAGGTTGCGCTTTGTCTCGTAGCTGTCGACGATCAGGGGCGCCAGGAAGAGATAACATTCCGCGCCGAGCTGGCTTGCAATGCGCCAGCTGTATTCGATCGGGTTGATATGGTGCGCCTGGACGATACCACCCAAGAGCGATACGACCTTGACCCGTTCGCGCCGGGCCGGGCGAAAGCTTGCAAGGGAGGCCGTCAGCGTGCGTCCCCAGCCGACGCCGATCGTGCAGTCGTCGGGGATCGCTTCCGTCAGGAACTGGCCGAGCGCCAGCCCCACGCCCTTCGCCGTCCCCTCCGCCGTTTCGGCCGACGGAACCACGATCGCCTCGTCGAGCCCGTATGCCTTCTCGAGCCGCGTCGCCAGTTCGACGCAATCGCCGACGCTCTCGTCGATCCAGATCTGCACCTCGCCGCGCTTGAGGGCTTCGTCCAGCATGCGGATGACAGTGGTGCGGCTGACGCCCAGCTTCTCGGCGACATCCTTCTGGGTCATGCGCTGGTTGTAGTAGAGCCAGGCCGCACGAAGGCGCATCGACGCGCTCTCGGAATAGGCCTTGTGCGTATCGCGCCTCAATTTCACCAAGTGCCCTGCCCCTTGTTCTGCTGCAGCGATTCAGCGGCCGCCCGTCTCTCTTAGCATGGAACCAAAGTGATGCGACATATGTTTATCGGATTAAGCAAAAGTGCTTGACAGCGGCGCCGTCGCACGATGATAGTCGCGCAGCATCCACGGAGCGGCGACGCTCCGGCGGCTGTTGCATGCACGGACACGGCGAAACGGTAAAGGAAGCCCGCGACGCCGTGCCGGCATGCAATCCGACAACAGCCTCTAAGACGCGCGGCGCGAAACTGAACGCCACGGAACGGGATATCGAACATGACTTCAAAGCTTGAACAATTGCGTGCGATGACGACCGTCGTGGCCGACACGGGCGACATCGAGGCCGTGCGCCGCCTGAAGCCCGTCGACTGCACGACGAACCCGACGATCGTGCTGAAGGCGCTCGGCACGCCGATGTTCGCCGACACCGTCGCCGAGGCCGTGCGCTGGGGCCAGTCGCAGGGCGGAAACCGCGACGCGGTGATCGCAGCCGTTGCCGATCGCCTGGCGATCTCCGTCGGCGCAGCCCTTTCCGAACTCGTTCCCGGCCGCGTCTCCACGGAAGTCGATGCGGATCTGTCCTTCGACACCGCAGCTTCCATCGAAAAGGCCCATGGCATTATCAAGGCCTATGAGGCGCGCGGCATCGGCCGCGAGCGCATCCTCATCAAGCTCGCCTCCACCTGGGAAGGCATCCGCGCCGCCGAAGTGCTGCAGAAGGAAGGTATCGACTGCAACCTGACGCTGCTCTTCAACAAGGCCCAGGCGATCGCCTGCGCTGATGCCGGCGCCTTCCTGATCTCGCCCTTCGTCGGCCGCATCCTCGACTGGCACGTCAAGGCCAGCGGCAAGACCTTCACGGCGGAAGAAGATCCGGGCGTGCTTTCGGTCCGCGCCATCTACGACTACTACAAGTCGAACGGCATCAACACGATCGTCATGGGCGCCTCCTTCCGCAACACCGGCGAGATCGAGGCCCTGGCCGGTTGCGATCGCCTGACCATCAGCCCGCAGCTCCTGGAAGAACTCGACGCGGCCGAAGGCAAGCTGGAGCGCAAGCTGTCGCCGGAAACGGCCGGCCATGTCGCGCCGATCAAGGTCGACGAAAAGACCTTCCGCTGGATGCTGAACGAGGACGCGATGGCGACCGAGAAGCTCTCCGAAGGCATCCGCGCCTTCGCCAAGGACCTCGGCGCGTTGCGCGCCATGATCGACAAGGAACTGAAGGCCGCCGCCTGATCTTCCATGGATCGAACAAGACGACGGCCGCCCTCGTGGCGGCCGTTCGCATTTGCGGATGCCGCTCCGATCAGCGGAACAGCTGCACGATATTTTCCGCATTGCCATTGGCGATGGACAGTGATTGGACGGCCAGCTGTTCCTGTGTCTGCAGCGCTTTCAGCCGCGTCGACGCCTCGTTCATGTCGGCATCGACGAGACGGCCTATCCCGATGGAGATGGCATCGCGCAGCGCAAGTGCGAATTCCGACTGGAGCTCGACCCGTTTCTGTGCGGCACCCAGCGTGCTTCCGGCATTCGTGAGCTTCTTCAACATGCCTTCGATGCCGTAGAGGTAACGGTCAATATCGGCACCGGGCGCACTGATGTCGAGGTCCATCAGGTCGAAATCCGGCAATATGCCGACGTTGTCGACGATCTCCGAAATCGAGAAGTGCGAGCGGGTCCCGGAGTCCGGATAGATGCTCGGGTCGACGTCGAAGTAGACGGTGGAGCCTGCGGCGGAAACATCGAGACCCAATCCGCTCAGGGCGAGGTCAAGGACGGACGCCATGTCTCCCGCAGAGTTGATGAAACCGTCACTGGTGCCCAGCGCGCTGTCGACCAACGAACGGTCGACGGTCACCTCGATCGGCAACTCGGTGTTGATCTGGAATGTGAAAGTGAATTCCACGCCGTTGTGTACCCGGAACGGACCCGTGAAATTGAAACTGCCCTGCGCGTAACGGTTGGCCGATTCAGCCGCCGGCGCGTTTTCCAGGCCAAAGGCGGCATCTCCCGCGAACGTCGAATTGGTGACGACCACGTCAACGCTGGAACCGGTGTTAGCGGTGCCGTCATACGTAGAGATGCTGAACAGCTGTTGAATTGGTGGCCCGCTCCAGTTGAACGAGGCGACCCCGGCAGGCACGAAGTTCGATGTGAAAATGTGGGAGAGCACCAAAGCGAGGTCGCTGTTGTCGCTGACCACGCCGGTCGAGATGCCGAGGGCCGCGTCAACGGTGGCCTTGTCGATGGTGAGATTATAGCTCGTCCCGGGCGAGTAGGCATCGGCGTCGAGAACGACGGTGAAGTCTATGGAATCGGTGGCTCCGAAGGTCATTGGGCCAGTGAAAAATCGCGATTCAAAGCCGTTGGAGGAACCGACGCTTTGGGACGCGTATCGAAAGCCTCCGATCGTCCCGAGACTACGGATATCCGTCTGCAGCGCTCCACCGCCGCCGGTGTTCAACAGACTGATCCCGACGAGATCGACATCCACGGTCTTAAGCGCCACGGAGCTGTCGGCGGAGCGCACAAAGCCTCCAACGATGCTGGAATTGTAGTACGAGAGGTTCGCGAGATCGTCGTTGATATCGGTATTCAACCAGTTCACGCCGTTGAACGAGGCCGAAACGGCTGTGCTGACAGCCTGCTTTTTCAAGGCATCGATCTCGCTCTGGATCTTGGCCTTGTCGACCCCCTCCTCCTTCGCTGCGACCAGTCTTGCCTTGATCGCGTCCAGATTCTCAATGACGGATGCGACGCCAGCATAGGCGGTATCCGCTATCGCAGCACCGAGCCCCAACGCATCGGACACAGCAGAGATCGCCTTGTTGTCGGAGCGCATCGTGGTCGAGATCGACCAGTAGGCCGCATTGTCGGAGGCTGCGGAAATGCGAAGGCCGCTGCTCACCTGGTTCTGGGTCGTCTGCAGCGCGCTGCCGAGCGTGCGCAAAGCCTGGATCGCAGCCATCGCCCCGACATTCGTATGAATGCTGGTCATATGAAACCTGAAGATGAATGGATTGGTGCTCGTCATGAGCTAATTGATGGCGCCCATGTAAATGCCATCATGGTTAACGCGCGGTAAATTCTCCAGCGCGCGCGCGCCCGATGTCAAAAAATGACGATAGAAATCAATAGATTAGAATCTATATATATTCGATACTTGGAATATGGCTAGCGTGAACCCGGACACTGAGCCGACGATCAGAACCGTGACTTGATGAATAATGATCGCAACTATCGGTCGACAAAGGCCGTCACGGCAGGTTCGGAGGTCAGGCGACCATCTCCATTTCGATACGGGCGGCGACCTCGTCCCACGACAGGATGCCGTCGCGCCATACCGGTTCGTGCGGCGCAGTCGCAGCCTTTCCGACCTTGCCCGCCCAGTCCGCCTCGCCCTGTTGCGCATAGCAGACGAGATTGCCGCGCCCGCCTTCCAAAAGATCCGGGACCAGCACCGGCAACAGGCAGTAGCTGTACTGCTGCAGCTTGAGGCTGGATTCGGCCAGATAGAGTTCGCGCGCAGTCAGACGATAGGGCGCGATGCCGAAGTCGGCGAACTTGATGTAGGGCACGATCTCGCCGAACGGCCGCTCGCCGTAGAGGCGGACATTGGCCGGGTACTCCCCGGGGATGCCGGCACCAAAGAGATGGAAGGATATCGCCGGGCACGCCAGCGCCATCTGTCTGACCGCCTCGGCGTCGAACAGCATGTTTCCGACCGACACGCCGTTTTGCGATCCCGCCGGATAGGGCGAGGAGAGCGTCGCATCGAACATGTCCTTGTCGATGCCCTGCGGCACGCAGGAAAGCCTTGCTGCCCGCGGCATCTGTTCGGCCATCCGCGGGGACGGGACGATCACGCTGTCGAACTGCGGCCAGATGCGCCGCTCGAGGCCCTGCAGATATTCGGAAGCGCCGACAGAATCCAGCCGGTCGCGCTTGAAATAGAGAAGCCGCGCGGAAGGATTGATGCGCCGCACCGCATCGAAGAAGGCGATCGCCGTTCCCGACTCGATCGCCACCACATCGGCGGCTTCGATCGCTTCCTTGAGGAATGGCGGAAGCAGATTGCCGTAGAGCGGAAAGAACAGGCCGGTGACGGCGTTCAGGGCGGCGTTTCGCGAGCTGAACGGGTGAAGCGGCGGAAGATAGCAGGCCGCGCGCCGGCGCGGAGCGGTTTGGACAAAGCGGTTCCTTTGCGGCCCGGCCAGCTGCGCATAAAGGTCCGGCTTCTTGAATTTCGTGAGCGAGCTGAAGCCCACGCTCACCGTATCGACCTCGTGCCCGCGGGCGGCAAGCGCCTCGGTGACGAAATGCACGCTGGCCTTGCGCGTCGTCGGCAGGAACGCATGCGTCGATAGAAAGAGGACTCTCATCTCGTTTCAGCCCGTTGCCCGCAACCGTCCGGCCCTTCGCATCTCAGCGCGTATGGCGCGTCAGCTCCTGCTTCCACATCCTGCCCAGCGCCTCGTCGAACTGGTCGGGCACGCAGCCCTGGAACCCGCCGCCCGGATAGAGCGTCAGCTCGCCGACATAGATCTGCCCGTCGACCACGTAGAGATCGACGCGCATGAAATCGCTGTCGCCCGCCATCTTCCGCACGACCTCGAGCATCTCTTCGAACTTGTCGGGTCGCGGCAGAACGCCCGGATAGGGCTCGTAGTAAAAACCCTGATACTCCAGGGGCTGCCATTCTGACGAAAACCAGCTTTCGTAGCCGACGCCGTCGCGCCTGAGGCGCAGCTCGATGTGCGATATCTCGCCGGAAAAGACGAAAAAGCGATAATCGTCCGGCGCATCGTCGCCTTCCACCAGCATCTTCTCGATGATGATCAGGGGCTCGAACTCGCCATAGGCCCATTCGCGGTTGATGCGATGATGCTTCAGGGTCAGCCATTCGGGTCCGGGATTGCGCGCCAGAAGCGCATCGATATCGCTGCGCTCGCGCAGGAAGACGCCGCAACCCGAAGCATGCGTCGGCTTGACCACCGCCGGCAGCGGAATGGTCGACCAGTCGACGTCGTTCAGGTCACGCCCGACCCAGTAAGTGGGAACGACGTATTGCTGCCCGGCGCGCTCGGCGATCAGCGCCTTGGCAGCATGCTTGTCCACCATGCGCGCATAGATCGGCTTGCGGTCGTAGAGCTTGCGCGCCTGCACCTTCTCCGAAAACAGCTTCGGATCGTCGAGATCGGGAAACCGGCCAGCCATGGAGTAGTATTTCCAGCGCAGATAGGGGCGGTCCGGCAGGAAGGCGATAAGGCGCCAGAAGAGGTGCTGCAGCTTCAGCTTCAGGCCGCTGTCGTGACGCGCGGAAAGTGTGATATCCGGCATTGGC
Source organism: Rhizobium subbaraonis (assembly GCF_900220975.1). Lineage (GTDB taxonomy): Bacteria > Pseudomonadota > Alphaproteobacteria > Rhizobiales > Rhizobiaceae > Mycoplana > Mycoplana subbaraonis. Next base: position 366,073 of record NZ_OBQD01000003.1, on the reverse strand, counting down.
TACACCTGATGATGGAATAATCGGTTCAGTTTGGCCTAAACCAGTTTTCTTAAGTCCGGGTTAGCAGACCGAGGAATGCCGCGATCTGCGGCTGGATACCGAATGTTAAGCCGGTTGATCTAGGGCTCTAGCGGGGTCTGCGGTACAGGCATCTCCCGTTGCCGCCGCAGGACGAAGACGGTCGCCACATGAAATCCATGCTCGGGTCATCGCTGCTCAATGCCGCCGCCGGCCTTCTGTCGCTCTTTGCCGGCTTCGGCAGCAGCGTCGTCGTCGCCCGCGCGCTGGGCGTCGAAGGGGCCGGGATCGTCGCCTACGCGCTGTGGATCATGACGGTCGCGACCCTCATCTCCGACTTCGGCATGCCGCAGGCGATCCTGCGCTTCGTCGGCCAGAGTGATGGCGCCGATGACGGTGGCCGGCCCGGCCTCGTGCGCACCCTGACGCGCCGTTTCGTCGCGACCACAGGAACCCTTGCCGTGGCCATGCTCGCCTATGCGGGCTGGCTTGCACTGTCCGGGCGGGAAAGCGTCTCCCTGATCTGGGCTGCCACGACCGGCCTCTTCCTCGTCTATGCCTACTCGACGCTGTCGCTGGGTGCCGCCCAGGGGCTTGGCCGCTTCCGCGAAAGCAGCCTGAACACGGCGATCGGCTGCCTGCTGCAGCCGTTTCTGGTCCTGTTCGGCGCACTGGTGCTGGGACCGGCCGGCGCGATCTTCGGCCATATGTTCCGCCACCTCCCGCAGGCGCTGTCGCTGCGGAAATACCTCTCGCCCGCGAGGGAAGGCGTGCAGCCGGTGACGCCGGCCATGACCACGTATGCGCGAAACAGCTGGTTGTCCGGCGGCATGACCGCCCTGCTCGGCTCGCGGGTCGAACTGGCGGTCATAGGGCTCTTCTTCACCCTCACCGCTGTCGGGCACTACGCCATCGCCGCGACGATGACCGGCATGGTGATCCAGCTATCCTATTTCCTGGTGGCCCCGCTGGTGCCGCTGTTCTCCTACCACAGCGACCGCGGCGATCATGCCGGCCTGACGCAGTCCTACCAGAGAAGCCTGCTGGGCCTGTCGCTGGTGCTGGCCCCCATCTGCTTCGGCGGCGCCGCCATCTCGCCGGTACTCATCCCGGCGCTCTTTGGCGAAGACTTCCGCCCGGCGGTGGAGCTGTCGGTGGTTCTGCTCGCCTTCGGCTTCGCCGCCGCCATGGTGACGGTCCCCTATCGCATGATGCTGGCGCGGGAGCGAAGCGGGGCCGTCTTGCGCCTGTCGATATGGGAAGGACTGGCCTGTATCGGCCTGTTGCTCGTCATCGTACCGCGCTTCGGCACGATGGGGGCGGCCTGGGTCAAGGGACTGACGGGCACGGCTAGCTTCCTCTTCTGCCTGTGGTATTGCCACCGCTGCCTCGGCGTCGCCTGCAAACCGCTGGCACTCCTCAAGGTACTCCTTGCGGCGCTCTGCTGTGCGGCCGCCGCAAGCGCCTGCCTTTGGTGGATGCCGAACCTGCCCGGCATGCTGCTCGGGATCGTCGCAGGCGCGATCGCCTATCTTCTGGCTCTGACGATCCTCTCCGCCGTGCCGCTGGAGGAACGACGCATGGTCGCCGGATGGGCGCAAGACAAGCTGCCCGCGCCGCTCGCAGGTCTGCTCTCGCGGGCGATGCTGGCCACCCGCGTCTGAGGCGCCGCGAGGCCCAGCGCTATCGGCGGCAGCTTTCGCCGCCTCCGAAGAGGGCTCGCCACAACCGGCCTATTGAGCCTGCGCCGAAAAATCGCAAAACAGGATCATTCCAATCAGCTTTCCGGATCGTATCCATGCCCGCAATTGCCGCAGCACGCCCGCACGAAGAAGACGGATCGCCGATCCTTTCCCTGCGCAATGTCGGCTATTCCATCGGCGACTAGGTCCTGCTGAATCCGCTGACCTTCGACCTTCCGGCCGGGAAGTCGATTGCACTGGTCGGCCATAACGGCTCGGGCAAATCCACCCTGCTGAAACTGATCGGCCGGCAATTGCAGCCGACGGCCGGCGAGATCCGCTTCGAGGGTCAGGCGCTGGCGGATTGCGGCGCCCGCACCTTCGCCCGCAGGCTTGCCTATCTGCCCCGGCACACGCCGATAGCGCCCGGAATGCTCGTTCGCGCGCTGGTAGCACTCGGCCGCTATCCCTGGCATGGCGCTCTGGGGCGTTTCGGCGCGGCGGACCGGGCCAAGGTCGAGGAGGCCATCGAGCGCACCGAGATCGGGCCTTTTGCAGACCGGCTGGTGGATACGCTGTCGGGCGGCGAACGCCAGCGCGTCTGGCTCGCCATGCTGATCGCGCAGGACGCCGATTGCCTGCTTCTGGACGAGCCGATCTCCGCGCTCGACATCGGCCACCAGCTCGACGTCCTGACCCTGACGCGCGACCTCAGCCGGCATCACGGTGATTACCGTCCTGCTCGCCATCAACATGGCCGCGCGCTTCTGCGATGCGATCGTGGCGCTGCGCGGCGGCCGGCTCATCGCGCAAGGCGTTCCGGAGGAAATCATGACGCCGGAGACCCTGGAACTGATCTACGACGTGCGCATGGACGTGATCCGCCAGCCGGACAGCGACAGGCCGGTGGCCCTGGCGAAATAGCGGGATTTACGGAAGCGGATCGACTGCGGGCGGGGCAGAAGCGAGATCACTCGCCCAGCACCGCAGGAAATATCTATTGCGGCCAAATCCAGAATGTTTTTGAGTTCTGTATGACCCTCCGAGCGCCGCATAGATAAAGACCGCGAATACATCTTGCTGCGCCCCACAACATAGTGAGCCAGACTAAACTATTGAGAAAAGCAAATATTATCTGGACATGCTGTTGCGGTGCTTTGGGTGGCATCCAAACAAACATTGCCACTGCAATCAAGACTGCAACGACAAGGCTGAGCAATGCAATCGACGTCGTCCGATATTGAAACATATAGTGGCTTTGCTCAAAACCGGTGAGCTTGCGCCTTTTTCGCGCTATGAAATGCGCGACTATTACAAGCGGAAAGACGATGCCACCCACGAGAATGAAGGCATAGTTTCTTGCAACAGCTGAGCCATTTGCACCTGTGTCAATCGACGATTCTGCAGTACTCATAAGGCGTCCTTCTATCGGTTGCAGGAATGCAACCACAAGAAGTTAGAAAAATCTTTAGCATCGCCCGTCGGCACCCAATTTTATGAAGATCTCCTCACGGTTTGCTCGGCTGCCAATCTTGGTTACCCATAGTTCACCAGTGCGACTCTTGGTGTCACGTCGGCCAAAACATTGAATTTTAAGAGAGAAAGCGCGATCCACGGCGACCGATGGATTTTTACGATCCCGGGTGCCTACAAAGTAGGTGGGTGCCATATGTCCGAACCCACGGGTCCGAACAGGGACAGCTCCCTTGAGATCGTGTATGGCCCCGGGGAATGTTGATACCTGTCGGGAAGCGCAGATCGCAATTCAGATATAGGACGGAACCGGCGACTAATCCAGTGGCTATCGGTTGCTGCGGGAAGAGAAAGCGGTCGTCGCGGGTCAACCGGCAGGCGGCTGCGCTTGTCGCTTGCTGTTATGGAAGGCGCTGTCGCCGGCGTCCTGCACGCCACGCACCCTCGTCACGCCTGAAATCAGTTCGCGACAGGCTTTCCGACGAGTTTTGCCGTCATCCCCTGGATCTGGTTCGTCAGCTCGCCCAATGCGGCCGCAATGGCCGCCTCGTCCCGGGAGGCTTCAGCCATGACGTTCTCGCGGCCGTTGCGCAGTTGTTCCACCTCGGCCTGCAGCGCCTTCAGCCGCCGGCCGGTCTCGCTGAGCTCGTCCATGACCATGATCCCGGCCATGACGGTCAGGCGCAGATCGCCGATCTCGCCGAACTGCGACTTCAGATGGCTGACGTAGCGGTCGAAGCTGCCCGCGAGTTCGCTGAGGTGCTCTTCTTGCCCCTCCTCGCAGGCCATCCTGTAGGCCTTGCCGTCGATGAGAACCGTTACTTGCGCCATGGAATCTTCCGTGTCCCCCGAAGCAGGCCGCCGCACGCTTGCGTCAGCGGTCGAGTACTGCCCTGATCGTTTCCATTGCGGTCACCAGCCGGCGGGAAACCTCGCGGTTGACCTCCTCGAGACGGTTGGCCCGGAACTCGGACTGGTCCAGCTCCTGGGCAAGACGGGAGCGATCCGTGTTGACGCGGCGCACCTCGTTTTCGATCTCGCTGTGGTCGCGCTCGCGGTCGAAGCGCATGTCGAGTGCGTTGTCGAGGCCGGTCAAAGCCTTGCGCAACTCCTCGATCGCTACCCTGACTGTTTCTCCTGCCGCCATCACGCCTTCACCGGCATTTACGGTCGCGGACGAATCGCCGCGGTTCTCGCCGTCTTCAAGTCATTGACAATATTCAACAGCGATCGCCAGCGTCAACCGCGCGGCCCGGCATCGCCGCGCTCGTCTGTGGATGAGATTGCTGCGCCGCGGCAAAGAGGGCAAACCCGGCGCCGAAAAGACCTGCCGACTTCCGCGCCAAAGCGCCGCAAAACACGGCAAAAACGGCGCAATTCGTTGACTCCCGCAATGCACCTGCTATGTGTCAGCCGCTTCCTAACCGGTGACCCCGACAGGCATCGGCCCTGACACCCCGATTATTTGGAACAGTCATGATCTCTCGCGAAAAACACGACCGGATGGCGAATGCTATTCGCTTTCTTTCCATGGATGCCGTGGAGAAAGCAAACTCCGGCCATCCCGGCCTTCCCATGGGCGCCGCGGACATCGCAACGGTCCTTTTCACCCGCTTCATGACCTTCGACCCGAAGGCTCCGTCCTGGCCGAACCGCGACCGCTTCGTGCTGTCGGCCGGCCATGGCTCGATGCTGCTCTACTCGCTCCTCTACCTGACCGGCTATGAGGACATCACGATCGACGAGATCAAGAACTTCCGCCAGCTCGGCGCCAAGACCGCCGGCCACCCCGAGTACGGCCATGCCGCCGGCATCGAGACGACCACCGGTCCGCTCGGCCAGGGCATCGCCAACGCCGTCGGCATGGCGATTGCCGAGCGCAAGCTGCGCGACGAGTTCGGCTCCGACCTGATGGAGCACTACACCTACGTGCTCGCCGGCGACGGCTGCCTGATGGAAGGCATCAGCCAGGAAGCGATCGCGCTTGCCGGCCACCTGAAGCTCAACAAGCTGATCGTCTTCTGGGACGACAACAACATCTCGATCGACGGCCCGATCTCGATTGCCGACTCAACCGACCAGCACGCCCGCTTCCGCGCTTCGCAGTGGAACACGATCGCCGTCGACGGCCATGACCCGGACGCGATCGCAGCCGCCGTCGAGCAGGCCCAGAAGTCCGACAAGCCGACCATGATCGCCTGCAAGACGGTCATCGGCTGGGGCGCTCCGAACAAGGCCGGCACCCACAAGGTCCACGGCTCGCCGCTCGGCGCAGACGAAATCGCCGCCACCCGCAAGGCGCTGAACTGGGACGCCGAAGCGTTCTCCGTTCCCTCCGACGTGCTGGACGCCTGGCGCCTGGCCGGCCTGCGCTCGACCAAGGCGCACAAGGAGTGGCAGGAGCGCCTGGAAAAGGCCGACCCGGAGAAGAAGGCGCAGTTCGTCCGCCGCTTTGCCGGCGACCTTGAGAGCGGCCTCGATTCCGCGATCTCCGCCTACAAGAAGAAGTTGGCCGAGACCAGGCCGAACCCGGCGACCCGCAAGGCCTCCGAGGACGCGCTCGAGGTCATCAACGGCGTGCTGAAGGAAACGATCGGCGGCTCGGCCGACCTGACCGGCTCCAACAACACCAAGACCAGCCAGACGGCCTCCATCACGCCTGACGACTTCTCCGGCCGCTACATCCACTACGGCGTGCGCGAGCACGGCATGGCGGCGGCGATGAACGGCATGGCGCTGCACGGCGGCCTCATCCCCTACTCCGGCGGCTTCCTGATCTTCTCGGACTATTGCCGTCCCTCGATCCGCCTCGCCGCCCTGATGGGCATCCGCGTCATCCACGTCCTGACCCACGATTCGATCGGTCTCGGCGAAGACGGCCCGACGCACCAGCCGGTCGAGCAGATGGCAGCACTGCGCGCCATCCCGAACCTGATGATGTTCCGTCCGGCCGACGCCACCGAAACGGCCGAGTGCTGGCAGCTGGCCCTGGAACACAAGGACCGCCCCTCGGGCATCGCGCTCACCCGCCAGAACCTGATGGCCGTGCGCACCGAGTTCGAGGAAGAGAACCTCTGCGCCAAGGGCGCCTATGACCTGATCTCTTCTGCCGATGCCCAGGTGACGATCTTCGCCACCGGCTCGGAAGTCGAGATCGCAGTGAAGGCCCATGAGGCGCTGACGGCCAAGGGCATTTCCACCCGCGTCGTATCGGTTCCCTGCTTCGAGCTCTTCTACGAGCAGCCGGAAGCCTACCAGAAGGCGATCATCGGCAACTCGCCGGTGAAAATCGCCGTCGAGGCCGGCATCCGCCAGGGCTGGGACCATATCATCGGCTCGGACGGCACCTTCATCGGCATGTCTTCGTTCGGCGCGTCCGGCCCCTACAAGGAGCTCTACAAGCACTTCGGCATCACGCCGGAGGCGGTCGTCGCAGCCGCCGAAGCCAAGCTCGGCTGACCCGGGACGGCGCGCGGGCGACCGCGCGCCACCCGCACGTTTTATTCTGACAGGGAGAGACCCGAAATGACCGTAAAAGTTGCCATCAACGGATTTGGCCGCATCGGCCGCAACGTCCTGCGCGCAATCGTCGAATCCGGCCGCACCGACATCGAGGTCGTGGCGATCAACGACCTTGGTCCGGTCGAGACCAATGCCCACCTGCTGCGCTACGATTCGATCCACGGCAAGTTCCCGGCCGAAGTGAAGGTCGAGGGCGACACGATCACGGTCGGCGGCGGCAAGCCGATCAAGGTCACCGCGATCAAGGACCCGGCGACGCTGCCGCACAAGGAACTTGGCGTCGACATCGCCATGGAGTGCACCGGCATCTTCACCGCCCGCGACAAGGCGGCCGCCCACCTGACGGCCGGCGCCAAGCGCGTCATCGTCTCGGCCCCGGCCGACGGCGCCGACCTGACCGTCGTCTACGGCGTCAACGACGACAAGCTGACCAAGGAACACCTGGTCATCTCCAACGCCTCGTGCACCACCAACTGCCTGGTCCCGGTGGTCAAGGTTCTCGATGACGCGGTCGGCATCGACCACGGCTTCATGACCACGATCCACTCCTACACCGGCGACCAGCCGACGCTGGACACGATGCACAAGGACCTCTACCGCGCCCGCGCGGCAGCGCTCTCGATGATCCCGACCTCGACGGGTGCTGCCAAGGCCGTCGGCCTCGTCCTGCCGCACCTGAAGGGCAAGCTCGACGGCACCTCGATCCGCGTGCCGACCCCGAACGTCTCGGTCGTCGACTTCAAGTTCGTTGCCAAGCGCGACACCACGGTCGAAGAAATCAACGAAGCCATCAAGGCCGCCTCCAACGGCGCCCTCAAGGGCATCCTGGGCTACACCGAGGAGCCGCTGGTCTCCCGCGACTTCAACCACGACAGCCATTCGTCGATCTTCGCCATCGACCAGACCAAGGTTCTGGAAGGCAAGTTCGTCCGTATCCTCTCCTGGTACGACAACGAATGGGGCTTCTCCAACCGCATGGCCGACACGGCCGTCGCGTTTGCGAAGCTGATCTGATCGCAATCAAAGACACCCGGGCAGCAATGTCCGGGTGTCGACGTTTGAGGCCCTCGTGACGGGGCACACCTTGTTCTTCCGTCACCCCGGATTTGATCCGGGGTCCAGCAGCGCCGCGTCGGCGGCGCAATCGTGTTTATTGCGCTCAAGGACTTGAGCGCGCTGGATGCCGGATCGAGTCCGGCATGACGGCGAATGAGAGCTTTTCCGTCCGAGGACCTGAACTCTTCCGCCTTCCGACGTGAAGGCGGGAAATGCTAGTTTCACATCGCCAGCGCAGAGGCGCGCCATCCTGATCGGCGCGCGGCGCTTCAAGGCAGAATACGAGGAGCGGTGCCCATGACCTTCAAAACCCTAGACGACCTCACCGATATCGCTGGCAAGCGCGTGCTCGTCCGCGTCGACCTCAACGTCCCCGTCAAGGACGGCAAGGTCACCGACGCAACCCGCATCGAGCGCGTCGCCCCCACCATCCTCGAACTGTCGAAGAAGGGCGCGAAAGTCGTCCTGCTTGCCCATTTCGGGCGCCCCAAGGGCGAGCCGGTCGCCGACCAGTCGCTCGGCATGATCGTGCCGGCAGTCAAGGACGTGCTCGGCCAGCCGGTCGCCTTCGGCGAGGATTGCATCGGCGACAAGGCGAAGGCCGCCGTCGACGCGCTGAAGAACGGCGACATCCTGCTTCTCGAAAACACCCGCTTCCACAAGGGCGAGGAAAAGAACGACGCGGACTTCACCAAGGCGCTGGCCGCCAATGGCGACATCTACGTCAACGACGCCTTCTCTGCCGCGCACCGCGCCCATGCTTCCACCGAGGGCCTGGCGCACCTTCTTCCCGCCTATGCCGGCCGCACCATGCAGGCCGAGCTCGAGGCGCTGGAGAAGGGCCTCGGCAATCCGAAGCGCCCGGTGGTCGCCATCGTCGGCGGCGCCAAGGTCTCCACCAAGATCGACCTGCTGTCGAACCTGGTGAAGAAGGTCGACGCGCTCGTCATCGGCGGCGGCATGGCCAACACCTTCATCGCCGCCCGCGGCACCGATGTCGGCAAGTCGCTCTGCGAGCACGATCTCGCCGACACCGCCAAGCAGATCATGATCGATGCCGCCACCGCCGGCTGCGCGATCATCCTGCCCGAGGACGGCGTCGTCGCCCGTGAATTCAAGGCAGGCGCCGATAATGAGACGGTTTCGATCGAGGCGATCCCCGCGGATGCCATGGTTCTCGACGTCGGCCCGAAATCGGTCGAGGCAGTCAACGCCTGGATTTCCCGCGCTTCGACGCTCGTCTGGAACGGCCCGCTCGGCGCCTTCGAGATCGCCCCCTTCGATGCCGCGACCGTTGCCGCCGCCAGGCATGCAGCGGCCCGGACCAAGGAAGGCGCCCTGATCTCGGTCGCCGGCGGCGGCGACACGGTCGCGGCCCTGAACCATGCCGGCGTCGCGGACGACTTCACTTACGTCTCCACCGCCGGCGGCGCCTTCCTCGAATGGATGGAGGGCAAGCCCCTGCCTGGCGTCGAGGTCCTTCAGCAGAAGTAGGCCTCCGTCTTCACCGGAACCAACTGATGGCCCTCTCCATTCGATGGAGGGGGCCATTTTCGTTGACGCGACGGATCGCGGGATCGAAAATATCTCCAAGACGGCCACAGGGATCGTCGGTCAGAACATGCAGACGGGACAAAGGAAACACGGACTGGTCCAAGGAGGGAAGCATGAGCGAACGACTGGAAGACATCGCCGCCCGCATCGTCACCGCAGGCAAGGGCCTGCTCGCCGCCGACGAATCCACTGCCACCATCAAGAAGCGCCTCGACGGTATCGGCGTCGAATCCACCGACGCCTCCCGACGCGATTACCGCCAGATGCTCTTTACCGCCGACGAGGCGATGCGGAACTACATTTCCGGCGTCATCCTCTATGAGGAGACCCTGTTCCAGAAGACCGATGAGGGCCGGCCGCTCGCCGATATCATCACGGCAGCCAGCGCCGTTCCCGGCATCAAGGTCGACACCGGCGCCAAGCCTATGGCGCTTTTCAAAGGCGAGACGATCACCGAGGGCCTCGACGGCTTGCGCGAAAGGCTCGCCAGATACCACGCAGCCGGGGCCCGCTTTGCCAAATGGCGGGGCGTGATCGCGATCTCCGACACGCTTCCGAGCTTTGGCGCGATCAAGGCGAATGCACAAGCGCTCGCCCGCTATGCCGCGCTTTGCCAGGAGGCCGGCATCGTCCCGATCGTAGAACCGGAGGTGCTGATGGACGGAGAGCCCGGCACCCAGTCGATAGAGCGCGCGCAGGAGGTGACGGAAGAGACCCTTCGCATCACCTTCGAAGAACTGGCCGACCAGCGCGTCTCTCTGGAGGGCATGATCCTCAAGCCTTCCATGGTCATCGACGGCAAGAAGGCGCGGAAGGCCTCTGTGCAGGAGGTCGCCGAACGAACGCTACGCGTGCTGAAGCGGACCGTACCGGCGGCCGTTCCCGGCATCGCCTTCCTCTCCGGCGGCCAGTCGACGGAAGAGGCGACCGCGCACCTTTCCGCCATGAACGCCATGGGTCCGCTGCCCTGGAAACTGACCTTCTCCTATGGCCGCGCGCTGCAGGCGGAAGCGCTGGACGCCTGGGCCGGCAAGCCCGAAAACGTCGCCGCCGGCCAGCGCGCCTTCACCCATCGCGCCAAGATGTGCAGCCTCGCCGCGCGTGGGCAATGGAAGAAGGAGATGGAGAAGGCTGCGTAGGCCGGCCGGCTCAACGCTCGACAATAAAGTAGTGCTGATTTGTCTCCGCCCGCGTTTGCAGGTTGGCGGGAAACGCCACGCCCTCTGACGCCAAAGAGAAACCAGACTTTGTCATGTACATATCGATATGCGCTTTTATTTCCTCGCGCGTTCGATAGACGGCATTGTAGTTGTCGTTGAGCTCTTCAGAATAGAAATCTCTCAGAGTGAGACGGTGATCGAGAATTGATATCGTCTCACGGAGATACAATTTCGCCTTACTCGCCGCGATCGAATTAATCAGCTCGAACGTCTTCTCGACGGCCTCGTCGTTCAGATAGATCAATAGGCCAGTGACAATGACGAGATCGAACGGCGGCCGTATCAGCAATTCTTCCTGTGATATCCGTGGGATTTCGGCCACCTGGAAGCGAATCGTCTCCTGTCCCGCGAATGCGGAATTGGCAAGGCCGATGAGATTTTCGGAGAAGTCCAGCCCAAGGTAACTGTTGCCGTCTTTGTTGTAGTGCGACGCCAGTCGACCCGCACCGCATCCCAGTTCGAGGACCTTCCCGCCAGGATCAATCGAGGGAACGAGATGTTCCCGCTCGTATTTGTCCCGCTCGATCGCTACGCTTGAGCCTTCCTTTTGAAGCATGACCGCATTGATGGGATTGCTCTCCGCGCTGGCTCGCCGATCGAAGAAAGACTTCACCGAATTTGTGTCGATTGCGGCTATGTTACTGTAAATTCTGGACATCTGTACCACCGTTCTAGGTTTTGACGCGCCGAAGGCCATCTTCACGGTGCAAGGGCGCCCGCCGTGGCGGCGGTATCCAGGCAGAACAGATGACGATTTTGCTGAGCTTGAAGAAGATCTGTCTCGGTATCGATCTCATAAGAGGTCAGAATACCGGCTTCGATAGGCATGAACTGCGCCAGATGCTCGAACACCGGCGTATTCTCCAGATGCTCGAAGAAGCCGACCGGCAGCCAGGCGACATTGGCCCATTCGTATTCGGACGGCTCTCCGCGGCGCAGTCGCGTTACCATGTCCCCTTCAAGATCAAGGAACACCGCATCCTTCGTCTTGGTCTTGGTGATCGCAAGACGCGGTCTGTCGGGCTTGCACGTGGCGACAAATCTCTTGAAGCTGTCGGGTTCGAAAAGAATGTCGCCGTCCATGAACAGGCAATCGCCCTTCAAGTACCGAGCACCGGCGGCATAGCTATGCAGCGTCGTTGTCGACCGAAAATCGGGATTGCGAACCGCGATCACGTCCGGGCGAATGCGTTTGATTTCCGAAATGACCGCCCTCTCTTCGAAGCCGATGACGACCCGGACGTCCTCGACATCGTTAAGCAGCGAGAGGAGGTGGGAGAGAATACTCACCCCATCGATCTCGACCAGGCATTTCGGCTTGCCGTGACCCAGTCGCGAGCCGAGGCCAGCGGCGGCGATTACAGCGTTCTTAACAGTCGGCATAGGGATTTCCCGTCCAGGGCGACATAATTGGAAACGGAGATGAGCGCATCGGGCGCGGTATGGACGCCTTGATAGGCGATCCCGATCTCGGCAACATCGAACATCGGAATATCATTGAAGCCGTCGCCGACCGCTACCAAGCGCTCAAATCGATCCTTGAGCTTCAAGGCCGGCACGCTCTTGCGCATGACCTGATGGATGCCAGCGATCCGTCCTCCTTGCATGACGGCTGTGGACGCGAAGAACTCGCATCCAAGCTTGTCGGCCAGCGGGGCGATCCATAGATCAAGGTTGCCAGTTACAACGAAACATCTGCTTCGGTTCTCGCGGATAAACTCCACGATATAGGGATCCAGCTGGACTTCCGATACGATCGATTGGACACGCTCCAGACCGGCTGCCCTCAGGATTGCAAAGCGCAGGCGAAAGGAGTCCTCGAACGGGATGACGCCGTCCATCGTCAATCGCGTCAGGAGTGACATCTCGGTTTCGAGATTCAACTCTGCAGCGATGAGCGGAAGCAACTCTTCCGTCGTTATCGTGCCATCGAGATCGAAAGCGAAGCATGTTCCCGACGGGCGGCTTTCGGCCGCCGGCCCGTTGTACTCGTGGTCCTCGAGCCTGTAGGCATCCAGGTAATGCAGCTGCGTAGCCGTGTCACGCATTGTGCTTGGCACCCTCATTGAGAATATCTGCGGCGATGGTATTCAGGATAGTCGTTGCCGGGTCGTCGGTATTGGGCCTCAGGATGTCCAGGAGCTTGCTCACCTCCTTCTCCTTGTCCCAGGATTTTCCGTTCTTGTAGGCGATGACGGCTTTCTTCAGCTCTGCGAATGTCTGGACCCTATGCGCGCACGCCTCGGCGACCTTGCCCAGAGGATTGAAAGGTACGTGGTGGCCGGAATCAAAGAAGATCAAGGGTTTGTTGAAGACGTGGTACTCCGTCAGGAATGAAACCCCGTCCGTCACCATGATATCGGACGCGTCAAACAATTGGCCGTACAGCTGCTCCTCGATCGCGCAGTTGGGCATTGCGTTCCAGATCTTCTTGAATGCCGCAGCCTGTTCGGCACCCAGGACGCTAGAGAAAAGAGCCGGATGCGGCTTGAGGACGAACTGAATGTCCTTCTGCTCCCTGGCCCACTCGATCATGTCGCTGAAGATGAGGTTGAAGACGCCGAAGCCGACGCCGTTCTTGCCGAGCGAGTAATGCGGCGCCCAGACCACCCGGAAGGTCCTTCCCTTCGGTTCGGGAAGGGGCCACTTTCCTTTTCCTTTACACTTCACCAGGCTGCTGAGCTTGGGGTAACCGCTGAGACGGAACTTCGATGGATCGGAATGAGCGAATGACCGATAGTACGACTGGGTCATTTCGGTCTCGCAGAAGATCCTCCAGGCGGCGCGATGATAGGCCTGGTCGAACGCAAGCGGCGAGATTTCCGGACCTGAATTGCCGCCGAAGCGCGAGAGAATGTTGGTTCCATAGGGAACGACGCAGATGCGGGCGAATGTCAGCTCGGCTGTGTGGAATGCCGGCGGCAGGGGCGTATCCCACTGCTGCTGGCGGAATATGACGGCTGGCCGGAGAGCCTTCAGAATATCCAGGGCCGCATAGGAATCGTCCATGTTGAAGCGAAGGTGGGGTATGCCCATCGCATCGAAGGCGGCGCTCACCTTGTCCTCGCCCTCATAGGCGCCGCGCCCGAGTGGCGTGGAGTTCAGCGAGATCACGATCGGATCGAAGCGTTCGTCCGCCACCATCGCGCCATAAACATCAGAAAGCGCGTCCCACATGGGGATGGAATGCACAAGAAAGGCGCAGCGGACAGGCATCTTTCCGGCCGTCGCATCGCGAAGGGCGAGGTTCGCGGATTGCTTCAGGACATGAGTTTCAAGCGCACGCTTCTGGCCCTCATGCGTGATGACGGCTTCAAGCGCGGCTAGATCCTTTTTCGACACCACCTCTTCGCCGGGCACCGATTCCGCGATCGCGCCGAGCTGTTCCAGACTGACCTGCTGCTGCATCTGGATATGCTGCAACAGCTTGACCACCTCCAGCTGGATTTCACCATGCAGGGACTGGCTTTCGGCCAGCGCGCCGAGCTTCTCCTCGATCGCGTCGAATTTGGCCGACAGGCTGGTTACTCGGTCGGCGATCGTTGAAGAAACGCTGGTATCCATGGAGAATCTCGCAATGCATTTGTCGGGTGAGACCTGCGAGAAGCGTTTCCCCAGGGTCACGGATGATCGTCACATTCCGGGATTTAAATTAGCGATTTCAGCTTTAGCGAACCTTGCGCGTCAGCTGCGGCGCTTCAGCGAAGTACCGGGAAATCGACGCGACAGCCTTGCAGATCGAGTTCGAGTTCCTAGATTAGGTTTATCGTCAACGTACAGAAAGGAAGGTGATCCAATGTCTAATGAGATTTCGGACCTCGTGACGGCAGTGGGAAATGCGATGGTGGGAGCGAGGCAGCCCTCGTTCTGAACCACACCTTCCTTGAGCCCATAGGCTCAGGCTTGTCACAGAGCCAAACCTCATGGAGGGCCGCCTGGTGCGGCCCTTTTGTTTGTCCGCAAGAGGATCGTGCAAGACGACGTCAGCGGAAGCGATCAAGCCGCCGTGGCGAGCGGCATCGATCGCCTCGCCCTTATGGCCGGATCAGAACCGTCACCATCATCACTGCGATCGCGCCGACGGCGATCTTCCAGAAGTCCCGCCGACGGCGCAGTCCCGGCAGGTCGAGCGGCCGGATGACATGCAGCACCATCGCGACGAGCAGCAGGAGCGGAAGGACTTTCGACATCGGCGTTTCCTTTTTCGCGTTCCTGTCACAACGGCGACATTTTTCCAAGTCGAGGGTTTCGCGTAAGGCATGATTCATCCATCGGCTGTATTGCAGCTATGGAAATCATGCTCTTGTCGGCATAGTTCAGTTTGGTTGCAGAGTGGCAGGATACCCGATGCGAAAAAACCTTGTTTCCGTCTTCGCACTTCTCCTCGGCACCCTTTTTCTTTTCCTCGGCAACGGCCTGCATGGCCTGCTCCTGCCGGTTCGCGGCGCCCATGAGGGCTATCCGACCACGCTGCTGGGCCTGATCGGCACATCCTGGGCCAGCGGCTTCGTGCTGGGCTGCCTGCTGGCACCGAAGGTGGTCAAGCGCATCGGCCACGTGCGCGCCTTCTCCGGCTTCGCCTCCCTGATCGCCATCATCGCGCTTCTGACCGGCATCCTGGTGGATCCGTTCTGGTGGGTGGCGCTGCGCGCCGTCACCGGCTTCTCCATTGCCGGCACTTCAATGATCATCGAAAGCTGGCTGAACGAGCGGGCGACGAACGAGAGCCGCGGCGTCATCTTCTCGCTCTACATCGCCATCACCCTGTTCGGCGTCGTCGGCGGACAGATGATGGTCACGCTCGGCGACACCGGAACGCCGATCCTGTTCATGGTCGCCGGCATCCTCTACTGCCTCGCCATGCTGCCGACGACGCTGTCGACCGCTGCCTCCCCGCAGCCGCTGAAGCAGGTCAGCCTCGATATCCCCACCCTGTTTCGCACCTCGCCGGTCGCCTGCGTCGGCATCGTCCTCATCGGCATCGCCAACGGCGCATTCGGCACGCTGGGTGCCGTCTTCGGCGCCGAGGCCGGGCTCGCGTCCAGCACGATCGCGATGATGATGAGCGTGACGATTTTCGCCGGTGCCGTCATGCAGCTGCCGGCGGGTCGCGTCTCAGACCGCGTCGACCGCCGCTACGTGCTCGCCGCGCTTGCAGGCGTGGCGGCCCTTGCCGGCCTGGCGATGTTCCTCCTGCAACCGAGTTCCGTCATAGCCCTCCTGATCGTCATCGCCGTCTACGGCGCGGCGGCAAACGCCCTCTATCCGATCGCCGTTTCCCATGCCAACGACTTCGCCAACGCGGAAGATTTCGTGAAGGTGTCCGGTGGCCTGCTGCTTCTCTACGGGATCGGAACCATCATTGGCCCCACGCTGGGCGGCCCGGTGATGACGTCGGTCGGCCCTTACGCCCTGTTCCTGGTCACCTTCGGGGCGCATCTGCTGATCACCGCCTATTCGATCTTCCGCAGCCGGCGCCGCGCAGCCCTTCCCGCCAGCGCCCGCGAGAGCTATACCACTCTCAATCCCGGCACGATGACGACGCCGGAGAGCCTGCGCATGTCGCCGCGTGCCAGCCAGCAGGGAACCGCCGACGTGCCCTCCCAGACCATGACGGAGGATGAACGATGAGTATGTCGGACGACGACCGGCCGGTACGCAAGGTGACACACGAGATCGGTTGCGACCTCTCGATGCTTTCGGCGGACGAGCTTGCAAGCCGGATTGCGCTTCTGAAGGAAGAAATCTCGCGGCTGGAAGAAGAAGTCACCCGTAAGGGCAAAAGCCGCTCGGCTGCCGAGCAACTGTTTCGCTAGAATGCCGGTTTGCTACAGGCGGACATGTGCGGTTTCGCGACCGAACTATATTTGAGTTAACCGTCCGTTAAGCATCATCGGCTATTAATCGCATGCCCGGACCAGTCCGGACTCAGACATTTTCGCCGCTTGGGGAATGGGTCTGATTTTCTCCCTGTTTTACCTTGAGAGCCGCTTTCCCGCGGCTCTTTTTTTTTGTGCTTTCCACATCTTGTCCAAATTTGTAAAGAATTGTGGAGATTAACCCTTTGTTAAGATCACGCTTGCGCGAAATCAGCTAAGGCATCATTCTGCCCGCATGAAACGACCGGCGGAACAGACGTTCGGTCCGCGGGTTACCTGAATTGTGATGCGTTAAACAGGAATGGGGCCATGTCTGAAAGAGGATTGAACACCGTCAGCTTAGCTGGCCACGCCGCCACCTCGCCGCAGTTCAAGAATCTCTACGCTGAAGGCATGGGCCTCGTGGAAGAGACCGCAACCTATCTCGATGGTCCGGGCCGGCAGGCAGCAAAGGTGCTGCCCCGCATGGCATCGGTTCTCTACGCCGCCGAATCCATGCGGCTGACCACGCGTCTGATGCAGATGGCCTCGTGGCTGCTGCTGCAGCGCGCCGTCAACAACGGCGAAATGACGCGCGACCAGGTGATTTCCGAAAAGAGCAAGGTTCGCCTCGACGGGTTCAACGTCGACCGTGCCGCTCCCGGCTGGAACGAACTGCCGGAAGCCTTCCTCGATCTGATCGAGCGCTCGCTGCGGCTGCAGAACCGCGTTGCCCTGCTCGACCGCGAGGTCTATCGCCCGCAGGAGACGCAGAGCTTCGTCAACGATAACCAGAACAGCGTCCAGGCGCAGTTGAGCCTGCTGCACACCGCCTTCGGCAACAACTGATCCGCACACAGCCCGTGATCGACGTCGGACCCGGCCCCAGGCCGGGTTTTTTGTGTCTCTCGGTCGCCGTCACCGTATCGACGAGGGCATCCGAGGAAATCCGGGCAACAAAAAAGCCCGGGTAAACCCGGGCTTCGCAATCGCGTCTGGCAGGAGGCTTAGAGGCCGAGGCCTTCGAAGCGCTTCTTGAACTTGGAAACGCGGCCGCCGCGGTCCATGAGCTGCTGGTTGCCGCCCGTCCAGGCCGGATGGGACTTGGGGTCGATTTCGAGGTTCATCACGGCGCCTTCGGTACCCCAGGTCGAACGGGTTTCGTACTCGGTACCGTCGGTCATGACGACCTTGATGGTGTGGTAGTCGGGATGGATATCAGCCTTCATGACAATCTTCCTGCGTTCCGGGGACCTTTTGTCGCAAGCAGTTGCGGCAGCCGGGTCAAAGACGTAAATGAAGCCGCGACCGACCAGGCCAGCGGCTTCCCAATTCGATGGCGAGCCTATACATGAAGGCCGGCCGGATAACAAGAGCCCAAAAAGCAATCGCGATGCAGCGGCCCGCTGAAGAGGTAAACGTGAGCAACGAAATGCAAGCAGGCGCCGAACGCAGGAGCGAACGCAAGTCTCTCCGCCCGCTCGCAGCTTTGGCACCCTATCTCGGCCGCTACCGCGGCCTCGTCGCCGGCGCCCTTGCAGCCCTGGTGACCGCGGCAGTGACGACGCTTGCTTTGCCACTGGCCGTGCGCCGCATGATCGACCACGGTTTCTCCGAATCCGACGCGGGCTTCATCAATACCTATTTCATGATGCTGTTTGCGCTGGCGATCCTGCTCGCGCTTGCCAGCGCCTTTCGCTACTTCTTCGTCATCACGCTCGGCGAGCGCGTCGTCTCCGACCTGCGCCGCGCGGTGTTCGCACGCGTCACGGAACTGGCACCCGATTTCTTCGATCGCAGCCAGTCCGGCGAGATCGTCTCGCGCCTGACGGCCGACACGACCCAGATCAAGTCGGCCGTGGGTGCCACCGCTTCGGTCGCCCTGCGCAACCTGATCCTCTGTCTCGGCGCGATCGCGATGATGATCTACACGAGCCCGAAGCTTTCGAGCCTGGTGCTTTCTGCCATTCCTCTCATCGTCTTCCCGCTCGTCGCCTTCGGCCGGTCGGTTCGCCGTCGCTCCCGCCAGGCGCAGGATACGCTTGCGAATGCTTCCGCCTATGCAGGCGAGGTGATTTCGGCGGCCCGCACGGTGCAGGCCTTCAATGCGGAGCCGGCGGCGCGCGAACGCTTCGGCGCAGCGGTCGAGGCGGCCTTCGGCGCGGCTCGCTCCGCCATCCTCGCCCGTTCGCTGCTCACCGCCTTTGCGATCGCGATGATATTCGGCAGCGTCGTCGGCGTGCTCTGGTTCGGGGCGCAGGACGTGCTCTCGGGCAACCTCTCGGCCGGCACGCTCGGCCAGTTCCTGCTCTACTCGGTCTTCGCCGCCGGCAGCCTGGGCTCCCTGTCCGAGGTATGGGGTGAACTGTCTCAGGCCTCGGGTGCGGCCGAAAGGTTGACGGAGCTTCTGGACGAAAAGCCCTCGATCACCGCACCGCCGTCTCCCGTCGCTCTGCCCGTACCCGCCCGCGGCGCGGTGGAGTTTTCCGACGTCCACTTCGCCTATCCCTCCCGCCCCGGCTACCGCAGCCTCAACGGGCTGTCCTTCGCGATCCGTCCGGGCGAGACGATCGCGGTCGTCGGCCCCTCCGGAGCCGGCAAGAGCACCATCCTGTCGCTGCTTCTGCGCTTCTACGATCCGGTCAGCGGCAGCGTGAAGCTGGACGGCATCGACTTGCGCACCGCCGATCCGCATGAGGTCCGCGCCCGCATCGCGGTCGTGCCGCAAGACGTGACGATCTTCGCCGCGTCGATCGCCGACAACATCGCTTTCGGCATGCCCGGCGTCTCGCGCGAACAGATCGTTGCCGCCGCCCGCGCCGCCCAGGCCGAGGAGTTCATCAACCGGCTCGACAATGGCTTCGACACCGCCGTCGGCGAGCGCGGCGTGACCCTTTCCGGCGGCCAGCGCCAGCGGCTTGCCATCGCCCGCGCCATCCTCAAGGACGCACCGCTGCTTCTGCTCGACGAAGCGACCTCAGCGCTGGATGCGCAAAGCGAGAAACTCGTGCAGAAGGCGCTGGACGGCCTGATGGGGCAGCGCACCACGATTGTCATCGCTCACCGGCTGGCGACCGTCCTCAAGGCGGACCGTATCCTCGTTTTGGAGCACGGCCGCATCGTCGAGGAAGGCACGCATCAGTCGCTGGTCCGCAGCGGCGGCCTCTATGCCAAGCTGGCCCGCCTGCAGTTCAACGATGGTCAGGGCGAGGCGGGCGCGGAAGAGCAGACGACCGCGGCGCAATAACTGAAGGTTCGCGCGGCTGCGGCAATGTCAGGCCGCAGCCTGGCCGCCTTGCGGCAGAGGCAGCGCAGTAAACCACATCGGCCGCAGGCCCGCGCCACGAGCGCAGCGCCTTCACGCGCAGACGTTCCGGCCGGCGATCCGCCCGGAAAAGAGACAGCCGCCGAGGAACGTTCCTTCCAGCGCATTGTAGCCGTGCACCCCTCCTCCGCCGAAGCCGGAAACCTCGCCGGCCGCGTAGAGCCCCGGCACCGGCTTGCCAGAAAGTTCGAGCACGCGGCCGCCAAGGTCGGTCTGCAGCCCGCCCAGCGTCTTGCGCGTGAGAAGGTTGAGCCGCACCGCAATCAGCGGTCCCGCCGTGGGGTCCAGCATTCTGTGCGGCCGCGCCGTGCGCATCAGCAGATCGCCGAGATATCTGCGCGCACCCCGGATCGCGACCGTCTGCGCATCCTTGGAAAACGCGTTGTCGATTTCCCGGTCCCGCGCCTCGACCTGCGCGCGGACATGCGCCGCATCCAGCCTGCCCTCGCCCGTCAGCGCATTCATCGCGGCGACGAGGTCCTCCAACCGATCGCGGACGACGAAATCCTCGCCCTTGTCCATGAAGGCCTGCACCGGCCCCGGCGGATTTCGGCCGAGCCGCTTGAGAAGCAGGCGAATATCCTTGCCGGTCAGGTCCGGGTTCTGCTCCGATCCGGAAAGGGCGAACTCTTTCTTGATGATCGCTTTGGTGAGGATGAACCAGCTGTAGTCATGCCCCGACGCGGTAATCGCCTTCAGCGTTCCCAGCGTATCGAAGCCGGGTATGGCGGGGGCGGAAAAACGGTTTCCGTCAGCATCGAACCAGAGCGACGACGGCCCCGGCAGGATGCGGATGCCGTGGTTGGGCCAGATCGGATCCCAGTTCCGCAAGCCCTCCGTATAGTGCCACATTCGGTCGCCGTTGATGACGCTGCCGCCTGCTTCCTGCGCGATCGCCAGCATTCGCCCGTCGACGTGGTGCGGTACGCCGCTGACCATGCGGGCAGGCGCCGGCCCGAGCCGATCGACCGGCCAGTTGCGTCGCACCAACTCATGATTGCCGCCGATACCGCCCGACGCGACGACGACCGCATCCGCCGACACCGCGAAGGCCCCGACGGCGTCGCGTGAACTCCGCGCGCCCCGAGCCACGGGATCCGCAGCCAGAACCGCACCCTCCGCGCCGACGACGGCGCCCTTGTCGACAAGGAGGCGGTCGACACGATGGCGGAAGCGGAATGACAGCCGCCCCTTCGCCTCAGCCTCCCGCACCCGCCGAAGAAAAGGCGCTAGCACGCCCGGCCCGGTTCCCCAGGTGACGTGAAAGCGCGGCACGGAATTGCCATGGCCTGTGGCGAGCCCGCCGCCGCGCTCGGCCCAGCCGACGATCGGAAACCAGCGCATGCCCTGCGCATGCAGCCAGGCCCGCTTCTCGCCTCCGGCGAAATCGAGATAGGCGTCCGCCCACAGGCGCGGCCAGTGATCCTCCGGCCGGTCGAACTGCGCCGAACCGAACCAGTCCTGCCGCGCGAGCGCGCGGCTGTCGCGGATGCGCATGCGCCGCTGTTCGGGACTGTCGATGAAAAAGAGGCCGCCCAGCGACCAGAAGGCCTGGCCGCCCAGGTTCTGCTCCCCCTCCTGGTCCAGCACGGTGACCCGCAGGCCACGATCCACCGCCTCGCTCGCCGCCACGAGGCCCGCCAGCCCCGCGCCGATCACCAGCACATCGCAATCCATCCATGCCCTCCCAAGCATATCCCCGCGCGGAAGTTACGCGCACGTCAGAGTAAGGGCAATGCGGAAATGGTGGGAACGCCACCGCGACAAGGAGCGCCCGGTCGTCAGCGTTTGTATCCGTCGTTGCTGAAATCGCGCCGGACCCAAACGGCGGACATGTGGCGGTCCTGCTGGCTATTGCCGCGGCTTCTCTCCCGCGGGAAACGGTGCCTACTTCTCGGTAAGCTTCAGCTCGATGCGCCGGTTGGTCGCCCGCGCCTGATCGTCTTCGCCCGGTGCCAGCGGCTGGAATTCGCCGAAGCCTGCCGCGACCAGGCGGTCTGCCGGAACGCCGTTGGCGATCAGGAACTTCACGACCGATGTCGCACGGGCCGAGGAGAGTTCCCAGTTGTCCGCATAGCGCCCCGTTCCCGACAGCGGCACGTTGTCGGTGTGCCCGTCGACACGCAGCACCCAGTTGATTTCCGGCGGGATTTCCTTGGCGAGATCGAGAAGCGCTGCGGCGAGCTTGCGCATCTCGGCCTGCCCCTCGGGGTTCAGTTCGCTGCCGCCGGAGGGAAACAGCACTTCGGACTGGAAGACGAAGCGGTCGCCGACGATACGGATGTTCTCGCGATCGGACAGGATTTCGCGCAGGCGCCCAAAGAAGTCCGAGCGATAGCGGTTCAGTTCCTGCACCCGCTGGGCCAGCGCCACGTTGAGCCGGCGGCCAAGATCGGCGATCTTCGCCTGCGAGGAGGCGTCCTTCGCCTCCGAGGCCTGCAACGCACCCTCGACGGCGGCGATCTGGCTGCGCAGGGCGGCGATCTGCTGGTTCAGGAGTTCGATCTGGCTCATCGCACGCGCGCTGACCTGCTTTTCTGCATCGAGCGTTTCGTTGAGCGTGGAAATGCGGGCATCGGCGGCGTCCGAGGCGCCTGCGCCCTGGTTCAGCATCTGCTGCAGCCGCGAGCGTTCGCCTTCGGATTCGGCAAGCGAGGCCTGCAGGTTGGCCAGCGAATCCTCCAAGTCCTGCTTGCCGCTCTTTTCCAGCGCCAGCAGTTGCGTCAGTTCGTTCACCTGGCTGGTCAGCCGGTCGAGCACCTCGTCCTTGCCGCTGATTTCGCGGCTGAGAAAGAACTGCGCGAGCACGAAGACACACAACAGGAACATGATCGCCAAGAGCAGCGTCGACAGCGCATCGACGAAGCCGGGCCAGTAGTCGACGGTTCTGCTTGAGCGGCGGTTGCGGGCAAGCGCCATGGCTTACTCGCTCCCCGCCTGATCCCGCAGGCGCTCGGCGGCGCGTTCGCCGTTGAGCTCGCTGGCGCGCGCCGCAAGCCGGTCGAGCGTGCGGCGCAGCGCCTTCGCCTCGTCCTGCTGTGCCTCGATCCAGTCACGCAGCATCTGCTGCTCGTTGCGCATGTTCTTCACCAGCCCCTGGATGCCTTCGGCAAGGCTTGCCATTGCCGCCGTCGAGCGGCTGTGGCCGCCTTCGTGCGAAAGCTTCAGGATCTGCTCTGCGAGCGCCTTGATGTCCGCCTGCTCGCCGCCGGTGGAGATTGCGGCAGGAGAAAGTTCGGAGGAAACGTCGGTCACCGACGACAACCAGTTTTCAAGCTCCATGTAGAAGCGGTTCTGCGCCCGGCCGGCCTGCAGGTCGAGGAAGCCGAGGATCAGCGAGCCGGAAAGACCGAAGAGCGAGGTGGAGAACGCGGTCCCCATGCCCGATAGCGGCGCCGACAGCCCTTCCTTCAAGGCGCTCAGCACGTCGTTCGCCGTGCCCGCGCCTGCGTCGAGCGACTGGATGACCGTGTTGATAGAACCGATCGTGCCGAGCAGGCCCCAGAAGGTGCCGAGCAGGCCGAGAAAGACGAGGAGGCCGATCAGGTAGCGCGAGGTGTCGCGCGATTCGTCCAGCCGCGTCGCAATCGAATCGAGGATGGAACGCAGGGCCGAGGCCGACAGCGCGATGGAATGATGCCGTCCGATCAGGGCCCGCATCGGCGCAAGCAGAACCGGATCGCGCCCGACCTTTTCGGCGTTGCCCGCCGCGCGGAAGGAATTGAACCAGCGCACTTCCGGCCGCAGGGACAGCACATGGCTGAACACCAGCAGGATGCCGATGAGCAGAACGCCGAGAATCAGCCCGTTGAGGCCCGGATTGCTGACGAAGGCCGCATGCGCCTGACGAAACAGGATCGCGCCGACGAAACCGACGATGATCAGGAAGATGACCATCGTCCAGAAAAACGGCATGGGGCTCGACAGCTTGTGGGGATAGTCTTCCCCGGTCTCGGCCGGCCCCTCCCAACCCGACAGCGCCAGCTTTGCCATGGGACTCGCTTCTCCTGCTCTCACTTCGCGTGGAGCCTAGAGGAAGATTGCGCCGAATTGAAGGGCCGAATTTCGATGTGCGTCCATTGACTTGCGCCAGAAGAACGATGCCGCGCGGCGTGGAAATGCAGGGAGATCCCGCAGTGGAGGCTGCGGGAGGGATCGCGTCCCTTAGCGGGTCGGCACCGGCCGATGAACGACTTCGGAGAGCGCCTTGTGGATGTATTCGTTGCCGGCGACCAGCGTACCGGTCTGCAGCATCGCGTTGCCGCCTTCCAGATCGCTGACAAAACCGCCGGCCTCGCGGATGAGCAGGATGCCCGCCGCGATGTCCCATTCGGCAAGGCCGCGCTCCCACATGCCGTCAAAACGGCCCGCCGCGACATAGGCAAGATCGAGCGAGGCCGCACCCATCCGGCGGATGCCAGCGACTTCGCCCATCACGTGGCGAAGCTCGATCAGAAACTTGCCGTGGTTGCCGCGGCCGAGATGCGGCACGCCGCAGGCGATGACGCTGTCGGACAGTTCCTTGCGGGCGGCGACGCGCAGACGGCGATCGTTGAGGAAGGCCCCACCGCCCTTCTCGGCCGTGTAGAGTTCGTCCGTCGCCGGATTGAGAACCACGGCCGCCACGATCTCGCCGTTGCGCTCCAGCGCGATCGAGGAGGCAAAACAGGGAATGCCGTGCAGGAAGTTGGTCGTGCCGTCCAACGGATCGACAATCCAGCGATGGGCGCCGTCGGTCCCCTTGATCTCCTCGCCCTCCTCGCCAAGGAAGCCGTAGGTCGGCCGCGCCTTCATCAATTCCTCGCGGATCAGCTTCTCCGCCTTGCGGTCGGCCTGCGAGACGTAGTCGCCCGGCCCCTTGAGGGAAACCTGCAGGTTTTGCACTTCGCCGAAATCGCGCGAGAGCGATTTTCCGGCCTTGAAGGCGGCCTGGACCATCACGTTGAGTAGAGCTGAGCGAGCCATCGGGGCTTGTCCTTGTCAGTTTGTCGGCGGGCAAACGCGGTCGATGCCACGGCCGGCGGAATTTTGCGTGTCAGTCGGCGCGGCGAAGATAGGTGATTTCGTTGGTATCGACGAGAATGCGCTCACCCGCCTCGATGAAGGGCGGAACAAGCACGCGCACGCCATTCTCCAGGATCGCCGGCTTGTAGGAAGAGGCCGCCGTCTGCCCCTTGATCACCGGGTCGGCTTCCGCGACGGCAAGCACCACCTGATCGGGCAGCGAAACGCCGATCGGCTTTTCGTCATAGAGCTGGACCGTCACCATCATGCCATCCTGCAGGAAGGCGGCGCGATCGCCAACGAATTCCTTCTGCAGTTCGAGCTGGTCGTAGGAGTCGACATCCATGAACACCAGCCCATCACCCTGTTCGAACAGGAACTGGAAATCCTTCTTCTCCAGTTCGACGCGCTCGACCGTCTCCGAAGAGCGGAAACGCTCGTTGAGCTTGGTGCCGTCCATCAGGTTCTTCAGTTCGACCTGGTTGAACGCCCCACCCTTGCCCGGCTTGACCGTGTTGCACTTCACCGCCGCCCACAGGCCGCCATTGTGCTCGATAAGGTTGCCCGGCTTGATTTCGCTGCCGCTGATTTTCATGAGAATTCCGTAGAGGTTTTGGCGGTTCCGCGCGGCCGGGGCGGCCGGGAACCAAGTTTGCGGCCTCAAGACCACAATTCCCTTCAAAGTTCAAGTGTCCGCCGCAGGAACGCAGCCATTCGCCGGACGCAGGGCTCCACCGCAAGGCGCCGCCGTCAGCGCACGCGGAACTTGTTGGCCGCCGAGATCGCGGCCTTCTGCTGCTCGTCGGTCAGGCCGAGATAGAAATCCTCCAGCCCGGCATCGTTGAGGCCGGCGCGGCGCGAGAGCACGAACCACTTGGCCGCCTCGACCGGATCGGGCCGGGTTCCCAGCGCATTGATATAGAGATAGGCGAGGCGGTTCTGGGCGACGACGTTGCCACCATCGGCCGCACGTTTCAGCCACCGGAAGCCCGCCTCGTAGTCCCTGTCGCCGGCGACCCCGTTGACGAGCCAGATGCCGAGGTCGAGCTGGGCGGTGTCGTAGCCGGCGCGGGCGGCCCGCAGCAGCCATTCGCGCGCCCGGGCTGTCTTCTCTGGCGGCAGACCCTGCAAGTTGCTGTAAAGCTGCGAAAGCGCGTATTGCGCATCCGCGATCCCCTGCTCTGCCGATTTCTCGTAATAGGGCAGGGCCGCGCGCAGCCCGTTTTCGCCGGGCGTGTCGGCGACGAGCATCTGGCCGTAGTTGAACTGGGCGGAAGAATTTCCGGCGTCGGCCGCCCTCTTCATGTACTCGTCGGCCTTCTTGCGGTCGCGTTCAACCTGGCGGCCATCCATCAAAAGCAGGGCGTACTTGAACATGCCGGCGGGATCCCCGCCCTCGGCCGACTGCTTGTACCAGAAGGCGGCCTGCTTGCGGTCGCGCTTGACGCCGAGCCCCTGCTCGAAGAGTTCGGCGACAAGCGTCTGGGCGGCCGCGTCCCCGCTTTGCGCGCGGGGAAGCGCCAGCTCCATCGCCGTCAGGTAGAAGCCGCGCTGGAACGCGCCATAGGCATCGTCCACCTTTCCGGTGAAGGCCTTTTCAGCCGGCAGATCGGGAAGCGGCGCACCCATCCGGTCGAGCACGCCGAGGCCGGACGACGGCGTCAGCAACTCCTTCTGCTGGCCGCCTGCAGCGGCTGCACCGGAAGGCGCGATCTTGCCGAGCGAATCCCCGGCGTCGGCAGGATCGAGCAGTCGTGACGTGCGCTCGGCCTCAGCCGGCCCGTCGAGCCCGGCATTGTGGTCCTCGGCTTCGCCGGGTTGCTGCGCCTGGCTGCCTTCTGCGGAAGACGGATTGGGCTGTCCGGCGACACCGGGCAGGGCCCCTGCTCCGCCCGCGCCACCCTGGCTAGAGCCCTCTGTTTCAGGGATGGCCGCTTCGGGGACGGGCGCTTCAGGGGCGGTGGCATTCGGCTGGACGGCAGCGGGCTTCTGCGTCTCCTGCGCGCGCGCAAGCGGCATCGCTGCGCCGAGCGCGCAAAGCAAAGCCGTGGTCAGTCGCAGCGACCTGTGATCGAAAGCCCTAGTCATGCGCACGCCTTTAATCTTCGAACCGTGGCGCTTTTTCGTCAAGCAACGCGTTGACGGATGCGACCACCTGCGCGGCATTGGCCGGTTCGTCGAAAACCGCACGGCAAAGCGCCACGAATTCCGCGCCGGTTTCGGCAACGGCGAGTGCGGACTGCGGATCCGCCCCACCCATGACGATGCAAGGCACCTCGATCATCGAAGCCCACCATTCGGCGAGCGCAAGGTTCTTCGGATGCGCCTCCGGCTTGATGTCGCCGTCGAACTTGCCGAAGAAGATATAGTCGGGGGCAAGGTCTCCGATCTCGAGTGCCGCATGCCGTTCCTTGGCGCCGCCTGCGCCGACGATCAGCTTCGGCGAGAATTTCTCGATCGCTTCGCCCAAGGCCTCCAGTCCGCCGGCGATGTGAATGCCGTCGGCCCTGGCACGACCGGCGACGCGCGTATCGCCTGCAATCAGGGCTGCGGCACCCGCCTGCTGGATGACAGGCACGATAGCCTCGGCATGCTTCTGGAACTGGCCATCCTCCAGGCCGTACTGCGGCAGGATCACGGACGCGACGTCGCCGCCGCGCAGCGCATCTTCCACCATGGCCTTGCGGACGTCGATGTCCTCTCCCTCGGGCACGATCAGCACGAGGCGGCAGCGGTTGTCGGTTCCAGTCATCGCAATTCCATTTCTTCCCGTTCCGTCGCGATCGGCAGACTGCCCCTCGCAAAATTCAAACAAAGCCGATAGACGGGTTGCATAAAAGGATCAATCGCCCTCCATGCCCATCGACCCCAGCATCTACCTCGCCGCGATCCCCGCCGTCATGCTGGTCGGACTGACGAAGGGTGGAATGGGCGAGGCCCTGGCGCTGATGGGCGTACCCATCCTTGCCATGGTGGTCCCGCCCGTGCAAGCGGCGGCCATCCTGCTGCCGATCCTCGTCGTCAGCGACATCGTATCGCTGTGGATCTGGCGCCATCACAACGACCGCAGAACGCTGCTCTATCTCCTTCCGGGCGGGCTCTTCGGCGTCGCCCTGGGCTGGGCCACCTCCGCCTATGTCCCGCGCGATGCGCTCCGCCTGATCATCGGCGCCATCACCGTGTTCTTCGCACTTCGCTTCTTCTACAACCAGTGGCGCATCCGTCGCGGCCATGTCATTCCGGCCAAACCGCAGCGGGTCGGGCCGGCCGCGTTCTTTGGCACGCTCTCCGGCTATGGCAGCTTCGTCGCGCACGCCGGTGGCGCGCCCTACCAGGTATATGCGCTGCCGTTGAAGCTGTCGCCGCGCGACTATACTGGCGCCGCCGTGCGCTACTTCGCCACGCTGAACGCGGTCAAGCTCGTGCCGTACTTCGCCCTCGGCCAGCTCGATACCAGGAACCTGACGGTATCGGCCTCCCTCATGCCGCTTGCCATGGCGATGACCGCGCTTGGCGGCTTCCTCGTGAAGCGCATGAAGCCCGACGTTTTCTATCCCTTCATGTACGGCATGGCATTCGTCGCCGGACTCAAGCTCCTCCACGACGGCATCGCCGCCTTTCTCTAGCAGCACAAGATCCGTCGGATCGTCATGCGTTTTCCCGCCCCCCCAGCTGTCGGACATGGCTCAACGGGAGCCTGCGGCAGCGCACAAAACACTTGCCGATTTTGCTGCGATGCCATAGCTTTTTCGCATGGTGACGCCGGATCCCTTTGCCGCAATTGCCGACCCGAACCGCCGGTTTCTGCTGGAGGAACTCCGGCGCGCGCCGAAGACGGTCAACGAGCTGTCGCAGGGCCTTCCCATCAGCCGGCCGGCGGTATCCCAGCACCTCAAGGCGCTTCTGGATTGCAATCTGGTGAGCGTCACGGCCAAGGGTACGCACCGCATCTATGCGATCAATTCCGCCGGCTTCAACAGGCTGAACTTCTGGCTCGACCAGTTCTGGAACTGATCCGGCGCAGAATTCCCGGCTGACCGGCAACGCCCCAAAAAAAGCCCGGCCGATCGAGCAGCCGGGACAAAATATGCTATTTCAAGCACTTAGACTTGCATCACCACTTTTGCTTCGTGGCGGGGAGCAATCTCCCAAAGTCAATTCCTCGTGGAAATACCTGTCCGATCAATTCACGGACGATCGAATCCTCTCGATCTCATCCTTGATGCGCAGCTTCCGCCGCTTGATCTCCGCAATGTTCTCGTCCTCGTAGGATGGGCGGGTCATTGCTTCGTGAAGCTCTTCCTCGAGAGCGAAGTGCTTCTTTTCAAGCGTGGCAAGATGAGCCTCAATCGACATGCGACAGTTCCTTCCCTTTTGTTGACCCCCGAACGCTGCCGCGTGCGGCGGCCAAGGTTGCAACATTCAAAGTCTGCCACGCTATTTTTCATTTGTCGAAGGCGAAATCGTGGCCGAGGATAACTTCCCGAGCGCTGGCCTTTTATGATAGGAGCAGCCTTGCTGAACACGAATGGCAGGCACGGACCGCCATCGGCAAGGGACGGGGAATTGAAGAGAATGGCAGACCAGGAACAGGCGGAATTGCGTTTGGCGATCGCCAGGCTTCGGCAGGAACACGAAGACTATGATGCCGCCATCAATGCCATGATCCAGGTCGGCTGCGATGCCCTGCGGGTGCAACGGATGAAGAAGAAGAAGCTCGTGATCAAGGACAAGATCTCCAAGATCGAAGACCAGATCATTCCCGACATCATCGCCTGAAACGGAAAGCGAAGTTGAACACACCTCAGACGCCACCCGTCGCCATCGTCATGGGCAGTCAGTCCGACTGGGAGACGATGAAGAACGCTGCCGACACCCTTGACGCGCTCGAGGTCGACTATGAGGCGCGCATCGTTTCCGCCCATCGCACGCCCGACAGGCTCTACGAATTTGCCAAGACCGCACGCTCCGAAGGCTTCGAGATCATCATCGCCGGCGCAGGCGGCGCAGCACACCTGCCGGGCATGATCGCAGCCCTCACCTCGCTGCCGGTCTTCGGCGTGCCGGTGCAGTCGAAGGCGCTTTCGGGGCAGGACAGCCTGCTTTCCATCGTCCAGATGCCCGCCGGCATTCCCGTCGGCACGCTGGCGATCGGCAAGGCCGGTGCGGTGAACGCCGCGCTGCTCGCCGCCGCCGTGCTTGCATTGTCCGATCCGGAACTGGCACTGCGGCTCGACGAATGGCGCGAGAACCAGAGCGCATCGGTCGCCGACTATCCGGTGGACGGCCCGCTATGAGCGTTTCCACGATCGGCATCGTCGGCGGCGGCCAGCTCGGCCGGATGCTCGCAATGGCGGCCGCACGCCTGGGCATCCGCACCGTCATTCTCGAGCCGCAGGCCGACTGCCCGGCCGCCCAGGTCGCCAACGCCCAGATCGTCGCTGCCTATGACGATCCCGAAGCGCTGGCCGAACTGGCGAAACGCTGCGACGTCGTCACCTACGAGTTCGAAAACGTCCCCGTTGCCGCCGCTGCACAGCTTGCGCAGTCTGTTGCCGTGTTCCCGCCGCCCAGGGCGCTTGAAGTCTCCCAGGACCGCCTCGTCGAGAAGCGCTTCATCAACGAATGCGGCATTGCTACGGCGCCCTTCGAAGCCATCGACAGCCAGGCCGATCTCGATGCCGCCCTGGAGGCGTTCGGCGGAATAGGCGTGCTGAAGACGCGGCGCCTCGGCTATGACGGCAAGGGCCAGCGCGTGTTCCGCTCCCCCGCCGAAAACCGCGCCGGCGCCTTCGAGGCATTGGGCGCGGTGCCGCAGATCCTCGAAGGGCTGATCGCGTTTGAGCGTGAGATCTCCATCATCGCGGCCCGGGCGGCCGATGGCACGATCGCCTGCTACGACCCAGCCGAAAACGTCCACCGCAACGGCATTCTCCACACCTCGACCGTTCCCGCGGCGATCAGCGAGGCGACGGCCGACCAGGCGCGGCGTGCGGCACGCGCCATTCTCGACAGGCTGGGCTATGTCGGCGTCATCGGCGTCGAGTTCTTCGCCCTCGCCGATGGCCAGTTGCTCGCCAACGAGATGGCGCCGCGCGTTCACAATTCCGGTCACTGGACCGAGGCGGCCTGCATTATCTCGCAGTTCGAGCAGCACATCCGCGCCGTCGCCGGCCTGACGCTGGGCGATCCCCGCCGCCATTCCGACTGCCTGATGCAGAACCTGATCGGCGACGATATCGCCGACGTGCCCGCATGGCTCAACACGCCCGACGTGCTCGTCCATCTCTATGGCAAGACCGACGCACGGCCGGGCCGCAAGATGGGCCACATCACGGAATTGCGCTGACCGGTGGATGCGCGATGAGGTGGAAATCACGCTTCGCGCACCGCAAAACTCCTCCAAACGGTTGACAGCAACCGGATGAACGGATACACGAACGCCAACCTGAGAGCGCGCCCGAAACGGCGCGTTTTTAATTGACAAGATTTTAGGGTGGATAGTTCCTCCCCAGCATCGCGGATCAGAAACATGAAGATCAAGAATTCGCTCAAGTCTCTCAAGACCCGCCACCGCGAAAACCGTCTGGTTCGCCGTAAGGGCCGCGTCTACATCATCAACAAGCAGAACCCGCGCTTCAAAGCCCGCCAGGGCTGAGCGCATCGCTTTCGTACTGCGAAAGTTAACGGTTTGCATTCGAGCGCATGCGGAGTAGCATATCCGCATGCGCTCGAATCTTGTTTATGCTGCCCTCATTGCCATTGCCGCCCTGCCCGGCCCCGCCTTTGCGCAAGGCGCCAATCCCCCGGCCGTGACGGAAAATGCAGCCGGAAATCCGGCCCAGGATACCAGCCCCTCCGAGCGCCTGAACACGCTTTTCAGTCAGCTGAAGCATGAAGGCAATGCCGACAAGGCAAAGGCGATCTCCGAGACGATTCGCCTGCAATGGCGCGATTCGGGCAGCCCCACCGTCAATCTCCTCATGCTGCAGGCCGACAAGGCCGTGGCCGACAACAAGGACATGGTCGCCTTCGACTATCTCGACGAGGTCATCCAGCTCGACCCGGCGTATGTCGAGGGGTGGAACCAGCGGGCGACACTGAACTTCAAGCTCGGCAATTTCAAGAAGTCGATGTCGGACATCAATCGCGTGCTCGCGCTTGAACCGCGCCACTTCGGCGCCATCGCCGGCATGGCGACGATTCTCAGCAACTACGGGCGTGACGAACTCGCCATGGAGGCCTGGCAGCGCTTCCTGGATATCTATCCGGCAGAGCGGCGCGCCCAGAAGGCGCTCGGCGATATCGCCGACAAGCTCGCGGGCAGCCGCACCTGATCCATCTGCACGGCCGCGCCTCGGCGTCATCTCCGTTCATCGCGGCCGCTCGCGCAGCGTCGCCCGACGACACCACCCGAAACGCAAGAAGGCGGGCCGAAGCCCGCCTTGCGAAAGCTGGAACCGTCGTTGACGCGCCGGCTCAGATGCCGCTTGCGCCATCCGACCCGATATAGGCGATGCGCAGCATGTTGGTCGCACCGGGCGTGCCAAGCGGCACGCCGGCCGAAATGATGACCCGGTCACCCGGTTTGCCGAAGCCTTCGCTGACGGTGATACGGCAGGCGCGGTTGACCATGTCGTCGAGATCTTCCGCGTCACCGGTGACGACGCAGTGCAGGCCCCAGACGACCGACAGGCGGCGCGCGGTCTCGATGATCGGCGACAGCGCCAGGACCGGCACGGACGGCCGCTCGCGCGCAGCGCGCAGGCCGGTGGTGCCGGAGGAGGTGTAGCAGACGATCGCCGACAGGTTCAGCGTTTCGGCGATCTGCCGCGCAGCCAGCGAGATCGCATCGGCGCCGGTCGCTTCCGGCGGCGTGCGCTGCGCATTGATGATGCCCGGATAGTTTGGATCGCGCTCGACCTGGCTTGCGACCCTGCCCATGGTGGTAACCGCCTCGACCGGATAGTCGCCGGAGGCTGATTCGGCCGAGAGCATGATCGCATCGGCGCCTTCGAAGACGGCGGTCGCGACGTCGGACACTTCGGCGCGTGTCGGAACCGGTG
Source organism: Rhizobium subbaraonis (assembly GCF_900220975.1). Lineage (GTDB taxonomy): Bacteria > Pseudomonadota > Alphaproteobacteria > Rhizobiales > Rhizobiaceae > Mycoplana > Mycoplana subbaraonis. The sequence continues at coordinate 333,295 of NZ_OBQD01000003.1, read as the reverse complement.
CGGTGATCATCGACTCCAGCATCTGCGTCGCAACGACCACCGGCTTGCCGGCGCGACGGCAGGCGCGGATCAGCTGCTTCTGCAGGCCCGGCACCGTCTCGAGCGGCATCTCGACGCCCAGATCGCCGCGGGCGACCATCAGCGCGTCGGAAAGCTCGATGATCTCGTCGATTCGCTCGATCGCCTGAGGCTTCTCGATCTTCGACATCAGGCCGACGCGGCCGCGCGCGACCTTGCGGACTTCCGCCAGGTCTTCCGGACGCTGGATGAAGGAAAGGGCGACCCAGTCGACGCTGCCGGTGGCCAGCACGGCGTCGAGATCGGCACGGTCCTTCTCGGTCAGCGCGCCGACGCCCAGAAGCGTATCAGGCAGGCTGACGCCCTTGCGGTCGGAAATCTTCGTCCCGGCGACGACCTTGCAGACGATTTTCTTGCCGTCGCACTTCTCGGCGAGCAGGTGCAGCTTGCCGTCGTCGATCAGCAGGCGGTGACCGGGCTTGACGGCTTCGAGGATTTCCGGGTGTGGCAGGAACACGCGCGAGGCGTCGCCCGGCTCGTCATTGTTGTCGAGGGTGAACGTCTGGCCCGGGGAAAGGTCGGCCTTGCCGTCCTTGAACTTTCCGACGCGGAGCTTCGGCCCCTGCAGGTCGGCGAGAATGCCGATCGGCCGGCCACAGCGCGCCTCCACCGAACGGATCCGGCTGATCAGCGTGCGCATCACGTCATGGCTGGCATGGCTCATGTTGATACGAAAGAGATCGGCCCCCGCTTCGTGCAACTTCTGGATCATCTCTTCCTCGGCGGAAGCCGGGCCGAGGGTTGCAAGGATCTTTACTCTTCTGTTCCGCTTCATCAGTTCTGGCTTTCCTGCGTACCGGGAGTATCGGATAGCTGGACCATCCAGCTGCCCTGACGACCGGTGTCATATTCCTTGAAACCCATGCGCTGGAATCCGCGGGCGAAGCAGTCCTGCACACCTTCGATCTTGAACTCGTTTTCCGCCACGCACATGTTGACGTCGCCGGTCCACCGGCCGCCGCGTGCTGCGTCTTCCGCGTAGAGGTAGTAGTAGCGGGACTGCAGCTCGCCTTCGATCAGCGTGGCGCAAGTGGTCGCCGGGATCTGCCACCAGCCTTCCGTCATCCACCCCTCGGTGGCGCGGTAACCGATGGCAACGCCGACCAGGTTCTGCGTGCCGTTGCAGACACGGAAATCGGCGCGTGCCGAGCCTGGGGACATCAGGGTGAAAAAGGCCGCGGCGGCGCACAATCCCAGAAAGGAAAGGCCGGACGCCGAGCGGAACGGGCGGGAGCGTGAAGGAATTGACACGGTTTCCAATGGAACTCCGTTGATTTGGTCACGCGCTTTCTTGCGACGGCAGACGTCGAATGTCAACGCAACTCTAATCGATTACAGGACGAACTGCCGCGCGGATACACCGAGAAAGCGAAGACATGATGGCGGCTTGCGGTCGGCGCCGCGTCGTGCGATCTAGCGGAGATCGAGCAGCAAGAGTTGGCATGCAAACGGACGTCACCGACGACAGCCCCTTCGAGATCATCGACGGCGATGCGAGCATCGGGCTCGTGCTGCTGGCCGATCACGCCACCAACCGCGTTCCCGCCCGATATGACCGCCTGGGCCTGCCCGCGAGCGCCTTCGAACGACATATCGCCTACGACATCGGCATCGAGGGATTGACGCGGGCGCTGGCGGCGCGTCTTGGCGTTCCCGCCGTCATGAGCCGGTTCTCCCGCCTGCTGATCGACCCCAACCGCGGCGAGGACGACCCGACACTGGTCATGCGCATCTCCGACGGGGCGATCGTGCCCGGCAACCACCCGATCACCGCTAAGGAGTGGCAGCATCGGCTGGTCACCTACCATCGCCCCTATCACGACGCCGTCTCCGAAACCATCGGCAGGGTCGCCAGGACAGGTGGGCGGGCGCCTCTGGTCATTTCGCTGCATTCCTTTACGCCATACTGGAAGGGTGTGCCGCGCCCCTGGCACATCACCGTGCTCTGGGACAGCGACGACCGCGCCGTCCTTCCGCTGCTTTCGGCCCTCGGCGCGCTGCCTGGCGTCACAACCGCCAGCAACGAGCCCTATGACGGGGCACTGCGCGGCGACACGATGTTCCGGCACTGCATGACGGCCGGCATACCGCATGCACTCATCGAGGTGCGACAGGACGAGATCGGCAACGCCGACGGCATCGAGCATTGGGCGAGCAGGCTTGCCCCGATCCTTGAAGACTTGAACGCCATCGATGGCCTTCACACCTATCAGACATTCGCCTCGCGCACGGGGCCTTACTGAGCGGCGGCAGGGCAATCGGGCCGCAGGGATGTCCCCTGCCCCCGCCCCCGCCCTCGACGGAGAACCGAAGATGGACAACCTGACCGACGAACAGCGCATCGCGTTTGAGGCCGCAGCCTTCCGGCGGCTCGTCTCGCATCTGCGGGAACGCAGCGACGTGCAGAACATCGACCTGATGAACCTCGCCGGCTTTTGCCGAAACTGCCTGTCGAACTGGTATCGGGAAGCCGCCAACGAAGCGGGCGTCGCGCTCGACAAGGACCAGTCGCGCGAGATCGTCTACGGCATGCCCTATGAAACCTGGCGCGATCTGCACCAGAAGGAGGCGTCGGCCGAACAGAAGGCCGCCTTCGAGACCAGCCGCCCGCACGAGTGACCCGGCACGGCACGGCGTCTCGTCCGGCCTACGGGTTCGTTGCAATCCGTGAAACCTCCATTCGCGGCGGCGGGCGCCACGGGCACAGGAAGGCGAAAAACGCAGCCTCTCGCCGGATAGGTCTTGATCTCGTCCAAACTTCACGGCAGACCACGCCATCACATTCTTTCATTTCCCCAAACGAGGAGAAGACCATGTCCGATGCTCACGGCGTCGCCCGCGACCAGCTTCGTGCTTTCATCGAGCGGATCGAACGCCTGGAAGAAGAAAAGAAGACCATCGCCGACGACATCAAGGACGTCTATGGCGAGGCCAAGGGCGTCGGCTTCGACACCAAGATCCTGCGCAAGGTCATCCAGATCCGCAAGCAGGATAAGGACGAGCGCATGGAGCAGGAAGCGATCCTCGACACCTATCTCCAGGCGCTCGGCATGATCGAGTTGCCGCCGGATGCCGAGTAGGCACCGCCGACTTGAACGCCTGCCGTTTCTCCCTGTGCCGGTAAGGCAGCCCCGAGAACGGCATCCCGGCCTGGAGCGCCTCCGAACGATCTCAAGCGGCAGTTCGGGCGCGCCTTTCGGCGGAGCGGCAGGCATGCCGCACCGCCGGCCTCATGATCCTCCAGACAACGCCCGATAGAATGGCAAGATGTGGTCCGCGGTCAGCGAGGCCATCGCCACCGGTCCGGGCTCAAACGGCGAGATCCATCTCACCTCGTCGATTTCAGCCGATGGCCGGAAGTCCGTTCGCTGTGTCCTCACAAGGAACACATGTGCATGAACGAGGCGGCCGGACTCGTTCAACGCCTCGGCGGTGAATTCCCCTAGCGCCTCAGAGATCCCGTGTTCGGGGTCGAAGCCGATCTCTTCCTGCAATTCGCGCAACAAGGCGCCGTGCGGCGTTTCGCCCGGATCGATCTTCCCGCCAGGCTGCATAAGGGGATGACCGCCGCGCTTGCGCACCAGCAGCGTCTGCCCGTCCGGCCGCACCAGAAGCGCGGCGGCTATGCGAATGGTATCGGACATTTCCAAACCCGCGTCATGACAAGGCACCGGTCATAAAGCATGCCCCGCAAAAGCGCAGCGGCATGGCTGCACAAAAGCAGAGATCCACAGAGCGACGACAGTGGCAAGAACCCTGTCTGGCACCCGGATGGACCTCCGCCTTGCGTGAGCGCGCCTGGATCTTTTGCGAACCCCGTCGCGAACACACCGGCCACGTGGTCGTTCGATCACGCGAAACGACAAGGCCCGCCGAACGCGTCCAGCGGGCCTTGTCGCACATAGAGATGTGTCGAATGTCAGTTGGTTTCGGAGAACTTCCGCACTTCCATGAAATTCACGGCGCTGCCGCTGAACCGGCCCGGATCGACACCGGCCGTCTGCGGCTGGAACCCGACCTTGTAGACCGTGGTCGGCGCCTCCCGCATCGAACGGCTGACGAAGCGGGGCGCCTTGACCGGCTTGTTCAGCGTTTCGACCCGGCCCTGTGTCAGCGCCCACTGCGAAATGATCTTCTGGTTCAGCTTGGGCTCGGTGCGGATGGCACCGCGCGCGGCCGCATCCGCATCCTGCTTCTTCGGCCGGCTGCCCTTCAGCGGAATTTCGCTCGGAGCGACGTCGAAGGCGGTCAAAGCCTCACGCGAAGCGCTGGAGGGGTGCGGCACGAGCGCTGCGAGTTGCACCGGCTCGTCGCTGGCAAAGTCGTCGCTCGGCGCCGCGAGCGCCACGCGGGTCGCAGCCTCGGCCGACAGTCCGTCTTCACGCGCAGCCTCGGCGACCGCCGCGACCTTCGCCCTGCCATTCTGGTCGGGGATGCCGACATCGGCTTCCGCAACGGCCAGAAGGGCGGCGTCGTCGCCCGGACGCGAGCCGGGAATCGGAACCAGACCAGGATTTTCACCGACAGAGGCCGTCATCAGGCCTTCCTGCGCATCGCCCGCCAGCGGACGCTTGCCAAGCAGTTCGGGCACGGGAACCTTGTAGCCGGCGAGATCGGCGAAGTCGCCCTCCGGCACCGCCGGAACCGGCGTCGTCGGCAAGGCCGCATTGAGAGCGGCAGCGGCATTGTTCGTGGAAGGCGAGACAAGCGCCAGTTCGGAGGCAGCCGGGGCGTTGTCCGCCTCGCGGAAGGCCGGGCGCACCAGCGGCACCGGCGCGTTCAGCTCGGCGACCTCGGTCTCCGTCACGACCGGCTTCGCATCCGGGGCGGCGGTTTGTGTCTGCGGAGCCCCGACGCCCGGAAGCGCCTCGCGCTCGGCGGGAACTGCGGACGCGGCTGCCGGCCTCGTCTGTTCGATCGGCTCGGCGCTGGCGATTGCAGTAGGCTCTTCGTCTTCATCCCCGCCGGCACCGAAGAGGGCTGCGAAGAAGTTCTTGCGCTTTGCCCCGTCCTTCTGATCTGCGGAGCCACCACCGGCGACCTGAACGGCATTGGCGCCCATGCGGCGCTTGTAGTCGGCCACCGCCTGCTCGAAGCCCGGCAGCGGCTTGCCGTCGGACGGCAGGTGCATGGTCTTGCCGTTGGGGAAGAGCGACACCAGTTCCTGGCGGCTCATGCGCGGCCAGGCGCGAACACTGCCGACGTCCATATGGACGAACGGCGAGCCGGACGTCGGATAATAGCCGACGCCGCCCACCTCGAATTTCATCCCGATCTCGCGGAGCTTCTTCAGCTTCACGTCCGGTATATAGAAGTCCATCGCCTTGCCGAGCATGTGCTGGCTCTTTTTGGCGACGCCCTTCGAGCGCGACCGCAGCATCGAGTTGGTGGCCGGCGAACGGTAGGCGGAAACGACGTGGATATAGGCGCGCGAACCGCTCTTCTGGTAGACTTCCCAGACGAGGTCGAAGAGACGCGGGTCCATCTTCGTCGGTTCGTTGCGACGCCAGTCGCGGAGGAATCGGTTGAGCTGCTGAAGGCCCTTTTGATCGTAGCGGCCGTTGCGCTTGAAGACGATCTCGGCCTTCTCATTGGTATGGACGTAATACAGCTTGAGCGAGCGGGTGCCGGAAGCGGCGTCGGTCGCCGATGGAACCAGGGCCGGAACGACGAGCGAAACGGCCATGGCTGCGATGGTCAGAACCTTGGGCGCCTTTTCGAGCGCTGCTTTGCATAAAGCAAGCGCGCTGGCTCCCCGGAGCGTCATCGATCCAATAATGTTTGCCAACTCTATCCCCGTCCTACGGACAAAAGGTGTCCCTGATCAGTTCAGATGACGACCAATTGCGGTAACAGCATGGCAAATCCGCCACAGTCGCCAATACAATCCCCTTATAGTGAACGATCCACTAACAAGCGGTGAACGGCAACCGGAAAATCACGAGGAGCCTGAAAAATCAACTGGAATCAGGCGACTTCCTTCTGCGGATTGTCTGGATCGATGCCATAATCCTTCAGTTTCCTGTAGAGGGTCGAGCGTCCGATGCCTAATTTTCTGGCAACCTGGCTCATCTGGCCATGATAGAATTTCAGGGCAAAACGGATCAATTCCTCTTCCACATCCGCAAGGCGACGCACCTGGCCACCCCGGTCCAGGCTGGAAATGGCGTTGTCGGGCTGGCCGGCATCGGCTGATTCGGCGGCCTCATGCCTGCGGAAATTGGGATATACGGCAGGCAGACCCGTCTCGGACGACGTCGAAGGGACCACCGGCGCGCTGTCCACGTCCCAGGAAACCCGTCCCTCCGGCGAAATGGCGTGTCCCGGCACCTGTGTCGCGATCTGCGGGAAGTCCGACGTGTGCAATTCCGATCCCTGCGCGAGCACAACCGCCCGGAAGATCGCATTTTCGAGCTGGCGGATGTTGCCCGGCCAGTCGAAGGCGGTCAGAAGCGCCATCGCCGCGGAAGACACCGACAGCGGCGTCGCCAGCTTCTGCTCGCCGGCGAAGCGCTCGACGAACGAGCGCACCAGGACGGGAATGTCCTCCTTGCGCCTGCGCAGCGCCGGGATGGTGATCGGAAAGACGTTGAGGCGATAGTAGAGGTCCTCGCGGAACCGGCCTTCCTTGACCTCAGTGATCAGATCCTTGTTGGTCGCCGAGATCAGCCGGACATTGACCTTCTGCGGCGAGCGCGCACCGACCGTCTCGATCTCGCCCTGCTGGACGGCGCGCAGGAGCTTCACCTGCACCTCCAGCGGCAGGTCGCCGATCTCGTCAAGGAAGATCGTGCCGCCGTCGGCCTCGGCGAACTTGCCGATATGGCGTTCGGTCGCACCGGTAAACGCACCCTTTTCGTGACCGAACAGGATGCTTTCGACGAGGTTGTGCGGGATCGCGCCACAGTTGACGGTCACGAACGGCTTGTTTGCCCGGTCGCTTGCCGACTGGATGGCGCGGGCGATCATCTCCTTGCCCACGCCGGATTCGCCTTCGATCACGACGGGGATGTTGGATTGCGCCGCCCGGCGCCCGAGTTCGATCACCCGCAGCATTTCCGGGCTTGCCGAAACGATGTCATCGAACTGGACGGATTCGCCGCGGCCGCGACGCGTGCTGCGACCGCGAGGGTCGCGCTGCTCTAGCTTAAGCGCATTGTCGATCGCGACGCCGAGGCGCTCCGGCGAGACCGGCTTGACGACGAAATCGAATGCGCCGGCGCGCATGGCGTTGACGACCGTTTCCAGCCCGCCCTGCCCGGTCTGGACGACCACCGGAATGGTGATCTCACGCTCCGACAGCGCATCGAGAAAGGCGGTGCCGTTCATTTCCGGCATCATCAGGTCGAGCAGGATGACGCTGATGAGACCACCCTTGCGGTCGAGAACCTCAAGGCCTTGACGGCCGTTTTCGGCCATGTGCGAGACATGGCCGTTGCGTTCGATCATGTTCTTCAGAAGCCTGCGCTGGACAGGATCGTCATCGATGACAAGAATGTGGGCCGTCATTGGTACATCTCCTTGCCCTCTACGCATCATGCGCAGAGTTGGCACAACAATACCGTTCGACCTTGGCACGAAGGGTTGAACATGCCGTTTTGAGAAAGGCTTGCATTTTAACCAATGACGTCGCAAGCAAAGCCGCCCCACAGCATCACGCACGAGGTTACCCGATGTCGCCTTTCAGAACTTCGCCCGCCATCCACCATGCGACGGCTGCAGCCGGCGCAATCACCGGCGATCTCGGCGAGCTGCCGCAATGGAACCTTGCCGATCTCTACCCCTCGCCGTCCGCGCCGGAATTCGCAGCCGACCTCAAGCGCGGTAGCGACGATGCGCTGGCGTTCGAGGCGAAGTGGAAGGGCAAGCTCGATGACGCCGCGGGCAAAACCGGCGCCGAAGGGATCGGCGCAGCCGTCAAGGAATTCGAGGCGCTGGACGACCTTCTCGGCCGCATCTCCTCCTTCGCAGGCCTGACCTATTTCTCCAACACGACCGACCCGGCCAACGGCAAGCTCTATGGCGACGTCCAGGCAAAGATCACCGACATCTCCTCGCATCTTCTGTTTTTCCCCTTGGAACTGAACAGGATAGATGACGCGCGCCTGGCCGGGTGCCTGGAGAACGATGCGCTCGCTGCCCACTACCGCCCGTGGATCGAGGACCTGCGCAAGGAGAAGCCGCACCAGCTCGACGACCGCACCGAACAGCTCTTCCTCGAGAAGTCGATGACCGGTGCCGCCGCCTGGAACCGGCTTTTCGACGAGACAATGGCCTCGCTGCGCTACACGATCGATGGCGAGGAAGTGCCGCTGGAAGTCGCGCTGAACCTGCTGCAGGACGCCGACGGCGAAACCCGCCACAAGGCAGCCATGGCGCTGGCCAAGACCTTCGGCGACAACATCCGCACCTTCACCCTCATCACAAACACGCTGGCCAAGGACAAGGAAATCTCCGACCGCTGGCGCGGCTTCGACGATATCGCCGACAGCCGGCATCTGGCGAACCGGGTGGAGCGGGAGGTGGTCGATGCGCTGGCTGCCGCCGTGCGCGAGGCCTATCCGCGCCTGTCACACCGCTACTATGCGATGAAGGCGAAATGGCTCGGAATGGAACAGCTTGAGTTCTGGGACCGCAATGCGCCGCTGCCGGAGACTCCGAACACGCTGATCCCCTGGAGCGACGCGAAGCAGACGGTGCTTTCGGCCTACGGCGCGTTTGCCCCGGAAATGGCGGCGATCGCCGGCCGCTTCTTCGACGAGGAATGGATCGATGCGCCGGTTCGCCCCGGCAAGGCACCCGGCGCCTTCGCTCATCCCACCGTCCCTTCGGCCCATCCCTATGTGCTCGTCAACTACATGGGCAAGCCGCGCGACGTGATGACGCTCGCCCATGAGCTGGGCCACGGCGTGCATCAGGTGCTCGCCGGCAGCCAGGGCGCGCTGATGGCCTCGACGCCGCTGACGCTCGCCGAGACCGCGTCCGTCTTCGGCGAGATGCTGACCTTCCGATCGCTCCTCGACCAGACGAAGGACAAGCGCGAGCGCAAGGCGATGCTCGCCCAGAAGGTCGAGGACATGATCAACACGGTCGTGCGCCAGATCGCCTTCTACGAATTCGAGCGCAAGGTGCACACCGCCCGCAGGGAGGGTGAGCTGACCGCGGAGCAGATCGGCGAGCTGTGGCTGTCGGTACAGACAGACAGCCTCGGCCCGGCGATCCGGATTTCCGAGGGTTACGAGACCTTCTGGGCCTACATTCCCCATTTCATCCATTCGCCGTTTTACGTTTACGCCTATGCCTTCGGCGACTGCCTGGTGAACTCCCTCTACGCCGTCTACCAGCAGGCGGAAAGCGGCTTCCAGGAGAAGTATTTCGAGATGCTGAAAGCCGGCGGGACGAAGCACCACTCCGACCTGCTGCGCCCGTTCGGGCTCGACGCCGCCGATCCGTCGTTCTGGAGCAAGGGCCTGTCGATGATCGAGGGGCTCATCGACGAACTGGAGGCGCTTGATAAGGGCGCCTGAAACACTGCTTCGAAAGCCAGAGACATGACCGATCCACAGCGCTACGTGCTTCTGCGGGACGACCGCGAGGACCGGACCACGGTCTTCGCCGATCCGCAGCGCATGGTGACTGTGCGCAAGCGGGCGGACTTCGAACAAGCCTTCCGGACGCTGCAGGCCGCCCACGATGACGGCAAATGGATCGCCGGCTTCATGAGCTACGAGGCCGGGCACCTTTTCGAAGCCAAACTCGCCCCCTTCGCAGAGGACGATCGCCCGACGCCGCTGATGAGCTTCGGCATCTTCGACGCGCCGGCATCGGATCACCCGCTTGCAAGCCCGCGGCAGCGCGTTGAGAACGAGCCCTTCCTCACCGAAGCTGCGGCCGGATGGGACCTCGAGGCCTACCGCCGGCGCTTCGACCGGCTGCACCGCCACCTGCGGGAGGGCGATTGCTATCAGGCCAATCTGACGATGCCGATCCGGGCGCGCTGGAACGGAGATCCCGTTGCCGCCTTCTGGTCGCTGATCGAGCGCCAGCCGGTGAAATACGGCGCCCTTGTTTCGCTTGACGGGCCGATCCTGCTGTCACGGTCGCCCGAACTCTTCTTCCGCGTCGACGCCGACGGCTGGATCGAGACGCACCCGATGAAAGGCACGGCGCCGCGCGGCGCGGACGCGGCCGAGGACGCCGAAATCATCGCCGCCATGCTTGCCGATCCAAAGTCGCAGGCGGAAAACCGCATGATCGTCGACCTGCTGCGCAACGACATCTCGCGCGTGACGGAGGTGGGGACGCTGGAGGTCCCGAAGCTCTTTGCGATCGAGACCTATCCGACGGTGCACCAGATGGTCAGCCACGTCCGCGCGAAGCTCGTCCCCGGCACGCCGCTTCGCGATATCTTCGCCGCCCTCTTCCCCTGCGGCTCCGTCACCGGCGCTCCGAAGATGCGGGCGATGGAGATCCTGCACGATCTCGAAGCCGGTCCGCGCGATGCCTATTGCGGCGCGATCGGCGTCATCGCCCCGGATGGGACGATGCAGTTCAACGTGGCCATCCGCACGGTGTCGCTGTTTGCCGATGGCGAGGCCGTCTTCAATGTCGGCGGCGGCATCGTCTTCGATTCGACCGCAGAGGCCGAATACGAGGAGTGTCTGCTCAAGGCGCGCTTTGCGGTGGGGGACCAATGGATATCTCGCTGATCGAGACCTTGCGCTGGGAGCCCGAATCCGGCTTCGTACGGCTCGAGCGGCATCTGGAAAGGCTTGCAGCCTCGGCGAAGGCACTGAACCTCACAAACGCCGATCGCGCGGCGTCCGCGCTCCGCAATGCCGTCTCCCACAATCCGGAGACGCCGCTGCGCGTCCGGCTCGAACTGTTTGTTGATGGACGCATCGAGGTGAAGACCGCCCCGTTCGCACCGCTTCCGACGGGCGCGGTCTGGACGGTGAAGATCAGCCGCACCACGCTCGCCTCCGACGATCCGCTGCTTCGCCACAAGACGTCCCACCGCACCGCCTACGAGGCCGCGCGGGCCGAGTTTGCGGCAGGCGAAGCCGACGAAGTCATCCTTCTGAACGAGCATGGCGAGATCTGCGAGGGCACCATCACCTCGATCTTCCTGGACGATGGTTCCGGCATCCTCCGTACGCCTCCCCTGTCTTGCGGCCTCCTGGCCGGCGTGCTGCGCGCGGAACTGCTGGAGAGCGATCGCGCGCGCGAGGCGCGCATGCGTCCCCAAGACCTGGACGGCCACACCTTCTTCATGGGCAATTCTCTCCGTGGGCTGATACCGGCGGTTCTGGCATGACCCGTCCCGCCTATACGCCGTATGACGGCTCCGCCCGCCTCTTCACCATCGGCCTCGGCCAGCTCGATCCGGAACGCTGGATAGAGCCGGACGACGAACTCGATCGCTATCTCGCCGAGAAGGATCGCGTGCTTGCCGCCCATCGGGACCACGTCTTCGTCGAGGAGCAGGATACGCGGGCAGCGCAGGCGGAGGTGTTGCAGCTCGTCTGCGAATTCGTTACCCGCAGGCACCCCGAGCGTTACCGCAGGCAGGGCGATGCCATCGAGGTGGAGACGCGGCGGATTGCGCTCGGCGGTGCGGGCACGGCGCCGCTTCTGACGGCCGGGGCGCTGGTGCAGGACGATCTCGTGATCATGCGCCGGCGCGAAAGCGGCTGGCATCTCGTCGCCGGCTACGTCTCCTTCCCCTCGTCGTGGTCGCTGCAGGAGAAGTTCGGCCGACGGATGGAAGATATCCACGCCCCTGTCCCGGGCTTCGGCGAGGGAAGCCGCAATGCCGCGCTAATCAACCGCATGTTCGACAACCTGCAGCCCGATCGCCCCGTCCTGCGCTTCAACTGGTCGATCAATCCCGACGCCGACCTTTACTATCCCGCGTCCAAGGCCCACGGGGCGCTTCCCGAGGGGCATCAGTTGTCCCTGGACAGGACCTTCGCCCGCGTTGAGCGGCAGACCGTGCGGCGATTGCCGGTGTCGGGCGACATTCTCTTCACGATCCGCATCTACAACGATCCGCTCGTCGCCGTCCGCAGCCTTCCAAATGCAGCCGTGGTCGCCACGACGTTTGCCGACCAGCTGGAGGAGCTGACGGACCCGCAGGCCGCCTACAAGGGCCTGGTTGACAAGCGCGCCGAGCTTGCCTGTCAATTGCGGGCGATTGCCGCCGGTTGACAATATCGGCGTGGTGATTTTGCCCACTTTATTGTGACGGCATTCTATGCTCTAGGCTTTTGCCAACTAACGAAGGGCCGATTGGCCCTCTTTTTGCGAAACCGGGACGCTTTCCCGTAAGGAGTACGAGAGAATGGCAGAGACGAACTACCCGGTTTACGGCGAAATCACAGGCCCGGTCATCATGATCGGCTTCGGTTCGATCGGCCGCGGCACCCTGCCGCTCATCGAGCGTCACTTCAAGTATGACAAGAACCGCCTGATCGTCATCGAGCCGCGCAAGGACGGCGCCGACGACGAGATCTTCGCCCGCCACGGCGTTCGCCATGTCACCGAGTTCGTCACCAAGGAAAACTACAAGGACATCCTCAAGCCGCTGCTGAAGGAAGGCGGCGGCCAGCCCTTCGTCGTCAACCTCTCCGTGGACACGTCCTCGCTCGACCTCATCAAGTTCTGCCGCAAGCACGAAGCACTCTACATCGACACCGTCGTCGAGCCGTGGCTCGGATTCTACTTCGACAAGGGCATGAAGAACGAGGAGCGCACGAACTACGCGCTGCGCGAGACCATGCGCAAGGAGAAGGCCAAGAACCCTGGCGGCACCACCGCGGTTTCCACCTGCGGTGCCAATCCCGGCATGGTCTCCTGGTTTGTCAAGGAAGCCCTGGTCAACCTCGCAACCGACCTGGGCATCAAGCATGACGTGCCCGATCAGCACGACCGCGAAGGCTGGGCGAAGCTGATGAAGAAGGTCGGCGTGAAGGGTGTCCACATCGCCGAACGCGACACGCAACGCACCAAGCACCCGAAGCCGTTCAACACCTTCTGGAACACTTGGTCCGTCGAGGGCTTCATCTCCGAAGGCCTGCAGCCGGCCGAACTCGGCTGGGGCACCCACGAGAACTGGATGCCGAAGAACGCCAAGAAGCACAAGAAGGGCTGTAAGGCGGCGATCTACCTCGAGCAGCCCGGCGCCAACACCCGCGTGCGCACCTGGTGCCCTACGCCCGGCCCGCAATACGGCTTCCTCGTCACCCATAACGAATCGATCTCGATCGCCGACTTCTTCACGGTCCGCGACAAGGACGGCGAAGTCACCTACCGTCCGACCTGCCACTACGCCTACCATCCGGCCAACGATGCGGTGCTGTCGCTGCACGAGATGTTCGGCAACGGCGGCAACCAGCAGCCCGTTCTGCACGTTCTCGATGAGAACGAGCTGGTCGATGGCGTCGACGAGCTCGGCGTGCTGCTCTACGGCCACGACAAGAACGCCTACTGGTACGGCTCGCGCCTCTCGCTCGATGAGACCCGCCGCCTCGCCCCCTATCAGAACGCGACCGGCCTGCAGGTGACCTCCGCCGTTCTCGCCGGCATGGTCTGGGCGCTGGAAAACCCGAACGCCGGCATCGTCGAGGCAGACGAGATGGACTACCGCCGCTGCCTCGAAGTGCAGCGCCCCTATCTCGGTCCCGTCGAAGGCCACTACACCGACTGGACCCCGCTCGAGGGCCGCCCTGGCCTCTTCCCGGAGGACCTGGACACGAAGGACCCGTGGCAGTTCCGGAACATCCTGGTCCGCTGAACCGGACCTCGATCAGCGAAGATCGACGAGCGCCCGCCCTTTGGCGGGCGCTTCGCTTTGCGACGGACAATACCAAGTCTCGATGATAGGAGCCCATAGGACCGGCTCGATCGGGTTTTCTGGCCAGGAGAGATCCGCGGAGCGACGCTGTCGCATCGGTCCAGGACCTCGACGACGCCAGAAAGCCCTAAAGGCCGTCCGCAGGTGGCTTATGGCTGGTCTCCGGGGTCGTTGCGACGCTTGGCCGATGCGACAGCGTCGCCCTGCGCGCCGCGCCTAGCCGGCGACCAGCCATAAGCCATCCTATAGGTCCCTATCATCGAGACTTGGTATAACCGTGGCCAAGCCTTGCTTTCGCCGAGCGTTCGCGGCATGGTCGAACCACATTTTTTAGCCCGTATCGTTCGGCAAGGTTACGGAGAACCATATGAAACCCTTGATGTTTGCTACCCTGCTGGCCGCCGCGGCGACACTTGCCGCCTGCCAGACGTCTGAGCGCGCGAACACCTATGCACCAGTCGCGCAGCAGGCCCCGCAGGGTGTCGAAGGATCATGGGTCGACGCAAACGGCCTCGTCTCAACGTTCTCCGCCGGCAAGTTTGCGACGCGGACCACCGACACCAACACGACGATGGCGACCGGCACCTACCTGACCCAGCCGGGCGGCCTGATCGAGATCAGCCTGTTCTCCAACATCTCCAAGTCGGCCTCCAAGGCGAACTGCTCGCTCGTGACGACGCGCCAGCTGAACTGCACCTCCAGTTCCGGTGCCCAGTTCACGCTGAACCGTCAGGGCTGAGGCAGGCGGGCTCATCCCCGTCGTCACCCCGCACCGACCGACGCAAGGAAAGCCGCCGATGACCATCCTGCGCATTGCAGCCTTCTCCGAAGGCGACAGCGGCGGCAATCCAGCCGGCGTCTCGATCACGGATGCACTGCCGTCCCCCGACGAGATGCAGCGGGTCGCCGCCGAAATAGGGTTTTCCGAGACCGCCTTTGCCGCTCCCCTCGGCGCGGGCTGGCGCGTGCGTTATTTCGCGCCCAACATCGAGGTGCCGTTCTGCGGACACGCCACCATCGCGCTCGGCGCGGCACTTGCGATGAAATTCGGTGACGGCGTCTTTCCGCTGACGCTCAACGACACCGAAATCACGGTCAAGGCGGCGCATTCCAACGGCATCGTCACCGCTGCGCTGCAGTCGCCGCCGACCCGCAGCAGGCCAGCCCCGCCGGAGCTTGTCGCAGAGGTCATGGCGCACTTCGGCTATCGCGACGAAGATCTCGATCCGTCGATCCCGCCCGCTCTCATTCATGGCGGTGCGGACCATCTCGTTCTGGCGCTGAAGTCGCGCAAGCGCCTCGCCGAAATGGCCTACGACTTCGATGCGACACGGACGGTGATGCTGCGGGAAGGCTGGGCGACGATCCTGCTCGTCCATGCGCGGACGTCTCAGCTGTTCGATACCCGCAATCCCTTCGCCGCGGGCGGCGTCTACGAGGATCCGGCGACGGGCGCTGCGACCGCAGCGTTTGCCGGCTACCTGCGCGATCTCGGCTGGCCGCATGGCGGCGCGATCGATATCGTCCAGGGCGAGGACATGGGCATGCGCTCGCTCCTGCATGCCGACATCCCGGACGAACCCGGCAGCTCCATCCGCGTCAGCGGCACCGCGCGCGTAATGGCCTGACACATCACGCCACACGGCTGCGCATCTTAACCCTCTTGAGCGACGCCGCGGAGACCGGATCGGTTTTCCTCTTGATGTTGGCTGCGCGGAATGGAAGCATCGCGCCTGCCTTGGAACGGGTCGCCGGCGGCACTTGCCTGAGCGGCCGCATCGCATGGAACAGGAGAACTTGCCCATGACGTCCATCCGTATCGGCCTTCTGGCCTCCTCCTTCCTGGCTTTGACCGGCGGCTCCGCCTTTGCGGATTACGAGCTGGATATCCTGCACATCAACGACCTGCATTCGCGCATCGAGCCGATCAACAAGTACGATTCAACCTGCTCTGCGGAAGAGGAAGGCAAGAACGAGTGCTTCGGCGGCGTCGCGCGGCTGAAGACGGCAATCGACCAGCAGCGCCAGGCGTTGAACGGCAAGAACGTGCTGCTACTGAATGCCGGCGACAACTTCCAGGGTTCGCTCTTCTACACCACCTACAAAGGGGCTGCGGAAGCCGAGTTCCTGAACCTGATGAAATTCGATGCCATGACCGTGGGTAATCACGAGTTCGACGACAGCGAGGACGGGCTCGCCACCTTCCTCGACAAGGTTCAGTTCCCCGTCGTCACCGCAAACGTCGCTGCCGGCGCAAGTTCCAGGCTCGGCGACAGGATCAAGCCCTACATCGTCCTCGACGTGGGCGGTCAGAAGATCGGTATCGTCGGCGCGGTCGCCAACGATACGGACGAGATCTCCTCGCCGGGGCCGAACGTTCTGATCGGCAACGACGTGGCAGACATCACCCATGCCGTCGCGGAGGTGAAGAAGCAGGGCGTGGACAAGATCATCGCCCTAACCCATGTCGGCTACCCGCGCGACCTTGCGGCGATCGCCAAGATCCCCGACGTGGACGTGGTCGTCGGCGGCCACTCGCACAGCCTTCTGTCAAACACCGACGAGAAGGCCGAAGGGCCCTATCCGACCATGGTCGACAACCCCGGCGGCTACAAGGTGCCCGTCGTCCAGGCCGGCGCCTACACGAAATACCTTGGCAACCTGAAAGTGATCTTCGACGACAACGGCGTCGTCAAGGAAGCCAAGGGCGACCCGATCCTGCTCGATTCCAGTTTCAAGCCGGACGAGGCGGTCGTCACCCGCATCAAGGAGCTGGCCGGGCCGATCGAGGAACTGAAAGCCAGGATCGTCGCCGAAACCGCAGGCCCGATCGACGGATCGCGCGAGACATGCCGCGCCGGCGAATGCCAGATGGGCAACCTCGTCGCCGACGCCCTGCTGGACCGCACCAAAGGTCAGGGGGTAACGGCCGCGATTACCAATGGCGGCGGTCTGCGCGCCTCCATCGATGGCGGCCCGGTCTCGATGGGCGAAGTCGTCACCGTGCTGCCGTTCCAGAATACCGTCTCCACCTTCCAGCTGAAGGGCGCCGATCTCCTTGCCGCACTGGAAAACGGGCTCGGCCAGATCGAGGAGGGTGCGGGCCGCTTCCCGCAGGTTTCGGGCATGAAGTTCTCCTTCGACAAGTCGAAACCTGCCGGCAGCCGCGTCGTCTCGGTGGAGATGAAGGATGGCGAGGCCTATGCGCCGCTGGACCCGGCGAAGGTCTACACGCTGGCGTCGAACAACTACATGCGCGCCGGCGGCGACGGCTACAGGATCTTCGCGACGGCGGCGACCAACGCCTACGACTACGGCCCGACGCTCGATCAGGTCGTCGCCGACTATCTGTCCGCAAACCGCCCCTACAAGCCCTACACCGACGGCCGGATTTCGGCCACAGCGGCAACGGCGACGGCTGCAGCGCCGGCGGCCAGCACTTCCGACGTATCGCCCGCCCCTGCCGCAGGGTCGGCTGCGGCTCCCGGAAGTTCGGCGGGCGCCACCAGACATGTGATCGTCCGTGGCGACACCCTGTGGGGCATCGCCAAGGCGGCATATGGCGAGGGCCATCTGTGGCGGAAGATCTCGGAGGCGAACGGCAACCCGAAGCCGCGTGCATTGGTCATCGGATCGGAGCTCGACGTTCCCGCCAATTGAATCGAGACAATTTGTCTCCAGATTCACGCCGGTCCGGGCTTCCCCGGACTGGCGTTTCTTTTTAGAACGCTTTTAGAGTAGCGCGGCCGTCAAGGCCATTGCGAAGAAACAGACAGGGATGCTCATGCAAGCCGCAGATGCCAAGCCGAAAAATCATCCGCCCGTCAAGCACGGCAAGGTGGGCGTGCTGCTCGTCAATCTCGGCACGCCCGATGGGACCGACTACACCTCGATGCGACGCTACCTGAAGGAGTTCCTGACCGACAAGCGCGTCATCGAATGGCCGAAGATCGCCTGGTATCCGATCCTGTTCGGCATCGTCCTGAACACGCGCCCGGGCAAGGTCGGCAAGGCCTACGAACTGATCTGGAACAAGGAGAAGAACGAGAGCTATCTTCGCACCTATACGCGCAACCAGGCGGAACTGATGGCGAACTCCTTTGCCGACAGGCCAGAGGTCGTCGTCGACTGGGCGATGCGCTACGGCCAGCCTTCGATCGGCTCGCGCATGGAATACCTGCAGAAAGAGGGCTGCGACCGCATCCTCGTCTTCCCGCTCTACCCGCAATATGCCGCCGCCACGACCGCGACCGTCAACGACAAGGCCTTCGAGGCGCTTTTGAAAATGCGCTGGCAGCCGGCGCTGCGCACCGTTCCGCCCTATCACGACGACCCCGCCTATATCGATGCGCTGGCCAATTCGATCACCAGCCATCTCGCCGGCCTCGATTGGGAGCCGGAAGTCGTGCTCGCATCCTTCCACGGGATACCTAAATCCTATTTCGACAAGGGCGACCCCTACTACTGCCAGTGCCAGAAGACGGCGCGCTTGCTGCGCGAAAGGCTCGGCTGGACGGCGCAGAAGCTGCAAGTGACCTTCCAGTCCCGCTTCGGCCCCGAGGAATGGCTCCAGCCCTACACGGACAAGACGGTGGAGAAGCTGGCACAGGAAGGCGTCAAGCGCATCGCGGTCCTCAACCCCGGCTTCGTTTCCGATTGCCTGGAAACGCTGGAGGAGATCGCGGGCCAGGCAGCGGAAAGCTTCCACCACAATGGCGGCGAGAAGTTTGCCCATATCCCCTGTTTGAACGACACACCGCAAGGCATGGCGGTTCTGGAGAAGGTCGTCCGGCGCGAGCTCGCAGGCTGGATCTGACCTCCACGCTCCTTCGGCCATCGCCGGACGACTGCCGCCACAGCCTGCCCGAAAAATCAGGCTGGCCTTGCCGCGCGTATCGCGTAGAGTGACGCGAAAGCAAGCGGAAGGGCATGTCATGTCGTTGGATGGATTGGATATTTTTGTCGTTGCACTGGTCGTTCTGGTCCTGTGGCTTCTGTTTGCCGGGATCAAGACGGTGCCGCAGGGCTATCA
Organism: Rhizobium subbaraonis; assembly: GCF_900220975.1. Taxonomy (GTDB): domain Bacteria; phylum Pseudomonadota; class Alphaproteobacteria; order Rhizobiales; family Rhizobiaceae; genus Mycoplana; species Mycoplana subbaraonis. Next base: position 314,330 of record NZ_OBQD01000003.1, on the reverse strand, counting down.
ATATACGGTAGAGCGTTTCGGCCGCTACACGCGCACCCTTCAGCCCGGTCTCAATCTCATCATTCCCTTCTTCGACCGTATCGGCGCGCGGATGAACGTCATGGAGCAGGTGCTCGACGTCCCGACCCAGGAAGTGATCACCCGGGACAATGCCAGCGTCGCGGCCGACGCCGTCGCCTTCTACCAGGTGCTGAATGCCGCCCAGGCCGCCTATCAGGTCGCCAACCTGGAAAACGCCATCCTCAACATGACCATGACGAACATCCGCTCGGTCATGGGCTCGATGGACCTGGACGAACTGCTTTCCAACCGCGACGCGATCAACGACCGCCTCCTGCACGTGGTTGACGATGCCGCCAAGCCTTGGGGCGTGAAGATCACCCGCGTCGAGATCAAGGACATCGCGCCGCCGAAGGACCTGGTCGACGCCATGGCCCGCCAGATGAAGGCCGAGCGCGAAAAGCGCGCGCAGGTCCTGGAAGCCGAAGGCGCGCGCAACGCGCAGATCCTGCGGGCCGAAGGCGCCAAGCAGTCGGCGATCCTGCAGGCGGAGGGCCAGCGCGAAGCCGCCTTCCGCGATGCCGAGGCCCGTGAGCGGCTGGCCGAGGCCGAAGCCAAGGCGACGAAGATGGTCTCCGAGGCAATCGCCGCCGGCGACGTTCAGGCGATCAACTACTTCGTCGCGCAGAAATATACAGAGGCGCTCGCAAGCCTCGGCACGTCGCCCAATTCCAAGGTGGTGCTGATGCCGATGGAAGCCTCGTCGCTGATCGGCTCGCTCGGCGGCATCGGCGCCATCGCGCGGGAAGTCTTCGGCGACGGTTCGCCGCCCTCCGCCCCCCGTCCGCGCGCATCCACGCCGCTCACCGGCGCCGCGCCGCGCAATCCGTTCGACACGACGCAAAGGGAAAGCTGAACCATGGTCGCCCGTATCGCAGCCGAACTCGGCCCCTGGGCATGGTGGGTTCTGGGGGTGTTGCTGCTCATCCTCGAAGTATTGATGCCCGGCGTCTTCCTCGTCTGGATCGGCATCGCCGCCATCATCACCGGTGCGCTGTCGCTGCTTTTGTGGGAAAGCGCATGGTGGGCGTGGCAGCTGCAATGGCTGATCTTCGCGGCCCTCTCGATCGTCGCCGTCCTCGTCGGCCGCCGGCTGGTTGCGAAAAATGCGCAGAAGACCGACGAGCCGTTCCTCAACCTGCGCGGCCAGAGTCTCGTCGGCCGGACCGCCACGCTGCAGGAGCCGATCACCGAGGGGCGCGGCCGCATCCGCCTGGACGACACGTTCTGGACGGTCCAGGGACCGGATCTTCCGGTCGGTGCGCGCGTGCGCGTCGTATCGGTCACCGGCCGCGACCTGCAGGTCGAGCCGGTCTGAACCCAGAAACGAAAATCCCGCCGCAGCTTGCGCAGACGGCGGGATCGATCATGTCGAAGGGAGACGGGTCAGGCGACCCCGATCCGCAGCAGATCGTGGAAATGCACGATGCCAACGGGCGCGGACGTCTCGTCGGTCACGATCAGGGCCGAGATGTTGTGCTGGTTCAGGAGACCGAGCGCAGCCGTCGCAAGCGTCGTCGGGCGAACCGTCTTTGGCGCACGCGTCATGATGTCATCGACATTCAGCTCGGCGAGATTGCGCGACAGGTTGCGGGCGATGTCACCATCGGTGACGATACCGACCAGCTTGCCGCTATCGTTGACGACGCCGACGCAGCCGTAGTGCTTTTGCGAAAGCAGCAGCACGGCCGCCGGCATGGAGGTGCCGAGCGGCACGAGCGGCATGTTCTCGCCGCTATGCATGATGTCGCCGACATGGGTCAGGCTCGCACCCAGCTTGCCACCCGGGTGGAACGTCTTGAAGTCGGTGGCCGTGAAGCCCCGCGCCTCGAGCAGGGCAACGACCAGCGCATCGCCGAGCGCAAGCTGCATCAGCGTCGAGGTGGTCGGCGCCAGCCCATGCGGGCAGGCTTCCTGCACCTTCGGTAGCAACAGCACGATGTCGGACTCCCGCGAGAGCGCCGAGCGCTCGCCGGAGGTGATGGCGATCAGCGGGATCGAAAAGCGCCGGGAATAGGAAACGATCCCCTGCAGCTCGGAGGTCTCTCCACTCCAGGACATGGCCAGGATCACGTCGTCGGGCCCGATCATCCCGAGGTCGCCGTGATTGGCCTCGACCGGATGCACGAAGAAGGCGGGCGTCCCGGTGGAAGCAAGCGATGCGGCGATCTTGGTGCCGATATGGCCTGACTTGCCGATGCCGGTGACGATCACCCGGCCCCGGGCCTCGGCGATGGTCCGCACCGCCTCGCAAAACGCATCATAGAGCGAGCCGGAAAGGGCGCGCGAAAGCGCGTCGAGGCCGGCGCGCTCGGTTTCCACGGTTCGGATTGCAGAAGCGATCGCGCCGCTGCTTTCCACGAGAGCTTGTCTTTTGATCATGGCTGCCTGTTAGCGCTTTTGCCTTCCCGTGTCCATTCACGGACAACCGACAGCCGTCACACAGTGTGTGCGCCCGGAAACCGAACGTTAACCAGATCGGTTTACCTTCGATTAGGAATTCAAAATCATTGCGATCGCCATGGCATATCAGCACGACAAGAAAATCCGGGTGCGACCAGACGCGCCGCCGCGGCGAGCGGTCGGCGCGCTTCTGGCTGCGACCCTGCTTGTCGCTTCGCAGGCGCTCGCGCAGGAGGCTGCGCCCGGCGCGCCGGGCGTGGAATCGGTGCCGAGCGACGCAAGCCTGCAGGCGCTCGATGTCGCGGCCAGTACTGCGCCGCAAGGCGCCTCGGACGGCCAGCCCGCGCCATCCGCCCCCGTGGCACCGGAGGCCGGCATCGCTTCGAGCGAGGCGATCGCCGATGCCGGTCGCCAGAACCTGCCGAATTCATCGGTCGATGGTTTTCGCAACGGATCCCTGCCCTACTCGGAGGAACCCTCCGGGATCATGCTCGGCACGTTCCTGCTGCGGCCTGCGATCGAGCAGGGCATCGGATACGAACGCACCAAGAGCGGTGACGAGACCGACACGCGCAGCTTTTCGACCACGACGCTCAGGGGATCGCTGACGTCGGACTGGTCGCGCCACCAGCTGACCATCGACGGCGCGGGCACCTATGAACGCAACTTCTCCGGCAACGAAAACACCGAGCCGGAAGTCAACATCGGTGCCGACCTGCGGCTTGACCTCTCCGGCGAGACGACGGCCAACCTGACCGCTGGCTACAGCCTCGAACGCGAGGACATGGCCGATCCGAACGCGGTCTCCGGCGCGCAGGTGCAATCGGCCGTGCAGAACTACGCCGCCGGCGCGCGCATCCAGCGCAATTTCGGCCTCATCCGCGGCACGCTCGGCGCAACGGTGGACCGTGAGACCTATGGCGACGTCAAGCTCTCAGACGGATCGGAGCTGTCGCAGAGCGACCGCAACACCTGGACCGGCATCCTGACGGCGAGGATCGGCTACAAACTTTCGCCGGCTCTCATCCCCTTCGTGGAGGGCTCCGGTGGACGCGTCCGCTACGACGACGAACGCGATTCGTCCGGCTATGCGCGCTCCGGCGATCTCTATGGCGGACGCACCGGGCTGGAATTCGATCTCGGCGAGAAGCTTCGCGGCGAAATCGGAATCGGTTTCGACCGTCAGACCTTCGACGACGAACGGCTGAAGGCGATCAACGCCTTTGCCGCCGATGGTGCGGTCGACTGGTCGCCGCAACGCGGCACCAACGTCAATCTCGGCCTGCGCACGGCGATCGAGCCTTCCACAACGCCGGGCGAGAGTGGCTATATTTCCTATCTCGCCAGCACGGAAATCACCCAGGAAGTGCGCAGCAGTCTCGTGGCCCGCCTGACGGGTTCCTACGAATGGCGCGATTTCCCGACGTCCTCGTCGTCGAACCAGAATGTCTATATCGTCGGAACGGGGCTGGCCTGGAACTTCAATCGCTATCTGGCACTCAGCGGCGACGTTTCCTACGAGCTGACGACGCAGAAGAATACGGCGGACACGAGCGTGACCCGCGCCGGCCTGGGACTGGTGCTGCGTCGCTGATGCCGCCGCGACCGGAAGTGGCAAAACGATTGCCGGGCAAGGTTCCGCGCCCCAGGGAGCGCGGAACCGGATCGTAACCTCAGCCGAGGTTCTTCAGCATCGCCTGCATCGGGCCATCCACCAGCGGGCGAATATCGGCACGCGCCAGCGCGAAGGCGACGTTGGCGAGGATGAAGCCATCCTTGGCGCCACAGTCGTAGGTCTCGCCGCGGAACTGATAGGCGGCGAACGGCTGATCCTTCAGAAGCTTCACCATAGCGTCGGTCAACTGGATCTCGTTGCCGGCCCCACGCTCCTGCGTCTCGAGGATCTTAAAGATCTCCGGCTGCAGGATGTAGCGGCCGTTGATGAAGAAGTTCGACGGCGCAGTGCCCGGAGCGGGCTTCTCAACCATCTGCGTGATCCGGTGACCGTCGCCGACCTTTTCGCCGACACCGACGATGCCGTACTTGTGCGCCTGGTCCGGCGCGCACTCTTCTACAGCGATGACGTTGCCGCCGTCGTGCTCATAGAGCTCCACCATGCCCGAAAGGCAGCCCTTCGGCGCCTTCATGATCATGTCGGGGAGAAGCAGCGCGAAGGGCTCGTTGCCGACGAGATCGCGTGCACACCAGACGGCATGGCCAAGCCCGAGGGGCTCCTGCTGACGGGTGAAGCTGGTGGAGCCGGCGACCGGAAGAATGCTTTCCAGAAGCGTCAGCTCGGCAGTCTTGTTGCGCTGGCGCAGCGTCTGCTCCAGCTCGACCTGGATATCGAAATAGTCCTCGATCACAGCCTTGCTGCGGCCGGTCACGAAGATCAGGTGCTCGATGCCGGCCTCGAGTGCCTCATCGACTACGTACTGGATGACAGGTCGGTCGACGACGGTCAGCATTTCCTTCGGAACCGCCTTGGTGGCGGGAAGGAAACGGGTCCCAAGTCCCGCAACCGGGAACACTGCTTTTCTAACCTTGCGTTTTTCGGCCATCATAAACCTCGTTGTGGGCCCACATTCATCGCGGGCATGTCATGTCCTGCATTAGTTTCAATTTGCTATCAATTTGCAAAGAGAGACGCGCAGCGAATTCCATGGTAAAGAATTTGTTGACTTCATGTCTGTAAGCTTGGCTTTCCACCGGAAGCTTACCGCTCCGCCCTGTCGAAAATTCGAAAGACGGAACCAACGACCGATGTTTCAGCTTAGCAAGTCCAGGCTCCTCCGCTCCGCTCTCGCCCTCTTTGTCTCCGCCACGCTGCTCGCTCCGACGGCTGCACGTGCAGATGCCGGCTTTCAGCAATGGATCGCCAATTTTTATGCGACGGCAGCAAAGAGCGGCATTTCGAAATCGACCTACCAACAGGCCTTCAAGGGCGTCAAGACTCCTGATCGCGACGTTCTGGAAAAGGCGGCCTACCAGCCGGAATTCAAGCACAAGATCTGGGATTATCTTGATTCCCGCGTAAACCCCTACACCGTCCGCATCGGTCAGGACATGGCCCATAAATACGGGCGCACGCTTGCCGCCGTCGAGAAGCGCTACGGCGTCGATCGCAACGTGCTGCTCGCCATCTGGTCGATGGAATCGAACTATGGCGCCGTCCTGGCCAAGGAAGACAGGCTGCACTACGTGCCGCGCGCGCTTGCGACGCTTGCCTACGGCGACCCGAAACGGGCCAAGTTTGCCCGCACCCAGTTGATCGCCGCACTGAAAATCATCCAGAATGGCGATATCTCTGCCGCTCAGATGACCGGTTCCTGGGCCGGCGCCATGGGCCACACCCAGTTCATCCCCTCCAGCTACCTGCTCTATGCCGTCGATGCCGATGGTAACGGCCACCGCGATATCTGGAATTCTGTGCCGGACGCGCTGGCGACCGCGGCGAATCTCCTGAGCAAGAACGGCTGGCAGCCGGGCAAGACCTGGGGCTACGAGGTCATGGTCCCGTCCGGCGGCAGCGCCTACGAGGGCCAGACCAAGACCTTGGCCCAGTGGCAGAAGCTCGGCTTCAAGCGCCCGAGCGGCAGCGGCTTCAAGGCCGGCGGCGACCGCGCCGAACTGCTGATGCCGGCCGGCGCCAGCGGCCCCGCCTTCCTGATGACGCGCAACTTCTTCGTCATCAAGCGCTACAACGCCTCCAACTCCTACGCTATGGGCGTCGGCATGCTGGCAGATCAGCTCGCCGGCTATGGCGGGGTCAAGCAGCGCTGGCCGCGCCCGGAGGGTACGCTCGATATCACGGAGAAGTTCGAGCTGCAGTCGCGCCTGAAGGAACTCGGCTATTATGACGGCGAGGTCGACGGCAACCTGGGCTCCGGCTCCAAGGCTGCCATCCAGGCCGTGCAAAGCCGCCTTGGCCTGGCAGCGGACGGCCAGCCGAGCACGCAGCTCCTGCAGGCATTGCGGAAGTAATCCACCAAAAACCGACAATGCTGACCGCGGGCGCCAAACGGCGCCCGTCGTTTTTTGCCTCCGCGCTTTCCTGATCGGGTGCAATTTGCCATGATCGCGCCATGACAACGTCGGATCGTGCCCCGACCGCCAGAGGAGCCCCATCGCGCATGGGACGTATTCGCCATCTGCTTCTGCTTCTGACCTGCCTGGCCATGGCCGTGCCTCCGGCGGCAGTCTATTCGGATGCGGTGGCGCAGGAACGCGTGCAGCGACGCTCCGTCCTCGACTTCCTCTTCGGCGGCTTCCGCCGCAGGCCACAGGCACAGCAACAGCCGCAACTGCAGCAGCGCCCGCAGCCGAGGCGTTCCCAGGCCAGGAACGAAAAGCCGAAACCAAAAGCCAGGGCACCCCAGGTGGCAGCGCCCGTGGTCCCTCTTGCGGTGGAAAAGCTCGCAGACGCCCGCAAAGTTCTCGTCGTCGGCGATTTCGTCGCGAGCGGCATCGGTGACGGCCTGACCGAGGCTTTCGCACAGATGCCGGGCGTGACGATCGACGCACGCGCCAACGGATCGTCAGGCCTTGTCCGGCAGGACTACTTCAACTGGGAGCGGGAATTGCCGGCCATGATCGATGAGGTCAAGCCGGCCGTCGTCGTCTTCAGCGTCGGGGCGAACGACCGCCAGATGATGACCACCGGCGGCGTGAAGGAAAAGTTCCGCAGCGATGCCTGGACGGAGGAATACGAAAGACGCGTCTCGAAGCTTGCAGCCGACGTCCGCGCGAAGGACGTGCCGCTTCTGTGGGTCGGCATGCCAGCCTTCCAGACGGCCTCGATGACGGCCGACATGTCCGCCTTCAACACGGTCTATCGCGCCTCGGTGGAAAAGGCCGGCGGCACGTTCGTGGACATCTGGGACGGCTTCGTCGACGAGGACGGCAAATACGTCGTGACCGGCTCCGACATCAACGGTCAGCAGGTTCGCCTGCGCGGTTCCGACGGCGTCTCGATGACCAAGGCCGGCAAGCGCAAGCTCGCCTTCTATGTCGAAAAGGACATTCGCCGGATTCTCGGCGATGCGATGACGATCGACGGACAGCCGCAGGGCGGCGAAGCGGTCTCCGACCAGCTGGTGACCGCCCCCGCAGATCCGGCCGATATCCTGAAGACCCAGCCGATCAGCCTGACCGACCCAACGCTCGACGGCGGCCTCGTCCTGCTCGGCGGGGCGGAACCGGATAGGGCAAGCGGCCGCAGCCCCCGCGACCGCATGGTAGAAAAGGGCGAATTCGCCGAGGCACCGGCCGGCCGCGTGGACGATTTCAGATTGAACAAGCTGCGCCCGGCGATTGCGCCAACAGGGGCTTCCGCAAAAACAGGACTGACAAATGGCAGATGACAATGCAGCCCCCGGCCGCTCGACATTCCTGGCAATCGAACCGCAACTGTATGTCAGCGACATCGAGGCGGCCTGCGAATATTATGGCGAAAGGCTCGGCTTCACCGTCGCCTTCGTTTATGGCGACCCGCCTTATTATGCGCAGGTCTTCCGCGACGGGGTGCAGATGAACCTGCGGCATGTGGAGCGCCTGCCGTTTGATTCCGAATTCCGCGCCCGCGAGGAGGACGCGCTGAGCGCCACGATCATCGTCGAGGACGCCCAACAGCTTGCCGCGGAGTTCGAGGCCTCAGGCGCCCTGTTCCACCAGCCATTGCGCACCGAGGAATGGGGCACAAAGACGATCATCGTCGCCGATCCGGACGGCAATCTCGTTGCCTTTGCCAGCTGAACGCTGCCGCCTTTGCAGGCGCGCGCCGCTCAGGCAACACGATCATCATCGCCATATGCACTGAACACTCCCCTCTCCGTTATGCCCGACTTGATCCAGCATGCCGTCGCGCAAGACCTTGCGCGATGAAGCATTTTCCGCACCGCCAACGCGGCGCGGCTGAAACCCCGGATCAAGTCAGGGATGACGGAATGCGGAGGGCTGCGCGTCGACACGGACTATCGTCATCGTCCCTGCACATTCCCGTCGATGGAGGGAGAGCGACGGCCACAAAAGCATGACCCCGCAGGCCTAGGCGCTGCGGGGTCGGTTCTTTCGATGGCTTGCCGGTCCGCTCGCTCAGCGCGGCAGGGTGGTCGAGCCCATCAACTCTTCGTCGATCGCACGCGCCGCCTGACGGCCTTCCCGGATCGCCCAGACGACCAGCGACTGACCGCGGCGGATGTCGCCTGCCGTCCACAGCTTGTCGACCGAGGTCTTGTAGTCGCGCTCGTTCGCGACGACGTTGGAGGAGCCGCGCTTGTCGGTATGGATCGTCAGCCGGTCACCGAGGTCCCTCAGGACGCTGTCGGTGAAGGGGCCGCGGAAGCCGATGGCGATGAAGGCGAGGTCGGCCTTGATGATGAACTCCGTGCCGGCGATCGGCTTGCGGCGCTCGTCCACCTGGCAGCACTTGACGCCCGTCAGAACGCCGTCCTCGTCGCTGACGAACTCGAGCGTGCCCACCTGGAATTCGCGCACTGCACCCTCGGCCTGCGAGGACGAGGTGCGCATCTTCGTCGCCCAGAAAGGCCAGACGGCGAGCTTGTCTTCCTTTTCCGGCGGCTGGGGACGAATGTCGAGCTGGGTGACCTTCACGGCCCCCTGACGGAAGGCAGTGCCGACGCAGTCCGACGCCGTGTCGCCGCCACCGACGACGACGACATGCTTGCCGCCGGCAAGGATCGGGTCCGAAGGCCAGCCGACGCTGTCGACGTTCTCACGGCCAACGCGGCGGTTCTGCTGGACGAGGTAGGGCATCGCGTCGTGAACGCCCACGAATTCCACGCCCGGAATACCTGCGTCACGCGGCGTTTCCGAACCGCCGCAATAGAGCACGGCGTCGAACTCGCTCAGAAGCTCGTCCATCTTCTTGTCCACGCCGACATTGACGCCGCAATGGAAGTTGACGCCTTCGCCACGCATCTGCTCGACGCGGCGGTCGATGAAGTTCTTCTCCATCTTGAAGTCGGGAATGCCGTAGCGCAGCAGGCCGCCGGGCTTGGATTCACGCTCGAACACGTGCACCTCGTGGCCGGCACGCGCCAGTTGCTGCGCTGCCGCCATGCCGGCCGGGCCGGAGCCGATGACGGCAACCTTCTTGCTGGTCTTCACCGTCGCCGGCTGCGGCACGATGTAGCCCATCTCGTAGGCCTTGTCGGCGATCGCCTGCTCGACGGTCTTGATGGCGACCGGCATGTCCTCCAGGTTCAGCGTGCAGGCCTCCTCGCAAGGAGCGGGGCAGACGCGGCCGGTAAACTCCGGGAAGTTGTTGGTCGAATGCAGGTTGCGGATCGCCAGTTCCCAGTTGCCGCTGTAGACGAGGTCGTTCCAGTCCGGGATCTGGTTGTGCACCGGACATCCCGTCGGGCCATGGCAGTAGGGAATGCCGCAATCCATGCAGCGCGCCGCCTGCTTCTGGACTTCCTGGTCCGACATGGGGATCGTGAATTCGCGGAAGTGGCGAATGCGATCCGACGCCGGCTGGTACTTTGCGACCTGCCGATCGATTTCCATAAACCCTGTAACCTTACCCACGAGCTTAATCCTCACTTCATAGCGGGGGGACCGAGGGCCCCCAGTACCAGTAGGCAAATCCGATTGCCGCGCCCAGTACGATGAATTCCAAACCGATTTCGCCGTTCACCCAGAGGACGGCCGCCGGGACGGCGGCCGCGATGCCGACGGAAATCACCCGATGAACGATGGCCGTGCGGCCATTCATTCCGCCGCTTCGGCCATGTTCATGCGCTCCATCTCCTCGAGCGCGCGCCGGTACTCGACCGGCATGACCTTGCGGAACTTCGGACGGTAGTCCGCCCAGTTGTCCAGAATGTCCTTGGCGCGTTTCGAGCCGGTGTAGTGCAGGTGGTTCGAAATGAGCTGGTAAAGGCGCTCCTCGTCGTGTCGCGTCATGTCGCCGGAGACGTCGACGCGTCCCTTGTGCATCAGGTCGCCGCCGTGATGGTGCAGCTTCTCCAGCATGTCGTCTTCTTCGGGAACGGGCTGCAGCTCGACCATCGCCATGTTGCAGCGGCGGGCGAAATCGCCTTCCTCGTCCAGCACGTAGGCGACGCCGCCCGACATGCCGGCCGCAAAGTTGCGGCCCGTCTGGCCGATGACGACGACGACACCGCCGGTCATGTATTCGCAGCCGTGGTCGCCCACGCCCTCGACGACCGCCACGGCACCGGAGTTGCGCACGGCGAAGCGCTCGCCGGCCACGCCGTTGAAGTAGCATTCGCCCGAGATCGCGCCGTAGAGCACGGTGTTGCCGACGATGATGGACTCCGCCGCAACCGTCTTCGAGGTTTCCGGCGGACGGACGACGATCCTTCCGCCAGACAGGCCCTTGGCGACATAGTCATTGCCGGCGCCCACGAGGTCGAAGGTGATGCCGCGCGCCAGGAAGGCGGCGAACGACTGTCCGGCCGTGCCGTTCAGGCGCACCGTGATGGTGTCGTCCTTGAGACCCTTGTGGCCGTAACGCTTGGCGACCTCACCGGACAGCATCGCGCCAACCGAACGATCGACGTTCTTGATGTCCACCTCGAAGGCGGTCGGCGTCTTGCTTTCGAGCGCCGGCCTCGCCTTTTCGATCAGCGTGCGGTCGAGAATATCGTGGATCGGATGATTCTGACGTTCCGTCCAGTAGGTCGCTTCCTTCGGTGCATCGACCTTGTGGAAGATGCGGCTGAAGTCGAGACCCTGCGACTTCCAGTGGGTGATCAGCCGTTCCTTCTCCAGAAGTTCGGACTGGCCGATGATCTCGTCGAGCTTGCGCACGCCGAGCGAGGCCAGGATCTCGCGCACTTCCTCGGCAACGAAGAAGAAGTAGTTGACCACGTGCTCCGGCGTTCCCTTGAAGCGCTTGCGCAGAACCGGATCCTGCGTGGCGACGCCGACGGGACAGGTGTTGAGGTGGCACTTGCGCATCATGATGCAGCCGGCCGCGATCAAAGGCGCGGTCGCAAAGCCGAACTCGTCGGCCCCCAGCAGCGCGCCGACAATCACGTCGCGGCCGGTCTTCAGGCCGCCGTCGACCTGCAGGGCGACGCGCGAACGCAGGCCGTTCAGCACCAGCGTCTGATGGGTCTCGGCAAGGCCGATCTCCCAGGGCGAGCCCGCATGCTTCAGCGAGGTCAGCGGCGAGGCGCCGGTGCCACCGTCGAAGCCGGATACGGTGATGTGGTCGGCGCGCGCCTTGGCGACGCCGGCAGCCACGGTGCCGACACCCACTTCCGAGACGAGCTTGACCGAGACGTCGGCTTGCGGGTTGACGTTCTTCAGGTCGTAGATCAGCTGCGCCAGGTCTTCGATCGAATAGATGTCATGGTGCGGCGGCGGCGAGATCAGGCCGACGCCCGGCGTCGAGTGCCGGGTCTTGGCGATCGTCGCATCGACCTTGTGGCCGGGCAGCTGGCCGCCCTCGCCGGGCTTGGCGCCCTGCGCCACCTTGATTTGCAGCATGTCGGCATTGACCAGGTACTCGGTGGTCACGCCGAAGCGGCCGGAAGCAACCTGCTTGATCGCCGAACGCTCCGGGTTCATCGAACCGTCGGCAAGCGGGGTGTAACGGTCGGCTTCCTCACCGCCTTCGCCGGTGTTCGACTTGCCGCCGATCCGGTTCATGGCAATCGCAAGCGTCGTATGCGCCTCTCTCGAAATCGAGCCGAAGGACATCGCGCCCGTTGAGAAGCGCTTGACGATGTCGGCTGCGGATTCGACCTCCTCGACCGGGATCGGCTTGCGACCCCAGGCGGACGCATCCTTGAGCGAGAACAGGCCACGGATGGTGTTCATGCGCAGGGCCGAGGCGTTCACCATTTCGGCGAACTCCTTGTAACGATCCTGTGCGTTGCCGCGCACCGCATGCTGCAGCGAGGCAACGACGTCGGGCGTCCAGGCATGGTCCTCGCCGCGCATACGGAAGGCATACTCCCCGCCGATCTCGAGCGTGTTGGCAAGGATCGGATCGCGACCGAAGGCGGCCTTGTGGCGGGCAACCGTTTCCTTGGCGATCTCTTCCAGCCCGATGCCCTCGATGGTCGTCGCGGTGCCGAAGAAGTACTTGTCGACCAGCGCCGAGGACAGGCCGATGGCGTCGAAAATCTGCGCGCCGCAATAGGACTGGTAGGTCGAGATGCCCATCTTGGACATGACCTTCAGGATGCCCTTTCCGACCGCCTTGATATAGCGATAGACGACTTCGCCCTCATCGACCTCCTTCGGGAACTCGCCCTTCTTGTGCATGTCGGTGAGCGTGTCGAAGGCGAGATAGGGATTGATTGCTTCCGCGCCGTAGCCGGCGAGCAGGCAGAAATGGTGCACCTCGCGCGGCTCGCCCGATTCCACCACCAGACCGACCGAGGTGCGCAACCCCTTGCGGATCAGGTGATGGTGGACGGCAGCCGTTGCCAGCAGCGCCGGGATCGCGACGCGGTCCGGGCCGATCTGGCGGTCGGAGAGCACGATGATGTTGTAGCCGCCCTTCACAGCCGCCTCGGCGCGCTCGCACAGTCGGTCGAGCATCTCCGGCATGGCTTCCGCCCCGCGCGAGATGTCGTAGGTGAAGTCGAGCGTCTTGGTGTCGAAGCGATCTTCCGTATGACCGATCGAGCGGATCTTCTCCAGATCCCCGTTGGTCAGGATCGGCTGACGCACTTCCATGCGCTTGGCATGGGCCGCACCCTCATGGTCGAGGATGTTCGGCCGTGGACCGATGAAGGAAACAAGGCTCATCACCAGTTCCTCGCGGATCGGGTCGATCGGCGGGTTGGTGACCTGGGCGAAGTTCTGCTTGAAATAGGTGTAGAGCAGCTTGGTCTTGTCCGACATCGCCGAGATCGGCGTGTCGGTCCCCATCGAACCGATAGCCTCCTGCCCCGTCGTCGCCATCGGCGACATCAAGAGCTTGGTGTCCTCGAGCGTGTAGCCGAAGGCCTGCTGGCGGTCGAGCAGCGAGACGTCGCGGCGCAGCGCGCGCGGCTCGACCGGCCGCAGCTCCTCGAGGATCAGCTGGGTGTTGTCCAGCCATTCGCGGTAGGGATGCTTGGCGGCCAGCTCGTGCTTCACTTCCTCGTCGGAAATGATGCGGCCCTTCTCCATGTCGATCAGCAGCATCTTGCCCGGCTGCAGGCGCCACTTGCGGACGATGTTCTCTTCCTTGACGGGCAGCGTGCCCGCTTCGGAGGCGAGAATGACGCGGTCGTCGTCGGTAACGATGTAGCGGGCCGGACGCAGGCCGTTGCGGTCGAGCGTCGCGCCGATCTGCTTGCCGTCGGTAAACGCCACGGCGGCAGGACCGTCCCACGGCTCCATCAGCGCGGCATGATACTCGTAGAACGCCTTGCGCTCGGACGACATCAACTGGTTGCCGGCCCAGGCTTCCGGGATCAGCATCATCACCGCATGCGCCATGGAATAGCCACCGCGGATCAGAAACTCGAGCGCGTTATCGAAACAGGCCGTGTCCGATTGCCCCTCGTAGGAGATCGGCCAGAGCTTGGTGATGTCGTCGCCGAACAGGGGCGAGGAGACCGAAGCCTGGCGGGCGGCCATCCAGTTGACGTTGCCGCGCAGCGTGTTGATCTCGCCGTTGTGGGCGACCATGCGGTAGGGATGGGCCAGCTTCCACGACGGGAAGGTGTTGGTCGAGAAACGCTGGTGCACCAGTGCGACGGCACTTTCGAAGCGCGGATCGGCAAGGTCCTTGTAGTAGGCGCCGACCTGGTAGGCCAGGAACATGCCCTTGTAGACGATCGTCGAAGACGACAGCGAAACCGGGTAGAATCCGCTCTCCTCGCCCTCGTACTCGTCATAGATGCGGTTGGAGATCACCTTGCGCAGCGTGAAGAGGCGGCGCTCGAACTCGGCCGTGGTCGCGGCGTCGCGGCCGGCACCGACGAAGATCTGCACATGGCGCGGCTCGGTCGCGGCAATGTCAGGCGCCTTGGACAGGGATGCATTGTCGACCGGCACGTCACGGTAGCCGAGCAGGACCTGGCCCTCTTCGGCGACGACATCGGCGATCACCTTCTTGAAATGGGCGATCAGCGTCTCGTCCTGCGGCATGAAGATGTGCCCGACCGCGTATTCGCCGGCCTTCGGCAGGGTGATCCCCTGCTTGGCCATTTCCTCGCGGAAGAAGCGATCCGGAATCTGGACGAGAATGCCCGCGCCATCGCCCATCAGCGGATCAGCGCCGACCGCGCCGCGATGGGTGAGGTTTTCGAGCATGAAGAGGCCGTCGCGGACGATCTGGTGCGACTTCTGCCCCTTGAGATGCGCGACGAAGCCCACGCCGCAGGCGTCATGCTCGTTGCGAGGATCATAGAGACCCTGCCTTTTGGGAAGACCGGCTCGTCGCGCCGTCGCTTTGGCGTCCGTCGCAGCCTTTTGCGCGCGGTCAGGACCAAAACTCTTCGATGCGAAATCCGACATCGTCTTCCCTCCTGTGGCCCGGATACTGCGGGCAGGCTTTTGCCCGCGTGCCGACCAGCTGCATCCTTGCAATCCGGCCCCGCGGGCATGTTCGTTGCATGAACCCTATCAGCGGCAAATGACGTCCGGCCGACAGGGCTTCGACATCAGTGACCGTCCCGTCCGCCCTGCCGCCGATCGAAATCCGATCCGCACCGCAGGCGCATTCGCCGGCATCGCGCTTGCGCGAAAAACCGGCTTTCGTCGGCCCCCTGACCGAAATAGGACAGCAAGACTGTCCTATTTCATTGGCTCTATGCCAGAAAGACAGAACCGTCGCAAGGGCGTTCAGACAAATAAATAGCATTGCGGGACGAAAGATTGCCAGCCTTTCACGGGTTTTGAAATTTTATTACGCCCAGCAATTCCGTGGAGTCATATAATTTCAAAATCTTCCACAACCGCTCCCGCCCCGCCAAACCGGTTGAACGCGCGGGCCGCTGGGCTATGGTCGCCTGACATCGACGAGAAGCGGAGCCGGCGCGACCGGGATCTTTTACATGCATTTTGCCTCAGACAACTGGGCCGGCGCCCATCCGAACATCGTGCGCGGCCTTGCCGAAGCCGCTGAGGGCCACGCACCGGCCTATGGCGCAAGCGAACTCGACAAGAAGGTGGAGCACCGCTTCAGCGAAATCTTCGAGCGCGATGTCGCCGTCTTCTTCGTCGGCACCGGTACCGCGGCCAATTCGCTGGCGCTTGCAAGCTGCAACCGACCCGGCGGCCAGATCTTCTGTCATGCCGAAGCCCATGTGAACATGGACGAGTGCAACGCCCCCGAATTTTTCACAAGCGGCGCGAAGCTCGTGCCCGTGACAGGCCCGCAGGGCAGGATGGCGCCCGACGCCCTGGCGACGGCCATCGCCCGCTTCCCGCCAGGCGTCGTTCATGGCGGCCAGCCCGTCGCCGTCACGATCACCCAGGCAACGGAAGCCGGAACCGTCTATTCGCTCGACCAGATCGGCGCCATCGGCGAGGTCGCACGCAAGGCGGGCTTGCCGCTGCATATGGATGGCGCCCGTTTTGCCAATGCGCTCGTCACGCTCGGCGCCACACCGGCCGAAATGACCTGGAAGCGCGGCGTCGACATCCTGTCCTTCGGCGGCACCAAGAACGGCTGCTGGTGCGCCGAGGCTCTGGTCCTGTTCGATCCTGGCCGCGCCCGCGAGATGCACTACCTGCGCAAGCGTTCCGCGCAGCTGTTTTCGAAATCGCGTTTCATAGCCGCGCAGTTCGACGCCTATCTGCGCGACGGGCTGTGGCTGGAGCTTGCCCGGCATGCCAATGCCATGGCGTCCCGGCTGGCCGCGGGGCTCGTCTCGACGCACGACGCGCGCCTCGCCTGGCCGACAGGCTCCAACGAAGTGTTCGCGATCCTCAAGAACGCAAGGCTTCGGGCGCTGCGAGATCAGGGGGCCGTCTTCTACGACTGGCCCGCAACCGCTGCGATCAAGGACGAACTCGCAACCGACGAGACGATGATCCGGCTTGTCACGAGCTATGCGACGACGGCCCGGGAAGTGGACGCCTTCCTGTCGATCTGCACGGGGGAATGACGCCTACTGATGAGCGGACGGCGCGATGCGGGCAACGATCAGGCGCGAAAGCGCCGCCGTCAGCGCAGCATCCGCGTTGCGGCTCGGCACCAGCACGAACTCCACGTCGTCGAGCCGGGGCAACCGTCCCGCGGTGAATTCCTTCAAGCCCGGCGGCGCCATGCTGCGCGGCTGGACCAGAATGCCCATGCCGGCGCGCGCGGCAGCCGTCAGCCCGCTCAGGCTGCCGCATGTGCACACGATCCGCCAGGGGACCTGTCCCCGATCCAACGCCTCCTGTGCGGCCCTGCGGGTGATGCTTGGAGCGGGAAAGGTCAGGAGCGGCACCGCGCCGCCCCGTGACAGGATCAGCTCCGGGTCGCGCGCCAGCCAGACGAGCGGTTCCCGATAAAGCAGCTGGCCACGGCTTTCGCCGAGATGCCGCTTGGCCAGCACCAGATCGAGTTCGCCCACGTCCTGCATCTGGTAGAGCACAGCGCTCAGCGCCACCGTCAGCTCCAGATCGACAAGCGGATGCAGGCGGGCGAAATCCTCGAGAATGGCCGTCAGGCGGTTGGCTACCAGATCTTCGGAAACCCCGAGCCGCAAGCGCCCGCGAAGCCGCCCCTCACCGAAAAGGGCTGTGACCTTGCCGTCCAGCTCCAGCATGCCCTGCGCATAGCCGAGCAGCGCCTCCCCTTCGCCCGTCAGCCGCACCTGGTGCGTGTCGCGCAGGACGAGCTGGCACCCCAGGGACTTTTCCAGCCGCTGGATATGCTGCGTCACCGTCGACTGGCCGACGCCGAGGCGGGCGGCCGCTGCGGTGAAGCTTCCGGTCTGGCGCAGCATGACGAAGCTGTTGAGGTGGGTCAGGTTCAGCATGGTTATCCAGATTCGTGATAACTGTTAGTGTTTGCATTCTGTTTCATGATGGGCGAGGAGTAAACCGCGATTTTCCAAGGATCCTGACCATGAAGCGCTTTCTGCCCGACCAGTTCACCATCATGCTGGTCTGCACCGTCATCCTGGCAACGTTGCTGCCGGTACACGGCGTCGCCGCCGACTATTTCGGCATCGCCACCAACGCTGCGATCGCCCTGCTGTTCTTCCTGCATGGTGCGCGCCTGTCGCGCGGCGTGGTGGTGGCCGGCATCCTGCACTGGCGCCTGCATCTGGTGATCCTGCTGACGACCTTCGCGATCTTCCCGCTGCTCGGGCTTGCGATCGGCTTCATCCCCGACAGCTACCTGCCCCAGCCGCTCTACCTCGGCATCCTGTTTTTGTGTGTGCTGCCCTCGACCGTGCAGTCCTCCATCGCCTTCACTTCCATGGCAGGCGGCAACGTGCCGGCGGCGATCTGCTCGGCGTCCGCGTCAAACATCTTCGGCATGTTCCTGACGCCCCTGCTGGTCGGGCTGTTGCTCTCTGTCGGCGGCCATGGCGGCTTCTCCTGGGCAGCGCTGCAGCAGATCCTTTTGCAGCTGCTGGCGCCCTTCCTGCTCGGCCAGCTTCTGGAGCCCTGGATCGGCAACTGGATACGCGCGAAGAAGAAGCTGCTTTCACCGGTGGATCGCGGCTCGATCCTGATGGTCGTCTACCTGGCCTTCTCCGAGGCCGTCGTCGAGGGGATCTGGCAGGCCTTTTCGGCGACAGACATCGCGACGGTCGTCGTCGTCGACATCGCCCTTCTCGTCACCGTGCTGCTGATAACGTTCTTCGGCAGCCGGCTGCTGGGCTTTTCCAAGGAGGACGAGATTGCCATCGTGTTCTGCGGATCGAAAAAGTCGCTTGCCAGCGGCGTACCCATGGCCAACGCCATCTTTGCGGGCCAGTCGATCGGCGCGATCGTGCTTCCGCTGATGCTGTTCCACCAGATCCAGCTCATGGCCTGCGCCGTCATCGCCCAGAAATACGCTGAACGTCGGCGGCAAAAGGAAGCTCTTTCGGCCGCGGCTGCCACGGCCTGAAGGCGAAACGGAAAGCCAAAACAAAACGGCGCCCTCTCGGGCGCCGTCGCAATTTCAGTCATCCGCGACCGAAGGTCAGGCGGTCTGGGCCTCGATCTGCTTGGTCTCGCGGGCGACAGGCGTGATCTCGATCTTGCGCGGCTTGGCGGCTTCCGGGATCTCGCGGACGAAATCGATGTGGAGCAGGCCGTTCTTCAGCTGCGCGCCACGGATCTCGACGTGATCGGCAAGCTGGAAACGGCGCTCGAAGGCCCGCTTTGCAATGCCGCGGTAGAGATACTGGGCCTGGTCTGCGGCCTCGTCGGCCTTTTCGCCCTTGACCGTGAGCACGTGCTCGCGCGCCTCGATCGAAAGCTCGCTTTCGTCGAAGCCGGCAACGGCCATGGTGATGCGGTAGGCGTTATCGCCGGTCCGCTCGATGTTGTAGGGCGGATAGCTCTGGCCCTGGTCCGGCTGACCGAGGCTGTCCAGCATCGTGAACAGGCGATCGAAGCCGACCGTGGAACGATAGAGGGGGGAGAAATCGAAATGACGCATGGTGTCCTCCTGTGAGCGACGAGTTGCTGTCGAATAAGCCGCAACCGATTTCTGAAGGCGGCGGCCCGTTTGCTGCAGGCAGCACCCCGTTTGGCGGTGCTTGCCTCTTGCGGACCCTTCCGGCGCCCGCATTATCCAGATGGTGACGCAATTTTGCGGCTTCAAGACCCCGCGCGTACATTTGCCTTTCGGCTGAATGCGCCATGAACGCGCCCTTCCGTTTGCGTTCAGGCAGCGCCCTCTAGAACAGGATCATCGAAAGCGAACCTTTCGTGGCTGGGGTGAAACGTCCCTTCCGCCCCAGCCAAATTCGCCGGCATGCGCAGACGTTACCCGCGTCCCGCGCAGCCGGCTTTTTTCTTTGACGGCGCAAACCCGAGCCCCTACCCTTTGCAGACAATCGTATGCCGAACCAGGCCGGATATGGACGAACCGCTCTACGCCACTCCCGACAATCCCGTTCCCGACAACCACTTCTCCGGCTTTTTCGAAGGCAAGGGCGGCGTGAAGATCCGCTATGCGGTATTCCGCTCGGCCGCGCGCGAGGCCAAGGGCACGATCGTCCTTCTGCAGGGACGCAGCGAAACCATCGAGAAGTATTTCGAGACGATCCGGGATTTCACCGCCCGTGGCCTTTGGGTGGCCACCTTCGATTGGCGCGGCCAGGGCGGCTCCGGGCGCATGCTCAGCGACCAAAGACGCGGACACGTGGCCCGTTTCTCGGACTACGAGGCCGACCTCAAGCAGTTTCTCGAGCAGGTTGTCCTTCCCGATACCCGCCTGCCTTTCTATATCGTCGCCCATTCGATGGGCGCGCTCGTGGCGCTGTCGCAGGCGCCGGAGCTGGAAAGCCGCATCGATCGCATGGCGCTTGCGGCACCGTTCGTGGCGCTGGCCGGGCAGGTCATGAGCCAGCGCTCGATCACCCTGATCGCCAATACCGCAAGCCTCTTCCTGCTCGGCGGCCGCACCTTCCGCAAGCACCCCTCAGCCCAGCCTTTCGAAGGCAACGTCCTGACCGCCGACCGCCGCCGCTATGAGCGCAACCAGGCGATCTGCGACGCCTTTCCCGATCTCTCCCTCGGCCAGCCGACGGCGCGATGGCTGAAGGAAACGCTGGGCGCCATCGCGCGCGTCTCCCGCCAGGAACACCTGACGCGGATCCGCATCCCGACGCTGCTTCTGTGCCCGACCGCAGATCCGATCGTACCGCGCGCCGCAATCAATGATCTGGCCCGGAAATTTCGCGCAGGCCGCCTGATCGAGATCGACGGCGCCCGCCACGAGCTCTTCAGCGAGGCCGACCGATATCGCGCGCAGGCCATGGCTGCGATCGAGGCCTTCATCCCTGGAAGCCTGGCCGAACATGGAGCGCTCGAAGCCTGAGGCGGCATCTCGCAGCGACGGGGCAATTGCCGCAGGCGAGGCCGAGGTTGATGGATGGGCGGGCATCCAGCCTCAGCGGCGGCATCAGCCGCGCAGCAGCGCCATCGCCTCGTCGTACACGGC
This sequence comes from Rhizobium subbaraonis, assembly GCF_900220975.1. Lineage (GTDB taxonomy): Bacteria > Pseudomonadota > Alphaproteobacteria > Rhizobiales > Rhizobiaceae > Mycoplana > Mycoplana subbaraonis. The sequence continues at coordinate 293,824 of NZ_OBQD01000003.1, read as the reverse complement.
GCGGCTGCCCGCGGCGATGACGCGTCCCCCCATCTCGGCACGGCCGCCGTCCCAGTCAGTGATGATGCCGCCCGCCTGTTCGATGACGGGGATGAGCCCGCCGACGTCATAGGCCTTCAGCGCGGACTCGACCACCAGGTCGACATGGCCGGCTGCCAAAAGCGCGTAGGCGTAGCAATCCACGCCATAACGGAACAGCCGGACCTTCTCTTGCACCACATCATAGCGCTGGCGGTCGGCCGCGTCGAAGATATGCGGCGAGGTCGTGAACATGATGGCGTCCGAGAGGCGTTCGCAGGCCCGGGTCGACAACACCCGCCTGCCCTCCGGTCCGCTGTAGAGGGATTGCGTGCCGTCGGCGAAATAACGCTCGCCCGTAAACGGCTGGTCGATCAGTCCCATCACCGCCCGGCCGTTGCGGTAGAGCCCGATCAGCGTGCCCCAGACGGGAACGCCTGAAATGAAGGCACGCGTGCCGTCGATAGGATCGATGACCCAGACATATTCGCGGTCGAGCCCGACGGACCCGTGCTCTTCGCCCAGAATGCCGTGCTCGGGAAATTGCTTCTCAATCAGCGCGCGGATCGCAGCCTCGGCCGCGCGGTCGCCCTCGGTGACCGGGTCGAAGCCCTTCGCCTCCTTGTTGACCACATCGGCGCCGACGCGAAACCGCGGCAGCGTCTCGGCCTTGGCGGCATCGGCAAGTAGATCGAAGAAGGCGCGATCGGGAAGCATGGCACTCTCGTTGTTCGGGTGGAAGTCGGCACGTCCATAGAGCATGAAGCGGCAAAACGGAACCGCAGGCGCGTTTCACGCTGAATACGGATCGAAGCCCGGCTGCATTTTCAGGGCCTTTTCGGCGAATTGCCTATTTTATGGCACGCGATCGGAAGTGCTTGACATTTGTGCAGCGCAATATTAACGTCTAGCTACAGTCACTCGTGACTGTAATACCCTCCTTGGGTGTTTCCTCCCTAGACTTAACCGCGCGTCGAGCGCGGTTTTTTTTGACCGCAGGGGAACGGTCGCAGCGTCCGGCTTTCAAGATCAGCGTTTAGACCCGGCTGGGAAAGTCATTCCGCCGCGAGCGCGCTGTCGGAGGCATATTTCTCGACGTAGCCCGCAAACTGGGAAAGGGCCCAGCTGATGCCCGCCTGCACCGCGTCGAATTCCGGCTTCTTCTGAAGCGTCGTCTCGTCAACGTAGAGCGCGCGATTGACCTCGATCTGCAAGGCATGCAGCCCCTTGGCGGGCCGGCCGTAGTGCTCGGTGATGAAGCCGCCCGCATAGGGCTTGTTGCGCGCCACGACGAAGCCCATGTCCTCGAACAGTCGCACCACCGCGCGCGACAGGTCGCCGGCAGCACTCGTGCCGTAGCGGTCGCCGATGATGAAATCCGGCCGCTGCCCGCCTGCGATGCGGATGTTGCCGGGCATCGAATGGCAATCGACGAGCACGGCGAAGCCGAACCGGAGATGCGTGCGCACGATCAGGCTGCGCAGGCAGGTATGGTACGGCTTGTAGATGGTCTCGATCCGGTCGAGCGCCTCGCTGACCGGCATGCGGCGCTGGTAGATCTCCATGTTTTCCGCAACCACTCGCGGCACCGTGCCGAGACCGCCGGCCACCCGCATCGAGCTGACATTGGCATAGGGCGGCAGCGTACCTTCGAACATGCGCGGATCGAGTTCGTAGGGTTCGCGGTTGACGTCGAGGAATGCGCGCGGGAAGTGCGCCAGCAGCATCGGCGCGCCCAGCGCCGGCGCCGCCTGGAACAGTTCATCGACGAAATGATCCTCCGAGCGGCGGATGGAAAGTGCGTCCAGCCGCGAGTCGCTGACAAATCCCTGTGGATAGGCACGCCCGCTATGAGGGGAGTTGAATACCAGCGGAAGGGTCTGCGAAGCCGGCTCCAGAACCTCGAAGAGGCCTTTCTCGCTGAATTCCGGGGCCATTTCGGTCCTTTACCATGTGACAAAATCGCGACGTGCTGTATGTTGCCAGCGGCGCGCGCCCGTGTCCATAGTCGCGACGACGCAGCGATTCAGGTGCCATCCCGTTCACCGGATTTTTACCCGAATCGTTTTTCGTGACAGAACCGCCGAAAAGGCACGACAACCAGCAGTAACGGCCCCCACCACATGAGTTCCAAGATCCTCCTCGCCGAAGACGACAACGACATGCGCCGCTTCCTCGTGAAGGCGCTCGAGCGCGCCGGCTACAAGGTCACCTCCTACGACAATGGTGCGAGCGCCTACGACCGGCTGCGCGAGGAGCCGTTCTCCCTGCTTCTGACGGACATCGTCATGCCGGAGATGGACGGCATCGAGCTGGCGCGCCGGGCGACCGAGCTCGACCCGGACCTGAAGGTGATGTTCATCACCGGCTTCGCTGCCGTGGCTCTGAACCCGGACTCGAAGGCTCCCAAGGACGCCAAGGTCCTTTCCAAGCCCTTCCACCTGCGCGACCTCGTCGACGAGGTCAACAAGATGCTGGCCGCCTGAGGCGGCCCGCCTGCCGAACCAATTTGCCTGACCAGGCCGGGACGCGCGGGTCGCGCGGCTACTGGCGCAGCAGCAGCAGCACGACGTAGGTCAGGACGGTGATCAAGAGGCCGCGGAAGGCGAAGCGGACCATCCGGTACTTGTCCTGCGCGATCTGGGCCAGCACGTCGGCATTGTCCAGATACTCCTTGAAAAGATAGGCCATGTCGGCCGCATCGCTGGCCTCCACCAGCCTCTTGCGCTGCTCCTTCCACGCGCCCCAGAACAGCGACGTGCCGCGCTCGGCCCTGCGGGGCAGGACGACGAGAATCGCGCTGACGATCGTGAACACGATCGACGCGGCGAGCACCGCCGACACGATCCCCCAGAGAAGGTTGCTCTCCGTATAGCGGGCCCAGCGAAACACGCCCTGCCCCTCGGCCGACCACATCAGGAATGCAAGCATGAATGTAAAGATGTAGGCCGCCTTCTGGTCTGCGGACTTCACTTGGTCGTAGAAGACGTCGTTGATTTTCTTTACATGATTGAAGTGCTCGATCGAGAGCGAGTTCTCCGGATTACTCATGGCCAAATACTGACTGCCCCCGCCAACATGTGTTTCCGTGTTAATACAGTCGCGGACAAAAGCAAGCAGCCCCGCCGGGCCGGCTTGACAATTTCGCCGTGCCTGTCAGTTCTTGGCGCATGAAGATGGGGACTGGCTGGAGGACAATAGCGGCATTGCCGTTTCTTGTCGCCCTGGGGCATACGGCTGCTCTCGGCGATCCGATTCCGCGCGCCACCCCCACTGCCGGCTCCGTCATCGCGCGCAAGACGGGCGAGGAGGTCCGCTTCTTCGACGTCAGCAACTGGCGCCACGTCGACCTCAACCAGGATCTTCTGATCGGCGACGAATTGCGCACCAACGCGGTCGGCCAGCTCGCCGTCCTGTTTGCCGACCACACCCAGATCCGCCTCGGCCGCAACTCCTCGCTGCTGGTGCGGCAGATGGGGGCTGCGGGCGATACCGTGCTCGACCTGCAGAGTGGAACTATCTGGGCCCGCGCCCAGCGCGGCGGCCAGGGGCTGAAGATCGACACGCCGGCGGCCGCCGCCGCCATCCGCGGCACCGACTGGTCGCTCACCGTCGACGGCGACAAGACCTCACTGGTGGTGATGGAAGGCACGGTGGAACTGGTGAACGCCCAGGGCAGCGTGCAGGTCCGCCAGGGCGAGGCCGCCGTCGCCAGAATCGGCCAGGCGCCGCAGAAGGTCATCGTCGTCAACTCCGACGACCGCGAGCAGATGCTCTTCTATCTGCCGCTGCGCGACGCATTCGTCTACATGCAGCCCTCCCCGCTGACGGCGCAGGAAATGCGCCGGACGATCGACGGCCTTGAACAAAAGCCGGAAGAAAGCCGCAGCGCCGAGGACTGGCTGACGCTTGCCGAAGCGCAGTTCACGCTGGAGGGCCGCCAGAGGGCGATGGCTTCGCTGGACCGGGCGCGCGCCATGACGCTTTCCGCCACCCAGCGCGCCCGCCTCGACCTGATGGATGCCATGGTCGCCGGCGCCGAACGCCGCTTTTCCGATGCCGCGCGCCTGTTCGCCCGTGCCCGGCCGGGACTTGATCCGAAACGCGGCAGCGTCGCCGACTTCGGCGGCTACTTCGCCCGTGCCCTGGCAAACCCCGACCGCCTCGAAAAGCAGCCAAGCCCGGTCACCGGCCCCAACGGCGCCTTCGCCGAGGCCTATGCGGCGGGCTTCCTCGAAAACATCCGCGCGAGCCTCGATGTTCTGAAGGAGGCCGAACAGCGGTATCCGGACGACCCGTCGCTGCCGGCATACCGCTCCGCCTTCGCCTTCATCATCAACGATCGCGAACAGGTGAAGGAGGCGATGGGCCGTGCGCTGGCGCTCGATCCGAACCAGCCGATCGCGCTGTGGAGCCTTTCACGCTATCAAAGCGGCATAGAAGGCGACACCGATGCCGCCATCGCCACCCTCGAAACGGCACTGAAGGTGGCGCCCGGCTGGGGCACGCTGTGGAACGATCTCGGCAACGCCCAGGATGCACGCGGCGACTGGCAGTCCGCCGAGAAGGCGCTCAAACGCGCGATCGAACTCGATCCCGAGGATCCCATCCCTCGCGCCAATCTGGCATATGTCTACCTCAATCAGGACCGGGTGCGGCTGGCGAAAAACGAAATCGATCGTGCCATGGCAGTCGATCCAGGTTTTGATCTCGCCCTGATCGCACGCGGACGTTATCACCTTGCGACAGGCGAACTTGAGAAGGCGACCGAGGATCTGCTGGCGGGCACGGTCGCAAACCCCGCCTATGCGCAGGGGCAACTCCTGCTGGCGGTCGCGCATCAGGAGCAACGCAATCGCATCGCCGCGCAGCAGGCGCTCGACAATGCCGACCGGCTCGATCCGAACGATCCCGTCGTCCCCTCGCTGCGGGCGAGCATCGCGATGGACGAGTACGATTCCGACGGCGCCATCGCCGCCGCCCAGGAATACATGCGACGGCTGCGCGCTATCGGATCGGACCACGCCGCGATCAGCTTCAACCATGACGCCGGCTCGACGCTCAACAACGCCTTCCGCCTGCAGGGCCTGAACGCCTGGGGCCAGTACTACGGCGACATCACCTTCGATCCCTTTTCCGGCATGTCGTACGTCGATCAGACGCTGCGCGGCAGCGTCAATCCGTTCCTGAACAACTACCTTTACGGCAGCGACGGCATCGAGCCGACCCAGAACAAGTATACTTTCTCATCCTTCATGCAGGGCCTGCTGTACGACCCGCACATGCTGGCAGGGCCTTCCGCCCGGCCATACTACATCCGTTACCCCTTCTCGGAAGTCGAACTCGGCTATGGCATCTCGACCTATAACGGCGACTCCCGGCCGATCTACGAGGGCAGCTGGAGCAGCTTTGCCAACTGGCCGTTCCCGGTCAGCAGTTACGTCGATCTTGAATGGATAAAGACACCAGTTGCAGGGGACAGCCGTCTCTTTGACACCGAGTATGAAGGCGCGACGGAGCTGGTCAACGGCTACGGCTACCTTACTGCAACACCCACACCAGCCGACCGGATCGTCCTCTACGGACAACATTTCGATAACCAGTTCGATCTGAATTCACGGTATAATTTTGGTCTTCCGCTATGGTTCGGTTCAATCCCGTTCACGCTTGGCAGAGACGAGCAGCTTAAATCGACTGCTGCCGGCATCGGCTGGAGCCATACGATCAGCTTTGAGAACGTCGTCAACACGGCGTTTTTCTACAAGGACACCAGCGCCAGCGATGTTCAGACCTCCACCTTTGATCTGCCAATTACAGCGCGCAGCTCGTTCGACGCCACCGAGACGAGTTACATAGGCGCGATCAACCATACGATCGCGATTGAAAACCTTACCTTGCGCTATGGCATCGAAGGCGGGGTGGTCAAGGCAACGGCTGAGGCAACGGACGACGGTACGGGCAGCGAGAAAGCCGAGTCGTCTATCGACTACGGCCGCCTTTATGTGGATGTGCTTCACGACATCAACGCGTCGCTCCGTGCCGAGTACGGCCTGTTCGGCAGCTATGCACATGGCGACGACACGGACAGACGGCGTGTCGATCCCCGCGCAGGTATTGCGTATTCCCCGGCGGATGGGCAGTGGCTCAGACTGGCCTACATCGGACAAAGCTACGACTACGACCTGAACACGCTTGCGCCGGTAACCACAGTCGGCTTGCAGCCGAACCAGAATGGCTTGGCAGTCGATGGCTCGACCGACACGATCGCTGCCCGCTGGGATGCTGAATGGAACGACTGGCTGTTTACGGCCGTCGATTTCCAGCATCAGGATCTGGGGAACTTCGGCATATCCTATCCGACCACCTGGCAATATTTTCTGGATCCCGGCCCGGTAACGCTAGCGGACGGTCGTATCGACCGCGCCAGCGTTACCTCCAATGTGCATATCGGCAACGGCTTCGGCCTATCGACAACGCTCGCTTACATCGATTCCGAAAACCAGGATCGAAACAGTCTGGATGACGGTAGCTCCCTTCCCTTCCTGCCGGAATGGGCAGGACAGGTCGCGCTCACCTGGGTGAACGAGGCGAACGTCAAGGCAACGCTGGCTGCGAACTATATCGGCACACGCCTCGGCAACGAAACATTTCTCGTCTCCAATCGCGGCACTGAAGACGAGACCGACGACCTCTACCTCTTCCCACAGAAACTCGACGCCTTCTGGACGCTCGACGCCAGCGTGACGTGGGAACCGTTCGACAAGCGCTTCGAACTGAGCCTTGCCGCCTTCAACCTGTTGGACGAGGATTTCGACGTCGCGACGGGCATTCCCGGCTGGGGACGGAGCTTTAAGGGCACCGTCAAAGTTCGCTTCTGATGAGCGGCAGCGCCACAAAGCACGAGGTGACTGGCGTGAACGGAACGCAGCGGATCGGCCGCACGCTGCGGCTCGTCCTCCTGACCGTCATGACCATCGCCATGGTCTCGACGCTCACGCGCTTCCCGTTCTGGTCGTTGCAGGAGCTCAGAAGCTTCGACTATCTGTCCACCTTCGACGATCCCGCTCCGCCCGCCGACAGCCCGATCGTCGTTGCGATCGACGAGCCTTCGCTGGCCGAGATCAACGTGCAATGGCCCTGGCCGCGCGACATTCACGCACGCCTGGTCGAGGCGCTGCGCGCAGCCGGCGCCAAGGCGATCGGGCTCGACATCATCTTTGCCGAACCGTCCGCGCCCGAACGCGACGCGGCTCTTGCCGCAGCGCTTGGTGCCGACGTGGTTCTCGCCGGCGACGAAAGCCTGATCGTCACACCGCAGGCCGAACAGCTGGTGCGCACCACGCCGCTTCCCGCCTTTTCCGCCGCGGGTGCGGTCACCGGCCTCGCCTCGATCTCGCTTGGTGGCGACGGCACCTTCCGCGAGCTGCCGCGCTACGAGGACGGCTTCGCCCGTGAACTCGCCCGTATCGCTGGCCGCCCCCATGCGCTGCCCCAAGGCGACTGGCTGGTGCAGTCCTTCGGCCCCGCCCGCAGCTATCCCACGGTCTCCTATTACCAGGCGCTCGACCCGGACAATTTCCTGCCGAAGGACTTCTTCCGCGACCGCGTCGTCATCGTCGGCCTCAGCCTGCAGAACGCCCCGGAGATCAACCACGGCGGCGCGGACGCCTTTGCGACCTCCTATACGGTGCACACCGGGCGGCTGGTCGCAGGCGTTGAGATCCAGGCGACGATCTTCGACAACATCGTGGGCGCCCGCGCCATCTTGAAGGCGGGCACGCCGGTCGTTTTTGCCGGCATCGCGCTTGCCGCCATCCTTTCCGCCCTCACCGTCTGGCGATCGACGCGCTGGCAGACGGCGGCCGTGAGCCTGGGTGCCGTGGTCGCGCTTGCGGTGGCGAGCTTCCTGCTGATCCGCTACGCCCAGCTCTTCGTCTCGCCGCTCGGCCCGGCGCTCGCCTTCGTCAGCGTCGCGATCGGCCAGGCCGCCTTCGACTATGCCGACGAGCGCCGCAACCGCAAGCAGATCACCCGCGCCTTCTCGCAGTACCTCTCGCCAGCCCTCGTCGAGCGGCTCGCCCGCGACCCCTCGCAGCTGCGCCTCGGCGGCGAGCGGCGCACGCTCTCCATCCTCTTCTGCGACGTGCGCGGCTTCACCACCATCGCGGAGACGATGAAGGACGATCCCGAACAGCTGACCACCCTGATCAACCGGCTGCTGACGCCCCTGTCAGACATCGTGCTCGGCCATAGCGGGACGATCGACAAATATATCGGCGACTGCCTGATGGCGTTCTGGAACGCGCCGCTGGACGACGAGGACCACGCCAACCACGCGGTCGCAGCCGCCATCGACATGCTGGCGCGGATGGAGAGCCTGAACGAAGAGCTGAAACGCGAGGCGACCGAGCGCGGCGGCGTCCACCATCAGCTACGGATCGGCATCGGCATCAACACCGGCGAATGCGTCGTCGGCAACATGGGATCCTCGCAGCGGTTCGACTACTCGGTGCTGGGCGACGCGGTGAACCTCGCCTCCCGCCTCGAGGGCGCCTCCAAGAACTACGGCGTGCCGCTTCTGATCGGGGAGGGCACCGCCCTTCTCGCCGACCGTTTCTGTGCGCTGGAACTCGACCGCATTACCGTGAAGGGACGCACCACGGCCTCTCCCGTCTTCACCGCGCTTGCCGGCGTGGCCGACGATGTTGCCGAGAAGCATCGCCGCCTCGTCACCGCCCGCTACGCCGGCACGCTTGCGCCCGACGATCCGCTCTTCGACGAGATGTCCGCAGCCCTGCCGCCCCTCTCCCCCTACTACCGGATCGTGCGCAACGAACGCGCCGAGAACATTCGTTAGATCCGCCTCGAAATCCTTGCCGCATCAGCGATGAAACGCGCGGGCTGGACCGTTTTACTGAGGGGACGGTTCTGCCCGGGGACAGCCGATCGACGGTTTCGAACCTGCCGGGAAACTTTACGACCTTCGGTTGACATCCGCCGCTCAGCTATCAAGAGTGGCCGGCGCTGGGACCGGTGGCATTTGGAGGACATGGGGTTATGCGTTCTTTCTTCGGCGTCTCCGCCTTTCTCTTCACGCTTGCGACAGTCGCCCTTTCCGGCGCCTTCCCGGGCCACGCCGCCGAAGCCAAACGAACGATCGTCACCACCGAGAACGCCGACTACTTCGGGTTCGACCTGCGCACGGTGCAGAACGTGACGCTGGACCAATGCAAGAGCCAGTGCATCGGCGACCATTCGTGCCGCGCCTTCACCTACAATCCGAAGGTGAAGTGGTGCTTCCTCAAATCCGACTTCAACCAGCTCAACGGCTTCAACGGCACGATCGCCGGCAAGATCACGCTGACGGACGGCGAGGCGGATATCGGTGCGGCACCCGCGCTCGGCTTCCTCTCGGACGGCATGCAACAGGAGGCGCGCGCGCTCAAGTCCAGCCTCACGCTGCTCAGCAATCAGGAAGGACAAGGCGTGGAGAGCCTTGCGGCCCTCGGCCGGATCGAGGCTGAGTCCGGCCGCATTTCAGAGGCGCTGGACGCCTTCAAGGGCGCACTGTCGCTGGCGCCTGACGACCGCTTCCTCTGGATCGAAATGGCGCAGACCGCCGCCCGCTCGACCGACAATTCCTATCTCGCCGGCCAGGGCCCGCTTGCCGCGCTGAACGCCTATTGGCTGACGCGGTCGACCACCGCTCGCGCCGACGCCCTGGCCGTGCTTGCCGACACGCTCGACAAGTCCGGCAACTACCGCACAGGCATCAATGCCTACAAGGAAAGCCTCGCGCTGGTGGCAGACCCCACGGTCCGCGCCGCCTATCTCGACCTCAAGGCACGCCAGGGCTTCCGCGTCGTCCAGCACACGATCGACAACGACAGCGTCAGCCCGCGAGCCTGCGTGCAATTCTCCGAACCGCTGATGAAATTCGGCGCCGACTACGCAAGCTTCGTCACGCTCGACGGCGCAGCCCCAAAGGGCGTCGAGGCGAAGGACAGCCAGATCTGCGTCGAGGGGCTCAACCACGGCCAGCGCTACAAGCTGGCCCTCCGCCCCGGCCTGCCCTCCTCGGTCGACGAGAGCCTTGAGCAGGCCGTCGAGCTCGACATCTACGTCCAGGACCGCAGTGCCAGCGTGCGCTTCACCGGCGACAGCTTCGTGCTGCCGAGCACCGCGCGGCGCGGCATCCCGCTCGTCTCCGTCAACACCGACAGCGCCGATCTCAAGCTCTACCGCGTCGGCGACCGCAGCATCGCAGCCCTTCTGACCGGCTCGCAGTTCCTCACCCAGCTCGACGGCTATGGCGCCGGCCGCATCGAGAGCGAACTTGGCGAACTTGTCTGGCAGGGCCAGATCGAGATGCAGCGCGACCTCAACAAGGACGTCGTCACCTCCTTCCCCGTCGACGAAGCCCTGCCGAAGCGCGAACCCGGCATCTACGTGCTGACCGCCGAGGCCTCGAACGGGCCGAAGCGCGACTGGGACGCCAAGGCGACGCAGTGGTTCCTCGTCTCCGACATCGGCCTTTCGACCTTCGCCGGCACCGACGGGCTGCATGTCTTCGCCCGCTCGCTCGGCAGCGCTGCGCCGCTTGCCGGCGTCGAACTACAGCTGCTGGCCAAGAACAACGAGATCCTCGGCACCGCCAAAACCGACGCCGATGGCCGCGCAACCTTCACCGCCGGGCTGATCCGCGGCACCGCGGCGATGATGCCGGCCGTGCTGACGGCACGCAATGGCGAGGCCGACTACGTCTTCCTCGACATGACGCGCGCCGGCTTCGACCTCTCCGACCGCGGCGTTACCGGCCGCCCGGCGCCGGGCGCCATCGACATCTTCGCCTGGACGGAGCGCGGCATCTACCGCGCCGGCGAGACGGTGCATGCCGCAGCCCTTGCCCGCGACATCGAGGCAAATGCGGTGGAAGGCCTGCCGCTGACCTTCGTCTTCAGCCGCCCCGACGGCGTCGAGGATCGGCGCCTCGTCAGCAACGACAGCCGCCTCGGCGGCCACACGATCGACTTCCCCGTCCAGGCGAATGCCATGCGCGGCACCTGGACGATGCAGATCTTCGCCGATCCCAAGGCGCCGGCCATCGGCGAGAAGACCTTCCTCGTCGACGACTTCGTGCCCGACCGCACCGAATTCGACCTGACCAGCGAAGCGAAGGACATCGTCAGCGGCACCCCGGTCGCGATCGACGTCGACGGCCGCTACCTCTATGGCGCCCCTGCCGCCGGCCTTGAGATCGAGGGCGACGTGGCCCTGAAGCCGTCGCGCACCAGCGAGACCTTCAAGGGCTATGTCTTCGGCCTTGCCGACGAGGAGGCGATGGAGGAAAACCGCCTGCCGATCGAGGGGCTGGCGCCGCTCGACGACCAGGGCAAGGCACGCTTCGAGGTCGATGTCGCCGAGCGCCCGGCGACCACGCAACTGCTGAACGCCGAGATCACCGTGCGCATGAGCGAGGCCGGCGGTCGCGCCGTCGAGCGCTCGCTGACCCTGCCGGTGCGCCCCGACGGAGCGATGATCGGCATCCGCCCTGCCGCAGGCGGCGACGTACCGGAAAATTCGACGGCGCGTTTCCACGTGATCGTGGCCGGTCCGCAGGGCGGCAGGCAGGCAATGCAGGGCCTGCCGTGGAAGCTTCTGAGCGTCGAGCGCGACTATCAGTGGTATCGCGACGGTTCGTCCTGGCGCTACGAACCGATCCTGTCGACGAAACAGGTCGAGGCCGGCGTGATCGACGTCACCGAGGACGGTGCGGAGATCGCCGTTCCGGTCGGCTGGGGCCGCTACCGCCTGGAGGTCGAGACGGCCGACGCCGACGGCCCCGCGACCAGCATCGAATTCGACGCCGGCTGGTATGTCGAGGCCAGTTCGACGGAAACGCCGGACGCGCTCGAGATCGCGCTCGACAAGGAGAGCTACAAGGTCGGCGAGACGGCAAAACTCAAGGTCACCTCGCGCTATGCCGGCCAGCTTCTCGTCACCAACGGCACGGAGACCCTGATCTCGGTTGCAACAGCCGTGGCCGGCGAAAGCGGCGGCGAGATCGAAATCCCGGTGACTGCCGATTGGGGCGCGGGCGCCTATGTCACCGCCACGCTCTATCGTCCCGGCGACGCCCAGGAAAGCCGCATGCCGATGCGCGCCATCGGCGTCAAATGGCTGAAGGTCGATCCGGCCGAACGCAAGCTGGCGATCACGCTGGATGCGCCGGAAAAGACGCTGCCGCGCCAGCCGCTGAACATTGCCCTCACCGTTGCGGGAGCGGGCGCGAACGAGGACGCCTACGTCACTGTCGCGGCCGTCGATGTCGGCATCCTCAACCTCACCCGCTACGAGGCGCCCGACCCGGACGGCTGGTACTTCGGCCAGCGCCGGCTGGGGCTGGAGATCCGCGACCTCTATGGCCGCCTGATCGACGGCTCGCTCGGCGCCACCGGGCGGCTGCGCACCGGCGGCGACGGCGGCCAGGTTGCCCTCGAAGGCAACCCGCCGACGCAGAAGCTCGTTGCCTTCTTCTCCGGCCCGGTCAAGCTCGACGCGCAAGGCAAGGCGGAGGTCTCCTTCGACATTCCGCAGTTCAACGGCACCGCCCGCGTCATGGCCGTCGCCTGGTCGAAGGCCGGCATTGGCCATGCGAGCCGCGACGTCGTCATCCGCGACCCGGTCGTCGTCACCGCCAGCCTGCCGAAATTCCTGGCGCCAGACGACCGCGCCAGCCTGCGTATCGACATCGCCAACACCGACGCGCCGGCTGGCGACTACCAGCTGTCGATCACCCACAATCCCTCCGTGATGGTCGAACAGACCGGAGCGTCGCAGACCCTGCGGCTGGAAGCGGGCGGCAAGACTGACCTGACCCTGCCCTTGATCGGTGGCGAAGTCGGCAGCGGCGTCGTCACCGTGGCCCTTTCAGACGGCGCCGGGCGGACCTTTGAACAGTCGCTCGACATTCCCGTCCGCCCCGCCACCCTGCCGATCACCACCCGGCGGGTTCTGGAGCTTGCCGCCGGCGGCAGCGTCACGATCGACGACCAGTTGCTCGCCGACAGCCTGCTCGGCAGCGCCTCGGTCGCGCTCAACGTTTCCCGCTCCTCGGCCTTCGACATTCCAGCCCTCCTGATGACGCTTGACCGTTATCCCTATGGCTGCGCGGAGCAGACCACCAGCCGCGCCCTTCCGCTGCTCTATCTCAGCGAGCTTTCGAAGGAGAGCGGTCTGCCCGACGACACCGAGACGGCAAAGCGTGTGCAGGATGCGATCTTTCGCGTGCTCTCCTACCAGTCGTCTTCGGGCAGTTTCGGCCTGTGGGGTCCGGGCTACGGCGACCTCTGGCTCGATTCCTACGTCACCGACTTCCTGACCCGCGCCCGCGAGCAGAAGTTCGACGTGCCGGAACAGGCGATGGTGCAGGCACTCGACAACCTTCAGAACGCGCTGTCCTACGACAATAACGTTCAGGACCGTGGCAACGAGATCGCCTATGCGCTCTACGTGCTGGCCCGCAACCGCAAGGCCGCGATCAGCGACCTGCGCTACTATGCCGATACACGGCTTGCCGAATTCCCGACGCCGCTTGCCAAGGCGCATATCGCAGCAGCGCTGGGCCTCTACGGCGACGCGCAACGCTCAGAGCGGATCTTCCGGGATTCGCTCCGCATGACGACGGACGTCACCAATGTCAGCCTTGACCGCTCCGACTACGGCTCCGCACTCCGCGATGGCGCTGCCGTGCTGGCGCTGGCAGCCGAGGCCCGCCCGGTGCCGGCGATCATCCCCGAACTTTCGCGCATCGTTGCGAACGAATGGCAGAACAAGGCCTATACCAGCACCCAGGAACAGACCTGGATGCTGCTCGCCGCCCGCGCCATCCAGGGCGAAGACGACACGCTCCGGCTCGAGGTGAACGGGGCGGACCACAGCGGCCGCTATGCGGCCCGCATGAGCGGCGAGGATCTTCTGAAGAGGCCCGTCACCGTCGTCAACCGCGGCAATGACAACGTCTCTGCCGTGCTCACCACAGTCGCAGCCCCCGTGCAGCCGCTGCCGGCCGGCGGCGACGGCTTTGCCATCGAGCGCAGCTACTACACCCTCGACGGCGAACCGGCGACCATTTCCGAAGCGCGCCAGAACGAACGCTATGTGGTCGTGCTGAAGGTCACGCAGGACAACGCCTGGCCCTCGCGCGTGCTCGTCACGGATCTTCTGCCGGCCGGCCTGGAGATCGACAATCCGAGCCTCGTCAACAGCGCCAGCCTGACCAATTTCGACTGGATTGGCGACGTCGAGGCCGCCCACACCGAGTTTCGCAGCGACCGCTTCGTCGCCGCCTTCGACCGTTCCGGCACGAGCGGCAGCGAGATCACGCTCGCCTATGTGGTGCGCGCGGTGACGCCGGGAACCTATGATCATCCGGCGGCGAGCGTCGAGGACATGTACCGTCCGCAGTTCTCGGCCCGCACGGCGACCGGCCGCATGCAGGTGCTGGCGGAATAGGAGGCGACCGTGCCGGTCTTGCGCATCGGCCTGCTGGTCCTGCTTTGCAATGCGGTGGTCTTCACCGCATTGCTGCACGGGCTGCTGCGCGCCGACGCGGCCTTTCCCCCGCCGATCGAGAAGGCGCGGGAAGTCTCGCGCGAAGTGGTCGATGCCGACGGGCGACTGCTCAGGGCCTTCGCGACCTCCGAAGGCCTCTGGCGACTGCGGACGACGTCCAGGGACGTCGATCCGCAGTTCGTCCGGATGCTGCTCGCCTATGAGGACCAGCGCTTCTACGAGCACAGGGGCATCGATCCGCTGGCGCTTCTGCGCGCCGCCGGCCAGTTCGTGAGCCACGCCCGTATCGTTTCCGGGGCCTCGACGCTCTCGATGCAGGTTGCCCGGCTGATCGAGCCGCGCGAGGGCCGATCCTTGTTGGCGAAGGTCAGGCAGATCGTCCGCGCCATCCAGATCGAGCGCCGGCTCGACAAGGCCGAAATCCTCGATCTCTACCTAAGCCGTGCCCCCTATGGCGGCAATCTGGAAGGCGTGCGCGCCGCAAGCCTCTCCTATTTCGGCAAGGAGCCGAAGCGGCTCTCTGTCGCCGAGGCAGCCCTGCTCGTCGCCCTCCCACAGCTGCCCGAGCGCCGCCGGCCGGACCGCTTCCCGAAGGTGGCGGAAGCCGCGCGCGAGCGCGTGCTCACCCGCATGGCCGTCTCGACCGTGATCGGGCAAGGCGAGGCCGAGCGGGCGGGCGGGGAAGCCATCCCCGAACGCCGCCTGCAACTGCCGGCCCTCGCCCCCCATCTTTCCGAACTCGCGCTGCGCAGGGACCCGACCCGCCAGCGCCACGAGACGACGATCCGCCGCGGCGTGCAGCATGCGCTGGAAACAGTCGCCCGCAACGCCGCCGAACGGCTTGGCCCGAAGCTGTCGGTCGCAATGGTCATGGCCGACGCCCGCACCGGCGAGATTGTCGGCGAGGTCGGCTCGGCCAGTTACTTCGACGCCTCACGCTCCGGCTGGATCGACATGACGCGCCAGGTCCGCTCGCCCGGCTCGACGCTGAAGCCGTTCATCTACGGTCTCGCCTTCGAGGAAGGGCTGGTGGCGCAGGAGACGATCGTGGAGGACCGGCCGGCCGACTTCTTCGGCTATCGGCCGCGCAATTTCGACATGAGCTATCAGGGTGACGTCACTGTCCGCCAGGCCCTGCAACTGTCGCTCAACGTCCCCGCCGTGCGCCTGCTCGATGCGGTCGGCCCGACGCGGCTGACGGTGCGGCTGCGCCGCGCCGATGTGAGGCTCACCCTGCCCGCAGGCGAGGCGCCGGGCCTTGCGATCGGCCTAGGCGGCGCGGGCATCACATTGCGCGACCTCGTCCAACTCTATGCGGCGCTCGCCAACCAGGGCGCCGTCGTGCGCCTCGGCGACGGCGTCGAGCGGCAGCCGGAAGTGCTTGCCGGCGATCCGCTGATCGCACCCTCCGCCGTCTGGAACGTCTCCGACACCCTTGCCGCCGTGCTGCCACCGCGCGGCAGCCGCAGGATCGGCCTCGCCTACAAGACCGGCACGAGCTACGGCTACCGCGACGCCTGGTCGGTCGGCTATGACGGCCGCCATGTACTCGGCGTCTGGGTCGGTCGCGCCGACAACGCCGCCATCCCGGGCCTCACCGGCTACGATAGCGCCGCCCCCATCCTGTTCGAGGCCTTCTCGAAATCCGGCATCGCGATCACGCCGATGCCGAAAGCGCCGCCGGGTGCCGTCCGCATGGCGCAATCCGAACTCCCCGTCGGCCTGCGCCGCTTCGCCCGGACCGCCTCCGGCCTCGTCACCGCCACCGCCCGCGAACCCGCCCCGCTGATCGTCTACCCGCCGGAAGGTGCGCACGTCGAACTCGGCGCCCTCTCGGGCAGCGACATCGCGCCGCTGGCGCTGAAGCTGCAGGGCGGCCGCGCCCCCTTCCGATGGCTCGCAAACGGCCGCATGCTCCCCGACACGTCCCGCCGCCGGACCACCCAGTGGACCCCGGACGGCGCCGGCTACTCGACCTTGACCGTCATCGACGCCGCAGGCCGGGCAGCCAGCGTGCGTGTGTTCGTGGAATAGCACGCAACGGGAACGACCTCCGCCCTCACGACGGAAGGGATTTTTCGTGCCTTTCAACTTTCGCGCCCGCTGAGAATGTACCGTTCCGGCGCGCCCTCATCGCCTTTTTTGAAACTCTTGGAACCTCCGACATCTGCGCCCCTCACCCCAACCTCGCGGCGACCGTCCTTCTCCCCGCTCGCGGGGAGAAGGTGCCAGCAGGCGGATGAGGGGGGAACCCGCGCGCCGCAGATGACGGAGCGCCGGGGCGTGGCGGAGCGAATGTCGTTCGAAGCGCGGGGCCAGTCGGCAGGAGTGCCCCAAACCTGCAACCGCCAATATTGATGCTTTGCCCGCCACCGGAGGTGAGCGGCGACGAATACGGAACACGCAACGTCTGCCGCGAGTTTCCTTCTCCCGATTGGGGAGAGGTGCCGGACGAATGTGAGGCGTTGTGGAGTCACGGCAGACGCCGCGTGTCCGCACCCCGCCGTCATCCGGCGCCGCGCGCCATCTTCTCCCGCTGGAAAAGGGTGAAGCCTGGACCGGCATCGATGAATGCAGGCTCCGGCGCAGCCAAAGGCGGTCGCGATAAACACCGCCCCCCCCCCGGCACTGACTCCCTAATCCACCTCCTCCGCCACCAGCCTCAGCAGCACAACCCCCTCGGCCACCTGGTCGCCGGCGGTGACCGCCACCGATTCCACCGTGCCGTCGCGCGGGGCGGTCAGCACCAGTTCCATCTTCATCGCCTCCATGGTCACGAGCGCGTCGCCTTTCGCGACCGCCGTCCCCGCCTCTGCCTGTACAAGCCGCACCACACCCGGCATCGGCGCCGCCAGCACGTCGCCGCCGGCTTCCTCCTCGCCGTGCAGGCCCGCCATTTCCTCGACATGGAACACGTGGCTTTCGCCCTCGACGAACAAGACGATCTCGCTCGCCTGCCGGACGCTCCACGCCTCCAGGCTGCAATCGCCGAAATCGGCCAGAACAGCGCCCTTCGCGCCCGCCGCGCGCAACACGACCGATAACCGCCTCTCGCCGAGTTCGACCTCGAAGCGCCTGCCGTCGCCCGCGGCGACCCGGACCTCGAGCGGCTTTCCGTCCTGTTCGACAAACACCGATTGCCACGACGCCCCCCATAGCCGGAAGCCGCGCAGCCGCTCCCAGGGATCGCCGCCCTCCCCCGGGTCGATCAGCCCGAGTGCTGCGATCGCCGCCAGCGCCTGCACCTTCG
This sequence comes from Rhizobium subbaraonis, assembly GCF_900220975.1. GTDB lineage: Bacteria > Pseudomonadota > Alphaproteobacteria > Rhizobiales > Rhizobiaceae > Mycoplana > Mycoplana subbaraonis. The sequence goes on along the minus strand of NZ_OBQD01000003.1, from coordinate 275,982 downwards.
GCCCTGCCGGCGGATCCGGCAGCAATGTCTCCGCTTGCCGCCCGATCAGCCCCGTGTCGACGTCGCCGGCCGAAAAATGCGGATCCCTGCACAGCCGTCCTAGAAAACCGGCATTGGTCGTCACCCCGGCGATCCGGCATCGCGCCAGCGCGCCGGCGAGCCTGCCGAGCGCCTCGGCACGGTCGGCACCGTGAGTGATCACCTTGGCGATCATCGGGTCGTAGAACGCGGTGACCTCGTCGCCGGCGCGCACACCGGAATCGATCCGCACACCGTCCGGGACGTCGAAAAGCGCCAGCCGCCCCGTCGATGGCAGGAAATCGCGCGCCGGGTTCTCCGCATAGAGCCGCGCCTCGAAGGCCCAGCCATGGATAGCAAGCTCGGCCTGACGCTTCGGCAACGGCTCGCCGGCGGCGACGCGCAACTGCCATTCGACGAGGTCGAGCCCGGTAATCGCCTCGGTGACGGGATGTTCGACCTGCAGACGGGTGTTCATTTCCATGAAGAAGAAGCGATCGGCCCTGAGCCCGTCGGAGACATCGGCGATGAACTCCACCGTGCCCGCCCCGCTATAGGAGATCGCCTGCGCAGCCCGCACCGCCGCCGTTCCCATTGCCTCGCGCATCTCGGCGGTCATGCCCGGCGCCGGCGCCTCCTCGATAACCTTCTGGTGTCGACGCTGCGCCGAGCAGTCGCGCTCGAACAGATGGACGACATTGCCGTGCCGGTCGCCGAACACCTGCACTTCGATATGCCGCGGCTTGGCCATGTATTTCTCGACCAGCACCCGTCCGTCGCCGAACGATGCCTCGGCCTCGCGCCGGGCGCTGGCGAGTGCTGCCGCGAACGCGGCCGGCTGATCCACCCGGCGCATGCCCTTGCCGCCGCCGCCGGCCCGCGCCTTGATCAGCACCGGATAGCCGATCAGATCCGCCTGCGCGGCGAGGAAATCCGGCTCCTGGCTGTCGCCATGATAGCCAGGCACGACGGGCACGCCCACCTGGTCCATCAGCGCCTTGGCGGCATCCTTCAGCCCCATCGACCGGATCGCACGCGCGGACGGGCCGATGAAGACGAGGCCGGCCGCCTCGGCCGCCCCGACGAAGTCCGGGTTCTCGGACAGGAAGCCGTATCCCGGATGCACGGCCTGCGCCCCGCTCTGCTGGCAGGCGTCGATGATCGCAGTGCCGTCGAGATAGCTTCGCGCGGCCTCCGGCGGACCGATGCGGATCGCCTCGTCCGCCATCGCCACGTGCAGCGCCGTCCGGTCGGCGTCCGAGTAGACCGCAACGGTGGCGATGCCGAGCTTGCGGGCCGTGCGGATGATCCGGCAGGCGATCTCGCCGCGATTGGCAATCAGGATCTTCTTGAACATCGTTTCTCCCGGTGATGACCGGCTGCTGGTGCGGGGTGGAAGCCAGGGCCTTGGGCGAGGCGGGCCGGAAACCGGCCCTTTCGATCGCCGCCGGCCCTACTGTGCCGCCACCGCCTCGACCTCCAGCAGCCAGCGCTCATCGAAGATGCCGCAGATCACCACTGTCATCGCGGGCGCCACGGCGCCGAGATACTCGCTGCGCAGTTCCCGGTTGGCCGTCGCATACTGCCGGTCGGCGAGATAGGTCGTCACCTTGACGAGATTGGACTTGTCCATGCCCGCCGCCTTGAGTTGTGCGTCGACATTGCGCCAGACCTGGCGCGCCTGCGCCTCGAAGCCGTCCGGCACCTTGTCGTCCCTGTCCGCCGGTATCTGGCCGCTGACAAGCAGCAGCCTTTCGTACGCCTCCAGCCTCACCGCCTGCGAATACCCTCCGTGCGGGTCCGGTGCGTTCTTCGCGTTGATGTTCTCCCGTTTCATGATTGCCCTCCTGACGTTGGATCTACATGCGGAACAGGCCGAAGCGCGTCGGTTCGATCGGGCCGTTGAGCGCGGCGGACAAGGACAGACCGAGGACGTCGCGTGCCTTGCGCGGGTCGACGATGCCGTCGTCCCAGAGCCGCGCCGAGGCGTAGAGCGGGTGGCTCTGGCGCTCGAACATCTCGATCGTCGGCCGCTTGAACTCGGCCTCCTCTTCTGCCGACCATGCAGCACCCGAGCGCTCGATCCCTTCCCGCCGCACCGTTGCAAGCACGCCTGCCGCCTGCTCGCCGCCCATCACCGCGATACGGCTGTTCGGCCAGGTCCAGAGAAAGCGCGGCGAATACGCCCTGCCGCACATGCCGTAATTGCCCGCCCCGTAGGAGCCGCCGATCAGCATGGTGATCTTCGGCACGCCGACGGTGGCAACCGCCGTCACCAGCTTGGCGCCGTGCTTGGCAATGCCGTCGGCCTCGTATTTCCGCCCCACCATGAAGCCCGTGATGTTCTGCAGGAACACCAGCGGAATGGAGCGCTGGCCGCAGAGTTCGATGAAATGCGCCCCCTTCAGGGCCGCTTCCGAAAAGAGCACGCCGTTGCTTGCGACAACCCCGACCGGTATTCCGTGGACAGCGGCAAAGCCACAGACGAGCGTGGTGCCGAAACGCGCCTTGAACTCGTCGAAGCGCGAACCGTCGACGATGCGGGCGATCACCTCGCGCACGTCATAGGGCACCTTGCTGTCGGCGGGCACGATGCCGAGGATCTCATCCGGGTCATAGAGCGGCGGATCGCCTTCCCCCTTTTGCGGCAGTGGCTGCTTGCGGCCGTTGAGATTGGCGGCGATCCGCCGTGCCAGCGCCAGCGCATGCCGGTCGTCGCGCGCTAGGTGATCGGCGACGCCCGAAAGCCGCGTGTGCACGTCGCCGCCACCGAGGTCCTCGGCCGAGACGACCTCGCCGGTCGCAGCCCTGACCAGGGGCGGGCCGGCGAGAAAGATCGTCCCCTGGTTCTGCACGATCACGGTCTCGTCGCTCATCGCCGGCACATAGGCGCCGCCGGCGGTGCAACTGCCCATCACGACCGCGATCTGCGCGATTCCTTTCGAAGACATCTGCGCCTGGTTGTAGAAGATGCGGCCGAAGTGGTCGCGGTCGGGAAACACCTCGTCCTGGTTCGGCAGATTGGCGCCACCGGAATCGACGAGATAGAAGCAGGGCAGTCGGTTCTGCTCGGCGATCTCCTGGGCGCGCAGGTGCTTCTTCACCGTGATGGGGTAGTAGGTTCCGCCCTTCACCGTCGCATCGTTGCAAACGATCATGCATTCGAGCCCCGATACCCGGCCGATTCCGGCGATCAGCCCTCCGCCGGGCGAGGCCCCGTCATAGAGCCCGTGTCCCGCCGTCAGCCCGATCTCCAGAAAGGGCGAGCCCGGGTCGATCAGTTGTGCCACGCGCTCCCGCGGCAGCAGCTTGCCCCGCCCGAGATGGCGCGCGCGCGCCTTAGCGCCGCCACCTTCGAAAGCGAGCTGGGCAGCAGCCTCCGCCGGTCCGATCGCCGCCAACATAGCCTGCCGGTTGGCGGCAAACGCCTCGCTGCGCGGGGAGATGCCTGATTTCAGTACCGCCATCACGCGGTCTCCTGGAAGATTTCGCGGCCGATCAGCATGCGGCGGATCTCGGACGTCCCTGCGCCGATCTCGTAGAGCTTGGCATCGCGCAGCAGCCGGCCCGTCGGATAGTCGTTGATGTAGCCATTGCCGCCGAGCGCCTGGATTGCCTGCAACGCCTGCTGCGTTGCCTGTTCGGCGGCGTAGAGGATGCAGCCGGCGGCGTCCTTTCGCGCCGTCTCGCCGCGGTCGCAGGCCGCCGCCACCGCATAGACATAGGCGCGGGCGGAGTTGAGCGCGACGTACATGTCCGCCACCTTGCCCTGCAGGAACTGGAACTCGCCGATCGGCCGCTCGAACTGGCGGCGCTCGTGCACATAGGGCACCACCACGTCGAGGCAGGCGGCCATGATGCCGAGCGGCCCGCCGGAAAGCACGACGCGTTCGTAGTCCAGGCCCGACATCAGCACGTTGACGCCGCGCCCCTCCCCGCCCATGACGTTCTCCGCCGGCACCTCGCAGCCGGAAAACACCAGTTCGCAGGTGTTGGACCCACGCATGCCGAGCTTGTCGAGCTTCTGCGCGGTGGAGAAGCCCGCAAAGCCCTTCTCGACGAGGAAGGCGGTGATGCCGCGCGGCCCGGCAGCGGGATCGGTCTTGGCATAGACGACGAGGACGTCGGCATCGGGACCGTTGGTGATCCACATCTTGTTGCCGTTCAGGATGTAGCTGTCGCCGCGCTTCTCGGCCCGCAGCTTCATCGAGACGACGTCCGAGCCCGCCCCCGGCTCCGACATGGCCAGCGCGCCCACATGTTCGCCCGAGATCAGTCTCGGCAGGTACGTCTCACGCTGCGCCTCCGTGCCGTTGCGCATGATCTGGTTAACGCAGAGGTTGGAATGAGCGCCATAGGACAGCGCGACCGAGGCGGACGCGCGGCTGATTTCCTCCATCGCCACGCAATGGGCGACATAGCTCATGCCGGCACCGCCATAGTCTTCCGACGCCGTGATGCCGAGAAGGCCGAGTTCGCCGAGCGCCTGCCAGAGCGAAGCAGGGAAGGCATTGTCCCGATCGATCTCGGCAGCGATGGGTGCGATCCGCTCGCGCGCGAAACGCCGCACACTCTCACGCAGCGCCTCGACCTCCTCGCCAAGCCCGAAATGCATTCCGGCTGTGTACATGGTCACGTCCTCCCACGGCGATGGTTCCAGCAGAGGCAAGGCATGCAGACGGTGCCAGACCGTCCCGCCGGAAAGTATCGCCAACCGCGCGGCCGAAGCGATCCATCCCGATAAACCCGCAGCCCTCCTCCCAAAGCGCCGACAGGAAGATAGGGTGCCATTTTCTCGTTTGGAGTGCGATCCCCTTTTTATCCACGGGCCTTCTACCACCCGAAATCCCGGAAAATCAGGGGCCTCCACAGCGGCGAAAAGAAGCGAAAAAAAAGCTTCACAAAGCCTATTGACGCCGCGCCGGCTTTTATGGTCTATGCGCCCACATCGGATGGGCGTGTAGCTCAGCGGGAGAGCACTACGTTGACATCGTAGGGGTCACAGGTTCAATCCCTGTCACGCCCACCATTCGAATTTCAAGGGCTTAGCGTAAAACCGCTAAGCCCTTTTCGTATTTTTCTGCGACTTCGCCCGGGCCTTCTGGACCGCCTGTCCGCCCCGTAGTAACACAACCCGACAGGGGATTTACCACCGCGGCGCGCAGCGCTTCGCTCCAGGGAGCAACCGACGCATGACGACGATCGAGACACCGGGCTTCCTGACCTTTACGATTGCCATCGTGGTGTTCTTCGTCGGATCGGGGCTCAACCGGATCGTCGGGCCGCTGAAACGCTGGAACATCCCCGAAGCCGTGACCGGCGGCCTCGTCGCCGCGCTCGTCACGCTGATCGCCTACCGCGTCTTCGACACCGCCATTGTGTTCGACCTCGATGCTCGCGACATGCTGCTGCTCTACTTTTTCACCGGCATCGGGCTCAACGCCCGGCTGGACGATCTCAAGGCCGGCGGCAAGCCGCTCGCCATTCTCCTGGTCCTGACGCTGTCCTTCCTGATCCTGCAAAATGTGATCGCCGCCGGCAGTGCCGCGCTTCTCGGGCTGCCGGACGGTCTCGCGGCACTTCTCGGGTCGGTATCGCTGATCGGCGGGCACGGGACCACGATCGCCTGGGCACCGCTGATCGCCAACCGCTTCGGTCTCCCCAACGCGCTGGAAATCGGCATCGCTTCGGCAACGCTCGGACTGGTGATCGCAAGCCTTGTCGGCGGCCCCGTCGCGCGCGTGCTCATCGGCCGCTACAAGCTCAGCGGCGAGGCAACCGAGCCGCCGAGCATCGGCCTGCCCGACGCTCCTGGAATGCCCCGGGAAAGCAGTATCAACCACGTCAACCTGCTGCGCACCGTCCTCATCCTCAACATCGCGATCCTGATCGGCTTTGCGCTGGATCAGGTGGTTGCCGAAACGGGCATCAAGCTGCCGCTCTTCGTCGTCTGCCTGCTCGTCGCAATTGCGATGACCAACACCATACCCCGTCTCTTGCCGAACATGTTCTGGCCGTCCCGATCGCGCTCGCTGGCCCTCATCTCCGACCTTTCGCTGAACGTCTTCCTCGCCATGTCTCTGATGTCGATGCAACTTTGGACCCTCGGCGGCCTGGGGCCGGCGCTGATCATCGTGCTCGGCCTGCAGACCGTCGCCGCCGTGCTCTACATGATCTTCGTCGTCTTCCCGGCGATGGGCCGCGACTATCAAGCGGCCGTCATCTCGGCCGGCTTCAGCGGGATAAGCCTGGGGGCGACCCCGACCGCGATCGCCAACATGACGGCGGTGACCAAGGCCCATGGGCCGGCGCCGACCGCCTTCATCATCCTGCCTTTGGTGTCTGCCTTCTTCATCGACCTCGCAAACGCGCTCGCAATCAGCTTCATGGTGCGATAGGCGCGCAAGGCAACGCTTCACGCGGCGACCGCTTCGACCGGACTGCCGCGGACGGCGCATGTGGAGATGGATCACGGGCGTCACGAAGTGCGCCGGCAGTTGCGACATCACAAGACCCCGCCACCGATGCCGTGAGGTAGCGGAACGCCGTGTGGTGGGCAATGCGAGGAGACCCGCCCTGCGCGGGACGCCGTATTCGCCGCTTTACCCGGCCTGCGTTCCGGGCTAATTGCGCAAGGCCTCGTTCCGATGGCAGGCGCAAGGCAACAGCGCAGGCTGAAACCGAAGGAAAGCATCGTGAAAATTGGCCCAGCCGGCAACCAAGCCCGTGAGCGTTTCCACAAGCAGATGCTGGCGCTCTACGACGTCTGTTCCGCGCTCGGGTTCCGGCCGGTCCTCTTCCGGCGCTACGTCATCCTGAACGGCGGCGTCTCGGCGGCAAAGGAACTGGTCTTCAAGCCGGGCACGACCGGCCTCGAACGGCTGATCGACCTCGGCAAGACCGAACACTCGATGGAAGCGACCATGCTTCTGCCGGAATTCCAGCCGCTCTTTTCCACCGAGGAACTGAAGGAAGCGCGCGAACGGCTTGCAAACGCCAACCGGTCGCGCTCACGCGGTCGCCTGACCCCGAACGCAAGCGAAAGAACGGGGGGTCCGCTCAAGCCCTCTAGCTGACCGCGCAGAAACGAAGACCGCAGCGCGGCCGTTCTGCGCGATCACGTACAGCGCCCGCGCCGAGCCGATACGCTCAAGGGTACGCTATGGACGAACCCGGCCCGAGCGAAATGCACAGCGCGGCACGCCTGCCGCACGGCATAACCCTGTCATTTCATGAAAGCGTCTGATCGCAGTGCAGGTCAGGCGTGGAGGCGGTTCCGCCCGGCCATCTGGCCCTGCATGCCGAGCAGCGCGTCGTCATAGCCCTGCGAGCGAGCCTCGGCGGCAATGACGGCAATCGTCTCGGTGATGATACGGCAGCAGTCCGGCGACATCGCCGGCAGCATGAATCGTGGATCGCTGGCCTGCATCTTCGCTAGGGTACTGCCCAGCAGCGCCCCCCATTCCTCCGGCGTTCGAGCCATGGAATTCCCCTTTGAAGCGTAACGATTTTGGCTGATCTTTTCTTATGTCGGCATATAAGCACAACATCACACACAATTCCACAAAAATGTGGGAAGTTGCTGGGAATAAATCACAGGCCTTGAACGTAAGCCCAATCAGACGCGACATTCGCCGCGGCACGCACTGCCGCGCACTCCGTCTTTTGCTGAAATTCCTGGCTTCCGACCCATGGCCGGAAATTGGCGCGCCATAAATATACAGCAAATTCAAAATATTAGACGAGAACTCCCTGATCTCCGGCTCCCGCGAGCCCGCACGTGACCGGCTAACACCCCCACGCATCCCCAAACGAGAGATTGCGTGGATTTTACCGCATTTGTGACCAGTTATGTGTGCTTTTGAGGCAGGGCGCCGCGGCCCTGCACGTCTATTGCGCCACCGGCGGCTTTTCGGGCTGGTCGAACATCGACCCCCTGTCCACGCTGCTACCCAGCCGCTCCTGCGCGGGCGTCATCGTCAGCAGGTCCACCGGCGTTGCGACGGTCGTCGCGGCGATACGGCCGATCCCCCCTGCAGTCCCTGCGACGATCGCTGTGATGCCGTCGCCGAGTGAAACGTCGGAGTCCGTCAGCGTCTGGCCGTTGACGAGGCGCTCGCCGATCAGTTGCACGATCTGCGGGCTCTCGGCGAACTTTCCGTGGTTCAGCCGGTCGCCGGTCTGCACCTTGGTCAAGTCTACGACCGTGATGCCGGCCTTTTCGAACTGGTCGCGATAGGGCTCGTCGGAGGGATTGATCTGCCCCAGGCGCTTCACATCGCCGGAAATGAAGCGCGAGAGCGCCAGCGCCCTGTCGTCCTGCGAGACGAAGATCGTGAAATTCGGCTTTCTCTCGCCCATGTCCGACCACTGCCGCGCAAAGACGTCGATATCGATGTCGGGCGAGGCCAGCACCACGTTCTGGATCTTCGGCCCGAGCTTGCCGCCGTCGCGGATCGCCATCTGGCGCAGGGACTCCATGGCGAGCCACGTGCCCATCGAGTGGGCGAGGATGGTGATGTCGGTCACGCCCTTTTCAGCTTCGATCGCCCGCAGAAGCCGCTCCAGACCCGTCCGGGAATAGTTGGTGCTTTCCTTGTCGTAGTTGTAGTCGAAAACCCGCGCGCGCGACGGCCAGGTGAACAGGATCGGCGTCACCTGCGCATCCGAATCGTGAACGATCTGCGCGAACCGGAAGACCGCGTCCTCGTAACGGTTGTTGAAGCCGTGCACGAAGACCATCACGTGGCCATTTCTGTTGTGGGCGCGGAACCAGGCCTCGCCGCTTTCCACCGACGGCAGCTGCTGGACGCGCGTCACCGCAAAGTCGGTCTCTGGATTGGGCGGCAGCTTCTTCGGCCACTGCACGCTGCCGGGCTTGCGGTTCTTGTCCGGCGGGATGGAAACAGCAATTTCGGTCAGGAATGGCCGCGCACTACGCTCGCCGGAGAAGAGCGTGTTCGGATCGCCGGAGGGCACCCGGGTGGTGGCGACGAGCATGTCCACCGTCGATGTTCCAGGCACCGGCGCGGTTTCGGCGATGGGGGCCATGAAGCCCTTCTTTCCACCGCACGCGGCAACGGCCACCGAAAGCGACAAAACAAGCGCAATGCGCCACCTACTCCGCATTCGGATACACCCTTTCACCGTGCCGCCGGCTAAGCAGCCTCCCAGACGTCGGCCCCCGCGTGAGGCCGGCCGCGTGTCTTAAGAGATGTTTAATGGGCAATACCCGGGCAGGCAATCGGTTATCATCCGCACCGGTGTTTGTGACATCGAGGTTGCGGGCACCTGCGGCGCCACGGCCACATCCCGCAGGTAGCATGACCTCAAGCGTTCCGCGACCTGCCACGCCTCAAACCGCGCAGGCTGGACAGGCCCTTCCCGATCTCATGATCCGCTGGAGAAAGACGAAGACCGCTCCGTTCCGGCACCGGAGACGGCAAGGCCCCGCTAGGCGCCGTTGAGCGCGAGGTCGCGAACGGCAAGGTCCAGCGTTCGGTTGGACGCCGCGCGCGCGGCCTCCGGATCACGCAGGCGCAGCGCCTCGACCAGTTCCCGATGGACCAGCAGCGCCTCCTCCCTGTCTTCCACCGCCTCGTTGGAGCGATGAAGCGCATAGATGAGCGCCGCATGAATGATGGAGGAGAGCTGGCGGAAGACCTGGTTGTGGCTCGCCTTCAGCAGGATCTCGTGAAACTGCACGTCGGCGCGCGTGAAGGCCTCGATATCTGCGCCGGCATCGCGCATGCGCCTCCAGGCGCCGTCGAGGTCTGCGATTTCCTGGACCGTCGCGCGCTCCGCCGCAAACGCCGCCGCGACAGGCTCCACCGTGCGACGCGTCTCGAGAATGCAGCCGAAAAGGTCGAGATCGTGAATGCGCGGCCCCATCCATTCCAGGATCTGCGGGTCGAGCAGGTTCCAATCCGTCTTTTCGCAGACGACCGTGCCGACGCGCGGCCGGCTGTGGACCAGCCCCTTGGTCGAAAGGATTTTCAGGGATTCCCGCACCACCGTCCGGCTGACGCCGTACATCTCGCAAAGATCGCTTTCCCGCGGAAGAACGCTTCCCACCGCATAGCGGTCGGAGCAGATGTCGAGCCCGATCGCAGCGGTCACGTTTTTCTGTACCCGCGGCCTTCGGACCTGCAAATCCGTCTTGCCGCCCTGCGGCTCCCTCGTCACGTCCACCTGTATCCCCCCGGCGCACCCGCTCTTCGCATCAGCATCCGCCGCGCCAAGCCGCGCTGTCAATACCGCTTTGTCAGACTATTTGATCGATAAGTATGACTATTCAGCCCGATGCGCGTGCCGGGGATGGAAGGCGAATCCGCTCCACGAAGTCAACCTTGACAGGGTGCGAAACTGCCACAATTGACTTTTGCCGACATTGTGCATAATTCGCCAGCCCCCTGTCGCAGGAGTTCTGCCATGCTTGCCGAAATGCCCGCCGTCCTGGTCCTCAACCCGAAAGACAATGTCGGCGTCGTACCGGCCAATCTCGATGCAGGACGCGCTCTCGTGAACGGGGTGGTGGCCGCCGAACGCATTCCGCGTGGCCACAAGGTCGCGATTTCCCCGATCGCCGTGGGCGCACCGGTCCTGAAGTACGGCCAGATCATCGGCTATGCGACGCGGGCGATCCGGCCGGGCGAGCACGTGCACCTGCAGAACCTCGCCATCCACGACGTGGCGCTGAAGCACGAATTCTGCGTCGACAACGCCCCTCCTGACATGGTGCCGGAAGCCGAGCGCCACACCTTCGAAGGCTACGACCGCGGCGGCGGCCGCATCGGCACGCGAAACTACATCGGCATCCTCTCCACCGTGAACTGTTCCGCCACCGTCTCGCGCTACGTCGCCGAGCACTATGCACGGAAGTTTCGCGAGGCCGGCCACGACAACATCGACGGCGTGGTGGCGCTGACCTATGGCGGCGGCTGCGCGCTGAACCTGAAGTCGGAGGGCGGCCGCATCCTCACCCGCACCTTCAAGGGCTATGCGCGCAACCCGAATTTCGGCGGGATCCTGATGATCGGGCTGGGCTGCGAGACCTTCCAGTACGGGCCGCTGGTCGAGGAGGCGGGGCTCGAGGAAGGCAAGACCTTCCGCACCATGATGATCCAGAACCAGGGCGGCACGCGCAAGACGATCGAGGCCGCCTGCGAGATGATCGACGACATGCTGCCCGACGTCGGCCGCATCCGCCGCACGCCGCAGCCGCTGTCCGGTATCAGGCTGGCGCTCGAGTGCGGTGGTTCTGACGGCTATTCCGGCATCTCGGCCAATCCGGCGCTCGGTATCGCCTCGGACATGCTGGTGAAGGAAGGCGCCACGACCGTGCTTTCGGAGACGCCCGAAATCTACGGCGCCGAGCACCTGCTCACCCGCCGCGCCGCCCGCCCGGAAGTCGCCGAAAAGCTGCTCGCACGCATCGACTGGTGGCGAGAGTACACGGCGAAGAACGATGCCGAACTGAACAACAACCCCTCGCACGGCAACAAGGCTGGCGGCCTGACCACCATTCTTGAAAAGTCGCTCGGCGCTGTCGCCAAGGGCGGCTCGATGCCGCTGAACGCGGTCTACGAATACGCCGAGGAAGTGGAGGAAGCAGGCTTTGTCTTCATGGACACGCCCGGCTACGACCCCGCCGCCGTCACCGGCCAGATCGCCGGCGGCTGCAATCTCGTCGCCTTCACCACCGGCCGAGGCTCCGTTTCCGGCTACAAGCCCGCCCCCTGCATCAAGATCGCCACCAACACGCCGATGTACGAGCACATCAAGGAGGACATGGACATCAACTGCGGCACCATCGTCGACGGCACCGAGACGATCGAGGAAGCCGGCCGCCGCATCTTCGACTTCGTCATCGAAACGGCATCAGGGCGGAAAACGGCAAGCGAGGCGTTCGACTACGGCGACAACGAGTTCGTGCCCTGGCAGGTGGGCGCGGTGACGTGAGGCGCGGGAGGGGAGCACTTCAGGCATCGCCGTTCGCGCGCCAACTCTTGGGTTTGCAGGCGCGGCACTCCAGCGACAGCGCCGATGTTGCTGCCGCCCGCGGCCGCGTCCGGGATTGACAGCGCGGCCCGTGCGCACCGTCAGGGCGACGGATCGGCTACGAATTGCTTGACAGGCCGCATGATGGGGCGTTCCGTGCTCGGACGTGGGGGATCGCGGCAGGCTTTGCGTGTCACCTCCGCGTCAAAGGAGGGACGAAGCAATGCCGACCATTGTTGCCCACCACAACATCACCAAAGGTGCCGACCATTGGCTCAATTCACCGAAGCGCCAGGAGCTGTTCGGCCCCCTTGGCGTGACGGGAATCCGAACCTTCGTCGATCCACAGGATCCGACCCGGGTGGCCATCCTTATGGACGTGCCGGATATCGACGCCATGAACAAGGCAATGCAAAGCAAGGCCGCCGCCGATGCGATGGCCTTTGACGGGGTGGTCCCGGAGTCTTTGGTGATCCTTATTGAATCCTGAAGTTTGGCGGCGGCATTTGTCGCCGCTTTCCTGAGTATGCCCGGCATCGCCAACATATCCCGGCACCTCACCCGATGCGTCGCCGGGAATTCGCCCATGCTCACGGTCCTCGCCGCGCTGCTCCTTCGGCCTGAAGGCAAACAGGGGCGGCGAGAGCCGTGGGTTCAGGCACTGCCGCACGGATCAATCAAATAGTATTGACTAATTGATTAGTATGCGCTATTTAATCGATCCATGATCGAAGCTGAAACCATAACAACTGTCATGCGCGCCCTTGCCGATCCCACCCGGCGGGCCGTGTTCGAGCGCATCGCCAACTCCGACGAGATCACCGTCGTTGAATTGACCCGCGGCAGCAACGTCACGCAGGGGGCCATCTCCCAGCACCTCAAGTCCTTGAAGCAGGCCGGGCTTGTCTGCGAGCGCCCTGAGGGGCGCAATGTCTACTATCGCGCCCAGCCAGGTGGGCTGGCGCCACTGGCCGACTGGATGAGCCACTACGGCGTCTTCTGGCGCGAACGCTTTGCCGATCTGAGAAATCTGCTGAAGGAAATCGATCCATGAACCGGGATATGACTCCGAATATGCAGTCGATCGTCGTGGACGAGGTCTTCCCGCATGCGCCGGCAGTCATCTGGAAGGCCTTGACCAGCGGCGAACTGATCGGCCGCTGGCTGATGGCACCGAAGGACTTCGAACCCGTCGTCGGGAGCCATTTCACCTTCCAGACCACACCCGCCGGCGAATGGGACGGCACCATTTATTGCGAGGTGCTCGAGGTGGTGCCGCGTGAACGGTTGTCCTATGCCTGGAAGGGAGGCCATGAAAGCAATGACGGCTATGGCTCGAAGCTTGACACGGTCGTCACCTTCACCCTTTCCGCGACCAACACAGGCACGCGCCTTCGCCTGGTGCACTCCGGCTTCGTGCTTCCGAAGAACGACACGGCCTACCGCAACATGGGCGAAGGCTGGAAAAAGGTGGTCAGGAAGCTCGACGTGGTGGTCGCTGAGGAGGCGTCTTCGCAAGCGCTGCATTGAAGAAACGGGAGAACGACATGAGCAAGTCCTACACCGGCGGCTGCGCCTGTGGCGCGATCCGTTACGAGATATCAGGCGAACCGGCCGTCATGGTTGACTGTCAGTGCCGGCAATGTCAGCGCGACAGCGGCACGGGACACCAATCGCACCTGACGTTCGTTTCGGCTGATGTGACGGTCGAGGGAGGCGCGTCACAATGGCAAACCATAGGCGATGGCGGAACCGTGAAGCGGCGCGCCTTCTGCCCGACCTGCGGTTCGTCCGTCTACATGACGTTTCCCGACATGCCGGATGTCTTCATCGTCACGCCGGCAAGCCTCGACGACCCGAGCCGTTACAAGCCACAACTGGTGTCCTGGACCGTGGCCGGACATGCCTGGGATCACCTCGATCCGGCACTGCAGAAGTTCGACAGGATGCCAACGACGTGACAAACGGCGCAGTCGAAGGGCAACGGCCGTGGAAGGTCGCCCGAGATCGGACTGTGAATGATCGGCGCCGCTCACCTAGAGCGAGGCATTGAACACCGCCATCTGCGCGGCGAAGGCGCGTTTGTAGGCGGGGCGCGCCTGGCCGCGGTCGACATAGGCAGAGAGGGTGGGATAGTCGTCCAGGATACCCGAACCTTCCAGCCTGCGCAGCACCGTCACCATCAAAAGGTCGCCAGCGCTGAAGGTACCGTCGAGCCACTCGGCATCGCCAAGGTGCGCGGCGAGTTGGTCGAGCCGCTTGCGGATGCGCTCGTCGATGAGGGGCAGGCGCTCATCGTACCATGGCCTGTCGCCCTCCAGATAGCGGGCGACTTCGCGATCGATCGTCGGCGGTTCCACCGTGTTGAGGGCGGCAAACATCCATGTGATCGCCCTCGCGCGGGCACGCGCGTCGTCCGGCAACAGGCCCTGATGGCGCTCGGCGATGTGAAGCAGGATGGCGCCGGATTCGAAAAGCACGAGGCCGTCCTCCTCATAGGTCGGGATCTGGCCGAAAGGTTGGAGCGCGACATGCGCGGGCTCCTTCATCGCCTTGAACGAAACGAGGCGCACCTCGTAGGGCTCGCCGACCTCCTCGAGCGCCCAGCGAACACGCATGTCACGCGCCAGCCCCCTGCCACGGTCCGGCGAGCGTTCGAAGGCGGTAATGGTAATCGTCATCGCGGTTCTCCCTGCCTGATCCGTCTTGAAGACGATTGGCCAAAGCAGTGTCCGACATCCTGCGATCAAATCTCCGGCCCGGTTGGAGCGCCACGCCGAGCGCGGCCTCAAGACGAGCGACGTCTTGCGGCCCTCGCCCTCTCCCTACCCCGCCGCCATCACATACCCCGGCACCTCAGGCCGGTGCGTCGCCCGGAATTCCGCCACCCGACCGATCACCTTCGGCAGCGACACCGCGATGTGGTGCCGGAGCGCCTCGGCAGCGCCTTCGACATCGCCCACCTCCAGCGCGGCGAACACGGTGAGGTGCTCGGCGATGAACGGCTCGTCCTTCGGCATGACGTGCGAGACGCCCATGATGTGCTTTGAGACGTTGAGCATGAACCTCGCACGCCTGAGCGCGATCAGGATCTCGCGGTTGGGGCAGTGGCCGAGAAGGGTGATGTGCAGGTCGGTCTCCATGCCGTCCATCTCCTCAAGCGAGAGATCGGGATAGCCGGCGAGCGCGCGCCTGAGCCGCGCCGTCATCGCCGTGCGCTCCTGCTCCGGCATGAAGGGATAGGCCTGCCTGAGCGCCACCGGCTCAAGCGCCACGCGGATGTCGTGCAGGTCGCGCATGCGACCCTCGTCAAGCGGGACGACGGTCCAGCGCATCCTCTCGTCCTTTTCCACGATGCCGAGGTTTTCCAGCCTTGTCAGCGCGTCACGGGCGACCTGGCGGCCGACGCCCTTCGCGCGTGCCAGTTCCACCTCGTTGATGCGGTGACGGCCGAACACGGAAAGATGTACCATCTCCCGCTCCAGCGCCTCGTAGATCGTTTCCCAGGCGGGCGCCTTGCGCAGCGGCTGCGCCTCTTCGCCGTCGCCGAACATGTCCGAGGTCAACGCTATGCGCAGCGGCGCGCCCCTGCCGCGGCCGACGACGAAGCCGCGGCCGTCGAACCGGCGGATCGCGCCCTCCGTCTCCAGCAGGGCGAAGGCCTGCCGCACCGGCGTCCGCGTGGAGGAGAAGATGCCGGCCACGTGCCCTTCCAGCAGCAGCGCGTCCTTCGGCAGCCGCCCTGCCGCGATCGCCCCGGAAATCTGGTCGCGGATACGCAGGTAGAGCGGGCGCGCCTCTCCCGTCTCGACCACCTCCGCCCGTTCCTTCGCCATCGTCCTGTCAACCGCCATCGAGCCGCGACACTCTCACAAACGGCCTCTGTCGGCAATGGTCGTCCCTGCGCCGGATCGCGACAGGAAATTCCACGCCGGCCGGCAAAAAATTGCATTCCTTTCGTGACGCGGCGGGGCTTTTGCGCTAGGGAACGCCTGACAAGGGCTGGCGGAACGGCTTTTTCGCCCCCACATGCCATGCCTGACCGGATTTGAGGAACACGTCGATGCCAGCCTATCGCTCCCGAACCACCACCCACGGCCGCAACATGGCCGGTGCCCGCGGCCTCTGGCGCGCGACCGGCATGAAGGATGCGGATTTCGGAAAGCCGATCATCGCGGTGGTCAATTCGTTCACCCAGTTCGTGCCCGGCCACGTGCACCTGAAGGACCTCGGCCAGCTGGTCGCCCGCGAGATCGAGGCAGCCGGCGGCGTCGCCAAGGAATTCAACACGATCGCCGTCGACGACGGCATCGCCATGGGCCATGACGGCATGCTCTATTCGCTGCCGAGCCGCGAGATCATCGCAGACAGCGTCGAGTACATGGTCAACGCCCATTGCGCCGACGCCATGGTCTGCATCTCCAACTGCGACAAGATCACGCCCGGCATGCTGAATGCCGCCATGCGCCTCAACATCCCGGCCGTCTTCGTCTCCGGCGGTCCGATGGAAGCCGGCAAGGTCGTCCTGCACGGCAAGACGCACGCGCTCGACCTGGTCGACGCCATGGTCGCCGCCGCCGACGACAAAATCTCCGACGAGGACGTCAAGGTCATCGAGCGCTCCGCCTGCCCGACCTGCGGTTCGTGCTCGGGCATGTTCACGGCCAACTCGATGAACTGTCTCACCGAAGCCCTCGGCCTGTCCCTGCCCGGCAACGGCTCGACGCTCGCCACCCACGCCGATCGCAAGCGCCTTTTCGTCGAGGCCGGCCACCTGATCGTCGACCTCGCCCGCCGTTACTACGAGCAGGAGGACGACAGCATCCTGCCGCGCAACGTCGCCAACAAGAAGGCTTTCGAGAACGCCATGTCGCTCGACATCGCCATGGGCGGATCGACCAATACGGTGCTTCACATCCTTGCGGCCGCCTATGAGGGCGGGATCGACTTCAACCTCGACGACATCGACCGGCTTTCCCGGAACGTCCCGTGCCTTTCCAAGGTCGCCCCCGCCAAGAACGACGTTCACATGGAGGACGTCCATCGTGCCGGCGGCATCATGCGCATCCTCGGCGAACTCGAGCGCGGTGGGCTGATCCACCGCGACAGCCCGACTGTGCACGCCGCGACCCTTGGCGACGCCATCGACCGCTGGGACATCACCCGCACCAGCAGCGAGACCGTGCGCACCTTCTTCCGCGCCGCCCCCGGCGGCATCCCGACCCAGGTCGCCTTCAGCCAGGAAGCCCGCTGGGACGAGCTCGACACCGACGGCGAAAAGGGCGTCATCCGCTCGGTCGAAAACCCCTTCTCCAAGGACGGCGGCCTCGCCGTGCTGAAGGGCAACATCGCGCTGGACGGCTGCATCGTGAAGACGGCCGGCGTCGATGAATCGATCCTGAAGTTCACCGGCCCCGCCGTCGTCTTCGAAAGCCAGGACGCGGCCGTGAAGGGAATCCTCGGCGGCGAGGTCAAGGCCGGCGACGTCGTCGTCATCCGCTACGAAGGCCCGAAGGGCGGCCCCGGCATGCAGGAAATGCTCTATCCGACGAGCTACCTGAAGTCGAAGGGGCTGGGCAAGGCCTGCGCGCTGATCACCGACGGCCGCTTCTCCGGCGGCACCTCGGGTCTGTCGATCGGCCACGCCTCTCCGGAAGCGGCGAACGGCGGCGCGATCGGTCTCGTCCGCCAGGGCGACATGATCGAGATCGACATCCCGAACCGCACGATCAACCTTGCAGTTTCGGACGCCGAACTCGCCGCCCGCCGCGCCGAACAGGACAAGCTCGGCTGGAAGCCGGCGCAGCCACGCAAGCGCAACGTCACCACGGCGCTGAAGGCCTATGCCGCCTTCGCAAGCTCCGCCGACCTTGGCGCCGTGCGCATTCTGCCGGAATAGGCTTTCCCCAAAACATTGACAGAAGCGGAAGGCCGGCCCCACGCCGGCCTTTTGCATTCCTGCCGCAGGGTGAACCCTGGAGGCCAGCCCGGCCTGCGCTCGGAGCAGGATATGCTCCATCGGCCTGGGTATCGCCTCAGAGCGGCCGGCTGATGTTCTTGTAGGCCTCGTCCAACTGCTGCATGCGCTTGTCGTAGGCGCCCTTGATGCAGGCGACATCGGGGCCGCAGGCCTGGCGCTCCTTCAGCCATTGCGACTGGCGATCCTGCATTTCGCCGCGCGCGCCCATCGCCACCAGACCGGTCAGGATGTCGAAGGTCGTGACCATCCGGACGTCGGCGTCGTTCAGCGCCCTGTTGTCGCAGATCGCTTTCTCGTCTGCCGCAAGGTCGGCGCGGTCGCAGTCGAAGCTTGCGGCCGCCGCCGGCAGGGCCGCCGAAAGGATGACAAGGCAAAGCGCGGGCAGGCTGAAGGCGGGTTTGTTTTTCATGGCGTCCAACTCCTCGTGAGCGGCGTTAGATATGGCCGGCGCTTTTTTTGACAAGGGAATGTCGGAATGCCGGGCTATGCTGCGTCCTTGAGGCACACGCAGCCGCAAGGCCGGCAACTTTGACATGCACGGCAAACGTTGATATCAACGTAAATAGTCGAAATGTTCCGTGAAAGAGGAGTTACGAACATGAGACAGGAGCACGAAGTCGTTTCGCGCGAGGATTGGGTCAAGGCGCGCCAGGCGCTATTGGCCATGGAGAAGGAGGAGACCCGTCTGCGCGACAAGGTGCGCGCCGAGCGACTGGCGCTGCCCTGGGTGCGGGTGGACAAGGCCTATGCCTTCGACACGCCGGCCGGCAGGAAAACGCTTGCCGACCTGTTCGACGGGCGCAGCCAGCTGATGGTCTACCATTTCATGTTCGGTCCGGACTGGGAAGCCGGCTGCCCCGGCTGCTCGTTCATGGCCGATCACATCGACGGCATGCTGCCCCATCTCAACCACCACGACGTCACCTTCATCTGCATTTCCCGCGCGCCGCTGGAAAAGATCGAGGCCTACAAGAAACGCATGGGCTGGAAGTTCCCGTGGTACTCTTCTTACGGCAGCGACTTCAACTTCGACTATCACGTCTCCTTCACCAGGGAAGAGCTCGGGCGCGGCAAGGTCTACTACAACTTTCGCGAGACGCCGTCCGAGGACGCCCATGACGAACTGCCCGGCATGAGCGCCTTCTTTAGGGACGAGGACGGGACCGTGTACCATACCTATTCGGAATATTCCCGCGGCGGGGAGGAACTGCTGAGCACGCTGATGACGCTCGACCGCGCACCGAAGGGCCGCAACGAGACCGGCACGCTGAGCTTCGTCAAGCGCAAGGACGAATACGGCGACGCGCCGAAAGCGCAATCCTGCTGCAGCTAGCCAGCGTCGGACACCGGGCCTGCGCGCCTTCGGCTTCCGCAACGAAGACTTCGAACAATCCAGGAGAAAATCATGTCCGATACCCAAGGCAAGTTCGTCTGGTACGAATTGATGACCAGCGACATCGGCGCGGCCGAAAAGTTCTACAAGACCGTTGTCGGCTGGAATGCCAAGGACGCCGGCATGCCGGATATGAACTACACGGTGTTTTCGGCAAACGATCAGATGGTAGCCGGCCTGATGAACACCCCGAAGGAGGCAGAAGGCATGCCGCCGGCCTGGATCGGCTACATCGGCGTCGACAGCGTCGATGCAACCGCCAAGGAGATCGCGGCCAAGGGCGGCAAGGTCTACCGGGAGCCGGAAGACATTCCCGGCATCGGCCGCTTCGCCGTCGTCGGCGATCCGCACGGCGCCGCCTTTTGCCTGTTCAGCTCTAGTGACGAGCCCCCGCCGGCCGGTGAACAGATGGCTCCCGGCCACGTCGGCTGGCACGAGCTGATGGCGGGCGATCTGGAGGGCGCCTGGCCGTTCTACGCCTCCCTCTTCGGCTGGGAGAAGGACGAGGCGCTGGATATGGGCGAGATGGGCACCTATCAGCTCTTCAAGTCGCACGGCCAGACGATCGGCGGCATGATGACGAAGCCGAAGGACCTCCCCGCACCGCCGCACTGGGGCTTCTACTTCGTCGTCGATGCGATCGACGCGGCCATCGACCGCGTCAATGGCGCAGGCGGGCAGGTCGTCATGGGACCAATGGAGGTGCCCGGCGGCGCATGGATCATCCAGGGAATCGATCCGCAGGGCGCGCATTTCGCCCTCGTCGGTTCGAGGCGCTGAGGCCCCCGGGCGCCACGGCCCTTGCAATCTCGCTTTGCATTGCACAAACTTCCCCTCGATGGCGGCAAAGACCGTCACGAGGGGAAAAGCGAGCTGATGTCGATCAAGGCCAGTATCTACCATCTGACCCACTATAAATATGACAATCCGGTCCGCCTGGGACCACAGATCATCCGGCTGAAGCCGGCCGCGCACTCGAAAACCAAGGTGATCGGCCATTCGCTGAAGGTCTCGCCGGCGAATCACTTCGTCAACCTGCAGCAGGATCCTTACGGCAACTACCTCGCCCGATATGTCTTTCCCGAGCCCGTGACCGAGCTGAAGATCGAGGTCGATCTCGTCGCCGACATGACGGTCTACAATCCCTTCGACTTCTTCGTCGAGGAGGAGGCCGAGCACTGGCCGTTCGACTATCCGGCCGACCTGCGCGAGGATTTGCACATCTACCGCGAGCCGGAACCGCTGACGCCGGCGCTTTCAGCCTTCCTCGACACCGTCGACCGCTCCCGCCAGCGCACCGTCGACATGGTCGTCGGTCTCAATGCGAAGCTGCAGCAAAAGGTCGACTACGTCATCCGCATGGAACCCGGCGTGCAGACGCCCGAGGAGACGCTGACGCTCGCGCTCGGCTCCTGCCGTGACTCGAGTTGGCTGCTGGTGCAGATCCTGCGCAATCTGGGTTTCGCCGCGCGCTTCGTCTCCGGTTACCTGATCCAGTTGACACCGGACCTCAAGGCACTGGACGGCCCGTCCGGCACCGACCACGACTTCACCGACCTGCATGCATGGTGCGAAGTCTATCTCCCTGGCGCCGGCTGGATCGGCCTCGACCCGACTTCGGGCCTCCTGACCGGCGAAAGCCATATCCCCCTGGCCGCAACCCCGCACTATCGCAACGCAGCACCGATCACCGGCGGCTATTTCGGCGAAGCGAATACCAGCTTCGACTTCGCCATGAAGATCGACCGCGTCGCCGAACACCCGCGGATCACCAAGCCCTTCTCCGACGAATCCTGGGAGGCGCTGAACGCGCTGGGCAAGGACGTCGACCAGGTGCTCGCAAACAACGACGTGCGCCTGACGATGGGCGGCGAGCCGACCTTCGTCTCCATCGACGATTTTGAGTCCGAGGAATGGAACACCGGCGCCGTTGGCCCGACCAAGCGGGAGAAGGC
Source organism: Rhizobium subbaraonis (assembly GCF_900220975.1). Taxonomy (GTDB): domain Bacteria; phylum Pseudomonadota; class Alphaproteobacteria; order Rhizobiales; family Rhizobiaceae; genus Mycoplana; species Mycoplana subbaraonis. Next base: position 254,636 of record NZ_OBQD01000003.1, on the reverse strand, counting down.
AGACGCGCTGATCCGGCGCCTGCGCGAGCGCTTCGCCCCCGGCGGCTTCCTGCATTATGGCCAGGGCAAGTGGTATCCCGGCGAAAGCCTGCCCCGCTGGACCTTCTCGCTCTACTGGCGCCGCGACGGCAAGCCGATCTGGTCCGATCCCGAGCTGATCGCCGAGGAACATGCCACCCATCCGGTGTCAGACGGCGATGCAGAGCGTCTCCTGACGACGATCGCCGGCGAGCTCGGCATCGAGACGGAGATGGTGCTTCCGGCCTATGAGGACCCCGGCGAGTGGCTCCTGAAGGAAGCAAACCTCCCCGACAACGTCGACCCGTCGAACTCCAAGCTGGAGGATCCGGAAGCTCGAAGCCGCATCGCCCGCGTCTTCGAGCGGGGACTGACCAGGCCAAGCGGCTACGTGCTGCCCGTGCAGGCGTGGAACGCTCGTGCCGCCGGCCAGCGCTGGATCAGCGAGAAATGGCAGACCCGGCGCGGCCGCCTCTTTCTCGTCCCCGGCGACAGCCCGGTCGGCTACCGCCTGCCGCTGGGCTCGCTGCCCTGGATTCCACCCTCCGCCTACCCCTACATCAACCCCGTCGATCCCACGGTCGAACGCGGCGACCTGCCGGACTTTGCCGATCCGCACCGCCAGATCACGATGGACTTCCACGCCACCGAAGGCCAGCAGGAACAGGTCGAGCAGGTCGTGTCCGATATCGTCGGCAAGGTCCGCACGGCCATCAGCGTCGAGCCCCGCGACGGCAGGCTCTGCGTCTTCATGCCGCCGACCAAAGGCGTCGAGGAATATCTCGAGCTCATCGCCGCGGCCGAACGCGCCGCAAGCGCACTCGGCCTGCCGGTGCATATCGAGGGCTATGCGCCCCCGCACGACGAGCGGCTGAACGTCGTCCGCGTCGCGCCGGATCCCGGCGTCATCGAGGTGAACATTCACCCGGCCTACGACTGGCAGGACTGCGTCGACATCACCACCGCCGTCTACGAGGAGGCTCGCCAGAGCCGGCTGGGCGCTGACAAGTTCATGATCGACGGCCGCCATACCGGCACCGGCGGCGGCAACCACGTCGTCGTCGGCGGCAAGAATCCGAACGACAGCCCCTTCCTGCGCCGGCCGGACCTTCTGAAGAGCCTCGTGCTGCACTGGCAGCGCCATCCCTCTCTCTCCTATCTCTTTTCCGGCCTGTTCATCGGCCCGACGAGCCAGGCGCCGCGCATCGACGAGGCCCGCCACGACGGCCTGTACGAGCTGGAGATCGCGCTTTCGCAGGTGCCCGCCCCCGGCGAGGGTGCGCCACCGCTTCCCTGGCTCGTCGACCGGCTGTTCCGCAACCTGCTCGTCGACGTCACCGGCAACACCCACCGCTCCGAGATCTGCATCGACAAGCTGTTCTCGCCCGATGGCCCGACCGGCCGGCTGGGCCTGGTGGAATTCCGCGGCTTCGAGATGCCGCCGAATGCGCGCATGAGCCTGGCGCAGCAGCTCCTGATCCGGGCACTGATCGCCCGCTTCTGGCTGAAGCCGGCCACGGGTTCCTTCGTCCGCTGGGGTACGACGTTGCACGACCGGTTCATGCTGCCGCATCACGTCTGGCAGGATTTCCTCGAGGTGCTCGCCGATCTCAGGCAGAACGGCTTCGAAATCCGCCCGGAATGGTTCGCAGCCCAGCTGGAATTCCGCTTCCCCTTCTGCGGCGAGGTCGAGTACGAGGGCGCGAAGCTGGAGCTGCGCCAGGCGCTGGAGCCCTGGCATGTGATGGGCGAGCAGGGCGCCATCGGCGGCACGGTGCGCTATGTCGATTCGTCCGTCGAGCGGCTGCAGGTGAAGCTGGAGACGGCGAACCCGCAACGCTATGTCGTCACCTGCAACCGCCGGCGGGTGCCGCTCGCGCCGACCGCGGAGAGCGGCGTCGCCGTTGCCGGCGTCCGTTACAAGGCCTGGCAGCCGGCTTCCGGCCTGCACCCCGCGCTGCCCGTTAATACGCCGCTCACCTTCGACATTTATGATACATGGTCTCACAGAGCGGTGGGCGGCTGCATTTACCACGTTGCCCATCCGGGCGGGCGAAACTATGACACCTTCCCTGTGAACGGAAACGAGGCGGAAGCCAGACGACTGGCCCGCTTCGAGCCCTGGGGACACACCCCGGGCGGCTACGGGGTTTACGAAGAAGCCATCTCGCGGGAGTTCCCGCTGACACTCGATCTTCGTCGTCCCGCAGGAGTGTAGGACTTGACATCAACGGCTGCCGAGGCGGAGCGTATCGACGGGAACCCGGTATTGGAGGGGCTCATGAAATATGCGCCCTTGCCGGGCATCGCCGACGAGATGGTCGCCCCCGACGGCACCGTGCGACCGGTCTGGCAGCCGCTCCTCTCGGCTCTCCGCCGGATGGACGAGGCGGAACTGGCAAGCCGCTTCGCCCGCGCCGACCGCTATCTGCGCGACGCCGGCGTCTTCTACCGCGCCTATGGCAAGGATGCCGGCGGCGAGCGTGCATGGCCGTTGTCGCACATACCGGTGCTGATCGATCAGTCCGAATGGGAGACGCTGTCGCGCGGCTTGGTTCAGCGGGCCGAGCTGCTGGAGATGATCGCGGCCGACATCTACGGCCCTGCCCGGCTGGTGTCGGAGGGCCTCTTGCCGGCATCCCTCATTGGCACCAATTCCGAATATCTGCGCCCTCTGGTGGGACTGACGCCCGCCGGCGGCCACTTCCTGCACTTCTGTTCCTTCGAGGTCGGACGCGGCCCCGACGGCAACTGGTGGGTGCTGTCCGACAGGACCGAGGCGCCATCGGGCGCCGGCTTTGCGCTGGAGAACCGCGTCGCCACCGCCCGCGCCTTCTCCGACGTCTATGCCGAAGCGCATGTGCACAGGCTTGCGGGCTTTTTCGGCGCCTTTCGCGACGCGCTTCTGGCCGGCCGCCAGTTCGAGGACGACCGTATCGCCGTGCTCTCGCCGGGTCCGGCCAACGAGACCTATTTCGAACACGCCTATATCGCCCGCTACCTCGGCTTCACCCTCTTGGAAGGCGAGGACCTGACGGTTGTTCGCGGCCGGGTGATGGTGCGCACGGTCGCGGGGCTTAAGCCCGTCAGCGTGTTGTGGCGGCGCCTCGACGCCAGCTTCGCCGACCCGCTGGAGTTGAACCACCAGTCGCAGCTCGGCACGCCCGGCATCGTCGAGGCCCTGCGCGCAGGTTCCGTGCGCATCGTCAACGCGCTTGGCACCGGCATCCTGGAGACCCGCGCGCTGCTCGCCTTCATGCCAACCATCTGCCGGCACCTGACCGGCGAGGACCTGCTGCTGCCGAGCATCGCCACCTGGTGGTGCGGCCAGAAACTGGAGCGCGAGCAGGTCGCCGCCAATATCGAAAAGATGGTTATCGGACCGGCCTTCTCCACGCGTCCCTTCTTCGACGACAACGGCCGCTCCGTGCTGGGCTCCGCCTTGCGCGAAAACGCCAAGCTTTCGATCACGGACTGGCTCGACAGCGACGGCAGCGGCCTCGTCGGTCAGGAGGCCGTCACGCTTTCCACGACGCCGGCCTATGTCGACGGCAAGCTGGTGCCTCGGCCGATGAGCCTGCGCGTCTTCGCCGCCCGCACCGGCGACGGCTGGCAGATCATGCCCGGCGGCTTCGCCCGCATCAGCTCCGGCAACGATGTTTCGGCGATCACCATGCAGGACGGCGGGTCCGCCGCCGACGTCTGGATCGTCAGCGACAAGCCGGTCGACCGGACGACACTGCTGCCCGCCGACGAAAATTTCACCCGCAACATGCCCGGCAGCCTGCCGAGCCGGGCCGCCGACAATCTCTTCTGGCTCGGCCGCTACATCGAGCGCGCCGAAGGCGCACTGCGGATCCTGCGCGCCTGGCACGGCCGCTTCGCCGAATATGCCGATCCGGACCAGCCGCTGCTGAGGGACGTCACCGATTATCTGAAGGAACTGGACATCGACACGGCCGAGCCCGTGCCGTCGAGCCTGGTGATCAACATCGACAGCGCCGTTTTCAGCGCCAGCAACATTCGCGACCGCTTCTCCCCGGACGGCTGGCTGGCCCTTGCCGACCTCGCAAAGACCGCGCGCCGCTTCCATTCGTCCGTCCAGCCCGGCGACGACGCGACGCGCGCGATGACCGTCCTGCTGCGCAAGCTCGCGGGCTTTGCCGGCCTCGTGCACGAGAACATGTACCGTTTCACCGGCTGGCGCTTCCTTTCGATCGGCCGCTATCTCGAGCGCGGCCTGCACATGACGCGCCTCCTGCGCCACCTCGCCGGCGAGGATGCCCCGGACGGCGCGCTCGACATGCTTCTGGAGATAGGCGACAGCGTGATGACCCACCGCCGCCGCTACAACGTGGCGACGGCGCGGCTGACCGTGACCGATCTTCTCGCGCTCGATCCGCTGAACCCGCGCTCCGTGCTCTACCAGCTGAACGAGATCAAGACGGAGATCGAGCAACTGCCCTTCGCCTACTCGAACGGGCAGATGTCTCCCTTCTATCGCGAGGCGATGCGCCTGCATGCGGGCCTCGCCGTCATGACGCCGGAAGGAATGACGCCCGAGGCCTATCGCCGCTTCGAAGGCGAGCTTGAAAAGCTGTCCGATATCCTCGGCCAGACCTACCTGAGCTGAGACCCCCACACCATGCTGTACGACATCAACCTGCGCATCGAGTACGACTACGAGGTTGCGGTCTCCGGCGGCCGGCACATGGTCCGTATCCTGCCGCGCTCGATTCCCGGCCGCCAGCGGCTGATCGCCGGCGCGATCGACATCGTCCCCCAGCCGGTGGAGCGCAACGGCCTCGTCGATTTCTTCGAGAACTCGGCGACCTCGATCCTCTTCCGCAATGCCCATGACCGGCTGGAGGTTGACATGCAGGCACGGGTGCAGGTGGATATCCGCGAGGACCTTCCGGATTTTTCGCCGCGCCCGGGCGAGCTTTCCAGGGAGATCGCGGCCTATTGGTCTCTCGATCCGGCATCGCCCCACCACTTCACCGGTCACAGCCCCCGCCTGCCCCATTGTCCGGTGATTGCCGAGTACGCGCGCTCGATCGCCCGCGACGGTATGACCGTGCAGGAGATCGGCAACGCGATCTGCGAGCGCATCCATGCAGACTTCACCTATGACGCCGAAGCGACGTCGGTGGAGACCACCCCCATCGAGGCATTCCGCCTCAAGCGTGGCGTCTGCCAGGATTTCACCCATGTGATGATCGTGGCGCTGCGCAGCCTCGGCATTCCCGCAGGCTATGTCAGCGGCTTCCTGCGCACCATCCCGCCGGCGGGAAAGGAGAGGCTCGAAGGCGCCGACGCAATGCACGCCTGGGTGCGCCTCTGGTGCGGGCGCGTGACCGGCTGGATCGAGCTGGACCCGACCAACAACATCCCCGCCGGCAGCGACCACATCGTCGTCGGCTATGGCCGCGACTACGCCGACGTGGCACCCGTCATCGGCATCGTCAAGAGCTACGGCCAGCAGACGACGTCACAGGCCGTCGACGTCATTCCCGTGACCCCGCAGGGTTAGGCAAAGGCAAACCGGAGGGGTTGTCCGATTTTGGCACAGGCGGCCGGCGGCCTGCCTGCGAGTCCCGATTGGAGACACCGGCCACCACCCGCAACCCACTGCTTTCCGGGCTCTTTTTCGCATATGCCTCCAATTTTAGCTTTTGCCGAAACCGGCGGATAATTTTTCCACGCTATCGTCGCTGCAACATTATGACGATGGGGTGGCTTCCAAAATGAAACTGGCAACGGAAAAACAGGGTGTCCTTTCCCGCCTGATAAAGGACCGTCGCGGTAACTTCGGCATGATGACGGCATTGCTGCTTCCGGTGCTGCTGGGCGCCGGCGGCATCTCTATCGACCTGACGCAGATCATGATGACGAAGTCGCGGCTGCAGGATGCGGCCGACTCGGCAGCCCTTGCAGCCGCCTCGGCGCTGGCAAACGACAAGTACACGGAGGCGGACGCAAAGCTTCTGGCCATGCAGTTCCTCAAGACGCAGATGCAGGACGGCAGCGATCTCGACGACGAGGCGGCCAAGGAGAAATTGGAGCTTCTGTCCAACTCCGAAATCGATATCCAGCAGATTGCGACGGTCGGCACCGGAAAACAGTTCGTGGTGCAGATCAATGCCCAGTATGGCGTGGACCTCAACCCGCTCACCCGCCTGCTGGTCAAGGACGTCTCCACCGTGAACGCGTCGACCTCGGCCAAGAGCGCCACGGAATCGAAGAACGCACTTTCGATGTTCCTCGTGCTCGACCGCTCCGGCTCGATGTCGTTCATCACCAACGATATCGCCAGCAGCACGCAGAAGTGCAAGAACTGGACGGAGAAGAACTGGGGCAGCAACATCTCCGAGACGAAGCCTTGCTACACCCGCAAGATCGGCGCGCTGAAACTGGCGGTCGCCAATCTCGTGACGCAGCTGAATACCGCAGACCCGAACAAGGAGCTCGTTCGCACGGCCGCGGTGTCCTACAACGACAAAATGCAGACTGAAACGACGTTTGCCTGGGGCACGGACGCCGCCCTCGCCTACGTCAATGCGCTGCCGACCCAGCCGGAGGGCGGTACCGATTCACATGCCGCCTTCGGCAAGGCTTACGAGAAGCTGACGATCTCCGACACGTCGAATGAGAAGACCGAGGAAGAATACCACAAGGAGAAGAACGGCCAGGTTCCGACCAAGTACATCGTCTTCATGACCGACGGCGAAAACACCGCCTACAACGGCAGCTCGAACGACTCCAATTCGAAGAAGTCCGACAAGGAGACGAAGGCCTATTGCGATCTTGCCCGCACGGCCAAGATCGAGGTCTACACCGTGGCCTTCATGGCCCCGAAGCGCGGACAGGAGCTTCTGCAGTACTGCTCGACCACGACCTCACACTACTATGAGGCCAAGGACATGGCCCAGTTGGTCGCCGCCTTCAAGACGATCGGCGAACGAGCCGCAGGCGCCTATGCCCGCCTGACGCATTAGACTTTCGCAAACCCCGCACATTCACAAGGCCCGCCGTCCGGATCGGACAGCGGGCCTCTGTCTATTTCCTGGCCATCCGCCGTGCACCCACCGCATGGCTCCTTTCTTCCAGCGCTGTATTGCAAGCGCTTCGGATAGATGCAAAATTGCGTCAAATCGCCACGTTTTGTGTCTGCCGATCAGTAGAGAAGGGCTTCGTTACCACCCATGATGAACAGGGTCTCCGCCAACGAAATCCCCGCTCCCGCACCACGATCCACCGAGCCGTCGCAGCTTGCGACCGAGCTGGTGGAACGCCTGAAATACCGCATCGGCAAGGACCCGAAGGTCGCCAAGCCACACGACTGGCTGACGGCGGCGATCCTGGTCGTACGCGACCGCATCACCGACAAGTGGATGGATTCGACGCGCCGCACCTACGCCACCGGTGCCAAGCGCGTCTACTATCTGTCGCTCGAGTTCCTCATCGGCCGACTGATGCGCGACGCGATGACGAACATCGGCCTGATGGATGAGATGCGCGAGGCGCTCGCCTCGCTCGGCGTCGATATCGACATCATCGCCGAGCTCGAACCGGACGCGGCACTCGGCAATGGCGGTCTCGGCCGGCTTGCCGCCTGTTTCATCGAATCCATGGCGACGACCGATGTGCCGGCCTATGGTTACGGCATCCGCTACGTTCACGGCCTCTTCCGTCAGCAGATCGCCGACGGCTGGCAGGTGGAACTTCCGGAGACCTGGCTGGCGCACGGCAATCCCTGGGAATTCGAACGACGCGAAAGCTCCTATGAAATCGGCTTCGGCGGGGCTGTCGAGACGCTGGATCTCGGCGACGGCAAGCAGCGCTTTGTCTGGAAGCCCGCCGAGCGCGTGATCGCAACCGCATACGACACGCCGGCCGTCGGCTGGCGCGCCAAGCGCGTCAACACGCTCCGCCTCTGGGCGGCAAACCCGATCGATCCGATCCTTCTCGACGCCTTCAACGCCGGCGACCACATCGGCGCGCTGCGCGACAGCAACAAGGCCGAGAGCCTGACGCGGGTTCTCTACCCGGCAGACGCCACGCCCGCCGGTCAGGAACTGCGCCTGCGCCAGGAGTTCTTCTTCTCGTCCGCCTCGCTGCAGGACATCCTGCGCCGCCACCTGCAGCAGTATCCGGATTTCAGCTCGCTGCCGGATGCGGTCGCGATCCAGCTGAACGATACGCATCCGGCGGTATCGGTGGCCGAGCTCGTGCGCCTGCTGACCGATATGCACGGTCTTGATTTCGATACCGCCTGGGACCTCACCCGTCGCACCTTCGGCTACACCAACCACACGCTTCTGCCCGAGGCGCTGGAGAGCTGGCCGGTTCCGCTCTTCGAGCGGTTGCTGCCGCGGCATATGCAGATCGTCTACGCGATCAACGCGAAGATCCTGATCGAGGCCCGCAAGGAACGCGGCGCCGACGACCAGAGCGTCCGCAACATCTCGCTGATCGAGGAAGGCGGCGAGCGCCGGGTGCGGATGGGCAACCTCGCCTTCGTCGGCTCGCATTCCGTCAACGGGGTCTCCGCGCTGCACACGGAACTGATGAAGGAGACGGTCTTCGCCGACCTTCACCGCCTTTACCCCGACCGCATCAACAACAAGACCAACGGCATCACGCCACGGCGCTGGCTGATGCAGTGCAATCCCGGCCTGTTCAACCTCATTCGCGAATCGATCGGTGACGCCTTCGAGGACGACGCCGAACAGCTGAAGGCGCTCGACCGCTTCGCCGGCGATTCCGCCTTCCGCGAGCGTTTCGCCGCGATCAAGCGCGAGAACAAGGTGCGGCTCGCCAATCTTGTGCAGGCCAGGATCGGCGTCCGCCTCGATCCGGGCGCCATGTTCGACATCCAGATCAAGCGCATCCACGAATACAAGCGCCAGCTGCTCAACATCGTCGAGGCCGTGGCGCTCTACGACCAGATCCGTTCGCGGCCGGAACTCGACTGGGTACCCCGCGTCAAGCTTTTCGCCGGCAAGGCGGCGCCGAGCTATCACAATGCCAAGCTGATCATCAAACTGGCGAACGACGTCGCCCGCGTCATCAACAACGATCCCGCCGTGCGCGGCCTGCTCAAGGTCGTGTTCGTTCCGAACTACAACGTCTCGCTTGCCGAGGTCATGGTTCCGGCAGCCGACCTTTCCGAGCAGATCTCGACGGCAGGCATGGAAGCGTCGGGAACCGGCAACATGAAGTTCGCGCTGAACGGCGCGCTGACGATCGGGACGCTCGACGGCGCCAATGTCGAAATGCGCGACCACGTGGGCGCGGAAAACATCGTCATCTTCGGCATGACCGCAGACGAAGTCGCCCGGGTTCGCGCCGAGGGCCATAACCCGCGCGCCATCATCGAGGGTTCGCCGGAGCTGTCGCAGGCGCTGTCGGCCATCTCTTCGGGCGTGTTCTCTCCCGACGACCGTGGCCGCTTTGCCGGCCTGATCGACGGCCTCTACAACCACGACTGGTTCATGGTCGCGGCCGACTTCGATGCCTATGCCAAGGCGCAGCGCGACGTCGATGCGCTCTGGTCCGACACGGCCGCCTGGAACTCCAAGGCGGTCCTGAACACGGCGCGGATGGGCTGGTTCTCCTCCGACAGGACCATCCGTCAGTACGCGACCGAGATCTGGGGCGCTTGATGGCAAAAAAAGACCCGCTGGCAAAGCAATCGACGGGTCTGGCGAAGGCCGAAATCGAGGCAATTCTGGACGGCCGCCATTCGGATCCCTTCGCCGTACTCGGCATCCAGCAGGTCGATGACAAGTTCGTCGCGCGCTGCTTCATCCCGAATGCCGAAACCGTCTCTGCCGAAACAATGGCCGGCAAGACGATTGGAAATCTCGATCGCCTCGATGCCGCGGGTGTCTTCGCCGGCTCCGTCTCCATTCGCAAGCTGCAGCCCATCCGCTACCGCGCGCGCAATGAAGGTGGCGAATGGATCGTCGTCGATCCCTATTCCTTCGGCCCCGTGCTCGGCCCGATGGACGATTACTATATGCGGCAGGGATCGCACCTGCGGCTGTTCGACCGCATGGGTGCCCATCCGCTGACGCTCGACGGTATCGACGGCTTTCATTTCGCCGTCTGGGCGCCCAACGCGCAGCGCGTCTCCGTCGTCGGCGATTTCAACGAATGGGACGGCCGCCGCCACGTCATGCGCCGGCGCGGCGACACCGGCATTTGGGAGATCTTCCTGCCCGGCGTGACCGCCGGCAGCGCCTACAAATACGAGATCGTCGGCAAGAATGGCGAACTGTTGCCTCTGAAGGCCGATCCCTTCGCACGGCGCTCCGAACTGCGTCCGCGCACCGCGTCGATGACCACGGGCGAGATCGATCAAGAATGGGAGGACGAGGCCCATCGCGCCTTCTGGGCCAGCGCCGACGCCCGCCGCCAGCCCATCTCCATCTACGAAGTGCACGCAGCCTCCTGGCAGCGGCGCGACAACGGCGAAATGCTCTCCTGGGACGAACTGGCGGACCGGCTGATCCCCTACTGCGTGGACATGGGCTTCACCCACATCGAATTCCTGCCGATTTCCGAATATCCCTACGACCCGTCCTGGGGCTACCAGACCACCGGGCTCTATGCGCCAACGGCGCGCTTCGGCGAACCGGAAGGATTCGCCCGCTTCGTCAACGGCGCCCACAAGGTGGGCCTCGGCGTCATCCTGGATTGGGTCCCGGCCCATTTCCCGACCGACGAGCACGGCCTGCGCTGGTTCGACGGCACTGCGCTCTACGAACATGAAGACCCCCGCCAGGGCTTTCATCCCGACTGGAACACGGCGATCTACAATTTCGGCCGTCAGGAGGTGCTGGCCTTCCTGATCAACAACGCCCTCTACTGGGCCGAGAAGTTCCATATCGACGGTTTGCGCGTCGATGCGGTCGCCTCCATGCTCTACCTCGACTACTCGCGCAAGCACGGCGAGTGGGTGCCGAACGAATATGGCGGCAACGAGAACCTGGAGGCCGTGCGCTTCCTGCAGACGATGAATTCCCGCGTCTACGGCACCCAGCCGGGCGTAATGACGATCGCCGAGGAATCGACCTCCTGGCCGAAGGTGTCCCATCCCGTCCACGAAGGCGGCCTCGGCTTCGGCTTCAAGTGGAACATGGGCTTCATGCACGACACGCTGCAATTCATGTCGCGCGAGCCGGTGCACCGCAAGTTCCACCACAACGACATGACCTTTGGCCTGCTCTATGCCTTCACGGAGAACTTCGTGCTGCCGCTGAGCCATGACGAAGTGGTCCATGGCAAGGGCTCGCTGATCGCCAAGATGACGGGCGACGACTGGCAGAAGTTCGCCAATCTGCGCGCCTACTACGCCTTCATGTGGGGATACCCCGGCAAGAAGCTCTTGTTCATGGGGCAGGAATTCGCCCAGTGGCGGGAATGGAGCGAGGATCGCGCGCTCGACTGGAACCTGCTCGAATATCGCATGCATGAAGGCATGCGCCGGCTGGTGCGCGACCTCAACGGCACCTACAGGCGCCGGGTGGCCCTGCACGCGCGCGATTGCGAAGGCGAAGGGTTCGAGTGGCTGCTGGCCGACGATCGCGACAATTCCGTCTTCGCCTGGCTGCGCAAGGCGCCGGGCGAAAAGACGATCGCGGTCGTCACCAACTTCACGCCAGTCTACCGCGAAGCCTACCGAATACCGTTGCCGGGCGAGGGCCGCTGGAAGGAGATTCTCAACACCGATGCCGACATCTATGGCGGCTCGGGCAAGGGGAATGGCGGCGCAGTGCAGGCGACAAGAGACAAGAACGGGAACGTTTCAGCCATGATAACATTGCCGCCGCTGGCGACTTTGATGCTGGAACAGGATGCATGACGGACTGGTCGGGAGGACAACAATGGAGCAAAAGCGCAATCAGCCACTGGCGCGCGACGCCATGGCCTATGTACTGGCAGGCGGTCGCGGCAGCCGCCTGAAGGAACTGACCGACCGCCGGGCCAAGCCAGCCGTGTACTTCGGCGGCAAGGCGCGCATTATCGACTTCGCCCTCTCCAACGCCCTGAATTCCGGCATCCGCCGCATCGGCGTGGCGACGCAGTACAAGGCCCATTCGCTGATCCGTCACCTGCAGCGCGGCTGGAACTTCTTCCGCCCCGAGCGTAACGAGAGCTTCGACATCCTGCCGGCCAGCCAGCGCGTGTCCGAGACCCAGTGGTACGAAGGCACCGCCGACGCGGTCTATCAGAACATCGACATCATCGAGGACTACGGCGTCGAATACATGGTGATCCTCGCCGGCGACCATGTCTACAAGATGGACTACGAGCTGATGCTGCAGCAGCACGTCGATTCCGGCGCGCAGGTGACGATCGGCTGCCTCGAGGTGCCACGCATGGAGGCCGTGGGCTTCGGCGTCATGCACGTCAACGACAAGGACGAGATCATCGACTTCGTCGAGAAACCTTCCGATCCGCCGGGCATCCCCGGCAATCCGGAAATGGCGCTCGCCTCGATGGGCATCTATGTGTTCCACACGCGCTTCCTGATGGATCTCTTGCGCCGCGACGCCGACGACCCGAATTCCTCGCGCGACTTCGGCAAGGATATCATTCCCTACATCGTCGAGAACGGCAAAGCCGTCGCCCACCGCTTCACCGCGTCCTGTGTCCGCTCCGACTTCGAGCGCGAAGCCTACTGGCGCGATGTCGGAACGGTGGACGCCTATTGGCAGGCCAACATCGACCTGACCGACATCACACCCGAGCTCGACATCTACGACAGCACCTGGCCGATCTGGACCTTCGCCGAGATCAAGCCGCCGGCGAAGTTCGTCCATGACGACGAGGACCGGCGCGGCTCGGCAATATCCTCGCTCGTCTCAGGCGACTGCATCATCTCGGGGTCGTCGCTCCACCGCAGCCTGCTATTCACCGGCGTACGCGCAAATTCCTACTCGCGCCTCGAGGGCGCGGTGGTCCTGCCGGACGTGAAGATCGGCCGGCACGCGCAGCTTCGCAATGTCGTCATCGATCGCGGGGTAATCATACCGGAAGGCCTGGTGGTCGGTGAGGATCCCGAACTCGACGGACGGCGCTTCCGCCGCTCGGAGAACGGCATCTGCCTCATCACCCAGGCGATGATCGACAAGCTCGACCTTTAGGGTCAAAACTCTAGGATCAGTCGCCCATGAATGTGCTTTCGGTGGCATCCGAGGTCTTCCCGCTGATCAAGACAGGCGGGCTCGCCGACGTGGCGGGCGCCCTGCCGCTGGCGCTTGCGGGAAACGGCATACGGATGCGCACGCTCCTGCCTGGATATCCCGCGGTGATGCAGCAACTGGCCAGGCCGCGCAAGGTCGCCACTCTGACCAGCGTATTCGGCGACGAGATGCGCATCCTGTCTGCGACCCATGCCGGCCTGGACCTGCTGATCCTGGACGCGCCAACCTATTTCGACCGCACCGGCGGCCCCTATGTGGACGTGACCGGCAGGGACTATATCGACAACTGGAAGCGCTTCGCCGCCCTGTGCCACGCAGGTGCGGAAATCGCCCGCGGCCTTCTGCCGGACTGGACGCCGCAAGTCGTGCATGCCCATGACTGGCAGGCGGCGATGACGCCGGTCTACATGCGCTACACCGGGCTCGAGCGCGTGCCGAACGTCATCACGGTGCACAACCTTGCCTTCCAAGGCCAGTTCGGGCCTGAAATCTTCCCCCAGCTCGGCCTGCCGCCGGACGCCTTCAGCGTCGAGGGACTGGAATATTACGGCGATGTCGGCTTCCTCAAGGGCGGGCTGCGCACCGCCTGGGAAGTGACGACCGTCAGCCCCACTTACGCGCAGGAAATCACCACGCCGCAATACGGCATGGGCCTGGAGGGCCTGATCAATGCCCGCGCAAGCGAGCTCGTGGGCATCGTCAACGGCATCGACACATCCGTATGGGACCCGTCGACCGATCCGCATATCGCCGCCAACTACGGCCCCTCGTCGCTTAGGCTCCGTGCCAAGAACCGCAGGGCGCTGGCGGAGCGCTTCAGCTTGATCAACGACGACGGCCCGCTGTTTTGCGTGGTATCGCGCCTGACCTGGCAGAAGGGCATCGACCTGATTGCAGAGCTTGCCGACTGGATCGTGGCCGAGGGCGGCAGGCTTGCCGTGCTCGGCTCGGGCGACCAGGGGCTGGAAGGCGCGCTGCTGGCCGCGGCCTCCCGTCACCGCGGTCGCGTCGGCATCGTCATCGGCTATGACGAGCCGCTGTCGCACCTGATGCAGGCCGGCGCCGACGCGATCCTGATTCCCTCGCGTTTCGAACCCTGCGGGCTGACGCAGCTCTACGGGCTGCGCTACGGCTGCGTTCCGATCGTCGGCCGCACTGGCGGCCTTGCCGATACCGTCATCGACGCCAACGAGGCAGCGCTCGCCGCGCGCGTCGCGACAGGCTTCCAGTTTGCACCCGTTGACGTTGAAGGGCTTCGACAGGCGCTTCGCCGTGCTTTCACCGCATTTAGAGAACCTAAGGTCTGGGCCCGGTTGCAAAATCAGGGCATGAAGTGCGACGTTTCATGGGAACGCAGCGCCGAACGCTACGCCAAACTTTATTCCAGCCTCCTTGCGAGAGTCTAAGTTATGATTAAGACCGTATCCACAACGCCTTACAGCGACCAGAAGCCCGGCACCTCGGGCCTTCGCAAGAAGGTGCCCGTCTTCCAGCAGGAAAACTATGCGGAGAACTTCATTCAGTCGATCTTCGATTCGCTGGAGGATTTTGCCGGCCAGACGCTGGTGATCGGCGGCGACGGCCGTTACTACAACCGTGAGGTCATCCAGATCGCGATCAAGATGGCGGCGGCGAACGGCTTCGGCCAGGTCCTCGTCGGCCGCGGCGGCATCCTGTCCACACCCGCCGCTTCCAACGTCATCCGCAAGCACAAGGCCTTTGGCGGCATCATCCTGTCGGCCAGCCACAACCCCGGCGGCCCGACGGAAGACTTTGGCATCAAGTACAACATCGGCAATGGCGGCCCAGCGCCGGAGAAGATCACCGATGCGATCTTCGCCCGCTCCAAGGTGATCGATACCTACAAGATCGCAGACGCCGCCGACATCAACATCGATATCGAAGGCACCCACACCATAGAAGGCACCAAGATCACCGTCATCGATCCGGTCGCGGACTATGCCGAGCTGATGGAGGAGCTTTTCGACTTCGCTGCGATCCGCGCGATGTTCGCCGGCGGCTTCCGCGTCGTCTTCGACGCAATGAGCGCGGTGACCGGTCCATACGCCAAGGAAATCCTCGAAAACCGGCTCGGCGCGCCGAAGGGATCGGTACTGAATTTCATGCCGCTGCCCGATTTCGGCGGCCATCATCCCGACCCGAACCTCGTCCACGCCCGTGCGCTCTACGAGGCGATGATGGCCGACGATGCACCCGATTTCGGCGCTGCCTCCGATGGCGACGGCGACCGCAACCTCATCATCGGCCGCGGCATCTTCGTCACCCCCTCCGACAGCCTTGCGATGCTGGCCGCCAACGCTCATCTCGCCCCCGGCTACAGCAAGGGTCTATCCGGCATCGCCCGTTCCATGCCGACGAGCGGCGCTGCCGACCGCGTGGCGGAAAAGCTCGGCATCGGCATGTACGAGACGCCGACCGGCTGGAAATTCTTCGGCAACCTGCTCGACGCCGACAAGGTGACGATCTGCGGCGAGGAAAGCGCCGGCACCGGCTCCAACCACGTGCGCGAGAAGGATGGCCTGTGGGCGGTTCTCCTCTGGCTGAACGTGCTTGCCGTGCGCAAGGAAAGCGTGCTCGACATCGTCCGCGAGCATTGGGCAGCGTACGGCCGCAACTACTATTCCCGACACGACTACGAGGAAGTGGATTCTGCCGCAGCGAACGGGCTGATCGCGGATTTGCGCGCCAGGCTTGCCGACCTGCCGGGCAAGACCTTCGGCGGGCTCACCGTCGAGAAGGCCGACGACTTCGCCTATCACGACCCGATCGACAAGTCGGTCAGCGAGCACCAGGGCATCCGCATCCTGTTTGCGGGCGGCTCGCGCATTGTCTTCCGCCTGTCGGGGACGGGCACGTCGGGGGCGACCCTGCGCGTCTACATCGAACGCTTCGAGCCTGACGCTGCCCGTCATGACATCGAGACGCAGACGGCTCTCGCCGACCTCATCGCGATCGCGGACGAAATCGCCGACATCAAGGGCCGGACGGGCCGCGACGCACCGAGCGTGATTACGTGAGGCTGCGGCACCCGCCCCTTTCGAAGGGACGGGTGCCGGACACTGCGGGGCGAACAGGAACGACGGGCGTTCTGTCGCTGCACTGCTCTCCATCAGGGGAATCTCCCTTCCTGAAGCCTTCCAGCGGAGACGTTTCGACAGGATGCCAGAAGCGATCGGGACCACATTGGGAGCATCGACAGTCGAGGACGGGGCAGCCTTCATCGTCCGCTCGCGCGATGCCAGCCGCATCGACCTCTGCCTGTTCGACGAGGAGGGGCGGCAGGAAATCCGGCGCGTTCCGATGCGGCGCAAGGGCGACCTGCACCATGCTTTCGTCCCGGGACTGGGCGCCGGCGCCCGCTACGGCCTGCGGGCCGAGGGCGTCTACGCCCCCGACCATGGCCTCTGGTTCGATCCGAGCAAGCTTCTCGTCGATCCCTATGCCAGAGAGCTCGATCGCCCCTTCGTTCACGACGCCCGCCTCACTCGGTTCGGCGAGGATACCGCCGACCTCGTGCCGAAGGCTGTTCTGACGGTTGACCGGCTCGCCGACGTCAAGGCGCCGCTTCTCGCTCCGGGCGCAGTGATCTACGAAGTCGCCGTGCGGGCTTTCAGCATGCTGCATCCCGAAGTGCCGCCGGAGATCCGGGGCACGATCGCCGCTCTGGCTCATCCCGCCGTTATCGCTCATCTGAAGCGCATTGGCGTCGATGCAGTCGAGCTCATGCCGATCGTCGCCTGGATCGACGAGCGTCATCTCCCCCCGCTCGGCCTTCACAACAGCTGGGGCTACAACCCCGTGGCACTGATGGCATTGGATCCGCGCCTGGCACCCGGCGGCGTGAAAGAGCTCGCCTCGACTGTGGCAGCCCTGCACGCCGAAGGGATCGGCGTCATCCTGGACCTGGTGTTCAATCATTCGGGCGAGAGCGACCGGCAGGGGGCCACGCTTTCCATGCGCGGCCTCGACAACCTGACCTACTATCGCCACGTCGCCGACCGCCCGGGAGAGCTCGTCAACGATACCGGCTGCGGCAACACGATGGCTTGCGACCATCCCGTCGTGCGCCGCCTGATCCTCGACAGCATGCGCCATTTCGTCGTCAATGCCGGCGTCGATGGCTTCCGCTTCGACCTCGCCTCGATCCTGGGACGCAGCGCGCACGGCTTCGACCCGAAGGCCGCCCTGTTCGAGGAGATCCACGTCGATCCCGTCCTGTCCGACCGGGTGCTGATCGCCGAACCCTGGGACATCGGCCCCGGCGGCTATCAGCTTGGCAATTTCCCTCCCGATTTCCTCGAATGGAACGACCGCTTCCGCGACGATGTCAGGCTGTTCTGGCGCGGTGATCCCGGGCGTCTCGGCACCTTCGCCACCGCCCTTTGCGGCTCGTCGAATGTCTTCCAGCGCGACGGCGCGACGCGCACCCGCAGCGTCAATTTCGTCGCCGCCCATGACGGCTTCACCCTGATGGACCTCGTCTCCTACGGCCGCAAACACAACGAGGCCAATGGCGAGGACAACCGCGATGGCCACAACGACAATCATTCATGGAACAACGGTGCTGAAGGGGAGACGGGTGACCCCGTGGTTCGCGCGGCCCGTCAGCGCGACGCGATGGCGCTCCTCTCAACACTCTTCGTCTCGAAGGGCGCGGTTCTGCTGACGGCAGGCGACGAAGGCGGCCGCAGCCAGCACGGCAATAACAACGCCTATTGCCAGGACAATGCCATCACCTGGCTCGACTGGTCGGCACTCGATGCGGAACTTGTCGAGCACACCGCAGCGCTCGCCGCAATCCGCCGCCGCTTCGACGTCTTTTCCGATACCGCGTTCCTGACCGGCCGGGGCGACGTCGAGTGGTTACGCCCGGACGGCCTGCCGATGCAGACAGGCGACTGGGACAATCCGCTCGCCTCCTCCTTCGTGATGCTCCTCGCATCGCATGACGCGCTCGGCGGCAGCAAGGTCCGCCTCGCCGTTTGCGTCAACAGGGGAAGGGACGGCGTGCCTCTGGCACTCCCCTGCCCGGGCTCCGGCAGCTGGCACAGTCTGCTTTCCCATGGCGGCGGTCCCGCAAGCGAAATCGCTCCACGCAGCATCGACATCCTCATTCAGCACCCTTGACCGGCAGGTCGAAATCGCCTGTACGAACAGAATGCTTTCCTTTCCCCATCCGTCGCTCTAAACATCGCCATAGCTTTGCACCCTGGGCTTGTGAAAGGACCGTTGATGCCTCGCGAAATCCATCTCACCGACGTAAGGGGCCTTGTCGGCGAGGAGATTGGCGTGTCGAAGTGGTTCACGGTGGACCAGACCATGATCGACCGTTTCGCCCAGGCGACGGAGGATCACCAGTTCATCCACACCGATCCCGTCCGCGCCGCAGCGGAAACGCCTTTCGGCGGCACGATAGCGCACGGCTTCCTGTCGCTGTCGCTTCTGTCGGCGATGAATTTCGACTGCGTGCCGCGCGTGCTCGAACAGACGATGGGCATCAACTATGGCTTCGAGAAGGTGCGCTTCATGACGCCGGTAAAATGCGGCGCGCGCGTGCGTGGCCGATTCAGGATGGCGGACGCGCGCTTTCGCGGGGCTGGCATGCTGATGGTCACCTACGACGTCACGGTGGAAATCGAGAACGAGCGGAAGCCTGCACTGACCGCCAACTGGATGACCATCATCCAGTTCGACCCCAAGGACCGGCCGGAAGACGCGTGAGCCGAAGCAAGCGCGCCTGCAGAACGACGCTCACGCCGCTCCAATAAAAAAAGGCTGCAACCGGTACGGTCGCAGCCCTTTTTGATCGCTTGAACTGAGGGCTCTGTCAAAGCCCTGCGTCTTCCGCCCCTTCCGCCAGCAGGCCGAAGGCGTAGGGTGCGAACGAACGCCAGCATTCGACGCGGAAGTCCTGCTCGCCCGTACGGAAGATCACCACCTCGATCTTGCCGAGAACGGTGCGCGCGCAGGCGCCGACCGGGAAGACGGCCGGCGAGAGGTCGTGCGGGCTGGCGCTGGCGATCGCTACCGCCGCCTTCGTTCCGGACACCAGCACCGCCGTGTTGCGATGGGAGACGTCGACCGCCGAATGAAGCACGTCGGCCTTGGCGGCCAATGCGGCGAGGTCCGCACCGTTCTCGTCGATCAGCAGCCATTCGTCCGGGCCGAGCCACAGCGCGTGCCTGCCGTCCGACGAAGCCGATGTCTTCGGCCTCGTCGGCAGATCGAGGCCGAGCGCCTTCGACAGGGCGGACACTGCATCCGCGCCTGCGCGCAACGACAGGCGCGAGGCCGGGCCGGCGGCGGTGACGTGAGCTACGGCGGAGCCGCCGTGGAAGCCGCCCAGCGGCGCCTTGCGGAGTGCTTGTTCAGCCATTGAGGCGAACTCCTTCCTTGTCGATGAACACCATGTCCGTCACCTCGACCGCGACCGTGCGGTCTGGCATCGGCACGTAGAGCGTCTGCCCCGTCCGGGAATGACCACCCTCCACCAGCGCAAACGCGATCGAGTGGCCGCAATTCTCCGACCAGTAGGCCGACGTAACGTGGCCGAGCATCTTCATCGGCACCGGCTGGTTCGGATCGGCGACGATCTGCGCCCCCTCCTCCAGCACCAGCTTCGGATCCTTGGTCCTGAGGCCGACAAGCTGCTTGCGGCCCTCCTTGACGAGATCCGGCCGTTTCAGGCCGCGAATGCCGACGAAGTCGGTCTTCTTCTTCGAAACCGCCCAGGCCAGACCGGCGTCAAAAGGCGTAACCGTGCCGTCGGTGTCCTGGCCGACGATGATGTAGCCCTTCTCGGCGCGCAGCACGTGCATGGTCTCCGTGCCGTAGGCGCAGGCGCCGAGCGCCTCCGCCCTGGCCCAGATCGCTTCCCACACCGCCTGGCCGTAGTCGGCGGGAACGTTGACCTCAAAGCCCGCCTCGCCGGTGAACGACATCCGGAACAGCCGCGTCGGCACGCCGCAGATCTTGCCCTCGCGGACGCTCATGTGCGGGAAAGCCTCGTTGGAGATGTCGATGCCTTCGACGAGCGGCGCGATGATCTCGCGCGCCTTCGGCCCCTGCACGGCGATGACCGCCCACTGTTCCGTGGTGGAGGTCAGCCACACCTTCAGGTGCGGGAACTCGGTCTGGAGGTAGTCTTCCATGTGGTTCATCACCCGCGGCGCGCCGCCGGTGGTGGTGGTGACGTGGAAGCGGTCCTCGGCGATGCGGCCGACGACGCCGTCGTCATAGACGAAGCCATCCTCGCGCAGCATGATGCCGTAGCGGCAGCGGCCGGGCTTCAGCGTATCCCAGGCGTTGGTATACATGAGATTGAGGAATTCTGCCGCGTCCGGGCCGACCACCTCGATCTTGCCGAGCGTGGAGGCATCGAACAGGCCTGCGACCTCGCGCACCGTTCGGCACTCGCGGTCGACCGCCTCCTGCATGGTCTCGCCGGCGCGCGGGTAGTACCAGGCGCGCTTCCAGTTGCCGACGTCCTCGAAGATGGCGCCGTGCGCCGCCTCCCAGGCATGCATCGGCGTCTTGCGGGCCGGATCGAACAGGTCGCCACGGGAATGGTTGATGATCGTTCCGAACGTCACCGGCGTATAAGGCGCGCGGAAGGTGGTAAGGCCCACCTTCGGGATCTCGCGGCCCAGCGTCTCGGCAGCGATCGCAAGCCCGTGCAGGTTGGAAAGTTTGCCCTGGTCGGTCGCCATGCCGTTTGTGGTGAAGCGCTTGATGTGCTCGATCGAGTGCATGCCCTCGCGCACGGCAAGGCGGATGTCCTTGGCGCAAACGTCGTTCTGGAAGTCGATGAAAGCCTTGACGTTCGTATCCGCACCCGCGCCTTCCGCCGCACCCGCCATGCCGCCGGTCCATTCGAAGGCGTTTTCGCCGCGCAGTTCGACCTTCTCGCCGCCGTCGTTGCCGGTCGCACGCGCCATCAGCTCGCCGGCCGCAAGCGCCTCCTCGATCGTGGCCTGCAGACCAATCGTGCCGTTGCAGGCGCCAACCGACAGGCAGTCCTGCGCATAGGTGCCCGGCAGAAACTGCCCGGTCTCGGCATTGTAGGCGACCTTGCCGCGCGACTGCGAGAACAGATGCACCGAAGGCGTCCATCCGGCCGAGGTCAGCAGCGCGTCAACCGTGATCGAGCGCTTGCCACCGCCGCCGTTGCGCACGACGGTGATGGCGGAGACGCGGCGATGGCCCTTGGTGTCGACCACCGAATGGCCGGTCAGCACCTCGATGCCGTGGCTGCGGGCCTCGTTAAGGACGGCATCACCCGGCTTGCCGCGGCTGTCGACGATGGCGGCGATCTGTACCCCGGCGCGCTTCAGGTCGAACGCGGCCTCGTAGGCCGAATCGTTGGCCGTATAGATCGCCACCTTCTTGCCGACGGCGACGCCGAAATGGTTGAGATAGGTGCGCGCGGCCGACGCCAGCATGATGCCTGGACGGTCGTTGTTGCCGAACACCATGTGCCGTTCGATCGCGCCGGTGGCGAGGATGACGCGCTTGGCGCGCACCTGCCACAGCCGCTCGCGCGGCGCCTTGCGGTCGGGGCGGGCGACATGGTCGGTCACGCGTTCGACGAGACCGACGAAATTATGGTTGTAGTAGCCGAACGCCGTGGTGCGGGACAGCACGGTGACGTTGTCCATCGCCGCAAGCCTTGCGGCCGCCTCCTGCGCCCAGACGAACCCTTCCTTGCCATCAACGGTGACTGAACGGTCGTAGTGCAGCGCACCGCCGACCTCGGGCTGCTCGTCGCAAAGGATGACACGGGCGCCGGTCGCAGCTGCCGACAGCGCAGCCGAAAGTCCCGCCACCCCTGCGCCGACGACAAGGACGTCGCAGGTGGCGTAGCGGTTTGCATAGTGGTCCGGATCTTCTTCCGTGGGCGCCGTTCCGAGGCCGGCGGCGCGACGGATGACGGGCTCGTAAACCTTCTCCCACGCAGCCTTCGGCCACATGAAGGTCTTGTAGTAGAAGCCGGCGGCGAAGAACGGCGACATCAGGTTGTTCAGCCCGCCCACGTCGAAGGTGAGCGACGGCCAGCGGTTCTGCGAGGTCACCTTCATGCCGTCGAAGACTTCCTGCACCGTGGCGCGCACGTTCGGCTGGCGACGTGCGGTATCGCGGGCGACGTCGATCAGTGCATTCGGCTCTTCGGGACCGGCGGACACGATGCCGCGCGGCCGGTGATACTTGAACGAACGGCCGACGAGGTGGACGCCGTTGGCAAGCAGCGCCGAGGCGACGGTATCGCCCTCCAGCGCCTCATAGCTCTTTCCGTCAAAGGTGAATCGCGCAGTCCTGGCTGGCGTCAGGCGGCCCTGACCGGCAATGCGATTGGCGCCGCTCATTTCGCAGTCCCTTCCGTGGCTTCATAGGTCTCGACCGTCTTCTCCGTGGCCGGATGGACGGCTGATAGATCGGGCTTTGGCTCGCCGGCCTTGTAGCTGGCGTAGAACTTGTCGCTGACGGTATCGCGCGCGGCATTGAAGAAGCGGCCGCAACCATGGATGTGGCGCCAACGCTCGAAGATGAGGCCCTTGGGGTTGTCGCGCAGGAAGAAGAACTCCGCGAACTCCTCGTCTGTGATGTCGGCGATGTTGGTCGGACGTGCGATATGCGCATCGCCGCCGTGGCGGAACTCGAGCTCGGAGCGCTCTTCCTCGCAATAGGGGCAATAGATCAGTAGCATGCGGTCTCTCCTGTCCCGCACCGGCAGCACCGATGAGCTTGCCGGGCGCGCGGGGAAAATGGGTTCAGTGCGCCACCGCGGCAGCCGCGGCCTCGTCGATCAGACGTCCCGTCCGGAAGCGGTCGAGGGTCAGCCCGGAGGCCAGCTTATGCGGCTCGCCCTTGGCGATCAGGTGCGCGAACAGGTGCGCCGAGCCCGGCGTCGCCTTGAAGCCGCCGGTACCCCAGCCGCAGTTGACGAAAAGGTTCGGAACGGGCGTGACACCCTGGATCGCCGAGCGGTCCGGCGTGTTGTCGGTGATACCGCCCCACTGGCGCATCATCTTGACGCGGCGGAACATCGGGAAGAGTTCGCAAATCGCGTCGAGGGTATGCGTGATGATCTGCAGGCCGCCGGTCTGTGAATAGGAGTTGTACTGGTCGGTGCCCGCACCGATGACGAGCTCGCCCTTGTCCGACTGCGAAATATAGGCGTGAACCGTGTTCGACATGACGACGCAGGGGAAGATCGGCTTCATCGGCTCGGAGACGAGCGCTTGAAGCGGGACCGAATGCAACGGCACCCGCACGTCGGCCATCGACATGATCACCGAGTTGTGGCCGGAAGCCGAAACCGCGATCTTCTTGGCGCCAATGAAGCCCCGGCTCGTTTCGACACCGGTAACCTCGCCGTTCGGCCCGCGCCGGATGCCCTTGACCTCGCAGTTCTGGATGATGTGCACGCCGCGGTCGGAAGCCGCGCGCGCATAGCCCCAGGCAACCGCATCGTGGCGGGCGGTGCCGCCGCGGCGCTGCAGGGCCGCCCCGTTGATCGGGTAGCGGGCGGTCGCGGAGATGTCGAGCGGCGGACAGAAGTCCTTTGCCTGCTGCGGCGTCAGCCATTCGTTGTCGATGCCGTGCAGCCGGTTGGCGTGAATGTGGCGCTTGAAGGATTGCTTGTCGTGAATGTTGTGCGACAGCATCATAACGCCGCGCGGCGAGTACATGACGTTGTAGTTGAGCTCCTGGCTGAGCCCTTCCCAGAGCTTGAGCGAGTGCTCGTAGATGTCCATGCTCTCGTCATAGAGATAGTTCGAGCGGATGATGGTGGTGTTGCGGCCGGTATTGCCGCCGCCGAGCCAGCCCTTCTCGATCACCGCCACATTGGTGATGCCGTGCTCCTTGGCGAGATAGTAAGCGGCACCCAGGCCATGACCGCCGCCGCCGACGATAATGACGTCGTATTCCTTGCGCGGCTCGGGAGAAACCCACTGGGGCTCCCATCCCTTGTGGCCGCGCAGCGCCTCGCGTGCGACGGCGAAGACCGAATATTTGCGCATCCGCCTTACTCCGTATGTCCGGGTCATTTCCGTGTCGTGGATAGAAAGCAAATCTGGCAAAGTTACAACGTTTTCTTTGCGACGCATTCCGCCGCGCTTGTGCTGCATGCGACATCCGAAAGCGCGACGCATGCAGCAGCTCCCTGCACAGTTAATTTTGCACGGCATTGCGCCGAACCGTCTGGACTTCCGCATGCCGATCTGGTATCCGACCTCCCAATCGCACGTCCTCCGGGCTGCGAAGCGAATTATGTATTGCCTCGTCGACCTGATGCCCCGAGGCTTCCAACACAAACCAAAGGAACGGGATACTCGTGCAGGTACTAGTCCGCGATAACAACGTCGATCAGGCGCTCCGCGCTCTCAAGAAGAAGATGCAGCGCGAAGGCATCTTCCGCGAAATGAAGATGCGGGACTACTACGAGAAGCCGTCGCAGAAGCGCGCACGCGAAAAGGCCGAAGCCGTTCGCCGCGTTCGCAAGCTCGCGCGCAAGCGCGCTCAGCGCGAAGGTCTGGTCAGCGGCGGCCGTACGGCTCGTTGATCCGTCGTTTTTTCGACGTTTTCAGATGCAAGGTCTGGCGGGGGCGAAGCTATCGCCGCCGCCTTTTTTGATGCGTTCGGGGCAACCCGGAGGTAGACGCATCGCCCGGCAGCCGCAAAGCGGCAAAGGCCGGTGGCGTCGGACAAGCCTTGGCGCCAAGCCAATGCGCGCAGGAGCCGGAACATGCGGCCCTGGCATTGCCGGATGGCAAATCGCCTGGCGGCGGACGCATACGGCCAAAATCGATGCAGGATCTGGCGCGGTAGCGCCTTGTTGAGGGACGATATCTTGAAAATGGCAGCACTCACGGGGCAATCGACTTCCAACCTGAAACGCCTTGCTCCCGCATCGGACCTTCGCCGGCCCGTCTCCGCAGCGCTCTTCACCGTCATTGCCGCGATTTCGCTGTCTGCATGCCAGAGCGCCGGAACGTCCACCGACGTCATCCGCGTCGAACGCGCCCAGGGCTCCACGGAGAACATCTCCTCCCTTTCCAGCGTGATCGCCGCCAACCCGCAGGATCCTGAAGGCTACAACGTGCGCGGGTCGGCCTACGGCCGCGCCGGCGAATCCCGCAAGGCTGTCGACGATTTCAATCGCGCCATCGAGCTCAACCCGCGCTTCTACCAGGCCTATGCCAACCGCGCGCTGGTGCTGCGCAGCATGGGCAAGCAGTCCGAGGCCGCCTCCGACTACAACATGGCGCTGCAGATCAATCCGAACTACGACGTCGCCTATATCGGCCGCGGCAACCTCTATCGGCAGGCCGGCCGGATTGACGAGGCCTTCAACGACTTCAACAAGGCGATCTCCCTCGACACGACCGACCCGCGCGCTTACCACAACCGCGGCCTGATCTATCAGCGGCGCGGCCAGCACGGCCCGGCGATCGAGGATTTCTCCAAGGCCATCTCGCTGTCTCCGAGCTCGGCAGAGCCCTACAACGGCCGCGGCCTCTCTTATGCAGCGCAGGGCGACGACGACAACGCGTTTGCCGACTTCAACACCGCGATCGGTCTCGACGGCAACAATGCCGAATCCTGGACGAACCAGGCGCTGATCTACGAGCGCCGCGGCGAGACGGCAAAGGCGGCGAAGTCCTATTCGCATGCCGTACGCCTCGATCCGAACTACCAGCCGGCCAAGGACGGCGTCGCGCGCACGCGCGGCGGCGCGGCCTGACGGCGGACACCGGGGCGCCGCGCGCGCGCCTGCATCGACGGCCTTCAAAATAACGCCCGGGGAGCGCATCGTTCTCCGGGCTTTTTCATGCCTATCGAAAGGAGCTCCGATGCCGCATCATCGGCATGTCATCGCAAGCATGCTTCGCCCTCTCGCCCATTCTCACCGACGGCAACAAAAATGCCCGCCGGATGAGGGCGGGCATTTGTCGAGGACGGGCGTAACGCTTCGCCTCAGTGGTTCATCGCCTTGACAATGTCCTCAGTCATCTTCTTGGCGTCGCCGAGCAGCATCATCGTACCGTCCTTGTAGAACAGCGTGTTGTCGATGCCGGCATAGCCGGAGCCCAGCGAGCGCTTCACGAACAGGCAGGTCTTGGCCTTGTCCACGTCGAGGATCGGCATCCCGTAGATCGGCGAGGACTTGTCGTCGCGGGCAGCCGGATTGGTCACGTCGTTGGCGCCGATCACATAGGCGACGTCAGCCTGGGCGAACTCGGAGTTGATGTCCTCCAGCTCGAACACTTCGTCATAAGGCACGTTCGCTTCGGCGAGCAGCACGTTCATATGGCCGGGCATGCGGCCTGCGACGGGATGGATCGCGTACTTCACCTCGACGCCGTTCGCCTTCAGCTTGTCGGCCAGCTCGCGCAGCGCATGCTGCGCCTGTGCCACCGCCATGCCGTAGCCCGGCACGATGATGACCTTCGAGGCGTTCGCCATCAGGAAGGCAGCGTCGTCGGCCGAGCCCTGCTTGACCGTGCGCTGGATGCCGTCGTCGGCTACAGCCGCCGTCTCGCCACCGAAACCGCCGAGGATGACCGAGATGAACGAACGGTTCATGCCCTTGCACATGATGTAGGACAGGATCGCGCCCGAGGAGCCGACCAGAGCGCCGGTGATGATCAGCGCGAGGTTGCCGAGCGTGAAGCCGATACCGGCGGCCGCCCAGCCCGAATAGGAGTTCAGCATCGAGACGACGACCGGCATGTCGGCCCCGCCGATCGGCACGATGATCAGCACGCCGAGCACCAGCGAAAGCGCCACGATCGCCCAGAAGGCGAAATGGCTCTCGCTCGTCGCCAGCACGGCGATGAAGGCAACGATCAGGGCCAGCAGCACCGCGTTGATCACGTGGCGGCTGGGAAGCAGGATCGGCTTGCCCGACATGCGCCCGTCGAGTTTCAGGAAGGCGATGATCGAGCCGGTAAACGTGATCGCGCCGATCGCAACGCCGAGCGCCATCTCGACGAGCGCCTGGCCGTGGATCGAGCCGACGTCGCCGATGCCGAAGGCGGACGGCGAATAGAGCGCTGCCGCCGCGACGAGGACGGCGGCAAGGCCGACCAGCGAGTGGAATCCGGCCACCAGCTGCGGCATCGACGTCATCGGGATCGATCGGGCGATATAGGCCCCCGCCCCGCCGCCGATCGCAAGGCCGAGGACGATGAGCGCAAGCCCGCCGAAGGACGGCGTCGCCAGCAGCAGGGTCGTGAGGATCGCGATCGCCATGCCGGTCATGCCCAGCATGTTGCCGCGCCGGCTTGTGGTCGGATGCGACAGCCCGCGCAGCGCCATGATGAACAGGACGCCGGAGACGAGATAGAGGAAGGCTGCAATATTCGGTGACATCAGCGCAGCCTCACTTATCTTTTTTCTTGTACATCGCCAGCATGCGCTGGGTGACGAGGAAGCCGCCGAAGATGTTGACGGAGGCGAGGACCAGGGCGACGAAGCCGAAGCCGGTCGCAACGCCGGAAAGCGAGATGCCGACGGCAAGCAAAGCGCCGACGACGATGACCGATGAGATCGCGTTCGTCACCGCCATCAGCGGCGTGTGCAGCGCGGGGGTGACGGACCAGACGACGTAGTAGCCGACGAAGATCGACAGCACGAAGATCGCAAGCCGGAAGACGAATGGATCGATCGCTCCGCCGGAGACGCCGTGCGCGGCCGCACCCGCCGCCTCCGGTACGTATTCGGCCGCAGTACGCACAGCCTCCACCGCACGCTCGAGATCGGAGATTGCCTTGTCCAGGAGCTCGTTGGCCATCATGCTTCTCCCTTCATCTGGGCGGTGGCGAAGTTCGGATGAACGACGGCGCCGTCGCGCGTCAGCATGGTCGCCTTCACCAGTTCGTCGTCGGGATTGACAGCAAGCGCCCTGGTTTCCTTGCCGACGAGCGTCTCGAGGAAGGTGACAAGGTTCTTCGCATAGAGCAGCGACGCGGACGCCGCGATGCGGCCCGGCACGTTCAGATAGCCGATCACCTTGACGCCCTCGACCTCGGCCACCTTGCCGGCTTCGACGCCCTCGACGTTGCCGCCGCGCTCGACGGCAAGATCGACGGCGATGGAGCCGGCCTTCATGCTCTTAAGCATGTCGCGGGTCACGAGCCGCGGCGCGGGGCGCCCGGGGATCAGCGCCGTCGTGATGACGATGTCCTGCTTGGCGATATGCTCGGCCACCAAAGCCGCCTGCTTGGCCTGGTACTCTTTCGACATTTCCTTGGCATAGCCGCCGGCGGTCTCGGCTGCCTTGAACTCTTCGTCCTCGACGGCGATGAACTTGGCGCCGAGAGAGGCGACCTGCTCCTTGGCGGCCGGGCGAACGTCGGTGGCGGAAACCGCAGCTCCCAGGCGGCGCGCGGTCGCAATCGCCTGCAGGCCGGCCACGCCCGCTCCCATGACGAAGACCTTGGCCGCAGGCACGGTGCCGGCAGCCGTCATCATCATCGGCATGGCGCGGTCATATTCGCAGGCCGCGTCGATCACCGCCTGATAGCCGGCGAGGTTTGCCTGCGAGGAAAGCACGTCCATCGACTGGGCCCGCGTGATGCGCGGCATCAGTTCCATGGCAAAGGTCGTAAGCCCCGCCTTGGCCATTGCGGCCAGCGCCTTGTCATTGCCGTAGGGATCCATGATCGCGATCACGATCGCCCCGGCCTTGTATCCCTTGATTTCCTTGTCGGCCGGCCGGCGTACCTTGAGCACGACGTCCGCGCTCTTGGCGTCAGCGGCCATGCCGATCCTGGCACCTGCCGCCTCGTATTCGCCATCGGCGATGCGCGATGCAAGGCCTGCTCCCGCCTCGACGATGACGTCGAAGCCGAGAGACTTCATCTTCTTCACGGTTTCGACAGATGCCGCGACGCGGTTTTCTGCGGGATCAATCTCCCGCGAGACAAACACGATCTCTCCCAATGCCAATCCTCCCCCAAGTTTGGCCAGGCTTCCTCATTCGGGCGTCCGGAACGGACGCCGCGTTCGGCGTTAAACGCCGGACGCTCAGCGCAGGAGGACGAAGCCGAGAACGTTGAGGACGATCAGAAGAACGAGCGCGGAAAAGAAGCCGACCCCGGCAAAGAAGCCGGCGGCCATTGCGATCAGCAGCGTCACGCAGAACATCGTCCCGTACTTGCTCGCATTGACGAACAGGTTGTAGGTCTTCTCGTGCTCCGCATAGTCCATCGGAGCGCCCGTTTCGACCGGCCCGGTGTGATGTTCAGCCATGCTATCGTCTCCTGTCTGCATACGCCCGGGCCTGAACGGCCGGGAACGCCCCCTCGCCGCGAAATGCAAGGCCGTGGTCCGGCACATGAATTCGCACAAAATGCACGGTCTCTGGCCTTACACAAAGGCTTGCAAAAGCGCAACGCGCCGGGCACCGATTCCGACATTTTTTGGGCGGCACGCGGCGCGACCCATGGCCGCGGCACCGCACCGGTTGGGCACTATCGCGCCAGGCTCTCGGCGCCGATCTGGATGCGGCTCGTTCCGAAATGCGCCAGCCGCGCGGTGGGACGCACCGTCAGCGGGCTCATGTCCGCGCTCCGGTCAAACATCATCCGCCGCTCGAACGCTTCGGACTTGAAGAACGGGAAGCGGACGTAGAGCTTCGGCAGCACTTCCTTCACCCGCGTTGCCATCAGCATCAGGTCGATGATGAACTTGCCCTGGTTGCTCTTCGGCGAGGCGACGAAGTCGGCGTCGAAGACACGTTTGTAGAAAGCGGAATGGGCCGGCTTGACCATCTGCAGGCAACGATCCGCCTGGAAATAGTCTGTCGCCATCGTGGCAAGGCGGAGCGTCAGGTAGGGAATAGCAGGCATCTCGTTCCAGATCTCGGGATCCGCGGCCAGACGAACCGGGTCGATCAGGGTCATCCCCGCATCCAGGAAGGCATTGAGTTCGTCGGGAAATATCTTGCCCGAGGAATTCACGCGATGTTCCGGCGTGACGTGGTGAAGGCGCACCGTGGAGATCAGCCGCTCGTCGTAATAAATGCCGAAGACATAGGCGTGGCTGTCGAAGTCGACCTCGTCGATGAGAAGCGGCGATTCTTCACCGAGATGCATCACCGCCCCTGCCTTGTAGGCCTTGTAGCGGATGCGGGCGACATCCTCCATGTCTTCGCCGGTCTCGACCCTGCGATACTCGACCCGGTCAAGCAGCTCCATCAGCTTGTCTGAAAATCGATTGGTGGCCGATTGTGAGGTCGCCATAAAACACAAATCCCCGGTTGAGTGACTGCGGCGCCTTCACCGCGCCGTTACACTCAATCATTTCGAGCAATTTGTGTAAATTACCATTTATTAACCTTAACAGCAATTAACGACAATTATAAGAATCAATACATTAGACGTTCCTTGCAGATTAGGAAATCTAGGCGACGTGGCGCCCGGTCTTCGCGCCGGCCCCGCCCGCCTTGCGGGCGAGCGCCTGCGTCAGGTCCAGGATCGCACTCGTCGACATCGGCGCGGCAAAGACGTAGCCCTGGATCAGATCGGCACAATTGTACTTGTTGATCAGCGCCAGCTGCTCGCGCGTCTCCACGCCCTCGACGACGATGCGCAGCCCCAGTTCGCGGGAGAGGTTGACCGTGCCGCGCAGCAGCTTGAAGCGCCGTGCGTCCTCGCTGATGTTGCGCACGAAGGAGCGGTCGATCTTGATCACGTCGAGCGGGAGCGCGTCGAGATAGCTGAGGCTGGAATAGCCGGTGCCGAAATCGTCGATGGCGATGGTGATGCCGCGGGCACGAAGCTCCTCCAGCACCGCCTGAACCTTCACCGGCTCCTCCATCAGGCAGCTTTCGGTGACCTCCAGATGCAGCCGCGACGGTTTCAACCCCGATTTCAGCAGCGCATCCATGACGACGCCGACGATGTCCGAGTTGCGCAGGTCCTGAACCGACAGGTTGACCGAAACGCCCATATGCTCGGCCCAGGTGGCGCAGTCGGCGCAGGCACGGTCGATGATCCGGCGCGTGATGTCGGAGACGATCCCCATTTCCTCGGCGATCTGGATGAACACCGTGGGCGGAACCGGCCCGCGCTCCGGATGCGTCCAGCGCGCAAGCGCCTCGCAGCATTCGATGCGAAGGCCGTCCGGCTGAAACATCGGCTGGTAGGCCACCGAGAGTTCATTGTTTGCCACCGCCTCGCGCAGGTCGGTCTTGAGCTTCTGCCGCTCGACGTAGCGGGCATCCATCTCCTCTTCGAAGGTGGTGAAGCCGCCCTTGGCCCTTAATTTGGTCTCGAACAGGGCGAGGTCCGCCTTGATCTGCATGTCCTCCATGCGGAACTGATCGCTCTCGCACAGCACGCCACCGGCGCTCAGCGACACCCGGAACGTCGATCCGGCGATCTCGTAGCTGCCCTGCACCTGCTGGTGCAGTCGCCGCATGCGCTCTTCCAGATCCTTGCGGTTGTTCTCATTGGCGAAGAACAGGATGAATTCGTCGCCCATCAGATGGCCGACAAGTGCCCGGTCGCCGGCCACCTTGCGTATGCGCTCGGCCACCATGCAGAGCACGCGGTCGCCCATCACGTGCCCCTTCATGTCGTTGACATGCTTGAAGTCGTCCACGTCGAGGACGACGAAGCCCACCGTCCCGGGCCGCTTGCGCTCTGCCAGGGCCTGCTGCACGAGGTCAGCGAAATAGGCGCGGTTCGGCAAGCCGGTGAGGCTGTTGTAGCGGATCATGTGGAGGATCTTGTTCTCCGCCCGCATGCGCGCCGTCACGTCCTCGAAGATCAGGACCGCGCCGCCGTTCTCCCGCTGGCTGGCGGTGAATTCCAGATAGAAATCGTCGGTGACCTGAACGAGCGCCCGCGAGCGCTCCCCTTTCAGGAGCTCGTCCAGCTTCTGCAGCAGCGTCTTGCTCTGCTCGGCATTGAGAAAGGTGCTTCGCACCCCATAGCGCAGCACGACATCGAGGTGGCAATCCTTGAGCCGCTCCTTGTCGCCGAGTTGCAGAAGCTCGCAAGCCCGGCGGTTGGCGACCAGGATGCGATGGTCGGCGTCCAGCATGAGCAAGCCGTGCGCCATGTTGTTGAGCGCCGCATCGAAACGGTCGGCGATCGTCTTCATGTCGCGCGTCGCAAGGGCCGCCTGCTCCAGGAAGCGGCGCACGCCGTTTGCCATCATCCTCGTCGTGAGGCTGAAGGGCAGGATCAGCAGCGCCAGCACCGCATGGTAGAAGTCCTGCAATCCGAGGAAGCCGACCACCATCGGGAAACAGGCGCAAAACGTCATGTAGTCGACGGCCCGGCGCGAGCCGCAGTTGCGCCCGACGACCGAGACCATCGTCGCAAGCGTTACGGATATGCAGGCAAGCTCGGCAAAGCTGTCGCGGCTGATCAGCAGGCTGTATCCGCTGGCCGTGCCGAGAATGAGCGTCGTTCCCACGGCGCCTGTATTGTACCAGTTTTCCCAGTAGCGGATGCCCTCGTTGTCGAGCTTGGACTGGTCGACGCGGTCGAAGCGGCGCATGCCATAGGCGCGCGTGGACCAAACGAGGACGATTGCGAAGGCGCAGGCGAGGAAGAAGGGGTCGGCCGTCTTCGCATAGACGAACGCGAAGGTGACGACATGCGAGATCATGCCGACGAACAGGGTTTGGCGGTTTCCGTAAAGCGAACTGACGAACGACAGATACACGTCGGTCGGCAGCGTGCTTTGACCTCGATCCTTCATGGACTCGGCGCTCCCATTGACGGGCGAGGGTTACCGGCGAAATTTTAATGAATGATTTCGAGAAATTATCCGATTGCACGCAGGAATGCACTTAATATCTACTACCTTTCCGCTGGTTTCGTAAATATCTTCAACCCTGTATTGCGCACGACCAATCCTGGTCGATTTTGCGCAACCTGACGTAGATGAGTGATGCAAAAGAAAGGACGGAAACAACCTGTGATCCGCGTACGCCGCATCACAACCATTTCATGATCGGGGCAGAAATACCGCGCAACACGGTTACCAGCTGACTAATGAAGCATGGCAAGAACTGGCCCGGACCTGAAGGTTCTGCTCGCCAACCCGGGGTGAGTCGCCCAACCATGCGCAAATCGAACAGGGGCGGCAGCTTGGCGATTGACTGGATGGCGGATTCCCGGCAAATCCTACTGATGGACGTTGCCCGCGCGTGAAACGCTTCGGCACCTGCGTCCTAAAAAGGGCGTCGGGCGGCCTCCTGCGACCGGTGCCGGTTCATCTCGATCGGAGTTCATGATGCCGAAACCAGTCGTCGCCATTCCCGCGGACATCCGTGAAATCGAAGGCAATGTCTGGCAGGCCACGCCCAACCAGTACGTCCGCGCCGCCGTCAAGGGAGCAGACGTTATCCCCTTCCTCGTGCCGGCGCTCGAAAGCGGGCATGATTTCGACGAAATCCTCGACCGGGTCGACGGTCTTCTGGTGAGCGGCTCGCGCACCAACGTCCACCCGTCCCATTTCGGCCGCGAAGCCACCGAGACGGACGGCCCTTTCGATCTGGCCCGTGACGCGACCTCGCTGCCGCTCATCAAACGGGCGCTGGAGCGCGGCGTTCCGCTCCTCGCCATTTGCCGCGGGCTACAGGAGCTGAACGTGGCGCTGGGCGGCACCCTCGCCAACGAGATCCAGGAGATCCCCGGAAACTGGGATCATCGCAAGCCCGACACAGCCGATCTCGACGTCGCCTACGGCATCCGCCAGGAGGTGCACGTGAAGGAAGGCAGCTGCCTCGCCTCGGTGATCGGGCCCGGCACCGTGCGCGTGAATTCGCTGCATCGACAGGCGATCTCGGCAGCGGCGCCGCGGCTTGCCGTCGAGGCCGTCGCGGAAGACGGCACGATCGAGGCGGTTTCGGTGATCGGCTCCAAGGCCTTTGCCGTCGGCGTGCAGTGGCACCCGGAGTACTGGGTCGGGTCCGACGACCCCTCAAACCGCCTGTTCAAGGCGTTCGGTGAAGCGGTGCGCGCCTACGCCGCCGGCAAGCTCGCTCCGGCGATGCGACAGGCGGCCGGCTGAACCCTTCGCGCGCCCAAGGCGGGTCGTGTTCTATCGAGATTCACTGGCGACGCATCGGCCTCTGATTTTGCGGATGCCTTTATCGCAAGACCGCAGCACACTTTGCGCGCGAGATCAGTGCGCCGCCTGCATCGTGATGACCGCGTTCGAAGGATCGATGACCTCGTAGAGGCCGTCGGTCTCCGCAAGCGTGAGAATCGCGTCTCCCGTCACGCCGGAGACGACGACGGTGCCGTCACCGGTCTCCGTCCAGTTCGCGGCATGCGACAGGCCGGGCCAGACGTCCTCGCACGGTCCCTCGGGCGTCAGGCGCATGCTGCGATGGGTCAGTTTCTCGCCGCGCGTCAGCGAACATTGCGCCTTCGTTTCGATGTTGGAGACCGAAAAGCCCACGCCGTTCTCCGCCCGGCCGATCTTCGGGATGGAGCCGGAGACGACCGGATCGACATCGGGGGCGGAATCGGCATCGAGCGACCACAACCCCGCGACGAGAGCCAACGCACCGATGGACGGGATGATCACTTTCCGCATGGGCTGCCTCCGAATTTCGCGATTCGAAAACAGCATGCGCCTGCAAGCTTGCCGCAAGGTTAACGGCCGGTTACTGCCGCGCGCTTTTGACAGTCTCGGCGCGGCTTGAACGTGCGGACGTGCTTTCAGCTTCAGTTGTCGTGACCACTGTGCCGAAGCGGGCCCGTCGACTGGCGAATACGCATCTCCGGCTTGATCAGGTGGATGCCGTCCGGCTCGTGGCTTCCCGAAAGCTTGTCGAGAAGCGCACGTGCCGCGCTCCGCCCGACTTCCGATTGTCCGTTCCAGACGGTCGTCAGCGACGGGGTTGCGATCGACGCCTCTTCCAGGTCGTCGTAGCCCGTCACCGACACGTCGCGCCCCGGTATCAGCCCCGCGCGCGCGATGCCGTTCATCAGCCCGATTGCGACGAGATCGTTCCAGCAGACGGCAGCCGTCGGCTTCTGCGGCAAGGACAGGAAGTTGACGGCCGCCTCGAACCCGCCCTGCTTGGAGCGCGGGCCGGGAATCCGCAGCGCCGGATCGACCTCGATGTTGGCCTTGCGCAGCGCGTTGACATAGCCCTGGTAGCGGTCGCGGCCGGTCGACGTCTGGTCGGTGCCGCCGACCATGGCGATGACGCGATGGCCAAGCCCGATCAGGTGGTTCGTCGCAAGCGAGATGCCGTAGCTGTCGTCGCCGCGGAAGATCGGCACGTCCAGCCCCTCGATCGAGCGGGCAATCAGGATCGCCGGCATGCCGTTGTCTTCGGCCAGCAGGATATCCTCCGGCGGCGTGCCGATGGCAGGTGACATGATCACGCCGTCGCCGCCGAGCTGCAGCAGCGTTTCAACGAAGTTGCGCTGCTTTTCGACCGAATCGTAATGGTTGGACAGGATGAAGGTCTGGCGGTCGCGGTCGAGTTCGCTTTCGATCGCCTTGAGGATCTCGCCGTAGAACGGGTTCATGATGTCGTGCACGACGACGCCGATGATGCCGGACCGCGACGTGCGCAGGCTCGCCGCCCTGCGATTGTAGATATAGCCCAGCGCCCGCGCCTGCTCCTTGATCCGGTCGCGCGTCGAAAGCGCCACCAGGGGGCTGTCGCGCAATGCCAGCGATACCGTCGCCGTGGACACGCCCAGTGTTTCCGCGATCGTGGACAGTTTGACCTTCTGCGCCATGCCCCTCCCCATATGTCCGCAGCACAATTTAAATCGTTTATTTAAACTATTTAAATTTCGTCCGCAACTGGCTTGTCGCCGCTCTGGACTTCGATGCCGCGGAGGTTCCCGTCGATCGTGCGCAGCAGCTTCAGCAGCGTGCGGACATCCTTCTCGCTCAGCCCGTCGAGCGCCTGGCGCTCGCTGAGATCGCAGGCCTGCGTGATCAGCCCGAGCGTTTCCCGCCCGGCCTTGGTAAGATCGACGACGGTGAGGCGGCCGTCATGGTTGTCGGGCCGGCGCTCGACGAACCCTTGCGCCTCCAGCCTGCCGATCGTGCGCGTCATCGTTGGCGCCTTGACGCCGAGGCGCGCCGCAAGCGCGCCGGCGGTCATCCCCTCGCCCTCGGCGAGCGCCAGCATCACGCCGTCCTGGCCGGCATAGAGCCCGCTGGAGAGAAGATTGCGGGAAAGCACTGTGCGGATCGAGCGCGCGGCCTGGATGATCGCGCCGGACACGTCCGTCGCCCCCACCGGAGCATGGTGCTTTTTCTTGCCCTTCTCCTTCTTCTCGTCCTTCTTTTTCTTGCCCATGCATCCTCGCCGATCTTGTTTCGCCGCCGTCACCCTGTATGACAGAGGCGACCCGTTGGCGACAAGACCACCGAAGGAAGAGGCCCATGCACGTCCGACCTGCGCGACGCTGGCAGGACAATGATCCCTCGCTGGCGCCGCAGGCGCGCAAAGGGTGGATCGCCGTGCTCCCGCTCGGCGCGCACGAGGGTCACGGCCCGCACCTCCCCCTTGAAACCGACTGGCTGATTGCCGACGCCCTGGTCGAGCGCGTGATCACCGACCTGCCCACCGAACTGCCGGCGACGTTCCTGCCGACGGAAAAGATCGGCTATTCGCCCGAGCATCTCGACGTCCCCGGCACGAAGTCGCTGTCCTACGAAGAGGCGATCGGACGCTGGTTCTCCATTGCCGAGGATCTGTCGCGCTCAGGCATCAAAAAGTTCGTCATGCTCAATGCGCATGGTGGAAACTCCCCGCTGATGACGATCGTCGCCACCGAAGCGCGGGTTCGCCTCGGCATGCTGGCGGTAGCCACGAGCTGGACCCGGTTCGGCCAGCCGGAAGGCTGGATCGCCCCGCAGGACAAGGCGATCGACATTCATGGCGGCGACATCGAGACCTCCGTCATGCTCGCGATCCATCCCGAACGGGTCGACATGGGCAGGGCGCAGCGCTTTGCCTCGCGGCAAGCCGAATTCGCCGAACGCTTCCGGCACTTGCGCGCCTACGGTCCGCATGCCTTCGGCTGGAAGATGTCCGATCTCAATCCGCAAGGTGTGGCCGGAGACGCCTCGGCGGCGAGCGTGGAAAAAGGCGAGCGACTGCTCGCCCACGCCGTTTGCGGCATCGTCGAACTGCTGGAAGACGTGGATGCCTTCGACGTCACGCAGCTGCGCTGATCGAGGTCGTGCGCACCGGAACGCCGATCCGAACCGTGTTTGCATATCGCACTCCCGAAAGCCGCCGCCGGCAGTGAATTGAGAATCGGAATTTGCGCTGGCTGTTGCGATCTCCTATATCAGTCGCCAACCGGATGCCCGAGGCATCCCCGCCATTCGTCCGAGGTTCCCATGACCGAAACTGCTTCCGCCAAGCCCATCCCCGTCACCGTGCTCACCGGCTATCTCGGCGCCGGCAAGACGACGCTCCTGAACCGCATCCTCACCGGCAACCACGGCAAGAAATATGCGGTCATCGTCAACGAGTTCGGCGAAATCGGCATCGACAACGACCTGATCGTCGAGTCGGACGAAGAAATCTATGAAATGAACAACGGCTGCATCTGCTGCACCGTCCGCGGCGACCTGATCCGCGTCGTCGAGGGCCTGATGCGCCGGCCCGGCCGCTTCGATGCCATCATCGTCGAGACGACAGGCCTTGCAGATCCCGTTCCCGTCGCCCAGACGTTCTTCATGGACGACGACGTGCGCTCCAAGACCGAACTCGACGCGGTCGTCGCCCTTGTCGATGCCAAGCACCTGCCGCTGCGTCTGAAAGACAGCCGCGAGGCCGAGGACCAGATCGCGTTCGCCGACGTCGTACTGGTCAACAAGACCGATCTCGTCACCCCGGAAGAGCTGGCGACCGTCGAGGCGACCGTGCGCGCCATCAACCCCTCGGCCCGCATCTACCGCACCAGCCGGTCGGACATAGACCTGAGCAAGGTGCTGGACCAGGGCGCGTTCAATCTCGAGCGCGCGCTGGAGAACGATCCGCACTTCCTTGATCACGATCACCCGGACCACGTCTGCGGTCCCGACTGCGGCCACGATCATTCGCACGATCACGACGGCCACCATCATCACGACCATGACCACGATCACCACCATGATCATGATCACGGCCATCACCATCATGACCACGGGCCCTCGCCCATCCATGACGTGACGGTGCAATCGATCTCGCTGCGCGGCGGCGAGATGAACCCGGATCGCTTCTTCCCGTGGATCCAGAAGATCACCCAGACGGACGGTCCGAACATCCTGCGCCTGAAGGGCATCATCGCCTTTGCCGGCGACGAGGAACGCTATGTCGTCCAAGGCGTGCACATGATCGTCGAGGGCGACCACCAGCGCGCCTGGAAGGACGGCGAGAAACGCGAAAGCCGCCTCGTCTTCATCGGCCGCGACCTCGATCGCGAGAAGATCGAACGGACGTTCAAGGCCTGCGAGGCAGCCCAGGCATGACGCCGAAGAGTGTGCAGCGTTTCCGCGACGACATCTTGCCGAAGAAAGGCAAGAACTGATGCCCACTGTCGCCCCCCTCGATCTTGACGGCCACGTCGTCGCCACCGCTTTCCTCGGCGATGTGCCGTTCTTTGCGACAGCGATCGGCGCGATCCACCGCCTCGACCACGGCCACAAGGTCACCGAGGCCAATGACGGCCTGCTCGCCTGCGTGCGCGCC
The DNA here is from genome assembly GCF_900220975.1 of Rhizobium subbaraonis. GTDB lineage: Bacteria > Pseudomonadota > Alphaproteobacteria > Rhizobiales > Rhizobiaceae > Mycoplana > Mycoplana subbaraonis. The sequence goes on along the minus strand of NZ_OBQD01000003.1, from coordinate 215,687 downwards.
GAGGCGAGCGATACGCTCGTCACCGGCGGCGAGGACGGCAAGGTCTTCAGCATCGCCGCCGACGGCACGGCCACGCTTCTCGCCGAGGTGCCACGCAAGTGGATTTCGGTCGTCGCAGCCGGCCCCCAGGGTGCCGTGGCCTTTGCCGAGGGCCGCACCACGCGCGTCCGCCTCGCCGACGGCACGGTGAAGGAATTTGCCGAAAGCCGCACGGTCGAAGGCGTCGCCTTCGCGCCAAAGGGCCTGCGCATCGCGGTCGCCCGCTACAACGGCGCGACCCTGCACTGGGTCGCAACGGCCGGACAGCCCGTCGATCTCGAATGGAAGGGCGCCCATACCGGCGTCACCTTCTCCCCCGACGGCCGGTTCCTTGTCACCAGCATGCAGGAAAACGCCCTGCACGGCTGGAAACTCGACACCAAGCCCGGTGCGGACACCCGCCACATGCGCATGACCGGCTATCCTGCCAAGGTGAAGTCGATGTCGTGGTCCGCCAAGGGCAAGTGGCTCGCCTCGTCGGGCGCGCCTGCCGCGATCGTCTGGCCCTTTGCCTCCAAGGACGGCCCGATGGGCAAGGCGCCGCTGGAGCTCGGCACCCGCGGCGACGTCATGGTGACCGCCGTCGCCTGCCATCCGGTGGAGGAGGTCGTCGCAATCGGCTATTCCGACGGCATGGTCATGGCCGCCCGCTTCTCCGACAGCCGCGAGGTCCTGCTGCGCCGGCCCGGCAAGGGCGCCGTCTCATCGCTCGCCTGGAGCAAGAACGGCAAACTGCTTGCCTTTGCCAGCGAGGCGGGAGACTGTGGCGTGGTCGATATCGCCGGCTGAGATCCGGACGCTTTCAGGAGGGGCGCGGCCGCATCGCCACCCCCCCCCGACAAATCGGAACGCAGGAACGAGTGAGATGAGCGGGAATGCGCTGAACGCCGCAGAACGTCAGGCGGACCAGGCCTTGCAGGCCCGGTCGTCGCAGGCAAATCATGCGCAGGCCAGCCACACGCACAATAGACCGGAAGGCCCCGTGTGGCAGGTTATCAGGGCCGAGTCGGAAGCCCTGGCCAGCCGCGAACCTATGCTGCGTTCGCTCATGCAGCCGGTCCTCCTCGCCGCCTCGGGCGCGGACATGCTCGTCCGCGTCCTTTCCTCTCGTCTTGCTTCAAGCAATGACGGACGGGACATGCTGCAGGCGCTTCTGGGCAACGTCCTCGACGGCGAGACGCTGGCGGCAGCGGAGGCCGATATCGCCGCTGTCGTCGCTCGCGATCCGGCATGCCCCGGCCCCGCGCACGTGCTCCTGAACCTCAAGGGGTTCCAGGCCCTTCAGGCCCACCGCCTTGCCCATCGCCTCTGGAACGCCGGCCGTCAGGTATCGGCGTGGCAGATCGCCAGCCAGGCGGCGCTTGCATTCGACGTCGACATCCATCCCGCCGCGCGCATCGGCTCCGGCGTCATGCTGGACCATGGTTCCGGCATCGTCATCGGCGAAACCGCGATCGTGGAGGACGACGTCTCGATGCTGCAGGGCGTGACGCTCGGCGGCACCGGTCGCGAGACGGCCGACCGTCATCCCAAGATCCGGCGCGGCGTCATGATCGGGGCTGGCGCGGAAATCCTCGGTAACGTCGAAGTGGGCACCTGCAGCAAGGTGGCAGCCGGCAGCGTGGTGCTTGCCGACGTGGCGGCCCGGACGACGGTTGCCGGCGTACCGGCAAGGACCGTGCGCATCCACGACCGGAATGAAGTTCCCGCCGAGGAAATGACGCAGGACGTTCTCTGAGGCTCTCCCTCGGCGCGAAGGTCCTGCCGGCAGAAGAGCAAGGAGCGCGCGATGGTGGCATCGGTCAAGCCTTCCCTGATGTTCCAGGGAAAAGCGGAGGAGGCGATGACCTTCTACGCCTCTCTCTTCCTCAACTGCGCGATCGATGAAATCGTCCGTTACGGGCCGAACGAATCCGGCGCCGAGGGCAGCGTCGCCACGGCGCGGTTCCACATTGGCGACCAGTCCCTTCTGTGCATAGACAGCCCGGTCGACCACCCGTTCTCCTTCACCCCCGCCTTCTCGCTCTTCCTCGAATGCGAATCCGAGGCGCAGATCCGCGAGATCTACGCCGCCCTCTCAGAGGGTGGCGAGGAGCTCATGCCGCTCGGGAACTACGGCTTCAGCCGCGAATTTGCCTGGGTCAACGACCGCTTCGGCGTTTCCTGGCAGCTGAACCTGAGATAAGGCCCGGCCCGGCCGGCTACCATTCCAGTTCGAGATGCGGCCTGCCGTTCGAGGTCTTCGCCGACGTCCGCCCCGTCTCGTCGACGGTGCAGTTGACGCGTTGGCGGAAGGCGGAGAAGCTTTCGAACGTCACCACGTCCACCGGCTCGTCGAAATGCAGCGTCAGGCGAAATTTTCCAGGCTGCCCGGTCAGGGCCTGCACGCCCAGCACCTTCGCATCGAAGGGTTGGCCGAGGTAGTGGCCGCGAACGCGCGAGCCGAGCTGCCAGGGATCGAACGGCGGCCGGTTGCCGAGGGCGGCGTGCAGCGTGTTCCAGTCGCGGTATCCATATTGGGCGGCGATCAGTTCCAGCGCACGGGAATGGCTGATCGTCTGGCCATCGGCGGCAAAGCGCTCGCGCAGCCGTCTGGCTTGACCTTTCAGGCCGTCGAGGGAGGGAAGCGGCGTCGACAGACGCATGGAGGTGCTCCAGGTTCCGCATGCTCTTGGGTCGGAGGGGTCCACATTGCCGCCGGTTCGCATGCCTTGAAAGCTGGAAAACCGTTCAGGATTACGAGAGGCTTCACCAAAGCTTGCGCTTGCGGACGGCAGGGGCTCTCACCCTTGGAACCTTCACTACTCCGGCATGCGGCCGACTGTCAAACGCGAACCCTGCCTCCCTTTGTCAGGTGGGAGCCGCCCCGGAAGAACCCGTGGGATGCGATCACCTGTCCGCCTTCGCGCTCGCGTGCCGCTCACCGTCGAGCCGCAAGATGAGGCTCATAACGGGGAACGTCAGCTCTGCGTCGCCCCGACGATATCGGCCAGCAGGGCATGCAGGTCGTCGCGGTAGCCGCTACGCGCCGACGGCGCATTCTCTTGCGACGTCATCACCACGGTAAGTTCGAGTTCCGGCACGATATAGAGCATCTGTCCACCGTAGCCCCAGGCAAAGTGCACCCTCCGGCCACCGATCGCGCGCTCGAACCAGCCATAGCCGTAGCCGTCATTGGAAAAGCGGGAGTTGGTCCGCGATTGCCATGACTGGTGCACCCATTCTTCCGGAACGATCTGCCGGCCCTGCGGTGTGCGCCCGCCGTTGCGGTAAAGCTCGCCGAATGCCAGCAGCGAGCGAGCGCTCATCGCCATCTGGTTGCCGCCGAGATAGATGCCCTGCGGGTCCCGCTCCCATGCGCCGATGCGGAAATCCTCAAGCGGCGCGAGCCATTCCCGGGCCAGCATCAGCGTCGGCTTTCGGCCGACCTTCGTCAGGATCGCCGAGAGAAGATGCGTCGAGGCCGTCGAGTAGAGCATCGCCCCGCCCGGCTCGTCGACGAACGGTGCGGCCAGCGCTGTCCGCACCCAGTTGCTGCTGGAAACCCAGCGCCCGTAATTCGAGCCCGACATCCGATCCAGCCCCGCCTGCATGGACAGGAGGTGCCCGATCGTCACGCGCGCAAGCCGGGGATCGGGATTGGCGGGCAGATCCGATTTCAGGATCGGCGCGATCGGCTGGTCGACGCCCTGCAACAGCCCGCGGTCGATCGCAATTCCGACGAGAGCGGAAACGATCGATTTAGACGCCGACTTGATATTGGTGCTGTCGCGGGTCGTGTGCCCGCGATATCCGCGTTCGGCGATGATGCGGCCGTTTTGCGCGACGATGACGGCCTTCAGCGGCGCAAGCGCGCCGGCCTCGGCGAGCGCGCGCGAAAGCGCAGCCTCGTCAATCTCCGGCAAACCCGGTTGTGGCGGCGGCGGCGCCTCCACCGCCCGTGCGAACGGGGCGGCAAAGACGGAAAGCGACAGGGCGACGACCAGCGATCTTCTTTTCATGTCCCCGACGTAGTGCGCCCGCCGGCAGATTTCCCGACCTGCAGCCGGTGATCACGCGCATTTTACAATGCCCGTGATCGCTTTATTGACGGGAGACCGCCCGCAATCTCCCCGATGCGGCGGACGGCCCTCCCCTACCGAGGCCCGTCCTAGAAGCGATAGGTTATACCGGTGCCGATCAGCCAGGGATCGAGCTTCGCCTTGCCCGATAGCGGCGCCCCGTCGAGCTTGACCTTCCATTCCGGCTCCAGGAACAGCTTCTTGACGTCGAAGTTCACGCCCCAGTGTTCATCGATCATATAGTCGAAGCCGACCTGGAGGGCGGCGCCGAACTCGTTCTTGACGTCGAGGTCCGAAAACGCGCCCTTTCCGGACTGGTTGTAGAACAGGGTGTAGTTCACACCCGCGCCCACATAGGGCTTGAACGCGCCGAAGTCGGTGAAGTGGTACTGCAGCGTCAACGTCGGCGGCAGCAGCCAGGTCTTACCGACCTTGCCGAGCGCGTCGATCGAGCCGGCCGCGTCGATATTGGCATAGGTCGTGCCGAGGATCAGTTCGGCCGCGATGTTGTTGGTGAAGTAGTAGGTGATGTCGAGTTCCGGGACGATCGTGTCGCTGTAGGACAGATCCGAACCGCTGATGCCGTTGACGTGACCGGAATTGTTGGTGATCACGCCGAGCGCGCGCAGACGGATCTGCCAGGGGCCGAGCGCTTCGACGTCTGCCGCGACCGCTTCTGCGGCCGGCGCCGGCGTCAGGTCGGCCGCCGTCGCCGCCTGCCCGATCGCCGCGAGCGCCACAGCTGCAAAAAGGCTCAGGGAACGGGTCAGGGTATTGGGCATCTCTTCTCTCCTTGATCGATGAACGGCAGCGGAACATGCCGCTGCCACACCGCCACTATCGGCGGCCGCGCAAGGAGGAGTTGAGATGGATCAATAGTTTAACGAGTGCGCACGGAAATTCCGCGCGCGCTCGCGGCCGTTGCAACTATGTCACGGCACCGGGCGAGCCGGCCTGTCTCAGGCCGCCTTGCGCAGTTCGTGGCCGAGACGCCGGCCGGAGGCGACGAGCATGCCTGCCGCGCCTTCCAGCCAGCCGTCCTTCAGCTCCAGCGCCAGGAAGCGATGGCGCTCGAACGGGCCGGGCATGACGAGATGGGCGGTCTTGCCGGCAAAGAAGCCGAAGCGCTCGTAATAAGGCGCGTCGCCGACGAGCAGCACCGCGCCGTGGCCGCGGCTAGCAGCCTCGGTAATCGCAGCGCGCATCAGCGCACCCCCGATACCCTTGCCCTCGTGGTCGGGATCGACGGCGAGCGGGCCGAGGAGAAGTGCGGGCACGGGATTGCCGGAAGCATCCACGCCCGCTTCGACGTTCCACAGCCGCACCGTGCCGATGACATGGCCGTCACCGTCGCGCGCGACGAGCGCCAGCCCCTCGGCGGGCAACCGGCCGCGGCGCAGCTTCTCGGAGGACTTGCGGAAACGCCCCTCGCCCATGGCGCGGTCGAGCAGGCGCTCGCGCGCCACCACGTCGCCGGCGTTTTCCCGGTCGATTGCGAATGCGGACTGCGCGAAGAACGCGCGAACAGAACCAAGAACAGTGGCCATCCCGGCCTCCCGAACTTCAATTGCCGCCACCAGCGGTCATCGGATCTCAAATTGTGAGTGGCGCTCCCGCCTGCCGCGGGAGCCGCCTCGATCGGTTCAGATCACGTAGGCCTTCAGCGGCTCGAAACCGTTGAAGGCGACGGCCGAGTAGGTCGTCGTATAGGCGCCAGTGCCCTCGATCAGCACCTCGTCGCCGATCGAAAGGGTGATCGGCAGCGGGTACATGTTCTTCTCGTAGAGCACGTCGGCCGAATCGCAGGTCGGGCCGGCAAGCACGCAGGGCTGCATCTCGTCGCCGTCGCGCGCGGTGCGGATCGGGTAGCGGATCGCCTCGTCCATCGTCTCGGCGAGACCGCCGAACTTGCCGATGTCGAGGAACACCCAGCGATGGGCGTCGTTATCCGACTTCTTCGAAACCAGCACCACTTCCGCCTTGATCACGCCGGCATTGCCGACCATGCCGCGGCCCGGCTCGATGATCGTCTCCGGGATGTGGTTGCCGAAGTGCTTCTTCAGCGCGCCGAAGATCGCCTGGCCGTAAGCCTCCGCGGAGGGCACGTCGCGCAGGTACTTGGTCGGAAAGCCACCGCCCATGTTGACCATCTTCAGCTCGATGCCCTGCTTGGCCAGCTGCACGAAGACGCGCTTGGCGTCGGAGAGCGCCGCATCCCAGGCGTCGAGCTTCGTCATCTGCGAACCGACATGGAACGAGACGCCGTAGGAGACGAGGCCGAGCTGGTGAGCGTAGACGAGCACGTCGACGGCCATCTGCGGCACGCAGCCGAACTTGCGCGACAGCGGCCATTCCGCACCCTCGCCGTCCGTCAGCACGCGGCAGAAGACGCGCGCGCCGGGAGCCGCACGGGAAATCTTCTCGACTTCCTCATGGCAATCGACGGCGAAGAGGGAGACCCCCAGCGCATGGGCGCGGGCAATGTCGCGCTCCTTCTTGATCGTGTTGCCGAACGAGATGCGGGCAGGCGTCGCGCCGGCATCCAGTGCCATTTCGATTTCGGCGACGGACGCGCAATCGAAATTGGAACCCATGCTCGCAAGAAGACGCAGAAGTTCCGGCGCCGGATTGGCCTTGACGGCGTAGTAGATGGCGCTGTCGGGCATCGCGTGGCGGAACGCCTTGAAGTTGTCGCGCACGACGTCGAGGTCGACCACGAGGCACGGGCCGTCGGGACGTCGGGTGTTCAGGAAGTCGATGATGCGTGCAGTCGCCATGTCAGTATTCCCCATGATCCAGCGCTCCGGAAAAACCGGAGGACAAAGGGCATACGCGAACACGCTATGGTACCAGCCGGTGGAGACCCCGGAACCAAGCATGCGCATATGCGCGAACGGTGAACCTGAGCCCGCCTAGGCTCGGATTCGGCTTTGTCTGCCATGGATTGGAGGGGGTGATCCCAACCGCACTTCCGGCAATGAAGGTGTGCCTCTTCAGTAACCCCGGCTGATGGAAAGCCGGCAGACACCAGAAAGGCCCGCACCGTCGTTGCTTCAAGATGTCCTCGCATTTCCCGGTTGGCCGGAATAGCGACTGGAGCGGTTAGTTCCAGGTACCTTACCGATGACCTCACCTTAGGGATTGCTCCCAGTTCGAGGGTCGGCGGACACCCACAGGCACGTGCGACTTTGGGCAAGGGGGAGATAAGAAGATTCCCTGTCGCAATCAAGAGTTTTTTGAAGCCGCTATTGAAAATTTTGGGCTATCCCACGACATTCCGAAGGCTGCGCAAGCTAGAACAGGATTTGCATGGATACGTTGACCCGCATTCGCGCCTATATCGACGTCGTCGATGCAGAAGGCTTCTCCGCCGCCTCCCGCAAGGTCGGCAAATCCAAGGCGCTCCTGTCCAAATATGTGCGCGAGCTGGAAGACGAGCTCGGCGCGCTGCTTCTGAACCGCACCACGCGGCAATTCTCGATGACGGAGGCGGGCCACACCTACTATCGCACCGCCTCGGAGATCCTCAAGGAAATCGACAACCTTGCAGATCTCGTGCGCGAGAAGAACACGGACCTGAAGGGCAAGCTGAAGATCTCCGCACCGCGCACCTTCGTCGATGCCGAGATCGGTCAGTCATTGATCGACTTCGGCCGCGAGCACCCGGAACTGTCGCTGGAGATCGTCTCCGACGATCGCTTCGTCGATCTGGTCGAGGAAGGCTTCGACGTCGCGATCCGCATCACGCGGCTGGAGGATTCCACCCTCATCGCCCGCAAGCTCGGCGACTTCTACCTGAAGATCTGCGCCTCGCCGCAGTTCCTGGAAAAGACCGGGCCGATCGCGCACCCGTCAGAACTCTCGCGTTTCCCCTGCATCATCGACACCAATGGCAAGTCGCACAGCAACTGGCGCTTCATCGATGCCAAGGGCACGAATTTCAGCGTTCCCGTCAGCGGTCACATTGAAGTGAACAGCCCGACGTCGGCCGTGCGCGCAGCCGAGAGCAGCCTCGGCATCGCGCAGGTGCCCGAGTTCGTAGCGCGAAACGGCATCGATTCCGGCAGGCTCATCGCCATTCTCGACGATTTTCTGCCCGCCGACCGCGGTATCTACGCGATCTATCCCCACCGGCGTTATCTTCCGGCAAAGGTCCGCACCTTCGTCGACTTCCTGTACAACTGGTTCAAGAAGTATGGTGACGCGGCGGCAGCGCGCACCTGAACTGCTTGCGCAACCGTTCGCCCGGCCGCGAAGTCCTAATTCCGGCCCATTTACGCTACATTTGATGGCGAATCGAAAAAGCTGCCCTCGACAGGAAGCGTTTGCCCATGAAACCCGCCCCCCTCCTGCTAGCTGGCGCCGCATGGCTCCTGCCTGCTGCGGCCTTTGCCCATCCCCATATCTTCGCCGAGGCCAGGCTGGAGGTTGTCGCCGGCGAGGATGGAACGGTTTCGGAGATGCGCAACGTCTGGCGGTTCGACGAGATGTTCTCGTCCAGCGTCGTGCTCGACTTCGACAAGAACGGCAACCTGCAGCTCGATCCCGACGAGCTGGCCGAAGTAGGCCAGACCGTGCTGGAGTCGCTTGAGGAGTTCAGCTACTACACGACGGTCTCGGAGGACGGGAAGGATGTGAAAGTCACCAAGCCCAGCGCGATCAATGTGGACTTCAAGGACGGCCAGCTCCTGATGTTCTTCTCGCTGAAGCCGGCGCAAGCCATGCCGCTGAAAGGAAAGCTCACTTTCGGCGTCTACGATCCCACGATGTATGCCTCGATGGATTTCCCGACCGACGAAAGCATGGTCGTCATCGGCGACAAGTTCGCATCCTGCAAGCATCAAGTGGTTCGCCCAGACCCGGACGAGGTGCTGGCACAGAACGAGGGAACCCTGACGGATGCCTTCTGGAACGACCCGACGGGAACCGACATGTCCAAGCTCTTCGCAACCCGGCTGGAGGTGACATGCTGAAGAACCGGAACGCCCGGCGCATCGCCGTCGCCGTAGCCCTGCTCGTCGTCGCGGGTCTTGGCGTGGCACATGCCCAGTCGCCGCTCGGCATCGGCAGCGCGGAACCGTCCTTCCAGACGACCGGCCTGTTCGGCGGCTTCTTCGCCTGGGTCAATGCAGAGCAGCAGGCCTTCTACCGGCTGCTGACCGGCGCATTGAAGAACATGCGCGAAAATCCTTGGGCCGCTTCCACGCTCGTCGGCCTCTCCTTCGCCTACGGGGTCTTTCATGCCGCCGGCCCCGGCCATGGCAAGGCGGTGATCTCCTCCTACATGCTCGCCAACGAAATCGAGCTCAAGCGCGGCGTGTTCCTGTCCTTCCTCTCGTCCCTGCTGCAGGGCGTCGTTGCGATCCTGCTTGTCGGCGCTGCCTATCTGCTGCTGCGCGGCACCGCGATCTCGATGACCCAGGCGACGCAGACGCTGGAATCGATAAGCTACGCACTGATCGCCGCGTTTGGCGCCTGGCTTCTCTACCGCAAGCTCTGGCGGCGCGGCCCTGTCGTTGTACGGGAAGGGGCGCTGGCTGGCGCCGGTTCCGCCTCTTCGCACGCGCATGCAGATCACGGGCATCATCACCATGACCATGTGCATCACGGCCATCACGGGCATTCGCACGGGCCGGGAGACGTCTGCTCCACCTGCGGCCATGCCCATGCCCCGGATCCGGAACTCCTGAAAGGCGATCGCTTCGCGTTGCGCGAAGCCTGGTCGGCGATCGTCGCCGTCGGCCTGCGCCCCTGCTCGGGCGCGCTGATCGTGCTGTCGTTCGCCCTGTTGAACGGCCTCTATCTCGGCGGCGTGCTCTCGGTCTTTGCCATGTCGATCGGCACGGCGATCACCGTGTCGATCCTTGCGACGCTCGCCGTCACGGCCAAAGGGGCGGCGATGCGCTTTGCCGGCAGCGAGAACGCGGCCCTGCGCGTCGGCAGCGCGATCGAAATTCTGGGCGCCGTTCTGGTGCTCGCGCTCGGGCTGATCCTGCTCGGCGCCTCGCTGCAGGCCTGATTGGGCCGGTTGCCGACAGAGGAACGGGTTATTCGCGTCCGCGCTGATAGCGGGCGCGCAGCCAGAACAGCAGGAAGAAGGCGAGCACCAGGATTGCGGCCAGCGAGGCCGACAGCCAGGGTGAAATGCTGGCGAGCGAAATCATCACGTTCGGCAGGATGAAGAAGACGATACCCGTCACAAGCAGGATAACGGCCGCAGCGATGGCGGCGGAGCGGCCGCTCTTGTCATTCGACCCGGTCACGATGCCTCCTTCCCGCTGAATTCCGAGCGGAAGTCTTCCAGCCGCCGCTTCTGCCTGCCCTGCGCGTCGAAATTGTCGGGCGATAGCCACGCCTCGAACGCGCGGGCGACGACCGGCCACTCGCTGTCGATGATGGAAAACCACGCGGTATCCCGGTTCTGTCCCTTGGACAGCATGTGCTGGCGAAAGACGCCTTCGAAAGTGAAGCCCAGCCTTTGCGCCGTGCGCTTGCTGGCTTCGTTCAGGTTGTGGCACTTCCACTCGTAGCGGCGATAGCCCAGATCCTCGAAGACGTGCCTGGCGAGAAGATAATGGCCCTCGGTCGACAACGGCGAACGCGCCATCGCCGGCCCATGCGCGATCCCGCCGATCTCGACGACGCCATTGGCCGGATCGGGGCGCATGTAGTTGGCCATGCCGACGACCTTGCCGCTTGCCTTGTCGCGGAAGATCTCGGTGACCCAGCCGCCCTTCTGGACGGCTGAGAGCCACGCGTCGAAATCCTCGATGCCGCCAAAATCGTTCTGCGCGAAATAGGTCAGGAGCGGATTGATCGCCATTCCGCCAAACGCATCCCACAGGTCTTGCAGGTGCGCTGTCCGATCATAGGGCTCGATCCTGACGAAGCGCCCTTCGAGCACGACGGGCGCCGGTGCCGGGCAGCCTTTCCAGTCCTTCAGGTCGCGCATTCCATCCTCCCGTCGCCGTAGCCATGCCCCGGCCGTTGCGCGACCGAGGGCAATAGAGCCATAGGACAGAGGGCGTCCACAGACAAATGCAAAGTGGTGATGGGTCCGATCAGGCCCAGGGGCCGGCGGGAGCCTTCGCCGAGGAAACCGTCGCCTCGATATGATCGACCAGCGCGTCCGGCAGAGCCAACCGGCCGGCAAGCAGGTCAAGATAACCGCGTTCGGCACGGCTATTGGGCTCGATCGTCAATCGCGAGGCCGTGTACAGCTCGACGCGCTGCTCTTCGGTCTTGGCTGCTGCGACGATGCTGTCGAGATCGACCGGGTTGGCAAGTTCCTGCTCGAGGAAGGAAGCGGCATCGCCGCCGATACCCGACACCTTGAGCTTGTCGACGATATGCGCGCGTTCGCCGTCGTCGATGTGGCCGTCGGCACGCGAGGCCGCAATCATCGCCCGGACCAGCGTCAGGGCGAAATCGTCGCTGACGGTCTCGGTCGCAAACCCCGAATTCGAGGGCGGCGGCAGCAGTTGGGGTTCCTTCGGCGCCGCCTGGGCGGCATCCGCCGGAGACTGACCGTTCTTGTAGTTCTTGTAGGCCTGATAGCCCAGGCCGGCGATCGCGGCGAGCCCGCCGAGCTTCAGTGCGCCGCCCGCGACCTGCCGGCCGCCGCTCGTGCCGAGCAGGATGCCGGCAATCGCGCCCGCCGCCAGCGGATTGTCCTTGGCCATCTGGCCGACCTGGCCGGCCCTTTCGCGAACGGTGCCGCCGGCACCGGGAACCTGCGATCCGAGAAACTGATCCAGCAACTTCTTCGCATCAAACATCGCATTTACTCCCTTGCCGTGATGACGTCGGATTGAGACATAGGAATGCGACCGCGGGAATACAAACGCTGCTTGCAGGAAAAGAAATCGCCGCCCGGCGGAACCGGACGGCGATGGTGTTCCTGGCAGCCTTGGCGGGCGTCGGGCTTTCAGCCCTTCAGGCCCGCGGCTTCCGCTGCAAGTTTCGTGATGCCGGCCCAGTCGCCCTTTGCGACCAGTTCCTTCGGCGCGACCCAGGAGCCGCCAACGCAGATGACGTTCGGCAGCGAGAGATAGTCCCTGGCGTTTGCAAGCGAGATACCGCCGGTCGGGCAGAACAGCGTGCCGGCAAGCGGGGACGACAGCGCCTTGAGGTAGCTGGCGCCGCCTGCCTGCTCGGCAGGGAAGAATTTCAGCACCTGGTAGCCTTCCTCGCGCAAGGCCATGACCTCGCTGGCCGTCGCTGCACCGGGCAGGAGCGGTACGGACGACGCGGAGGCGGCATCCAGCAGTTCCTGCGTCGTCCCGGGACTGACGATGAACTGCGAGCCCGCCTCGACCGCCTGATCGAACTGGGCCGCGTTGAGGATCGTGCCGGCGCCGGCAACCGCCCCTTCCACCTCGTTGGCGACCAACCGGATCGCGTCCAGCGCAGCGGGGGTGCGAAGCGTGATCTCGATGGCCTTGAGGCCTCCGGCGACGAGCGCGCGCGCAAGCGGCACCGCGGTGGCGGCATCGTCGATGATCAGGACCGGAACCACCGGCTGGAGTTTCAGCACGGACAGAAGCTTTTCGGTTTTGTCGGCCATCGGCGCACCCTTAAAACGATTGAATGTGGCGCTGAAATACTCCCTCCTGGCGCGCATGTCGAGCAGAAAGCCCGCGTTTTCAGGTCGCGCTCTTCCTTCCGGCGCGGCTGACAAGCCTGTGACCGGGGCCTGAGAGGCTGTGTCCTTTCTTGCCTTGCCACGGTCCGTCGATGGTGTAGTGTTGCTCAAACCGACTATCCACAATGCGAAAGCGGGTGGCATGGCCAAGGAGATCGAAAGAAAATTTCTGGTATCCGGCAAGCGGTGGCGGCTTCTGGCCGACGCGGGTGAATCCATCAAGCAAGGCTATCTGACAACGATGGACGACCGCTCGCTGAGGGTGAGGGTCTATGGCGACGGGCGCGCCTGCCTGACCCTGAAGATCGGACAGTCGGCGCTGGAGCGCGACGAATACGAGTTCGACATAAGCCCCGAGATCGCGGCCGAAATGCTGGACCAGGCCTTGGGCACGGTGCTGGAGAAGGTGCGCTACCGGGTGGAACACAAAGGCTTCGTCTGGGAGATCGACGTCTATGGCGGACGCTATAGCGGGCTCGTCGTGGCCGAGGTGGAATTGGAAAGTGCTGCCGACCGGCCCGAGCTTCCCGATTGGGTCGGACGCGAAGTGACAGGCGACTTCCGCTATTCCAACCAGGCCATGGCCTTGTCCGAGGGAGCAATCGCGTCGTTTCATGAGCCTCACACTCAAAGCGGATAAGCCGCTCGAAGACGAAATCCGCCGCGTCGCCTCCAGCTACCTCAAGAAGGCGCGGTGCACACTTAAGAAACAGCCGGAAGGGCCGCACGAGGCCATTCACGCCGCGCGCAAGAAATTCAAGCGCGTCAGAAGCCTCTACAGGCTCGTGGCAAGCGCGGACAAACAGTTCCAGAAGCGCGAGAACGAACGCATCGGCACGCTCGGCCGCGGCCTCGGCTCGACCCGGGACGCGACCTCGCTTGTCGAAACGGCCCGCAGGCTGACGGGCGCGGCCTCGACCGTCGAGGAGCGCATGGCGCTGGAACGAATCCACGCCAAGCTGGAGGCGCGCCGCGATGCCATCACCCAGGATCAGGCGACGGATGAACTGCTCGAGCGCGCGGTCACCGTCTGCGACGACGCGCTGGCGGCCGTGCGCGATTTCAACCTGTCCTGCAGCCACAAACGTGCGGCGGAGATTCTGGGCGAGGGCTGGCGCAGGACCGGCCACAAGGCAGCAGTTGCGCTTGTCGAAGCGCGGGAGGCCGGCAATCCGGAATGCTTTCATACCCTTCGCAAGCGCACGCAGGACCGCTGGGTGCACTGCCGGTTCCTTGCCGAGGCCTGGCCGTCCGCGCTGGACACGACCCGCCAGCATGCCCGGCGGCTGGTCACCCTGCTGGGTGAGAACCAGGATATCGCGCTTCTGACGGCGTTCGCCGACACCCACCACGGCGAGATCGGCTCTCCCAAGGATCTCGCGCACCTGATTGCCGTCATGATTGCGGAAGGCGACCGGCTTCGCTCGGAAGCGCTGCCGCTTGCCGGACTGCTGTTTCCCGAAAACGCGCGGGCAGACGCCGAGCGCATCGAACTGCTGTGGCGGCACGCGGCCTGACGAGCGGCCGGACGGGCAGCCCAGGGAGCGACCCTGCAAGAGCCTCCTGGAAGAGGCCCATGGAAGCGGCCTTGGGAGCGGCTTGACGATTTGCCGCAGACGGGCCGGCATCAGTACGCGTGCAATTGCGCGCCAACGCGCAAAGCTGTATTCCAGCCCGCATGAGCGAACTCCAATCAGAACTCTCGCCGCCTGCCGGGGAAGCCTTCCTCGTTGCGGCCCTGTATCATTTCGTTTCCGTGCCGCGCTTTGCCGAACTGCGCGCGCCGCTGCAGGCGCTTTGCGAGGAAAACGGCGTACGCGGCACGCTGCTGCTGGCCCATGAGGGTATCAACGGCACCATCGCCGGACCGGCGGAGGGCATCCAGACGGTGCTCGCCTACCTGCGTGCGCAACCGGAGTTCGCAGGTCTGGAGCACAAGGAAAGCCGCGCCGCCGACATGCCGTTCCTGCGCATGAAGGTGCGGCTGAAGAAGGAAATCGTCACCATGGGGGTCGAAAACATCGACCCGAACCGGGTCGTCGGCACCTATGTCGAGCCGAAGGACTGGAACGCGCTGATCTCCGACCCCGGAACGATCCTCATCGACACCCGCAACGACTACGAGACCGCGATCGGCATCTTCAAGGGCGCGGTCGACCCGCAGACCAAGACCTTCCGCGAGTTTCCAGACTGGGTCCGCAACAATACCGGACTGCACAACAGGCCGAAGATCGCCATGTACTGCACCGGCGGCATCCGCTGCGAGAAGGCGACGGCCTTCATGAAGGAGCAGGGTTTCGACGAGGTCTATCACCTCAAGGGCGGCATCCTGAAATATCTGGAGGAAGTGCCCGCGGAGGAAAGCCTCTGGGAAGGCGCCTGCTTCGTCTTCGACGAGCGCGTCTCGGTCACCCATGGCCTGCAGGAAGGCGAGCATACGCTTTGCCGCGCCTGCCGCCACCCGTTGACCGCCGAGGACGTCACCGCCGACACTTTCGAGGCAGGCGTCTCCTGCCCGCACTGCTTCGAAGCCCGTAGCGACGAAGACCGGGAGCGGTTCCGCCAGCGCCAGAAGCAAATGGACCTGGCGAGAAAACGCGGCGAAAAGCACCTCGGAAGCTGATCGGGGCCTGCTACCCGCGCTGTTCGCACACACGGGCAAAGGGAAAGCGGGTACCGGCGACCGCGCGCCGCCGGTATCGTCAATGCCAGGCATCATGCCCGGGCGGCCGGGATCGCCGGCCGACGCCCGCACCGGCGTTCATCTGGTTTCTGCTCGACGAAGCGGTCTCAGACCCAGGCGCTGCGTTCGCCGAAGGCCGCGTTCTCGTCAAAATTGGCCGTTCCGATGCGTTCGCTTTCACCCGAAAGCACCTGCGGCGACGAATGCACCTGCTCGGACTTTGCCGCGTCCTGCGCCTCGATGGCAGCAAGCTGCGCTTTCAGTGCTGCGATAGCCTGTTCGATCTCGGCCTTTTCGTCGTCGGACTGGGCATCGCCGAGTTCCGCTTCCTTTGCCGCGATCTGTGCCTCGATTTCCGCCTTCCCCGCCGTGGAATCAGCGGCGGTCGAGGCCGAGCTCGTGGACGACAGTAGCGAGACTGTCGAGCTCGAAATGGCACTTACCATTGACGTCCTCATTTCCTTGATATGCTCCCGACCTGGATGACCGGCAGCGTTGCAACCATTGCGCCTGCGCGCAAAGCGGGTCAATCACAGTTGTCACCGGTAAAAAGTTGTATCGCTTCGTCCCGCCGCCACCTTGCGATCAAGCCTCACAGCGCTTTGTGGTTGCCCCTGGGAAACTGCTCCGCGAGCGCCTTGTACCAGTGGCCGCTCTTCTTGATCGTCCGGACTTGCGTGTCGTAGTCGACATGGACGATGCCGAAGCGCATGCGATAGCCTTCCGCCCATTCGAAGTTGTCCATCAGGCTCCAGGCGAAATAGCCGCGCATCGGGTAGCCTTCGGCAATCAGGCTGGCGGTGACGTCGAGATGCGCGGCGATGTAGTCCAGCCGCGGCTGGTCGTCGACTTCCCCGTCTTCGACATCCATGTTGTAGCACGCGCCGTTCTCGGTGATGTAGCACTCGGGAAGCCTGTAGGCGGCATTGAGCCGGCGGATCAGATCGCCGAGCGCGGGAGCATGGACCTCCCAGCCGATATCGGTCTTGACCTCGGCCATGGCCGGGGCCGGCAGCGTCGCCGGAAATTCCGCACCCGTTGCCGGATCGGCGACCACCCGCATCGGGGTGTAGTAGTTCAGTCCCCACCAGTCGAGCGGCTGGTGGATCGTCTCCATGTCGCCCGGCTCGATCTGCGGCATCCGGTGGCCGAGCGCGCTCATGAAGCTTTCGGGATAGGCGCCGGCGAAAACCGGGCCGAAGAAGACGCCATTGTGGAAATCGAAGGCGCGCCGCTCGGCGGCAAGGTCGTCCGGCCGCTCCGAGCCGGGATAGGTCTGGTGCGCGTTGAGAACGAGCCCCACCGGCAGTTCCGGCCGTTGCGAACGGATCGAAGCAACCCCGAGGCCGTGCGCGAGATTGGTGAAGTGGAGCGCATGCAGGGCCGCATCCATGTTGCGTTCGCCCGGCGCGTGGATGCCATAGAGGTGGCTGAGCCAGACCGAGCACCACGGCTCGTTGAAGGTGGCGACGGCATCGAGACGGTCGCCGAGACGGGCGGCGATCGTCGTGGCATAGCGCTCGAAGGCATGCGCGGTCTTTCGCGCGGTCCAGCCGCCATCGCCCATCAACGCCAGAGGCAGGTCCCAGTGGTAGAGCGTGGCAAACGCCTTGATGCCCCGCGCCCTGAGCCCGTCGACCAGGCGATCGTAGAAATCGAGCCCCTTCTCGTTGATCGGTCCCGTGCCCTCGGGAATAACGCGCGGCCAGGCGATCGAGAAGCGATAGGCCGAGACGCCAAGCGCCTGGATCAGGTCGAGATCCTCCTCCAGCCGGTTGTAGTGGTCGCAGGCAATATCGCCATTGTGCCTTTCGAAGACCCGGCCCGGCATGTTGGAGAAGGCATCCCAGATCGACGGCTTGCGCCCGTCCGCCTTCGACGCGCCCTCGATCTGGAATGCGGCTGTCGCCACGCCGAAGACGAAATCGCCGGGGAAACGTTCGGAGAGGGGCCTGGTGTCGGTCATTCGGTTATCCGTCGGTTGGGCGTTCGAAGCGTACGCGCGGCACATGCGTTATTGCACATGCGCTACTGCAACGTTGCAGTGGCGGATGTGCAGTAAAGAGCTTTGGCGGATTGTCAACCGGCAGGATGCGGAGAGGTCGGCATCCGCCGCCGCCACGCGCGGGACACCGCCGTGGTTCGAACCTGGCTGCCATTCGGACAGGGCGCTGGAAGCTGCCTCATCTGAAGTAAAGTATCGTGGCACCTTTCAGCGCCCCGTTCGGCGGTTTTTGTCCGCAACTTCGCCCTTCTGCTCCCGTCCTGCGACGGGCCTGTGCGCCACCCGGGCGCGTCCGGAGCGCAACTCGGAGCATGAAACTCCGCCGTCTCCAGAGGAGGGCCTTTCTGCGAACCCCTGATGCAGGGACATGCGTCCTTTCCCTGCAACAGGCGCCGGTTCCGCCTCGCCGCAACGCCTCACGGTGTATCCAAAAGCGGAACACGGAGATTATAGCCGGGATAAAAGGGCACGGGGATGAACGAAATGCCGATTGCAGGGGCGTTTAAAGATTTCTGTATTGAAATCAAGAATCTTGGCTCAGGCGTCAGGTGCAGAGGGCCGCAGCGATGTTCCCGCTTTTGCGCCGTCGCGGCGTCAGACGCGAAACGCGTTCACACATGGGACTGTCATACCAAGTCTCGATGACAGGGACCTATAGGATGCCTTCTCGGGCCGGTCCTATCGGTTCCTATCATCGAGACTTGGTATAAGTTCGTGCCGAACCGCGACTTGCAAGGCGCCGCTCAATGCGGCGCCGGCTGAAGATGGTGGATTGGCCTACCGTCTACCGCGATCGCCTGCGCGTTCTGCAACTGCTGGACATCGGCCTCGGACAGGGTCGGCCGGTCGACCTTCAGCGTCAGCCTGTCAAGTGTCGCAGTCAGGGCGAACGGCGGCTGATAGTCGTCGTCGTTCACGCCGGTCAGCGTATCGGAGCCGATATCGAAGCTCTCGTCCCACTGCAGGATCATCGGCAACGTATGGGCAAGGCGTTCGGTATCGACGACCTTGCCGTCGACCTTGAGCGTGCCGACACCGGGCTGGCCGAGACCGCTCATGTTGTTATAGGCGAGCGTGCCGGCGCCGAGGCCCTCATACTTGAAGTCGAACTCGATGGTGTGCTTGCCGGGCGCAAGCGCGTCCTGGCCTTCCCATTTGACACGCTTGAGATCGACGAGGTTCCACAGAAAGACCGGCCGTCCCTTGAGCAGATAGAAGCCGTAGCCCGCGAAGCGCCCGCCCGAAGTAAGGATCATTCCCTCCGCGCCGCCGTCCGGAACGTCGATCTCGGCGGTGATGGAATAGGACGTGTTGAGGAGGGAGGGCGAATCGCCCTGCGGCAACCCGACCATCGGCTGCGTGTAGACGAACTCCGTCCGGCCTGCAGTGATGTTGGGGCGCGGCGCGACGATGCGTGCCGCCACAGACGCATCCATGGGGAAGACCTGGTACTTCCGCGCCTCCTCGACGAACAGCTTTTTAAGCTGCGCCACCTTGTCCGGGTTCTGGTCGGCAATGTTGCTGGACTGGCTGAAGTCCTCCTGCAGGTTATAAAGCTCGAGCGTCTGGTTGTTGAGCGGATCCGGATTGGCAGGGCCGAAAGCTTCCCACGGCGCACGATTGACCTCAGTGCTGAGCAGCCAACCGTCGTTGTAGACCGCCCACTGCCCGAGCATTTCGAAATACTGCGTCTCATGGCGCGACGGAGCCTTGGCGTTGTTCTGGTCGAAAGTGTAGGCGAAGCTCGTGCCCTCTATCGGCGCCTGCGGGATGCCGTCGACGGTCTCGGGCGCGGGAATGCCCGTCACCTCGAGGATGGTCGGCACGATGTCGATGAAGTGCGTGAACTGCTCCCGCAGCCCGCCCTTGTCCTTGATGCGTGCGGGCCAGGATATGGCCATGTTCTGCCCAATGCCGCCGAGTTTCGAGGCATTCTGCTTGAACCAGCTGAACGGGGTGTTGAAAGCCCAGGACCAACCGGCCGACATGTGGTTGTAGGTCTGTTCCGTACCCCAGACATCATACCACTTCATCTGCGCCGCAACGGGCATATCGTTGATGCCGTTGAAGAAAGCAACCTCGTTCGGAGTACCGAGCGGGCCGCCCTCCGCACTCGTGCCGTTGTCACCGTTGATGTAGATGATGAGCGTATCGTCCAGCTTGCCCATATCCTCGATCGCCTGGACGACCCGGCCGATTTCGTGGTCGCTGTAGGCGGCATAGGCGGCAAAGATCTCCGCCTGCCTGATGAACAGCTTCCTCTCGTCCGCAGTCAGATCATCCCAGTTCTTCAGGACGCTGGTCGGCCACGGCGCAAGCTGGGTATCCTGCGGGATGACGCCGAGCTTCTTCTGGTTCTCGAAAATCCGGTCCCGAAGCTTGTTCCAGCCGTCGTCGAAGAGATGCATCGCCGCAATCTTGTCGACCCATTCCTTCGTCGGGTGGTGTGGGGCGTGGGTGGCGCCGGGGGCGTATTTGACGAGGAACGGCTTGTCCGGCAGCGTCTGGTTCAGGCGATGGAGATAAGCGATGGCATCGTCCGCCATGCCGGTCACGAGGTTCCATCCGGGCTTGCCCTCGAAGGGATAGATCTGGGTGGTGTTGCGAAAGAGATTGGGCTGCCACTGGTTGGCGTCACCGCCCACGAAGCCGTAGAAATATTCGAAGCCCATGCCGATGGGCCACTGGTCGAACGGACCGGCCTGGCTGGCCTCGAAGGCGGGCGTGTTGTGATCCTTGCCGAACCAGGCGGTGGAATAGCCGTTGTCGCGCAGGATGCGGCCGATCGTGGCCTTGTCCTTGCCGATGATGCTGTTGTAGCCGGGAAAGCCGGTGGATTGCTCCGAGATCACGCCGAAGCCGCTGGAATGGTGGTTACGCCCGGTGATCAGTGCCGCGCGCGAGGGCGAACACAGGGCCGTCGAGTGAACATTGTTGAAGCGCAGCCCTTCATTCGCGATGCGGTCCATGGCCGGCGTCGGGACGACGCCGCCGAAGGTGCTCGGCACGCCGAAGCCGGCGTCGTCGGTGACGATCAGCAGGATGTTGGGCGCTCCCTTCGGGGGCACGATGCGGGGAGCCCACCAGGCCTGCGAATTGAGGGCATCGTCCTTGATGACGCCGCCGAAGGCCGGATCGGGGGACGGCAGTTGCCTTCCGTCTATCGTGGTCGTCGCTGCCGGCGAGCCGACGGTGCCGGTCGTCTGGGCGTCGGAGGCATTTCCCACAGCCGGGAACGCCAGCGTCGCCGCGATCCCAAGGGCGCAGGCGACAAATCCAGATGTCTTGAAACGCATTGCCAATCCCCCATCGAAGGCAGCCTTCGATCGGCTGCACAAGACTAATTGACTGCTATCAACGCCTGCAACGCATCGCGGTCGACCCCGCAGCCATCCGGCATGCGGCAATCGCATTTTGCTGCTTTTGCGAAAGTTTCAGAGTTTCCAGACTCGACACGGCAGGACACATCCCGGGAGGAAAGTACCACCGGAAGAGATATTAGTGAACAATGAAATACATTTCGGCGTGTGCCGCCGTTTGCTTCACCTCCCCTCTGACGCGACCGGAAAGGGGAAGGGGAAGCGCAGCGAAAACTGCGCCTCCTGTCTGAAAGGCTCTATGCTGTCGTCCGCCGAAACCGGCCTCGAGATGGATCAGACCTTCACCCAGGCCCCGTTCTTCTTCGAGGACTGTACACAGGCGTCGACGAAGACCATGCCCTTCAGCCCGTCGTCGACGGTCGGGTAGAGGACGTCCGGATCGACCGCCTTGCCGCTGCGCTTTGCGAAGATCGCGCGGGCGGCTTCGGTGTAGATGTTGGCAAATCCCTCGAGATAGCCCTCCGGGTGGCCGGAGGGGACGCGGCTGACGCGGGCGGCGGCGGCCCCTGCCCCTGCGCCGCTGCGGGTGATGAGACGCTTCGGCTCGCCGAAGGGCGTATACCAGAGATAGTTCGGATCCGCCTGCACCCATTCGATGCCGCCCTTCGTCCCGTAGACGCGAACCTTCAGGCCGTTCTCGTGGCCGGGCGCCACCTGGCTGCACCAGAGCATGCCCTTGGCGCGCGCGCCGTCCTTCTCCTTGAAGCGCATCATCACATGGGCGTTGTCGTCGAGCTTGCGGCCCGGCACGAAGCTGTCGAGATCGGCGGACAGCTCCTCCAGTTCCAGCCCCGAGACGAAGCAGCCGAGATTGTAGGCGTGCGTACCGATGTCGCCGGTGGAGCCGCCGGCCCCGGAGCGGGCCGGATCGGTGCGCCATTCGGCCTGCTTGGATCCCGTCTGCTCGACAGCCTCCGTCAGCCAGTCCTGCGGATATTCCATCTGCACCAGCCGGATCGTGCCGAGCTCGCCGTTGGCGACCATTTCGCGTGCCTGGCGGACCATCGGATAGCCGGTATAGTTGTGCGTGAGAACGAACAGCGCCTCGCTCTCCTCGGCGAGCCTCTTCAGCTTCCTCGCGTCGGAAAGCGTCGAGGTCAGCGGCTTGTCGCAGATGACGTGGATGCCGCGCTTGAGGAATTCCCGGGCGGCCTCGAAATGCACGTGGTTCGGCGTGACGATGGCGACGGCCTCGATGCCGTTCTTCAGCTTGGACTCGCGGATCGCCATCTCCTTGAAGCTGCCGTAGCAGCGCGACGGATCGAGGCCGAGTTCGCGCCCCGATGCGACCGACTTCTCCGGCGTCGACGACAGGGCCCCGGCGACGAGCTCGAAATGATCATCGAGGCGGGCGGCGATGCGGTGCACCGCGCCGATGAAGGCGCCAGCCCCGCCACCCACCATGCCGAGCCGGATCCGCCGCTGCCGCGCCTCGGTCGCGCTTCCTTCGATTGCCATGCGTGTTCCTCCTGAAAAGTGTGTGTGTGTCGGATTTCGCCCCTCGCCCGCCTGCCGGCACCTTCTCCCCGCGAGCGGGGAGAAGGACGAAGATCGCGACGCTGCCTTTCGACGCGGCCGACCGGTCGGAGCGCGCCCCCTCTCCCTCCCTGCGGGAAGAGGGTTGCGGCGAGGGGCATCGGTTCAAAGGGTTGGTTCCAGGACGCGGGACTTGGCTCAGATCCCCAGCATGCGCCGGTTGGCCGCCTCGTCGGTGCCGGCGCCGGCGAAGTCGTCGAAGGCCTTTTCGGTGACGCGGATGATGTGATGCTTGACGAACTCCGCGCCCTCGCGCGCGCCGTCCTCGGGGTGCTTCAGGGCGCATTCCCATTCGACCACGGCCCAGCCGGAAAAATCGTTGGCCGCCATCTTGGAGAACACCGCGCCGAAATCCACCTGGCCGTCGCCGAGCGAGCGGAAGCGTCCGGCGCGGTTCACCCAGCCCTGGTAGCCGCCATAGACGCCCTGCCGGCCGGTCGGGTTGAATTCCGCGTCCTTGACGTGGAACATCCGGATCCGGTCCTTGTAGATGTCGATGTTGTCGAGATAGTCGAGGCACTGCAGCACATAGTGCGAGGGATCATAGAGCATGCAGGCGCGGGCGTGGTTGCCCGTGCGCTCCAAGAACATCTCGTAGGTGATCCCGTCGTGCAGGTCCTCGCCGGGATGGATCTCGTAGCAAACATCGACGCCGCAATCGTCGGCGTGGTCGAGGATAGGCTTCCAGCGGCGCGCGAGCTCGTCGAAGGCCGTCTCCACAAGGCCCGCCGGA
This sequence comes from Rhizobium subbaraonis, assembly GCF_900220975.1. GTDB lineage: Bacteria > Pseudomonadota > Alphaproteobacteria > Rhizobiales > Rhizobiaceae > Mycoplana > Mycoplana subbaraonis. The sequence continues at coordinate 192,606 of NZ_OBQD01000003.1, read as the reverse complement.
CGCTGCGGCCAAGGATAGACGAACGGCCAGGCCAGCGCGCCGGAGAAGCTCGCCATTGCGCCGAGCCCGAGGTTCTTCGAGGCCGTCAGCGCCATCTTCACCTGTTCGACGGCCCATTCCTGCCGCGCCTTCGGGTTGCCGCGCACCTCCGGTGCCGCAAAGCCGTCGAAGGCCTCGTCATAGGCCGGATGCACCGCGACAAGCTGGCCTTGCAGATGGGTGGAGAGCTCGGTGATCTCCACGCCGTTCTCGCGTGCCTTGCCGGCGAAATCATCGCAATAGGCCTTCGAACCGGCCGCCTTCTTAAGGTCGATCAGCCGGCCGTCCCAGCTCGGCACCTGTACGCCCTTGTAGCCGATGTCGGCCGCCCATTTGGTAATCGAATCCCAGGAATTGAACGGGGCCGCATCGCCGGCGAACTGTGCCAGGAACAGGGCCGGGCCCTTGATCGTCTTCATAGAGTTTTCCTCCCAACGCATGCGCGGCTCTGCGGCCGCGCTCCTCGAATATGGCCGCCCCCGTACGAAACTGCGCACCGAGACCGGGCCTGCAACGTTGCAGCTGTCCGGACGCTAGCGGGAATTGTACCGTGGGGCAATCGTTGCCCGGTCAGGCAAGGCTGAAAATTCCGGCATGCGAAAACCGCCGGACCAGGAACTGGCCCGGCGGGAACGGACGTTCCGATCAGAACGGCGAATCCGGGAAGTGGTAGTTCTTCGCGTTGTCGGGCGTGATCAGTGTGGCGTCCAGCGTGTAGGTGCCGTGGACGGGAACGCTGTCATAGATCGCGGCCGCCGTCAGCTCCATCGCGGTGCCGACCATCGACGGCGGATAGAGCACGTTGACGGGGATCATCTTGTCGCCGTCCATGACCTTCTTGATCATGTCCTTGGAGCCTGCGCCGCCGATGACATACTTGATGTCGGTGCGGCCGGCCTGCTCGATCGCCTGCAGAACGCCGACGGCCATGTCGTCGTCCTGGCACCAGACCACGTCGATCTTCGGATACTTGGTCAGGTAGTCCTGCATGACCTTGAAGGCGTCGTCGCGGTTCCAGTTGCCGAACTGGCGGTCGAGAACCTTGACGTTCGAGCCGGCGATACCCTTGTCGAAGCCGTCCTGACGCTGCTGGTCGATCGGGATCGGCAGGCCGCGGATGACGACGACTTCGGCGTCAGGCGTGTTTTCGGCGATGTACTTGCCGGCGACTTCGCCGAGCGCCGGATTGTTGCCGGCCACGTAGAGGTCGCGGACGGTGTTGTCGTTGACCGACGGCGCCCGGTCGACGATCGACACGAACGTGCCCTTGCCCTTGACTTCCTTGATCGCGTTGACGAGCGGATCCGGATCGGTCGGCAGGATGACGAGCGCGTCGATGCCCTGGATCTCCAGGTCCTGGATGGCGTTGGCCTGCGTTGCCGGATCGGGCGAGGTCTTGACGATGACGTTCAGGCCCGGATGCTCCTTCATCAGAAGCTCGGCGACGCGGTTGGCGTGGTAGACGACGCCGGCGGTCCAGCCGTGGTCGGCAGCGGGAATCGAGACGCCGATCGTCTTCGTTTCCTGGGCGTGGGCCGCACCGAACACCATCGTCGCGGCAACGGCGAGCCCCATCAGTCTCTTCTGCATGCTTTCTCCTCCCAAGGTGAGGGGGTCTGTCGATCAAGGGACGGGCTCTGCCCCCAAGAGCCCGGCCGGTTTACGATTTGCGCGTCAGCGAGCGCTGGACGAGCATCGCAACGATGATGATCGAGCCCTGGATGGCGCCGATCAGGTATTCGCTGATGAAGTTGGACAGCAGCATGATGTTGCCGACCAGTTCGAGGATGAAGGCGCCGCAGATCGTGCCCCACACCCGGCCGGCACCACCCTTCAGCGCCGTGCCGCCGACCACGACGGCCGTGATCGCCTGCAGCTCCCAGAGGATTCCTGTCGTGGCCGAGGTCGAGCCGAGACGCGGCACGTAGAGCAGGACGGCGACGGCGACGCACAGGCCCTGGATGACGAAGGCGATCGTGCGTACCCGGTCGACGGCGATGCCGGAATAGCGGGCCACCTCGCGGCTTGAGCCGACGGCGACCACATGGCGACCGTAGCGCGTGCGGTACAGCACGAAGGCGGCGATCGCGGTGACCAGCAGGATGACCAAGATCGGCACTGGCACGCCGAGGACGGTGCCGAAATAGGCCGGCCGGTACAGTGACTGCAGCTCGGGCGAGTTCAGCGTGATCGCGCCGCCCTGCGACAGCCAGGTGGTCAGGCCGCGGTAGATGCCCATGGTGCCGAGCGTAGCGATGAAGGGCTCGATCCGCCCGACGGTGGTGATCAGGCCGTTTGCGAGGCCGCAGGCGCTGCCGATGACGACGGCCAGGACCATGGCCGCAACCAGCATCAGCGACGGATCGGCAATCGCGCCCGAATTCATGAACAGGATCATCAGGCTTGCGACGAAGGCGACCATGGAGCCGACCGACAGGTCGAGATCGCCCGACGAGATCACGAAGGTCGCGCCGACGGCGATGATGGCGATGAAGGCACTGCGGGTGGCGACGTTGGCCAGGTTCGTCAGGCCGATGAAGTTAGGATTGACGAGTGCGCCGACGATGAGCAGCAGGACGAGCGCCGCAAAGGGGGCAACGGCCCTCAGGTCGACATCCCGCCAGGTGCGCCGCCGCGGCACGCGCTCCTCGATTTCGCTGTTGGTGCTCACTTCCACTTGAACCCTCCCGATGGGACCTTTTCGGCCCTTCCATCCCTGAATGCCGTTTGCGCGCCTGCGCGTGTTCTCAGACCGCCGTCTGTCGCCGCAGCCCGGCGGCGTAGCGCATGATCATCTGCTCGGAGATCTCCTCGCCCTCGAGCATGCCGACCAGATGCCCCTCCCGCATCACCGCGACGCGCGTGCACAGGCCGATCACCTCCGGCAGTTCGGAGGAGACGACGATGATGGAGCGTCCCTCGCGGGCGAGCGCTGCGATGAAGTGATAGATCTGCTGCTTCGTGCCGACGTCGATGCCGCGCGTCGGCTCGTCGATGATGATGATCTGCGGCTCGGTCTCCATGATCTTGGCAAGCAGCAGCTTCTGCTGATTGCCGCCGGACATGCGCCCGACGCGGACACGATCGTCACGCACGCGGATATCGAAGCGGCGCTTGGCGCGCGCCATCGCCTTGGCCTCGCTCGACGGGTCGAGATAGCCGTGCCGGACGTGCTGGCCGATCGACTGAAGAGTGAGGTTCGACGTCATGCCCTCGTCGAGCAGGAGCCCGCGGCCCTTGCGGTCCTTGGTCATGTAGGCGAGCCCGCGCGCCGTCGCCTCGCGGAAATCATGGACGGGCAGCGCCCTCCCCCGGATTTCGACGTCGCCGGTGGTGCGCGAACGCAGCCCCGCAATCGCCTCCATCAGTTCCGTCCGCCCCGAACCGATCAGGCCGGAAAAGCCGAGCACCTCGCCCTTGCGCAGATCGAAGCTGACGTCGCGCACATAGCCGGTGGAAAGGCCGCGCACCGAAAGCACGATCTCCTCGTCGACGTTCGGCTCGTGCTTGGAGGGGTAGAGGCTCGACAGTTCCCGGCCGACCATCAGTTGGGCGATCGCCTCGCCGTCGAGCAGCGAGGTCGGGGCCGTCTTGATCCATTGGCCATCGCGCAGCACGGTGACCCGGTCGCTGATCTCCATCACCTCGTCCAGCTTGTGCGACACGAAGACGAAGCTCGTCCCCTTCGCCTTCAGCTTCCGCACCTGGTCGAAAAGGACATCCGTTTCCTCGCGCGACAGCACCGCGGTCGGCTCGTCCATGAAGATCACGCGCGCTTCGCGGCTGATCGCCTTGGCGATCTCCACCATCTGCTTGTCGGCGACCGCGAGCGAACTGATCAGCGCGTTCTCGTCGACGCGGGATCCCAGCATGTCGAGCACGCGGCGCGTCTCCGCCCGCATCGCCCTGCGGTCCAGAACGCCGAACCGGCAGATCTCGCGGCCGAGAAACAGGCTTTCGGTGACCGTCAGGTGTTCGGCAAGGTTGAATTCCTGGTGGATCATGACGATGCCGAGCGCCTCGGCAGCGCTGTTGGCGGGCAGCGACACCGGCTCGCCGTCGAGCAGGATGCGCCCCGAGGTCGGAACCTCGAACCCGGACAGGATCTTGATGAACGTGGACTTGCCGGCACCGTTCTCGCCGACGAGCGCATGAACCTCTCCAGGCAGGACGTCGAGCTCGACGCTGAACAGCACCTGCACCTCGCCGAACGTCTTCGAGATGCGCTCGGCCTTGAGCACCGGCACGCGCGCTCCGTCCTCTGGTTTGACCATGATTTCCTCCCCGTGGCTCCCACCACTTGACGCACTGTGTAAACCTTTACACGACTTATGTAAAGGTTTACATTTGCGCACATCTGGGGGTTTTTGGGGTACCGCCAGCTTTCGCAGGCGCGACTTTGCCTTTAGGGTGCGCCCGATTCCCCTCCAATGGCAATCGGTACCCGTGTCGACCCAAACGCCAGCCACGATCGAAGATGTTGCCCGCCTTGCGGAAGTGTCGATCGCGACCGTGAGCCGCGCAATTCACAATCCCGAGAAGGTCGCCAAGTCCACCCGCCAGCGCGTCAATCAGGCGATCGCGATCACCGGCTACACGACCAACGCCATGGCGCGCTCCCTGCGCATGGGCCGCTCCAACATGATCCTGGTGCTGGCCCCCGACATCGGCGACCCGAATTTCTCCTCGATCCTGATCGGGCTGGAGAATGAGGCGCGCGCGCATGGCTATGGTGTGCTGATCGGCCACACGCAGAACGACCCCGAACGCGGCCTCGAATATCTGAAGTTCCTGAACTCCAACCAGGCCGACGGACTGCTGCTGTTCACCGGCCACGAGCCCTTCGGTCACCAGGAGATGACCCAGCGCCTGCCGCCAACGGTGGCCGTGTTCGAGCCCGTCTTCGGCAGCAGGATTCCCTATGTCGGCGTCGACGACACCGCCGGCGCCCGCAAGGCCGCCGAATACCTTCTGGCATCAGGCCATCGCTCGATCGCCTTCATCGGCGACAGCAAGACGCGGCTCGGCCATCTGCGCCGCCGCAAGGGATACGACCTCGCCCTCGACGCCGCCCGCATCGCCCCGGCCCAGCGGCTGGTGGTCGATGGCGAGGGCACGATCGAGAGCGGGCGGCTGGCGGTGGAGCAGCTGTTCATGCGCGACACGCTGCCGACCGCCTTCATGTGCGTCAACGACGCCACCGCCATCGGGGTGATGAACGGTCTTGCCGCGCGCGGCTACGATCTTCCGCGCGATTTCTCGGTGATCGGCTTCGACGACGTGCCGCAGGCCACCTACATGACGCCGGCGCTCACCACCGTTCGCCAGCCCCGCTCGGCGATCGGCAGGCAGGCGATGGCGCTGTTGCTGGAAAACCTGACGCAGCCGCTGACGGAACAGCGCGAGGTGCTGATCATGCCCGATCTCGTGGTGCGCGGCTCGGTCACCATGCCGGGCAAGCGCTAGGGTTTCCAGAAGCGGTATCGCTTCGGCTTCGGACAATCCGTCAACAGAAATAGCCTATCGCCTGATCGCCCTGGCGACGGCGATGAGGATGCAGGCGCCGATGAAGCCGGCGATCAGGTAGCCGAGCCAGCCCCCAAGGGATACGCCGAGAAGACTGAGAATGAGATTGGCGACGAAGGCGCCGACGATCCCCAGGACGATATTCATGAGCACGCCCATCTCGGACTTCATGAACCTCTCGGCCAGCCAGCCGGCGATCCCCCCGATGATGATGGCTGCGATCCAGCCGATACCTGTGTTTTCCATTGCGCCCTCCTGGCTTGCTCTGCACTCAAGAGAGTAGGGCAGCCGGCGCGCCCTTCAACTCTGGGCGGCACAGATACAGCCAAACAGCGCGCGACCGCGTTGTGGCAGCCGGCAATCGACGAAGGCGTCGGCTAAGTGACCGCGGCGCTCGCGCGCCGCGGCCGTTCCTATCCGTTGGAAAGCGCCTCAGACGTAGCGGTTGACCACGTTCTCCAAATATTCCTGGCGACCGGACTTCGGCTCCGGATTGACGTTCTCGTGCTCCACACGTGCGGCGATCTCTTCCAGCGAGTAGCCGCCGGAAAGCATCTTCTTCGCCTCGGCAGCGTTCCAGCCGGCATAGCGATCTTCCAGCGGCTTCGACAGGGCCTTGTCCTCCAGCATCCTTGCCGCTGCCTTCAGGCCGCGGGCGCAGCAGTCCATGCCGCCGATGTGGCCGATCAGCAGGTCTTCCGGATCGATCGACTGGCGGCGCAGCTTGGCGTCGAAATTGGTGCCGCCGGTGGTGAAGCCGCCGCCGGCCAGCACCTGGTAGAAGGCCAGCGCCATCTCCGGCACGTTGTTGGGGAACTGGTCGGTATCCCAGCCGGACTGGTAGTCGTTGCGGTTCATGTCGATCGAGCCGAAGATGCCGAGCGCGTTCGCCAGCGCCAGTTCATGCTCGAAGGAGTGGTTGGCCAGGATCGCATGGCCCTGTTCGATGTTGACCTTGACCTCGTTCTCCAGCCCATACTTCTTCAGGAAGCCGTAGACGGTGGCGACGTCGAAGTCGTACTGGTGCTTGGTCGGCTCCTGCGGCTTCGGTTCGATCAGGATTGCGCCCTTGAAGCCGATCTTGTGCTTGTATTCGACGACGAGGTTGACGAAGCGGCCGAGTTGGTCAAGCTCACGACCGATATCGGTGTTGAGCAGCGTTTCATAGCCCTCGCGCCCGCCCCACAGCACGTAGTTCTGTCCGCCGAGGCGCTGCGTTGCGTCGATGCAGGTCTTCACCGTCGCAGCAGCAAAGGCGAAGACATCCGGATCCGGGTTGGTGGCGGCGCCGCCCATGTAGCGGCGGTTGGAGAACAGGTTGGCCGTGCCCCAGAGCAGGTTGACGCCGGTCTCGGCCTGCTTCTTTTCGAAGTGATCGACGATCTCGTTGAGGTTCTTCGTGTTCTCGGCGAACGTCTTGCCCTCGGGGCGGACGTCGGCGTCGTGGAAGCAGTAGAACGGCACGTCGAGAAGCTGGAAGAATTCGAACGCGACGTCGGCCTTCAGCTTCGCGGCCTTCATCGAATCGTCGAACCAGGGCCGCAGGAAAGTCTGCCCGCCGAAGGGGTCACCGCCCGGCCAGACGAAGGTGTGCCAGTAGGCGACGGCAAAGCGCAGATGGTCCTCCATCCGCTTGCCGAGCACCACCTCGTCCTTGTTGTAGTGGCGGAAGGCGAGCGGATTGGTGCTGTCGGGGCCTTCGTACTTAATCTTGCCGATATCGCCGAAAAATCCGGTGCTCATGGGTATTTCCTCCTTGGATGGATAGGTTGCTCGTTGGGCATCCGCCCCCTCATCCGCCTGCCAGCCCCCTCTCCCCGCGAACGGTGAAAAGGGAGATTGCCGCGGCGTTTCCCTTCCCTCTCCGCGAATGAGGGAACAGGGCCAGGGTGAAGGGCCGGCAGTTAGTTCACCGCATCGCGGATCGCCGGATAAAGCCGGCGATAGCGGCCATAGGCCTCCTCATAGGCAGCGGCCAGCGCGGGCACCGGCTCGATCGTCTCCGCCGTCACAGGCGCGGTGCAGACGGAAACCGGGTCGGCCCCTGTCGCCGCGATCAGGCCGAGCCGCGCCGCACCGAAGGCGGCGCCGAAATCGCCGTCGGCCGGAACATCCACCGGCAGCGACAGCGCGGTTGCGATCGACTGCAGCCAGTAGCGCGAACGCGATCCGCCGCCGATCGCGGTGACACGGGTCAGCTGTGTGCCGGCGAGGCGAAGGGCCTCCAGACTGTCACGGATCGCAAAGGAGACTCCTTCGAGCACGGCTTGAGTCAGGACGGCGCGGTCGCTCTCGTGGCCGAGGCCGACGAAGGCGCCCCGGATGGAAGCGTCGTTGTGCGGCGTGCGCTCGCCGGAGAGGTAGGGAAGGAAGGTGACGCCCGTCGGCGCCTTCAACGACCCGCCGAGTGCCGCCGTAAGCTCGGCGGCGCTCACGCCCGTGACGCGCGAATGCCAGTTGAGCGCATCCGTCGCCGACAGGATCACGCCCATCTGGTGCCAGGTGTCCGGCAGCGCGTGGCAGAAGGCGTGAACGGCGCTTTGCGGGTTTGGCAGGTAGCTGCCGTTTGCAGCAAAAAGCACGCCCGAAGTGCCGAGCGACACGAAGGCCGCACCATCGCTGACCGTTCCCATGCCGCAGGCGGACGCGGCATTGTCCCCCGCCCCGCCGGCAACAACGACGCCATCGCCGAGGCCGAAGCGAGCGGCGAGTTCCTGACGCAGCGTTCCTGCACGGTCCGTCCCCTCGACGAGGCGCGGCATCTGCCGCTCCTCAAGCTCGGTCGCCGCCAGAAGTGCGGCAGACCAGGTCCGCGCACCGGTATCGAGCCAGGAGGTACCCGCCGAATCCGACATTTCCGACAGGTGTTCGCCGGTCAGCCAGAGGCGCAGGTAATCCTTCGGCAGCAGAACCCAGCGGACTTTCGCAAAGATTTCCGGCTCGTTGTTCTTTACCCAGGCGAGCTTCGGCGCGGTGAAGCCCGGAAAGACGATGTTGCCGGTGATCGCGCGAAAGCGCGGATCGGCGTCCAGCGCCGCGGCCTCGCCGTGGCTGCGGGTGTCGTTCCAAAGGATGCAGGGGCGCAATACGCCATCGGCGGCGTCGAGCAGGGTCGCGCCGTGCATCTGCCCCGAAAGGCCGATGCCGCGCACGGCGGCCAGTTCGGCCGGATGCGCTGCTCTCAGCGCGTCGAGCGCTTCGGTGGTCGCCGCGATCCAGTCGGCGGGGTCCTGCTCCGACCAGCCGGGGTGCGGGCGGGAAACCTCCAGCGCGCCGCTCGCCGAGCCGACGATCCGCTGGTCGGCGTCCATCAGCATCGCCTTGACGCCCGACGTGCCGAGATCGATTCCGAGATACATGGGCTCCTCCTAGCCTTCGCCTGCCAGCGCCGTGCCCGTCTCCGGATCCGGCGGCGGCAGGTTCTCCTTGATGAAGATGTCGATCCTGATGCGCTCCTGCGCGGCGACGGGCTTCATGCCGTCGGCCTTGGCGCGCAGCACGCGGATGGCGCTGCGCACCTCGTGGCCGGCGTCCTGGTGCAGCACGGCGTCGACGATACCGCTTTCGAGCCCCGCCCGCGTCGGGGGCGTCAATTCGTGCGCGATGACGCAAAGCCCGGGCCGGCCGGCCGCCTCGAGTGCGGCAACAAGGCCGGCATTGCCGGCGCCAAGGCTGTAGATGCCGGCAAGCCCCGGAAATTCGGCGAGGCAGCGGGCGACAAGCGCACGCGCACGCACCGGATCATCCTGCCCCTCCAGCACGTCGAGAACATGCCGGCCGCACCCCGCTTCAGCCATCACCGCGGAGAATCCGGAAAGGCGCTCGCTATGGTCGCGCACCCGCATCGAGCCGGCGAGGACTGCGACCGGCCCCTCCCTGTCGCCCAGAAAACGGGCCATCAGCGAACCCGCCGTGCGGCCGGCGGCAACGTTGTCGACCCCGCAGAAATGGTCGCGCCTTGAAGAGGCGAGGTCGGACACCAGCGTCACGAAGGCGACGCCTTCGGCATGCGCACGGTCGATCGCGTCAACGACTTCGGGCGCATCGACGGCGACGGCGGCAATGCCCGCCACTTCGCCCGCGACGGCCGCATCGATCGCCGCCGCCAGCGCGTGGGCGTCGAAGGGCGGCACGTTGACGACGGAGATGCTGGTGCGATCGAACGTCACGCGGTCCATCGCCTGCCGGACCTCGGCCTCGAGCCCGCGCATGAACGGGTTTTCGCCCTCGGGGATGATGAAGACCAGCGGATAGATCCGCCCCTTGGCAAGGTTGGCGGCCGCCACGTCACGGACGTAACCGAGGCGCTCGATCGCAGCCTCGACCTTGGCGCGCGTGACCGCGCGCACGCCGGGCCGGGCGTTGAGCACCCGGTCAACCGTCGCAAGGCTGACGCCCGCGCTGGCGGCGATGTCGTGAACCGTCGGTCGCATGAATTCCTCCGCGGCGACCTTTAGCGGCTTTTTTGATGTACGTAAATCAAAAAGTGGCTGGTGGCATGCGGCGGCGGCTCTGCCGCCTGTTTCAGCCGGTCAACGGCTTGCTGAAGGCATGAGTGAAGACGACCTCGCCGCGGTCGCCATAGGCCCTTCCCAGCACCACCTCGAACAGGTGGTCCCGCACGCGGGCGACGGCGAAGCCGCCCATATAGGAGGCGACCGGCTTGACGAGGTCGAGCCCTTCGGCGCGGTAGATCATCGGCGTCGGATGTTCGTGGCCGTGGAAGACGGCGACGACGTTGTATCCCGCGATCGTCGCAAGCAGCGCCTGCCGGTCGTCCTCGCTCCACCAGTGAGCCGCGCCGGCTCCGTGATCGTCGAAGGTGTGGGCCGCGGGATCCCATTTTTCGAGCGAGAACGGATCCCATCCGTAGTGCTGGAACAGAACGACCGGGCGTCCGTCCGCGGCATAGGTCGCAAGGTCGTCCTTCAGCCAGGCGAGGCCGCTGATCGCGTTTTTCGTCTGGTCGCCGCCGAAGCGCTGCAACTGCACCAGATGCAAGCCGCCCCAGTCCCACGAGTAATTGTCGGAGGCGACGTGGAAGTTCGTCACCGGCACCGGCGGCTTGTAGAACACCGAGCTGCGGTGGTTCATTTCCACGTAGTCGCGCATTTCCCGCCGATAGAAATCGGTATGGGGCGGCACGCCGTCCTGATCGAGATCGTGGTTTCCAAGGCCCGCATAGACGGGAAAGCGGAGCTGCCCCGGCGCGCCGCCCTGACGGTAGCGGTTGGCGAACTGCTGCAACTGCCACCCCTCGCCCGGCAGCTTCAGCTGACCGCCGCCGTCATCGGTCATGTCGCCGCCCATGACGACGCCAAGCGGTCGGCCGATCGGCTTGCCGGCGCTTTCCAGGCCGGTCGGCACGCCGTCGATCGCCTTCGGCCAGTCCTTCTCCTCCAGCGCGTTGAGCGCGCGCACGTGGCGCACGAGGTTTGCATCGGTCTTGCCTTCCGCCTCGCAATTGGGGCTCAACGCGTCCGCGGTGACCAGGCAGGCATGCACATCGGCGGCGAAGATGAAGGTCGCGTCGATCCTGGGCCTTGCGGGCAGGGCTGTGGGCTGCATCTGGTCTTGCGTCTGGGCGCTTCCGGGTACGCCGCGCAAGAGGCTGGCCGCACCCAGCCCGGCAGCCGTGCCAAGGAGGATGCGGCGGGAGAAAACAGGGGGTGGATAAGATGCCATGCCTTCACCGGATCGTCATGCTCGCGGCTGGCATCCTACCCGAAGTCGCGCGCAGGTACAGTCCCGCGCGCCGGCAAGCATCAATGGCCGCCGCCGCCGGCGTTTGCCTGCGGCTTCTTGATCAGCACCACGCAGAAGAGCATGCCGGCAAACAGCACCGTCAGGAACATGAACACGTCGCTGAAGGCCATAATCATCGCCTCGCGCTGCACCAGCCCGACCAACTGCTTGATCGCCGCGGTCGCGCCGTCCAGTCCGTGCGCCGTGTAATTGGCCGCCATGTCGCTGAGCCGCTCGACGGCTTCCGGACTGCCCCAGTTGACGTGCTCGCGCAGGCGCATGTAGTGCACGTCCTGGCGCGTCGTCAAAAGCAGGTTGATGATCGCAAGGCCGACGGCGCCGCCGAGGTTTCGGGTCAGGTTGTAGAGGCCCGAAGCGTTGCGTACGCGCGCCGGCGGCAGGGTTCCGAGCGCGATATTGTTGATCGGCACCATGCAGAGCATCAGGCCGACGCCGCGCAGGATCTGCGGGATGAACAGCTCGTAGAAGTCCCAGTCCGCGGTCAGCCCGGTCATGATGTAGGTACCGGCGCCGAAGGAGATGAATCCAACCGACATCATCACGCGCGGATCGAGCTTGGCGGACAGGATTCCGGCGACGGGCGCGGTGAAGAACATCGCCAGCCCCGAAACGAACATCGTCTCGCCGATCATCAGCGAATCGTAGCCGCGAATGCGACCGAGATAGACCGGGTAGAGGTAGGTCAGACCGTAGAGGCCTATGCCCATGATGAAGGAGAACATCGAGCCGAACGCGAAGTTTCGGTCTGCGAACGCCCTGAGATCGACCACGGGGAATTCCACCCTGAAGGCGCGGAAGAAGAACAGCGCAGCCCCAATTGCGCAGGCGATGGCGCCCATGACGATGTGTTCGTCATTGAACCAGTCGTTGGCGTTGCCCTCCTCCAGCACATATTCCAGCGAACCCAGGAACACAGCCATTGCCGCCAGGCCCATCCAGTCGAACCTCTTCAAGAGCGACATCTCGGGCTTGTCGAAATCGATGAAGTTCCATGCGACCACCGTCACGATGATGCCGGGAATGACGTTGATCAGAAACAGCCAGTGCCAGGAAAAGGCATGGCTGAGATAGCCGCCGACAGTCGGGCCGATGGTGGGGGCGAGCGTCGCGATGAGGCCGATGATCGGGTTCACCACGCTACGCTTCGAGGGCGGGAAGATCGTGAACGCCGCGGCGAACACCGAGGGAATCATGCCGCCGCCGATGAAGCCCTGCAGGGCACGGTAGACGATCATCTGCTCGATGTTCGTCGCGGTGGCGCACAGGATGCTGGCAAGCGTGAAGCCGGCGGCGGAAAAGGCGAAGAGATAGCGGGTCGAGACGATCCGGGCGAGCGTGCCCGACAGCGGGATCATGATCACTTCCGCGATCAGATAGGCCGTCTGGACCCAGGCGATCTCGTCCGAGCCGGCGCTGAGGCCCGCCTGGATTTCGGAAAGCGACGCCGACACCACCTGGATGTCCAGGATCGCCATGAACATGCCGATCACCATGGCGATGAAGGCGATCATCCGCCGCGGGTCCATGGTTTCGGCTGCCGGGGTCGCGGGCGCTATGCCCTTGCCCGGTAGTGTGGTGGTGGCAGACATGCCCTGCTCCGCTGGCACAGCATCGCCGCAGCACCCGGAAGGATGCCGAAGGGGCGGATGCGCCGTTTCAAGACTTCAGTTTCGACCTGCGCAACCTTTGGGCGGCGCAGCGGATGGGAGAATGCTGCACGCCCAAGCGGGCGCGCAGCATTCACTTTGCCGCAACGGTGCCTGCCTCTGGAGCCGTGCGGGTATCGACGTCGACGACGACGCTCAGGCCGGCCCGAAGGCGGCCGCTGTCGAGCGCATCCTGCGGCAGCGCGATGCGCACCGGCACCCGCTGGATGATCTTGGTGAAGTTGCCGGTCGCATTTTCCGGCGGCAGCAGCGAGAACACCGAGCCGGAGGCGGGCGCGATCGACTCCACGGTCGCCTGGATCGGATGGTCGTCATAGGCGTCCACGTGGACGTTGACCTTCGAACCGGGAACCAGGTGCGCGATCTGCGTCTCCTTGAAGTTGGCGTCGATGTAGAGCTCGCGCGTCGGCACCAGCGCCATCAGCCGCTGGCCCGGCGAAACGAGATCGCCGACCTGGACGGACCGGTTGCCGACGACGCCGTCATAGGGCGCCTTCAGGACGGTGAAGCCGAGGTCGCGCGCGGCCTTGTCGCGCTGCAGCTCGAGCGTGCGGATCGTACCCTCGGTCTCCCTGTACTGGGCTTCCAGCAGCGCGATGTTCGCCCTGGCCGAGACGATCGTCGCCTCGCCGCCCGCCAGATTGGCTTTCGCCTGATCGAGCGCAACATTGGCGCTGTCGAGTTCGGCGGTCGTTCCGACCGACTTCGACTGCAGCGTGCTGGCGCGGCCCTGGTTGATCTCCGCGCCGCGAACAGACGCCTCAAGCGCAGCCTTCTGCGCTTCTGCCTGGGTGAGCGAGGCCTTGGCGCCGTCGATCTGCGCATCGATGCGGCCGAGCGACAGCCTCGCGGTCGCGATCTGCGCGTTGGCCTGGTCCAGCGCGTTGCGATAGTCACCGTCGTCCAGCGTCACGAGCACGTCGCCCGCCTTGACCGACTGGTTGGCCGAGACATTGACCTGGGCGACATAGCCCGTCACCTTCGGCGAGATCGTCGCGATGTCTCCCTGGACATAGGCGTCGTCGGTCGAGACCATGAAGCGGCCGTTCGTCCACCATTCGTAGCCATAGGCGGCACCGCCGGCGAGAAGCGCAAGCAGCAGCACCGGCAGGACAAAGCGCTTGCCGCCGGACTTGGCGGGCGGGGAAGCTTCCGACACTGCAGGCCCCTGCGGCGCGGGCTCGGCCTTTGCCGGGCCGGCCGGCTGGGGCGCTTCCGCTGCCGGCTGAACGTCTGCCGCCTCGGGAACGAAATCATCGTCGACGGGGCGGACCTTGGCTTTGCTGGAACTCTTCGAGACCGACATCGGGATACCCGGCATATTTAGGGAAAGAAGCAATATCAAACTGAACTGAACCGTTCGGTTCGATTTGACATAGTCCTATTTCTGCTTCATATCAAGATCAAATCGAACCGAGCGGTTCGAAAACTGCAGCAAGGAGGCTTCATAGATAACGCTATGGAAACGGACGTATCGAAAGTTTGTCACGAGGATTGCGCGACACCCCCTGCCGGACGTCGCGTCGCCGGGGAGGACCCGGTCAAGCGTGAGCAAATTCTCGACGGCGCCAAACGCGTTTTCATGGAACAGGGCTTCGACGCGGCGAGCATGAACGACATCACCCGTGCCGCCGGCGTCTCGAAAGGCACCATCTATGTCTACTTCGAGAACAAGGAAGACCTCTTCGCCGAATTGATCCAGCGCGAGCGCTACCGGATCACCGAATCCGCCCGGCATGCGCTTGATGGGGGCGTCTCCGTCCGGGAAGCACTGCGCAGCTTCGGCATCCTCTTTGCCACGCACCTGACCTCGGAATACACCATCAAGGCGATACGCATGGTCATTTCCGTCAATCAGCGCATGCCGAACCTTGCCTGCACCTTCCTGTCCGCGACGCCGATGAACCCGGTGTCGGTCCTCAAGGGCTATCTCGAACGCCAGGTCGCCAAGGGGACGCTCGTGATCGACGACCCGGAACTGGCGGCCCGGCAGTTTCTCGAGCTCGCGACCGTCGGCTTCTTCAAGTATCGTCTCTTCGGCACAATGGACGCGCCGCCGCCGCCATCCGAGATCGAGCGCATCGTCGACGGCGGCATCCGGGTCTTTCTCGCCGCCTACGATGCGGCGCACAACTGAACGCCCCTCGGCGCGCCGCCCGGCATAGATTTCGACGGCTGAACGCCCGCCATCGCGCGCGACCGTTGCGGTGAACGGCAAACGGATCGCCCGCTCGGCGGCGGCTGTTTGCGCGCAAATCTGTGTTCGTCCGTCGGCGACGTCTTGCAACCCTCCCGGTTCTCCATACATATCAGCGTCATTCGACGCCCGAAACCGAGAGGAAGATACCGGATGGACAGCATCCTGGCCCTGATGCAGAGCCCAGAAGCATGGATTGCCCTTTTGACGCTGATCGTCATGGAAGTGGTCCTTGGCATTGACAACCTGATCTTCATCTCCATCCTCACCAACAAGCTTCCCCCCGACCAGCGGGAAACCGCACGCCGCGTCGGCATCGGCCTGGCACTCGTCATGCGGCTGGCACTGCTGGGAACCGTCGCCTGGATCGTCAAGCTGACGACTCCGGTATTCGAGCTCTTCGGGCACGGCTTCTCCTGGAAGGATGTGATCCTGATCGCCGGCGGCCTCTTCCTGGTGTGGAAGGCGACGAAGGAGATCCACCACAACGTCGACCCGGCCGACCACGACGAGGACTTCATCGCCTCGACGGCAAACGCCTCCTTCGGCGCTGCGATCGGCCAGATCCTGCTCCTGGACCTCGTTTTCTCGGTCGACAGCATCATCACCGCCGTCGGCATGACCCCGCACCTGCCGATCATGGTCGTGGCCGTGCTCGTGGCGGTCACCGTCATGCTGGTCGCAGCCACCCCGCTTGCGAACTTCATCGAGAAGAACCCGACCATCGTCATGCTGGCGCTGGCATTCCTGCTGATGATCGGCACCACGCTGATCGCCGAGGGCATGGGCTTCCACGTTCCCAAGGGCTACATCTATGCGGCGATGGCATTCTCCGCGCTGGTGGAAGTCCTGAATACGCTTTCACGCAATGCGAGGCTGAAAGCGAAGGCGGAAAAACGCGCGATGCATTGACGGGCCGGAGGCCGGCCCGCAGCGAAAGTCACACGAAAAAATGGCCGGCGAGACGATGCTCGCCGGCCTTTCAGTCTACGGGAAGCAGAAGGCGCAGGCCGAACGGGTAAGAAGCTCGACTGCCGTTGCGTTGGCCACAGGAAGAAACCGGAAAAATTCCCGTGTTCTCCATTCCCGTCATGTCCGGTTGACACGGCCACGCCTCCTGCGACCACAATGACCGGGCCTGGAAAAGGTTCCGGAACCATTTCTAAAGAAGCGAATTCCTGTCCCGCCGACGCCCCGCGCCGGCAAGCCCGGGGGTCATAATGTCGACACCGCAAATCTTGTCGTTCGCGATCATTCTTGCGATGATGGCGGCGTTCGTCTGGGGCAGACTGCGCTACGACGTCGTGGCCTGCCTTGCGCTGCTGATCGCCATTGCCGCCGGCATCGTCCCCTTCGACAAGGCGTTTTCCGGCTTCAGCGACGATATCGTCATCATCGTCGGCAGCGCTCTTGTGGTCAGCGCCGCCGTGGCGCGATCGGGCATCATCAACCGGGCAGTCCAACGCTTCTTCCCGAACATGTCGGCCTTCATGCCGCAGATGGTGCTCTTGCTGGTCGCCGTCGCTGTCATGTCCGCCTTCATCAAGAACATCGGCGCGCTCGCCATCATGATGCCGATGGCCTTCCAGTTCTCGCGCCGATCCGGGGTACCGGTTTCGCGCTATCTGATGCCCATGGCCTTCGCTGCCCTGCTCGGCGGACTGATGACGCAGATCGGCACCTCGCCGAACATCGTCGTCTCCCGCATGCGACAGGAGATTACGGGCGAGAGCTTCACCATGTTCGACTTCACCCCGGTCGGCGGCATCCTGACGGTGGCCGGCATCCTTTTCCTGCTCGCCCTTCACAAGCTCGTGCCCGTGCGCACCAACCAGAACCCGTCGCTGGACGAAGCGCTCGAACTCGGCACCTACTCGTCCGACGCAACGGTGACGAAAGAATCCGGCGCAGTCGGCAAGTCTCTGAACGCGGTGCTCAAGCCCGGCCATGGCGACATCGCCGCGACCGCGATCATTCGCGACGGTAGCCGCATGGCGCCGCTGCCGGACGTCACGGTCAAGGCCGGCGACACACTTCTTCTGGAGGGAACGCCGACGGCGCTCGACCAGGTGACGGAGGCCGCCGGCCTCAAGCTGTCCGGCAAGCCTATGCAGCAGGCGCCCGCCGCCGGCGAGGACATCGCCGCCGTCGAAGTGGTGGTCTCGACGGATTCCCGTCTTGCCGGCCTTTCCGCCCGCAGGCTCGCCCTGTTTCACAGCTACGGCATCAACCTGCTGGCCGTGAACCGGCAGGGAAAGCGCCTTTCCGAGCGGCTGAGCGAGGTGACGCTCGCGCCCGGCGACATGCTGATGGTACAGGGTGGCATGAAGACGCTGCCGGCGACGCTGCAGGAACTGGGCCTGCTGCCGCTGGCGCAAAGGCAGATCCTGCTCGGCACCAAGCGGCGCGCCTATGTGCCGCTCCTCGTGCTTGCCGCGGCAATGATCGCAAGCGCGACCGGCACGATCCCGGTCGCCACAGCCTTCTTCGCCGCCGCAGTCGCCATGCTCCTGCTGCGCGTCATCCCGCTGGCAGACGCCTACCGCGCCGTCGACGGGCCGATCCTCGTCATGCTGGCAGCGCTGATTCCCGTCGCCGATACGCTGCGCTCGACGGGGGGCAGCGAACTCATCGCCGGCTGGCTCGGCAGCGTCGCCTCGGGCCTGCCGGCCTACGGCGCGCTGGCAATGATCCTGCTGACGGCGATGGCCGTCACGCCCTTCCTCAACAATGCCGCCACGGTTCTGGTCATGGCGCCGATCGCCGTCAGCTTCGCCTCCGCCCTTGACTACCGGCCGGAAGCATTCCTGATGGCGGTCGCGATCGGCGCCGGCTGCGACTTTCTCACCCCCATCGGGCACCAGTGCAACACACTGGTGATGGGTCCGGGCGGCTACCGGTTCAGCGACTATCCGCGCCTGGGCCTGCCGCTTTCGCTGATGATCGTCCTCGTCAGCGTCCCGGCGCTGCTCTATGTCTGGCCGGTGAACTGAAGCGCCTCGCGGGACCTGACGGCTGGAACAGTGGCGAAGCGAGCGCGCCCCTTGACGCGCCGGGGCGAATGTGGTCTCACCCCAGCCCAAACGGAAAGCTTCATTTTGGCCGCAAAATTGGCGGTAAACCGGGCTTTCCCTCCCTAAAAGCATGAGCCGATCACGCGGAAATCCCTCCGCGGGACAGCATCACAGCATTTCGACCGGGCCGAAAACATGAGCACTTCCACGACGAACGCCCCCGTACGCGTCCGCATCGCACCCTCCCCCACCGGCGAACCCCATGTCGGCACCGCCTATATCGCGCTGTTCAACTACCTCTTCGCCAAGAAGCACAACGGCACCTTCATCCTGCGCATCGAGGACACCGATGCGACCCGCTCGACGCCGGAATTCGAGACCAAGGTGCTGGACGCTCTCAAGTGGTGCGGGCTCGACTGGTCCGAAGGCCCCGATATCGGCGGCCCCTACGGTCCGTATCGCCAGTCCGACCGCAAGGACATGTACCAGCCCTACGCGCAGGAACTGCTGGACAAGGGCCATGCCTTCCGCTGCTTCTGCACGCCCGAGCGGCTCGAGCAGATGCGCAATGCGCAGCGTGCCGAGGGCAAGCAGCCGAAGTATGACGGACTTTGCCTACACCTGTCGGCCGAGGAAGTGACCGCCAAGATGGCGGCGGGCGAAAGCTCCGTCGTCCGCATGAAGATTCCGGCCGAAGGCTCCTGCGACTTCACCGACGGCGTCTATGGCGACGTCTCGATCCCGTGGGACAGCGTCGACATGCAGGTGCTCATCAAGGGCGACGGCATGCCCACCTACCACATGGCGAACGTCATCGACGACCACCTGATGAAGATCACCCATGTGGCGCGCGGCGAGGAATGGCTGGCGTCGGTGCCGAAGCACATTCTGCTCTACCGCTATTTCGGCTGGGACGAGCCGACGTTCATGCATCTTTCCCTGATGCGCAACGCCGACAAGTCGAAGCTGTCGAAACGCAAGAACCCGACCTCGATCTCCTACTACTCCGCGCTCGGCTACATGCCGGAAGCGCTGATGAACTTCCTCGGCCTGTTCTTCATCCAGATCGCCGAAGGCGAGGAACTGATGACGATGCAGGAGCTGTCGGAGAAGTTCGATCCCGACAACCTGTCGAAGTCGGGCGCCATCTTCGACATCCAGAAGCTCGACTGGCTGAACGGCCGCTGGCTCCGCGAGAAGCTCTCGGAAGAGGAATTCGCAGCACGGGTGTTGACCTGGGCAATGGAGAACGATCGCCTGAAGGACGGCCTGAAGCTTTCCCAGTCGCGCATCACCAAGCTCGGCGAACTGCCCGACCTTGCCGGCTTCCTGCTGAAGTCCGACCTCGGACTGGAGCCGTCGGCCTTCGCCAAGGTGAAGTCCACGCCGGAGGAGATTCTGGAGATCCTCGACACGGTCCAGCCGGATCTCGAGAAGATCTTCGAGTGGAACGTCGAAAGCATCGAGGCCGAACTGCGCGCGATCGCCGACCGCATGGGCAAGAAGCTCAAGGTGGTGCTGGCGCCGCTGTTCGTTGCCGTGTCCGGCTCGTCGCGCTCGCTGCCGCTCTTCGATTCGATGGCCATCCTCGGCCGTTCCGTCGTCCGCCAGCGCCTGAAGGTCGCCGCCAAGGTGGTGGCTTCCATGACGGGAAGCGGGAAGTAAATCGGGGGAATGCCCCTCATCCGCCTGCCGGCACCTTCTCCCCATGCTGACGGGGAGAAGGACAAAGCCGCGAACGCCCGGTCCGTGCTCACCGCTTGCAGGGGCCAGGGCGAAAGGCAAACCGCAGACACGCGAACCTGCGATAGGATTTTGAACGACATGACCGATACCAAGACCGAAACCGCCCTTTCCTCCGACGCCGCCGAAGTGCGCCGCCAGAAGCTCGACCTGCTGCGCGAGCAGATCGGCGACGTCTATCCGGCGCATTTCCATCGCACGATCACCAATGCGGATCTGGCGACGAAATACGAGAACCTGGAGCCAGACACCGAGACCCAGGACGTCGTCACCGTTGCCGGCCGGGTCTATTCCTCGCGCAATTCCGGCATGTTCATGGACATCCACGACGCGTCGGGCAAGATCCAGATCTTCAGCCACAAAGACGTGACGCCGGAAGAAGCCCGCAACATGCTGTCGATGATCGACATCGGCGACATCATCGGTGTGACCGGCACGGTGCGCCGCACCAAGCGCGGCGAGCTCTCGATCAACGCGCGGGAAATCACCATGCTGACGAAGTCGCTGCTGCCGATGCCTGAAAAGTGGCACGGCGTCTCCGACATCGAGATCCGCTATCGCAAGCGCCATCTCGACATCATGACCAACGAGGAATCCAAGCTGCGCTTCCAGCAGCGCTCGAAGATCATTTCCGGCATCCGCCGCTTCATGGAGAACGACGGCTTCATGGAAGTCGAGACTCCGATGCTGCACTCCGTCTATGGCGGTGCGACGGCCGAGCCCTTCAAGACGCACCACAACACGTTGAAGCTGGACATGTTCCTGCGCATCGCGCCGGAGCTGTACCTGAAGCGCACGCTAGTCTCCGGCCTCACCGACAAGGTGTTCGAGATCAACCGCAACTTCCGCAATGAGGGCGTGTCCACTCGGCACAATCCCGAATTCACCATGATGGAATGCTACTGGGCCTATGCCGACTACGAGGACATCATGGACCTCGTGGAGCGCCTGTTCGCCGAGCTTGCAGTGAAGATCCACGGCTCGACCGAGTTCGCCTATGGCGACAAGGAAATCTCCTTCAAGGGCCCGTTCAAGCGCGTGCCGATGCCCGATGCCGTCAAGGAAGTAACCGGCATCGACTTCCTCGCGATCAAGACCGATGAGGAAGCCCGCGCCGCGGCCAAGGCCGCCGGCTTTGCGGTGGAGAAGGACTGGACCTGGGGCGAATGCCTCGCCTTCATCTTCGAGGAGAAGGTCGAGGGCACGCTGATCCAGCCGAGCCACGTCACCCATTTCCCCAAGGACATCTCGCCCTTCGCCAAGGAAGTGCCGGGCGAGCCGCGTCTCGTGGAACGCTTCGAGACCTATTGCAACACCTGGGAACTCGGCAACGCGTTCTCCGAGCTGAACGATCCGGTCGAACAGCGCGCCCGCATGGTCGAGCAGCTCGAACAGGCCCATGCGCGCGGCGAAAAGGAAAAGCAGCTGGACGACGAGTTCCTGGACGCGATCGACCAGGGCATGCCGCCGGCCGGCGGTCTCGGCATCGGCGTCGATCGCCTGATCATGCTCCTGACCAACGCGCCCTCGATCCGCGACGTCATCCTCTTCCCCGCCCGCCGGGCGAAGGCGGACTGACGAGTACGGCAGCGCGCGAAACGCTCCTGAAGCCCCGCCTCGAGCGGGGCTTTTCTTTTGTGCTTCTTCGGGCTGTGCTTCAGGGCCAAACGCAACAGTGCACGTGCGGCAAACTGGTCTTCACGGGGGAATTGGCGTCTGCCGAAAGCAAAAGGCGTCAGTGGCCCGCGGCGGCCGCGTGTTCCTGCGGTGCGGCTTCGCTTTCCGCATGCGCAGGAGCATGGCCGGCGTCACCTTCGCCATGA
Source organism: Rhizobium subbaraonis (assembly GCF_900220975.1). GTDB lineage: Bacteria > Pseudomonadota > Alphaproteobacteria > Rhizobiales > Rhizobiaceae > Mycoplana > Mycoplana subbaraonis. The sequence goes on along the minus strand of NZ_OBQD01000003.1, from coordinate 170,831 downwards.
TTTTCGGCGACACCCGTTCCCTCGGGAGCGTTCGGGTCGAGACAGTCTGCCTTGTCCGTCATCGCCGTGACGATGGTCTTGATTTCCGCGAGGCTCAAGGCCTTGCGCTCACCGTAAAACTCACCGTTTTCGGCGGCCGCTCCATCGATGACGCTTGCCTGGAATGGCGCGGTCATGCCGGAGATCTTGCCGGGATCGCGGCTGAACAGCACTTCCGCGCCGATCGCCCGCCCGCGCATGTCGGCGCGCAGCGCGGGACCGGCCTCATCCATAAGCACCACCTGATAGAGGTCCGCCTCTTCCTTGTTGGAGAGCGCGGCCGCCACGCGAAGAGCGGTCTTGATGCGCACGTCGCCGTCCTCGGCCGTCGAGCGGATGTAGTGGCGGATCCATTCCTGCCCGTCGCGCTTCTGCCGCAGGGTCATGACCGTGGTGCAGGCGGTGCCGGAAACACGTTCTTCCGACGGACCCAGGATCGCGTCGCGCCCGACGAAAACCGCCACCGCGCCGGATGCGCCGGTTAGAACGACGACGCCCGCGACAAGGACGACCACCTTCTTCGGCAACTGCAGCTTGGAGAGAAATTTCACCGGGACGCACTACTCTTGGACATGAAGGTTGCCGCCCCGAACGGACGTGCGGGAACTTCCGCCACCGTATTTCTGCGGCCGTTTCCGAAAACTTAAGAGATTGCAGAACGAGCCCGCCGTGCCGGATTCCCTCTGCCGATGGTTAACAAAGTCCCTCCGGCCGGTTACGCGCAACGCTAATTTGCGAATGATTTGCAATTGCATTGACACTTCAAATTTGCCGCCTATATTTTATTGCAACTCATTTGCAAAAGCGTATGGTCTCAATCAATGATCTCAGGAATTTTGAAATCCCTCCTCGCAGCACTTGTCACGTTCAGCGGGGCGACATTTGCAGCGGCACAGGAAAAGCCGAAGGTCATCACCACCTTCACCGTCATCGCCGACATTGCCCGCAATGTCGCCGGCGACGCCGCGGTCGTGGACTCGATCACCAAACCCGGAGCCGAGATCCACAACTACCAGCCGACGCCGCGCGACATCCTCAAGGCGCAGGACGCCTCGCTGGTGCTGTGGAACGGACTGAACCTCGAGCGCTGGTTCGAGAAGTTCCTCGCCAATCTCAACGACGTCCCGAACGCCGTCGTCTCCGATGGCGTCGAGCCGATGGGGATTAGCGAAGGCCCCTACAGCGGCAAGCCCAATCCGCATGCCTGGATGTCGCCCGACAACGGGCTGATATATGTCGAGAACATCCGCAAGGCGTTGACAGAAATCGATCCGCAAAATGCCGCCGTCTATGAGGCGAACGCCAAGGCCTATGGCGAGAAGATCAGGGCGCTGTCGGAACAGATCAAGGCAGAGCTCGGCAAGCTGCCGGAAGAAAAGCGCTGGCTCGTCACCAGCGAGGGCGCCTTCTCCTACCTCGCCCGCGACTTCGGCCTGAAGGAGCTGTTCCTCTGGCCGATCAACGCCGACCAGCAGGGTACCCCCAAGCAGGTCAAGGCGGTGATCGATGCCGTGCGCGAGCACGACATTCATGTCGTCTTCTCCGAAAGCACCGTTTCCGACAAGCCCGCCAGACAGGTTGCCGCCGAGACCGGGGCTGCCTATGGCGGCGTCCTCTACGTCGACAGCCTCAGCGAGATCGACGGACCGGTGCCCACCTACCTCGACCTGCTGCGCGTCACGTCCGAGACCATCGTGAAGGGACTTTCGCAATGATGATGATGGGGGGCCGCGGCAAGCCGGTAGACGGGATTGTGGCGGAAGACGTCACCGTCACCTACCGGACCGGGGTGACCGCGCTCAAGCATGCGAGCTTCTCGGTGCCGCGCGGCACAATCACGGCGCTCGTCGGCGTCAACGGCAGCGGCAAGTCCACCCTTTTCAAGGCGATCATGGGTTTCGTGCCGCTGGCCGGCGGCAGGGTCACCATCCTCGGCATGCCGGTGCGCGAGGCCCTGAAGAAAAACCTCGTCGCCTACGTCCCGCAGGCCGAGGAGGTGGACTGGACGTTCCCGGTCCTCGTCGAGGACGTGGTGATGATGGGGCGCTACGGGCACATGAACTGGCTGCGCATCCCTTCCCGGCACGACCACGAGATGGTCGCCGAGGCGCTGGCCCGCGTCAACATGAGCGATTTCCGCAAGCGCCAGATCGGCGAACTCTCCGGCGGCCAGCGCAAGCGTGTGTTCCTCGCAAGAGCGCTGGCGCAGGAAGGCCAGGTGATCCTGCTCGACGAGCCCTTCACCGGCGTCGACGTCACCACCGAGGAACAGATCGTCGAGCTGCTCGGGACGCTGCGCGACGAAGGGCGGGTGATGCTGGTTTCGACGCACAATCTCGGCAGCGTGCCGGACTTCTGCGACCGCACCGTCTTCGTCAAGGGCACCGTGATCGCGTCCGGCCCGACAGCCGAGACGTTCAACGAGGCGAACCTGGAGCGCGCCTTCGGCGGCGTGCTGCGCCATTTCATCCTGTCCGGCCAGGATCTGCACGAGGATGCCGATCCGCGCCAGGTCAAGGTCATCAGCGACGACGAGCGTCCCTTCGTCATCTACGGCGCCAAGGGCAGCCCGGCTGCGGAACCGGAGAAGACGGACCAGTGAGCACGCTCCTCGAACCCTTCGGCTACGACTACATGGTCAACGCCATGTGGGTCAGTGCGCTCGTCGGCTGCGTCTGCGGCTTTCTTTCCGCCTATCTCATGCTCAAGGGCTGGTCGCTGATCGGCGACGCGCTTTCCCACGCGATCGTGCCGGGCGTCGCCGGCGCCTATATGCTGGGCCTGCCCTTCGCCGTCGGCGCCTTCCTGTCCGGCGGCCTCGCCGCCGGCGCCATGCTCTTCCTCAATCACCGCACCAGGCTGAAGGAAGATGCGATCATCGGCATGATCTTCACCTCCTTCTTCGGCGTCGGGCTGTTCATGGTGTCGCTCTCGCCCACCTCGGTGAACATCCAGACGATCGTGCTCGGCAACATCCTGGCGATCACGCCGGCCGACACGCTGCAGCTCGCCATCATCGGCGGCGTGACGCTGGTCGTCCTGCTTTTGAAATGGAAGGACCTGATGGTCACCTTCTTCGACGAGAACCACGCCCGATCGATCGGGCTGAAGCCGCTGGCGCTGAAGCTCCTGTTCTTCACCCTTCTTGCGGCCTCCACCGTCGCAGCGCTGCAGACCGTCGGCGCCTTCCTGGTCATCGCGATGGTCGTCACGCCCGGCGCCACCGCCTACCTGCTGACGGACCGCTTCCAGCGCATCATCCTGATCGCAGCCCTGCTCGGCGCCGGTACCAGCTTTGTCGGCGCCTATGTCTCCTATTTTCTCGACGGCGCCACCGGCGGCATCATCGTCGTCCTGCAGACGCTGATCTTCCTCGCAGCCTTCGTCTTCGCGCCCAAGCACGGGATGATCGCGATCCGCCGCAAGGGCCGCCTCGCCCTGGAGCAGAAAGGCGGGCCGGCATGAGCGAATTCCTCGAACTGGCGGTCATGCCCTTCCGGCTGGGCTTCATGCAATACGCCTTCGCCGTCACGCTGATGATCGCCGTGCCGATGGCACTGCTGTCCTGCTACCTCGTGCTCAAGGGCTGGTCGCTGATGGGCGATGCGGTTTCCCATGCGGTGCTGCCCGGCGTCGTCATCGCCTATGTGGTGGGCCTTCCCCTTGCGATCGGCGCCTTCGTCGCGGGGCTGTTCTGCGCCCTGGCCGCCGGCTACGTGCGCAACAACAGCCGCGTGAAGGAGGATACGGTGCTCGGGATCGTCTTTTCCGGCATGTTCGGCCTCGGCATCGTCCTCTACGTCGCCGTCGAATCCGACGTCCATCTCGACCACATCCTGTTTGGAGACATGCTCGGCATCACGCTTCCCGATCTCGTGGAAACGGGCCTGATCGCGCTCGCCTGCGCCGCCTTCATCCTGTTCTTCCGCAAGGATCTTCTCGTCCAGGCGTTCGACCGGCAGCATGCCGCGGCAATCGGCCTGCCCGTCCGCCTGCTGCACTACGGCCTGCTCGCGGTGATTTCGCTGGTGGTCGTCGGCGCGCTCAAGGCGGTCGGCATCATCCTGTCGGTGTCGCTGCTGGTCGCGCCCGGCGCGATTGCGGCCCTGCTGACGCGGCGGTTCGGATCGATGCTGCTCGCGGCGGTGGCAATTGCCGTCGGCGCATCCCTCACCGGCATCTATGTCAGCTTCTTCCTCGACAGCGCCCCGGCACCGACGATCGTCGTGACGTTGACCATTCTCTTCGTCGCAGCCTTCCTCCGCCAGACGATCGCAAGCAGCTCTGCCGCCACCAGGCCCGCCCGCCCGCCCGCGGGCGGCTGACACCGGTCACAGCCGGCGCCCCAGCCGACAGCCCCGGGTATCCGCCGGCGTTGTCCGGACGGCCCCCGCACGCGGTCGACAGCATTTTCTTTTCCGTCTATCGTCCGCCGCGGTCAGAAGGGCCGCTTCGCGTCGGACCACGCATTTACCGAGCAGGACAGGCATGGCACATATCGGCATCGTCGGCGGCGGCATCATTGGCTGCGCCACAGCGCTCCATCTCCTCGACCGAGGCCATCAGGTGACGATCATCGAGCGCGATGCGGGGGGCCTGCCGGCTTCGGTCGGCAATGCGGGCATCCTCGCTATTCCCGAGATCGACCCGATCGCGAGCCCCGGCATGCTGCTGTCCGTTCCGCGCTGGCTGCTCGATCCCCTCGGCCCGCTGGCGCTGCGCTGGGGCGACATGCCCGCGATGCTGCCCTGGCTGATGAAGCTTCTGCGCTCCTCCAGCCCCGCTACTGTGGAGCGCTCCCGAGCTACGCTGGCCTTCCTGATGAAAAGCGCCGCTGCCGACCAAACCGCTCTGGCGCGGATCGCCGGCATCAGCGGCCATCTGCGCCAGGGCGGCGCGCTGACCGTTTTCGACACGGAAACGGCCCGCGACAAGGCCTTTGCCCGTGCGAGCGAAAACGCCCGCCTCCTCGGCGGCTTCGGCATCGACAAGCTCGATGCGGCCGAGTCGCGGCGGCGGGTGCCGGCATTGTCGGGCAATTTCGCCGGCGCGATCTACAACGACGGCTACCAGACCTTCGAGTATCCGCTGACGTTCCTGCGTCGTCTGCAGGCGGTCCTGCGCGAGCGGGCCACCTTCATCGACGCGGCCGCCTCCATGCTGACCTGGGGCGAGCAAGGCATCACGGTGCGAACCGAAGCGCAGAACAACCACCTTTTCGACAAGGCGGTGGTCGCAGCCGGTATCTGGTCCAGGCCGCTGGTCGAGCGCATGGGTCTCCACGTACTGCTCGAAACCGAGCGCGGCTATAACACCACCTTCGTCAACCCCACCGTGACGCTGGAAATGCCGGTGTTCTTCTCCGAACACGGCTTCGTCGCCACGCCCTTCGAAAACATGCTGCGCGTGGGCGGCGCCGTAGAGCTGGCGCGTCCGGAGACGGCTGCCAACTATGCGCGCGCCGCCGCCATGCGCCGGAAGATGCGCCGCTACGTGCCCGATCTGCCCGAAGAGGGCGGCACCGAGTGGATGGGCCGCCGCCCCTCGACGCCGGATTCCATCCCTGTCATCGGCCTGCATCCTGGCGACGCCCGTATCGCGTTCGCCTTCGGCCACGGCCATCTCGGCCTGACGCTCGCCGCCACCACCGGGCGCCATGTCGCCGACCTTTTCGCCGGCGCAGCAGGGGCCGAACTCGAACCCTTCTCCATCCGGCGCTTCCAGTAACACCGAAAGTCCTTCTTCCATGCACAAGGTCATATTCGACACCGATCCCGGCATCGACGACGCGATGGCGCTGCTGTTCTTGCATCACCATCCCGATATCGACCTGATCGGCATCACTACCGTCTTCGGCAATGCTTCCGTCGAGACGACGACGCGCAACGCGCTGTTTCTGAAGCGAGAATGGGAGATTGCCGCCCCGGTTGCCATGGGCGACGGCAAGGCGTTCAATCCCATGCGCAATCCGGTCGACTGGCCCGTCATGATCCACGGCCGCGACGGGCTCGGCAACATCGACGTTCCCGAAACGATCGACCTGCCGGTCGATCCGCTGCCGGCGCACCGCTTCATCATCGACACCGTCAGGAAAAATCCGGGAGAGGTGACGCTGATCGCCGTCGGGCGCATGTCGAACCTCGCCTTCGCGCTGAAGGAGGCCCCGGAGATTGCCACGCTCGTCAAGCAGGTCATCATCATGGGCGGCGCCTTCGACGTTCCCGGCAACATTACGCCCGCAGCCGAGGCCAACATCCATGGCGATCCCGAAGCTGCGGACGTGGTAATGACCGCGCCCTGGAAGGTGACCGTCGTCGGCCTCGACGTGACGATGAAGACGGTGATGACGCGCACGCTGCTCGACGCGATCGTCGAGAAGGGCGGCGCCCGTGCGAAACTCCTCTCCGACATCTCGCAGCTCTACATCGATTTCTACGGCCGCCACGTGAAGGACGGCATGGTCGTCCACGACAGCTGCGCCTGCGCCTATCTGGTCGCACCCGAACTCTTCACCACGCGTTCGGGCGTAATCCGTGTCGTCTCAGGCGGCATTGCCGACGGGCAGACGATCCAGAAACCGGACGGCCGCGCCTTCCCGCCCGGCAACTGGGACGATTTCCCGAGCCAGCATGCCTGCACCGGCATCGATGCGGATGCCGTTCTTGACCTGATCGCAAGGACGCTGGCCCGCCCTGCATGACGGCGGACGACATCGTTGGGGGCTTGCCCCCTACTCCACCCGTTCGGGCAACTGCCAGTCGACCGGCGTGCGACCGCGGCTTTCAAGGAAGGCATTCGCCTTGGAAAAATGCCGGCAGCCGAGGAAGCCGCTATGCGCGGACAATGGCGAGGGATGCGGCGCGCGCAGCACCAGATGCTTTTCCTGGTCCACGAAGGCGGCCTTCTTCTGCGCGTAGGAGCCCCAGAGCATGAAGACGACGGGCTGGTCGTTTTCGTTGACCGCCCGGATCACCGCATCCGTGAAGCGTTCCCAGCCCTGTCCCTGATGCGAGGCCGCGCGCCCCATTTCCACCGTCAGCACGCTGTTGAGCAACAGGACGCCCTGCCGCGCCCAGTGCTCGAGAAAGCCGTGGCGCGCGGGCGGGATGCCGATGTCGGCTGAGATTTCCTTGTAGATGTTGACGAGCGAAGGCGGGATGCGCACGCCCGGCCGGACGCTGAAGCAGAGCCCGTGTGCCTGCCCCTCGCCGTGATAGGGATCCTGTCCGAGGATCACCACCTTCACCTCTTCGAGTGGCGTCAGGTCGAGCGCGCGAAAATATTCCGCCCCCTTTGGGAAGATGCGCTTTCCCTGCTCCTTCTCGCGGATAAGAAAGCTTCTCAGCGCCGCCATGTACGGGCTTTCGAACTCCGCCGCGAGCGGCCCCTTCCAGCTTTCCCCAATCCGGGCGTCCGCAGCCGTCATCCTCGCTCTCCTGCCGTTTGCCATGGCTCTGGATAGCGCACCGGCTCGAAAAGCAAAATGCCCAGATTGCGCCGAGCCGCAACATGGCGCACGACGACGAACCGTCCGCCCGCCCTCTCGTGCGCAGGCCGAGCGAACGGCGCAAGGACCTGCGATGGCCGCCCTGCGCCTAGTCGCCCACGCCCATCACCGCCATCAGGCTCTTCATCCGCGCGGCCGCCAGGTCCGGCTTGTCCAGCACATGGGCGCGGTCGGCAAGCCGGAAAACTTCGGCATAGTGGAGCATGCCGCGTGCGGATTGCATGCCGGCCGGCATGGTGAAATGCGACTGGTGCCCGTTCAGCCAGGCAAGGAAGACGACGCCGGCCTTGTAATACTGCGTCGGCGCTTCGAAGATCTTCCGCGACAGCGGCACGGTCGGCGCAATCACGGAACGGAACGTCGCGACATCGCCCGCCGCAAGGCAGGCGAGCGCCATCGACGCCTGGGGTGCCACCGCGTCGAAGATGCCGAGCAGGGCATGGCTGTACTTCCGGCCATCGCCCTCGATCAGCTCGGCGTAATTGAAATCGTCGCCTGTAAAGCAAAGCACGCCATCGGGCAGCCGGTCCCGCAGCGCCACCTCCTTGGCATTGTCGAGCAGCGAAATCTTGATGCCTTCCACTTTCTCCCTGTTTTCCTCGATGATGGAGATGACAGTGGAAAGCGCGCCCTCGAAGTGATCGCTGCCCCAGTAGCCCTTCAGCTGCGGATCGAACATGTCACCCAGCCAGTGCAGCACGACCTTGTCCTTGGCCTGCCCGAGAATGCGGCCGTAGACCTTGCGGTAGTCGTCGGGCGAGCGCGCGACGCGCGCAAGCGCCCGGCTCGCCATCATGATGGCGCGGCCGCCATGCTTTTCGACGAAGCCGACCTGCTCTTCATAGGCGGCGATCACGTCGTCCAGCGCGCGCGTGTCGGCCGGCGAGAGCTGGTCCGTGCCCGCACCGCAGGCAAGGTCGGCGCCGGGCAGCGTCCGGGCCTCCGCAAGCGAGCGGCGGATCAGCTCCTGCGCGCCGGCCCAGTCGAGCCCCATGCCGCGCTGGGCCGTGTCCATCGCCTCGGCGATGCGAAAGCCGAGCGACCACAGGTGATGCCGGAACGCCAGCGTCGCCTCCCAGTCGATCGCAGGCGCCTCCCAGGGACGGGTCTCGCGCAATGGATCGGAGACCACGTGGGCGGCCGCATAGGCGATGCGGTTGAAAGCCGGCGGGGCCTTCGGACGCTCGGTCGGCGTTCCGGTCAGCGTGTAGGGCGCGATGCTGCCGTCCGCGCCCGGCAGGTTGACTGTCGGCATGGAAACCTCCTCCTTGGTTCGAGGACAGGGCATAATTTAGATCGTTCCAAATTGCAAGGGGATGAAAGTGAGACCGAGTTGCGAAGATGCGCACCAGGCCGGCTGCATGCTCCGCCCCACTAGTGCGCGACGTCTACAGCGAAACAGGCCTCGCAACGGATCCACTTCGCTCGACGCAACGGACAACACTCACCGACGTTATCCTCGGGATTGCCCCGAGGATCTGGATCGTCAAGAATTTTCATTATTATCATGATGATAGATAGTGCATGACGGCATCACCCCAGATGGCCGGGACAAGCCCGAGCATGACGGAGAGACAGAAGATTGCGGAGAAGCAGGCGAAGATGGGGCCGTGCGTAACTGCCGGGTCGATGCCGACTCGCCGTGCAAAGCCACAAGGCCGCGAATAACTGGCACCGGCGCAACCTCCCTCACCCATCTCCCCAAAACCCGCTTGACTAATTTGGAACGATCCAATAATCCTGCCCCTCGAAAGCGGACGAGGAGGTCCGCAAGGGAGCATTGACCGTGACGAAAAGCCGGGTGACCGTTGTCGATATTGCACGCGCCGCCGGCGTGTCGAAGTCGACCGTCTCGCTCGTCCTGCAGGCAAGCCCGCTGGTCAACGAGCAGACCCGCGCCAGGGTGAATGCCGCCATCCGCGATCTCGGCTACGTCTACAATCGCGGCGCTGCAAACCTGCGCCAGACGGCCTCGTCGAAGATCGTCGGCATCGTCGTCAACGACCTCACCAATTCCTTCTTTGCCGAACTCGCCGTCGGCATGGACATGGTCATGCAGTCGGCGGGCTTCGTCCAGTTCCTGGCCAATACCGGCGAAAGCCTGGACCGGCAGCGCGAGGTGATCGCCTCGATGCGCGAGCACGGCATTTCAGGCCTGATCATCTCGCCGGCCCGCGGCACGGATGCGAGCGATTTCAAGCCGCTGATTGCTGCCGGCGTGCCGGTCGTGATCGTGGTCCGCAACATCGCGGGTGCCAAGGTTTCGTCTCTGCTTTCGGACAACTATGCCGGTGCGCGCGCAGCGACCGAGCACCTGATCGCGCTCGGCCATCGCCGCATCGCCTTTCTCGGCGGTTTTGCCGACACCGCCGTTTCCGCCGACCGCATCGACGGCTACCGCGATGCCCTCGCGGCCGGCGGGCTCGCGGCCGACGCGGCGCTTGTCGTCAACTCCGCGCCCTCGCGCGCCGGCGGCGTGGCCGCGATCGAACGCGCCATGCTGATTGCCGATCGGCCGACGGCGGCGCTGTGCTTCAACGACGCGGTCGCCTTCGGCGTCTGCGACGGCCTGCGCGCCCGCAGCCTGGAGCCGGGCCGCGACTTCGGCGTCGTCGGTTTCGACGACGTGATCGAGGCGCAGACGGCGGTGCCTGCCTTGACGACGGTTTCCGTCGATCCGCAGGGCATGGGCCGGCGCGCCGCACAAATGCTTCTGAAACAGATCAATTCCGGCCGGGTGGAGGCCGAGGCGCAGGTCGCCTCGGTTCGGCTGGTGGTGCGCCAGAGCTGCGGCACTGTCGCTGGACCATGGGGTGGAGGAGCCTCGCATGACACAATCGCAAACGACACGATGGGGACTGATCGGCGCCAGCACGATCGCCCATGAATGGGTTATCGGCGCGATCCGCGCCACCGGCGGCGAGATCGTCTGCGTGATGAGCACGAACGCCGAGCGCGGCCGCGCCTATGCCGCCGATCACGGCATCGCAAAGGCGGTGACGCGACTGGAGGCGCTTGTCGGCGATCCTGAAATCGACGCCGTCTACATTTCCACCACAAACGAACTGCACCGCGACCAGGCGATTGCAGCCGCCCGCGCTGGCAAGCATATCCTGTGCGAAAAACCGCTGGCGACCTCACTTCCGGATGCGCGCGCCATGGTGAAGGCTGCGAAGGAGGCAGGCGTCGTGATGGCGACGAACCATCACCTGCGCAATGCCGCCACCCATCGCGCCATGCGCGACGCAATCGCCTCCGGCCGGATCGGCACGCCGCTTTCGGCACGCGTCTTCCATGCCGTCTACCTGCCGCCGCACCTGCAGGGCTGGCGTCTCGAGCGGCCGGAAGCGGGCGGCGGCGTCATTCTCGACATCACCGTCCACGACGCCGACACGCTGCGCTTCGTGCTCGACGACGACCCGGTAGAGGCAATCGCCTTCAGCCACCAGGGCGGGATGGCCAGGGCAGGGCTGGAGGATGCGGTGATGGGCGTGCTGCGTTTCCGCTCCGGCGTGATCGCGCAGTTCCACGACGGCTTCACCACGAAATATGCGGAGACGGGCCTGGAAGTACACGGCAGTTCGGGCTCGCTGATCGGCCGCAACGTCATGAGCCAGCGCGCCATCGGCACCGTGACGCTGCACGATGCCGACGGCGAGCACGAACTGCCGCTCGATCACGCCAACCTCTATGAGACGGCACTGGCCGCCTTTCACGCAGCCATCGCCGGAAAGGGCCAGCCGTCCGCCACGGGCGAGGACGGCATCTGGTCGCTGGCAACGGGACTTGCCGTCGTCGAGGCCGCCCGCAGCGGTGCGGCCGTCAAGATCGAACCCGGACTGTGAAGGGGGCTGGTGATCTGATGCGAACGCTCTCTCCAATCGGCGCCACAGCGGAAGCGGCCTTGTCTCCCCGTCGCGGAACAGCGCCGGGCGCTTGCGAAGCGACGGCAGGACCTGCCCCGCGATCGAATCGAGAAATCGCCCATCGGCCCGCCTTCGGGCACCTCCTCCCCGCCGGCGGGCAGGCAAAGCAGGGATCGACTTCGCCGGACCAATTCCAACTTCGGGCAGCATCATGACCAAGCACATTTCCCCCACCGAAGCAGCCGGCCTGATCCCTGACGGCGCCGTCGTGTCTGTGTCTTCGTCCTCCGGGCTGGGCTGCCCCGACCTGATGCTCAGGGCGATCGGCGAGCGCTTCGAGGCGACCGGGCATCCGCGAGACATCACCACCCTGCACCCGATCGCGGCCGGCGACATGAGCGGCATCAAGGGCGTGGACCACATCGCGAAGAAGGGGTTGCTGGCCAAAGTCATCGGCGGCTCCTACCCTTCCGGCCCCTCCTCTTCCGAGCCACCGCTGATCTGGCAGATGGTGACCGGCAACGAGATCCCCGCCTACAACATTCCCTCGGGCATCCTCTTCGACATGCACCGCGAAGCGGCGGCAAAGCGGCCGGGCGTTCTGACCAAGGTCGGTCTAGACACCTTCGTCGATCCGTCACGGGAGGGCTGCGCGATGAACGGGAAGGCTATGGCCGAACCGGTCGTCAAGAAAGTCGCGTTCGAGGGCGAGGACTGGCTCTACTTCCCGGCGATCGTACCGCAGGTGGCGATCATCCGGGCCACCACAGCCGACGAGCGCGGAAACCTCACCTACGAGCACGAGGGCGCCTACCTCGGCGGACTGGACCAGGCGCTCGCCGCCCGCAACAACGGCGGCATCGTCATCGCCCAGGTCAAGCGGATCACCAAGGACGGGTCGCTACGGCCGCACGACGTGCGCGTACCGGGCATGCTGGTCGACTACGTCGTTGTCGATCCCGACCAGAAGCAGACGACGCAGACGCCCTACGATCCGGCGATCTCGGGCGAGATCATGCGCCCGCTCGACACGTTCCGCGTGCCGGAATTCAACATCCAGAAGGTCATCGCCCGCCGCGTCGCACGAGAACTCGAGGCCGGAAGCTGCGTCAATCTCGGCTTCGGCATCTCCGCCAACGTGCCGCGCATCCTGCTGGAAGAAGGTCTTCACGGCGACGTCACCTGGGTGATCGAGCAGGGAGCCGTCGGCGGGGTGCCGCTGCTCGATTTCGCCTTCGGCTGCGCGTCCAACGCCGACGCCTACATGCCCTCGCCCTACCAGTTCACCTATTTCCAGGGTGCGGGCTTCGACGCATCGCTGCTGTCGTTCCTGGAGATCGGGCGCGACGGTTCAGTCAACGTCTCCAAGCTCTCCTTCCGGCCGCATGTCACGGCCGGCGCGGGCGGCTTCGTCGACATCACGGCGCGCGCCAGGAAGATCGTCTTCTCCGGCATGTTCAACGCGGGCGCGAAGCTCGGTGTCGACAATCAGAAGCTCACAATCGAGAAGGAAGGCAAGCTGAAGAAGCTGGTAAACGAAGTCGAGCACGTCACCTTCTCCGGCCGTCGCGCCGTCGAGCAGGGGCAGGACATCACCTACGTCACCGAGCGCTGCGTGATGAAGCTGACACCGAAGGGGGTCGTGCTTACCGAGATCGCACCGGGCATCGACCTGCAGGCGCACATTCTCGACCAGTCGGAATTTCCGCTGATCATCGCCGACGACCTGAAGACGATGGATGCCTCGCTGTTCACCGACGCGCCGCTCGGACTGGTGCTGCCGCGCAAGCCGCAACGAACCCTTGAGGGGGCGCGCCATGTCTGAGCCGCGTATCCGGGTGACCGTCGACGGTCCCATTGCCACGCTTACGATCGCGCGGCCGGAAAAGCTGAACGCCTTCGACATCGACATGCTCCGGCAGCTTGCCGCCGCCTGCGACGCGATCGAGGCGGAAGCCGCCGTGCGCGTCGCGATCCTGACCGGCGAAGGCAAGGCCTTTTCGGCCGGCGGCGACATCAAGGCCTGGGGCGGCATGGAGCCCAACGAATTCGGCCACGCCTGGGTGCGCTTCGGCCACCGGGTGTTCGAGCGTCTGGCGACATTGCGCATGCCGCTGATCGCCGCCGTCAACGGCCACGCGCTGGGAGGCGGGCTGGAGCTTGCCGCCGCAGCCGACATCCGGATCGCCGAGCGCCAGGTGAAGATCGGCCTGCCGGAAGCGGGCCTCGGCATGGTGCCCGGCTGGTCGGGCACGCAGCGGCTGGTGAAGCGTTTCGGCGCGCAGGCCGTGCGCCGCATGCTGCTCGGCGGCGAGGTGCTGACGGCAGAAGCAGCCGAGACGCTGGGCATCGTCGACCATGTGGTCGAGAGCGGCGCCTCGGTGCAGGCCGCCCGGGACTATGCGGCGCGCATCGCCGCACGCGGCCCGGCCGCGACCGAGATTTCCAAGCTGATGATCGCCGTTGCCAACGGCGAGGACAACGGCAGCGCGGTGGAGACCTTGGGCTCCATCCTCGTCGCCAAGACCGGGGACCTGAAGGAAGGCGTTGCCGCCTTCAGCGAAAAGCGCCCCGCAAACTTCAAGGGAGAATGGTGATGGCGGTCACAGTGCAGCCGAAGGCGCTACAGAACCACGCGGCACGCGATTTCCGCATGCTGATCGACGGCGCATGGGTCGCCTCCGATAGCGGTGCATCTCTCGAGCGCGTCGCTCCCGGCCACAGCGTTACCGTCAGCCGCTATCAGGCCGGCACGGCGAAGGATGCCGAGCGGGCGATCGCCGCCGCCCGCCGCGCCTTCGACGAAGGCCATTGGCCGCGGATGACGGGCGCGGAGCGCTCCAACATCCTGCTCAAGGCCGCCGACCTGATCGCCGCACGCGCCGACGAGCTTGCGTTTCTCGATGCGATCGAGAGCGGCAAGCCGATCAGCCAGGCGAAGGGCGAGCTCGGCGGCGCCGTCGACATCTGGCGCTATGCGGCAGCGCTCGCCCGCGACCTGCACGGCGAAAGCTACAACACGCTTGGCGACGGCACGCTCGGCGTCGTGCTGCGCGAGGCGATCGGCGTCGTGTCGATCATCACGCCGTGGAACTTCCCGTTCCTGATCGTAAGCCAGAAGCTTCCTTTCGCGCTCGCTGCCGGCTGCACCACCGTCGTCAAGCCGTCGGAGCTCACCTCAGGCTCGACGCTGGTGCTGGGCGAGATCCTGATCGAGGCCGGCGTTCCGGCCGGTGTGGTCAACATCGTCACCGGCACGGGGCCCGCGGTAGGCGCCCCGATGACGACGCATCCGGACGTCGACATGGTCTCCTTCACCGGTTCGACCGGCGTCGGCCGGCTGACGATGGCGAACGCGGCCCAGACCCTGAAGAAGGTCTCTCTCGAACTCGGCGGCAAGAATCCGCAGATCGTCTTCCCGGATGCCGACCTCGAAGCGTTCGTCGATGCCGCCGTCTTCGGCGCCTATTTCAACGCCGGCGAATGCTGCAATGCCGGCTCGCGGCTGATCCTGCATCGCGGCATAGCCGACGATGTGACGGCGCGCATCGCGGAGCTTTCGAAGAAAGTGCGCGTCGGCGATCCGCTCGATCCCTCCACGCAGGTGGGCGCGATCATCACGCCGCAGCACCTCGAAAAGATCGCGGGCTATGTCGCAGGGGCGCAGGATGCGGGCGCCGGCATTGCCCTTGGCGGCAGCCAGCTCGACCTCGGGCTCGGCCAGTTCATGGCACCGACCATCCTTTCCGGCGTGAAGCCGGACATGGCGGTCGCCCGCGAGGAGGTGTTCGGCCCCGTCCTTTCCGTCCTGACCTTCGAGACGACCGAGGAGGCGATCCGTATCGCCAACGCCATCGACTACGGCCTGTCGGCCGGCGTCTGGAGCCGCGACTTCGACACGTGCCTGACGATCGGCCGCCGTGTCCGCGCGGGTACGGTCTGGATGAACACCTTCATGGACGGAGCCTCGGAGCTGCCCTTCGGCGGTTATCGCCAGTCGGGGCTCGGACGCGAGCTCGGCCGTCATGCGGTGGAAGACTATACCGAGACCAAGACGCTCAACATGCACATCGGCGCACGCACCAACTGGTGGATGCCGCGATGAGGAGATCGTTTCCGACACCGGACGCCGTGGGGGTCCGCCTCCTGTCAGAGCGCTGGAAACCCCAGTTGCGGCGCCTGAAGAATGTGCAGGTCGGCGGTGTCGTCGCCGGCCACGCGCCTCAACAGCAGCGTTCCCATCGCCTCGCCGGCCGCCGTCAGGTCCTCGTAAATCGTCTCGACCTTTGGCTGGATCTGGGTGAGAAGATGCGAGGTCTGCTTGGCGACGATGTCGTATTCGACGCCGAGCGTCATGCCCCGATCGCTCATGCCGGTGATCGTTGCGAGCGCCGAGACCTCGCCCGGACAGACGAGACCGTCCGGCGCATCCCCACCCGCCCCGCGGCGGCGGACGTGGTCGCGGATCTGATCGGCCGGACAATCGAGGTCGATCGCTTCCGGCACCTCGAAGGCGATGCCGGCCTCGCGCACAGCGGTCATGAAGCCGTGCAGCATGTGCTGGCAGAAGGTCAGCCGCTTCGGCGGCGGAATGATCGCCACCTTCCGTCGTCCCTTGGAAATCAGCCGGCGCACGGCTTCGTGGGCGAAGGCAAAATTGTCGAAGTCGACATAGGCGTGCGGCGTCGTGAACTCCGTCCGCCCATGCGTCACGAAGGGAAAATCACGCTCGAGCAGCAGCCGCACCCGCGGGTCGAAAGGTTCGGTGCGCGACAGCACCAGGCCATCGGCCATTCCGTTGCGGATGATGTAGTTGACCGCCTCGACACTGCTGTCCTCGACGAAGTTGGGCGTGACGATCAGGTGATAGGGCGTGGCCTTCAGGGCGCGCGCCAGTCCGTGGATGACGGAGGTGCCAAAGCCCAGGATCTCCTCATGCGGATCAAGCAGCACGGAGATGACGTTCGTGCGTCCGGTCTTGAGGCGCTGGGCCGCACGGTCCGGCAGGTAACCGATCTCGCTTGCGACCTCGTGGACGCGCTTGCGGGTCGCCTCGGATATCTGCGGCGCGTTGCCGAGCGCCCGCGACACGGTGGTGACCGCAAGGCCGGTCATGTCGGCGATCGTCTTCAGCGTCGGCTTGCCGGTGCGCTGGGCCGTCCTGGCCGTGTCGATGTCGGAGAGCTTCTGTCGGCTGGGCACGGCAACGGTCTTTGGCTGAAGTTGATATTTCGGCGGCACCTTACAAAGACGATCCGCCCGGCGCAATCGTGCAATGCAAACGTTTTAAACTCGCATACGTTGCGGCGCACACAAACTTTTCTCGGAAAGACTCAGATTTTTCGCCGGAAACTGGCGATTTCTGAGGAAATTCGGTGTGGCTGGCCGTGCGCTTGACTCGTCGAATTTATAACGTTTTAAATTGAGCCGGCGGCACGCGCCGCAGCTCCAGAATTGTCGCCCGGGGTTGGGGGACGATGAGGAACGGCGGGAGGAGGATCCCGCCATTGGAACTTGCAAACGGGAGGAAAACGATGCGCAAGTTTGTAACGACGACCGCGATCGCCGCGGTGATGGTGGCACTCGGCGCCGGCGTATCCGCACGCGCTGCGGAAAATGTCGAAGTGCTGCACTGGTGGACGTCCGGCGGCGAGGCTGCCGCGCTCGACGTCCTGAAGAAAGACCTGGAATCGAAGGGCATCACCTGGACCGACATGCCGGTCGCCGGCGGCGGCGGCACCGAGGCGATGACCGTGCTGCGCGCCCGCGTCACAGCTGGCAACGCGCCGACGGCCGTGCAGATGCTCGGCTTCGACATTCTCGACTGGGCCAAGGAAGGCGCGCTCGGCAACCTGGACGAAGTGGCTTCCAAGGAGGGCTGGGACAAGGTGGTCCCCGGCGCCCTGCAGCAGTTCTCGAAGTATGACGGCCACTGGATCGCAGCACCCGTCAACGTCCACTCCACCAACTGGGTTTGGATCAACAAGGCGGCCCTCGACAAGGCCGGCGGCAAGGAGCCCCAGAACTGGGACGAACTGATCGCGCTGCTCGACAACTTCAAGGCGCAGGGCATCACCCCCGTCGCCCATGGCGGCCAGCCCTGGCAGGATGCGACGATCTTCGACGCCGTCGTGCTCTCGCTCGGAAACGACTTCTACAAGAAGGCCTTCATTGATCTCGATCCCGAAACGCTCGGCAGCGACCAGATGAAGGAAGCCTTCGACCGCATGACGAAGCTGCGCTCCTACGTGGACGACAACTTCTCCGGTCGCGACTGGAACCTCGCCTCCGCCATGGTCATCGAGGACAAGGCCGGCCTGCAGTTCATGGGCGACTGGGCCAAGGGCGAGTTCCTGAAGGCCGGCAAGAAGCCGGGCACGGACTTCGTCTGCATGCGCTTCCCGGGCACGCAGGGCTCCGTCACTTTCAACTCCGACCAGTTCGCCATGTTCAAGGTCGCCGACGACAAGGTTCCCGCCCAGCTCGCCATGGCATCCGCCATCGAAAGCCCGGTCTTCCAGTCGGCTTTCAACGTGGTCAAGGGTTCGGTCCCGGCCCGCACCGACGTGCCGGACACCGACTTCGACGACTGCGGCAAGAAGGGCATCAAGGACCTCGCCGAGGCGAACGCCAGCGGCACGCTCTACGGCTCCATGGCGCACGGCCACGCCAACCCGGCCGCCGTCAAGAACGCGATCTATGACGTGGTGACCCGCCAGTTCAACGGCGAGCTTTCCTCCGAGGAAGCCACCAAGGAACTGGTCGCCGCGGTCGAAGGCGCGAAGTAGGCGTCATGTTCGGGGCTTTGCCCCTCATCCGCCTGCCGGCAGCTTCTCCCCGCGCGCGGGGAGAAGGGCACATGCCGCACCGTATCCGTATCCGTCCCCTCTCCCCGCCTGCGGGGGGAGGTTCAGGGTGAGGGGCAGCCTCCCCGCACCGAGAAGACATATTCACAACAGAGTGGAAACGCTTATGGACAGCCGCTCGCGCCTGCAGGAGCTTCTTCCCAAGCTCGTGCTCGCCCCCAGCTTCCTCATAGTCCTGGTGTTCGTCTACGGCTTCATCGCCTACACGGGACTCCTGTCGCTGACGGACAGCAAGATGCTGCCGTCCTACAATTTCGTCGGGCTGCAGAACTATGTGCGGCTGTGGTCCCTGCCGCACTGGTGGCGGGCGATCTCGAATCTTGCGATCTTCGCCTCGCTCTACATCGTCATCTGCAGCGTGCTGGGCCTCGGGCTTGCGATCCTGCTCGACCAGCGCATCCGTATCGAGGGGCTCTTGCGGCCGATCTACCTCTACCCGATGGCGCTGTCCTTCATCGTCACCGGCACGGCCTGGAAATGGTTCCTCGACCCCGGCATCGGCCTTGAGAACACCATGCATCTATGGGGCTGGGAGAGCTTCTCGTTCAACTGGATCAAGGACCGAAACTACGCGATCTACTGCGTCGTGATCGCCGCCGTCTGGCAGTCGTCCGGCTTCGTCATGGCGATGTTTTTGGCAGGCTTGCGCGGCGTCGACAACGAGATCATCAAGGCCGCCCAGATCGACGGCGCCTCCACGATGACCGTCTACCGCCGCATCATCATCCCGCTGATGCGGCCGATCTTCCTCTCGGCCTTCGTCGTGCTCGCCCACCTCGCCATCAAGGCCTACGACCTGGTCATCGCGCTGACCGGCGGCGGACCTGGCCAGGCGACCGAGCTGCCGGCGACCTTCATGTATTCCTATACCTTCACCCGCAACCAGATGGGGATCGGCGCGTCCTCGGCGATCATCATGCTGATCATGATCTTCTCGATCATCGTTCCCTATCTCTATTCCGAAATCCGTGGAGGCAGGGGCCGATGAGTGCTGCAAGCTCCGACAACGTCATCAGCCACGGCCGCCTGACGCGCGTGCTGATCTATACGGCGCTGATCATCTTCGCCGTCTATTACCTGCTGCCGCTTTACGTGATGGTGGTCAATTCGCTCAAGCCGCTGGAGGAAATCCGTCAGGGCGGCATGCTGAACCTGCCGCAGGTGTGGACGATCGAGCCCTGGTTGTCGGCCTGGTCGACGGCGCAGATCGGCGTGCAGCCGACGGGCCTGCGCCCGTTCTTCATCAATTCGATCCTCATGGTGGTCCCGGCGGTGGCGATCTCCACCATCATCGGCGCGCTCAATGGCTACGTGCTGACGAAATGGCCGTTCCGCGGCTCGAACATCTTCTTCGGCCTGCTGCTGCTGTCCTGCTTCATCCCGTTCCAGATCGTGCTCATCCCGATGGCGCGCATGCTCGGCCTCTTTGGCATCGCCGGCACCATCTGGGGGCTGATCATGGTGCATGTGATCTACGGCATCGGCTTCACGACGCTTTATTTCCGCAACTACTACGAAAACTTCCCGACCGAGCTGGTGCGGGCAGCGCAGATCGACGGCGCGAGCTTCTTCCAGATCTTCCGCCGCATCCTGCTGCCGTCCTCCGGGCCGATCATCGTCGTCTCCGTCATCTGGCAGTTCACCAATATCTGGAACGACTTCCTGTTCGGCGCGTCCTTCTCCGGCCCCTATTCGACGCCGATGACGGTGGCGCTGAACAACCTCGTCTCCTCGTCGACCGGCGTGAAGGAATACAACGTCCACTTCGCGGGCGCGATCCTCGCAGCCCTTCCCACCCTCATCGTCTACATCGTCTCCGGCCGCTACTTCGTCCGCGGCCTGATGTCCGGCGCCGTGAAAGGATGACCGCCATGTCGTTTCTCAAGATCAGCAATCTTCGCAAGTCCTACGGCGCGCTGGAAATCCTGAAGGACATCAACCTGGAAATCGAACAGGGCGGTTTCCTCGTGCTCGTCGGCCCCTCCGGCTGCGGCAAGTCCACGCTGCTCAACACCATCGCCGGTCTGGAGCCGATCACCTCCGGCGACATCGCCATCGACGGCCGCTCGGTCGCGGGCCTGCACCCCTCCAAGCGCGACATCGCCATGGTGTTCCAGTCCTATGCGCTCTATCCGAACATGACGGTGGCCGGGAACATCGCCTTCGGCATGGAGATCCGCGGGGTTCCCAAGGATCAACGCGACAAGGCGATCAAGCAGGTCGCCGAGATGCTTCAGATCGGCCACCTGCTCGACCGCAAGCCAGGCCAGCTCTCCGGCGGCCAGCGCCAGCGCGTCGCCATGGGCCGGGCGCTCGTGCGCGATCCCAAGCTGTTCCTGTTCGACGAACCGCTCTCCAACCTCGACGCCAAGCTGCGCGTCGACATGCGCACCGAGATCAAGCGTCTGCACCAACGCATGAAGACCACGATCGTCTACGTCACCCATGACCAGATAGAGGCGATGACGCTGGCGACAAAGATCGCCGTGCTGAAGGACGGCGTGCTGCAGCAGTTCGGATCGCCGGCGGAGATCTACAACAACCCGGCCAACATGTTCGTGGCCGATTTCATGGGTTCGCCGGCCATGAACCTCCTGAAGGCGAAGGTCGAAGGGGACGGTGGCAGCCTGGCGGTGTCGCTCGCCCGCCTCGAGGCCGAGCCGCTCAGGCTCGTCGTCAACAATGCGCCGCAGGGCCTAGGCGCCTACCGCGGCAAGGACGTGGTCTTCGGCATCCGCCCCGAGGCACTCACCGATCCCGAGGGTGCTGATCACAACGCCCGCACGATCGCCGAGGGCGAATGCCTGATCGAGGTGGTGGAGCCCGCCGGTGCCGACACCTTCGCCGTGACACATCTCGGCGGCAAGGAGATCGTGGCCCGCCTGCGCGCCGACGCGCGCATCTCCGCCGGGCAAAAAGCGAGGCTTGCCTTCAATCTCGACAAGGCCGTCTTCTTCGACCCCGACAGCCAGCGCCGCATCGCCTGAGACGACGACATGACCTCGCAGCCCGACATCGTCATCATCGGCTCCGGCATCGGCGGAGCAACCGTCGCCGCCGGCTTGGCCGCCAGCGGCGCCCGCATCCTGATCCTCGAGGCCGGCAGCCACATCGAGGACCGGCCGGAGAACCGCGACCAGCGGGCGATCTTCCAGCGCGGCCACTTCCGTCCGAAGGAGACGTGGTACGAGGCCGGCGGTGAGGGCTTCAACCCCGGCAACTACTACAATGTCGGCGGCAATTCGAAGTTCTTCGGCGCGGTCCTCGTGCGCTATCGCCGCGAGGATTTCCTGGAGATGCGCCATCGCGAGGGCGTCTCGCCGGCATGGCCGTTCGCTTACGAGGAACTGGAGCCGTGGTATTCGGCTGCGGAAAAGCTCTACCAGGTTCGCGGCGCGCTCGACGAGGATCCGACCGAGCCGCCGCATTCGGCGGCCTATCCCTTTCCGCCGGTCCCGGACGAACCGGCGATCGCGCTGGTGCGCAAGCGGCTGAAGGCGGTTGGCATCCACCCCTATTCATTGCCTCTCGGAATCGACCTCGAGCGTTGGCTGAGAAAGGCAAAGACGCCGTGGGACGCCCATCCGAACGCCGACGACGGCAAGATGGACGCCGAGACGGCAGCACTTGCTGAGGCCTTGCGACACCCGAACGTGACGCTGCAGACCGACAGCCGCGTCACGCGGCTCGTGACCGGCCCGGACGGGCGCTCGATCACCGGGATCCGCTATGTCCGGGACGGGGTGGAGGCGAGCCTTTCGCCGAAACTCGTCATCCTCTCCGCAGGCGCCGTGCAGTCGGCAGCCCTGCTGTTGCGCTCGGCGAGCGAGAGCCATCCCCGCGGGCTCGCCAATTCGTCCGACCAGGTCGGGCGCAACTTCATGAACCACAATTCCAGTGCAGTGATCGCGATCTCGCCCACGTTCCGCAACACCTCGATCTACCAAAAGACCCTCGGCTTCAACGATTTCTACCTCTCCGACGGAGCCGGCGGGCCACCGCTCGGAAATGTCCAGCTGCTCGGCCGTATCTCCGGCAAGGTGCTGAAAGCCAACCTGCCGCAGGTGCCGGAATGGCTGCTGGACCGCGTCTCACGGCATGCGGTCGATTTCTACGCCATGAGCGAAGACCTGCCGCACCCCGAAAGCCGGATCACCGTCGACGGCGATCGGATCGTGCTGAAATGGACCCGTACCAACTGGGACGCCCATCTCGAGCTGGTGGCGAAGCTG
The DNA here is from genome assembly GCF_900220975.1 of Rhizobium subbaraonis. Taxonomy (GTDB): domain Bacteria; phylum Pseudomonadota; class Alphaproteobacteria; order Rhizobiales; family Rhizobiaceae; genus Mycoplana; species Mycoplana subbaraonis. The sequence goes on along the minus strand of NZ_OBQD01000003.1, from coordinate 148,321 downwards.
AAGGCGGTGCTGAAGAAGGCGGGCTTCCCGATCGTCTTGTCGCGCGCCTTCGACAAGCGCACGCCCTCCCACCAGTGCGGAACCGTGCGCCTCGGCAGCGACGCGGCAACCGCGCCGCTCGACATCTATTGCCGCTCGTTCGACCATCCCAACCTCTTCGTCGTCGATGCATCGTTCCTGCCGACCTCGGCGGCGGTCAACCCGGCACTGACGATTGCCGCGCAGGCGCTGCGCGTGGCCGAACACATCCGAGCCAGGGAGGCTGTCGCGTGATGACTTCGTTTCGCTCGCTCCGCCATCGGAAAACCCGCCCGCTCGCCATCGTCACCGGCGGCCGTCGCGGCATCGGGCTCGGCATCGCCCGGGCTCTTGCTGTGGACGGCTTCGACATCGCCATCACCGGCATCGGCGCCTCGGACGAGGGCACCGACACTGTGCTCGCAAAGCTCGGCGAAGCCGGAGCGAAGGCGGCCTATTTCCAGGCCGATCTTGCCGCGGTCGAGAGCCATCATGAGACGGTCGAGGCCATTGTCGACGCTTTCGGCCACATCGATTGCCTGGTCAACAACGCTGGCATCGCCTCGGTGGTGCGTGGCGACTTTCTCGACCTCCAGCCTGAGAATTTCGACACGATCGTCGCCACCAACCTGCGCGGCACGGTGTTCTTCACGCAGGCCGTGCTGCGCGCGATGCTCGCGGCGCCGGCCACCCATCCGCGGTCGATCGTCAACATCACGTCTGTCTCGGCTGCTCTGTCTTCGCCCGAACGGCTCGACTACTGCATGACGAAGGCGGGACTCGCCGCCTTCAGCCAGGGGCTGGCGGTGCGGCTGGCCGAGACCGGCATCGCCGTCTTCGAGATCCGCCCCGGCATCATCCGCTCGGAAATGACCGCAAGCGTTTCGGCCAAGTACGATGCGCTGATCGCAGGCGGGCTTGTGCCGATGAAACGCTGGGGCGAGCCGGAGGACATCGGCACCGCCGTTGCAGCCCTCGCATCGGGCCGCTTCGCTTTTGCGACGGGGTCGGTGATCGACCTGGACGGAGGGCTCTCGATCGGGCGGCTGTGATGCACCGGGGTGGTGACATTTCGGTCGCGTGGATTTCGCTGTCGCCCCTCACCCTGACCCTCTCCCCCAAGCGGAGAGAGGGGACGTGCAGCCCCGCGACTTGCGTCCTGCTCCCCGCTTGCGGGGAGAAGGGGCGGCAGCCGGATGAGGGGCACGGCTTCGGCGGGTGGAATGGAAGCATTGCCGAGCGCGATGTGGCCGAGCGACGGGGCCGCCACGCGCGAAATGAATAAACGAATGGCCTGATTGCCTGAGGAAACGTGCATGGCTTACGACTACATCATCACCGGCGCCGGCCCCGCAGGCTGCGTGCTCGCCAACCGCCTCTCGGAAGACCCCACGGTGCGCGTCCTCCTGCTGGAGGCCGGCGGCGGCGACTGGAACCCGCTGTTCCACATGCCGGCCGGCTTTGCCAAGATGACCAAGGGGGTCGCCAGCTGGGGCTGGGAGACGGTGCCGCAGAAGCACATGAAGGGCCGCGTGCTGCGCTATACCCAGGCCAAGGTCATCGGCGGCGGCTCGTCGATCAACGCCCAACTCTACACCCGTGGCAATGCGACGGACTATGACCTCTGGGCCAGCGAAGACGGCTGCGAGGGATGGGACTATCGCTCCGTGCTGCCCTACTTCAAGCGCGCGGAGGACAACCAGCGCTTTTTCGACGACTACCATGCCTATGGCGGGCCGCTCGGCGTCTCGATGCCGGTCTCCGGCCTGCCGATCTGCGACGCCTACATTCGCGCCGGCCAGGAACTCGGCATTCCGCACAATCACGACTTCAACGGCCGCCAGCAGGCCGGCGTCGGCTTCTACCAGCTGACGCAGCGCAACCGGCGGCGTTCCTCGGCCTCGCTGGCCTATCTCTCGCCGATCAGGGATCGGAAGAACCTGACGATCCGCACCGGCGCCCGCGTCACCCGCATCCTCATCGAAGGTAGCCGCGCCGTCGGGGTCGAGGTCGCGACCTCGCGCGGGCTGGAGACATTGCGGGCGGAGCGCGAGGTTCTCGTCTCCTCCGGTGCCATCGGCTCGCCGAAGCTCCTGCTGCAGTCGGGCATCGGCCCGGCCGACCATCTCAAGACGGCCGGCGTGCCGGTGAAGCACGACCTGCCCGGCGTCGGCTCGAACCTGCAGGATCATCTCGACCTGTTCGTCATCTGCGAATGCACGGGCGATCACACCTACGACAACGTGGCAAAGCTCCACCGCACGCTCTGGGCGGGCTTGCAATACGTGCTGTTCCGTTCCGGCCCGGTCGCCTCCTCGCTCTTCGAGACCGGCGGGTTCTGGTATGCCGATCCGGACGCCCGCTCGCCCGACATCCAGTTCCACCTCGGCCTCGGCTCCGGCATCGAGGCGGGCGTCGAGCGGCTGAAGAATGCCGGCGTGACGCTGAACTCCGCCTATCTGCATCCCCGTTCGCGCGGCACGGTCCGACTCGCCTCGGCCGATCCGGCAGTTGCGCCGCTGATCGACCCGAACTACTGGGCGGATCCGCACGACCGCAAGATGTCGATCGAAGGGCTGAAGATCGCCCGCGAGATCATGCAGCAACCGGCGCTGAAGCCTTTCGTTCTTGCCGAACGGCTGCCCGGCCCCAAATATCTCACCGACGAGGATCTGTTCGACTACGGCTGCGCCAATGCCAAGACCGATCACCATCCCGTCGGCACCTGCAAGATGGGCACGGGCGCAGATGCCGTCGTCGGGCTCGATCTCAGGGTGCACGGGCTGGAAGGATTGCGGGTTTGCGATTCGTCCGTGATGCCGCGCGTGCCCTCGTGCAACACCAATGCGCCGACGATCATGGTGGGCGAGAAGGGCGCAGACATCATCCGCGACCTGCAGCCGCTGCCGCCGCAGATCTTCGCCCACGAGCGCAACGACACCCGGGCACGCGCCCGCACCGATATCCGATAGGAGCACCGCATGATCCGCCACTGCGTCTTCATCCGCTTCAAGCCGACGATCAGTGCGGCCGCCAAGTCCGAGATATTCGACGAGATCGTGGCCCTGAAGGACCGCATCCCGGGGCTGCTTGCCGTCCATGTCGGCACCAATGTCAGCCCCGAAACGGGTATGGACAAGGGATTTTCCGACGGCTTCATCGTCGACTTCGACGACAGCTTCGCGCGCGACACCTATCTTGCCGACGAGGAACACAGAAAGACCGGGGCGAAGATCGTAGCCGCCGCCCTCGACGGTGTCGCCGGGGTACTTGTGTACGACCTCGAATCGATCGATTGATACGGCATGATCGACAATCCGCGCGCCTTTCTCGCCTCGCTGTTCCATGAAGCCGTCAAGGCGGCCGATCCGCTGGCCGCCATCCTTGCCCACCTGCCGAAGCGGCCGAAAGGGCGCACGATCGTCGTCGGCGCGGGCAAAGCGGCCAGCCAGATGGCCGCAGCGCTCGAAAACGTCTGGGAAGGACCGCTCGAAGGAACAGTCGTCGCCCAGCACGGGGCGGTCGCCGCCTGCCGGCGGATCGAGGTGCTGCAGGCTGCCCACCCGGTCCCCGACACGGCCGGCCTTTTCGCCGCCCGGCGATTGCTCGGACTGGTAGACGGGCTCAGCGAAGACGATCTCGTCATCGCCCTGATTTCCGGCGGCGGCTCGTCGCTGTTGCCGGCACCCGCGGGCGATCTGACGCTCGAAGACGAGATCGCCGTCAATCGGGCGCTGCTCGCCTCCGGCGCGCCCATCTCCGCCATGAACGTGGTGCGCAAGCACGTCTCGCGCATCAAGGGAGGGCGGCTGGCCTATTCGGCGTTTCCGGCGAAGGTGGTGAGCCTGATCGTCTCCGACATTCCCGGCGACAATCCCGCACATGTCGCCTCCGGTCCCACCGTGCCGGACGCCTCGACGCCGTCGGACGCAATCGACATCGTCCACCAGTACCGCATGCAGCTGCCACAGCGCGTGATGGCGCATCTGGCCTCCGATGCAGCCGCCGCACCTGGCCCGGACCATCCGGCCTTCGCCAACCAGCAACATCACGTGATCGCTTCGGCACGCGTCTCGCTGGAGGCGGCCGCATCCAAGGCGCGCGCGGCCGGCATCGACACCTTCATCCTCTCCGACGCGATAGAGGGAGAAGCGCGCGATATCGGTCTGATGCATGCGGCCATCGCGCGGGAGGTGCGCACGCGCAACCGCCCCTTCCCTGCGCCGTCCCTGATCCTCTCGGGCGGTGAAACGACCGTCTCGATCCGGGGCGAAAGCTTCGGCAAGGGCGGCCGCAACAGCGAACTTCTGCTCTCCTTCGCGATTGCCATCGACGGCCTCGCCGGCATCCATGCGCTCGCCGCCGACACCGACGGCCGGGACGGCTCCGAGCACAACGCCGGCGCCTTTGCCGACGGCGCCTCCATCGCCCGCATGCGCGCCGCCGGACAGGATCCGCGCGCCCGCCTTCTCGGCCACGACGCCTACACCGCCTTCCAGGCTGCCGGCGATCTCTTCGAGACGGGCCCGACCGGGACCAATGTCAACGACTTCCGCGCGATCCTGATCGAATAGGCGTCGATTTCAGCCAAAGCGGTGTGCGGCGCAGCCTGTTCAGCCGATCCGCCGGCCGCTCTCCGCGTCAAAAAGGTGCATGGCATCCTCGTCGAAGGAAAGCTCGACCTCCTGCCCCACCCCCACGAGCGTCCGCGGCGGCATCCTCGACTTGCATCGGCTCGGTGGGCCGCAGTCGGCTGAGCTGCGGCGGCGTGACTGCGCCGGGCACGCGCCTCAGCGCTGCTTTCGCCGCGCCGCGGTGCCGGAGGATTTCGCGCCCGCCGCATTCAGCCCCGCGCCCCGCTGCAGGGATTGGACCTCGGCGTCGGTGAGGAAGCGGGTCGCGCCCTTTGCGAGGTCGCCAAGGGCGATATCGCCGATGGCAACGCGAACGAGCCGCAGGCATTCGAGCCCCATGGCCTCCAGCATGCGGCGGATCTGGCGGTTCTTGCCCTCGGTGAGCTCCACTTCCAGCCAGGCGTTCTTTTCCCCCGCGCGCAGCAGCCGCACCGCCGCGGCCGTCAGCGTCTGGCCGTCCACCTCCATGCCTGTCGTCATGCGAGCGATCTCGGCCTCGCCCGGTCGGCCGGAGACCTGCACGTGATAGATCTTTCGGACGTCCTTGTCCGGATCGAGCAGCCGCTGCGCCAGTTGCGTGTCGTTGGTGAAGAGCAGAAGCCCCTCGCTGGCCTTGTCGAGGCGACCGACCGGCGCGACGAAGGGGAGGTCCAGCCCCTCGAGGCAATCGAAGACGGTGTTGCGTCCCTCGGGATCGTCCCGCGTCGTCACCAGGCCGCGCGGCTTGTTCAGCGCTAGATAGACCTTGGCATGCGCCTTTAGCGGCTGACCGTCGAGCTCGATCCGGTCGGACGCCATGTCCACCCAGGCCTCGACGTCGTTGACGACCCGCTTGTTGACCCGCACCCGCCCGTCGACGATCAGCTTTTCGGCCTGCTTGCGCGAGCAGATGCCGAGCTTGGAAAAGGCCCGCGGCAGCGTGACCCTGTTGGCTTGGTTCGGCATGGGCTTTCTGGGCAAGGGAACGCTCCGATGGCGATGGGTGCGCCGACCATGTCGAATTTGCAATGCCGCAAAGACCCGCAGGCGCGTCTCCGTCAGATACCATCCTGCCCTGTTTTCGCAAGAGCCAGACCAAGGGGCCGGATAGCGGCCAAGATGCGGCTTGCCTTGACTTCCCCGGCCGTACGGCTAGATAGGCGCCATGCTGTCTTTGCTCTCTCACACAGGTCAGGAGTTGTCGCGCTTTGGCGCGCGATTGTAGCCCGACCGTCACATTTGCGCTGTAAACGGTCGGGGTGACCCGCATGCCGGCACGCGAACGCCAAGAGAGACAGAAACGCCGCTGCCGGTGCCTTGCGCGAATGGCAGGCTCTTCCGGATTGAAGATGACAGTTCCCTGACCTGAAGACCGCGATGCCCGAGCGCATCGAGTAGACATGGGACCTACCAGATGGGCGCCGGCTACGGGTGCGCTCATCGGGCTGCAACATCCGCTCCACGAAAGACCAGAATTGATGATCCAGACGCCCTACTACCTGATCGACAAGTCGAAGCTGCTTCTGAACATGGAAAAGATCGCAAGGCTCCGCGAGCTTTCCGGCGCGAAGGCTCTGTTGGCGCTGAAGTGCTTCGCGACCTGGGGCGTGTTCGACTTCATGCGCGACTACATGGACGGCACGACGTCCTCGTCGCTGAACGAGGTGCGTCTCGGCCACGAGCGCTTCGGCAAGGAGACGCACGCCTATTCGGTCGCCTATGCCGACTACGAGATCGACGAGGTCGTCAGCCACGCCGACAAGATCATCTTCAACTCGATCGGCCAGTTGCAGCGCTTCGACAGGCAATCGTCCGGCATCGTCCGGGGTCTTCGCCTCAACCCCGGCGTCTCCTCGTCCAGCTTCGACCTCGCCGATCCCGCCCGCCCCTTTTCTAGGCTTGGCGAGTGGGACGTGAAGAAGGTCGAGCCGGTCATGGACATGATCTCCGGCTTCATGATCCACAACAATTGCGAGAACGGCGACTTCGACCTTTTCGACCGCATGCTCGGCGCGATCGAGGAGAAGTTCGCCCCACTGTTGCGCAAGGCGGAATGGGTCAGCCTCGGCGGCGGCATCCACTTCACCGGCGAGAACTACCCGCTGGAGCAATTCGCCGAGCGCCTGAAGCGCTTTGCCGGGGAATACGGCGTGCAGGTCTATCTGGAGCCCGGCGAGGCCTCGATCACCAGGTCCACCACGCTGGAGGTGACGGTGCTCGACACGCTTTTCAACGGCAAGAACCTTGCGATCGTCGATTCATCGATCGAAGCCCACATGCTGGATCTTCTGATCTACCGCGAGAGCGCCAAGCTCACCCCCAACAAGGGCCCACACCGCTGGATGATCTGCGGCAAGTCGTGCCTGGCCGGCGACATCTTCGGCGAGTTCGACTTCGAAAACGAAATCAAGGTCGGCGACCGCATCTCGATCCAGGACGCCGCCGGTTATACAATGGTCAAGAAGAACTGGTTCAACGGCGTAAAAATGCCGGCCATCGCCATCCGCGAACTGGATGGCTCGATCAGGACGGTCCGCGACTTCACCTATGCGGACTACGAGCAGAGCCTCTCCTGAGGTCAAAATTCACAGCGACGACGGCTAAGGGTACAAGGAGATATACCCCGAAATGAAAAAGAACGTTCTCATCATCGGCGCGGGTGGCGTTGCCCAGGTGGTGGCGCACAAGTGCGCACAGAACAATGACGTGCTGGGCGACATCCACATCGCCTCGCGCACAAAATCCAAATGCGATGCGATCATCGCCTCGGTCCACGAAAAGAAGGCGATGAAGCAACCGGGCGTACTGGAAGCCCATGCCTTGGATGCCTTGGACATCGAGGCCACGAAGGCGCTCATCAAGAAGACGGGCTGCGAGATCGTCATCAACGTCGGCACCGCCTTCCTCAACATGTCGGTGCTGCGCGCCTGCATGGACACCGGCGTCGCGTATATCGACACCGCAATCCATGAAGAGCCGAACAAGATCTGCGAGACCCCGCCGTGGTATGGAAACTACGAGTGGAAGCGCGCGGACGAATGCCGGGAGAAGGGCATCACCGCCATTCTCGGCGCCGGCTTCGACCCGGGCGTCGTCAACGCCTATGCCAGGCTCGCAAAGGACGAGTACCTGGACAAGGTCACCGACGTCGACATCGTCGACATCAACGCCGGCAGCCACGGCAAGTACTTCGCCACCAATTTCGACCCGGAAATCAACTTCCGCGAATTCACCGGCGTCGTCTATTCGTGGCAGAACGGCGAATGGAACGTCAACAAGATGTTCGAGATCGGCAAGGACTACGACCTGCCCGTCGTCGGCACCCGCCGCGCCTATCTCTGCGGCCATGACGAAGTGCATTCGCTGGCCAAGAACATGGACGGCGCCGACGTGCGTTTCTGGATGGGCTTCGGCGACCACTACATCAACGTCTTCACCGTCCTGAAGTCGATCGGCCTTCTCTCCGAGCAGCCGGTCAAGCTCGCCGACGGTTCGGAAGTCGTGCCGCTGAAGGTCGTCAAGGCCTGCCTGCCCGACCCGGCCTCGCTCGCACCGGAATATACCGGCAAGACCTGCATCGGCGACTTCGTCAAGGGCACAAAGGACGGCAAGGAGCGCGAGGTCTTCATCTACAACGTGGCGGACCACAAGGAAGCCTACGAAGAGGTCGGCTCCCAGGGCATCTCCTACACCGCCGGCGTTCCTCCGGTAGCCGCCGCCATGCTGGTCGCGACCGGCGAGTGGGACGTCAAGCATATGGCGAACGTCGAGGAACTGGCGCCCAAGCCCTTCCTCTCCGTTCTCGCCAAGATCGGCCTGTCGACCTGGATCCGCGAGAACGGCCAGGAGCGCCCGCTGTTCGAATAGGCGACGGCACCGCGACGAACGACCGAACCCGCGGCAGTCGCCGCGGGTTCTTTTTTGCCGGCATGGCGGCAACGCTACGCCAGCGATCCACCGAATGGGCGAACCCCGGCGCGCGCCGCCGCCCATTGGCTTCGCCGACGCGGCAATCTAGGATGGAAACCGCTGTCCCTGACGCGGAGTTTTTCGATGTATTTCGTCGCAGTCGCCGCATTGATGTTCGTCCTTCCGGTCCTGTCCATCCTTGCGGAATGGGCAGCGGGCTCGGACGCGGGCCTGCTGTTTCTGGTGGGCAAGTGGTTCGTGTTCTGGGCCGCCGGCATCAGGCTGCTGCTTGCCGGCTTCAAGCAGGTGCTTCAGCCGTCCTTCACCGCCAAGACCATATTCGGGATCGATGATCCGGACGCCGAGAAGCTGGTCACCGAGATCGGCTGCGGCAACCTGGCGATGGGGCTCGTCGCAACCTTGAGCCTGCTGATGCCCGGTTGGGTGGCCCCGGCGGGGCTGGTCGGCGGCCTCTACCTGGCGCTGGCAGGGGTCAAGCACGCCATGAACCGCGACCGGAACGCCAAGGAAAATTTCGCCATGGTGACGGATTTCGCCGGGGCTGCGATCCTCGCGGTTGGCGTGATAGCAAGGATTGCATGATCTGCCTGATCCCCCCATCCGTATGTATGATGCCGGGCAAACCCCCGTATAATTTCGAAGAAGCGCCCGGCATAGTAACCTCGTTTCAGCCTCAAAAGAGGCGGTAGCGCACTCCCCTCCCCGCTACCGAGCTTCGGGTTTCCCCCTCGTCCGAAGCCAGCGGATCCCAACTCCGCCAGACCGCCCGGCTCCGCCGCCGGGCGGTCTTTCCCGTCGGAATACAGGCGTAACGGACAGTTTTCATCCCGTCGAACGCGGACGGGAGGAGAGCATCGTGCCTCTCCTCCCGCAGCCGGCGTCAGAGTGCGGAAGCGCCCAGCCGGCGGCCATAGCTTGCGATTTCTTCCCCGACGGGCATGCGCAGCGCAGCATAGCGCCGCAGGGCTTCGTCGACCGATTGCGAACGGGCAAGGCTGTCGCGAAGCGCCATTGCGTCACCCGCGGCCTTGGAGGCGCCCATCGCCGTGTGGGGTCGCACGACGAAGGCCGCGTCCCCCACAAGGGCGACGGCATTGCCCGCCATCCTGTCGGCGCGATAATCGAAGATGCCCTGTATCCACGGCTCGTCTTCCGCCGTAACGGCAAGGGCGAACTGCGGTGGCAGCAGCCGCGCCGCGTCCATCCTCAACGTCTCGAGCCGGTCACGCGACAATTCTCCGCGCGGAAGCGAGAAGCGGTTCGCCCTTCCATTCTGGCCGGTGAACAGGCTTTCAATCTCGCCGGCAGCAACCTTCCTGTACCATACCCAGTTGTAGCGACGCTCGCCCGGCAGCATCTCGCCGCGCGGTCCGGGAACGAGATAGCCGAGGACATGGATGCCGGCCATCACGAAAAACGCAAAGCGGTCTTTCAGGATCGCGCTGCCGGAGGGGAGCTTTCCTTCCGGAATGAGCCCGCGCCAGGCGACGTAGCCGGCATAGTCGTTCTGCGTCAGCGTGTTGACGGCACCGCGCGTGACCGAGCCGAGCCCGTCCGCGCCGACGACGAGATCGGCCGTGTCGGTCGTACCGTCCGCAAACATCACCGACGCCTGACGTTCGCCATCGGTGACGCGCCTCACCTTGCGCCCGAGGAGATGGCTGCCCGGCGCCAGCATCGAGGAGACGCCCTCATAGAGAACATCCCAGGAAATCTGCGTCTGCGACGCGCGGATCCGTCCCGAAATCCGTCCGTCAGCATCGAGATAGATGCGTTCGAAGGCTTCCACGCCCACCTGGGCGAGTTCCCGCAATCCGATGCGCCCGAGCACGTCGTACAGGTCGTGCTGGCCGACCAGCCCCGCTCCCCGGCCGCCGAGGCCGGCGGCGGAGCGCTCGTAGACGATGACGTCGTGGCCGTCGCGCTGAAGCAGGATGGCGGCAAAGAGCCCGCCGAGAGAACCGCCGACGACCCGCACGCGTAGTCTTTTCATCGCTCGCTCCTCAACGGGTCTTTCCGACGGTAGTGGAGCGGTGGTGCGCCACGAACTTGATGCCGATCGCAACCAGCGCGAAAACCACGCCCAGCGCGCTGACGGCCGCCCACGCTCCATAGCCCCAGGCAGCCGTGGCCGCGGCGGAACCGAATGCGCCGCCCAGGAACATCCCCGTCATGAAGATCGTATTGAGGCGGCTGCGGGCTTCGGGATCGATCGCGTAGATGATGTGCTGGTTGGCGACCAGCGCGCTCTGGATGCCGAAATCGAGAATGATGACGCCGATGACGAGGGCTGCCAACGACGACCAGAGGCCGAAGACGATCCAGGCGACGGCTGCCAGCACCGCACCCATCCAGACGACGAAGCCGGGGCCGCGGCGATCGGCCACCTTGCCGGCGAGCGGCGCAGCAAAGATGCCGACCGCGCCGACGATCCCGAAAAGGCCCGCGACATCGGCGCCGAGATCGAAGCTCGGCCCCTGCAGATAGAGCGCCAGGATCGTCCAGAACGCCGTGAACGAGGCGAACAGCGCCGCCTGGACAAGGGTTGCCGTTCTCAAGGACGGCTGGTGTTTCCACAAATGAACGAGCGATCGCATCGCCGTGTGATAGCGCATGCGCGATGCCGGGCGATGATGAGGCAGCGTCAGAAACATCATTGCCGCTGCGATGAGCGCCATCGGCACGCCGATCCAGAACATCTCGCGCCAGCCGGCATGCTGCCCGACGAAGCCGGACAGCGTCCGGCTGAACAGGATGCCCGACAGAACGCCCGCCATCACGGTCCCGATCGTGGCGCCGCGCTTTTCAGGAGCGGCAAGCGACGCGGCAAACGGAACGATCTGCTGTGCGACGGTGGATGCCGTACCGACGAGAAACGATGCGGCGACGAGAAGCCAGGCGGTTGGCGCCAGCGCCGCAAGCAGAAGCGTTACCGCCAGCAGTACGAACTGGCCGATGATCAGCGGCCGGCGGTGAACGAGATCGCCCAGCGGCAGCAGCAGGAAGAGGCCGAGCGCGTAGCCGAGCTGCGTCGCAGTGGGAATAAGCCCCGTAGCCGTCTGATGCTGGAATTCCGCCTCGATAAGGCCGAGCATGGGCTGGTTGTAGTAGATGTTCGCCACCGCGATACCGCCGGCCGTTGCCATGGCAAGAAGGGCGAGCCGCCCGACGCCCCCATGCGAGGTGTCCGCAGCCGCGCTCGAGATTTTCATATCCATTTTCATGCCTTTCTGGCTGAAGAAAGCGATGTACGAGATCTAGAACTTTATCGAGACCGGATGTACTGCTCTTGTATGTTCGGCCGGTATAACGGATTTCGATATTGAACCTCGATGATGTCCGCGTCTTCTGCGTCGCCGTTTCGGCCGGCAGCCTCGCGGCTGCGGCGCGACGGCTTGGAATCACGGCCATGATGGCGAGCAGGCGTCTTGCCGCACTCGAAACGGCGCTGGGCGTCAGGCTGCTGCACCGGACCACGCGCGCCCTCTCTTTGACGCCGGAGGGAGAAACCTTCCTGCCCTTCGCCCAGTCGATCGTTGAAAACGGTGACGAGGCCCTGGCCAGGATGCGCTCCGACAGTCGCGGCGCCGCCGGCCTGCTCCGCGTCTCCGTGCCGGTCGCCTTCGGCCTGCGCTTCGTCGCACCCATCGTGCCTGGCCTGCTGGCCCGTCATCCCGACTTGCGCATCGCGCTCGACCTCACCGATGCGCTGCCCGATCTCGTCGCCACCGGGACGGATCTTGCGATCCGCATCGCCAGGCTTCGCGACAATAGCCTCGTTGCGCAGAAGCTTGCCGACAACCCGCGCCTCCTCGTCGCAAGCCCCGGCTATCTGGAAGCACGGGGAACGCCTGCTTCGCTCGACGCGCTTTCGGAACACGACTGCCTGCCGCTGGACGGCGTCACGCACTGGACGTTCGCAGGCGGAAGGAGCGACAGGCAAGTCCGCGTCAATGCCCGCTTCTCCTCCAGCAGCATCGCCGCCTGCCTGTCCGTGTGCGTTGCCGGTGGCGGCATCGCGTTGCTGTCCCATTGGAACGTCAGTGACGACCTCGCATCCGGCCGGCTGGTTCGGATCGAACTGGCCGACGCGCAGCCCGAAACGTTGAACATCTGGGCCGTCTATCCGACCGCCCGCCTCGTCCTGCCCAAGGTGCGCGTCTTCATCTCGGCCCTGCGCCAGGCGCTGGCCGAGTCGGGTGTCTCGCCCCTCAAAGGGTGAGGATCGAAAGGGACGCGTCCCGGAAACGCGGCAGGGGCGCGGTCAGACGGCCGAAGCGTGCTCGAACAGGTGCTTGAACTGTCGGGGCTGGCAGCGAAGATACTGGTCGGCAGCCCTCACCGTCTCACCGAAATGCGCCGCCGCATGCCAGGGCCAGCGGGGATCGTAGAGGATCGCGCGGGCGATGGCGATCATGTCCGCATCGCCGGTGACGAGGATCGCTTCGGCCTGCTCGAACTCGGTGATGAGGCCGACGGCAATGACGGGAAGGCTGGTCGCCGCCTTGATCGCGCGGGCGAAAGGCACCTGGTAGTTCGGCCCGAGCGCGATCTTCTGGTGTTCGGAGAGCCCCCCGCTCGAGACGTGGATCGCGCCGCACCCCCGGCGCTCGAGTTCCGTGGCGAACGCGATGGACTGCTCGACGTCCCAGCCTCCCGCAACCCAGTCGGTCGCCGAAAGCCGCATCGTGACGGGACGCTCCGCCGGAAAGGCTTCGCGCACGGCCTCGAACACCTCCAGCGGAAAACGCATCCGGTTTTCGAGCGAACCGCCATAGGCGTCGGTCCGCGTGTTCGACAGCGGCGAAAGGAACTGGTGCAGCAGATATCCGTGCGCGCCGTGGATCTGGACCGCATCGATTCCCAGTTTCGCCGCGCGGCGGGCGGCGTCGGCAAACGCCTCGCGTATGCGGTTCATGCCGATCGCGTCGAGCGCCACAGGCGGATCGTAGATCGCGCGGAACGGAACGCCGGCAGGCGCGACCGTCTTCCATCCGTTGGTCGACGACGGCGCAATCTGCCCGCCGCCTAGCCATGGCACCTCGCTCGAGGCCTTGCGCCCGGCATGGCCAAGCTGGATGGCGATCGGCATGTTCGACCACCGTCGGACGCCGGCAAGGACGCGCGCCATTGCCGCCTCGCATGCGTCGGAGTAGAGCCCGACGTCACCGTAGGAGATGCGGCCTTCGGGGGAGACCGCCGTCGCCTCGATCGTGAGGACGCCGGCCCCGGAATTCGCCAGCATGCCGAGGTGCATCAGGTGCCAGTCGGTCATCCTGCCGTCTTCGGCCGAATACTGGCACATCGGGGCGATGACGATGCGGTTGTCGAGCCGCAGGTTGCCCATATGGATGGGCGAAAAAAGCTTCGTTCCGGTCATTCCTTCCCTCCTTGCCCTGATCAGGCTTGCGACGTCAGGTCGCGCTCGTGGCGGATGGCTGGCAGCATACCTGCCGCGGGCTGACTGTGCAGCCGTTTCGCTTCGGGTGAGCTTCGATCGGCAAGCTTGCAAGACATGACCGTTACTGGTCGCCGAGGGAAGCGGCCACGACGAGAGGGCGGGCGCTGTAGCGGCGCCAGGCGCTAGGCGTCATGCCGGTCACCTTGCGGAAGACGCGGGAGAGATGCGCCTGGTCCGACAGGCCGCAATCGAGCGCGATTTCGCACAGCGGCGCCTCGCTACTGGTCATCAGGTGCTTTGCGAAGGCGACCCGCTGATGGACGATATAGGCGTGCGGCGGCATGCCGAAGCTCACCTTGAAGGCGGCGGAGAAATAGCTCGTGCTCAGCTTTGCAACGCTTGCAAGCTCCGGAAGCGAGATCGACTGGGAGATGCGCTCGGCAATGTAGGCCCTGGTGCGCTTTACCTGCCAGGGCGCGAGCCCCCCGACGACGATGCCCTGCTCGGCGGCCGGCGACGTCTTGGCGCCGCTCGGCCTCATAAGGCTGGACGCCTTCTTCATCAGGTCAATGGCGACGACCTCGTCCCGTTCGACGAGGCTGATGGCCCGCAACAGCAGATCCGAGACCTCGCTCGAGGTCCTGTTGCTCAGGTCGCGAATGTCGTTTCGACGTTCAGAGTGCTCGAGGACAGCATCGGCATTGACAGACATCTTCGATCTCCTTGAGAAGATTGCAGTGCGATTTTGTGCTCCCATAATGAAATCGGTCGGCGTGATCCGAAATCGTACTGTGATCGACTTCCGCTACACATGAGTGTTAGCGGATCATACCCGGGTATAATTGCCCTCGCGCGGGCGCGTGTTTAGGTGTTCTCGGCGTCCGCCTTGCGAATGCGCAGGAACGAGGAACTGCAATCTGGAAGAAGCGCCTGCCATGTCGGAAAGCCCCCTTGTCCTGGTCGTTGACGACGAACCGCTCGTTCGGCAGTCGCTGGACACCCTCCTCCGATCCGTCGGATACCGCGTCAAGACGTTCGCAACGGCACAGGAACTCTATGACGACCCCCGCCTGCCGGATGCGAACTGCCTGATCCTCGACGTACGCCTGCCCTTCACCAGCGGTCTCGACTTTCACCAGAAGCTCGCCGAGCGGGGCGTGAACACGCCCGTGATTTTCGTTACCGGCCATGGCGACATTCCGATGACGGTCAGGGCCATGAAGGCAGGCGCTGCCGACTTTCTGGCCAAGCCCTTTCGCGATCAGGACATCCTCGACGCGGTCGCGGCCGCGGTGGAAAAAGACAGGCTCGTCCGCGGCTCCGACAGGACGGAGGTCGAGCTCCGCACCCGCTACCAGACGCTTTCCCCGCGGGAGCAGCAGATCATGGCGATGGCGACAGCCGGCCTGATGAACAAGCAGATCGCCGGGGAGCTCGGCCTGAGCGAGATCACAGTCAAGATTCACCGCGGCAAGATCAGCCGGAAGATGATGGCCAAGACATTTGCCGACCTGGTGCGGATGGCGGAAGTGCTGGGGCTGTCCAGATCGACGGTGTGACGCCCCTGCCCTGCTGGATCCAAAAAGCGATGCGCAGCCGCAACAATCTTCTCAGTATTCGTACCAAGACTTGTATTTTTTGACTTTTACGGAACTAAAACCGGCCGATTTCGTCGAGGTGTCTTCCGAATAAACCCCTGTATAATTCAAATGGCGACGGTTCGGGGCCATAATGCCACCAATGAAAGAAACCGGCTCCGGCCGGAGATTGGTATAACTCCCGGTGGAAACTCCCCACATTGTTTCAGTGATAGACGACGAAGAAGCCGTTCGTCGGGCGACCAGCAGCCTTCTCAGATCGCTTGGCTTTTCGGTAAGGGCCTTTGTTTCGGCGGAGGATTTCCTGGGCTCCGAATGCGTCTCCACCTGTGCCTGCATCGTCTCCGATGTTCAGATGGACGGCATGAGCGGCATCGACCTGTTCACCATGCTGCGCGAGCGACAAAGCACCACGCCGTTCGTCTTCATCACCGCGTCATCGGGAAAGGCCGTGCGCGCACAGGTGGGGCCGGAGGTCTGTGTGCTGCAGAAGCCGTTCCAGGCCGAAGCGCTCGCAACTTGCGTCGAAAACGCAATCGCAAGCAAATGACGGAGCAGAGGCCATGGCCAATTGTTCGCATGTCAGGCTGGTCCGGCGCGTCCGGCCGAAGACGATCGGATGTGAGGAGTGCCTGGCCGAAGGGCTCGAATGGTTTCATCTGAGGCTCTGCCGCATCTGTGGCCATGTCGGATGCTGCGACCAGTCGATCGGCCGGCACGCCACCGCGCATTTCCACGAAACCGGACATCAGATCATCGAGGGCTACGATCCACCGGAAGGCTGGGGCTGGTGCTACGTCGACGAGGCGTTCGTCGATCTGCCTGACCAGACGCCGCAGATCGGTCCGATCCCCCGGTACTATTGAGAGCGTCGGCGGCCAGCCAATAACCGGCGGTTGTTCCATCCAAACGCCCGACGGATCTGACTATCCGGAACGCTTTTCCCACGGCACCATCTGTCCCGTACGGATTTCCCCGCCCGACAAGGAGAAGCACCATGGCCGAAACCGTTGCCGATCAATTCGCAGCCACCCTCGCCGCCGCCGGCGTGAAGAGAATCTACGGGGTCGTCGGCGACAGCCTCAACGGCATAACCGATGCCATCCGCCGCCAGGGCAAGATCGAGTGGATCCATGTCCGCCACGAGGAAGCGGGGGCCTTTGCCGCAAGCGCGGAGGCGCATCTCACAGGCTCGCTTGCCGTTTGTGCAGGCAGTTGCGGGCCTGGCAACCTCCACCTCATCAACGGTCTCTTCGATGCGCATCGCTCGCGCGTGCCGGTGCTGGCGATTGCCGCCCACATCCCCTCACAGGAAATCGGCAGCGGCTATTTTCAGGAGACCCGTCCGCAGGAGCTGTTTCGCGAATGCTCCGCCTATTGCGAGCTGGTCTCCGGCGCCAACCAGATGCCGCGCACACTCGAGATCGCGATCCGCGAAGCGGTCGGCCAGCGCGGCGTTTCCGTCGTCGTCATCCCCGGGGATGTCGCTTTGCAGCAGGCCGCGGTGCCGACCGATCCGAAGCCGGCCGCCCTCCTTCCGCGCGCGCCCAGCGTCACCCCGCCGGCCGACGACCTGAAATCGCTGGCAGAGATGCTCAATGACGGCGGCAAGGTGACGATCCTGTGCGGATCGGGCTGCGCCGGCGCCCACGAAGAGATCGTGTCCCTCGCCGAAAAGCTGAAGGCTCCGGTCGTCCACGCACTCAAGGGCAAGGAGCACGTCGAATACGACAACCCCTTCGACGTCGGTATGACTGGCCTGATCGGCTTCTCCTCCGGCTACTACGCCATGCTTGACTGCGACACGCTCCTGATGCTCGGAACCGACTTTCCCTATCGCCAGTTCTATCCGCAAGGCAGCGGCGTGCGCATCGCGCAGGTCGACCTTCGCCCAGGGCAGATCGGCAAGCGGGCGAAGGTCGATCTCGGCCTCGTCGGCGACGTGCGCACGACGGTCGGAGCGCTTCTGCCGCTGCTCGACACGCGCGATGACGATGCGCACCTGACCCAGGCGCGGGAGCACTATCGCCGCACACGCAAAGAGCTGGACGCTCTGGCGGAAGTGCACCACGGGACGGTGATCCATCCCCAGCAGGTGGCGAAGGCCCTCAGCGATCTTGCCGATGGCGACGCCATCTTCACCTGCGACGTCGGCTTGCCGACGGTTTGGGCGGCCCGCTATCTCGCCATGAACGGCATGCGCCGGCTCGTGGGCTCGTTCTGGCACGGTTCGATGGCCAACGCGATGGCCCAGTCGATCGGCGCGCAGGCGACCTATCCGGGCCGGCAGGTGATTTCGCTTTCCGGCGACGGCGGCTTCGCGATGCTGATGGGCGATTTCCTGAGCCTTGCCCAGCTGAAGCTGCCGGCGAAGATCGTCGTCTTCAACAACGGCACACTCGGCTTCGTCGAGGTGGAGCAGAAGTCGACGGGCTTCCTGCCCATGGGCACCGACCTCGCCAACCCCAACTTCGCCGCCATGGCGGAGGCGCTGGGCATCAAGGGCATCCGCCTGGAAAAACCTGAAGACGTCGAGGCCAGCCTTCGCGAAGCGCTCGCCCACGACGGCCCTGTACTGGTCGACGCCGTCGTCGCCCGCACGGAACTGCCGATCCCGCCGGCGATCACCGCCGAGATGGCCAAGGGCTTCACGCTCTATTCGCTGAAGGCGGTGTTCTCGGGGCGAGGCGACGAACTGCTGGACCTCGCCCGCGTCAATCTATGGCACTAGGAGCCGGCCGTGGAAGTCAGCGCCCTGCTCCTGTCGCGAATCCAGTTCGCTTTCACCGTATCCTTTCACATCATCTTTCCGGCCTTCACGGTCGGACTGGCCGCGTGGCTGACGTTTCTCGAAGCTCTGCGGCTTGCGACCGGCAGGCCGCTCTATCGCCGCCTGTTCGACTTCTGGCTGCGCATCTTCGCCATCGCCTTCGGGCTCGGCGTCGTGACCGGCATCGTAATGGCCTTCCAGTTCGGCACCAACTGGAGCGAGCTCTCGCTGCGCACCGGCCCGATCCAGGGGCCTCTGCTGGGGTATGAGAGCTTCACCGCCTTCGCGTTGGAAGCGAGCTTCTTCGGCGTGATGATGTTTGGCCGCAAGCGCGTGCCACCGTGGTTCTACCTGTTCGCCTGCGCGATGGTGGCGCTCGGCACCAGCCTGTCGTCCTTCTGGATCATGGTGAACAACTCCTGGATGCAGTGGCCGGTAGGATACGAGATGGATGCGAACGGCATCTTCGTTCCGACCGACTGGTTCGCCATCATCTTCAGCCCCGTCGTCTGGGTCCGTTTCCCGCACATGGTGCTGGCCGCCTATGTGACAACGGCTTTCTGCGTGGCGGCGACCGGTGCCTGGTACCTGATCGAAAAGCGCCTTCATGCCGAAGGCGTCGAGATGATCCGGATGGGTCTTGGTCTCGCCGCCGTTCTCGTACCGCTGCAGATCCTGTTCGGTCACCTGACCGGCGACTATGTGCACGACAGGCAGCCGGCGAAATTCGCAGCGATCGAGGGTCGCTGGGAAAACGAGAGACCGGCAGCGGAGGTGCTGTTCGCCATCCCCGACGAGGCGGCCGAGACGAACCGCTATGCCGTTTCCATCCCCTATCTGGGCAGCATCATCGGCTCGATGAGCCTGACCTCGGAGGAGGTGGGCCTGAAAAGCTTTCCTCAGGACCAGCGTCCGCCGGTCGCCATTCCATTCTTCGCCTTCCGCATCATGGTCGGCTGCGGCCTCGTGATGCTGGCGCTCGCCTGGTACGGCACATGGGCGACGCACCGGCGCCTCCTGCCGCAGCGGCGCTGGCTGATCTGGTGCGTCTTCCTCAGCTTCCCGCTCGGCTTCATCGCCACCCTTACCGGCTGGTTCACCGCCGAAGTCGGCCGGCAGCCCTGGGCCGTCTACGGCGTGCTCAGGACGGCAGAGGCGGCAACGCCGTCGCTGACGGTGCGCGAGGTCGCCATCAGCCTGGCGATCTTCGCGGTGATCTACGGAACGATCGCCGTCGCCGGCATCATCTACGTCCACCGCCTTCTCCACCGCGGTCCCGAACCGGAGCCGCAGATGATGGATCCGAAACTCAATCCGAAACGCCCGCTCGGCATGGCCGCAGGCGATCCGGCCGCAGCAAGCAACCCAGCGGAGTAACGCCCATGATCGCCTTCTGGACTGCTACTCTTTCCCTGACGCTCGCCCTCTACGTCATTCTCGACGGCTTCGATCTCGGCGTCGGCATCCTCTTCGGCCTGGACCGCAACGAGATGGACAGGCAGCAGATGCTGCATTCCATTTCCCCGGTATGGGATGGCAACGAAACCTGGCTCGTGCTGACAGGGACGATCCTCTTCGGCGCCTTTCCCCTCGTCTACTCGCTGCTGCTCAGCGCGTTCTACATTCCGATCGTGTTGATGCTTTCGGCGCTGATCTTTCGCGGCGTGGCCTTCGAGTTCCGGGAAAAGAGCCTCTCCCGGAAATGGTTCTGGGATGCGGGCTTCTCGCTCGGCTCGCTTGTGGCGACGTTCGTCCAGGGTGCGGCGGTCGGCGCGATCGTCGGCGGCGTGCCGAACGAGGCGGGCCGCTTCACCGGCACGCCGTTCGGCTGGCTGACACCGTTCTCCGTCCTCTGCGGCGTGGGGCTGTGTTTCGGCTACAGCCTGCTCGGCGCAGGCTGGCTGGTGCGCAAGACGGAAGGCGAGTTGCGCGACCGCGCCTATCGCCAACTGCCCCGCCTGCTGGCAGGCGTGCTCGTCTTTCTCGCGGCAGCCTTCGTTGCCTCCCTGGCGATGCACCTCCCCGTCATGGAGCGCTGGCTGCAGCGTCCCTTCCTGGTGCTCTTCCCGCTGGCCGGCGTCTTCGGATGTGCGCTGGTATGGACCGGTTGCCGGCGCCGCGACGACCGCCTTCCCTTTGCAGGCGCCGTCATTCTCTTCCTCTCCGCGTTCGGAACCCTCGCGGCATCATTCCTGCCGTACATGGTTCCGTTTTCGGTCACGATCACCGAAGCCGCTGCACCGATGTCCAGCCTGTCCTTCATGCTCTGGGCGGGCCTTTTCGTGCTGCCGCTCAACGTCACCTATACCGTGGTCGTCTATCGTCTGTTCAAGGGTAAGGTGGGGCTTGGGGCAGGCTACCGTTAGTTGCTAGTGGGGACATGCACGCCGTGTGTTTTGACAAACCCACTCCGCGAAGGCTTAATGTGGGCGATTTCCAAGCTCGACCTGCTGCTCAGAACGGAACCTCCCGCACGATGTCCAATGCTTTGGATCCGCGTCCAACTCAGAAGACCGACAGCTTCGGCTGCTCCCTTCACAAGCTCGACTGCGACCAGCGCATCCAGGGCGCCAGCATCGACTTCTTCCGCAAGCATTCACGCGCCGGTTCGCCCGGGCACGTCACGATGCCTGAAAGCGGTCGCGGCTTTCTCGTCGGCCTGTCGGCAGCGGGCGGGCACAGGCGGCGCATTTTCAAGGGCCCCGGTTCCTCGGTACACGATTTCGCGGAGAATACCGTCTATGTCCGCGACCTATCCGATCCCTATGCCGCCGATCTCGAAGGCAGCTTCGACTTCATCCTCCTGGAGATTTCGAAGGCGACGCTCAGCCAGCTGGCGGACGGCTCCGGCACCGCGGCCGTGACCCGGCTTTGCGAGGCGGCCGGCCAGCACGATCCCGTGCTCGCCGGGCTTTCGAAGGCGCTGTTTTCCTCGCTAGGCCAGGATTGTCAGCCGAGCGCACTCTTCGTGGATCAGATGTCTGTCGCGATCGGCGTCCACCTGATCCGCCAATATGGCGATGGCCGGGAAACCGGATCGAATAGAAGGCGGACCCTGTCGCGCAGGGCCGAGATCCGCGCCAAGGAACTTCTGCGCAGCCGCCTGCAGGCCGACCTCTCGATCGCCGACATCGCGGCACAGTGCAACCTGTCTCCGAGCGCGTTCCTGCGCGCCTTTCGCGAGACGGCGGGCGTGACCCCGCACCAGTGGCTGATGCAGCAGCGCCTCGATCAGGCGCGCGCGCTGCTTTTGAACTCGGCTTTGTCGATAGCGGAAATCTCGGCAGCCTGCGGTTTTGCCGATCAGGCTCATTTCACCCGTGTCTTCTCCGCCTCCATCGGGACGCCGCCCGCCACCTGGCGCAGGATGATGCGAAGCTGAAGGGGCGCGTCAACTCGACGGGCGATGCCCGGCGAGATACCGGTGGACCGCAGCGACGACAACCGCACCTTCCCCCACCGCCGAAGCGACGCGCTTGACCGAAGCCGACCGGACGTCGCCGACCGCAAAGATGCCGGCGTGGCTCGTGGCATGCGGGCTCGTCTCTTCCGCAGGCGCATAACCGGCTCCGGTCTGCACGAAGCCACTGCGGTCCAGCGCGACGCAGCCTTTCAGCCACCCCGTGTTGGGCGAAGCGCCGATCATGACAAAGAGATGGGATGCAGGCGTCAGATGTTCCATGCCGGCCTTCCGGTCGATCCAGCCGACGCGTTCAAGCCTGCTTTCGCCTTGGAGTGCCGTCACCTCGCTGTGTTCGTGCAGCGTGATGTGATGCGAGTTCCTGATCCGCTGGACAAGATAGTCCGACATGGTGGCCGCGATCTCGCCGCGCACCAGCATGTGGACGTGTTGCGCGCTCTGTGCGAGGAACACCGCCGCCTGGCCTGCAGAATTGCCGCCGCCCACCACGAAGACGGGCTGCTGAACGCACAGATCGGCCTCCAGCGCCGTTGCCGCGTAGCGAATTCCGTGCCCTTCGAAGCGATCGTACTCCGGCAGGTCCAGCTTGCGATAACGGGCGCCGGTGGCAATCACCACCGACCACGCCCGGATTGTCCGCCCGTCGCTGAGTGCAAGCCCGTAGGGTGCCGTATCGCAGTCGAGCGCCTCGACGGGTCGCGACACGCAGATTCTGGCGCCGAACTTCTGCGCCTGCATGTGCGCCCGCCCGGCAAGCGCCTGGCCCGAAATGCCGGTGGGAAATCCCAGGTAGTTCTCTATCCGTGACGAGGTTCCAGCCTGACCGCCCGGCGCCAGGGCCTCGATGACGACCGTCTTCAATCCTTCCGAGGCGGCATAGACCGCCGCCGCCAGCCCGGCCGGTCCACCGCCGACGATGGCGACATCGTGAACCGTATCCGCCTCCGGCGGCTCGAACAGGCCCAGCCGGTCGGCGATAACCGCATTGGTGGCGCCCCTGATCGCCTCCCGATCCTGCGTGACGGCGACCGGCAGATCTTCCTCGGTCATGTCCAGTGTACCGAGAACCGCGGAAGCGCGCTCCTGATCGGTCGCATCCAGCACCTCCACCGGATAGAGATTGCGAACGAGGAATCGCTCCAGGCCCAGCAATTGCGCGCTGTCGCGATGACCGATCAAAAGCACGCCGCCGCTCTGGTGCCTGAGCAGACCGGCCCGGCGCAGCACGAAGGCACGCATGATCGTCTCACCGATATCGCTTTCGCCCGTCAGCATCGCCCGGAACCGGCGGTGGGGGACGCGAATGAAGCGCGTACCCGCGCTGCACTCCCCCGACAGCAGCGCCGGCCGATCGGTAAACAGGATCTGTTCGCCGCTAAACTGACCCGCGCCGTAGTTGAAGAGATGCCGGCGCCCGACGAGCGGATGGTCGGCATAGACCCTGACCTCCCCCTCGATCACCACGAAGAAGTCGACGGCGCGGTCTCCGCGCCGGAAAAGAAGCTGCCGCTCCGAGGCCGTCTCCTCGCTGCCATAGGCAGAGAGGCGCGCGATCATCTCCTCGCTGAGGCGCGGAAAGGTCTGCGCCTTGCGCAGCCAGGGATCGGTCGGGTCGGCCGTCGAGATCATGAAGGTCGTCCCTTAGCTATCCGTATCGACATAGGCTTCCACCGACATGCCCGGACGTAACCGGTCGATCGAAGGCTGGCCGGGATCGATGACGATCTTCACCGGGATGCGCTGGGGGATCTTGGTGAAATTTCCGATCGCGTTGTCGGTCCGCAATACGGAGAACTCCGAGCCGGCGGCCGGCGATATCCTGTCGACACGCCCCTCAAAGCGCGCGCCGCCCAGCGCGTCCACGGTGAACCAGGCCCGCTGGCCCGGCCGTACATCTGCCGTGTCGGCTTCCTTCAGATTGGCGATGACCCAGTGCGCGTCCGGAACGAGAAACATCAGTTCGGTGCCGTTGGTGACATACTGTCCGGTTCGCGCGCCGACGTCGCTGAGCGTGCCGCCCTCCGGTGCCTTCACCTCGGTGTAGCCGAGATCGATCCGGGCGAGCTCCAGCTGAGCCGTCGCGCTTTCCACGAGCGCACTCAGGGCGGCATTGTTGACCTCCGCCGATTTCAGCGCCTGACCCGCGCCGTCGCGGTTTGCAAGCGCCTCGCGAACGGCCGCCTTCGTGGTATCGAGCGCAGCGGTCGCGGTGTCGAGCTGGCTTTGCGACATCGAGCCTTGCCGCACCAGTTCGTCGGCGCGCTGCTTGTCGGCCGTGGCCTTGACCAGTTGCGCGTCAGCGCTGGCGATCTTCGCCTCCGCCGTCGCGATGTCGAGCTGGCGTTGCGCGATCGTCTGCTTGTTGTTTTCCAGATTGGCGCGCGCGAGGTCGAGGCTCGCCTGCGCGGCGGCGACCTGCTGGCGATATGTGCGGTCGTCGATGCGGACGAGCGTCGCGCCAGCGGCAACGGACTGGTAGTCATGCACCGGAATTTCGGCGATGTAACCGCTGACCTGCGGGCTGACGATCGTCGTCCGGCCGCGAACATAGGCGTTGTCGGTGCCGACTACCGCCGTTGCGAAGGGTGGCAGCCGCCACGCCGACAACACCGCCAGCATGCCGCCGCCGGCAAGCGCCGCAGCAAGCAGGATCGTGGCGAGCGTGGCTCCGGGCGGACGCCACTCGGTTGGCTTTGGGGGCGTTTCGACCGGCTTGACCGGTGTCGCGGCATCGGCCCGCACGGTTTGATCGATACTGTTCATGACGTTTTTGCCTCGGCATGGAATGGGCGCAGCCAGGACCAGGCGAAGAAAAGCAGCATCGCCGCCGTGGTGGCGAGCGCCAGTAAGGCGACGGCAAGAAACACGTCGTCATAGGCGGCGATGCGAGCATTCATCAGAACCTGCTGCGAGAATTGCGCAATGCCTTCCGCCGAGCGCAGCAGCGGATCCTGCAGCGTGGGCTGGTATCGCGCCGCGAGCGCCCGGGTCGTATCCGGCACCAGCGGTGCGATTTTCTCCGCCTGTGCGGCAAGATCGGCCAGATGCCATTGCTGCGCATAGTAGAGATAGGTCTGAATCAAGGCGGTGCCGATCAGCGATCCGATAGACTGCGTCATGCCGAAGAGCGCGATGAAGCTCGTCATCCTCTTGCCCCCGCCGGCAATCACCTCGTTCAGCCCGAACACGAAGGACGGGCCGATGAACATCGTGGTCGAAAAGGCGATCATCGCCTGCGTCAGGTAAAGCTGCGGCGCGCGCGTCGACAGGCTGGAGAAGGAATCGAGGAAGGCGGCGACGGCGACCAGCGAAATTGCCAGCATGGCGAGACCTGCAAGGCGGTTGGGACCGACCGAGAGCGCACCGACCACGAGCCCGGCGACCGCAGCCAGGAAGATCACCCACGACAGGGAACTGAAGTCCTCGTTGACGAGGCCGGCATCGCGCAGCATGCCGATGACGGCGATCGACTGTTCCGATAGGACGATGCGCGCCGCAATCGTTACAATCGTCCAGCGGACGATCGTGCCAGCACTGAGCCATCGTACGTCGATGAGCGGATCGGCGCGAAAGTACTCGATGACAAGGGCGACCCCGAGACATGCGATCGACGCGGCAAGCGCGCAGCCGATCCAGCTTACGTTCGTCCACCAGAGATAACCGCCAAGGCCGATTGCCGAGCCGAGCAGCCCGATGCCGGACGCATAGAAGACGAAGCTGAGCGCGTCCCAACGGCTGAAGGCCTTGACGCGCTGGTTCGGCGGCAG
The DNA here is from genome assembly GCF_900220975.1 of Rhizobium subbaraonis. Lineage (GTDB taxonomy): Bacteria > Pseudomonadota > Alphaproteobacteria > Rhizobiales > Rhizobiaceae > Mycoplana > Mycoplana subbaraonis. The sequence goes on along the minus strand of NZ_OBQD01000003.1, from coordinate 122,803 downwards.
CCGGACGAACATGACGGCGGCGAGCGTCAAGAGCGAAAGCCCGAGCTCGAACAGATACAGTCCGGCCCAGTTGCCGAATGCCAACGCGTCCGTCGGCAAAAGCCGCGCCAACAGCAGCGCCAGCGGCTGCAGCCCGATGCCGAGCGTGATGGCCTTGGGGCGGTGCGATGCGGGCAGCGCCTGGATCATGTAGAGCACGCCCAGGGACGTCAGCGCCGAACCGGAGATGCCGCTTGCGGCACGCACCGCGATCGCGCTGTCGAGGCCCCGAACGGCAAGGTGGGCCGCGATCAGCAGCACCTGGAGCGAGAGGAAGATCATGCAGAAGGAGCGGATGCCAAACTGCTGTCGATACTTGACCAGCACGCAGCCAGTCACCGCATTGGTGACCAGATAGACGACGGGAAGCCAGGCGATCTCGCTTAAGTACAGCCCCAACGAGCCCTCGAGATAAGGCAGGTTGGCAAGGACCACAGCATTTCCAAGCCCGCCCGTCAGCCCGGCGAGAAGCGAGGTGGCGGCATAGACGATCCGCCTTGCGGGAGGGTGCGGCGGTGTCGCCGGCGCACCGGGAATGACACTGCGGACCGCGGGCGGGAAGTCGAAGGCCTCGTCCTCATAGAAGTGCAGACGCTTGCGCAGCGCCTGCGGTCCCGACGGCGTCCGGCCTGCAACATCCGCTCCGGCAGGGTCAGCCATCTGCGTCATCTTCGAAAGCCTCGAGCTAATAGGAGTGGGCGTAGCGCTGCAACAGCCGCGGGGGCTCAGCCGTTGGTGCCCCGCGTCGTCTCGAAGAGGAACCACACGCGGCGCTCGCTCTCGTCGATCCAGTTCTCGACCAGGCTCGCTGTGGCGACGTCGCCAAAATCGTCGCAAAGCGTATGCAGCGCCCGCAGACTGGCGATCAGCGTGCCATTGTCCTCGCGAAGCTCCGCCAGCATTTCGTGCGGATGGACAAACTCAGCGTCGTTGTCCTGGATGCGCTGGCGCCGGGCGATGTCGCCGATCGACTTCAGCGTGCCGCCGCCCAGCTTGCGAACGCGCTCGGCCAGCGGATCGGTCATTCCAAAGAGCTGGTCGCCGTGCTCGTCGAGCAGGAGGTGATAGTCCCGGAAGTTCGCGCCCGACATGTGCCAGTGGAAGTTCTTGGTCTTCAGGTAGAGCGCGAAGACATCTGCGAGCACGCCGGTGGCCGCAGCCGAGATATCTGTGACGGCGTCCGCCGAAAGGCCGCTCGGCGTCCGGAGCGCCGCCGTGCGGCGCGATTTCACTTGCTGATCCATATCAGTCTCCATTGGTCGTTGCGATTGCGTGACTGGACGAGAACGGCCCCGAGGGGAGGCGGCCGCTAGCGCGCGGTCATCGTGTGGCAGGGTCCTCACAAGCGCCCTGCCGAGGCCCGCGTTCGTCCTCATGCGCTCCCTTTCGGGGTTCGGCGTTCGGTAACTCGACCGGTTCGGGAAGCGTTTCCTGGCCGTCACGCAGGGGAACGTCTTCGTCTCCCGTTTGCATCATCCCCGCCTCCTGAACGGCAACTTGTCGGACGGCCTGATGATGCGACGGATCGGCCGGGGCTTCTTGCACGTTCGCGCTTCCGTTTGGACGAATGCCGGTTCGTTCGAAGGAGAAACCGGGATCGACGCCGGTATTGCTGCCCATGCGTCATCAAAGACATGGGAGAACCAGGAAGGTTGGTGTTCCCTTCCATGCAAAAGCGCGCGCTAACAGGCGGTGTTCGCGCGCGCTTGTCGGTTTTCAGAGCGCCGGCTGGATCGCGGCCTTGCCTCGCTTCGGGTCGAGGCCCAGGAAATGCCGGACGACAGGCCTATCGGGTCCTCTGTGATACTTCAGCAGCTGCGACTGGATGTCGGCATCGGTGTTGGATACCCGGGCATGCTGGCGCATGTGCTCGGCCCAGGATTCGACGAAGAACCATTCGACGATGAGTTCGGGATTGGCGGCATCTTCCGTCACGCCCCAGCTGTAGGCGCCATCGCGCTGCCGCTCCCGAGACAGACTGTTGAGGAGATGGAGAAAGGCGGAGCGGTTGGCCTTGTCCACGCGATACTCGATCAGGATCATCACCGGTCCCCTGTCATGGGCGACGGGCGTCGCGATCAGCGGCTCGGGCCAGTGGTTGGAAGGCACCAGGTCCGCCTCGCCGAGCGGCAGCTTGACGCGGTGCATGACGAGGCCGGCGACGACCAGCGCGATCGCGGAGACGACAAGCGTCTGCGGCACGCCGATCGCTTCTGCGACGAAGCCCCATCCGAGGCTTCCCGCCGCCATCGCGCCGTTGAAGACGGTAAGATAGATCGCAAGCGCCCGGCCGCGCACCCAGTTCGGCAGGATCGACTGGGCCACGCCGTTGAGCGTCGTCAGCGCGGTGATCCAGGCAGCCCCCAGCACCAGCAGGATGGTGACGGCCAGCCATTGCGGCGGCGCCAGCGAAAGCAGCAGCATGACGCCGGCGGTGCCGCCGACCGATACCAGCAGCAGCGCATCGGAACTCAGCCGCGTGCGCAGTTTCGGCAGCACGATCGCGCCACCGATCGCCCCCGCCCCGACAGCCCCGAGAAGGATGCCGTAGAAGCCGGCCGTCCCGCCCAGAAGGTTGCGGGCCACGAGCGGCAGCAGTGCCCAGATGGAACTGGCGAAGGCAAAGAAGATCGCGGCGCGCAGGAGCACGACATGCAGTTCGCGGCTGGCGCGCGCATAGCGCAGCCCTGCCCGGAAGGCACCCGCGAAATGCTCCGAGAGTTCGCCCGGGTCCTCCTTCGGACGCTTCCACCACAAAAGCGCCGCGATGACGAAGAGGTAGCTCGCAACGTCCGCGCCATAGGTCATGGCCGCACCGAACGAGGCGAGGATCAACCCGCCCGCCGCCGGCCCGATCGATCGGGCGATGTTGATGCCCAGCGAATTCAGCGCGATCGCGCTCTTGAGGTCGCGCCGCGGCACCAGTTCCGGAACGATCGCCTGCCAGGCGGGCGCGACAAGTGCGGCACCGACGCCGCCAAGGAACGTCAGGGCGACAAGCGCCTCGACCGTCAGCATGCGGAAATAGGACAGCCCCATCAGGGTGATGCTGACGCAGGCCAGCAGCACCTGCACGCCGATCAGAAGCTTGCGCCGGTCGACGATGTCGGAGAGGACGCCGGCCGGGATCGCCAGGAGAAAGATCGGCAGGGTTCCGGCGGCCTGGATCATCGCAACCGCGGCCGGCGCCGCCGAAAGGTCGGTGACCAGCCAGGAGCTAGCCACGTCGCGCATGAAACTGCCGGTGTTGCCGAGGACGGTGGCACCCCAGAGGACGGCGAATACGGTTTGCCGCAACGGCGCGAACCCTCCGCCTTGCGTTGGCGATCTAGCCTCTTTCTCGTTCATCGGTTCCCCCGGTCACACGCAGGTCTGTTGTTGAAATCACCGGCGGGCCGGTATCTGGCGTGTCGTTCCGGCATCGCCGAACGACGGAATGCGGCGTACCTTCCGGCGCGCCGCATCGGTTTTCGCAATGAGAGGACCTGCGCAATCAGCCCTTGATGAAGGCGAGCAGGTCAGGGTTGATCACGTCGGCGTGCGTGGTCAGCATGCCGTGCGGGAAGCCCGGATAGATTTTGAGGGTGCTGCCCTTGATGAGTTTGTGCTGCAGGACGCTGGCGTCCTTGTAGGGCACGACCTGGTCGTCGTCCCCCTGCAGGATCAGCGTCGGCACGGTGATCGCCTTGAGGTCCTCGGTCTGGTCGGTCTCGGAGAAGGCCTTGATGCCCTCATAGTGCGCCTTGGCGCTGCCGGCCATGCCCTGACGCCACCAGTTCTCGATGACGCCCTGCGAGACCTTCGCGTCGGGCCGGTTGAAGCCGTAGAACGGGCCTGCGGCGACGTCGAGGAAGAACTGGGCGCGGTTGGCGGCAAGCGCCTCGCGAAAACCGTTGAACACTTCGATCGGCGTGCCCTCGGGATTGGAAGCCGTCTTCAGCATCAGCGGCGGAACGGCGGCGACGAGCACGGCCTTGGCGACCCGGCCCTGCGGCTGGCCGAACTTGGCGACGTAGCGGGCAACCTCACCGCCGCCGGTCGAATGACCGATATGAACGGCGTTGCGCAGGTCGAGATGTTCGAACACCGCCGCAGCATCGGCTGCATAGTGATCCATGTCGTGGCCGTCGCTGACCTGGGTGGAACGGCCGTGGCCGCGCCGGTCATGGGCGACGACGCGATAGCCGTGGTTGACGAAGAACAGCATCTGCGCGTCCCAGTCGTCTGAGGACAGCGGCCAGCCGTGATGGAAGACGATCGGCTGGGCATCTTTCGGACCCCAGTCCTTGTAGAATATTTCGACGCCGTCTTTCGTCTTGACGAATTCTTGAGCCATGGGGGCTGCTCCTTTGGGTGTGTTCAACTGCTTCTTTTCCGCCGCGAAGGCCGGGACGGCCATTGCGAGCGAAACCGTTGCTCCGGCGATCAGGGTTTGCCGCCGGGAAAGCGGAAATGAAAACTCGGTCGTCACGAATTGCTCCATCTCGATTGCATGCCGGCTTGCCGGATCGCGATCACCCTAGACAGACTGGGACACCGGTTATTGTCGTTTTCGCCCGTCCTTGAACAATCTGCGCGAGACCTGCCGGGCAACCGGCAGGCAACTCTTTTCAATGCAAGGCGCGGCGGCGCAGCTCGTGAAGCGCAACGAGCACGAACGCGCCCGCCAGCCCAACATGTTCGAAGAAGGCGTTCGTTGCCATCGTTCGCTCCATGCCGGGCGGAAGCTCCCAAAAGCGCAGCGCGACCAGGGTGGCCGCCAGCGTGAACAGCGAAAGCGCGATCGCGGCCGGGGCGCGAAACCGCCCGGCCAGGATCAGCGCGGACATTGCAAGCTCGAAGACGACGACCACCACGGCAAACAGCGGCGCCGGCAGAAGGCCGAAATGCGTCATTTCGGCCAGCGCGCCTTGAAAATCGAAGATCTTCGTGAGCGGTCCCTGGATATAGGCAGCGCAAAGCGCGAGCAGTGCCAGAAAATGCGCGCCCCGCCACAAGCGGCCACCTTCTGCCGCAGCACCGGTATCGATATTGCCCTTCAGCAAGGTCATCGTCCCGCGCCTCACACGGCCCAGCACGAGCAGCCAAGCGCACCGAAAAAGCCTTTCAGGTCCGAAATCGGCAGCTTCGACGTCCAGGCGCTCGCATGGTCATGGCCATGCATGCCGCAATTGCTGGCGCAGCCACATGTGGTGATCGCGGTCCGGCGCAGCGAGTTCCTGCCCGCCCCTTGCGGGTCTCCCCAGGCAGCATAGCCGCCGAAGGCACGCACCGGCGACCAGTCGGGCATCGCGGGCGGCACGGCGTTCTCGTCCAGCGAGGCGAAATCACCGGCCCCATAGACGACCTTGCCGCCGACCATGGTCAGGTCCGAGGTCAGGTACGAGATCTCGTCTTCCGCGCAGGCGAAGAAGTCCTTGTCCGGGACGATCAGGTCGGCGAACTGGCCCTTCTCGATGCGGCCCTTCTTGCCCTCCTCGTTGGAGAACCAGGTGACGTTCTCGGTCCACATGCGCAGCGCCGTCTCGCGGTCCAGGCAGTTGCGGCGCGGATAGATCTGCATCCCGCCGACCGTCTTGCCGGTAATCATCCAGGAAAGCGAGACCCAGGGATTGTAGGAGGCAACACGCGTGGCGTCCGTTCCCGCAGAAACCTTGACGCCCTTGTCCAGCATCTTCGCTATCGGTGGGGTTGCTTCTGCAGCACCATGACCGTAGCGCTCGACGAAGTATTCGCCCTGATAGGCCATCCGGTGCTGCACGGCGATACCACCGCCAAGGGCTGCTATCCGGTCGATCGACTGGTCGGAAATCGTCTCGGCGTGGTCGAAGAACCAGTTCAGACCTTCGAGCGGAATGTCCTGGTTGACCCGTTCGAACACGTCGAGCGCGCGGCTGATCGTTTCGTCATAGGTAGCATGCAGACGCCACGGCCAGCGGTTCTCAGCCAGGACCCGCACGACGCCCTCCAGCTCGCCTTCCATTTCCGGCGGCATGTCCGGGCGCGGCTGGCGGAAGTCCTCGAAGTCGGCGGCGGAAAACACCAGCATCTCGCCCGCACCGTTGTGGCGGAAGTAGTCGTCGCCCTGCTTGTATTTCACCGAAGCCGTCCAGTTGAGGAAGTCTTCCTTCTCTTCCTTGGGCTTCTGGGTGAAGAGGTTGTAGGCCAGCCGGACGGTCATCAGGTTCTCGTCGGAAAGCTTCTGGATGACGGCGTAGTCGTCGGGATAGTTCTGGAAGCCGCCCCCGGCATCGATGACACCGGTAACCCCGAGGCGATTGAGTTCGCGCATGAAATGGCGCGTGGAATTGACCTGGTAGTCGAAGGGCAGCTTTGGCCCCTTCGCCAGCGTCGAATAGAGGATGCCGGCATTCGGCTTGGCAAGCAGGAGACCGCTGGGATTGCCGTTCCCGTCGCGCAGGATCTCGCCGCCGGGCGGGTTCGGCGTGTCCTTCGTGTAGCCGACAGCCCTGAGCGCGGCCCCGTTCAGCAGCGCGCGATCGTAGAGATGCAGCAGGAAGACCGGGGTTTCCGGGGCGATCGCGTTGACTTCCTCAAGGGTCGGCAGCCGCTTCTCGGCGAACTGATGCTCGGTGAAGCCTCCGACGACCCGAACCCATTGCGGCGCCGGCGTGCGTGCGACCTGGTCCTTCAGCATCGCGAGCGCATCCGCGAGCGAGCGCACGCCGTCCCAGCGAAGTTCCATGTTGAAGTTGAGCCCGCCGCGGACGACGTGGGTGTGGTTGTCGATCAGCCCGGGCAGCACCCGCCGCCCCTTCAGGTCGACAACCTTCGTATCCGGTCCGGCGAGCGCCATGATCTCCTGGTCCTGGCCGACGGCAAGGAATTTACCGTCCCTGATGGCCACCGCGCTTGCAGCCGGATTGGACCGGTCGAGGGTGGTGAACAGGCCGTGGTGAAGAATGAGGTCGGCTTTCATGGAGACGTCTCCGGTCGATGCGGGATCGCCGGCGCGCGCCGGCGAAAGAAGGGGTGGCAGCGCAAGGCTCGAGGCCGCGCCCAGAAATGTCCGGCGCGTCGGCATTATACCGTACTTCCCTGGCGCCGGTCGGGCGAGCCATCGACCTGTTGCGGCTTGCCGCCCTTGGGCATGTGGCCGAAGACATGCGGCTTGATCTGGTGGAGCCAGGAAACCGCTGCCGGTTCGCGGCTCCACAGGCTTTTTGCGAGCGGCAGAATCTGCTCGCCGACGAGGATGCCGAGCAGCCCGATCAGGGCGACTACGGGCGGCGCCGGCGATCGGACGTTCAGCAGGCTGTAGACGACACCGACCAGCACACCTGCTCCAAGCGAGAGTAGATAGATCTTCAAGACCGCCTCCATGTTGTCCATGAGATGCCTTCCGCCAGCCATCGGGCCGGGGAAGGCAGCATCCGGTACGGGATCAGTGCCCTTCGGCAGCGTTGAACATAGTCTTGGCGTAGATAATGCCAAGACCGTAGGCGCCGCCGAACTGCTTGGCCACCCCCGTCGTCATGTCGTAGGTCTCGGTGCGCGCCCAATCGCGCTGAAGCTCCAGCATGTACTGCAGCGAGGTCATCGGCTGTGCGCCGGCCTGAACCATGCGGTCCATGGCGCGGTTGTGCGCCTCCTCGGTAACGTCGCCGCAGGCGTCCGCGAGCACATAGACCTCAAAGCCCTGGTCGATCGCCGACAGCGCCGGTCCGACGATGCACACGCTGGTCCACAGGCCGCTCAGCACGATGCGCCCCTTGCCGATCCGGTTGATCTCTTGGATCACCGCGGCGTCCTCCCAGGTATTCATGGAGGTGCGGTCGAGAAGCTTCTGCCCCGGGAAGGCATCGGTGATCTCGCTGAACATCGGGCCGGAGAAGCTTTTTTCGGCAACCGTGGTGAGAATGGTCGACACGCCGAAACCCTTCGCGGCATTGGCCACGAGCGCCGCGTTGTTGCGCAGGTTGACGGCATCGATGTTCTTGGTGGCGAACGACATCTGCGACTGGAAGTCGATCATGATGAGCGTGTGGTCCTGCGGCGTCAGAAGCCTGGAACCAGGGGTCGGCGTCGCTTGAACGGCCATGTCTTGTCCTCGATTGGTTTTGAGTTGAAGCGCGAATTGCGCATGAAACAATGGCAAGGTGGCGCTGGCGGCGCTTGCGCAAATCGCTCGCCATTTGGACAAATCGACTGCCGTCCTAGTCGGATCGCCCGTGGTTGCGTGCATAGCGTTCAAATCGGTGCAAGATACGCCAACTTATGCGTGAAAAGACGCACCCAAGGCATTCGCCATGAGAAACTGCGATATCGCAGGCGGGCGGCACCGGTGATACAAGCCGCGCTTCTCAGTCATCTCGCCGCCATCGCGCGGTGAAGGCCAAATGGAAAGGAAGCCATGCAAAGGCGATCTGCCGGCAACAACCAGTACATGGAGTACCTCCGCGTCAGGCAGGCAACGACGCTGCAGGCTTCCGTGCTCGACAGGGGCATGATCACCACCACCCGGCTGACGCGCAATTCGCCCAACCATGGCTTTGTGGACCAGCACGTCACCGAGGACGCGTTCCTGTTGTCGGTGCAACTGCGCGACTATCATGGCGACCTCTGGGTGGATGGACGCAAGGTCGATTTTCCGTGCGCACGGAAGGGAAACTTCACGCTCTACGACTACAACCGCCTCTGGCAGGCGGACATGAAGTCGGAATTCGACTGCGTGAATTTCCACCTGCCGCGCGCCGCACTGACATCGCTGGAAGAGGATATCGGATCGCGCCGCATCGAGACACTCAACGTCAGGCCGGGGGCAGATGTCGACGATGCGACGGTGCGGGGCCTGGTTGCCGCCCTGTTGCCGGCGCTCGATGAGCCGATGGCCGCCAGCCGCCTGTTTCTCGACCACATGGCGTTGGCCCTCGCAGCACACATGGCCGTCACCTACGGCGAGGCGAAGGAGCCCGCAACCGTGCACGCCGGCGGCCTTGCGCCTTGGCAACTCGAGCGCGCGACAGCGATGATCGACGCAAATCTCGGTGGAAACCTGTCGCTTGCGGCGATCGCGACCGCATGCGGCCTCACCCCGCTCTATTTTGCCAAGGCCTTCAGGGTATCCGCCGGCATGACGCCCAACCGCTGGATGCTGCAGCGGCGTATCGAGCGGTCCAAAGGGCTGATGCGGACCACGACGATGTCGCTTGCCGAGATCGCCGAAGCCTGCGGCTTCGCCGGCCAGAGCCATTTCACCCGCAGCTTTTCAAGATCGGTGGGAACGACGCCGGGAGAATGGCGACGGTTGATCCTGTCGTAAGCGACGGTTGTTTCCTGCGATCGCCGGGCTCACAGGATGTGGGATCAGAAGATGAAGTCGCCCTTGTCCAGCGCTGCTATCTTGACGTCCTTCAAAAGGATCAGGTCGCCGTTCAGTCCGTCGATAAGGACATCGGAGCCCACCTGTTTCATGTGGTTCAGCGACAGATCTGCGTAGCTCGTGACGCTGGCAACGCTCGAGAGGTCCAGCACGTCGTGCCGGGAGCCGATTGCCGCAAAGTCGGTGATGGTGTCCTTGCCGTCGCCGGTGGCGAAGACGAAATGGTCGGCGCCCGCTCCCCCGGTCAGCAAGTCTTTACCGCCGTGGCCCCAGATCGTGTCGTTGCCGCCGCCGCCCTTGATGACGTTGCTGCCGGAATTGCCGTGCAACTGGTTGGCCAGTGAATTGCCCGTGGCCTTGATGTTGGCCGATCCCGTCAGCGTCAGGTTTTCGAAGTTGGCGCCGAGCGCGAAGCTGACGCGCGACTCTACGAGATCCGTGCCCTCGCCCGCGCGCTCCACGAGTTTGGTCGCGGCATCGCTGATGACATAGACGTCGTTGCCCTTGCCGCCCTGGACGCGGCCCGTCACCTTGCCGCCGGTGCCGTCGAAATAGTCGCTGCCGGAGCCCAGGATCACTGATCCCTTGATCGTTCCGCTGTTGAAGACCGACTGGACGCCGCTGCCGCCGAGAAACGCGGTCCCGGTGCTCTGGACGAGGCCGTAATTGTGAAATGTCGAGGATGCGGCGTCGGTGAAATCGACCGCGGCGATCTTCGCCTTCGTCGCATGAATCGTGCCGTAGTTGCCGACTGTCGCGGCACTGCCGTCGATCTCGATGCCGCCCGCAGCCTTGATCGTCTTGTTGTTGGTCACCGTCGCCTTGTCCGCGTCGATCGAGATGGCATAGGCGGACGAGGAGATGGAGCCGTTGTTTGTCACCTTCGAGCCGTCGCCGCTCACCACGATGGCATCCTTTGCGGCTTTCAGCGTTCCGTCATTGTTGGTCACGATGGCCTTGGTGCCGGAGGCGACGATCGCCGCGCCCTTCGTCGATGTAATGAGCCCGTCGCTCGTGATCGTCGCCGCCTTGCCGGTGGAGACGATCGCGTCGGTTTGGCCCTTGAGCGTGCCATGATTGGTGAGGACGGCGGAGGAAGCGGACGAAACGAGCGCATGCGCCTTGGTCGAGACAACCTCGCCATTGTTGGTGAGGCTGGCGGAAGAACCCGACAGCATGAGCGCGTCGCCGACGGCCTTCATCGAACCGTTGTTGATGACCATCTCACTCTTGCCGCCAGCCTTCAGGACGCTTCCTGCCGATGACGAGACGAGGCCGTTGTTGACGAACTTGGTCGCGGCGCCCGAAATCGAAAGGGTCGTCTGCACCGCCTCGATCGTGCCGTGATTGACCAGCTCCAGTCCGCCGCTGCGGATGTCCATGCCATTGGCTTTGCCGGAGACCTTACCGGTCTTTCCGATCACGAACAGACTTTCGCTGTCGGCCATGCCCTTTGCGCCGAACTGCACCGCATAGCCGGAAGCGGAGAGAAGCGTCCCGTTGATGTAGAAGGAGCGATCCGTCGCCTTGCCGGCGGCGATCAGTGCCGTGCCTGCCGCATCAACGGTCACCTTTGCGTTGACCACCAGCTCCATGTCGCTGTCGGGCACCGACACGGCGGTCATGCGATTGGCGGTGATCACAATCTTTTTCGTCATCTGCTCATCATGTGCAGGGGTCTATGGCAGCTTCCATAGACCAATCTGCCGAAGGAAAGGAAAAATACGCCGAAGGGGCGTCGGAGATTTGCGGGGGATGGTAAACATATGCCTCCGTCCCGCCGGCTTCGCAAGCAATACAACTGAAAGCGTCTGCCCGCCAGCCTCCCGGATCGCCCAGCACCGTCAGCCGGCACGCCCCCTGCGCCGCCAGTTGCCCGGCGTCTCCCCGATCATCTCGGAAAAGACGCGCGTGAGATGGCTCTGGTCGGCGAAGCCGCATGCGGCTGCGACTTCGGCGATCGGCATGTCGGACTTCAAAAGATCGCGGGCGCGCGCGACGCGATATTCCGTCAGCCACCGGTAGGGCGTCTTGCCGAACGTCTCGCGAAACGCCTTGATGAAATAGCTGCGCGACAGGTCGCATGCCTGCGCAAGTTCTGCGATGGAGACCTGGCCGTTCGCCCTGCCGGCCAGCAGCTCCGTCGCCCGTTTCTCCTGCCAGGCAGCCAGCGTTCCCTTCTTGCGCGGCGGAAAATGCACACCGCCGTATCTCTGCGTCAAATGGGTCAGCAGAGCCATGCCGATGTGTTCCAGAAAGAGCTGCCCGGCGTCCTGCGGGCGTTCCAGCGCCGGCAGCAATGCCTGTGCGATGCCGAGAACGACGCCGTCCTTCTTCCCGGAAACGCTTTCAAGCCCGGAGTATTCCAGCCGTCCGGCCTCGGCCGCAAAGTCACGCAACTGCGCAAAAGGCAGGTGGAAGCGAATGTTGTCAAACGGCGAGAGGTGATGGCATCGCCAGCTTCTCCGCAGGTCAGTGACCGCCAGCGCGCCGCGCTCGTGCCCTCCGTCATGGACAAGCACCCCATCACGCCACAGCCGGTGCCGACGGAAATCGGCGAGCTGAACGATCGCGCTGAAGGCCTCCTGCCGGTCCGACGCCGGCAACGGCGCAAGATCGTCACCGTCGTAGCGCAGACGCGTGATCTCGATTCCGGAAACCGTGATGCTCGATCGGGTTGGTGAATCCGGCATGTTCCTATGCCCTTGTGCAATTTCGAAATCTTTGTCGCCAAGCCCCGTCCGGGCGGCATGCTGCGATCGGATCATAGCGGGATACAGCAGCTATTGCAGCCGCGTCGTCCGCCAGACGGCCGGCGGCATGCCCGTCTCCTTGGCAAAGACCCTGTTGAACTGCGCCTGGCCGGAAAAGCCGCACTCGCCGGCAATCGCCGTCAGCGACAGCGTGCGTTGGGCCAGAAGCTCTTTCGCGCGCGCCACCCGCGATCTGCTCACCCATTGCCCGAGCGTACATCCGACCGCCTTGTGGAAGCTCTGTGCGAAGCAACTGGCCGGCAGTCCGGCGGCCGCGGCAATGGCCGACACCGGGATGGCCGAACGGGTCAGGTTCCTGACAATATAGGCTTTCGCAGCGACTTCCTGCGCCGCCGAAAGCGAAGCGGCGGATGTTGCATCACGCGAGGTCCGGCTTGCGCCATAGCGATGCAGGAGATGCCCGCAAAGCGCGATAGCCATGTGCTTGAACGTCACCGGCAGCGGTGCTTGCCCCCTGTCGAACATGGCGAGAAAGGCGGTTCCCAGATTTGCGATCACCGGGTCGCTTTCACCCCGCCGGCATTCGAGCCTGCCGTCGCTGGCACCGGGGGCGAGGTGGTCGAGCTCCTCGAAGAGCGCCCGGGGAACGACGAAACCCAGCGAATCCAGCGTGCTGCAAAGACGGATGATGGCCCCGCCCGCCAGATCTACGAGACAGATCGAGCCCTGAGGATAGCGCCTCGCTTCGGTGAACGAGCCGTCCTGCAGGACGTCGCAATGGTCCACGTCCGCAAGGTACAACATTACGAAATAGGCCCTTTGGGCGGGAATGGTCAGCATCCTCGTCTCGCCCGGCGCGACCTCGCAATGCAAGCGGCTCACCGAGAAGCGGGCCTTCCCGATCGGTGCGGTCACGCAACGTGGCGCTTCGGCAATGCCGAAATCCGGCCCGTTGCGTGCGATATCGTGCAAAAATGAGGTCAACGCTTCCGCTTCTCCCGGCCGGCGCCTCGCCTGCCCGATCACCGATCCGACTTCTTGGCGTGAACATAGTCGGCCGATTTCGGGCTGACAACGCGTCAGGAGGCCATAAAGAGCTGATCTGCGGTGATCCAAGCAAGTTCGTGTCCATATCGTGCAAAACAGGCGACCATCGTTCAAGAAGGCGGGCGCCGGTTGGACCAGTATCCCGCCCCACTGCCCGAGATCGAATCCCGGGAGGCGTGAAGGGGTGATCGAATGGATCAGCAGGTCGTTGATCACAAACGGGACAGGATCGGTTTCGCCGGTTCGGGCTGGGGCGCCCACCGTTATCGCACGGCTGTGGCCGTTGCGCTGGGCACAGTCATCTTCGCCATTGACACTTTCACCTCGCTCGGCAGCGCTGTGGCAGTGCTGTACGTGCTGGTCATCTTCATTGTCGGCGACGTCGCCGACAAGCGCGCGATCAGGTTTTGCTCCGCTGTCTGCGTCCTGCTGACGGTCATCAGCTTCGTCGCCGTCCACGGCCTTCATTCCGACACCCAGGCGCTGCTGCGTCTCCTGTTCAGCCTGTCCGCCAACCTCGTGACGACCGTGCTGCTCTTGCGCCGCCACAGCGATCTCATCGCCCTCAAGGGACAGGCGCGATTGCTCGAGTTGACCAGCGATGCGATCTTTCTCAGGGATGCTGCCGGAAAGGTCATCTACTGGAACCGGGGCGCCGAGGCACTCTACGGCTGGTCGGAGAAGGAAGCGATCGGCAGAGATGCTGCCCAGTTGCTTCCCGCAACCTTTCCCGTATCGCGCGACCAGGCGGAGTTTTCGCTTCTTGCCAGCGGCGGCTGGCAGGGTGAACTCGTCGTCACCACGAAGAGCGATCGCACCGTCGACATCTTCACGCGCTGGCAACTCGAGCGCAATGGCAGCCATGGCATCGAGACGGTGCTGGAAACGGCGATAGACATCTCCGAGAGGAAGGCGTCCGAAGCGGCCTTGAAGGCCAGCGAGCACAGGTACCGCACGATCTTCGAAACGTTGGCGGTGGCGATCTGGGAGCACGATCTGCGGGACGTAAAGGCCGAATTGACCGCCCTGCGGGCAAGCGGCATTGCCGACGTTCGCAAGTACCTCGCCGAACACCCGGAATTCGTGAGGCGGATGCGGAGGATGGTCCGCGTCACCGATGTCAACGAGACTGCTCTGAAATTGATGGATATCGAGCGCAAGGAGGAATTCTTTTCCCGTCTCGACCAGTTCCTGCCGGACAGCGACACGACCTTTGCGCAATGCCTCGTGGCGATCGACGAGGGGCACCCGACGTTTCAGGCGGAAACCACCGTCGTCAGCCGCTCGGGCCGCATCATCCCCGTCATCGTCATGCTCAGCTTCCCGCCGGACGGCACGCCGCTCGACCGGATACAGGCCAGCATCATCGACATCACCGAGCGGCTGAAGTTCCAGGAGGCGCTGGAAGCATCCCGCCGCGAACTCGAGGGGGTGTCGCGGGCGGCGATGATCGGCGAGATCTCGGCCTCGATCGCTCACGAGGTCAATCAGCCGCTGGCCGCCATCATGGCCTTCGTCCAGGCGGCGCAACGCTGGCTCAAGCGTGACCAGCCCGATCTGGAGGAAGCCCGCCTGGCGCTCAACGAGGCGATCGTCTCGACGGAGCACGCCTCCGAAGTCGTCAAGCGCGTGCGGATGCTGCTGGGCAAGGCCAAGCCGGACACGGGTGAGGTGGCGGTCGATGCGGCGGTTGCCGAGGCGATCAACCTCAAGCGGAAGGAACTTGCCGCCCACGGCGTCAACCTCGAGGTGGATCTGCGCGCCGGATCCGCTCTGATCCAGGCGGACCGGGTGCTGCTGCAGCAGACGTTCCTCAACGTCATCACCAATGCCATGCAGGCGATGGAAATGGCCGGGTCGCCGGAACGCACGCTGGCCATCCGCACGCAGGTGAGCGACGACGGCCTGCTGATCGGCTTTGCCGACACCGGCACCGGGATCGATGCCGAGACCGGGGAAACGCTGTTCAAGGCCTTCAACACCACCAAACCCAACGGCATGGGATTGGGCCTTGCCATGTGCCGATCGATCGTCACCGCCCATGGGGGCTCGATTTCGCTCTCCAACCGCGGTGACAGGAAGGGAGCGGTGGTGGAGATCCGTATTCCCGGCGCCATCTACTATCCGGCGGAAAGTCCCCTTCAGGCATCTGAGCCCGCAGTCTGAACTATACAAAGGTTTGCCCCGGCAAACCCCAGTATGATTGAATGCCTGCCCTCTGCTTGCGATCCTGCCGGAAATGGCGATGGAGCGAGAGATGACAGAAAAGCGTCCCGAAGGCATCGAACAATACGACGCGCCGGCCGGTGGCTGGGGGGCGTTGAAGGCGGTCGCCAGCACCCTGGCGCATCAGCAGATCGTGGCCCAGGGCACAGCCACGCTGCTGAAGGCCAACCAGCCGGAGGGGTTCGACTGCCCCGGCTGCGCCTGGCCCGACCCGAAGCACACCTCCTCTTTCGAATTCTGCGAGAACGGCGCAAAGGCGATCACCTGGGAATCGACAGCCAGGCGCGTGCCGCCTGAGTTCTTTGCACAGAACACCGTCAGTTCGCTCTGGCACTGGACCGATCATCAACTGGAAGACCAGGGGCGACTGACCCATCCGATGATCTTCGACCATGACAGCGATCGCTACCTGCCGATTTCCTGGGAGGATGCGTTTGCGACCATCGGGGCGGAACTCGGCAAGCTGGAGAGCCCGGACGAGGCCGAGTTCTACACCTCCGGCCGCGCCTCCAACGAGGCAGCGTTCCTCTACCAGCTGTTCGTGCGCGCCTTCGGCACCAACAACTTCCCGGATTGTTCGAACATGTGCCACGAGGCGACCAGCGTCGGGCTGCCCCAGGCCATCGGCGTTGGCAAGGGCACCGTGACGCTGGAGGATTTCGATTCCGCCGATGCGATCTTCAGCTTCGGCCATAATCCCGGCACCAACCACCCCCGCATGATGACGACGCTGCACAATGCGTCCCGGCGCGGCGTTCCCATCATCGTCTTCAATCCGCTGAAGGAACGCGCGCTGGAGAAGTTTGCAGCACCGCAGAACCCCGTCGAGATGGCCACGCTGTCATCGACCCCGATCGCCTCAGCCTACCATCAGGTCCGAGCAGGTGGCGATCTCGCCGCACTGAAGGGCATCATGAAGATCGTCCTTGAGAAGGATGCGGCAGCGCTGGCTGCCGGCCGGCACGGCATCATCGACCGCGCCTTCATCGAGGAGCACACGACAGGGTTCGAGGCGTTCCGCAAGGATATGGAGGACGCGCCGTGGGACCGGATTCTTGCCGTCTCCGGCCTCACCTATGAAGCGCTGGAGAGCGCCGCCGATGTCTACATCAACGCGGAGAACGTGATCCTCTGCTACGGCATGGGCATCACCCAGCATCGCCACGGCACCGCCAATGTGCAGCAGATCGCCAATCTCCTGATGCTGCGCGGCAATATCGGCCGGACCGGCGCCGGCATCTGTCCCCTGCGCGGCCATTCCAACGTCCAGGGCAACCGTACCGTCGGCATCACCGAGATTCCCGGACCGTCGCTTGCGGACGGCATCGAGCGCGCCTTCGGCTTTCGCCCCTCGATCATCAAGGGCCACAATGCCATCGAGACAGCCGAGGCCATCATCGACGGCAGGTCCAAAGCGCTCGTCTGTCTCGGCGGCAACCTTGCCGTCGCGATGCCCGATCCGGGCGCGATCTTCGCGGGCATGCGCAAGCTCGATCTGGCCGTCCACATCGCCACCAAGCTGAACCGGTCGCACCTCCTGACGGCCAAGGTCTCGATCGTGCTGCCGTGCTTCGGCCGCACCGACCTCGATACCCAGGCCTCCGGCCCGCAAGCGGTGACGGTCGAGGATTCGATGTCGATGGTGCATGCCTCCAGGGGCTTTCTCAACCCGCCGAGCGAGATGCTGAGATCGGAGCCGGCGATCGTCGCCGGCATCGCCAAGGCGACACTCGGGAACCGCTACGGCATCGACTGGGATTTCCTGATTGCCGACTACGACCGCATCCGGGAAAAGATCGAGGTCGTCTTTCCCGACTTCCGCGACTTCAACAAGCGCATCCGGGTGCCCGGCGGCTTTCGCCTTGATGTCGCGGCTTCCGACCGGCGCTGGAAGACGCCGTCCGGCAAGGCGGTCTTCCTGCTCGCCCCGGGGCTGGACGAAGATCCCCGGCAGAGCGATCCGGAAGCGCTCGTGCTCACGACGTTGCGCAGCCACGACCAGTACAACACAACGGTCTACGGCCTCAACGACCGCTACCGTGGCGTCTTCGGGCGCAGGGACGTCGTCTTCATGAACCGGCACGACCTTGCCGAGCGCGGCCTGTCGGAGGGCGACCTGATCGATGTCAGCTCGCTCGTCGCAACGGACGGCGCCCCCCGCACGGTCAGCCGCTACACGGCGGTGGCCTACGACATTCCGAGAGGATCAATCGCCGGCTACTATCCGGAGATGAATACCGTGGTCGCGCTCAGCGACTATGACCCGGCATCGGGCACGCCAGCCTACAAGGGTGTCCCCGTGAAGGTCGTGCGATCCGACCCTGCATGAGGCATCGCGCTGATCGCGACGCATCGGCCTGACAGTGCGTTGCTATCCTGCCGGCCATTCGGCCGGCACGAGGCGCAGCGCTGTCATATATGGTCATGAGAGGGGCGCAGCCATTGACGAACACGAATACGTCCCTGCCGTGTCGCGCGTGAAGCGATCTGTTGCAACAGCACATCAGGGATCGAACACGTAGCCTTCGCCGCGCACTGTGCGCAGAAGCGGCGCGTGAGCCGTGGCCGCGAGCTTTCGGCGCAGCCGGGCGATGCGGATGTCGACGCTTCGGTCGGCCTCCCCAAGCGGCCGGCCATGCGCCAGTTCGCACAGGCGGTCACGCGAAAGCACCTGCCGCGGATGCCGCGCAAAGGTCTCCAGCAGATCGAATTCCATCGAACTGACGCCGATTTCCACCCCGTCGCCATCGAACAGCCTACGCCCGTCCGGATCCAGACGAAACGCGCCGAAAGCGAGCCCCTCCGCCGGGCGCATCGATGGAGGCGCGGGTGCCGGCAATCGCCGCAGGACGCTGCGCAGCCGCGCCAGCAGTTCGCGCAGCTCGAAGGGTTTGACGATGTAGTCGTCCGCCCCGTAACTCAGGCCGGCCACCTTGCTGGTTTCGTCCGCATTGGCCGTCAGCATCACGATCCCCATGCGTTCGGCTCGCCCCCGCAGGCGCCGCACGATGGACAGGCCGTCCTCGCCAGGCATGTTGACGTCGAGAACGATCGCCGCGGGCCGTCGCGCCGCCAGCAGCCGGTCCAGCGCCGCTCCGTTTTCCGCAGCGCTCACCACAAATCCCTGCAGGGACAGGTAGTCTTCGATCATGCTGCGCAGCCCGGGCTCGTCGTCGACGACGAAGATTTCCGGCAGTGGGGAGGCAACCGCTAGCGACATCACGAGACCCGCGTGGCTGGAGGAACATTGTCAGCGGTCGACATCAGCGGGCGCAGAGCCTCGCGCAACGTCGCGAGATCGATCGGCTTTTCAACGACCGCGATGCCGGCAGCAGAAAGATTGACGTCGGCCGACAAGGCGTCCCCGGTCATGATGAGCACGCGGCCGGCAAGCGACGGGCGGTGCTCCCCGACGAAGGCCAAAAGGCGTTCGCCGCTCATGTCGGGCATGCGAAGATCGGTCAGCACCGCATCGAATATCCCGGTCAGGATAGCCCGCCGCGCCGCCGGACCGTCGGACGCCACCGTTACGTCGACCCCTTCGGCGGAAAGCGCCTCGGAAATGTAGTGGGCGATCGCCGGCTCGTCATCCACCACCAATATGCGCCCGGACAGGCGGAACGCCCCTGTTTCGGTCGCAGCGGCCGTGTGCGGCGCCATCTCGGTCGTGGGCAGCGACACCCGGCACAGTGTGCCGCCCCCATCCGCGGGCTCAAGCGACATTTCCCCGCCGTGGGCCTTGACGATGCCGAGGCAGACCGAGAGGCCGATTCCGGTACCGACGCCCTGCGGCTTGGTCGTGAAGAAGGGTTCGAACGCCCGCTGGCGGACGGTCTCGTCGATGCCGGGACCGCTGTCGCGCAGGTCGATCACGATCTCGTTGCCAACCACGTCGGTTTTCAGCGACAGCCGGCGCGGGCCGTCCTGATCCATCATCGCCTGCTGCGAATTCAGAAGGACGTTCATGAACACCTGATGCAGCTGGTCGGCATCGGCCAGCACCGGCGGCAGCGCCGGCTGAAAGCGCTCACGCTCGATGATGATGCCGTTGCTGCGCAGCCCGTAGGCGGCAAGTTCCGTCACGTCGTCAAGGATCTTCTCGATATCCACGCACCGCTTTTCCACCGGCTTGGAGCGGGCCATGGCCAGGAAGGTACGCACGATACGCGCGCAACGCTCCGCGGCAAGCTGGATCTCCTTCGTACGGCGTTTCGTCGGCTCGTCCGTCGCCAGTTCGTGAAGCATGCCGGCGTAACCGACCACGATCGAGAGCGGATTGTTCAACTCATGGGCGACGCCTGCGAGGAGCGAGCCGAGCGCGGCCAGCTTTTCGTTCTGATGCAGGGCTTCCTTCTGCCGGTCGAGTTCTTCCTCCGCCAGCTTTTGCGGCGTCTGGTCGACGACGAAGACACCGACCCCTTCCACCCCGCCGTCCTGCGACCGCAGCGGGAAGCGGATGAACAGGCTGTACAGAAAGGGAGCGAGCGAGGGATGATACTGCTCCTCCACCTGGACTTCACCGGTCACCAGGACTTCTCTTACGGAGCGATCCATCATTTCGGCTTCGGCGAAGGGAATGATTTCCGCGGTCGTGCACCCGATCAGCTCCGTTTCGCTGTGCTTCAGCCGCTTGACCGTCTCCGGATTGGCCATGGTGAACCGGCCGTTCCGATCCTTCGACAGGATGGCGACGGGTGCGTGTTTCATGAAGGCGGCCATGCGGGCCTCGCTCGCCCGCAGCGCCTCTTCGGCCAGCTTCCGCTCGGTGATGTCACGGCCGATGGACTGCATCTCCACCAGATTGCCCGCCTCGTCGAATATGCCCGTATCGGTCCATTCCTCCCACCGTACGGAATCACCGGTCGGCGCCAGGCTTCGGAAGACGATGGTGCTCGAAGGATGTTCCGGCGAGAGCGACAGGACATGCTGCCGGTGCGTGTCGCGATCTTCGGGAACGATCAGATCGAAATCGCTGCCTTCCCGATTGAGAAGCCGCTCCTTCGACATGCCCATGTATCGGCAATAGGCGTCGTTCACGAAGGTGGTGGTTCCGTCGGGTGTGTAGCGGGCGACGAACTCCGTCTGCGTATCCACCATGGTGCGATAGCGCTCCTCGCTGTCGCGCAGCTGGATTTCCGCCTGCTTGGCGGCGGTCACGTCGCGCAGCAGCACCACTTCGCCGCCCATGGGCATCCCATGCCTGCGACCGGTGATCCATCGCCCTTTGAAGAGCACTGGCTCCGCCTCTTTGTCGTCGTGTCGTCCGATCAACGCCGACAGGCATGCAGATATGCCCGCCGCATCCGTTTCCTGCAGAAGCTCGGTGAAGGCCTTGTTGACGACGACCGGGCGACCGTTGCTGTCGAAGATGGCAAACCCATCCACGAGGCTGGAGGTCGCCGCCAGCAGTCGTGCCTCGCTTTCCTCCAGCCGCGCGCGATACTTCCGGCTGTTTGTGAAGGCGACCGCGATCGCGTCGAAATGCTCGCGCCATGTCTCCGGAACCCTGGGCCGCTCGCAGGTGACACCCGCCATATGATCGGCAACGTAGCGGGCAAGCTTGATGCTGGGGCCGATGAAGGCGCGATGGAGAAAGTACAGCGTCATCGCCAGTGCGCCGGCAAGACCGAGAAGGATCAGGCCATAGGAAGCCATCTGCGGCGCCACTTGTGCGCGAACATCGGCGACGGGCACGACATAGGCGAGCCTGAACGGAGATCCTTCCAGTGACCGCGTCAGCAGCCAGTCGTCGCCGACGAGCGAGAAGTTCGGCCTTTGCCCCTCGGGGATTTGCAGCGCGGCGACATGTTCGCGCATCAGCCGCGTATCCGCACTAAACGCGACGCCGTTGAGGCCGGCGATCTCACCGTACTGGTCGAGAATGGCGAGCATCCCGATCGGCTGCTCCATGTGCCGTAGAATGCCGTCGAACGCCGACAGCAATATGTCCGTGCCGACGACGCCGCGAAAGAGATCGCCTTCGTAGACGGGGGCAGCATAGCTGACCATGCGGCCCGCCCCGCCAGGCTCCGCATGGACGCTCGTCCAATAGGCGCGACGGTGCGGATTGCGTTGCGGCACCCCTCGCTGGAAGACATCATATGCAAGCCAGTCTCGCAGAAATCCGGCGGCATCCGTGCGTCGCAGCCGCTGCGGTGCTGCATCCAGCATCGCTTGCAGGGTTGTTCCAGGAAGAAAGACGGCGAAGTCGCCCGCAGACGAGATGAAGTAGCTCCAATGCGAACTCGAACCGAGCCGCCGCTCCAGCGAAAGCGTCGAAAGAAGCTCGATTCCCGCCTTTACCGTGGCTGTCGAAGTATCCGGATTGTCCAGCAGATCGGCAACCGCGACGAGATTGCCGCCCTCCGTCCCCGCCGCCGGCGAGGCCCATTCCAGCCCTTCCACCACCCTGCCATCGACCGTTGCCGAACTCTTGCGCATCTGCCCGGAAAGCACACCGACCGGACTTGCAGCGGGATCGGCAAGCCGGTCCTCCATCGTGAGCCGCATGCGCGACAGCTCGCGGCTCGCCTCGGCCAGCATCGTCTCCAGCGCGTGCTGCTGCTCGCCGGCAAGCGTTTCGAGCTCCGAGAGCAGGGCGGAGCGCTGGCGATCGAAATGGTCGCCGGCGAGGCCGACGATCAGGGCGAAAAGCGGCAGCGAACAGGCCAGCAGCAGCCAAGAGGAAGGACCGAAACCGGACATCCTTTGAGCCATGTTCGTCAGCAGCTCCCTTCCGGGCGATTCGTGTCGGAAAGCCGCCCCTCTGGATAACGATCAACGCGCATTGTTTCATCGGAATGTCGCAGTCGGCAAAGTGAAATTGGCGGCGCGGCGAGAAAAGCAGCCCACGAGGGTTTGAATTCTCACAAAACAGCGATCGAAAGCCCACTTTCTGCAAGGAACTCCCTCGGCAATGCTTTACTTTTACCGCCAAAGACGCTGGCATGCCACATCGAGCTGCCGGTAACTCTGGTGAAAAACAATGGCCGACCTGATCATCGTCGATGACGACCAGGCATTGCGGTATATGCTGGCCGACAGTCTTTCCTTGGCGGGCCACGACATTCGCCTTGCCGGCGATGCCGGCGAACTGGCGACGCACCTTGCCGGCCGCGCCCCCGAGCTCGTCCTCCTCGACATCAGCCTGCCGGGAGAGGACGGCCTCAGCATCGCCAGGCGGCTGCAGGCACAGGGCGACATCGGCATCATCATGTTGACTGCGGCCGACGACGTCGTCGATCGGATCGTCGGCCTTGAGATCGGTGCCGACGACTACGTCGTCAAACCCTTCTCGATCGCCGAACTGAAGGCCAGGATCGATGCCGTCCTGCGCCGGCGGCGGGCGCGAGGCGACAAGATCGTGCCGTTCGGCTCCTTCTCGCTCGATCTTCGCCGTTGGCGGCTCCTGACGGCCGGCGGCAGTGACCTCGGCCTGTTCCCGACGGAGATCGACCTGGTCGCCGCCTTCGCCACCAATCCCGGCAAGCTTCTGAGCCGCGACGAGATCCTGAGGCTCGCGCCAGCACACGGTTCCGACCCCACCGACCGCAGCATCGACACCCGGATCGCAAGGCTTCGGCGCAAGCTGGAAGACAATGGAGCGGACCCGGATCTGATCGAGACCGCGCGCGGCAACGGCTACATCTACAAGGGCGCCATCAGTCCCTGAAGACGCCGCTCACGAAACCGGCAAGCCGCCGGGCGGCATAATTTTCCGATGAAATGAAAACGCCTCTTGCCAAACTTCAAGTCACTTAATACCGTGTTAAGTGAGAGCAGCGGGAGTAGGTGAGATCGACGACGTCAGCCGCAAAAGGGAGATCTCCGTCGGCGAGAAAGTCAAGGCCTTTCGCACGGCACGGCGCATGTCGCTTCGCGCGCTCGGCGAGGCGACCGGAACGACGGCGAGCTTTATCAGCCAGTTCGAGCGGGGGCTGAGCGGGGCGAATACGAGCACGATGATGCGCATGGCCAGCGCGCTCGGCATCGGCATTTCGGACCTGTTCGACGAAAGCGAGGCACCGGTGCGCCAGGTGCTCCGCAAGGCCGACCGGCCCGCGCTGCCGGAAGCTGAGGGATATCGCAAGATGCTTCTGTCGCGGCGACCGATCCGCGACGTGGAAGTCTATATCGGCGAGTTCGACATCGGCGGCTCGACGGGCGAACGGCCCTACAGCCACGGCGATACGCATGAAATGTTCTTTGTCATCAGGGGACACGTGGAACTGACGCTCGGCGACGAGCGGCATGAACTGTTTGCAGGCGACTGCATCGAGTATCCGACGTCAATACCGCACAAGACGGTAAACGTCGGAGACGAGGTGGCGGAAGTCGTCTGGATCATCGCTCCGCCGACCAGCGTGGCGGCAGAGCTTGATCAGTACCAGCCCCGGAAAAGCTCGCTGCCGGGGTAGAACAATTGCGGGCATAACTGGGAGTCATGAGTATGAAGAAGATCAATTTCGGCCTCGCCGTCATGATGGCATGCGCCGTTTCCGTTCCCGCCCTGGCACAGGACAAGGCTGTCGCCGGCGAAGTTGCCGAAGGATCGCTGAAGGGCAAGACGCTGACCTTCGTCTCCTATGGCGGCATCTACCAGGACGGCCAGGTCGCCGCCCTTCAGGATTTCGTCCAGAAATCGGGCGTGACGCTTCTGAACGACGGCCCGACTGAGACGGCCAAGCTGCAGGCCCAGGTCGAATCCGGCAACGTCAGCTGGGACGTCGTCGACACCGCGGACCTGCCGCCCTACGTCCATTGCGGCACGCTGTTCCAGAAGCTCGACTTCTCCAAGCTCGACATCTCGAAGATCCCGGAAGGCCAGGTGGGCGAATGCTCGGTGCCTGCCATGAACTACGGTGTCGTGCTGATGTACAAGAACGACACGTACAAGGATAATCCGCCGACCAGCTGGAAGGACTTCTTCGACACCGAGAAGTTCCCCGGCGTCCGCGCCATCGACGGCAGCGGCGATCCCGTCGGCGGCCTGATCGAGCAGGGCTTCATCGCAGCCGGCGGCGACGCCAAGGCGATGACGGCCGACGATATCGAGAAGGGCATCGAGAAGATCCGCGCCCTCGGTCCCGACACGATCTATTGGAAGACCGGTGCTGAATCCCAGCAGCTCGCCGAGTCCGGCGAAGCCGACATGATCATGATGTGGACCGGCCGTGCCATGACGGCGGTGAAGAACGGCGCCCAGTACACGCCGGTGTGGCAGGACTGGCTGGTGGTGATGGACCAGCTGACCATTCCGGTCGGCGCCAAGGATCCGGATGCCTCTTACGCCCTCATCAATGCCTATCTCGGCAAGGAAGCGCAGGAGATCCTCACGGAGAAGACCTCCTACACGCCAATCAACCTCGACTCCAAGCCGAAGGTGGATGACGCCACGGCCGCCTTCCTCACCAACACGCCCGAGCGGATCAAGCAGGGCTTCCAGCAGAACATCCCGTTCTGGGTGAAGAACTTCGATCTCGCCAGCGAGAAATGGTCGGCTCTCCTCTCGGGGAACTGATCCCGTCGCCGTAACTGAAAGCAGGATCCGGGCGGGCGCCTTTGTCGCCCGGTTCCGCCCGCGTCAGGCAATACCGCGTCGACAGGAGAACGGCTTTGAGCGCCTTGCCCCAGACCGACAACCAGACCGCAGGCGGACGCCCGGCGCGGCGGCTGAACCTGCGCGACGCAGGCTGGCTGGCAGCGCCGGCAGTGCTGCTTCTGGCCGCCGTGCTCGTCTATCCGCTGGCGATCATCGTTCTGCGCAGCTTCAGCGAGCCCGAGCCGGGCTTGCAGAACTACATCTGGTTCTTCGGCTCTCCCGTCAACAGGGCGGTGCTCCAGCGCACCTTCGTCCTGTCAGGCTGGGTCACGCTCGCCTCCCTGATTTGCGCCTACCCCTATGCCT
The DNA here is from genome assembly GCF_900220975.1 of Rhizobium subbaraonis. GTDB lineage: Bacteria > Pseudomonadota > Alphaproteobacteria > Rhizobiales > Rhizobiaceae > Mycoplana > Mycoplana subbaraonis. The sequence continues at coordinate 97,527 of NZ_OBQD01000003.1, read as the reverse complement.
ACGCCATGACCGTCGTCGGCAAGAACCTGCGTCTGATCCTCATCCTGTGCGTGCTCGTCCCGTTCTGGCTGAGCGGCGTGGTCAGGACGCTGGCATGGGTGATCCTTTTGCAGGATTCCGGCGTCATAAACTCGATTCTGCGGGGGCTCGGGTTGTCGCCCGTCAAGCTCATCCGTACGCAGCTCGGCGTCGTCATCGGCATGACGCAGGTGCTGCTACCCTTCATGATCCTGCCCATCTATTCGGTGATGAAGGGCATCGATACGAGGCTGTTGCAGGCGGCCCGCAGTCTCGGCGCGAAGCCCTGGCGGGCCTTCCTGCAGATCTATGTCCCGCTGTCCCTGCCCGGCGTCTATGCCGGCGCGATCATCGTCTTCATCCTGTCGCTCGGCTTCTACATCACGCCAGCGCTCCTCGGCGGCCCGCGGAGCACCATGCTCTCCTCGCTGGTCCAGAACCAGGTGCTCAGCCTGCTGAACTGGGGGCGCGGCGGCGCAATGGGCGTCGTCCTGCTTGTCGCCACCTTCATTCTTCTGGCGATCGCGGCCCCGCTGATGCGCCAGAAGCACACGCAGACGCGGCGGGAGAAATGACCATGCAGCTCTCCTCCCGCATTTTCCTCGGCCTCTTCTGCCTGCTGGTGGCCATCCTCCTGCTCGCCCCGACGCTGGTCGTCATTCCGATGTCGTTCAATTCCAACAAGTCGCTGGCGTTTCCTCCCGCCGGCTTTTCCTGGCAGTGGTACGACAATTTCTTCACCAATCCGGAATGGCTGCTGAGCCTGCGCAACTCGTTCCTGATCGCGACCGTCGTCGCGATCCTCGCAACCACGCTCGGAACGCTGGCAGCCTTCGGCGTCACCCGTGCCGCCGCCCGCACCGGCGGCCTCCTGCGGGCGATCCTGATCACGCCCATGGTGGTGCCCGGGGTGGTGCTGGCAATCGGTATCTACGCCGTCTACCTCGATACCGGGCTGGTGGGCACCGTGGCCGGTTTCGTCTTCGCCCACACCATGCTGGCTATCCCCTTCGTCCTGATCGCCGTTTCCGCCAGCCTCGAGGTTTTCGACCGCAGGCTGGAGACGGCTGCGGCGAGCCTCGGCGCGGGAAAGCTGACGGTCTTCCGCACCGTCACCCTGCCGCTCATCCTGCCCGGCGTGCTCTCCGGCGCCCTGTTCGCCTTCATCACCTCCTTCGACGAGATCATCGTCGCACTCTTCATCACGAGCCCCTACCTCAAGACGTTACCGGTCCAGATCTACAGCAGCATCACGCGCGACGCGGACCCGACCGTGGCCGCCGTCGGAACCCTGCTATTCCTTGCGACCTCGTTCATCATCGTTGCCGGCCTACTGATCGGCATGCGCCGTGGAAGGACCTGACATGAATGCCACCAACAGAACCCCCGGTGCTTCCATCGATATCCGCAAGGCGTCCAAGCGATACGGCAAGTTCGTCGCCCTGCGCGACCTCGATCTCAGCATCCGGCCCGGCGAATTCATGACGCTGCTAGGCCCCAGCGGATCGGGCAAGACCACCACGCTCAACCTGATCGCCGGCTTCACCGAGGTAAGCTCCGGCAGCCTGGAGATCGGCGGCAAGAGTGTGCTCGGCCTGCCGTCACACAAGCGCAACATCGGCGTCGTCTTCCAGCACTATGCCCTGTTTCCGCACATGAGCGTCGGCCGGAACGTGGCCTACCCGCTGACGCTGCGCGGCATCGGCAGGGCCGAGCGCGACGGCAAGGTCCGTCACGCGCTGGAAATGGTGAAGATGGCCGACTTCGCCCATCGCTATCCCAACGAACTCTCAGGCGGGCAGCAGCAGCGCGTGGCGCTTGCCCGCGCGCTGGTGTTCGACCCGCCGCTGCTTTTGATGGATGAGCCGCTCGGCGCGCTCGACAAGAAGCTGCGCGAATGGCTGCAGCTGGAGATCAAGCGCATCCATCGCGAGCTCGGCACCACCTTCGTCTACGTCACGCACGATCAGGAGGAGGCGCTCGTGCTGTCCGACCGCATCGCCGTCTTCAACGGCGGCCAGGTGGAGCAGATTGGAAATGGACGCGAGCTGTACGACCATCCGGCCACCCTTTTTGTCGGACGGTTCATCGGGGAATCGACCGTGTTGCGCGGCAAGGCCGATATCGTCGGTGGCGACACGGTGGTGTCGATCGCCGGAACCAAAATCGTCGCAAGCGGGAAGATTTCCGGCCACGCTGCACCGGTGATCCTGCTGCGGCCGGAGCGTGCCGTGCTGCATCGACCCGGCACCGGGGTCGTCGACGGCGAGAACCGCCTGAGCGGCATTGTCGAGGAGGCGATCTATGTCGGCTCGGGCTCGAAGTACGACATCCGCCTGAAGGACGGCACGACCGCCGTCGTGCGCAGCCCCCTCGGCGCGCCCGAATTTGCCATCGGCGACACCGCCGAGATCGCATTCCGGCCCGGCGACGTCACGCTTCTTGCCGACGACGCCAGCGCCGACATCACCCTGACCTGATACACGGATCCTTCACATGCAAGCCAAGACCAACGGCAACATCTCGTTCTGGTATGCCGACATCGGTGGGCTGCCGGCCAGACGCCCCTCGCTGCCCGGCGACCGCGAGGCGGACGTCTGCATCATCGGGGCCGGCTACACCGGCCTTTGGACCGCCTACTACATGAAGAAGGCCGACCCGCGGCTGAACATCGTCGTGGTCGAGCGGGAATTTGCCGGCTTCGGCGGCTCCGGACGCAATGGCGGCTGGCTGTCCGGCGGCTTCAGCTGGTCTCGCGAGAAGTACCTCAAGACATCCAGCCGCGGCGCCGTGGTCGACATGCAGAGCGCCATGGCGGGGACGGTGGACGAGGTCATCCGTGTCGCAGCCGCAGAGGGCATCGATGCAGACATCCTGCGCACCGACAACATCACGGTCGCGACCAACGCCGCACAGCTCGAGCGCGCCAGGGAGGAATACCAGTTCTATCTCGATTGGCAGATGCCGCGCGAAAGGATCGACATGCTGTCGGCCGAGGAAGCTTCACAGCGCATCCGGATCGCCGATATCAAGGGCGCCTTCGTCATTCGCGACATGGCCCGCGTCCAGCCGGCCAAGCTGGTGCGGGGCCTTGCCGACGTGGTCGAGCGCCTGGGCGTGACGATCTACGAGGGCACCGAGGTGACCGCCTTCGAAAAGGGACGCGTCACGACGGCATCCGGCACGGTTCGCGCTCCCGTCGTCATCCGCGCCACCGAGGGTTTCACCGCCGGCCTGCCCGGCCATGAACGGACCTGGCTGCCGTTGAACAGCGCCCAGATCGTCACCGAGCCGGTGCCGGATGACCTGTGGAAGGATATCGGCTGGGAGGGGCACGAACTGCTCGGCAACGCCGCCCACGCCTATTGCTATGCGCAGCGCACCCGCGAGGGCCGCATCACCATGGGTGGTCGCGGCGTGCCCTATCGTTACGGATCTGCAACGGACGTCAACGGCCAGACGCAGCAGGCGACGATCGACCAGCTCCACCGGATCCTGACGCGCCTCCTGCCGCAGACGAAAAAGCTGCGGATCGAACATGCCTGGTGCGGCGTCCTCGGCGTGCCGCGTGACTGGTGCACGACGGCAGGCTTCGATCCCGCAACCGGCATCGGCTGGGCCGGCGGCTATGTCGGCCTCGGCGTGTCGAGCTCGAACCTGGCCGGTCGCACGCTTGCCGATCTCGTGCTCAAGCGCGACACGGAACTGGTCAGCCTGCCCTGGGTCAACCGCACGGTACGCAAATGGGAGCCCGAGCCGCTGCGCTGGCTGGGCGTGCACTCCATGTACCAGCTCTACCGGATCGCCGACGAGCGCGAGGAAGCCGGCCTGCCGACGACGTCGAAGCTTGCCGTCCTGGCCGACAGGATCACGGGACATTGACGCTCACACCGGCACGTGCGGCCGCGCCGCTGCGCCACAGCCTGATAGAACAGGGTAGACTACAATGATCAGCTTTGAGAATTTTGGTGAACTCGTGAGCCTCGACCTCGGCCCCTTCGCCCCCAAGCCGACCTCGATCGAAGGGGAGCAGCAGGAAGCGGCGAAGGCGCTGTGGACGAGCGCCGAGGGCAGGATGGAAACCGGCGTATGGGAATGCACGCCCGGCCGCTTCACCGCCGACCGCAGCGAGAACGCAGAGATCTGCCACCTGCTGACGGGCCACGTCACGCTGCACAATGCCGATGGCACGAGCCGGGAAATCCGCGCCGGCGAGATGTTCGTGCTGCCGCTCGGCTGGCGCGGCGAGTGGACGATCCACGCGCAGACCCGAAAGATCTATACGATGGTCGCAAGGGGGACCTGACGGAAGAACCTCGCGCGCCGGCTATACGGCCGCGCGCTCCCCATTCTCACACCTTGCTGGGCGCGGTAGCCGGATTTCCGTCGGATTGCGGGCGGTGCATCAATCGCCCCGCCATCCTGGCAAGGGTATCGTCGCGCCCGATGAAATGATGGACGAGTGCGACTGCGACGTGGCCGGCGATCACGCAAAGAAGCAGCCAGGCCAGAGTTCCATGCAGGGCGTTGGCCGGTGCGGTCATCCAGTCCACCTTCACGCCGGTGGCGGGAACGATCTGCACGCCCCAGAGGCTCCAGCCCTTGCCGTTGCCATAAGTCCTGAGCAGCGCCAGTGCGGGGATGGCGAACATCAGCAGATAGAGGCCGGCATGCCCGGCAAGGGCCGCCCGGCCCGCCCATCCCGCGTGCGTCGGCCGCCGGTGGCTGTTGGCGAAAGCCCAGAACGCGCGGATGGTGACGAAAGAGATCGTCAGTGCACCGGCCGTGCCGTGTCCCGGTCCATAGGACGAGATCGTCTTCAACAGATCGGAGCCGTCGAAGACACGCCAGCACAGGATCATGGCGAACTGCCAGATCAGCAGGTAGGCCATTCCCCAATGCAACACGCGGCTGACAAGACCATAGCGGGCAGGACAATCCATCCAGATATTGGACGAGCGCGTCACTTCCTGCTTTTTCATGCGATTTTCCTGAACAGTTTCGACAGCGCCTGTCCCGCCGTTCAGGGCTGGTTCCGGCCATCCATGCAAAATCAGCGGCTTCTTCCCGCCGCAGTGATCGGGCTGCCTAACCTGCGTCGAAACGCTTGTCGAGACCCGGCACGAACAAGACCCCACACCAGCTTTCGACCGGAACGGCACGGCGAAGCGGCATCCGGCCCGAAGTGCCGCGATGCTTGTGGGGCATGATCGCGCGGCAAATACGGGGCGAGACCTCAAAGGCCGACGCGGTTGATCGCGGTCAGTTGCGTCGTGACCGCCGCAATTTCTTCTGCCTTCCGGCCCTCGTCCCAGCCCAGCGCCGCTGCAGCAACGGATGCGATTTCGTCGAGGCCGGCAGCCGTAAGTTTGCCCTCGATCGCAAGCGTGGTCCGGCGCATGACGATATCGGCCAGATGCTCGACCATCTCGTTGCGCGCGATCCAGTCGATCTCGGCGCGGCCATAGCCTTGGACATGCGTGAGCGCTGCGTCTCCCGTGGCCGCGATATGGGCGAGGACAGCATCGGCCGTTGTCCCGTAGCGGCCGAGAAGCGCATCGACCCCGGCAGCGGACAAGCCGCTTTTCCCCGAGCGCTCGGAGACCCACGAACGCCGGGCCGCTTCGTCCACCGGAAAGGCGCGTCCGCCGCCGATCGGCAGCATCTGCGTGCTTTTTCTGCGGTTTCTCCCCATGCGGGACAGGATCGTGTCGGCCACTTCCTCGGCAAAGCCGCGGAACGTCGTCCACTTGCCGCCGACGAGCGAGATGACGGAGAACGGTCGCCCCTCGACCGGCTCCGCCACCGGTGCTGAATGGTCACGGCTGATCAGGCCGGGATTGCTGGCATCCGACGCCGGCAGCGGGCGGATGCCGCTATAGGCGTAGACGATCTGGTCGCGATCGAAATCCAGCTTCGGCAGAAGCGAGCGCAGGCTTGCGATGAAATAGTCGATCTCGTCCTCCTCGCAGCGCACCGCGTCCGGATTGTCGGCCTTGATGTCCGTCGAGCCGACGAGCGCGAGGCCGAGGAAGTCGTAGACGAGGCAGATGCGCCCATCGTCCGCCTCGAAATAGATCATCCGGCCCATGAGGCTTTTGACCAGCTCCGGGTGTCTCAGCAGGATGTGAGAGCCCTTCGTGCCGCCGATGAGTTTGCCGGGGACGCCGAGCGTCGCATTCACATGGTCGATCCAGGGGCCGGCGCCGTTGACCACGATGCCCGCGCGCACCTGCCGCTCACCGCCGCGCGCGTCACGCAAGCGGAGCACGCCGCCTTCCTGCCCGAGCAGCGTCGTGCCGTTCATGGCGCCGGAGGACGGGCTGGCGTCGAGACCGTCGCGCACCAGTTCCCAGACAAGCCGTTCCGGCCGGCTGATCTTGGCGTCGTAGTAGATGCCGCCCGCAACGATGCGCGGCGTGATTTCCGGCATTTCTTCGAGCGCCTTGCGGCGGAAGAAGAACTGATGCTTCGGCATCACGCGGTGACGCGCGCCGTAGAGATCGTAGAGGGCGAGCCCGATCTTGATCAACAGCGCCCCGCGGCTGCGCGGAGCCGTCGTGGAGCCGAGCAGCGTGCGCAATGCCGCCCATGCGCCCTTCGTCAGCGAGAAGGAGGGAATAAAGGTCGGCAGCGGCTCGACGCAATGCGGCGCGTTGCGCAAAAGCAGGTTGCGTTCCAGCGTCGATTGCGCCACGAGGCCCAGTTCGCCGGTTTCCAGGTACTTGATGCCGCCGTGGATGAGGCGCGACGGCGCGGCACTGGTGCCGGACCCGAAATCGGCCTTGTCGACGATCAGGCATTTGAGGCCTTGCAGGCAGAGGTCGCGGAAGAGACCCGCTCCGTTGATGCCCGCGCCAAGGATGATGACGTCGAAGGTCTCGACCGCACCGGCTGTCATTTCCGTCATGTGGTATTCCTGTTACTTCTCGGCATCGCCGAGACGTCGCAGCCTCGGCCAGAGCGGTTTCATGGCCTCGGCGAGGTCGAGGAAGACCCGGTACTTCTCGTCATAGGCACGCTGCCGGTCGGGATCCGGCTGATGAGTGGTCTCGATCGAAGCGAGATCGCGGGGATCGTCGGTGGGCGAGGCAAAGAGCCCGGCGCCCGCCCCGGCGCAAAGTGCCGCCCCCCAGGCGGCCGCCTCTTCCGTCCGTGTCGCCGTGACCGGCAGGCCGAGGATATCGGCGAAGAGGCCGGCCATGGCGGGGTTGCGCGACACGCCACCGGTCAGCCGCGCGGATGTCGGCGCAAAGCCGTCGCGCAGGGCATCGACATGGACGCGGTGGTTGAAGGCGATCCCTTCCAGCACCGCGCGCACCATATCGCCGCGGTCGTGCCAGGCATTGAGCCCGTAGAAGCCGGCGCTCGAAGCGCCGGCAAACGGAGAGCCGAAGAGGTAGGGATGGAAGAAGACGCTCGACGGGCGCTGGCGTGCAGCCTCGAATTCCCGCCCGACGATCGTATGGATGCTTTCGCCCGACGTTTCCGCCTGCTGTGCGGCAGCGCCACAGAACTGTTCGATGAACCAGTCGTAGTTGGCGGTCGACGCAGGCGAGATGGACATGTTGTTCCACTCACCCGGCAGGATGCCATTGCGGCAGAACCAGCGGCCATCGACCTTCGGCGTGCGCGAAACGGTCTCGTTGATCGAATAGGTGCCCGCGATGACGGCGACGACGCCCTCACCGTAGCCCCCCATTCCGAGCGCGGAGGCGGTGACGTCATGAAGGCCGGCCATGACCGGCGTACCCTCCACGAGCCCGGTCAGGCGCGCCGTCTCCGCCGTCACCCCCCCGACGATGTCCGTCGAGGCGGCCATTGGCGGCTGCCGTCCGGCAAGCCGGTCAAGTTCGAACAGGTGAAACGCCTCGTTGGCGTAGTCCTGCGTCCGGACATCGGTGAAGGAGGTGCTGGCTTCCGTCCGGTCCGTGCCCACCGAGCCGCAGAGGCAGAAGCGTAGCCAGTCCTTTGCCGCGATGAAATGGGCGATGAGCGCATAGCGCTCCGGCTGATGCTCGCGGATCCAGCGCAGAATGGCGGACGGTGCCGAGGCGTGCGGCCGCTGGCCGGTCAGCTCCAGCGAACGGGCGCCGACCTCGCCCTCGTTCCAGGCATCGGCAATGGCGCCGGCGCGCGTGTCGAGCGAGACGATGGCGGGGCCCAGCGGCCTCCTGTCTTCGTCCAGGAGATAGATCCCGTCGCCATGGGCCGTGGCGGCGATTGCAACGATATCGGAGGCGGGACGGCCGCAGGCGGAAACAGCCTCCCGTATGGCGTCCGCCGTGGCGGCCCAGAGACCGTCCATGTCGCGCTCGACGTGCTGCGGTGCCGGGATCAGCTGGGGAACGCGCCGCCGTGCGATGGAAAGGACCGTGCCGTCCGCGTCGAAGATGACGGCCTTCGTCACCGTCAGGCCGCTGTCTATACCCATGATGCAGGGCATCGTTGTCTCCATGCTCAAGCGAAGGAGAAACGGCACCCGACATCAGGAATCCGCGGCAGCGGGCTCCTCAGCCGGACCGTGCTCCGTCCGCCACAATGACGTTGATCCCCTTCGATCGCATGCGCGACAGGTGGGAGATCGGGATATCCTCGTCGACGATCACAGCGTCGAATTCCTGGAGCGTCGCGAAGTGGTGCAGCGCGCGCCGCTCGAATTTGGTGTGGTCGGCCAGAAGCACGCGCCGTGCGGCGCTTTCGAACATCGCCCGCTTGGTTTCCACCGTGTCCGGCGACTGGTGATAGACGACATCGTCCACGATCGCCGACAGGGACATGAAGACGGTATCTGCGCGCAGGCGGCGAATCTCGTTGGTGGTGATGTGCCCCATGAAGGCATTGCACCAGTGATGGAACTGCCCGCCGAGCCCGATCAGGTTGAGATCGCTCACCTCCTTCAGCTCGTTGATGAGGACGAGCGAATTGGTAATGACCGTCAAGGGCACCTTTACCGGCAAATACCGGGTCATCTCGTGGACGGTCGTGGCATCGTCCATGAAGATCGCCTGCCCCGGCTCCACGAACTGCATCGCCGCTTCGGCGATCGCCTTCTTCTCCTTGGCCTGCTTCGTCGCCCGATAGACGTCGGAGGATTCGATGAGGCTCGTGGGCGCGGCGGAAACGATGCCCCGCGTCTTGCGGAACAGACCGCGGCTGACGAGCTCGTCGACATCCCGGTGCGCCGTCATCAGGCTGATGCCGAACCGTTCGGTCAGGTCCTCGATGCGGATCGAGCCCTCGGCGATAACCGTTTCGGCGATCATCTGGCGCCGCGCAAGCTGGCGCGCGTGCCGGCTGTCGCTCGGCAGCTCTTCCGAAAGCAAATCCTTGACGTCGACTTTCCTGTTCACGGGAGACCCTGCCATGCTTCGAGGTGAGAGTTTCGTATCTCGTATCGGGCGGCAAGGAAAATGCCAAGCTGGCCCAGGGGTTAGCCCAAGGCCTGTGAATCGGGAGCGCCCGGAGGGCGCTCCCGGACTTGATTACTCGCTCAGGACGAACGGAGCGGTATACTTGTCGACATTGTCCTTGGTGATCAGCAGGCAATCGAACAGCTGCTTTTCGCTGTCGGCACCGGTGCTGCCCGTCTTGATCACGTTGTCGGCCTGCTTCACGGCCGCTTCCGAGAAGACGGCGACCGGCTGCAGAACGGTGTATTGCAGTTCACCGGCCTTGATGGCAGCGACAGCGTCCGGAGAACCGTCGAAACCGCCGACCTTCACCTGTTCGAGCTTGCCGGCTTCCTTCAGCGCGGCAATGGCACCCAGCGCCATTTCGTCGTTGCCGCTGATGACGCCGATGATGTCGGGGTTGGCCTGCAGCAGGGACTGCATCTTGGCGTGGCCCTTGGTGCGATCCCAGTCAGCCACTTCGCGGCCGACCTTCTCGAGGTCCGGATACTGGGTCAGGACGGTCTCATAGCCGTTCGAGCGGGTTGCCGCGTTATTGTCGGCCGGCGCACCGAAAAGCTCGACGTACTTGCCCTTGTCTCCAACCGCTTCGACCCACTGCTGGGCGCCGATGGCGGCACCCTGGGCGTTGTTCGAGACGAGCTGCGCCTTGGCAAGGCCTTCCTGGTTGATCTCGGCGTTGACGAGAATAACCGGAATGCCGGCGGCAACGGCCTTCTTCACCGCACCGACCGAGCCATCGGCATTTGCCGGGTCGAGGATGATCGCGACCGACTTGTTGGTGATCGCGGTATCGATCAGGTTGCTCTCGGTGTTGGTGTCACCCTTGTGGGCGGCAACATTGGCGGTGTAGCCGAGCTTTTCGGCGGTTGCCTTGGCAACTTCGCCTTCGGTGTACCAGTAGGGATTGGACGGATCGTTGACGATGATCGTCATCAGACCTTCCGCCCAGGCGGTGCTGAACAGCAGCGGCACGACGGCGGTTGCAGCGAAGAGTACACGCATTCCTTTTTTGATCATGGTCTCACTCCCATTGTTGAGTTCGGTTGCGCCGGTTTTCGGCGATACTTTCCGCTGCCGGGCCACTGGGCGGTCCACCTCTCCCGGTCGCGGTCAGTTCCAGTCGGCCGCCGCCTGGTCAGCGGCGAGCGTATTTGATGCTGTTCAGGAGAACGGCGGTAACGATCACGGCGCCGGTGAAAACCGTCTGCCAGTAAGCCGAGACACCGATGATCACGAGGCCGTCAGAAAGGAAGCCGATCACGAAGGCGCCGAGCATGGTTCCGATCACCGTGCCGCGGCCGCCCGTCAAAGCGGCGCCACCGATGACCACGGCGGCAATCGCCGTCAGTTCGTAGGTCATGCCCGCCGTCGGCCCCGCAGACGTCAGCTGCGATGACAGCACCAGGCCGGCGACGGCCGCGCAGATGCCGGAAAGCACGTAGACGGTGATCTTCACGCGCCGGACCGGCACGCCGGAGAGTTCGGCTGCACGCTCGTTGCCGCCCGACGCGTAGAGCCAGCGGCCGAAAGCCGTGCGTGTCAGAAGGATGTGGCAGACGACCGCGAAGACGAGCAGAACGATGACGCCGATGGGAATGCCGCCGAGACGGTTGAAGCCGAGCCAGTCGAAGCCGGTGTTGCCGAGCTCCGGACGGCCGCCGAGATTGTTGTAGGTCAGGCCGTTCGTCATCAGGAGTGCGATGCCGCGGGCGACATACAGCACGCCGAGCGTGGCGACGAAGGCGGGCACGCGCAGATAGGCGATCAGCACGCCGTTGACCGCGCCGACGACGGCGCCGAGCAGGCAGGTCAGGATCACGACGACCCAGACGGACGGGTAGAGGATCACACCCAGTTGCGGCAGCACCACGCCCTGCATGAGGAAGCCTGCGACCACGCCGGCAAGGCCGAGCGTCGAACCGACGGAAAGGTCGATGCCGCCGTTGAGGATGACGAGCAGCATGCCGATGGCGAGCAGGCCGAAGATGGCGACATGCGAGGCCATGATCAGGAAATTGCTGACCGTGAAATAGTTCGGCGACATCAAGGAGAAGACGACGACGATGGCGATCAGCGCGAAGAAGGCGCGCCCTTCGAACAGAAGCTCGACAAGGCTCTTCTTGCGCTTGCTGCCGTTCGCCGCTGCCTTGGTGTCTATTGCGGGTGTGACTGACATTGCTCGGCGCTCCTAATGGGCATGCACGGCTTCGCCGGAGGCGGCCATGATCTGTTCCTTGGTCACGTCGGGACCGAATTCTGCGGAGATGCGGCCGCGCCGCATGACGATGATGCGGTGGGCGATGCTGAGGCACTCGCCGACCTCGGAGGTGGTGTAGACGACGGCGAGACCCTGCTTCGCCCGTTCGGCGAGCAGCTTGAAAACCTCCGCCTTGGCGCCGATGTCGATGCCGCGGCTCGGCTCGTCGAGCAGGATCACCTCTGGATTGGTCGCCAGCATCTTGCCGATGACAACCTTCTGCTGGTTGCCGCCGGAGAGCGAGCCGATCGGGGCAGCGCCGCCGTCGGTCTTGATGTGCACCTTGCGGATAGCGTCGCCAACCAGGTCGAGTTCGCGTGCGGCTGACGTGAACAGCCCGCGCGTGAAGGCGCCGAGGCTGGCGAGCGACAGGTTGCGACCGACCGTCATGGTCTGGACGAGGCCGTCACGCTGGCGGTCTTCCGGCACCAGCACGAGACCGTCGCGAATGCAGGCGGCGATCGATTGGCCGGTGACGTCCCTGCCCTTCAGCTTGACGCTTCCGGATGACGGCTTGAGGCGGCCTGCGACGGTCTCGAGCAGTTCGGTGCGGCCGGCGCCCATGAGGCCGTAGATGCAGACGATCTCGCCCGCGCGCACCGAAAGCGAAAGCCCGTCGACGACCGAATAGTCGGCGCCACCGGGATCGGGCACCGTCAGGCCCTCGATCGAAAGGGCCACATCGCCCTTGTCGTAGCCGGACGGCGGCGATCCGAGGTCGAAGTTATCGCCGACCATGTGGCGGACGATCCACTCGAGGTCGATGTCCTTGCGCTCGGCATAGGCTGTCATGGTGCCGTCGCGCAGGACGACGGCATGGTTGGTGATCTGCAGGGCCTCTTCGAGGTGGTGGGAAATGTAGACGATCGACACGCCGCGGTTGGTGAGGTCGCGAATGACCTTGAACAGCACATCGACCTCCGAGGCCGACAGCGCCGAGGTCGGCTCGTCCATGATCAGGATGCGCGAATTGACCGAAAGCGCCCGGGCGATCTCCACGATCTGCTGCTGGCCGAGGCGCAGGTCTTCCACGGGCGTGAGGGGATCGATGTCCTCTTCGAGCTCCTCCATCAGCAGGCGCGTCTGGCGCTCTTCCTCGGCGAAGTCCACGCCCGTCGCCGTCATGATCTCGCGCCCCATGAAGATGTTGTCGCGAACATTCATGTTCGGCGCGAGGCTGAGTTCCTGATGGATGATGGAGATCCCGCGGTCGCGTGCTTGGGAGGATGACGCGAAAGCGATCGCTTCTCCATCGAGAACGATTTCGCCCGACGTGGGCTGCACCACGCCGGAGAGGATTTTCATCAGCGTCGACTTGCCGGCGCCGTTCTCGCCGAACAGCGTCGTCACCTGGCCGCGATGAATGTCGAAATTGACGCCCTTGAGGGCGTGGACGTTGCCGTAGGACTTGGCCACGTTGCGCGCGGCAAGCACGACTTCGCCCTTCTGACCGGTTTCGGCGAGCGCGCTCATTGGACGTCGATCCTCACCGGCGTGACAATCCAGCTCTTCGGATTGACCAGCTTGAAGACGCCGATGACGGAAACCGTCTTGCCGGTCAGCGCGGCCGGATCGATGCCGCCGAGAACCACCTTCTTGACCTCGTTATTGATGGCGGATCCGGCGTCCTGGTACTCGATCTGGTTCTTGAACTGGCCGAACTCGATCTGACCGGTCGCATCGCGCAGGTCGGTGCCGTTGAGGGCCGGGCCGGTCTGTACGCGCACGGTCAGTTCGGCCGGAAGGCCTTCGACGGCGACGACGTTGTAGTTCGCCTTGCGCTCGCCGACGACGCCGGTGAACTTTACCGGGAACACCGGACCGGTGGAGGTGGCGACACCGAACTTCTCGCCCGCCGCCTTCCTGTCGCCGGCGATCGCCTGTGCCAACTCGACCGCATCGGCAGCACGCGTTTCCACGTTCTGCTTGATAACCGGGAACTGCTCGGCGCCGAAGGTTTCCGGGGAGAACTTCTGCACCTGGACGTCGTCCTCGGAGCCGATGCGCACGATCTTCGTGTCGAAGGCCATCGCGCCGACCAGGATGACGGCGGCGGCGATGCCGATCCAGCGGTAGCTTCGCGCGGACTGGGGCGATTTCGATAGCGTGGCGTCAGTCATGTCGGTTGGCCTTGCGTTTGGATGATGGAAGCTTCAGCGGGAACGCGCACGGAGAGACGGCGGCCGGAATTTGCCGAAAGAACTGCCTGCGGCGCGATCGCCGGGCATCGATGGCTTCCAAACAGAACATGTCATGATGTCCTCCCATGAACGGCGCCGGCCAGATCTCCTCACCTGCCTTGCGCTGCATTGCACGCTTCTTCGCAATTGCGATATCTGCGTGTTATAAGTGGCAGTATATATGTTAACTTAACACAGGCTGTCAATGGATCTTTTTCGGCAAACAGATCACGTCACCTTCTCCTTCAATCACAATTGCGCAACAGCGGAGAGAAAGGGAACCGACAGGATGGGCTCCGCCATTCAAGGCAGGCGCCACCAGAAGGACGACATTCAAATTTCCTCAAGCTATTAATTAATATATTAAAAATTCGCAGGGAAGCGCCCACCGACGCACAACCTTCCCCTCGAGGCGGCCCATAAACTCCAAGAGCGGGGGCTCGTGAGCGCGATGCAATTCCACTCCCTCATTGCTCACGACATGATCCATCATACCTGAAAAAAAATTCTTGGTGCGAAAATTTTTTCGAGACACACGATAACTTTGTGGTATGTTCTCGTGTGATGTTCGGGAGGTTTATGATGGCTTCTCCAGGCTGGCGGGATGTCGGCCCGCAGGCCCCATCGGATTTGCCGAAGCGACGATCGGGAGGATCCAATGCTCTGTTTCGAGAAAGGCGAGGCGATGAAGGCCCTCGCGGGAGCCGCAGGTTCGCGCCATGGCTGAGGCCACAGACCTGATCATCGGCATCGATGCCGGCACGTCCGTCATGAAGGCGGTCGCCTTCACCCTTTCCGGCCGTCAGATCGCCACCGCCTCCGTGCGCAACACCTATCAATCCGGAGAAGACGGGTCCGTAACCCAGTCGCTGGACCAGACCTGGCTCGACTGCACGCGCGCTCTGCGCGGGCTCGCCGAAAAGGTCGAACGCCTCGCCGATCGTACCGCCGCCATCGCCGTTACCGCCCAGGGCGACGGCACCTGGCTCGTCGGCGCGGGAAACCGCCCGGCCGGTGATGCCTGGCTCTGGCTCGACGCCCGCGCGGCCCCCACAGTCGAGCGCCTTGCCGCGTCCGATGGCGATCGCGCCCGGTTCGCCGCGACCGGCACGGGCCTCAACACCTGCCAGCAGGGTACCCAGCTGGCCCATATGGATCGGTATTTCCCGGAACTGCTCGCCGGCGCCGAAACGGCGATGCACTGCAAGGACTGGCTCTATCTGAACCTGACTGGCATCCGCGCGACCGATCCTTCCGAAGTCAGCTTCACCTTCGGCAATTTCCGCACCCGCGACTATGACACCGACGTGCTGGCCGCGCTCGGCCTCAGCCATCGCCGCAACCTGCTGCCGGAGGTGATTGAAGGCACGGAAACAGTCCATCCGCTGACGGCAGAGGCAGCCGCCGCCTCGGGCCTCAAGGCCGGAACGCCTGTCTGCCTCGGCTATGTCGACATGTGCATGACGGCGCTCGGCGCGGGCGTGCGCAGCGAAGGCCGCAACGCCGCCTGCTCCGCCATCGGCTCGACCGGCGTGCATCTTCTGGCAAAACCCGTCTCCGAAGTGGTGCTGAACACAGAGCGCACCGGCTATGTCATTGCGCTGCCGATCCCCGGCATCGTCACCCAGGTGCAGACGAACATGGGTGCAACGATCAACCTCGACTGGCTGCTCCAGCTCGGCGTCGACCTGCTCGGCGAGTTCGGCGTCACCGTCGGGCTCAACGACATGATCGGTCGCGTCGACCAGTGGTTTGCCATGAGCAAGCCCGGCAACATCCTCTATCACCCCTATATCTCCGAGGCCGGCGAGCGCGGTCCTTTCGTCAACGCCCGCGCCCGCGCCAATTTCACCGGCCTTGCCAGCCGCCATCGCTATCCGGACCTCGTGCGCGCCGTCGTGGAAGGCCTCGGCATGGCGACGCGCGATTGCTATGCCGCGATGGGCGCCCTGCCGTCGGAATTGCGCGTGAGCGGCGGTGCCGCGCGCTCCGCCTCGCTGCGCGCGACGCTTGGTGCCGCACTCGGCGCGCCTGTCCGCGTCAGCACGCGCGAGGAAGCGGGTGCTGCCGGCGCCTCGATGATGGCCGCCGTCGCCATCGGCGCCTACCGCACCATGGACGACTGCATTGCCGACTGGGTCACGCCGGAGCTTGGCGCAGCCGAGCGGCCGAAGCCTGAAGACACCGAACGCATGACGCGCCTGTTTGCCGCCTATTCGGACGTGCGCCGGGGGATCGCGCCCGCCTGGGACATCCTGGCCGCACGCTGAAGAACACGTTTGCGCCGCCCCGCAGGTGGCGTCGAAGGAGATTGAGATGAACGAGCCCGAACCTATCGACCTCTTCGTGATCGGCGGCGGCATCAACGGCGCCGGCATTGCCCGCGACGCGGCGGGGCGCGGCCTGAAGGTCGTGCTCTGCGAGAAGGACGACCTTGCCGAGGGCACCTCGTCGCGCTCCGGCAAGCTGGTGCACGGCGGTCTGCGCTATCTCGAATATTACGAGTTTCGTCTGGTGCGCGAGGCGCTGATCGAGCGCGAGGTGCTGCTGAATGCCGCCCCGCACATCATCTGGCCGATGCGCTTCGTGCTGCCGCATAGCCCCGAGGATCGTCCCGCCTGGCTCGTCCGCCTCGGCCTATTCCTCTACGACCACCTCGGTGGCCGCAAGAAGCTGCCCGGCACGCGCACGCTCGACCTCACGCGCGACCCCGAGGGCACGCCGATCCTCGACCAGTATGCGCGCGGCTTCGAATATTCCGACTGCTGGGTGGACGACGCCCGCCTCGTGACGCTGAACGCAATCGGTGCCGCCGAAAAGGGCGCCGTTGTGCTGACGCGCTCGCCTGCCGCCTCCGCCCGCCGTGAAAACGGCGCCTGGACCGTCGCGACCAAAAGCAGTGTGACCGGCGAAACCCGCACTTTCCGCGCAAAATGCGTGGTCAACTGTGCCGGCCCGTGGGTGTCCGACGTCATCAATCGCGTTGCCGGCTCCAACTCCACGCGCAATGTGCGCCTCGTCAAGGGCAGCCATATCATCGTTCCGAAGTTCTGGTCGGGCTCGAATGCCTATCTGGTACAGAACCACGACAAGCGCGTCATCTTCATCAACCCTTACGAAGGGGACAAGGCGCTGATCGGAACCACCGACATCGCCTACGAAGGCCGCGCCGAGGACGTTTCGGCCGATGAGGGGGAAATCGATTATCTGCTGAAGGCGGTCAACCGCTACTTCAAGGAAAAGCTGCGCCGGCAGGATGTGCTGCACTCCTTCTCCGGCGTGCGCCCGCTGTTCGACGACGGCAAGGGCAATCCGTCCGCCGTCACCCGCGACTACGTCTTCGACCTTGACGAGACCGGCGGTGCGCCGCTGCTCAACGTCTTCGGCGGCAAGATCACCACCTTCCGCGAGCTTGCCGAGCGCGGCATGCAGCGCCTCAAGCACGTCTTCCCGAGCATGGGCGGCGACTGGACCGAGAAGGCTCCGCTTCCCGGCGGCGACATGCCGAACGCCGACTACGAGACCTTCGCCAACAGCTTGCGCGACACCTATCCCTGGATGCCGCGCAAGCTGGTGCATCACTATGGCCGCCTCTACGGCACGCGCACGAAGGCCGTCGTTGCCGGCGCCACCAGCCTCGAAGGCCTTGGCAGCCATTTCGGCGGCCAGTTCTACGAGGCCGAGGCCCGCTATCTCGCAGCCCACGAATGGGCGCAGACGGCCGACGATATCCTCTACCGTCGCACGAAACACTACCTTCACCTGACGGAAGCCGAGCGCGCGGCCTTCGCCGACTGGTTCAATGCCGCCCGCCTTGCCGCTGCCTGAGGACGACCATGCCGCTGACGCTCTCGCTCAACACCAATCCGCTGGTCAACCGCTTCGCCGAGCCCGATGACCTGATCGAAACAGTCGCGCGCGATCTCAAGCTGCGCGACCTACAGCTCACCCACGAGTTCATCAATCCGAGCTGGAGCGCCTCCACGATCCGCCGCCTGACGCGGCAGATGGACAAGGCGCTGGAGCGCACCGGCGTGCGTGTCACCTCGGGCATGACCGGCCCCTATGGCAGGCTCAACCATTTCGGCCATCCGGACGCGGACGTGCGCCGCTACTATGTCGACTGGTTCAAGACCTTCGCAGACATCATTGGCGATCTCGGCGGGTCCTCCGTCGGCACCCAGTTCGCGATCTTCACCTACAGGGATTTTGACGATCCGGTCCGCCGCGAAGCGTTGATACAGATCGCCATCGACTGCTGGGCGGAGGTGGCCGAGCACGCCAGGTCTGCCGGCCTCTCCTATGTCTTCTGGGAGCCGATGAGCATCGGCCGCGAATTCGGCGAGACGATCGAGGCCTGCCTGTCGCTTCAGGATCGGCTGACGTCTGCGAACATGGCCATACCCATGTGGATGATGGCCGACATCGACCATGGCGACGTCACCTCCGCAAACCCCGACGATTACGAGCCCTATGCCTGGGCCCGCGCCGTGCCGAAGGTCTCACCGATCATCCACATCAAGCAGAGCCTGATGGACAAGGGCGGCCACCGCCCGTTTACGGCGGAGTTCAACGCCAGGGGCCGCATCCAGCCGGAACCGCTGCTGACGGCCTTTGCCGAGGGCGGCGCTATCGACAACGAGATCTGCCTTGAACTTTCCTTCAAGGAACGCGAGCCGAACGACCGGCAGGTCGTCGCGCAGATCGCCGAGAGCATCGCCTTCTGGGCTCCGCATATCGATACCGGCGCGTCCGATCTGAAGTTCGGCTAGCTGTCACGCGGCCATCGGCAAGGCGGATGCAACCAGGCCAGGACGCACGGCGAAAAATTGCGTGCGGATTTGTGACAAAACAAAGAGTTGGGGCACTTTCGGGGAAAAGCGGAAATGTCCTAAGACTTGGCCTGAAGACCGCCCCAGGTTGCAGAGCAGGACAGGACATCGCGATGACCGACAATGAAGAATCTCTCGCCGTCCGCGCCGCCTGGCTGCATTACGTCGGCGGGTTCACCCAGTCCGCCGTCGCAAAAAGGCTCGGGGTTCCCTCCGTCAAGGCGCATCGGCTGATCGCCCGGGCCGTCGCCGATGGCGTGGTCAAGGTCAGCATCGACGGCGAGATTGCCGAATGCGCCAACCTGGAGGTCGAGCTTTCGACCCGTTATGGGCTCGACTATTGCGAGGTGTCGCCGGATATCGACGACGACCCGCTGGCACTGACGACGCTGGGTCACGCAGGCGCGAACTTCCTGAAGCGCGAGATCGAACGGGGCGAAGCGTCCGTCATCGGTTTCGGGCATGGCCGCACGCTTTCGGCCGCCGTTCATCATCTGCCGCGCATCGCCGCCGGCGGGGCACGCTTTGTCTCGCTGCTCGGAGGTCTCACCCGCAACTATGCCGCAAACCCCTACGACGTCATGCATCGCCTGGCCGAGAAGACCGGCACGCAGGCCTATGTGATGCCCGTCCCCTTCTTCGCCAATACCGAGGAAGACCGCGAAGTGCTGCTCTCGCAGCGTGGCGTCAGCGAGGTGTTCGACCTCGCTCGCAGCGCCGACCTCAAGATCGTCGGCATCGGCACCGTCGACAACCAGGCGCATCTCGTCAAATCGGGCATGCTGCAGCCGGACGAACTGGAGGAGATCGCAGCCCTCGGCGGCATCGGCGAACTGCTTGGCCACTTCTTCGACAGCAAGGGCCGCATCCTCGAAACATCGGTGACGGCGAGAACGCTTGCGGCGTCATTCTCCGAGACCGGCAAGGACCGAATCGTCGCCATTGCGGGCGGCCCGCTGAAGACCGAGGCGATCCGCGCCGTGCTGCACAGCCACAAGCTCCACGGGCTGATCACGGACGAGCGCACCGCGCGTCAGTTGCTGCAAAGCTCCACGTGAGGAAAGTCACAAAATCACAAAATTTATGTTATAATTCACCATGAACAATGCTATAGCCGGCAGCGGCGTAACATGGAGAGCGCGGTGAAACGGGAAGAGCGCAGGCAGGAGATCATCAATCTTCTGGTCGAAAGCCGGGCCGTCGAACTCGACGACATCGCGGCGCGCTTCGGCGTTTCCAAGATGACCATCCATCGCGATCTCGACGATCTCGAACGCGCGGGCGTACTGCGCAAGGTGCGCGGAGGCGCCACGATCGATGCCGGCACGCAATTCGAAAGCGACTTCCGGTTTCGCGAGCTGCAGGAATCCGACGTCAAGCGCGCGCTGGCGGAGACAGCGGCAAGCCTGGTGGAACCCGGCATGACCGTGATGATCAACGACGGCTCGATGGCGTCTGTGCTCGGCGACGTCCTCTGCGAAAAGAAGCCGATCACCATCATCACCAACAATGCCGCGATCATGGAGCGCGCCAGGACCGTCTCGGGAGTGACGCTGATGGGCACGGGCGGCGTCTATTCCGCCAAGTTCAACGCCTATTTCGGCATCGTCACGGAAGCCGCCCTGTCGCGTCTGCGTGCAGATATCGCCTTTATTTCCGCGCCCGCCGCTTCGGGCCGGCTCGCCTATCACATGGACGAAGCGGTGGTCCGCTCAAAGCAGGCGATGATGGCCGCGAGCGGCCAGAAGTGCCTCGTGATCAACAGCCGCCGCTTTGGCCACACGGCGCTGCATGTCCTTGCCGACCTCGCCGAATTCGACACGATCATATCCGACAAACCCCTGCCCCCCGACACCGCAGCCGAACTGGACGGCGGCGGAACGGCGGTCAGGATCGCAAAGGAGACAACGACATGAGCCAAAGCCGGACGTTCTGGGTCGGTACGAGCTGGAAGATGAACAAGACGCTGGCGGAGGCGAAGATCTTCGCCGAAGGCCTGAAGGCTGCCGACGGCAGCCGCGACGCCCGCATCCAGCGCTTCGTCATTCCGCCGTTCACCGCTGTGCGCGAGGTCAAAGCGATGCTGTCGGCCACCTCCGTCAAGGTCGGTGCACAGAACATGCATTGGGCCGACGAGGGCGCCTGGACCGGCGAGGTCTCCCCGGTCATGCTGAAGGACTGCAATCTCGATCTCGTCGAGCTCGGCCATTCCGAGCGCCGCGAGCATTTCGGCGAGACCGACGAGACGGTCGGCCTCAAGACGGAAGCGGCCGTTCGCCACGGCCTGGTGCCTCTGATCTGCATCGGCGAGACGCTTGCTGACCGCGAGAGCGGCAACGCCGCCGAAGTGCTGGCCAAACAGGTGCGCGGTGCGCTCGCCAAGCTCGAGGGGGCGCAGAAAGAGGCCCAAATCCTGCTGGCCTACGAGCCCGTCTGGGCGATCGGCGAAAAGGGTATCCCGGCGACCGCCGACTATGCCGACGCGCGCCATGCCGAGATCGCCAAGGTGGCGGAAGACGTTCTCGGCCGCCGCATTCCCTGCCTCTACGGCGGTTCGGTAAACCCGCAGAACTGCGAGGAACTGATCGCCTGCCCGAACATAGACGGGCTTTTCATCGGCCGCTCAGCCTGGAAGGTTGAGGGCTATCTCGACATCCTGGCGCGTTGCGCCGCAAAGATCTGAAAGGAGATCTCTCATGAAACTCGCTATTGCCGGTGACAGCGCGGGCGAAGGCCTCGCAAAGGTACTCGCCGACTACCTCAAGGACCGCCACGAGGTGCACGAAGTCTCGCGCACCGACGCCGGCCCGGACGCCTTCTACGCCAGCCTCTCCGACCGTGTCGGCTCCGCCGTCATCGCCGGCGAATACGACCGCGCCATCCTCGTCTGCGGCACCGGCATCGGCGTCTGCATCGCCGCCAACAAGGTGCCGGGCATTCGCGCCGCGCTGACGCACGACACCTATTCGGCCGAGCGCGCCGCACTTTCCAACAACGCCCAGATCATCACCATGGGATCGCGGGTAATCGGCCCGGAACTGGCCAAGGCCATTGCCGACGCCTACCTCGCGCAGACCTTCGACGAAAACGGCCGTTCGGCCGGTAACGTCAAGGCGATCAACGAGGTGGATGCCAAGTACAACGCTGCAGCAAAGTAATCAGCTCTCGCAGCGACGCAAAGAGCCCCGGCCGATGGCCGGGGCTGCCGAAATGCCTTCGTCTCGATCGCGTCAGAACAACGCGGCCGTCTTCTGCAGCGTGATCCACACGCCCCAGAGGATCGGAATGCCGACGACGGCCCAGGCGAGTACGGCCTGACCGTCAAGCCCGCCCTTGCCGATGCCGAAGGATCCCGTGGGGCCTGCCTGCGCGGCCGCGGACTTCGCCTGAAGGGCGGCGACTTCTTCCGGTTTGATGTACCATTTTTCCGAGAGCGGCCGCACCAGCGCGTTGGCGACAAGGCCGAGCGCCAGCATGCCGGCGAGGATGTACATGGTGAAGTCGTACACCTGGTCGCGCGGAATGCCGGCGGAAATCTGGAACTCCCGGATGTAGTTGACAACGACCGGGCCGATGATCCCCGCCGTCGCCCAGGCCGTCAGCAGCCTGCCGTGGATGGCGCCCACGAACTGCGTGCCGAAGATGTCGGCCAGATAGGCCGGAATTGTTGCAAAGCCCCCACCGTACATCGACAGGATGATGCAGAAAATGCCGACGAACAGAACCTGGCTGCCCAGGTGTGCCGCCGTCGGGGCCAGCGCATAGAGCGCGATGCCGAGAATGAAGAAGGTGTAATAGGTGTTCTTGCGGCCGAGCCTGTCGGAAAGCGATGCCCAGAAGAACCGTCCACCGATGTTGAAGAGCGAGAGCAGGCCGGCAAAACCCGCCGCAATCGCCGCGATCGCGGCCTTCTGGTCCGCGTTGAGCTCGGTGAAGGTCAATTCGGGCTGTCCGATGAGACGGCCGCCGAAGATTTCCTGCAGCATTGGCGACGCCATGCCGATCACCCCGATGCCTGCCGAAACGTTGAGGCAGAGCACCGCCCAGATCAACCAGAACTGCTTGGTCTTGTGGGCGTCGCGCAGGTGGACATGGTGGGCAGTAATCATCGCCGACTTTGTGTTCGAGGGCGGCGTCCAGCCCTCGGGACGCCAGCCGGCCGGCGGAATGCGGTAGCCGAAGGCACCGCCCATCATGAAGACGAAATAGATCGCCGCCATCACGAGGAAGGTCTGCCACACGCCGACGGAATCCGGCCCCTTGAAGGCGTTCATCAACATGTCGGCGAGCGGGGCGCCGATCATCGCGCCCCCGCCGAAGCCCATGATCGCCATGCCGGTCGCCATGCCGCGGCGGTCCGGGAACCATTTGATCAGTGTCGAAACCGGCGAGATGTAACCGAGGCCGAGACCAACGCCGCCGATGACGCCGGCGCCGAGCCACATCAGCCAGAGCTGATGACTGAGGACGCCCAGTGCCGCGACCGCGATGCCGCCGCACCAACAGACGGCCGAGACAACGCCGGCCTTGCGGGGGCCGGCCCGCTCCAGCCAGCCGCCCCATATGGCGGCGGACGATCCGAGCAGCACGAAGAACAACGTATAGATCCAGCCAAGGTCCGAGACCCGCCAGTTACAGTTCGTGGTAAACAGCGCGGATACGAGCGACATGTCTGCGCAGCTTGCGGCCTGATCGGCTCCGAGCGCGTTGGAAAGGGGCAGCCAGAACACGCTGAAGCCGTAGGCCATGCCGATGCACAGATGGATGGCGAGCGCTGCCGGTGGCACCAGCCAACGGTTGAACCCGGGCTTTGCGATGATGCGCTCCCGGTCGAGGATGCCGCCGGATTGGGAACCGGCATAGGTCTCGGTTGATGCGGTCATTGGGTCTCCTCCGCCGCGCACCCTCTCGGATGCGAAGATTCACGATATGAGAGGCGGGCGGGATCGCCCTCAGGCACCCGCACCGCTTGCATCCTCCGTGCACGCGGCAGGCACCGCCCCCGCCAACGGCTTTGCAAGGTGCGTGCCAGGAAGAAATCAGCATGCAATCAAGGGGTTCGGCGAAAGCCCAGGGGTAACGCAGACATTTTGTCCGCATCGGGAGGGACAAAATGTCCGGTCAGGCTGCTTCCGGCAGCCAGATGGTGAAGCTTGCCCCGCTGCCGGGCGAGCTTGTCGCGGAGATCGCACCGCCCTGTCGCGTCACCAGGGTCTGGCTGATCGACAGGCCGAGGCCCGTCCCCTCCTGACGCTTGGTCGTGAAGAACGGGTCGAAGGCCTTCGCCACCACGTCAGCCGCCATGCCAACGCCCGTATCGCTGACGACGATCTCGACCCCGGTCCGCCCGCTGCGTTCGCCGTCCCGCGTTACAATCGTCAACCTGCCGCCGTCGGGCATGGCATGGATGGCGTTGACCACGAGATTGACGACGACCTGCTGGAGTTCGGTGCGGACGAAGCCGGTTGCAGCAGGCTCCGCTCGGACGGTGGCGGCGAACGGAATAGCAAGCACCAGGGCGGATGCCGTCGCGAAGGCCAGCATGGCCGCACGTCTGCGAATCGCGGTTGCTGTCAGGACTGCCGCGGTGATGGAAATCGAACGGGTCGAGTGGGTCTTTAGCATGGTATTCAGCTCCTCGGCTCGCAGCCTTGCCGGCTCGTCGAGCACATCTTGAGGTGAGTTTGGAAAGATTGGCCCGGCGTGCGGATGCCGAAGACTTCCTCGCGTGCCGCTGCCTACCGATTCGGCAAGGTCCGTGCATGGCCCCTTCTGGCTCGCCGGCTGCCGACGATTAGAGGCTATGTCACGTCGGCGTCACGCAGAACGGCTCGTCTCCTCGGCCGTATCGTTGGGCGGCCTGGGACGCGCACGGTCGGAAGACTACGGCATTGTGCCGGTCCTCGGTTCGGCTGGAGCACACGGACTGAACAGGCCGAAGGTGCTCAGATGATCAAGGTGGATCGCGGAGGTCGCTTCTGACGACGCAACTCCGCGGATGAGGGCACCGGCGATGCAGCCGGCGAGACGGTTTCGCCGTTCAACATGCGCCAGCTCCAGGCCGTGTTTAGCGGAGCGCAGAGGAAGCACCCGAGGCCCGACAGGCAGTGACCGCTGTCGCACGGGTGCTCGAAGCCGCGTTGGGTATCGTTGTCGCAGGGCATGCGCACGAGGAGGTCGGCACAATCCGCAGCTTGAGTCATGAGCGCCGGGATGCCGTCCGTTGAAGCAGCACGCGCTTGATGCCCGCCATCTGTGAGAAACGCCGTAAGCCCGAACGCGATGGCGAGGAAAAGGATAAACCCGCGCCGCAAGGAGGTCGCCCACCCGTGCGACCCTCTGAACGCCTTGACCATTGTCACGCCGGCGGCCACCTCGGCTCATCCTTCGGTTTACTTGAACATCGAAACTGGGGCAAACCTAGCGCAGATCCAGCGTGACGAATTTGCGCTGCATCAAACAAGGGGGTCTTAAATGCTAGCGATGCTGCTCGCTGAGGCGGTCGGGCGCGCCAATCCCGATGATTGCGTGGAAGGCTGCGGGAATATCTATTGAGCAGACGGTAAGTATATTGCCGGGTCTGCTTCATCGAGAAGATGGTCGATTATGTCCAACGGAGTGTGAGGGCTAGGTGTCTTATGGCGAAATGCGGCGCCTTATCGTCTACGGCGGATAGGATTGCTGGTAGGGGTTCGACTTCAAACCTTCATGAAACACACCCACACATTGTAAAGCGCCTGAAGCGTGCTCGAGGTCACCGTGGCAGCGTAATCGAAATGATCGAAGAAGCAAAACGATGCCTCGATCATTTCGATCATTGCCTTGAGGAAACAGTCGGGTCCCTTCCGCGCCAAAAAAGCGGTTCGGTTGATGTGTTCAAGGAAGCGAAATATCTCTGATCTTCGCGATCCTCAAGAACCGGACCTATCGCCATCTCTTTCTTGCCCAAGGGATCGAGCTGGCCGGGGCCCACGCCGGCGCGGTGCCGGGCGGACGCGCTCGCCATCAAGATGATCGCCTATGTGGCCGTCGCGCCCATCGCATCGGCTTTCGCCGAGCGCGTGCCGCAGCGAGCCATGTTGGTGGCGCTCGATCTCGTGCGCGCTTCCGTGTCTGTGTTGCTGCCCCTCGTTACCGAAATCTGGCAGGTCTATGTGCGAATCCTCGTCCTGCAGTCGGCCTCGGCCGCCTTCACGCCGACCTTCCAGGCGACGATCTCCAACATATTGCTGGAAGAAAAGGAGTATACGCGCGCGCTGTCGCTATCCCGGCGGCCTACGATCTGGAAAGCATCGTCAGCCCGATGCTGGCGGCAGCACTTCTCGCCTTCATCTCCTTCCACAATCTGTTTGCCGGCACGGTGATCGGCCTCCTTATCATCCCTTGATGGAGCGCCTCACGGCGAACCTGACAATGTTGTCGGGTTGTCGGACCCCGCTCGCTCTGCAGTCACTCCGCTCTTCGTCTCGGCTGCCTAGCGAGCAGCGATCATAAAGTAATCTGTTGGCATGTGGCCACCAAGCTGCGTCGTACGGGTCAGAGAGTAACGGGTCGGCTTGTGGCACGATAATGCACGGCTCTTGGATCGCAGCTCCTGCATGAGGCCGCGAGACCGTGCGATAGAACAGAGCCCCACCTGATCGGCATTGTCGGATCGCATCGCTGGCGTGCTTATCCTGTTCGTAGTGGGGCCATGACACTTGATTAGAGTTAAAGACTTATCAGCCGCGCCTGTCCAACATCAGGCGAATTTTGGGAGCTGCCCCGTGCAGGAGGAAAATGCGGAGGATGACCGAAGCTGGAGGCAAGAGAATGGATACGCAACGTTCCGGTAAGTCTGACGATGCCGCGAAACCTCTTGATGCTGCCGTCCAGCGGGCGCTTGTCGAGGCGAGAGAGGAAATGCTGGTCTTCCTCCAGCGCCGCCTGAGGAATCGCGACGATGCGGAGGAGGTGTTGCAGCGCTTCTCCCTTCGGGCGCTGGAGCGCGCATCTCAACTCAGAGATATCCGCACCGTTCGGGGCTGGCTGGGCCGCATCCTCGCCACCACCCTTGTTGACCATCAGCGGAACTTGAGCAGGCGACGGCGTCGGGAAACCGCTGTCGACGACGCCGAGATCGAGAGTGAACCTGTTGACGCCGAGCTCGATGCAGCGGTCTGCAATTGTCTGTATCGTCTGCTTCCAACCTTGAAACCCGAGTATTCGGACATCGTCTGGCGGGCTGATATCCTGGGCGAGCCTCGCGACAGATTGGCAGCAAGCCTTGGCACCTCGCTCAACAATGTCGCGGTGCGACTCCACCGCGGGCGGCAAGCGCTACGCAAGCGTTTGGAAGAGATGTGCCGCACCTGTCCGATCCATGGTTTTCTCGACTGTCATTGCGAGAAAGCCGAGAAGATCCGCAAAGCTCACGAAGATGTATCTCGCTGAGGATACTCGACTGGCTCGATTTCAGAATCGCGCCGTTGCTGGATACGCATTTGCACGGCTGCCGAACCTGGCCTGATAGGCGAGCGGCGGAAACTCGATCAGAGCCTCGGTTCGCACTTCGGTTGGAATTTCATCCGGGAGTCCATCGATGAAAGCCACCGCGACGGACAAGACAGCCTGCGGCCGGCGAGCGCCCCTGCAATGAGTATATGCTGCGCCAAATCCCTTTGACGAAGCGCTACCCCCAGGGTCGTCGTTCAAGCCAGGCCATCGCGATTTCCGGATCGACGCCGGATACTTCGATGAGGCGATCCGGATCGATTATTCGCAGACGCCGGTAGTGGAACTGGACGATTCCTTCCTTGCGCAGCGCGCTGAGAACACGGTTCACGTGAACGAAGGTCAAGCCGGTGGCGTCGCCGATTTGCTCCTGGGTAAGCGGCAGCACCATTTCCTCGCTGCGATGTCCTGGCCATTGTGCACGGTAACGTGTGAACAATTCAAGGAGCAGATGAGCGACCCGTTCGCGCGCTGAACGCCGACCTATGCTGGTGAGATGATCGAAAGCCAGATTGCAGTCGTGTGCAAGTGAGCGCGCCAGGCGCATGGTAATGTCGGGGTCTGCACGCGAATGCGACGTCAGGACAGAGGTCGGAATGACCGATACCACGACGTCGGTCAGGGCTTGAGCACCGACGGTTGCGGGCGCGCTCCTCGATGAACGGACACCCAGAACCGCGCCCGGCAGGGCGAATTGGACAATCTGCCGTCTGCCGTCCTCCAGCAATGTGTAGATGGCTACCCATCCGTCGAGAAGGTTGAAGATGGCCTTTCCGTCGAATCCTATGCTGAACAGATCCCGGCCGGCTTCGACGCGTCGGTCGCCATTGCGGTAGTTGGGAATCAGTCTGTGTGCGTCGACTGGCAAGGCAACGGTGTGCGCCTCACTGTCATTGTCCTGTTTGTGACGTCCTCGTCGTTTGGTCACCTCGTCGGCCTGCATGGCCGTCTTGTGGAGGGACACGGTAATGGGGAAATTTGGTAAGGGTGGTACATTCCGTGCGTTCTCAGCGGTTTCCCAATGGTCGCAACGGAGCGACCGGGATGTCTCTCCTGATAAAGACGCTTGATGCCAGCTCACATTACACCTCCCGGGCTCCTGGCCCGTTGCGGCGGCCGCGCTTGCGCAGCCAATCAATAGATCATTGATGGACCGAGCCTTCGGCGCGATAAGCGCGAAGCGATCGGCAAGGCACATTATGGTCGTGTTGCCGTTCACGCCGGTCTGACGGGCGTGGCTGACGATCGACCTGAATGGCCTTAGATGAGCTGATATCGGGGGATAGGCGGATCGCGGCCGAGGATGATCGAGCGCAAGCAATCCTGGCGCGAAACCCAAGTGCGCGAAGACGTGGGTAGGAAGCGCGAGAAACCCTGGGACTGTGCTGATAGGGATACAACACAGGGTGCGCATATGGCGCTGCAACAACCTGAACCCGAGACGCAATCGTCGTCGTCCGCCATGGCGACCTTTAGCAATGAGGTAGCCTGATGTCTCTCCGAAACGCTCGGTGTCGATTGACCGACGTGCGCCATCGATGGTCCGGCTTGTGCGAGGACAGCGATCACACTAACAATCAGCAGTGCCAGATACCGAAGCATAAAATCGAATTCTCGGCGGTTCACAGGTCGCGCACCCTCGCTCCGCATGCACCTGGACTGGTTCTCTGCACACGAGACGAGAAAGCTACCTTTGCATCTCACTACATTGTTTGCCAGACCGGTTTGATCCAGATCAACACGCCAACTGGAATCCGTCGCTATAGCGTGCCTCGTTATCCCTACCGCGAATACGTGACGGGCTGGCCGCCCATGCTACCCGCCATGCTTGATCGAGATTAAAGAGCGAGCGGCAAAATGATGCTCCTCTCATCGTCACAGAATCCTCCCGCGGGATGGAAATGTCATCGATAGCCTCTGTACCGGCAGATCGAAAACGCATCATCGGCGTGCTCATCGTGCGCACGCGCAGAAGAACCATGCTCAGCCCCTTCTTCGCGAAATCCGAGGGACTGCTGCTGATCGACCCCGCCACTGGCGCGCGTGATTTTCGGCGGAACCCGCAACGCACCACCGCGGCCACCTACGACCTCATCGTCGGAAGCGGAGCTACTCATCTCGTATGCGGCTTTATCGCGGACTCAGAGCGGAATCGCCTTCGAATGCAGGGTATTGATGTTCGGATCGGATCATGCGCTCGCTCGATCGGTACGTTGGTCCGCGGGTTCGAAGACTTGCCTCCAGCTTAATTTGAGTTTCAGCCTGGCATATTGGGGGTGAATTCTGCGCGAGGGCGGCAAGCCAATGGCTAGAACGAAGAGCAACCGACTGGCTTTCGGAAACGAGGCATCGCCTGGTTCGCCGGGAAGCAATCTGAAACTTAACTCACATCAAAGATTCCAGACATCTGTCGCAGCATCATCCGGGGTAAGAAGAGCACCTTCCTGCGGACTGGCCTTAACATTCGACCGGCATCGCGGAGCCATCGGCGTGTTCAAACTGTCGGATGAAGCACCATGGAAACAAACCGAGACCAATTGCATAAAGACGAGAACCCGGGGCGGCGTTTCAGCGCGGCCAACATCGCCCTTTACGGCTTCCTCGCAATCGCGGGATTTTATCTCCTCACGGAACACCGCGCGCACTTGCTCGGCTGGCTGCCCTGGCTGCTGATCCTTGCCTGCCCCCTCCTGCATGTCTTCATGCACGGCAAGCATGGCGGACATAGTGGGCATGGCGGCGGCGGCGACCGCTCGTCCGCGCGACAGCAGTCGCCGCATCAGCACTGAAATTCCATCTAGGAGCGCGCCATGCAAGACGACATTCCCGCGTACGGCCTGTGGTCCCTCGTCATCCTCAACTCGATCGTCTTCATCTTCTTCGCGTTCAGCTTCTTCAAGCCATCAACGCCGCGAGACTGGCGATCCTTCGGCGCCTTCAGTGCTTTCATCGTGGCGCTGTTCACGGAGATGTACGGTTTTCCCCTGACGATCTACCTGCTCTCCGGCTGGTTGCAGTCCCGCTATCCCGGCGTCGACTGGTTCTCCCATGACGCAGGTCACCTGCTCGAGGAGCTGTTCGGCTGGCGCGCCAATCCCCATTTCGGTCCGTTCCACCTGCTGAGTTTCGTCTTCATCGGCGGCGGCTTTGTCCTCATCTCGGCCGGGTGGAAGATGCTCTACGAAGCGCAACGCAAGCGCGCGCTCGCCACCTCGGGGGTGTATTCCTGGGTTCGGCATCCACAATATGTCGGCTTCGTTCTGGTCATGTTCGGCTTCCTGCTGCAGTGGCCAACCCTGCTCACGCTCGCGATGTTCCCCATTCTGGTCTTCATGTATTGGCGCCTTTCCAAACACGAAGAACGCGAGTCGCTCGCCGAATTCGGCGACGCCTATGCGCGCTATATGCGGGAAGTGCCGGCATTCATTCCCCGCCTGTCGGCGCGACGCGCCAAAGCGAGCGGGTGATCAAGATGGCGGGCGACTGTTCGTCTTTCATCGATCATGGCTTTTCCCGCTCACCCTTTTCAACCCACGTTAAAGTCTGCGGCGGGATCGCACGCTTTCTAGTCGGGATATACCAACGTTGACTAGAAAGCCCCGTCATGGATGCCCTTGTTTTCAAAACCCTTCGTCGCTTTGTCAAAACCGGAACTCTCACGATAACAACCGCCAACGGGGTCACCAGGAGCTTCGGTGACGGGGCCGGTCCGGCGGTGGCAGTGCGGTTCAGAACTGCCGCGGCGCAGCGTCGGGTTCTGCTCGATCCCGAGTTGCGGCTTGGCGAAGCCTTCGTCGACGGCGACCTTATCATCGAACAGGGCGCCATCACGGAGTTGCTCGAGCTGCTTCTGTCCCAGGAGCAGAACGACGCGGCGCCGATCACGACAAAGATACTCTCCCGCTTGCGTTTTGCTCTCCGGCGGCGGGTGCAGAAAAACGGCCGTCAGAAATCCAGGCGAAACGTTGCTCATCACTACGATCTCAGCAGCAAGCTCTACAAACTCTTCCTCGATGAGGACATGCAGTACAGCTGCGCCTATTTCGAAAGAGCAGACATGTCTTTGGATGAGGCGCAGCAGGCCAAGAAGCGCCACATTGCCGCGAAGCTCCTGCCTGGTCGTCATGCGCGCGTGCTCGACATCGGCTGCGGCTGGGGCGGTCTGGCGCTCTACCTGGCTGAGGCTTTCGACGCCCATGTCACCGGGATCACGCTTTCGAGCGAACAACTCGAATTTGCCAGGGGGCGGGCAGCGGCGGCTTCAGATCCGGCGCGTCTGGAATTCCGATCGCAGGACTACAGGGACGTGAACGAACGTTTCGACCGAATCGTGTCAGTGGGTATGTTCGAACATGTCGGCGTCAATCACTACGATGAGTTCTTCCGAAAATGCCGCGATCTGCTCGATGATGAAGGCATTTTCGTGCTGCACTCGATCGGCCGCTCCGATCCGCCGGGTTTCACCAACCCGTGGATCGCCAGATACATTTTCCCGGGCGGATACATACCGGCTCTTTCCGAGGTCCTGCCGGCGATCGAGCGGGCGGGGCTCGTGGTCACCGATGTCGAGATCCTGCGCCTTCACTATGCCGAAACGCTCAGACATTGGCGCGAGCGATTTCTCGCCCGCCGCACTGAGGCGGTCGATCTCTTCGATGAGCGCTTTGCGCGCTTGTGGGAGTATTATCTCGGCGTCTCGGAACTCGCTTTCCGCTATCAGGGGATGATGGTGTTCCAGATCCAGATCGCCAGGCGACAGGACGCCGTCCCGCTGACGCGGGGTTATATCGAGCGGGAAGAGCGTCGCTTGCAGGCGGTCAGTACCACACAGCCGGAATGTGAGTCGGCACAGGAACACTCATGCGTGGCGGTCGGCTGAAAAGCCATTGCCTCGCCGTAAACGGC
The DNA here is from genome assembly GCF_900220975.1 of Rhizobium subbaraonis. Lineage (GTDB taxonomy): Bacteria > Pseudomonadota > Alphaproteobacteria > Rhizobiales > Rhizobiaceae > Mycoplana > Mycoplana subbaraonis. The sequence continues at coordinate 65,426 of NZ_OBQD01000003.1, read as the reverse complement.
TGCTTGTGCCCCCTTGATCCAGTTCATCTTTTGTCGCGCGCTTCGCTGATCATAACGCGAGCCAGTCACACACAATGCGAGGAATACGCCGATTGAGCAAAAAGGCCGCTGTCATGGAGAAGATTGCGATCGCGCCGAAATGCCAAAGCAGGACCATCGCGCCGGTGTCCAGGCCATGAAACAGATTGAGCATGGTTGCAGGCAGGGAAAAGGCTGACAGAGCGGCGACCGTGATGGTCGGCCCCCTCCACAGGATCAGGCCGATCCCGCCGAGGCCAAGCATCGCGAAGAAGATCGGAATTCCGACGATCCCGATAACGAGCGGGCATTGTGGACTCGTCTCGAAGGCGAAAGCACGCCAACCCTCCCGGGAGACGTCGAGGGCGATGCTGGTAAATTCCGACACGAGCCAGAGCCCCAGGACGATCAGGGGCAGGAGGAGCCAGGACCGGGATAGCGGTGAGATGCGCACGATCAAAAGCGCCAGCACACCGGTGATAAAGATCATCGCCGAGGTCGCAACTGAGGTGACAAACATACCGTCCGCCAATCGAGTGGCGAGATCGGCACGAAGCGGCCGCGCCAAGAGGAGCGCCGGCACCACGATCGCAAGGATGACGACCACCCAGAGCCGGCGGGTCCGGATTCGGCTTTCAACGTGTCGCGGCCTGATATCCGCCGCAAGCCTGTCGATCAGATCTTCCGTTCGTAGTCGCCGCCGCGTCATCGTCAGTTTCCACTGAAAGCCGCGCCCATCGCCGGCTGATACTCCAGGGCGGGTGGTTCAGATGAAGGGCCGCCGCACGAGGGTTCGATGTGTCATTCGCAGGAGAACGGCAAATTGTTACCTTTGCCACACTTTCCGATCCGAATTCGAACAGATTGAAATGGGCGTTGCTGCAGCAAAGGCCTGACGCCTGTTTGTCGCTTTATTGGACGTGATCACTGGAGAATGTCACCGAGATCGGCCGCGAACGTCCCGGAACAGTGATCTCGACGGCGATGGCGTAGCGATCGTTTCCCGAGAGAGTGACAAAACCACCGTAGGTGATCGTGTTCTCGATTTTCATCGGCTCGAGCTGGATGGTTTGCTGGCCAACGTGACCCAGGCCGCTGATGGTTGCGGACACGCTCGCGTTCTGCACGCGTGCGCCTGTCTGGTCGTCGAAAACGGCGACGACGAGGTGTTGCTGATGCGGCGCGGTTCCAGGCCCGCCGTGCATTGTGCTTTCCGGGTGACCGCTCGGATGACCCCGGACGACAGGAGCCGGGACGATGCCAAGGTAAACGGCAAGGCCGCCGGCTTTCTGATAGCCATCGTTTGCCATTGCGGTGCCGATCGCGAGCATCATTGCGATCAGCACACCAGAGCTACGCAGCCATGCCCTTACCGCCATGTGATCTACTCCGACAGCGAACTTCCGTGAGGCTCCGCGACCCTTGCGGGGTTTGATGCCCGTGGTCAGTTCCGCATCTATTCGCCGCGCTGCCGCAGCCACTGACGCATATCATCGATTTCGGTCTGCTGCGCCGTGATAGTCTGCTGCGCCCAGGCTCTGGTCTGCTGGTCGGACCCAAGCTCGAGAACGGCCCGGGCCATATCGATGGCGGCCTGATGATGCGGGATCATCCCTTTGACGAATGCGACATCCGGATCCGTCGACTGCATCGCTTCCATCATCGGTGCGTGCATGCCCATCATGGCGCGCATGTAGGCCTGCGAGGCTTGCGGCAGCGATGCCAGGCAGGCCGACATGTGGTCGCCCATCATGACGTCCATCATCTCCATCATCGGCGCGCATTGTTGCGGCACGCTCAGGGTTGCTGAGGGAGGCTGTTCGCCCCCCGATCGGTTGTCATGGTGCGCATCATTCTGGGCGAATGCCACTGCCGGTGCGAACACCAGCACAAGTGCCAGCATCGTTCTCGTCTTGCACTGCATGTCGAGCCTCCTTGCTGCTGCGATCGGCCGCGCATCTGCATTCCATGCATATGTGTCGACCGGATCCGTTGTGCCGCTGCCGTGTAGATCCACGATTGCGTCCAATCGATATGTGGCTCAGCATAGGCCGATGTGCGGCAGGCGAACTTAACTTCGATCAAGGAATGGTGGGCGCTTCGACCAGAAGATCACCGATATGGTCTTCGAGCGACCGCGTTTGCCTTCTCTGCGCACGACGTGGGTGGCCATCCGCGGATTCCCGACACGCTCAGGTTCAAACACGATCGCCTCCCCAGCTTAGCCAGGGTGACGGTGACAACACGCAAGAAGGGGGGGTGTACCATGAGCATCGCATCGTCGGCGACCGAAGCAAGGAAATGGCGGTTTCCAACCGCCTACACCATTCTGTTCGGACTTATCGTGCTCGTCGCAGCGCTGACCTGGATCATTCCAGCCGGCCAGTACCAACGAGTGCAAAACCCCGCACTGGACCGCGAAGTTCCAGTTGCCGGTACATATAGCGTGAGCGAGGCGAACCCGCAGGACGTGTTCGACGTCATCATGGCCCCGATCGGCGGGCTCTACGACCCCGTGACCAATGCGGCTAATGCCATCGACGTTGCGCTCTTCGTGCTCATCATCGGCGGGTTCATCGGTGTCGTCGCCTCCACCGGAGCAATCAACTCCGGGATCAGCAGTGCCATGAGGTCACTCAAGGGCCGCGAGAAGTGGATGATCCCGGTGCTGATGGCGCTGTTCGCCTTCGGCGGCACCACGTACGGCATGGCTGAGGAGACGCTTGCCTTCTATGTGCTCCTGATCCCGATCATGATCGCGGCGCGGTACGATGCCGTGACCGCGGTGGCGATCATCCTGCTCGGTGCGGGCGTCGGCGTGTTGGGCTCCACGGTCAACGCCTTTGCCACAGTCATTGCGTCCGACGCTGCGGGTATTCCCTTCACCCAGGGAATCGTGCTGCGCTTCGTCATTTTGGGGCTCTCCTGGCTCGCCTGCGTCATCTATGTCATGCGTTATGCCGAGCGCGTCCGGATCGACCCCAGCCGCTCGCTCGTCTATGATCGCAAGGCGGACAACGAGGCGCATTTTCTTGCCGCACATGGCGGCGAGGCACTTGAATTTACCGGCCTGCACAAGGTCGTGCTTGTGATGTTCGCACTCACCTTCCTGGTCATGATCTGGGGCGTGCTGCGGGCCGGATGGTGGATGGGCCAGATGAGCGGCCTTTTCCTGGCCTCGGCAATCCTCATTGGCCTGATCGCGCGTCCTGGCGAGGAGAAATTCGTTGACGCCTTCGTCAACGGGGCGCGCGACCTTCTGGGTGTGGCGCTGATCATCGGCCTCGCGCGCGGCATCGTCGTGATCATGGATGCCGGAAAGATAACCGATACGATCCTGCACTGGGCTGAACTCAAGGTTGCGGGACTGGGAGAGGTCGCGTTCATCAACGTGATCTACTGGATCAATGTCCTACTCTCCTTCTTCGTGCCGTCTTCCTCCGGGCTGGCCGTTCTGTCGATGCCGATCATGGCACCCGTCGCGGACTTCGCAGGGGTCGGTCGCAACCTCGTCGTCACCGCCTATCAATCGGCCAACGGCCTGGTGAACCTGATCAACCCGACATTTGCCGTGGTGATGGGCGCGCTCGCCATCGGCCGCGTCCCCTATGAGCGCTGGCTCCGATTCATGGCGCCGCTGCTCCTCATACTCACCGTCATCATCATGGCCAGCCTCAGCGCAGCCGTGCTGCTCGCTGCCTGAAGGAGAACCAGGATGACCATTACCTACGGCGTTCATTCCGAGGTCGGCAAGCTCAGACGCGTTCTGGTCGACCGGCCGGGCGCAGCCCTTACCCGCCTGACCCCTGGCAATTGTCACGAACTGCTCTTCGACGACGTTATCTGGGTCAAGCAAGCCCGTGTCGAGCACATGACGTTCGTCGATGCGATCCGCCATCGCGGCAGCGAAGTCGTCTTCCTGCGCGAGGCGTTGGCGCAGACGATGCAGGACATGGAGGCGCGCCGCTGGTTGTTGGAGCGGCGGGTCAACGTGAACACTGTGGGTGTCGGGCTTGCCGACGATCTCAGCGCCCACCTGATGGAAATCAATTCCGACGATCTGTCGCTCATCCTCATGGGCGGCATGAGCAGGGCGGAACTGCCGGTCGCGCCAACCGGCGTGCTGGCGTCGGTCCTGCGGCCGCAGGATTTCTTGCTTCCCCCGCTCCCGAACCATTTGTTTACGCGCGACACGACGTGCTGGATCTATGGCGGTGTCACGCTCAACCCCATGCGCTGGAATGCCCGCAAGCTCGAGACGGTGAACATTGCCGCCGTCTATCGTTTTCATCCGGACTTTCGCGATGCCGGCTTTCCTGTCTGGTGGGGCGACCCGGATGAGGACTACGGACTGGCTACCGCAGAGGGCGGAGACGTCATGCCGCTTGGAAACGGCCTCGTGCTGATAGGTATGGGAGAGCGCACCACGCCGCAGGCCGTGGGGCAGATCGCGCGCGCCCTGTTCGCCAAAGGGGCCGCCGAGCGCGTCATCGCGTGCAAACTGCCCGTCGAGCGCGCCTCCATGCATCTCGATACCGTGTTTACCTTTTGCGATCGCGACCTGGTGACGTTGTTTTCGGACGTTGTGGACGGCATCACCGCCTACTCGCTGCGGCCGGGTGCGAAGGCCGGGGAAATCGACGTGCGGCAGGAGACGGGCCATCTTACGGAGGTTGTGGCGCGGGCGCTCAGCCTCAAGAAGCTGCGGGTGGTGCAGACTGGCGGTGATGCCTATGTGGCCGAGCGCGAGCAATGGGACGACGGAAACAATGTCGTCGCCCTCGAGCCTGGCGTGGTCGTTGCCTATGACCGCAACACCTATACCAACACGCAACTGCGCAAGGCTGGCGTGGAGGTCATCACGGTGCCCGGCGCCGAGCTCGGCCGCGGCCGAGGCGGCGGCCATTGCATGACTTGTCCGCTGATCCGCGATCCGATCTAGGGAGGAAAGAATGCCCGTCAATCTTGTCGGCCGCAGCGTGCTCAAGCTATTCGATTTTTCACCGGACGAAATCCGTTTTCTGCTGCGGCTCTCCGCATCGCTCAAACAGGCCAAGTATGGCGGTTACGAACAGCAACGGCTCAAAGGAAAGAACATCGCGCTGATCTTCGAGAAGGATTCAACGCGTACCAGGACCGGCTTCGAGGTCGCCGCCTACGATCAGGGTGCGCATGTCACCTATCTCGGCCCGTCAGGAACGCAGATCGGCAAGAAGGAGTCGATGAAGGATACCGCCCGGGTGCTTGGACGCATGTATGATGGTATCGAGTATCGCGGCTTTGGCCAGGTACAGGCCGAGACACTCGCCGCTCATGCCGGCGTGCCTGTCTATAATGGCCTGACGGACGAGTTCCATCCGACGCAGATTCTCGCCGATTTTCTGACCATGCGCGAGTACACGCGCAAGCACCTGTCGCAACTCTCCTTCTGCTTCCTCGGCGATGCCGGCAACAATATGGGCAATTCGCTCCTCACCGGAGCGACGTTGATCGGCATGGACGTGCGGCTTGGTGCGCCGAAGACGTGTTGGCCGGACGAGGCGTTGGTCGATCAATGCCGGGCCGTGGCGGAGAAGACCGGAGCACGGATTACGCTCACGGAGGATCCTCAGGAAGCGTCGAAAGGGTGCGACTTCGTCTATACCGACGTCTGGGTCTCGATGGGCGAACCGGATTCGGTCTGGGACGAGCGCATCAGGCTTTTGACACCCTACCGCGTCACCGCCGATCTGATGCGCGCCACGGGCAATCCCCACGCCAAGTTCATGCACTGTCTTCCGGCCTTTCACAACCGCGAGACCGAGATCGGTGAGAAGATTTATGAGCAATACGGCATCGACTGCATGGAAGTGACGGAAGAAGTCTTCGAGTCGCATGCTTCCATCGTCTTTGACCAGGCGGAAAACCGCATGCATACAATCAAGGCGATTCTCGTCGCCACATTGGGGGTGTGATCGTGCGGGTCGTTGTTGCGCTGGGCGGCAACGCCCTTCTCAAGCGAGGCGAGCCTATGACGGCGGAGGTGCAGCGCGCCAATGTGCGCAAGGCTGCGGCGGCGCTTGCCGACCTTGCCGCGCATCACGACATCGTCGTGGCGCATGGAAGCGGACCGCAGGTCGGTCTGCTTGCCCTTCAGGCGACGGCGTTGAAGGATGTTGCTCCCTACCCGCTCGACGTCATCAGCGCCGAGAGCATCGGAATGATCGGCTATCTGGTCGAGCAGGAACTGGCCAATGCGCTTCCACAAGGCACAAGGCTGGCGACATTGCTGACCCATATCGAGGTTGACCCGGACGATCCCGCGTTCGGCCGGCCGGAAAAGCCTATCGGTCAGATCTACGATTGGCCAGAAGCCGAGAGCGCGCGCGTTGCGCATGGCTGGGCGATGACAGAAGAGGCTCCCGGGCGGTGGCGGCGAGTGGTGCCGTCACCACTGCCGAAACGCATCGTCCAGATGGAGGTAATCCGCCTGCTGGTCGATGCTGGTGTGGTGACGATCTGCGTCGGTGGTGGTGGTATTCCCGTCGTTCGGGACATCTCGGGCGGCATTCAGGGCGTGGAGGCCGTTATCGACAAGGATCGTGCTGCCGGCCTGCTCGCCGCGGACCTCGCCGCCGATGCATTCCTGATGCTGACCGACGTCGATGCCGTCTATCTCGACTGGGGCACGCCACATCAGCGACCGGTTCGAGCGGCGCAACCGGCCGAGTTGGCGGCTTTTGTGTTTCCGCCCGGGTCCATGGGGCCAAAAGTGGAAGCCGCTTGCCAGTTCGCCGGGACACCCGGCCGGATCGCGGGCATCGGACGCCTGGAAGATGCCCGCGCGATTCTGGAGGGCAAAGCCGGCACGATCGTCAAGTCGGCATAGTGGTTGGCCGGCCACTTCCATTGATCTTTACCACGCACGCCGACGCCGTGCGAAGCCAGAACTTGATCTGGATTAAAGATTCGCGCGCGTTTGGCAGCGAGGTTGCACATCTAAACATTGTCTCTTCCAAAGCCTTGATCAGTGCGGCAGAACCCCTGTAGCCCGCTGTGATGGACGTCTGGACGGGCTCATACGGACGAGGAAAAATGAGTTCACCGCACTCCCATCACGATCACCGCAATCATAACCACCATGCGTCCGGCGAAGCAGCGCAGGAAGCCGGGCAAGTCGCTTCCAGCATTGTTGCTGCGGCAGGGTCCAGCCATTCGGATCACGCCGGCCACGACCACGGCGCCATGGTTGCGGACTTTCGCCGCCGGTTTTGGGTGACCCTCGTGCTTACCCCTCCGGTGCTACTGCTCTCTCCGATGATAAGAGACTGGCTCGGACTCTCGGGCGTGCTCTCCTTCCCAGGCGACGGATGGGTCCTGTTCGCATTGTCGACCATCGCCTACTTCTATGGTGGCTGGCCCTTTCTGACCGGTTTCTTCTCCGAGCTGCGCAAGGGGCGGCCCGGCATGATGACGCTCATCGCGCTGGCGATCTCGGCTGCGTACTTTTTCTCCGCCGCTGTCACGTTCGGTTTTCCGGGCGAAGCGTTCTACTGGGAGCTCGTCACCCTCATCGCCATCATGCTGCTCGGTCACTGGATCGAAATGCGTTCCGTGATGGGCGCGTCGCGCGCCCTGGAAGAGCTCGTTCGCCTCTTGCCCGATAGCGCGACCCGCATCGACGACGACGGCAAGATGCACGAGGTACCGATCTCCGCTCTCAAGCCCGGTGATCGCGTCATCGTCCGCCCGGGCGCCAAGGTTCCGGTCGACGGCGAAATCGTCGAGGGCTCGTCCGGCTTCAACGAGGCGATGCTGACGGGCGAATCGCGTCCCGTCACCAAGACGGTCGGCGCAACGGCGATCGGCGGTGCGATCAACGGCGCCAACGCCGTGACCATCAAAGTGACGAAGACAGGCGATGCGACCTATCTCGCCCAGGTCATCGATCTCGTGAAGAAAGCGCAGGCAACGCGTTCGCGGACACAGGATATCGCCAACAGGGCGGCCGCCTGGCTGACCTACATCGCCCTGGTCGTCGGCTTCGGAACGCTGTTCGTCTGGTGGCTTTGGCTTGGCGCGCCGCTTGAGTTCGCACTGGAACGCATGGTCACCGTGATGGTCGTGGCTTGCCCGCATGCCCTTGGGCTTGCCGTGCCGCTGGTGGTCGCCGTCAGCACATCGCTGAGCGCCAGCAATGGTCTTCTGATCCGTGACCGGGCGGCGTTCGAACGTGCCCGCAATCTTCAAGCAGTCGTTTTGGACAAGACCGGCACACTGACCGAGGGGCGCTTCGGCGTCAGCGACGTCGTGCTGCTCGCGGGTGGCGACGAGAACGCCGAGCTTGCCTTTGCCGCGGCAGCTGAGAGTCAGTCCGAGCACCCGATCGCTCACGGCATCGTGGCTGAAGCGAAACGCAGGAATATCAACATTCAGAAAGCCAGCGAGGTGAGCAATATCACGGGCGAAGGCATCGTCGCGAAGGTCGACGGGCAGGACATTCGCATCGTCAGCCCCGGCCATCTTGCACGACAGGGCAAACCCATCACACATGAAAGGCTGAAGCAGCTCGAAGCGCAGGGCAAAACGGTGGTGGCGCTGGTGCGCAACGGCGAAGCGCGTGCGCTCTTCGCGCTCGCCGACATCGTCCGACCGGAATCGAAAGACGCCATCGCGGAACTCACCCAGCTCGGCATCAAATCGGTCATGTTGACGGGCGACGCAAAGGGCGTAGCCGAGAGCGTGTCGAAGGAACTGGGGATCGCCGAGTACTTCGCGGAGGTGCTGCCCGATCAGAAGTCCGACAAGATCAAGGAGCTTCAGGCTCGGGGCCTGTCGGTGGCAATGGTCGGTGACGGCGTCAACGATGCGCCGGCGCTCGTCCAGGCGGATCTCGGCGTGGCCATTGGAGCCGGCACGGATGTGGCCGTGGAGTCGGCGGATGTCGTGCTCGTCAAGAGCGATCCGCGCGATGTCGCGGCGATCCTCGGTCTGTCACGTGCGACCTACCGAAAGATGGTGCAGAACCTCATCTGGGCAACCGGCTACAATACCATAGCCATCCCTATGGCCGCCGGCATCACGTTCGGCACGGGCTTTCTGATGACGCCGGCCATAGCCGCGGTGTTCATGTCAGCCAGCACCATCATCGTTGCCATCAATGCGCAGTTCCTGCGTTTTTACAGGCGCCAAGGCATGAAGGCCGTTTCATGACAAGCGTCCGCTCTTTGAGCTGCTCGCCAGACCAGCCAGGCCTCAGTCTGTTCCTGGCCGTCACCGTTCCTGACGTCTCAAATGGCACGGGGGATCGGATTCTTGTCGACGAGGCTTACCCTCACGTATCCTCACCGTTGACCTCGCCAGCGATGGCTGGTGCAGGGTGGCCTCGAATGCCCGAAAGATTCGGCCAGCTCTTCGTTCCGCCCGATCTGCGGATGTCGACGATGCCCGATCGCTCGGGCTGCGGGTTGGGCAGCAGGTCGCATCGGCATGGATCTGGCTGAACCCACCCGACTGAGCTGGAGCGCGCTCTCAGCGGTCCTCGTCGCGATGTTCGCGATCACCGTCGGCTATGGTGTCGCGTTGCCGATCCTGCCCTTCCTGATCGAGCAGATCGCCGGCAGGAGCACGCCGAAGGCTCTTTCATGGCACACGGGGCTGCTGACGGGCGTCTACATCATTGCGATCTTCGTCGGCGCGCCGGTCTGGGGACGCATTTCCGATCGCTGTGGCCGCAAGCCGATCATCCTGATGGGCCTTCTGGGTTTTGCCGCGACCTCCGGATTGTTCGCCATCACAGCAAGCCTGCCTCTTCTCTATCTCGGCCGCTTTCTTGCCGGGTTCTTCGCCGCCGCCATCACCCCGGTCGCGTATGCGCTGATCGGCGACTATGCCCCGTCGAAAGAATGGCGCGCCCATCGCTTCGCGCTGATCAACATCGCTGGAACCGCCGGCTTCTTCATCGGGCCTTTGCTCGGGGGGCTGGCGGTGCGTGTCGCTGGAAGCCTCTGGACACTCCCTCCCGACAGCTCGCTGGCAATGCCATTGCTAACGGCGACAGGCCTGGCCGTGATCGCGGCCGTGTTGGTGCTTTTCCTCCTTCCCTCCGGAACGCGGCGCGAGAGCGGCGATGCACCAACGGACGCCACACAGCTCGAACGGCGGGCGATGCTGCGGCTTCTGGCGATCGCGCTGGTGACGGCGCTCGCGATCGGCGTTTTCGAAGTCGGACTGGCGCTGCGCGGCAAGGTCCTCGGCCTAGATGCCGCACATATCGGCATCATGTTCGCCGAATGCAGCCTCGTGATGGCGGTCGTCCAGGCCCTGGTGTTCTCGCCTCTCATCAAGCCGGAGCTCACGCGCTGGTTCATCGCGCCTGGTTTGGCGACGCTTGCCATCGGGCTGGTCGTCGTTTCGGTCGTTAGTACCTCGGTCTTGATGTCGGTCGCCGTCGCGCTGGTGGCCGCGAGTGCCGGCATGCTGTCTCCGGTCGCAACCTACTGGGCGTCGTTTGGCATCCCGACCAGCCAGGGAGCGCAACTCGGCCGCATGACCGCCGCCGCGAGTTTTGGTCAGGCCCTTGGATCAGTCGCAGGCGGCGCGCTGTTCAATCTGCCGATCCTGCCCGATGCGAGCTTCGTCCTCGCCGCGCTGCTTGTTCTGGGGACACTGCTGGCCAGTATCCGGCTGCCCCGGCTCCTGATGCCGGAACCGGCAGCGAGCCGATAACTGCCGGAACAGGAATACGCGCAGTTGCGCGTGTCGTGCGATATGCTTAGACGGCGATCGTCACGATTGGCGGGCGAGCATGGCTTTGAAACGATAAAGGGCAATCGCGACGAAGCCCGCGCCAAGGCCCGCCATGATCAGAAGATCGCGCCAGACCACATCGAGACCGGCGCCGCGGTAGAGTACAGCTTGTGCGAAACGCACGAAATGCGTGGACGGCGAAAGGTCCATAATCAGCTGCAGGGCTCGGGGCATGCTCTCGAACGGCGTGAAGGAGCCGGACAGCAGGAACATGAGCACGAAGACCGGGATGGAGAGCAGCGCAAATTGCGGCATGGAGTTCGCGACCGTGGCGAGGAGGATGCCAAGCGACGTCACGGCGAAGAGATAAATGGCCGTTCCGGCAAGAAACAGTTCGATCGAGCCGACGATCTGTGTGCGCAGGACAACCTCGACCACGACGTGAAGCGAGAACGCGGCTGCCAGCAATATGACCAGCCCGTTTGCCCAGATCTTGCCGGCGATGATCTCGCTGGCGCTCACCGGCATAACCAGAAGATGCTCGATTGTTCCATGCTCCCGTTCCCGCATCACCGCGGCACCGACCAGAATGATGGCGAGGATGGTGACATTGTTGATGACGCCCATGCTGGCCGTGAAGCTGATGGCTTCGAGGTTCGGGTTGAACATCGCGCGGATCACCGGCTTGACGGGGGCGAGCGTCTCGACGGGGGCCTGCTTGAGGAAGCGTGTTGTCTCCTGCGCGACGATCTCCTGGATATAGGCGGTGCCGACGCCGGCCTGTGAGATGCTGGTGGCATCGACATTGACCTGAACGGTCGGGTTGCGGCCGGCGAGAAAATCGGCTTCCAGACCATGCGGAATGTCGAGAACGAACGTGAAAGCGCCCTTGTCCATCAAACCGTCGAGGCTCGAGCGGTCGATCTCGACCGCCGGCCGAAAATAGGGAGGCCGCAGCGCGTCCTTGATCCGGCCCGAGAGGGTCGAGCGATCGCCGTCGATGACGGCCACCTTGGCGTCGTCGACGTCAGTTCGCATCGCTGTCGCTTCGGAATAGACAGCGAAGGTGAAGACGTAGCCGATGAGCACCACCATCACGACATCGCGCGACAGACTGGCGAATTCCTTGACGCCGAGACGGAAGGCGTTTTCGATCCAGCGCCGCATCGCTACGCCCCCTGCTTGCGGATCAAGAGCCGCGCCAGCAGCAGGAATCCAAGCGCGAACGCCGCCAGCACCAGAAGCTCGCGGGCGAACGCTGGCGTTTCGAGACCTTTGGCGAACACGCCGAGGCTGATGGTCTGGAACCAAAGCGGCGGGAAGGACAGGCCCATGATGCGGCCCGGCCCCTCGAGCGAGGAGGCCGGGATCAGGAAGCCCGAATAATGCGCTGCGGTCATCGCCGTCATAATGGCGGTGCCGAAGATCGCGGCGACCTGGGTCGAGACGAAGGCGGAAACGAGAAGCCCGAATGCCGTCGCGGCGTAGACATAGACCAGGGCTGCGAGCGAGAGCGCCAGCAGCGAGCCCTTCGGCACGACGCCCAGCACGCCACCGGCGAAAGCCAGCAGGCTGAGATAGCTCAGGACGCCGATCACAACATAAGGGAGCTGCTTGCCGAGTAGATACTCGCCGACCGTCGCCGGCGACGCATAGACATTCGCGATCGACCCCATCTCCTTTTCCCGCACAACCCCGAGGGCGGTCAGCATCGCCGGGAAGATGATCAGCAGCAGCATGATCGATCCCGGCGTGATCGCGAAGACGGAACGGAAATCCTGATTGTAACGAAAGCGCGGCTCGACCCGCAGCGTCTCGGCCGGCAGTCCGTTGGCGCCACGAGGGGCGCGCGCCAGCATGCCGGCATAGGTCTGAAGCGTGCCAAGAATGTAGGCGCGCGCGGTCTCGGCGGGGAAGGTATTGCCGCCGTCGAGCCAGAAGCCGACCTCGGGCCGGCGGCCTTGCAAGAGGTCGCGGCCGAAGCGGGGCGGGACGTCGATGGCGAATTTCATCTCGCCGGCGCGCAGGCGCCGGTCGATCTCGACATCGTCGTTCAGACGTGCCTGCTCGACGAAGTACCGCGAGTTCGAGAACTGGTCGAGGAACGCCCGGCTTTCCAGAGATTGGTCGCGGTCGAGCGCCGCGTAGCGCAAACCTTCGATATCAAACGATATCCCGTAGCCGAACGCCGCCATGAGCAGCAGCGGACCGATCAGGGCGAAGGCCAGCCGGATGCGATCCCGGCTGAGCTCGAGCGCCTCCCGGCGTGCAAACGTCCAGATCCGCTTCATCGAAGCAAGGCGCGGCGTTTGCGCCACCTCGGCATTGTTGTTCAGCCTCACTGAGGTCGGCTCGACCACGCCGACCGCTTCATCAGTCACGGACGGCTCGCCGGCACCCGTACCCGCCGCATCTTCCAAACAGGCGACGAAGGCATCCTCGAGGCTTGCGGCCTTACGTGCGGCCTGGAGCTCCCGTGGCGCGCCGACCGCCAGCACGCGGCCCGCATGCATGAGAGAGACGCGGTCGCAGCGCTCGGCCTCGTTCATGAAATGCGTCGAGATGAAGATCGTCACTCCGTCGCGGCGCGACATCTCGAGCAGAAGGCTCCAGAAGCGGTCGCGGGCCGCCGGATCGACGCCCGATGTGGGCTCGTCCAGGATCAGGACGTCCGGCCGATGCAGGCACGCCGCCGCCAGCTGAAGGCGCTGGCGCATGCCCAAGGGCAAGGCGTCCGGCAGCATCTCGGCGACATTGCCGAGCTCGAAGCGCGACAAGGCCTCATCGACCCGCTCACCCAGCCCCTTGCCGCCGATGCCGCAGAGTCGACCGTGCAGTTCGAGATTGCCGCGCACGGTCAGCTCTTCGTAAAGCGAAAAAGATTGCGAGACGTAGCCGATTCGCGTCCTCGTCGAGATGTCGCGCGCATCGACCGGCTTGCCCAGGAGCTCGGCATGACCTTCGGTCGCCGGAAGCAGCCCGGTCAACATCTTCATCGTCGTCGTCTTGCCGCAGCCATTGGAGCCGAGGAAGCCGAAGATCTCGCCGCGCTCGATGCGAAAGCTGACATGGTCGACCGCGGTGAAATCGCCAAACCGCATCGTCAGGCCTTCGGCCACGATGGCTGGAGGGCCGCCGTCGGGTTCGAGACGTGGGACGGACGGCGCCGCGCGCACCCCGCGCCGTTCCGGACGCTGTAGCTCGATATAGGCCTGTTCGAGAGTGGTGGCGCCGGTGCGCGCAAGCAGGTCCGTCTGACTTCCTTCAGCGATGATCGCGCCATCGTCGATCGCCACGATTCGATCGAAGGCGCCAGCCTCCTCCATGTAGGCGGTCGCCACGATCACCGTCATGGTCGGCCGCTCGGCCTGGATACGTCCGATCAACGTCCAGAACTGGCGGCGCGACAACGGATCGATCCCGGTCGTCGGTTCGTCCAGAATGAGGAGATCGGGATCATGAACCAGCGCGCAGCACAGCCCGAGCTTCTGCTTCATCCCGCCGGAGAGTTTCCCCGCCGGTCGTTCGGCGAACGGAAACAGCCCCGTGACCCGCATGAGCTCGTCGATCCGTCGACGCCGACCATCGTCCGGCTGGGTGTAGAGCCGGGCGAAAAAGTCGATGTTCTCGTAGACCGACAAGGTCGGATAGAGATTGCGTCCGAGCCCTTGCGGCATATAGGCGATGCGGGGCGCGGCCTCGTTGCGGTGCGCCGCCGAAGCCATGTCGCCGCCCAGCACATTGACCGAACCGCGCTGAATGCGGCGAACCCCCGCGATCAAGCCGAGCAAGGTCGACTTGCCGACCCCATCCGGGCCGACGATGGCGAGCTTGCACCCGGGCAGAACGGTCAGAGCCAGATTGCGAAGAGCGATCACCTTCCCATAGGCATGCTGGACGCCCGACAGGCTGACGGCAGTGGCGGGCTCAGCCTCCATCGGGCAGCCTCGGCGCAAGTTCGGTCGGCCAAAGCGCGTCTGGGGTCACCGGAACATAGGCGTTGCCGGTCATCCCCGCCTTGACATAGCCGCGCTCGGAGGTGACCAGCGCCGGGTCGAGATGCAGCTTGACGCGATACATCAGCTTCTCGCGCTCGTTCGCCGTCTCCACGAATTTCGGTGTGAACTGCGCGTCGGCCGAAACGAACGACACGATCGCCGGCAAGACGTAGCCGCCTGGGCCGTCCAGCACGAGGCGGGCCTGCGAGCCCACCGCCACACGACCGGCAGAGGCCGTCGGAAGATAGATCGTCATATGGGCGTCCGAGAGGTCGAAGACCGTCAATATGCGCCCCCCGGCGCCGACGACCTCGCCGGTTCGGGCGAGACGGTACTCGACGCGGCCGGATACCGGGGCCTTCAACGTCATGTCGGCAATGGCGGCTTCGATCTGGCTGACCTGCGCCTCGGCAACCTCGACCGAGGCCTTGGCGTCCTCAACCGCGGCTTTAGCGGTCTGCAGAGACGCGCTTGAGATGTCGCGTTGCGCCGTGCGGCGATCGAGCTCGGCCTGGGTCGAAGTGTTCGTTCGCATGAGGTTGACGACCCGCTGGAGTTCGATTCGCGCAAGATTGAGTTCAGCCTCGCGCAGGGCAACACTCGCTTGCGCACTGGCGACGCTCTGATGGCTGCGATGGACGGCGGCGCGCGCGGCCGTCAACTGGGCCTGGATCTCGCTCGTATCGAGGCGGGCAAGCACGTCGCCCTTGTTGACGTTCGCGCCCTCGTCGACCAGGACTTCAGCCAGTCGCCCGGCATACTTGCTGGTGATGTCGACCCGCTCGACCTCGATCCTTCCATTCACTCGCGCCAGGCCTGCTGGAACCCGGTTCTGCGTACCGAGCCAATAGACATAGCCGCCGGCCACAGCAGTGCCAACCAACACGGCGATGACGACAACGGATGATCTGCGCACCTTAGATTCCCTTAAACAGCGAGCGCCCGTCGAGCAGGCCTATCCGGCGATTTTCGATCCGCATCATTCGACCAGAGCGAGACCTGGCTTTCGCGGTGCCTCGCGCTCGAGACCCGTGGTCAGCTTGGCGAGCTCGTCGGGGCCGAGCGTCTCGCGCGCAAGAAGCTCGCGCGCACTGGTATCGAGCACGGATCGGTTGCGCTCGAGGATCGCGCGTGCCTTCTGGAAGGCGCTGTCAATCAGGTCTTTCACCATGTGATCGATGGCCTCGGCCGTCTCATCACTATAGGTGCGCGGTCGCCAGGCCGGGGTCTGTCCGACGAGGAAGCTGCCGGTCTCCGGTTCATATGCGACCTGTCCGAGCTCCTTCGACATGCCGAACCGGACCACCATGTTGCGTGCGATGTCCGTCGCCTTGACGAGATCGTCCGCCGCGCCTGTCGAAATCTCGTCGAACACCAGGCTTTCGGCGGCCCGACCGCCAAGCAGCACCGCCATGCGATCCTGCAATTCGGACTGGCTCATGAGGAAGCGATCCTCGGTCGGCCGCTGGAGCGTGTAGCCGAGCGCAGCAATGCCGCGCGGGATGATCGAGACCTTCTGCACCACGTCGGTCTGGGGAAGCGCCATGGCGACGAGCGCATGCCCCATCTCGTGATTGGCGACGATCTGGCGCTCGCGTGGAATGAGAATTCGGCTTTTCTTCTCCAGGCCGGCGACGATACGTTCCACGGCCTGCGTGAAATCGTCGAGCACGGTGGCGCTCGCGCCGCGGCGCGTGGCCACAAGCGCGGCCTCGTTGACCAGATTGGCGAGATCGGCGCCGGTGAAGCCGGGCGTGAGCGCCGCGACCGCCGCGACGTCGAGTTCGGGCGCCACGCTGATCTTCTTCAGATGCACGTTCAGTATGTCGATCCGGCCCTGACGATCGGGGCGGTCGACCAGAACCTGGCGATCGAAGCGACCTGCGCGCAGCAACGCGGGATCGAGAATCTCTGGCCGGTTCGTCGCGGCGAGAACGATAATGCCGACGCTCGGGTCGAAGCCATCCATCTCGGCGAGCAGCTGATTGAGCGTCTGCTCCTTCTCGTCATGTCCACCGCCCGGCATATCGACGCCGCGGGCGCGACCGAGCGCATCGAGTTCGTCGATGAAGACGATGGCCGGGGCCTGCGCGCGCGCCTGCTGGAACAGGTCGCGCACGCGCGAAGCGCCGACACCGACGAACATCTCGACGAATTCGGAACCGGTAATCGAAAAGAAGCGAACCCCCGATTCCCCGGCGACGGCACGCGCGAGGAGCGTCTTGCCGGTTCCGGGCGGACCGACGAGAAGCAGGCCCTTGGGAATGCGCGCGCCGAGCCGGCCATAGGTTGCCGGGTCCTTTAGGAAGCCGACGACTTCGGCGAGCTCCTGCTTGGCTTCATCGACGCCCGCCACATCGGCGAACGTCACCTTCACGGACTTCTCGCCATAGACTTTCGCCCGGCTGCGCCCGATGCTCATCAGGCCGCCATGCTGTCCGGCCATCATCGGCCGCAGCAGGAATATCCAGATCAGCACGAATACCGCAGCCGGCATCAGCCAGGAGAGCAGGTTTTCGAAGAGGCCCGGCGCCGGTTTGCCGGAGAAGGAAATGTTGCGCTTGGTTAGCACGTCGGCGATCTGCGGATCGACGCGAACCGTGGAGAAATGCTGGGGCGCATCCTTCTCGATAGGCGGCTTGTAAGCGCCGGTGATCTCCGTCGGTCCGACCACCAGGTCGGCGACGCCGTCCCTTTCGATCAGCCTCTGGAACTCGCTGTACGGAATGTCCTCGATGTGGCCTTGGCCGACAAGCAGATCCCGGATCAGCAGAACGGCAAAGAAGACCGCAATAAAATACAGGATGTCGAACTTGAAGACCCGCTTCGCGGGCGCCTTGTTCTCATTCTCCATGGGCCGCATTCCCGTACTTCTCTCGCGCGCGACGGCCAATGCGATTTATGTCATCAGCCAGGCGCGTTATGGATCGCCGCGTCTATTGAGCATCAGGATCGACAAGGTTCTCTGCTAAAAGTCACTTGAAGCCTGCTTGGTCGTCAAAATGCGCGCCTGGGAAGGCCGGAACTTTAACTCAGATCAAGATTGCGTCCGGAAAGGTGCTGCCCGGAGCCTTTATGCATCCCTTCGTGCATGACCGGAAATGCCGTTCCCACGCGAGGCCGAGTTGGCACGCAATGGCAAGAACTTAATCTCGATTAAAGAATCGAGCTTCCGTGCGGGCTTTATCTGAGACCTGTCTTCGCCTTTGGGCAAGAAATCATGAGCTGACCGCGCGTCGTGCTGCACGCCGGAACGAGACTGCGAAAGAACGATGATGGCCCCTGCCACAGCCCAGATGACTTCCGTCCCCGTCATCATTGCTCTCCCCGGCAATGAAGCATTTGCGCAAGCACTTGCGAACGCTGGCGCCGGCGAGCTGGGGGCGATCGAGACGCGCAGTTTCCCGGACGGCGAGAGCTATGTCCGCCTCGCGTGCGACGTCGCAGCAAAATCGGTTCTTCTGGTCTCGACGCTCGCTCGCCCCGATGAGGGCTTCCTCCGGCTCGTCTTTCTCGCTGACGCGGCCCGATCGCTCGGCGCCACCGCGGTGACGTTGATCGCTCCATATCTGGCCTATATGCGGCAGGATCGGCGTTTCCGGTCGGGTGAGGCCATCACCTCCCGAACCTTTGCGCGCCTGATCTCGTCCAGCTTCGACCGGCTCGTCACCGTCGATCCGCACCTGCACCGCTATCCGGCGCTGTCCGCGCTCTATGAAATCCCGGCGCTGACGCTGCATGCGGCGCCGCTCCTGGCGGAGTGGATCGCCGCGTCGGTTGCCGATCCGCTGATCATCGGTCCGGACGAGGAAAGCGAGCAATGGGTGTCGGCCATCGCCGCAAAGATCGGCGCGCCGCATGCGGTGCTGCGTAAGATCCGGCATGGCGACCGCGACGTCGAGATCGCGTTTCCCGACCTCTCCTCATCGAGCGGGCTGCAGCCCGTCCTGGTCGACGACATCGCCTCCTCCGGCAATACGCTCATCGAGGCGGCGCGAAAGCTGCCGCCGCTTGGATTCGCACGACCCGACGTCGCTGTCGTGCACGGCATCTTCGCCGGTGATTCCTATACGCGCCTGGCGCCGCTCTGCGGCAGGATCGTCTCCTCCGATTCGGTCAGTCATCCGAGCAACGCGATCGGGCTCGCCCGACTGGTCACGGATGCGCTGGCCATCGCCGACGCTCCCGATCCTGAACTCGTCCGTCATCGACGCCCGCCCGAGCCGCTCGACGACGTCGAACGCGCCGGCATCGATTCCTTTCCCGCCAGCGATCCTCCGTCGTGGACCGGCGGGGTTGAGTGATGCCATCGGCATCGGAAAGCAGACACATCCAGGAAAGGCAGCAGCGCATGGCCGCGACGACGTCCACAGCCTTCGAACACTCCCCAGCATTCGAACATTGGCGTGCCGGCTACGGCCCGATCACGCATAGCGACGAAACCGTCGAGCGCATTCGCGCTCTTGCGCAGTCGCCGAAGCAGAACCCGGACGCGCTTTACCGCCTGCTTGCCGCTGCCGACCGGCTGACCTCCGCCGCGATGTGGACGGTGGTTCACATGACCTATGCCAAGCGCGTCGACCTCTCCGGCGCGTCGCTGCCGCTAGAAGCCTTCAAAGCAACCCCTGAAGGCCATACCGGCGGTTCCCTGAACATGGTGCCGGCCTTTGTCGGCTACCTTGCCGCGAACACGCTCTCGGCCACCACCCGCTCCTGGGTGATGGGACAGGGCCATTGCGTCGCGGCGATCGAGGCGCTCAACGCGCTGACCGGCGACGTTTCGGATGCGCAGAAAGGGCGCTATGACCGGAGCGAGAAAGGGTTGTCCCGGCTCGCCGCCGACTTCTATTCCTATGCTATCAATGCCGAGGGCCGTCCGGCGGTGCCGATCGGCAGCCATGCCGGACCGAACACGGCCGGCGCCATTTCCGAGGGCGGATATCTCGGCTTCGCCGAGGTCCAGTACGTCCATGCCCCGCTACCCGGAGAGAGCCTGGTCGCTTTCGTGAGCGATGGCGCCTTCGAGGAGCAGCGCGGCTCGGACTGGACGGCGCGCTGGTGGCGAGCTGAGGATAGCGGTCTCGTCGTGCCGATCATGATCCTTAACGGCCGACGCATCGAGGAGCGGGCGCAGATTGCGCAGCAGGGCGGCGCCGATTGGCTCGCTGATCATCTCAGGCTCAACGGATTCGATCCGTTCGAGATCGACGGTCGCGATCCCGCGGCCTTCGTCTGGGCGATCCTGACGGCCGAGGAGCGCCTTGGCCGTTTTGCGGGCGATCCCGCCCGCGTCTATCCCGCTCCCATTCCCTACGCCATTGCCAATACCGTGAAAGGCTTCGGCTTTCCAGGCGCTGGCACGAACGCCGCGCACAATCTCCCGCTTGCCGGAAATCCGTCCCGCGACGAGGCCGCGCGAACTGCGTTCAACGAAGCGGCGCGGGTTCTGTTCGTCCCGCAGGAGGAGATCGCCGAGGCCGTTTCAGCAATTGCGGTTCACCAGGAGCAGAAGCGTCCCCCGGAGAGCCGGCATCCGCTGGCGTCGCGCCGGCCGTCTGCGCCGAGCCTGCCGCAGCCGCAATGGACCGACAAAAGCGCGCCGGCCGATTGCGCCATGCATGCGCTCGACCGCTGGTTCGTGAGCCTTGTCAACGCAAATCCGTCGCACAGGGTGCGCGTCGGCAATCCGGACGAACTGCGCTCCAACCACATGGGTGCCACCCTTGACCGCCTCCGCCACCGCGTCAATACGCCCGAAGCCGGCGTCGCCGATGCCGTTGATGGCGCCGTGATCACCGCACTCAACGAGGAAGCGGTCGCCGCCGCGGCCCTTGCGAACAAAGGCGGGATCAACCTCATCGTCAGCTACGAAGCCTTCGCGATGAAGATGCTCGGTGGCCTGCGTCAGGAGATCATCTTCGCGCGCCACCAAAGCACGGTGGGCCAGAGCCCGGGCTGGATTTCCGTGCCGCTCGTAGTTACCTCGCATACCTGGGAGAATTCCAAGAACGAGCAGTCGCATCAGGACCCGACCGTCGGCGAGGCGCTGCTCGGCGAGATGTCGGACACCGCGCGTGTGCTGTTTCCGGTAGACGCCAACAGCGCCGTCGCCACCATGGCCTCGGTATTCGAAGGGCGCGGCCAGGTCGCCTGCGTGATCGTCTCCAAGCGCGACATGCCGCACCGCTTCGACGGGGCGGCCGCCGTCCGTTTTGTCGCCGACGGCGCTGCCCATATCGACGGACAGGTTGACGGCGCCGAGTTGCAGATCGTTGCGATCGGCGCCTACCAGCTCGAAGAGGCGCTCAAGGCGGCGCACCGCCTGAAAGAGCATGGACGGCGGGTGGTGGTGACGGCGATCAGCGAGCCCGGTCGCTTCCGGATTCCCCGCGATCCGATCGAGGCGCGTTTTGTGGCGTCCGACGAGGAGCTCGTGCGCCTCTTCCCGGTCGATGTCCCGCGCCTGATCGTCTCGCACACGCGGCCCGAGCCGATGCTCGGCCTGCTGCGACGGCTCGACAGCGGTCCGAAACACACTGTGGCCCGCGGCTATATCAGCCGGGGCGGCACGCTGGATGCCGCGGGCCTGCTGTTCGCCAATCGTTGCAGTTGGGCGCATCTGATCGATGCCGCCGCACCTTTGGCCGGATGGTCGCGCAACGAATTCCTGACAGTCGCCCAACGCAATGCCATCGATGGGAAAGGCTCGCCCGCCGATCTCACCACTCCTACCAAATGAAGGACGCCATGCTGACACTTACTTCCCTTGGCGGCGCAGGCACCGTCACCGGCTCGAAACATCTGCTCACCAACGGCGACAAACGCATCCTGATCGACTGCGGTCTGTTTCAGGGCCTCAAGAACCTGCGCGAGCTGAACTGGGAACCGCTGCCGATCGACCCTTCGAGCATCGACGCCGTTATCCTGACGCACGCCCATCTTGACCATTCGGGCTACCTTCCCAAGCTTGTGCGCGACGGCTTCAAGGGAAAGATCTATGCGACGGCGGCAACGCGCGAGGTTGCAGAGCTCATCCTCAAGGACAGCGGCCACCTGCAGGAGAAGGACGCCGAATACGCCAACCGGAAGGGCTTCTCGAAACACAAGCCGGCGCTCGCGCTCTACGGCATCCGGGATGCCGAGCGCAGCCTCGAGTTCTTCTCGCCCGTGCCCTTCGACAAACCGGTCAAGCTCCCCTTCGGCGCGACGTTGACCTTCCGGCATGCCGGGCACATCCTGGGTGCCGCCACCGCCGAGATCGAATGGGGCGGACGCCGTGTCGCCTTCTCCGGCGATCTCGGCCGCTATGACGATCCGGTTCTTCCCGATCCGGCCCCTGTACCGGAGGCGGACTATGTGTTGATCGAATCGACCTACGGCAACCGCATGCACGATCCTGCCGATCCGACCGAAGCGCTCGGCGCCGTCGTCGAGCGAACAGTCGCGCGCGGCGGGACGGTCGTCGTTCCCGCCTTCGCCGTGGGTCGCGCGCAATCGCTCCTTTACCATCTCTGGAAGCTCAAAAGGACTGGGCGCCTGGCGAAGGTGCCTGTCTATCTCGACAGCCCGATGGCAATCGACGCCACCGACCTCCTCCACGCCCACCGTGGGGACCACCGCCTGACCCCGGAGCAATGTAGGGAGGTCTGCGCGATTGCGACCTACACCCGCGACGTCGACGGCTCGAAGGGCATCACGGCAAGCCCGTATCCCAAGGTGGTTATCTCGGCGAGTGGCATGGCCACCGGCGGGCGCGTGCTTCATCATCTGAAGGCGTTCGCGCCGCATGCACGCAATACGATCCTGTTCTCCGGTTTCCAGGCGGCCGGCACCCGCGGTCGTGCCATGCTGCAAGGCGCGCAGGAGACCAAGATCCATGGTGAATGGATTCCCGTTCGCGCCGCGGTCGAGGAACTGTCAATGCTGTCGGCGCATGCTGATTCCAGCGAGCTGATGCGGTGGTTGTCGGGCTTCCGCCGACCGCCGTCCCGGGTCTTCATCGTGCACGGCGAAGACGAAGGCTCCGAAGCGCTGCGCGTTCGCATTGACCGGGAGCTCGGATGGGATGCCGTCGTTCCCCGCCAGAACCAGAAGTTCGATCTATGACGTTCGCCGACACGACAATTCCCGCTCAACCGACCCTGCGGGCGAGGCGCATCCGCCTGCACACGCAGCATCAGGCCGTCGTCGTCATGCGCACTGATTGCCACGTCTGCCGGTCGGAGGGTTTGTCGGCGCGCTCACAAGTCCTTGTCTCCAACGGCAGCGGCGAGGTTCAGGCGACGCTGTTCCAGGTCGACGGTGATGGTCTAATCGCCCTCGACGAAGTCGGCCTCTCCGAAACCGCCTGGGAGCGGCTTGGCCTTGCCGACGGTGACGCGGTCAGGGTCAGCCATGCACCCGCGATCGACTCGCTGGCGAGCGTGCGTCAGCGCATCTACGGCAATCGGCTCGATTCGCGCGCCTTCGCAGAAATCCTGCGCGACGTGGTCGCCGGGCGTTACACGGAAGTCCACCTAGCCGCTTTCCTCACGGCCAGCGCCGCCCTCCCCCTCGACGAGAACGAAACTGCCGACCTGACCGGCGCCATGGTGGACGTCGGCGAGCGGATGCGCTGGGACGCGCCAATCGTGGTCGACAAGCATTGCGTCGGCGGCCTTCCCGGCAACAGGACAACCCCGATCGTGGTCGCGATCGTCGCCGCGAACGGCTTGCTCATGCCCAAGACCTCGTCACGCGCCATCACCTCTCCGGCCGGCACCGCCGACACGATGGAAACACTGGCGCCGGTGGAGCTCGACATCGCGACATTGAGGCGTGTCGTCGAACGCGAAGGCGGCTGCATCGCCTGGGGCGGCGCTGTGCATCTGAGCCCCGCCGACGACATTTTCGTCCGCGTCGAGCGCGAGCTCGACGTCGACACCGAAGGCCAGCTGGTCGCCTCCGTGCTGTCCAAAAAGATAGCGGCGGGGTCTACCCACGTCGTGATCGACATTCCCGTCGGGCCGACCGCCAAGGTGCGCGGTGAGAACGCGGCCGCTCAGCTCGGCCTGCGTCTCAACGCTGTTGCCTCACGGTTCGGGCTCGCCACGACTTGCATCCAGACGGACGGCTCGCAGCCCGTCGGTCGCGGCATCGGGCCGGCACTAGAAGCGCTGGACGTGCTCGCCGTATTGCAGAATGCAGCGGACGCCCCTGACGACCTGCGCCGCCGGGCGGCGACGCTGGCCGGTGCCGCACTCGAGATCGGCGGCAAGGCCGAACGGGGAGAAGGCGTCGTCCGCGCGCTCGAAACGCTCTCAAGCGGAAGGGCTTGGTCGAAGTTCGAGGCGATCTGCCAGGCGCAGGGCGGCCTTCGTGTGCCGCCGAAGGCGGCCTACGCCCATCCGTTGACGGCACCGCACGCCGGCCGGGTGGTCCATATCAACAACCGCAAACTCTCGCGGCTTGCCAAGCTCGCTGGCGCACCCGAATCGAAGGCGGCGGGCGTTCACATGGAGGTTCGGCTCGGCGACGACATCGATCGGGGCCAGCCGCTGCTTCATGTCCATGCCGAGACGACGGGCGAGCTGGCCTATGCGCTCGACTATGCCGCGCGCGCAGGCGACATCGTCGAGGTCGAGGCTTGAGTGGCGCCGCCTGGGAGGACGCCACCGGGGGAGTCCGCCCGACGAATTCCCGCTCGCCCATCGTCTGATGCATTGGACCGTGCTTGTCCTCTGCCTCGTACAGGTACCGACGGCCTGGGCCATCCAGCGCACGCATATGGCGCACCTGTTCATGAAACCGCGCCCCTTCGACCTGTTCCTGCATCAGGTCCATGCCTGGAGCGGCTGGGCAATCCTTGGTCTTGTACTGGCGCAACTGGTCATGCGCCTTGCCTATGGCAGACCGCCGCCTGCCCGAGGCATGTCGGTCGTCGAGCGCATCATTGCCGCCGTTATGCATGTCGCGCTCTACGCCGTCTTGATCGCGCTGCCGGTCACCGGCACGATCGCCATGTATGTCACGTTCCGGATTGCGCCGGTTCACAGCCTGCTGAGCTGGACGTTGCTCGTTCTTGTCCTCCTTCATGCCGCAGCGGCGCTCTGGCATCATTTCTGGCGCCGCGACGACGTCCTTTGGCGCATGATCCGGAAGCCGCGATGATGCCGACTTCGTTTCATGGCCGTCAGCCCGCGGGAAGCTGACAGTGGACCCGTTGATCGCCAGGTTGGGCTTGGCGCTCGCCATTGGCCTGCTGGTAGGTCTCGAGCGTGGCTGGCGCGAGCGCGACGCCCCGGATGGCGCGAGAACGGCCGGTATCCGCACCTATGCCATTACCGGTCTTCTTGGCGGCCTGTTCGCCGCGCTCGCCAAGAGCGTCGCGGCACCATCGGTGCTGATCGCAGGGCTTCTGGCCTTCACCGCGGTCTTTGCCTGGTACAAGAGCCGCGAAGCCATTCAGGATGCGGATTTCAGCGTGACCGGTGTTGTCGCGGCCCTGGGCGTGTTCGTGCTCGGAGCACTGGCGGTTGCGGGGGATCACCGCGCCGCTGCCGCCGGAGGCACCGCACTTGCCGTCCTCCTCGCCAGTCGCGATCTGCTGCATGGTCTTCTCAGGCGCCTCTCCTGGATCGAGTTGCGCGCCGCGCTGGTGCTGGCGGTGATGACGGCGATCATCCTGCCGCTCCTCCCTGCGCAGGCGATCGATCCGTGGGGCGGCTTCAATCCGCAACAGATCTGGCTCTTCACAGTGCTGACGGCTGCAATCTCGTTCCTCGGCTATATTGCCGTCCGCCTGTTCGGAACCACACGTGGAGTGCTGGTGGGCGGATTGGCGGGGGCAGTGGTATCATCGACGGCGGTGACGCTGGCGCTCGCGCGTACGGCAACCGCAGGCGGCAATCCTTGGCCGCTGGCCGGAGCCGCCACGCTCGCCGCCGCCGTCTCGGTGCTCCGTGTTGCCGGCATCGTCGCGATCGTCTCACCATCAGTGCTCGGCGTCGCAGGACTTGCCATTCTTGCCGCGGTTCTGACTTTCGTGATGTGCGGCGGGGTGTTTCTGTCGCGCGGTGCAGTTCCAACCGACGCTGGACAAATGCCACGCAACCCCTTCGAATTGTGGGCACTGCTGGCCTTTGCGATCCTCTTTGCTGTGGTTTCGACCATAAGTGCTGCAGTTTCGGTCGGGAACACTGGTGGCATGGTGGTCACGTCGGCGATCACCGGCACCTTCGATATCGACGTTGCCGTGCTGAGCGCATTGCGGCTCCTTGGTGTCTCGGCAGACAGAGAGACTGTGGGGCACGCCGTGCTGCTCGCCCTGACAACGAACGCGGCTGGACGGTTGGTTGTCGCGGCCGGGACGGGGCCGGTGCGTTTTTGGCTCCCGATCGCGGTCGCCACCATTACGGCAGTCGGCTTGGGCTTCCTCGTCTTCGCGACACTTCCGCATTTCGACTGGCCTGGTACGCCGTCGTGATTGGTCTCATCATGACGACAACACTATCTGGCTGGAACGGCTTTGCAGCATCGGATTGGCATTGATCCCGATCAAACAGGAAAACTTCCTGATGCGCTAGAGTTGAATCGAGGTGATTTGAGGTGGCTCTGGTGGCGAACATTTGCGAACGATTGAGAACGGCTGTCGTGGCCGCGTAGGTATTCGCCTTTCTGACGGCGTCCTTGACGACTGCCCACACCTTGCCGTGTCCAGACCCGGCCAATACTCAAACCGTTTCGGCAAGCGCCAACGTGGACGGCGTTCTCGTGCATGCAGGTTATCATGGTAGCGGCAAGAGGACCGACAGAAGCCTCGATCAGTGCTGCCAAAAATACTGCCTCAAGTGCTTCAGCCTTGTGCCGCCTGCCGCCCTCTTCGATGGTGCCCCCGTGGTGAGGGATCATGCATTGCCGATCGAGACCCAATCGGCCGGCATTTCTGTCCATCCTTCCCACGGGCCTCCCCGAAGCTGATCTGACCGAAACGACCCGATCGCGCATTGCGTCGCTGACCAGCGTCCGAAAGACGCACCGATCAGCTTGCCTGCCGATGCAGGCCACATCAGGAGTGAACCATGAACAGACGTCGTTTTCTCACAACGATCATGACCGGGACCGCCGCCGTCGGCGCGGCTTCCGTCATCCGCCCCTTCGGCGCCCTGCCTCAGGCCTCGGCCGCCGCGCCACCGCTCAGGCTCGGAATTGCCAGCCGCACGATCGAGGTCAACGGCAAGGCAGCACGCGTGTTCGGATTGATGCAGCCTGACGGCAAGCAAGGGATCCAACTGGACGCTGGATCGAGTTTCGATGTCGAGCTTGCAAACGTGATCGATGAACCGACCATGATCCACTGGCACGGCCTGACGCCGCCCTGGAAGATGGACGGCGTGCCGGACAATCCGATGGCCCTAATCAAGGCAGGCGAGGTCGTGCGCTATACCTTCCCTGTCGGTGCCGGCGGCACGCACTGGATGCACGCGCACACGCTTCAGGAGCAGAACCTGCTTGCCGCGCCACTTGTCGTCCGCACCGCGGCCGACAGGGAACGGGATGAACAGAACGTCGTCATCCTCCTGCACGACTTTTCCTTTACGCCGGCCGAGGAACTGCTGGCCAGGCTCAAGAGCGGACAAGCCCACGACGCCCGGTCGAGTGTACCTGCGACAGGGCAAGGGAAAATGGCCGGAATGCCGATGATGGATCATTCCGCCATGGGGCACGGCAATATGGAGATGGATGGCATGAACAAGGGCGGCATGCCCGGAATGGACATGGGCACAATGGGGGCCATGGACCTCAACGACATCGATTATGATGCCTACCTGGCCAACGATCGAACGCTCGACGATCCCGAAGTCGTGCAAGTGGAAAAAGGCGGCCGCGTCCGCCTGCGCATTATCAATGGCGCGACTGCCACAGCCTTCACCATCGACACCGGCGTCGTGCAGGGAACGCTCGTTGCTGTCGACGGCCAGGAGGTCGAACCGGTCGACGGCAAAACATTCCCGATCAGCATGGGTCAACGCCTCGATATCCGCTTGGAACTGCCTCAAGGAGCCGGAACCTATCCTGTTCTGGCCCTGCGGGAAGGGGCAATGGAACGCACGGGCGTGATCCTCGCCACAGCCGGAGCCCCCATCCAGCGTATCGCTTCCATTGCCGAGGCCGACGGTCCGATCGTGGGCAATTCCCTCGAGCAGCGCCTGCGGGCCGTAAGGCCGCTGGCCGTTCGTCCGGCAGACAGACGTTTCGAGATCGCCCTGACCGGCCAGATGCAAAGCTATGTATGGGGCATGGACGGCGCCTCGGATATGCGCACGCGTCAAGGGGAGCGGATAGAGATCACGATGCGCAACGCATCCATGATGGCGCATCCGATGCACCTGCACGGTCATCATTTCCAGGTAACCAACGTGAACGGCACCGCAATCTCCGGGGCCGTGCGCGATACGGCGCTAGTGCCACCCGGCGAAACCCTGACCTTCGTCTTCGATGCCAGCAATCCGGGCAAGTGGCCGCTGCACTGCCATCACCTCTACCACATGGCGACCGGCATGATGGCCTACGTCACCTATGAGGATCTTGGCTAGAACCTGTCGTTGCCTGGTGCCGGAATCCGAGCCGGCACCACGACGACTGTGCATCCTTAACCTCGATCAAAGATGCAGCCGCCGAGCGCTGGCATACAAAATGGTGCTCTTTCCTCTTAAGGCGGCGGGAAGCGGCGCGATCGAACTTTCGTTTCTAAGGATTTCTGGAATGACACAGCACAGTTCCATCCGGGTTGCCGTGAACGGCTATGGCGTAATCGGCAAGCGGGTGGCCGACGCCGTGCGTCTTCAGGCTGATATGGAACTCGTCGGTGTCTGCGACATCGCGAGCGACTGGCGCCTGCGCCCGCTTGAAGAGAAGGCGATTCCGCTCTACGCGGCGTCCGATGAGACGGCTGGCCCGATGAGGGCATCCGGCTTGTCGGTCGCCGGTACGCTCGATGCGCTGCTCCAGACCGCGGACATCGTCGTCGACTGCACACCCAAGCGCGTCGCCGCAACCAACGTCGAGCGGTACCGGGCCCGCGGCATCAAGTTCATCGTCCATGGCGGCGAGAAACACGCCGTGACCGGACACTCTTTCGTCGCAGAAAGCTCCTTTGCGAGCGCGATCGGCCGCCAGTCGACGCGCGTTGTGTCCTGCAACACGACCTCCATCGTTCGCACGCTTTCCGTCTTGAAGCGGGCCGGCCTGCTCAAACGCGCGCGCGGCACGCTGCTGAGGCGCGCCACCGATCCGTGGGAAAGCCATGAAGGCGGGATCATGAACACGCTCGTGCCCGAGCCCGAGATCCCGAGTCATCAGGGACCAGACGCCCAGAGCGTCGACCCCGACCTCGACGTGGTGACCATGGCCGTCAAGGTTCCCGAGACGCTGGCGCATCTCCATTATTGGTCCGTCCAGATGACCCGGGCGGCCGAGAAGGAGGAGGTGCTCGGGGCTTTCGGCGCTTCGTCGCGGATCGCGCTGATCCGAACCACGGACGGGCTCACCGCGATCAATACCGTGAAGGAGCTGATGGCCGACCTCGGCCGGCCGCACGACAATCTCTACGAGGTGGCGCTCTGGGAAGACATGCTGCGCACGGAAGGCGACGAGCTGTTCTACGCCTACATGGTCGACAACCAGGCGATCGTCATTCCCGAGACGATCGATGCCATCCGCGCCTTGACCGGCCTCGCATCGGGTGCCGACTCTTCAATCGCGCTGACGAACGCGTCGCTCGGCATCCGGCAGCGGTTGTTCTAACGCGATGCGCGGCGGCCGCCTATAACCGGGGTAAAGCGCGTGAGCTCGCGGTTGTTCAGGATCGTCGCCGCCGCAGTCTCATTGACTCTGCTCTATCTAGCCGAGCGGCGCCGCGGCGTCGCCGCCGATGCCTCGGCCCTGCCAGTTCGCCTACGCCAGACGCTCGATGAGCTCGGCGGAACCTTCATCAAGATCGGTCAGGCCCTCAGCATGCGGCCCGACCTGTTCCCGGAGGACTATCTCAGGCAACTGCGCGACCTGCGCGAGCGTGCCCGGCCATTTTCCTCGACAGAGGCCAGGGCGGAACTTGAGCGCGCCTTGCGCCGGCCGGTCGAACAGGTGTTCCAGACATTCGACAGCGAACCTTTCGCAGCCGCTTCGATCGCCCAGGTCCATCGCGCCACCCTGCCCGACGGCCAGGAGGTGATCGTCAAGATAAGGCGCCCGCACATGCGGGAGCGGATCGACAGCGACATGCGGATACTCGTTGCCGTTGCCCGGATCGCCGGCGCGGCGATCCCGAGCTTCCGCCGCCTGCAGCCCGAGCGCCTCGCCCGCGAAATGTGGGCCAATCTCCGGCGCGAGACTGACCTTCTCCAGGAAGCGCGAAACATTCGACGATTTTCTGATGCCTACAGGCAGCGCACCGACGTCTACGTGCCGGAAGCATTCGAAACGCTATCAAGCGAAGCAATCCTCGTCCAGGTCATGAGCCATGGCCGATCGATCGAGGATTCGGCCATATCGCAGGACGGTTCGCGGATCGCGGGCGTCCTGGTCGATTTCTATCTTGAGCAACTGCTGACGACCGGTCTGTTTCATGGCGATCCGCATCCCGGCAATCTCTTCGTTATGGAGGACGGCCGGATCTGCTTTCACGATTTCGGGCTCGTGGGCCATCTTGACCACACGACACGGCGCAATCTCGGGATCTTTCTCCAGGCGTTCGTTCACCAGGACGCCGGATGGATGCTCGACGCGGCCATCGCTCTTTCGCTGATCGACCGGCAGGCGGAACGCACGGCATTCGTGCAGGGTATCGAAGAAATCCTCAGCGACTATTCCTCGCTGCCGCTGAAGGACTGGTCTATCGCCGATGCTTTCCTCAGGGTGATGCGGCTCGGTGACGGCGCCCACGTCGTCGTTCCCTATAACCTCATGGTTTTCGTCAGGGCGCTTTTTCTGATTGAGGGCTGCCTGCGCCGGCTCGATCCCAACTTCAATGTGCTGGCTACGATCATTGCCAAAGGCGAGGCCGCGTTGGCGCACACGCTGGGCGGCAGGCCTGACCCGGCAGCCATGGCGCGTCTCAAAACCGAGCTGGCGCTCTCCGCAGAGGACCTGCCCTCGCTGTTGGCCTCCTGGCTTCATCGCGCCCATCAGGACGGCGGAGACCTAGCCCTTGGTGTGCGTGTCCATCAATCGGACGAAACCGAGCGGCGGCTCGACCGCCGGGCGGCTCTCGCGGCGCTGGCGCTTCTGTCGGCTGGAATGCTGGTCACGTCCGCGCTGTTGGCGCAAGCGCATATTGGACCTGAGGTGATAGGGCTGCCCGTCACGGCCCTGATCGGATTTATCGTGGCGATCTGGATCTGCATGCGCGTCCTGCGGTGGATTAACATACTGTGGCGACGATGAGCGCTGCGTCGGTGCGGGCGCACCTGCACCGCCGCGCGCAGCGGACGGGCGGAGATCACAGGACCGTGGAAGCCGAAGATCCTGGGATCGAACGAACGCTGCTACTCCACTCCTCAACCTTCGCGGAAAACATAGGCACACGGGACGACGGCGATGGCGCTTATTGGGAACGAAGCCTGGGCGATCGCCTACTTGGTAGTGGAATGGACAATCCGCATTGTCATGGTTTTTGTCGTGCCCTTTCGACGTTCGCCCGACGCCGCGCGCAGCTGGTTGCTGCTAATATTTTTCCTGCCCCTTCCTGCACTTGCGGTCTATCTTGTTATCGGCAGACCGACCTATCCCCGCTGGCGCAGGGAACGCTTCGCCAGATTGCCGGAGGTCCTGGTCGCGGCATCGAAAGAGATTGCCCATTCTCACTTCTGCCGCCGTCCCGACTTGCCAGGCTCGCTGGCGGGACCGGCGCTCCTGATTGAAACCCTCGGCCAGTTCCCCGCGCTTTCTGGCAACAACGTCGAACTTCTTTCCAATTATGAGGGTGTTATCGACCGCATGGTCGTCGACATCGATCATGCGGAACGAACTGTCCATCTCCTGTTCTACATATTCGCAGACGACCGGACGGGTCTGCGCGTAATAGAAGCATTGGAACGGGCGGTCCTGCGAGGTGTCACATGCAGGGTACTGATTGATGCCATCGGGTCCCGGCAATGGCGGCACCAGGTGACGAGGCTGCTAACCCGAGCAGGTGTGGACGTTCAATTCGCTCTGAAGGTGGGGATCTTTCGGCACAGATCGGCGCGTGCCGACCTGCGTAATCACCGTAAGGTTGCCGTCATAGACAGCCGCATCGGCTATATCGGCTCCCAGAACATAACAAACGCCCTATCTGCCTCCAACATCGCAAACGAGGAGTTGGTCGCACGAGTTGTCGGCCCGATCACGACAGAGCTGCAAGCCGTCTTTGTCGCCGACTGGTTCATGGAAACGGAGGAGGAACTGGCGGTATCCGCCCTTTTTCCACACCATCATCCCGATGCCGGGGCCGTTGCACAGGTCCTTCCAAGCGGTCCTGACTACCCGAACGCAGGGATTGGCAATGTAATTGCGGCTCTGGTTCACGGCGCAAGCAAGCGTGTCGTGATCACGACGCCCTACTTCGTCCCGGACGAACCTCTCCTTCAAGCACTCAAAACCGCCGTGCTGCGTGGGGTGGAGGTGCGTTTGCTGGTCTCGCGTCTCACGGATCACATCCTGGTGAAATTGGCGCAGCAATCCTACTACTCCGAACTCCTCCAGGCCGGTGTCCAAGTGCATCTCTATGAGGAGGTCTTTCTGCACGCCAAGCATATGATGTTTGATGATGAGATCTCGCTGCTGGGTTCCAGCAATGTCGACATCCGCTCTTTTGTCCTCAACGCCGAGGTAAGCCTTATCGTTTTTGACAAGGGTGTCACGGAACAGTTGCGCCGTGAGCAAGTGCGCTGCTTCGACAACACCGCGACGCTCACGCTCGACGGTTGGGAAAAACGTCCAATGATCCACAAGATTGGCGAGAACCTGGCGCGGCTGGCGAGCCCTCTCCTGTGAACAGCATCAGCGGCTTCCAAATGGAGCAATCGAACGCAACGCGATGCCCCACTTCGGCTGCGGGTGCATATGGGCGTATTCGTCGTGCGGATCTTGCTCTACGCTCGCACTTGGCACGGCAAACGCCGGCAATGCGACCGTACAGCGATCACGCCAGTGCGGGCCTGGCTCGTCTGCGCCACATCAGCGCCAGGAGATAGAGGGAGATCACCGCACCGCCGAAGCAGAACACCGAGATATAGGCGTAGGAGAAGAACGCATAGGTGATGACGAGGACGCCGGCGACGAGCAGGCCGAAAATCTTGATCTCCCAGCCTCGCACCAGCAGGAAGGGCACGATGACGACAGCGACGTAGATCGCGTAGGTCACGGTCCGGGAGACGAGCCCGTCGAGCAGATTGATGTCCTGATAGCGAACTGCCCAACGCAGGAAGGTCGTTGCCAGCCAGCCGTCATGGACAAAGTACGGAATGAACTGCAGGCCGCCCAGCATCGCGCCCGCGATGACGAACAAAAGGATGAGGTTCCGGCGCCCACCGCCCTCCAGGAAGTAGGCCGACAGAGGTACCCAGATCGGCCAGGCAATCCAGGTGAAGAACATGTAGAGCAAGGAATACTGGCCGACGCGATGCGTGTTGCCTGCGTGGCCCTCGATCCAGATCAAACCCTCCACCAGTTGCTGCAGACCGAACAGAAGCGGAAGGGTTGCGATCATCAGATAGCGGCGATCTGCCCGCCAGGCCGACGCGCCCGCCACCGCGCCGCCCGGGATGAGGACGGCGGCGGCACCCAGACTGACCTCCGCGGAAAGGCACATCTCAGGCTACCCCTACCAGATTGACCGGGCGACCGGCCGCAAAGCCTTCGATGTTGGCAAGGGTGGTGTCGATGATACGTCGCAGCGCCGCGTCGGTGTTGTAGGCGTTGTGCGGCGTGACCAGAACGTTCGGAAAGCGCAGCAGCACGTGGTTGGCGACAAGCGCCTTGAGATCGACCGTATCGACCGCCATGTTCTGGCGGAAGATCTCGGCCTCCTCACGGATCAGCGGCTCCTGCGGCAGCACGTCGAGACCGGCCGCGCGCAACTTGCCGCTTGCCAGCGCCCGCACCAGCGCCTCCGTGTCGACCACATTGCCGCGCGCGGTATTGATGAGGATGGCGCCGTCCTTCATAACGTCGAACTGCCGTTCGCCGATCATCCCGACGGTGTCCGGTGATGATGGTACATGCAACGTCACCACATCGGCCTGCGCCAGGACCTCGTCGAGCGCGCCATAGGTGAAGCCCAGCCGTGTCGCGGCGGCAGCGTCCTCGACCTGATCGAAGGCGAGGACCTTCATGCCGAAGCCATGCGCGATCTCGATCGTGCGGCGGCCGATGCGCCCTGTTCCAACAACCGCAATGACCTTGTCCCGCAACTCAAGACCACGCATGCCGGCCATCGAGAAACCGCCGCGGCGGGTCAGCGCGACACTCTCGACGATGTTGCGCGCAAGCGCCAGCAGCAGCGCGAAGGCGTGCTCGGCGACCGTCGCATCCCCGTAATCCGGCACATTGGCAACGGCGATACTTCGCTCTCGACAGGCGGTCAGGTCGATATGATCGTATCCCGCCGAACGGGTCGCGATGAGTTTCAGATCGGGCAATCGATCGATGATGCCGGAATCAAGGCGGGACGCCACGAAAGGGCTGATCACCTCCGCGTCCTCGAATTCGCCGACCGTGGTGATATTCAGCGGAGCCGTCGTGCAGCGGACGTCGTGCCGGCGCATCAGTTTTGCGCAGGCTTTCTTCTCCCAATCCTCCGCTTCGAACAGAACAACCCTCATCGAGGCTCCTTCACCACTGTCAAATCATCCTTAAACCCCGATCCCACGACACTGTCGACCACCATCCGCACGACGTCGATTTCCTCCTGCGAGCGCATGGTCCCTGCGACGTGCACCCGACCCGCGGCGACATGGAGTTCCGGCTGTCGGCGCAGCACGGCGCCCGCCTCCTCGAGGCGGGCGCGCAGAGCCCGCGAGACCGCCGCATCGCCCCTGATCTCCGCATCCGGTCCGCCCGCCGAAATGACCTTGAGCAGGTCCGCCCTGCTGACGATGCCCACCAGCCGCGCGTCGCGCAGCACCGGCAGACGCTTGATCCGGTTGAGGCCGAGCAGCATCGCCACTTGCGACAGCGGGGCATCCTCGTCGATGGACAAAACCGGGGCCGACATCAGCGCACCGACCTTCCAGCTGCGGCTCTTGACGTAGGCCCGCGCACGCTCTTGCACTCCGCCGTCACCGAGAGGTGTGCCGAGCTCGGAGCGCCGCAGCAGGTCGCCTTCCGTGACCATGCCGATCAAGGCTTGTGCGTCGTCGAGCACCGGCAGGCCGCTGACATGTTCGGTGAGCATGATCTGCGCGGCGTGCCAGACGCTGTGCTCCGGGCTGATGGTGGCCAATCGCGTCGACATCACATCTTGCACACGCATCCTCGTCCCTCGTCAACGCAAATAGGCTTCGGTGACGTAGCGGCGCATCATCCGATGAGAATTGAAGGACGACCCGATCTTGCTGATGGCTTGCTTCATCATCCAGATCCAGCGCCCCCGGTCACCGTGATAGAGGGGAAGCACCACAGCCCGCAGCTTGTCATAGAGCGCTCCCGCATCGCTCGCCTCGGCACCATTGCTGGGGATCGACCAGCCCGTCACACTCTCGACACAGCCCTCGATCCACCAACCATCGAGGACGCTCAGGTTGAGCGCGCCGTTGAGGGCGGCCTTCATGCCGCTCGTGCCGGATGCTTCGAGCGGCGGCAGCGGCGTGTTCAACCAGACATCGCAACCGGCGACCAACGCGGCGGCAACGTCGAGATTGTACCCAGGCATGAATACCGCCGGGATCGTGCCTTCAAGTGCATCGATATGCGCCCCCAGCGCGCGTATCGCTTCCTGCCCGCCGCCATCGTTCGGATGCGCAAGGCCGGCCAGGACGATCTGGAAAGGTTGAGCGTTCGCGATCTCGCGCAAGCGCTCCATGTCGGAGAAGATGAGCTCGGGCCGCTTATAGGCGGTCATGCGCCGCGCATATCCGATCAGCGGCAGGTCGGGACGCAATTGCCTCCCCGTCGCCTGCGCGATCCGTGCCAGCAGATCATGCTTTGCGTCCCCGTGTGCCGACCACAAGGCGTTGTCGCCGATCTGATCGGCGAAGGCGAGGACCTCGGGCTCGTGCGCCCAGTTTGAGAATTGCTGCTCGAACAGTCTGGCAATGGCGCCATGCGTCCATCGATGGACATGAACGCCATTGGTGATCGAGGCGATCGTATAGCCTGGGAAGAGTTTGCGCGTCGTCTCCGCGTGCCGGCGGGCGACACCGTTGACATAGCCGCTGAGATTCAGCGCCAGATGCGTCATATTGAGCTCATCGGCGCCGGCGAGGTGCGCCAGGATATCGCGTTCAATGTAGTCGCCGAGCACGCGCTCAACGAGGTCATAGTCGAATTTGTCGAACCCGGCTTCCACAGGCGTGTGCGTCGTGAACACGCAGCGCTCGCGAACCGCCGAGACGTCGTAGCTGTCGATCGGATCGGACGCGTGAACGCCGTCTGGCCGCCGCGTTCCTTTTAGAAGGGGCAGGGTTAGCAGCGCTGCATGGCCTTCGTTGAGGTGATATTTCTCGATGCGGAAGCCGAGCGCACGCAGCACGCTCTGGCCGCCGACGCCGAGCACGATCTCCTGCTTCAGCCGATAGGCCTGGTCCCCACCATAAAGCGCATCGGTGATCCGGCGATCCTCCACGGCGTTCTCCGCGAGATCCGTGTCGAGCAGCAGCACCGGGATGACATGCCCCAGCTGGCATTCCAGCGCATAGAGCCAGGGGCGCACCCACACCGCACGTCCCTCGATTGACACAGCTACCATCTGCGGCAAGGCGGTCGCAAAGTCTTGGGGCGACCACGGATCAGCATGGCTGACCTGCGCATGACTGTTGTCGATCTCCTGCCGCGCATAACCCTGGCGGCTCACGAGCGTAACGAACACCATTGGTAGATCGAGATCAGCCGCCGAGCGCGCCGAGTCCCCGGCGAGCACACCCAGCCCGCCGCTGTAAGTATGCATCTCGGCGCGAAGCGCGATCTCCATCGAGAAATACGCAAAGCGCGTCCGCTGAACAGCCCGATCCAGAAAATCCAAGAGTACCCTCCCGGTGTGAGGAAGCCCGCTTGTCGGCGTCACTCGCGCGATCGACGGATTATTTCTTCTTCTTGGCAGAATCTGCGACCTCATCCGTCGCTTCGGGCTCGGCGCCCTCCCCCACGATCTCGGCTTCGGCGCGCAGCCAGTGCTCTAGGTCGTGACCTTTCGGACAACCCTCACGCACCCAGATTTCATAAGCTCGCAGCTCGATCTTGGGTCGAACAACGTCCTTCTCCGCCTGCGCTTCTGACATGATAGTGCTCCTTCTTCGATGTCGGACCTCTTTTTGCGCCTGGCAGTGTGAGCCCGAGTTGGACAGCAATCGTTGATGGAGGTTAAAGATGACGTACTGGCCCCCAACTCCTTAACTCCAATGCTGTGTTATTCACTGAAGGTATGAAATTAGGCTTGGACATCGGGAGCGCCATGCATAGAGCAGCTAGAAGATGATGATTAGTGTAACCGGCACGACGATCTTGATGCGTGCTTCGGCACGTTGCAGATTGTCCGGCGTCAGCACTGATGGGACCAAATCGGCTTAACTGAGAACGGAGGATTTTTGGTTCATCGTAGCCTTTCAAAGGAGCGAAGATGAGACAGAAATCCGGAACCGGGAAAGCGCCGGCAGAGCAGGTCATCAAAGACATCCGCCGCGCAACCCGCAAGCAATATTCGGCCGAGGAGAAGATCCGCATCGTGCTGGAGGGCTTGCGCGGCGAAGAGTCGATCGCGGCGCTGTGCCGGCGCGAGGGGATCGCGGAGAGCCTTTATTACACCTGGTCGAAGGAATTCCTGGAAGCCGGCAAGAAGCGGCTTGCCGGGGA
This sequence comes from Rhizobium subbaraonis, assembly GCF_900220975.1. Taxonomy (GTDB): domain Bacteria; phylum Pseudomonadota; class Alphaproteobacteria; order Rhizobiales; family Rhizobiaceae; genus Mycoplana; species Mycoplana subbaraonis. Next base: position 27,657 of record NZ_OBQD01000003.1, on the reverse strand, counting down.
TACGGCGCGCGCCGCCACCAGCGACGAGGTGAAGGTTCTGCGCAAGGAGGCGCGCGATCTCAAGGAGGTCGTCGCCGAGCAGGCGCTGGAACTGCGGATTCTTAAAAAAAGCATGATTGCGGATGGGGGCGACGACGAATGAGATACCCCGCATCCGAGAAGCTGGAGATCATTCGGCTCGTCGAGCAGTCGCATCTGTCGGCGCGGCGCACGCTGCAAAAACTCGGTATTCCGCGCTCGACCTTCAATCGCTGGTATGACCGTTTCCTGGCCGGCGGTGTCGATGCGCTGGAGGATCGCAGGCCCCGGCCGAACCGGGTCTGGAACCGCATCCCCGAGGAGAAACGCGATCAGATCATTGAGCTGGCGTTGAACGAGCCGGAGCTGTCGCCACGGGAACTGGCGGTCACCTTCACCGACACGAGGGGCTACTTCGTCTCGGAATCCTCAGTCTATCGCCTGCTCAAGGCCCACGACCTGATCACCAGCCCCGCCTTCATCGTCATCAAGGCCGCCGATGAGTTCCACGACAAGACGACGGCGCCCAACCAGCTCTGGCAGACCGACTTTACCTACTTGAAGGTGATCGGCTGGGGGTGGTTCTACCTGTCGACCGTGCTCGACGACTTCTCTCGCTACATCATCGCCTGGAAGCTGTGCACCACGATGAAGGCCGAGGACGTCACCGACACGCTGACCATCGCGCTGCAGGCTTCTGGCTGCGACAGCGCCAAGGTGGTGCAGCGGCCGCGGCTGTTGTCCGACAACGGCCCCTCTTACGTCTCTTCCGACCTGGCCGCATGGCTATCCGACAAGGGCATGGAACATACGCGCGGGGCACCCTGCCATCCTCAGACCCAAGGCAAGATCGAGCGATGGCACCAGACGTTGAAGAACCGCATCCTGCTCGAAAACTACTTCCTGCCGGGTGATCTCGAGCAGCAGGTCGCGGCGTTCGTCGATCACTACAACCACCGCCGCTACCACGAGAGCCTCGACAATCTCACCCCTGCCGACGTCTACTTCGGGCGCGGCGATATCATCACGCTGGAAAGGGAAAGGATCAAACGCGAAACCATCAAACAGCGCCGCTTGCTTCATCGAGATGCAGCGGCCTAATGTGACAAACCTGATGGACCAGAGCCTCCGTTAGCTCACGCCGCCTGTTGTCCCAAAAACCCTGACGACGGACAGGCCCGCTCGTAGCGCTCATCTTCCGGGCAACGGTCGATGTCCCATCTCGCTTCACTCGGTCGCGAACCGTTGGTGCCCATTTTGGTCTGACGCCGCGCAAGCACCAATCCGGCGAAGTGGATCGCACCGGCCGCATTTCGAGATGGGGTGACGCCATGACGCGCAGCGCGCTCTACGAGGCAGCACAGGTGCTACTGACTCGCGTAAAACGCTGGTCCACCCTAAAGGCTTGGGCTGCTCAGGTCTCGCGACGTCGAGGCCACAAGAAGGCGATCGTCGCCCTCGCTCGCCGCATCGGTGTCATACTGCATCGCATGTGGGTGGATGGAACTGAGTTCGACTGGGGTAAGCGGCCAGAGGCCGCCGCTCCTCTGACATAGGTTCGGTCAGGCGCAAGTCTGACTGAGGCGTCTCCCTGCGAGGGGACGAGGGACGGTGAGTTCGCAAATACGACTTGGCAGCGTCGGCATGTCCAACGCGAAGCCGCATTATAGATTGCTCCGCCGGCTCTTCTGATCCCATCCTGTGGCGGCCTCGTGCCGACCACGAAGAGAAGCATGATCCTCGCGGGAATACGGCTCAAAGCTGATCGTCGGGCCGGACCAATTCCATGTGGCTGACGCCGAGGGCCTGAGCCAATTCATAAAGCGTGATCACGGTCGGGTTCCTCCGGCCGCGTTCAAGGCTGCTGAGATACTGTTGACTGAAACCGGAGCGCGCTTCGACCTCTTCCTGGGTCAGGCCTTTCTCCCGACGCAGGCGGGCGAAGTTCCGGCCGACCAATTTGCGCATATCCATGCGCAGGAGGATCGTGATTTACATACTTTGAGTTTATCAACTATAGTATGTAAATGAGCCAGCGGAGCGCGCGGGAAGCCTCGCTATCCGATTGGCCCGAATAGAGAAGCCGTAGTTCTGGAACGAGTGTAGCAGTGAGTGGGAGGTGATCATGTATGATCACCTCTCGCCAATCACGGGCCGCACGCGCGTTGCTAGGGTGGACACAGGAAACGCTCGCTGACAAGGCCAAGGTCGCATTGACCGCACTTAAACGTCTCGAATCCCAAAACGGGCTTGAGGTGTACGAGTCGACGCGCGATCAGGTGCGTCGCGCTCTCGAAGCGGGCGGGATTGTTTTCCTGTCGACGGACAAAGGAGAAGGTGTCCTGCTCCTGCACGAAAGGAGCAGCACCGTAAGGTAATGTCCCGTCCCGCGCGCTGACCTGCTCTCGTCAAAAAGAATGGCTATCTCCCGCAAGAGATGGTTAACAAACACGTTACCGGATCGTGAGCGAGTAATGGGACAAGCAACACAGACCTTCCTTGACGCGCCACCGAGCAGCCAGACGCTGACGCAATACGATCGCGAGCACATGAAGCTCTATATGCGGCTTCTCGACGCCGAGCGTGACGGTGCTGACTGGCGTGAGGCAGTGCGTATCCTCTTCGACCTCGATCCGGATCGTGATCCCCAACGCTGTCGCCTCGTTCATGACGCTCATTTGGCCCGCGCGCGCTGGATGACCGAACGCGGATATCGTGAACTGGTACGTGAGAGCCAGCGACGTCCGTCATCGTGATGCGCGGTACGCATCACCCGTTGAATTTGACCCGACTTCCTCAGTTCAACCCGAGCGGGAACCGTGAACGTCCTCCAACTTTTTCGACCCTGACATGGGAGGCCGCGATGACACCCGACGCATCTATCTGGCGTTCCTCAGCGGAATATGAGCATCTGGATTTGCTCACCGCGTCCGATCTGGGCCTGGGAGTGGCTCCGCCGCAATGACGCCTACGACGCCGATTTTGAAGAATCAGCCGCTGGCCGTGGAGACCCCGAACCGCTGACCGAGCGAATTCGGCAGCGGTGGGGATTGCGATTTCCCGATCGATCCCCTGATCCCACCTCCTGACGCTTCTGTCCTCTGGCTTCCACAGGAGGATACCAGCGTCGTCGTGCTGTCCGAGGCCCCTTCGGGGTTCGGTGAAAGCATCGCCCGAACTCCGACGATCTGGCGTATCCACCTTTCGCCGGACGCCACCGGCGCGGATTTCCGCGTCGCCCTTGGCAACGGCCAGCATCTCCAGATCTTCGACTGCGCCAGTGGCGGCGGCGCGCTGGCTGTCGCTGTCGTTCCGCTCGATCTCGATGGCTTCGACCGGATCGAGGCAGTTCGCCGGCTCCTCTCTGCCCTGCATGGCCGTACCATCCCCCCTGACAAGCGTCTCACAAGGCAGCAGCGAGTGCGCTTGCAACGAATGCTACGAGCGTTCGACGGATACAGGGCCGGTGCCACGCAGCAGGAGATCGCGCAGGTCATCCTGAAGATCGGCCAGCTCAACCGCGACGAGTGGCAGGCGTCCTCGGCCCGACACACGATCAAGGCGCTCTTGCGCGATGCTCGGTCCATGGTTGCCGGCGGCTATCGAAAACTTCTGCGTCATCGCCGCCCACACTAGCGCGATTCCGCGCCAGTGTGGTGGGCGAATTCGACACCCCCCAACTTCGCCCTGCAACTCGCCAGCCTTCCTCCGCCACCGTGGTCTTTGCCCGCCGCTGATCCGCAGCGGCCGTCACAACACCACGGAGGCCCGTTCCATGCCGCACGAACCCGTCGTTTTACCGCCGCGCTTTCTGCGCACCAAGGAGGCCGCCGAATTTCTCAGCCTCTCGGCCCGAACCCTCGAAAAGCATCGCACCTATGGGACAGGTCCCGCCTATCGCAAGCTCGGCGGCCGTGTCGTCTATGCCATCGACGATCTTGAAGCGTGGGCCGCCCGCGGCTCCGTGACGTCGACGTCTGATCCTCGCGGCTCCGTGCTGCCTGCGAAGCGCCATGCGATTTCGGCTCGTCCGCAGGTCGGGCGCTACGCCCGCTGACCGCAGCCGGTTCCCTTCATGGCGGTGCGACGTCGATCCCTTTCCGAGCGCGGGCAACTCGATCTGTTCAGGGCGCTCCCCGGCGACTTCGCGCCACGAGACGCGCAGGATCTCATGGCCTATCCCTTCTTCTCCCTTTCCAAGACCCATCGCGTCGCCCCGATCGATTTCGTCGCTGGTAACGTGACGATCCGGGTCGAGGCGGTCCCCGATCACGGCATGGCCACGATCTGGGACGCGGACATCCTGATCTGGGCGGCGAGCCAGATCGTCGAAGCCCGGGATACCGGGCTTCGGACCTCGCGGCTGATGGCCGCCACGCCCTATGAAATCCTCACCTATGTCGGCCGGGGCACGAGCGCACGCGACTATCAGCGCCTGAAAGCCGCGCTCGACCGCCTGCAATCGACCACCGTTTCCACCTCGATCCGGCAACCTGCCGAAGGCCGCCGTCATCGCTTCTCGTGGATCAACGAGTGGCAGGAACGCACCGACCGCAACGGCCGCCCCGAGGGCATCGAGCTGATCGTACCGGACTGGTTCTACCAGGCCGTCCTCGACGATGCGCTCGTGCTCACTATCGACCGGACCTATTTCGACCTGACGGGGGGTCTCGATCGCTGGCTCTACCGCCTGGTGCGCAAGCACGGCGGCCGCCAGCGCGCCGGCTGGCGCTTCGACTTCCACCACCTTCACCAGAAGTCGGGCAGCCTGTCGCCGTTCAAACGCTTCGCCTACGAGCTGCGCGACATCATCCGGCGCCAGCCGCTGCCCGGCTACACCCTGTTCCTCGAAACCGAAATCGGCGGGCGCGCGCTGCTCGCCTTCGAGCCGTCTCCGGCCTGTGGACAAGCTGTGGATAGCCTCGTGCTATCGGGAACCCGGACTATCGTGCTATCGGGAACCCGAGGCTCGTGCTATCAGGAACCCAAACATGGTCTAACGCACGGAAACTCCACACGAAATCGCGCCCTTAACTTAGAGTCTAACATAGACTCTAACCTCGAAGAGCGCGCGCGCGATGTGGAAAACCTCATCCGCAACGCCGCCAGAAGCCTCAGCGTTACCGCCAGGAAGAGCGCGCCGGCCGAGCCGCCACAGACGGCTACAAGCCGCCGCGGTGGGGCCTCTCCATCCACTGATCCCGATACGCCCCGTCTTCCTCTCGATCCACCGGGAGGACGCCGATGATCGTCGCGCTTCTCAACCAGAAAGGCGGCGTCGGTAAGACGACGCTCGCCCTACATCTCGCCGGCGAGTTGGCGATGCGCGGGAGCCGCGTCACCTTGGTCGACGCCGACCCGCAGGGCTCAGCCCTCGACTGGTCACAGCAGCGTTCGCGCGAGAGCCTACCGCGCCTGTTCGGCGTCGTCGGCCTGGCACGCGATACGCTGCATCGCGAGGCACCCGAACTCGCGCGCGACGTCGATCACGTCGTCATAGACGGCCCGCCGCGTGTCGCCGGCCTCATGCGCTCCGCGCTGCTCGCCGCCGACCTCGTGCTGATCCCGGTGCAGCCGTCACCGCTCGACGGCTGGGCCTCGGCCGAGATGCTGGCGCTGCTCGCCGAGGCCCGGATCTACCGGCCGCAGCTCGTCGCCCGTTTCGTGCTCAATCGCTGCGGCGCACGAACTGTCATCGCCCGCGAGACGGCCGAGACGCTGGCCGACCACGATCCGCCCCTGCTCGCCGCCATGGTCGGCCAGCGTGTCGTCTTCGCCGACGCTGCCCAGACCGGACGGCTCGCCTCGGACATCGACCGCCAGTCGCCGGCCGCGCGCGAGATCGCGGCGCTGGCGGCCGAAGTCGGGCGCCTCTGCATCGGGAGGACCGCGCCATGATGGTGCTCCCCGAGATTATCCTGTCCGGCGACTGCCGCGACCGCATGCCGGCGCACGGCCCCTACGACATGATCCTCGCCGATCCCCCTTACGGCGACACATCGCTCGCCTGGGATCGCCGCGTCGAGGGCTGGCTGTCGCTCGCGCGCGGGGCGCTTGCGCCGACCGGCTCGATGTGGGTCTTCGGTTCGCTGCGCAGCTTCATGGCGACCTCCGACCGCTTCGCGGACGCGGGCCTACGGCTCGCCCAGGAGATCGTCTGGGAGAAGCAGAACGGCACCGGTTTCCATGCGGACCGCTTCAAGCGCGTGCATGAGCTGGCCGTCCAGTTCTATCCGGCCGAGACGCCCTGGCGCGACATCTACAACGACGTCCAGACCACGCCCGACGCGACAGCCCGGACCGTGCGACGCAAGCAGCGTCCGCCCCATACCGGCCAGATTGATGCTGGCCACTATGTCAGCCACGACGGCGGGCCGCGCCTCATGCGGTCGGTCATCTATCTGCGCAACTGCCACGGCCGCGCGATCCACCCGACTGAAAAGCCGTCCGCGCTTCTCGAAATCCTCATCCGCACAAGCTGCCCGGAAGGTGGCCTGGTCGGCGATTGGTTCGCCGGCTCCGGCGCGGCCGGGGAAGCCTGCCGGCTCTCCGGCCGGCGCTATATCGGCTGCGAGATCGACCCGACGATGGCCGACCGCGCCCGCGACCGCATCGCCAGCGTGCTGCCGTTCCATGACGGAGGCCCGTCATGACGGCCGGCACGGAGAAGCGCGGCTTCGCCATCCGCCCGGCCGATCCCGATAGCTGGATCAAGGCCGCCGACGCGCCGCCGCCGCGCACGGATGCCGCCGACGCCTACTCGGCGCGGCTGACCGTGGACATCACGCCGGCGCTGCGCGGCCGCATCAAGATCGCGGCCTTCCAGCGCGGCGTCACGGTTGCCGACATGCTGCGCGACCTCCTCGCGCGGGAGTTCCCGCCTGCCGATGGGGGCACGCCATGACCGGCTTCGACAACCGCCGCATGGGTGGCCATGCGCTGCCGAAGGACGCGCCGCCCTTCACCACGCTGGTTCATCTCACATGGGAGGAAGGCCGGATCGAGCACCGCATCCGCTTCGGCCATCCAATCTACCAGCGGACGATCGACCGGCGCAGCCGCGTCGTCGGCTTCGCGCCGAACAGCGTCTTCGCCTTCGTCCGCTGGGCGTCCAACGACTACGGCACCGTGGTTTCCCGCATCGACATCCTGCGCGCCATCGGTCGCGGCGAGCCTTGCCAAACGCTGCCCTTCGTCCGCCCCGGCGGCGATCTTCTCCTGAAGCTCCACGGCTGGCCGAAGGTCGAGCGCGTGCTTCAGCTCACAGACACGATCGAAGCCCTTGGCATCGACCCGGCCGACGCCGCGCCCGCCTATTGGCGGCACGTCCACAACCGGCTGACCGCCGGTGTGGAACCGCGCCTTTATTCAGGCGACCAGCACAATGCCTGGCTTGCGCGCAGGAGCATCATGCCATGAGCCCGCGCAGTTTCACGCTGCTCGCCATGCTGGCCGGCGCCGCGCTGGTCGCTGCGCCGATCGTCACCGGCCATGCGCCGCGCTTCATCTGGAACGCATCGGGAAGCGTCGCGGTCGGCCTCTATTCGCTTGCTCCGGTCACGACGATCGAGGTCGGCGATCTGCTCGCCGTGCTGCCGCCCGATGACCTCGCCGCCTTCCTCGACGCGCGCGGTTACCTGCCGCGCGGCGTGCCGCTCATCAAGCGCGTGTTGGCGCTGCCCGGCGCCGAAGTCTGCCGCCGTGGCGCAACCGTCATCGCCTACGATCACCCCTATGGCGAGGCGCAGCCGCGCGACCGCTTCGGCCGCGACCTGCCGCAATGGCAGGGCTGCCGGATCGTCGCCGAGGGCGACCTGTTCCTGATGAATTGGGACGCCGCCGACAGCCTCGACGGCCGCTACTTCGGCGCGCTTCCGGCCTCCGCCGTCATCGCCCGCGTGACGCCGATCTGGACAGACGAATACGGCGACGGCCGCTTCCGCTGGCGCTTCACCGATCCGGCCCTGGAGCCGTGAGCTACCCCCAACCATCAACCACAGGAGACAAAATCATGGCTGATATTGGCAGTTTCACCCGCAACGAAACCGGCTTCAGCGGGCGTTTCGAGGCGCTCGGAATCGACGCGCCGCTCACCTTCGTCCCGGCCAAACCTTCGGAGGCCGAGAACGCGCCCGCCTACCGCATCCTGCTCGGCGGCGAAGACGGCCGCGACATCGGCGCGGGCTGGTCGCATGTCGGCGAAAAGGCCGGCGAGTTCGTCTCCGTCGAGATCTACAGCCCGCTGTTCGGCTGGCTGCGCGCCAACCTGTTCCGCGACGGCGACGACGACACCGCCTGGAGCCTGCACACCAACGACCAGAGGACGAAGCGGTCCGAAGGGGCCGACAAGTGACGGTTCAACGTCCTGCCAACGTCGGGCGGTTTCCCGCCGTCCGACGCTCGGCGCTCCTCCTTCTCCTTTCCGGCCTCGCTCTCGGCCTCTCGCCAGCGCCTCAGGCTCTGGCAGAGACCGTGCAGGCCGGACGGTCGGAGATCGGCGGTCCCTATGCCGCCGATATTGCCGAGGCCGCGCAACGCTTCGGCATCCCGGTCGCCTGGATCGTCGCCGTTCTCGGCGCCGAAAGCAGCGGCGATCCGGTCGCTGTCTCGCCGGTCGGAGCGATGGGGCTGATGCAGCTTATGCCCGCCACCTGGGAGGAACAGCGCGCCCTCCACCGGCTCGGCGGCGATCCCTTCCAGCCGCGCGACAACATAGTCGCAGGCACAGCCTATCTGCGCGCGATGTGGGACCGCTACCGCACCATCGGCGGCATGCTCGCGGCCTACAATGCCGGACCCGGCCGCTACGACGAGTATCTCGCGGGTGTCCGGGAACTGCCTCGGGAAACGCGCGAATACGTCGCCGCGCTCGTTCCCCTTCTCGGTGGTGAGCCGATCGCGCCCGCCGCTCTGGCTGGCGCACCGCGCGTCACCGACTGGCGCGATTCTCCGCTCTTCGTCACGGCTCAGGGCGGCTCGGAATCGGCGTTCGGACGGCACGACGAACGCAGCGGTAGCGCACCTTCGGATGCGCCCGCCGCGTCGCCTGCTTCGCTCGCGCCGGCTCCCGCCGAGGCGCTATTCGTCGCGTCCGCCCTCGGGAGGCGCGCCGTGAGCGGGATCGCACGGTTTCGCGCTGTAGCGGAGTGCCGGAAAGGAAAGGAAGGGGCGCGCGCCGGAAGGGGCACGGCGACTGGAATACGGCAAGGTAAAAGCGCGTGCGTAAACCACCGTCAAGCCATTGGAATGGCTTGGTGTTTTGCGCATATGGCGGTCGGTCGTGCATACGCATGGGCGATTTTGCCAGCAAAATCAAAGTCACTTCGTATGGGCGGCTGCGCCGTGCCTCTCAGGAGGCGCGCATGAGCGGCGACGACAACGAGTTTCGCATCCGCCCCGGCAAGCCGCGCTCGACCCGCGCGCCGCGCACCAAGACCTTCATCAATCAGGTGCTGCGCGCCGCCAAGCAGGCGAGCAATGCGCCCGCCAGCGGATCGGGATCAGGGCGCAGCAGGAGCGGCAGCGCCGGCCGCTCGACATTCGGCCGCGGCCGCAATGTCGTGTCGCGCATCCGCCTGCTCGGCTCGCGCCGCCGCGTCGTCGCCAAGGCGCGGATCGCCCGGCACCGGGGCCGCGCCTTCCGCTCCGCACCGATCTCGGCGCACCTCTCCTACCTGAAGCGCGAAGGCGTCAGCCGCGACGGCGAGAAGGGCGTCATGTTCGACGCCGAGACCGACCGCGCCGACGATCTCTCCTTCGCCGATCGCTGCCAGGACGACCGGCACCATTTCCGCTTCATCATCTCCCCGGAAGACGCGGGCGAGATGGAAGACCTGCGCGCCTTCACCCGCGATCTCGCCAAGCAGATGGAGGCCGACCTTGGCACGCGCCTCGACTGGATCGCCGTCGATCACTGGAACACGGACAACCCGCATGTGCATCTGCTGGTGCGCGGCGTGGACGAGACAGGCGCCGATCTTGTCATCTCGCGCGACTATATCAGCCACGGCCTGCGCGGACGCGCCGAGGAACTGGTCGATGCTGAACTCGGCCCCAAGCCCGAGCACGAGATCCGTTCCAGCCTCGCGCGCGAGGTCGATGCCGAACGATGGACGAGGCTCGATCGGGAGATCGCACGCCAGTCGAACGAGTTGGGCTATATCGACCTGCGGCCCGAGGCGAAGGGACCGGACGATCCCGAAATCCGCCGCCTGCTGGTCGCGCGTCTGCGCCATCTCGAAAAGCTCGGCCTCGCCGCCGATGCCGGTGTCAACGAATGGTTCGTCGAGCCAGGAGCGGAGCGAACGCTGCGCGATCTCGGTTCGCGCGGCGACATCATCAAGACCATGCACCGCGCCTTCGCGGGGCTGGGCGAGGAACGCGGCGTTGCCGACTTCACGATCGACGCCACCAAGGACGGCCCGCCTGTCATCGGCCGGCTGGTCGACAAGGGCCTCCATGACGAGCTGACCGGCGAAGCCTATGCCGTGATCGACGGCACGGACGGCCGCGCCCATCATGTCCGGCTGCGCGGCATCGAGGCGTTCGAGCACGCGCCGCCGATCGGCGGCATCGTCGAGGTCCGCCGCTTCGGCGGTCCGGACGATCCCCGGCCCACCATCGTCCTCGCCAACCGGTCCGACCTCGATCTCCAGAGCCAGATCACCGCGCCCGGCGCGACCTGGCTCGATCACCGGCTCGTCGAACGTGAGCCCATGCCGCTCGGCGCCAGCGGCTTCGGCCGCGAGGTGAGCGAGGCGATGGACGCGCGGGCCGAGCATCTGGCCGATGAAGGACTCGCCCGGCGCGAGGGCCAGCGGATCGTCCTGCAACGCAATCTGCTGGCGACGCTGCGCCGGCGCGAACTCGACGCCGTGGGCGAGCAGCTCTCGGCCGAGACCGGGCTTGCGCATGTGAAGTCGCAGGCCGGCGAATATGTCGCCGGCACCTATCGCCGCCAGCTCGCGCTCTCCTCCGGCCGCTTCGCCGTGATCGAGGGCTTCGCCCCCGATGGCGGGCGCGGCTTCCAGCTCGTCCCCTGGTCCCGCGAGATCGAACACAAGCTCGGCCAGCACATCTCCGGCGTCGCGCGCGGCGGGGGCGGCATCGACTGGTCGCTCGGTCGCAAGCGTGACCTCAGCCTCTGATGAAAGGAACCTCCCATGTCCGGCACGAAAATCCTCTGGGGCCAGATCAGCATCGTCTTCCTCATCGTTCTCGCCTCCGTCTGGGGCGGCACGCAATGGGTCGCCTTCCGGCTCGGCTTCCAGCCCCAGCTCGGGCCGGCGTGGTTCGAGGTCGCCGGCTGGCCTGTCTATTATCCGCCCGCGCTGTTCTGGTGGTGGTATTTCTATGAAGCCTATGCCCCGCGCATCTTCGCCGAGGGCGGCATCATCGCGGCTTCGGGCGGCTTCCTGTCCATCGCCGTCGCCATCACCATGTCGGTGATGCGCGCCCGCGAGGCGTCCGACATCGACACCTACGGCTCGGCACGATGGGCCGAGCGGTCCGAGATCGAGGGCGCCGGCCTGCTCGGCCAGGACGGTGTGGTGCTCGGCCGATACGAGCGCGACTACCTGCGGCACGACGGGCCGGAGCATGTGCTCTGCTTCGCGCCGACGCGGTCGGGCAAAGGCGTCGGGCTCGTGGTGCCGAGTTTGCTGACCTGGCCGGGGAGCTGCATCGTCCACGACATCAAGGGGGAGAACTGGCAGCTCACCGCCGGCTTCAGGGCGAAGCACGGCCGCGTTCTTCTCTTCGATCCGACCAACGTCGCCTCTGCCGCCTACAACCCCTTGCTCGAGGTCCGGCGCGGCGAATGGGAGGTGCGCGACGTCCAGAATATCTCGGACGTGCTGGTCGATCCGGAGGGAAGCCTTGAGAAAAGGTCGCATTGGGAAAAGACCAGCCACTCGCTGCTGGTCGGCGCGATCCTGCATGTGCTCTATGCCGAGCCGGACAAAACCCTGGCGGGCGTTGCCGCGTTCCTCTCCGATCCACGCCGCACGATCGAGGCCACGCTGGACGCCATGATGGCCACGCGGCATCTAGGAGAGGCCGGACCGCACCCTGTCGTGGCGTCGTCGGCGCGCGAGCTGCTCAACAAAAGCGACAATGAGCGTTCGGGCGTGCTGTCCACCGCCATGTCCTTCTTGGGCTTATATCGCGATCCCGTCGTCGCGGCCGTGACGAGCCGCTGCGACTGGCGCATCGCCGACCTGATCGCCGACCCGCAACCCTCGACGCTCTACCTCGTGGTGCCGCCTTCGGACATCTCGCGGACAAAGCCCTTGATCCGCCTCGTGCTGAACCAGATCGGCCGCAGGCTTACGGAAGATCTCCACGCCAAGGACCGCCGGCATCGCGTGCTGTTGCTGCTCGATGAGTTTCCCGCCTTGGGGAGATTGGACTTCTTCGAGTCGTCGTTGGCGTTTCTCGCGGGCTACGGGATCAAATCGTTCCTCATCGCCCAAAGCCTCAATCAGATCGAGAAAGCCTATGGCCAGCACAATAGCGTGCTCGACAATTGCCATGTCAGGGTCAGCTTCGCCACCAACGACGAGAGGACCGCCAAGCGCGTGTCCGACGCCCTTGGCACGGCGACCGAGATGAAGGCGATGCAGAACTATGCCGGCAGCCGCCTGGCGCCGTGGCTGGGACACATCATGGTGTCGCGCTCCGAGACCGCCCGCCAGCTCCTCACCCCCGGCGAGATCATGCAACTCCCCCCGGACGACGAGATCGTCATGGTGGCAGGCACCCCACCGATCCGGGCGAAGAAGGCCCGCTACTTCCTCGACCCCCGCCTGACCGAACGCATCCTGCCGCCGCCCGATCCGGCGAAGATCGCCAAATCGGTGCGGCCCGATGGCTGGTCGGACCTCAAGCCGCTCAAGCCCGACGCCGATCTGGTCGCGGCCGCCGAACGGGCCGAGAAGGGGAAGGAGGACACGGCCAATTCGAGCCTGCGCCGTGAACCCGAACTGCCCGAACATGTCGAGATCGTCCGCGAGAAGAAGGAGCCGACGCCAGAAGACGAGTTCAAGCACCTGCTCGGCGACGATCAGGAAGACAGCGCCCGGCAGCGTCAGGTCATGCGCCGCCAGATGCGCGGTCTCGCCCGGCAAGCGTCCATGGACCCGAACGACGGTATTGATATGTGAGGATCAACTATGCGCGAACGCCTTTGCCTGACCCTTCCGTCCGACCTGCTCGCCAAGCTGAACGACCTCGCCGACCGCCGCAAGCTGTCGCGATCGGCCGTCGCGGAAGCGGCCATCGCTTCCTTCCTGTCACCCGACGCCCAGGACATGCGGGAGGCTGCCTTTACCCGCCGGCTCGACCGCTTGTCGCGCCAGACCGCGCGGCTGGAACGCGACATGCGTCTCACCGCAGATACGCTGGCGCTGTTCGTCCGCCACTGGCTGACTGTCACGCCGCCGCTTCCCTCAGAGGCTCACGCGACCGCCCAGGTCAAGGGCAAGGAGCGTTTCGAGGGCTTCGTACAGACCCTCGCCATGCGGCTCCAGCAGGGAAGCAGCTTTCTCAGCGAGATCCCCGATGACATTCCGTCACGCAAGGAGGAATCCGATGACTGACCGAGCTTGCGGAATCTGTGCCGTGCGCGTATATACTTCGACGTATATACAGGAGGCCGCCATGCCCCATATCGCCAAGATTTTCCAGTCCGGCAACTCGCAGGCCGTCCGGCTCCCGAAGGATTTCCGCTTCGACGTCGAAGAGGTCGAGGTGTCGCGAGAAGGCGACGCCGTGATTCTACGCCCCAGGCCGGATAAGACCCGACGGTGGGCCTCGCTGCACGCCGCCGTCGAGCGCGGCTTCAGCGCCGACTTCATGGCCGAAGGACGCGACCAGCCGGAAGAACAGGACCGGCCCGAACTCGATCAGGCGTTCCAGTGACCTTCCGCCTGCTCGACACCAATGCAGTGATCTCGCTGGTCGCGCGACGCTCCGAACCGTTGCTGCAACGGGTCGAGGCCAGCGAGCCGGGTTCGCTCGCGGTTTCGTCCGTGGTCGCGCACGAACTCTACTTTGGCGCCTATCGCAGCGAGAGGGTCGCCTACAATCTGGAGACCCTTCGGCTCCTCTTCACCGATCTCGCCATCCTCGACTTCGATCGGGAGGATGGCCGAGTGGCGGGCGAGATCCGGGCCGAGCTGAAACGACGCGGAACGCCGATCGGCCCATACGATACGTTGATCGCCGGTCAGGCCAAGGCGCGGGGCCTCACCCTCGTCACCAACAATACCGGCGAGTTTTCGCGAATAGCCGGATTGCGGATCGAGGACTGGACTACAAACCGATAGGCTCAAGGCCCATCGACAAAATGGGTCGCGGGCTTCGGGATTTGCGCTACAAGCGCGAACGAGCTGCGCGCCAGAGGAAAACCGACACGGCTACGATGATCCAGGCAACGGCAATGCCAACAAGGTTGGGGAAGATGTCGACAACACGGGGATTGTGGCCGATTACCGTGGTCTGAACGAGTTCCCAGCTCACGCCCACAAGAAAAGTCAGCACGGCGGCAAGCCAAACGCGCGAGTAGCCGGTTGCGAGCACGGCGAGAACGAACAGCATAGCCATGGAGGCAATGTGCGGCGTCTTGGTCAGGGCATTGGCGATTGCCTCAAGCGTAACCGTGAAGTCGATCTGTGGGGGACGGCGACCATCAGGAGCCCGGTTGGCAGCCCAAATGCTGGCCAGAGCGAGGGTCGCAAAAGGCAGGACGCGAAGAATGCTTGGAACTTTCATCGCGACGCGCCGGTGAACACCGCCAATTGAGCGGCGAAAGCGCGCTTGTACGCCGGCCGCGCTTCTGCACGGGCGACATAGGCGGAGAGGTTCGGAAATTCCTTCAATATTTCCGACCCCTGCAACCTTTGCAGCACATGCACCATCAGAAGGTCGCCAGCGCTGAAATCGCCGTCGAGCCACTCGCTGTCGTCCAGGCGCGCAGAAAGTTGATTTAACCGTTCGCGAATGCGTTCATCGACCATCTCGAAGCGCTCGCCCTGCCAACTCTTGCCTTCCTCGAAGTTCTCGACGACGTCGCGATCGACGATCGGCGGCTCCACCGTATCGAGCGCAGCGAACATCCACATGATCGCACGCGCCCGCGCATTCGCATCCGCCGGCAGCAGGCCCGGAAAGCGCTCTGCGATATGAAGCACGATCGCGCCGGACTCGAACAGCGTGAGATCACCTTCCTCATAAGTCGGTATCTGCCCGAACGGATTGCGCGCCAAATGCGCGGGCTCCCTGAATGTGCTCCACGGAGCGAGCCGCACCTCGTAAGGCTGGTCCACTTCCTCCAGCGCCCAGCGCACGCGCATGTCCCTCGCCAGTCCCTGGCCGCGATCCGGCGAGCTTTCATCAAAGGCCGTAATCGTAATAGTCATCGCGTTTCCCTCTGTTGTGGCGGGCCGGTTTCCCTGTCTTCACTGTAACGACGAACCATCCAATCCGAATCCGACAAAACGCGCGGAAAACTTCCGGCCTCTGATGCGCAGAGGGCGAGCTTCTGCCGGCTCCCATCAAGGGAAACAGTCGGCATTACTACCTCGGGCGATTCGCCTGATGAGCAGGAGTGACCGCCCGAGGCTTCGATCAGGAAGGCACCACCGCCGTTCTCCTGTATTTGCACGCTGCACTACTACTACGACCGAAACTTGTTGAATCGGCCCGTTTTGCCGTTCTTTTAGTCATCCCCATCCGGGGACCGCCTTCGCCCTCCTCCCCGGAAACGGGGACGAGATGGCTGGCCAAAATCGCAAACAGGCAACGATCGAACGTGGCGCGCGCATGCTCCGCACCGCGCTCGGGCCTGCCATCTCGGACCTGTTGCGCGATCCCTCCATCGTCGAGGTGATGCTGAACCCCGACGGGCGCATCTGGGTCGATCGCCTCGCCGGAGGACTGGAAGACACCGGCGAGCGGCTGACCGCAGAGGACGGCGAGCGCATCGTTCGTCTTGTCGCCCATCATGTCGGGGCCGAAGTCCACGCCCGCGCGCCGCGCGTCTCGGCGGAGTTGCCGGAGAGCGGCGAACGGTTCGAGGGCCTCCTTCCTCCCGTTGTCACGTCGCCGACCTTCGCCATCCGCAAGCCGGCGGTCGCGGTATTCACCCTCGACGATTACGTCGCCGCCGGGATCATGGCCGACGCCCAGGCTGCGGCGCTGCGCGAGGCCGTCGCCTCCCGCGCCAATATCTTGGTGGCGGGTGGCACCTCCACCGGCAAGACCACGCTCACCAATGCGCTGCTGGCGGAAGTCGCCAAGACGCAGGACCGCGTGGTCATCATCGAGGACACGCGCGAGCTGCAATGCGCGGCGCCGAACCTCGTCGCAATGCGCACCAAGGACGGAGTGGCGACACTTTCGGATCTCGTCCGATCTTCGCTGCGCCTGCGTCCCGATCGCATCCCGATCGGCGAGGTTCGCGGCGCTGAGGCGCTCGACCTCCTGAAAGCATGGGGAACCGGCCACCCCGGCGGCGTCGGAACGATTCATGCCGGCTCGGCCATCGGCGCGCTGCGCCGTCTCGAGCAGCTTATCCAGGAGGCCGTTGTCACGGTCCCGCGCGCGATGATCGCCGAAACCATCGACCTCGTTGCCGTCCTCTCCGGCCGCGGCTCCGCGCGCCGGCTTGCCGAGCTTGCGCGCGTCGAGGGCCTCGGCGCGGACGGCGATTACCGGCTCGCCCCCGCCTTTCCAGACCCCATCCCCACCGACCAAACAGGAGACCCCGCATGATCCGTCGTGCCTTCCGCGTCCGCCGCCATATCGCAACCGCCGCCGCCTTCACCTGGGTCGCGCTCCTGACCTCGCCGGCACTGGCCTCGGGCTCCTCCATGCCCTGGGAGGCCCCGCTTCAGTCGATCCTCGAATCCATCGAGGGGCCGGTGGCGAAAATCGTGGCCGTCATCATCATCATTGTCACCGGCCTGACGCTGGCCTTCGGCGATACCGGCGGTGGGTTTCGCAGGCTGATCCAGATCGTCTTCGGCATTTCGATCGCCTTCGCCGCCAGCTCCTTCTTCCTGTCGTTCTTCTCGTTCGGCGGCGGGGCGGTGATCTGATGGCGGCGTTCCTCGAGCAGCTCGACGCCGTGCCGGGGTTCACCGCCCCGGTTCACCGCGCTCTCAGCGAACCCATCCTGCTGGGTGGTGCGCCGCGCTCCGTGGCGATCCTCAACGGCACCGTGGCCGGGGCCGTGGGGCTCGGTCTCCAACTCTGGCTCGCCGGCATCCTGATCTGGGCGATCGGACATCTCGCAGCCGTCTGGGCGGCGAAGCGCGATCCCCTCTTCGTCGAGGTCGCGCGTCGGCATCTGCGCGTGCCTGGCCACTTGTCTGTGTGAGGACCGCGCCATGATGAACCTCGCAGAATATCGCCGCACCGCCTCGCGCCTTGCCGACTACCTCCCCTGGGTGGCGCTGGTCGGCCAGGGCGTCGTGCTGAACAAGGATGGCAGCTTCCAGCGCAGCGCGAAATTTCGTGGGCCGGATCTCGACTCCGCGGTCGCGGCCGAGCTGGTCGGCGTCGCCGCGCGGCTCAACAATTCCTTCCGCCGCCTCGGCTCCGGCTGGGCGATCTTCGTTGAAGCCCAGCGATCCGAGGCCGCGACCTATCCGAATGACGTCTTTCCCGACGCGGCCTCCGCGCTGGTCGATGCCGAGCGCAAGGCCGACTTCGAGGAGGAGGGCAGCCATTTCGTCTCGGACTACTATCTGACCTTCCTGTGGTTGCCGCCGGCCGAGGACGCCGCCCGCGCCGAAAGCTGGCTCTACGAGGGCCGCGAGACCTCCGGCGTCAATCCCTGGGAACTGGTGCGCGGCTTCGTGGATCGCACCGACCGCGTGCTGGCGCTGCTCGACGGCTTCATGCCCGAGTGCCGTTGGCTCACCGACGGCGAGACGCTGACTTATCTTCATTCGACCGTCTCGACCAAACGGCACCGCGTCCGCGTGCCGGAGACGCCGATCTATCTCGACGCGCTGCTCGCCGATGAGGCGCTCACCGGCGGGCTCGAACCGCGCCTCGGCTCCGCGCATCTGCGCATCCTCACCATCACCGGGTTCCCGAGCGTGACCACGCCCGGCCTGCTCGACGATCTCAACCGGCTCGCCTTCCAATATCGCTGGTCCACCCGCGCCATCCTGCTGGACAAGACGGACGCGACCAAGCTGCTCACGAAAATCCGTCGCCAGTGGTTTGCGAAGCGCAAGAGCATCGCCGCCATTCTGAAAGAGGTGATGACGAACGAGCAATCGGCGCTCGTCGACACCGATGCCGCAAACAAGGCGCTCGATGCCGACATGGCCTTGCAGGAACTCGGCGCGGACGTGGCCGGCATCGCCTATGTCACCGCGACCGTCACGGTCTGGGACGAGGACGCCCGCCGCGCCGACGAGAAGCTGCGGCTGGTCGAGAAGGTCGTCCAGTCCCGCGATTTCAGCGTCATGGTCGAGACGGTCAACGCCGTCGACGCCTGGCTCGGCTCGCTGCCCGGCCATGCTTACGCCAATGTGCGTCAGCCTCCGATCTCGACGCTCAACCTTGCCCACACGGTCCCTTCGTCCGCCGTGTGGGCGGGGCCGGAAAGTGACGATCACTTCGGCGCACCCCCGCTGCTCTATGGCAGGACCGAAGGATCGACCCCTTTCCGGCTCTCCCTTCATGTCGGCGATGTCGGCCACACGCTCATGGTCGGCCCGACCGGCGCCGGCAAGAGCGTGCTGCTGGCGCTCATGGCGCTGCAATTCCGCCGCTATGCGGGATCGCAGATCTTCGCCTTCGATTTCGGCGGCTCCATCAGGGCCGCCACTTTGGCCATGGGTGGCGATTGGCACGACCTCGGCGGCCGGCTGACCGAAAGCGCGGATACTTCGGTCTCGCTCCAGCCGCTCTCCCGCATCGAGCAGACGCAGGACCGCGCTTGGGCGGCGGACTGGATCGTGGCGATCCTCCAGCGCGAAGGCGTCACGATCACCCCTGAAGCCAAGGAGCATATCTGGACGGCGCTGTCCTCGCTCGCTTCGGCCCCGATCGAGGAGCGCACGATCACCGGCCTGTCGGTGCTGCTCCAGTCCAACGACCTCAAACTCGCCATCCAGCCCTATTGCGTCGGCGGTCCCTATGGACGGCTGCTCGACGCCGAGTCCGAAAACCTCGGCGATGCTTCCGTCGTGGCCTTCGAGACCGAAGGGCTTCTCGACACCGGCGCGGCTCCCGCCGTCCTCGCCTACCTGTTCCACCGGATCGCCGACCGCCTCGACGGACGCCCGACGATGATCGTCATCGACGAGGGCTGGCTGGCGCTCGGCGATCCGGCTTTTTCCAAGCAACTGGCCGAATGGCTGGTCACGCTCAGGAAAAAGAACGCATCCGTCGTTTTCGCCACGCAGTCGCTCGCCCAGCTCGAAAAGAGCACGATCGCGCCTGCAATCATCGAAAGCTGCCCGACCCGGCTGCTCCTGCCTAACGATCGCGCCGTCGAACCGCAGATCACCGCGATCTACAGGCGCTTCGGCCTGAACGACCGGCAGATCGAGATCCTCGCCCGCGCCATCCCCAAGCGGGACTACTACTGCCAGAGCCGGCGGGGAAACCGGCTGTTCGAGCTGGGTCTGTCCGAAGTCGGCCTCGCGCTCTGCGCGGCGTCCTCCAAGTCCGACCAGGCATTGATCGCCGACATCCTGGCCGAACATGGCCGCGGCGGCTTCCTCGCCGCTTGGCTGACGGCGCGCGGCGTCGAATGGGCGGCCGACCTCATTCCCAACCTCACCAACATCGCTGTTGCGCCTGACCGGCAGGCGCCCGCGCCACAGGCGCCGGTCCTCGACCTCACCGATGCCCTTGAACTCGACCCACAGGAGATCATGCCATGACCCGACACTGCTTCCCCCGTTTCGCCGGCGCTTCCCTGCTTGCACTCACGCTCGCCGCGCCGCTGGCGCTTTCGCCGGCCTTCACCACGCCGGCCCACGCCCTCTTTGGCTTCGGCCGGATCGTTTACGACCCGACCAACCACGCCGAGAATCTTTTGACGGCGGCGCGCACCCTTGAGCAGATCAACAACCAGATCACCTCGCTTCAGAACGAAGCGCAGATGCTCATCAACCAGGCGAAGAACCTCGCGAGCCTGCCCTACAGCTCGCTCCAGGCGCTCCAGCAGAACGTGCAGCGCACCCAGCAGCTTCTCGCCCAGGCGCAGAACATCGCCTTCGACGTGCAGTCGATCGACAGCATGTTCCAGCAGGACTACGGCAATCTCTCCCTCAACGCCACTGACCAGCAGCTCATCGCGGACGCGCGCGGCCGATGGGAAAATACCGTGGGCGGTTTGCAGGACGCGATGCGTGTCCAGGCCGGCGTCGTCGGCAATATCGACACGAACCGCGCCGAGATGTCAGCCCTCGTCGGCGAGAGCCAAGGCGCAACCGGCGCACTTCAGGCGACCCAGGCCGGCAACCAGCTCCTCGCCCTGCAAAGCCAGCAGCTCTCCGACCTCATCGCCGTGATCTCGGCCAACGGCCGGGCGGACGCTCTCTCGGAAGCCGAGCGCACCACGGCCGCCGAGCAGGGCCGCATCCAGCGCGAGCGGTTCCTGACGCTCGGCTCCGGGTATCAGCCCGGCAACGCGCGCATGTTCAACAACTGACGGGCCGGAAAGGGGGACATCATGGACGGCAAGGTGCTGGCCCGGATCGCGGCCATCATATTCATCGCCGTCGCCATCACGGCGACGATCATCGAAATGACCCGCGAGGAAACAACCGGGCCAGCGCCGGCCGCTCCCGTGCTCCAGCCGGCGGCAGATCCGCTGCGCCTAGAGCAGCGGCGTTGCCAGGAGATGGGCGAGGCCGCCGCCAATGACGCCACGTGCCTACGCGTCTGGGCCGAGACCCGCGACCGTTTCCTTGGCCGCTCACCCGCGCCGGAAGCTCCGGCCGAAAGCGAGGGGCGGTGAGCCATGGGCGGCACCGGCGTCATTGACAACTTTCTCGGCATCTTCACCAGCTACATCGATTCGGGCTTTGGCCTGCTCGGCGGTGAAGTAGCCTTCATTGCCACCACCTTGATCGTCATCGACGTGACGCTCGCCGCCCTGTTCTGGGCGTGGGGCGCCGACGACGATATCATCGCCCGTCTGGTGAAGAAGACGCTGTTTGTCGGCGTCTTCGCCTACATCATCTCCAACTGGAACAATCTCGCCCGCATCGTCTTCGAGTCGTTTGCTGGCCTCGGCCTGATGGCCTCCGGCACCGGCTTCTCGACCGCCGATCTCCTGCGCCCCGGCCGCGTCGCGCAGACCGGCCTCGATGCCGGCCGCCCGCTGCTTGAATCCATTTCCGACCTCATGGGGTGGATCGCGGTCTTCGAGAACCTCGTGCAGATCCTGTGCCTGTTCTTCGCCTGGGCGCTTGTGATTCTCGCCTTCTTCATTCTGGCGATCCAATTGTTTGTCACTTTGATTGAATTCAAGCTGACCACGCTGGCCGGCTTCGTCCTCATTCCATTCGGGCTCTGGGGCAAGTCCGCCTTCATGGCCGAGCGTGTTCTTGGCAACGTCGTCTCGTCCGGCATCAAGGTGCTGGTCCTCGCGGTCATCATCGGCATCGGCTCGACCTTGTTCGGCCAGTTCACAACCGGCTTCGGCGGCGCAACCCCGACGATCGACGACGCAATGGCCGTCGTTCTTGCCGCTCTCTCCCTTCTCGGACTCGGTATCTTTGGCCCCGGCATTGCGGCCGGCCTCGTCTCCGGCGGCCCGCAGCTTGGTGCCGGCGCTGCCGTCGGCACCGGCCTCGCCGTCGGCGGCGCGGCGATCGCAGCTGGAGGCGCGACCATGCTGGCCGCGCGCGGTGGCGCGGCCGCGCTATCCAGCGGAGCCGCCCTGGCTCGCGGCGGCGCATCGACCGCTGGCGCGGCCTCGACCGCATACACGCTCGCTTCCATGGGCGAATCCGGTGCGTCGGGCGTCGCGGCCGGTCTCGGCGGTGTTGCTCGCGCCGGTGGCGCCGCCGCGGTCTCGCCGCTGAAGCGCGCCGTCTCCCGCGCGGCCGACAGCCTCAAGTCCAGCCACACCGGAGGCGTCAAGGGCGGCTTCGAGACGACCGGCGGCACTTCCACCATGGGAACGGTCGGCGGGGGAGCCTCACCGGCCCCGGCAAGCGCACCCGCTGCCGACGGCCCGCCCGCCTGGGCGCAGCGCATGCGCCGCAGCCAGGCCCTCAGCCACGGCGTCACGGCCGCCGCCCATGCAGTCCGCTCCGGTGACAGCCACGGCGGCGGCTCCTCTATCAGCCTTTCCGAAAGCGACCGCACATGACTCTGTTCAAACGACCCACCACCCATTTCGGCAAGACGCCGGAACCCGTCACGCCCTATCAGAAGGCCGCCCAGGTCTGGGACGAGCGCATAGGGTCCGCCCGCGTGCAGGCGCGCAACTGGCGCTTCATGGCCTTCGGCTGCCTTTTCCTCTCCGCCGGATTCGCCTCGGCGCTGGTCTGGCAATCTGCGCGCGGCACCGTCGTCCCCTGGGTGGTCGAGATCGACCGCCATGGCGAGTCCCGCGCTGTCGAGCCCGCCGTCGCCGACTATCGCCCGACCGACCCGCAAGTGGCCTGGCACTTGGCCAGATTCATCGAACAGGTCCGGGGGCTGCCCTCCGATCCGATTGTTCTGCGGCAGGCGTGGCTGCGCGCCTACGAGTTCACCACGGACCGGGGCGCCGTGGCGCTCAACGAATACGCGCGGTCAAATGATCCTTTCACCCGTGTCGGCAAAGAGCAGGTTTCGGTCGAGGTCTCCAGCGTGATCCGGGCATCGCCGGACTCGTTCCGCGTGGCTTGGACCGAACAGCACTATGAGAATGGTCAGCTCTCCCGCACCGAACGCTGGACCGCGATCCTCACCATTTTCCTTCAGCAGCCGCGCACCGCGGAGCGCCTGCGCGCCAATCCCCTCGGAATTTATGTGAACGCGATCTCATGGTCGCGGGAGATGAGCCAATGATCCGCAATCCCCACAAAACCGGACTCACGGCTTTCCGTAAATCCGCCTCGGCGGCTTTGCTGGCCACCACGATGCTCGCCGGCTGCGCCACCAACCGCACGCCGCAGTTCAGTTACGATGCCGACGTGCCGGCGCTTCCAGTCGTCCGGACGGCCGTGACCGACAGCACGCCCCGGCCGCTACACACGCCGCCAGGCTGGACCGTCGCGCGCGGCGGCACGGCTGCCACCACCCCGGAGGGCCGTGTTGCTAACGCCAATGCGGCAGCTCGCGTCGAGCCGCGCCGGGAGGGCTACTATAACGCGATCCAGATCTATCCCTGGTCGGAAGGCGCGCTGTTTCAGGTCTATGCCGCCGTCGGCCAGATCACGACCATTGCGCTCGAACCCGGCGAAAGCCTGACCGGCGCCGGTCCGATCGCGGCGGGCGATACGACAAGGTGGATTATCGGCGACACCGAAAGCGGCTCCGGCACGACGCGCCGCGTCCATGTGCTCGTCAAGCCGACCCGCGCCGGCATTTCGACCAACCTCGTTATCACCACCGATCGCCGCACCTACCTCGTCGAGCTGCGCGCGAACGAAGAGACGTGGATGCCGGCAGTCGCCTGGGCCTATCCCGCGCCTCCGGCGAGCCAGCGCGTCACCGCGCCGGCCACGCCGATCATACCGGCCGAATCCGCCCGCAATTATCGCTACGGTCTCACCGGCGGCAATCCGCCCTGGCGCCCGATTACCGTCTTCGACGACGGCCGCCGCGTTTACGTGGTGTTCCCGCGCGGCATCATCCAGGGCGAGATGCCGCCGCTGTTCGTCATCGGTTCGGGCGGCGAACCGGAGATCGTCAACAGCCGCATCCACCAGAACGTGCTCATCGTCGATCGGCTGTTCGGCGCGGCCGAGCTGCGTCTTGGCTCGGGCAAGCAGCAAGAGACCGTCCGCATCGTGCGCGTCCAGCCCGGACAAACCGCCGCGGCCGCTTCCGGCCGAACCACCAAGATCGTGGGAGCGCCGTCATGAGCGGGAATGATGACCGGAAGGAGGAAGGGATTGAACCGGCCGGAGCGGCAGGGCAAACGGCAGGGTCTATGCGCCTGCGCGCCGACGCGCCGCGCGTTACGCGCATTTCGCGCAAAGTTCTGATGGGCGCTGGCCTGGTCGCCGGCATTGGCATCGGCGGAGCGTTGATCTACGCGCTTCAGGTCGTCGAACGCGGCGGCAATCCCGAGGAGCTGATTTCGACCGATCGCCGTCAGACGGCGGACGGATTGCAGGGTTTGCCCGGCAGCTACGGTGACGTGCCGGTCCTCGGCCCGCCATTGCCGGGCGATCTCGGTGGACCCGTGCTGCGCGCCCGCGAGGAAGGTCAGCCGATCCCGGCTACCCCCATGCCGGTTCCCGCAACCGACCCCGAGGAGCAGCGCCGCCTCGCCGAGATGGAAGCCGCCCGCACCAGCGAGATATTCTTCCAGATCAGGGCGGGCCAGACCACGGCCTCGCCCTCGATCCCCACGGTTCCCAGCATGGCCGGGCTGACGGGCGCCGGTGCGCAGGATCGGCACACGGCCTTCCTCAACGCCGAGGTGGACCGCCGCACCGTCGCGCCGGATCGCGTCATGGCGCCGGCGTCGCCCTATATTCTTCAGGCCGGCGCAGTGATCCCGGCCGCGCTGATAACCGGCATCCGTTCGGATCTGCCCGGACAGATCACCGCCCAGGTAACGCAGAACGTCTATGACAGCCCGACCGGCGCGCTCCTCCTCATTCCGCAGGGAAGCCGCCTGATCGGCGAATACGATGCAGGCGTGACGTTCGGGCAGCGCCGCGTCCTCTTGGTGTGGAATCGTCTCATTCTTCCAAACGGCCGCTCGATCGTGCTGGAGCGCCAGCGTGGCGCCGATGCATCGGGCTATGCCGGTCTTGAAGACGGCGTCGACTACCACTGGTGGGACCTGATGAAGGCCGCGGGCCTCTCGACGCTTCTCGCCGTCGGCGCGGAGTTGGCGGCAAGCGATGAAGATCGTCTGATCCGCGCCATCCGCGACGGAGCGCAGGATACGGTGAACCAGGCTGGGCAGCAGATCGTGCAGCGCCAATTGCAGGTCGCCCCCACGCTGACCATCCGACCAGGCTTCCCGGTCAGGGTCATCGTTGCCCGCGACTTAGTCCTCGAACCTTACGGAGCCCACTGATGAGCAATCTCAAGCTCGGCCCGCTGCCCAAGCTCGGCATTGTGCGCATAACCGTGCCAATGCCAGAGCCGCTGAAAGAAGAACTCGACCTCTATGCCGCCGAATACGGTCGCCTCTATGGCGAGGTCGATGCTGCCACGCTGATTCCGCATATGCTGGAAGCATTCCTACGCTCGGATCGCGGTTGGCGCAGCCGCAAATCGAAGCTCGGCGGGAAGAGCCGCGTGGCGGCTTCGGCCCGGCCCGAGGGAGGTGCTAAGCCAAACTTGACCGAAAGTGAATAGCGATCGAGAAGCATCCCCGGCCTTCCTTCGCTCAACTCGGAAAGCAGAGCGCCGCCAAAGGCCGCATGGCGGAGACTGCACCGCAACTTAGGGGAATCTCATCCGGCGCGGCCAACAGGTGGCAAACATTGGCAGACCCGGGCGAGAGGCAAAGTCTCCAATCTTCGAGGTACGAGCTATAGACGCTGCCTAATTTGCTCCATTTGCTGAATCTCCTCGCGTTGCGCCTTTGTGATCGACTCGCACAAAGTTTTCAGTTCGGCATCGCGAAGGTCCGCTTCCCGACACATCAGGATTGCTCCCGAATGGTGGGGAATCATCGAGTCGACGAATTGCCGATCGTCGATCAGCGCCTGACTCCGCGTGGCCCAGAACGAACCGGCGGTTAGCAAAACGAAAAGGAGGTAGAGTACTATATTCACGCTGCGGTGGCGAAACATGCCGGGCATTGTTGCCAGCATGAAGATACCCATTGGAGCCCACATGGTGATGGCCATGTAGAACATATTGAAGTTGTTGCGAAAATCACCCCAACCGTCGATCATCGAGAACATCACGACATACATAACGATGAGACCCAGGATCATATTGATCCAAAACATGAGATATGGTCGGCCGTGGGAACCATCGGAGTGACCGCCATGCGCTTGATGGATTTCTGACATCGGTGTCTCCTTTTGCATGTATAGTACCGGGGTACGCTCAATCACTTTGACGTTGTCATGCGATATGGCCCGGCGTGCTTACTCCGAACCCGTACATCGCTTGCACGCCTAGAGCTTGGCCTTCGCGAAAACGTCGACCAATTCATCAAACTTTCGTCGCTGAACCTCCGCATTGCCCGAGATGATCGCTTCTTCAACGCAACAAGCCGCATGGGCCTTCAGCACTTGAGTTTCGACCTTCGAGAGAGCGGCTTTTACTGCATGAAGCTGATGAAGGATTTCGATGCAATAGCGCTCATCCTCCACCATCTGACCGACGCCGCGGACCTGTCCGGCAATTCGGTTAAGAGAGGTCAGAATACTGCTCCTGTCTTTGTCGCACATGCCAATACCCCTACATGGTATGGGTACTGAACTCTTGAAACGCTGGTCGGTTTCAAAGGGCGTGCAACTTCTCCTTTGCCGCGCAAAGCTCCTTCGCCAGTGCGGTCGGACGTGATGCGACCCGCGTCGTGTCGTGCAACACCATGTCTATCGTCCGAACGCTGACCGCTCTGAAGCGGGCAGGTCTGCTGAAGCGCGCTCAAGGCACCTTGCTGAGACGGGCAACGGACCCTTGGGAAAGCCACCTTGGCGGCATAATGAATACGCTCGTTCCCGAGCCCGAGATACCTAGCCATCAGGGTCCAGATGCCCAGAAAGTCGACCCGGATCTGGATGTCGTGACCATGGCCGTGAAGGTGCCGGAGACAATTGCACATCTGCACTACTGGTCGGTGCAGCTCACGCGAAATGCGGAGAAGGAGGAAGTCCTTGACGCATTCCGCGCGTCGTCCCGGATAGCTCTAGTACGAACGGCCGACGGCCTCACCGCTATCAACACGAACAAGGAACTGATGGCTGACCTCGATAGGGCCGTTCGGCAACCTATATGAAGTCGCGCTATGGGAGGACATGCTGCGCACCGAGCGGGATGAGCTCTTCTACGCCTACATGGTGGACAATCAAGCGATCGTTATTCCTGATACGATCGACGCCATTCGCGCATTGTCTGGCCTGACACAGAATGCCGAGTTTTCCATTGCACGGACCAACACCGCCCTCGGCGTCACGCAACGGTTCTATTAACCCGCAAGCGAGTGCCGCCCAAAAGCGGCACTCATTCGGAAATGCCCGCGACTGCGCCTTTGCGCGGCCTAATCGACACATCCTCGTCCTCCTCATCGGTCTTCAGGCGCGTGAGAATTGGACAGTGAGGGCGATGGTCGCCACGGCAGGCGTTGACCAACATCTTCAGTGTTTGTGCCATTTCCTGCAAGGCTTGGATCTTTCTCTCAAGTTCCGCGATATGACCCTCGGCCAACTGTCCGTCGTCGAATGATTTGAGACTTTTTGGGCGTGGGAAGAATGGAGTTTCCGGCTCGGTTTGCGGGTTGATTTAAGCCGCTTTGGCCTGGTG
>NZ_OBQD01000061.1 GCF_900220975.1 Rhizobium subbaraonis | reverse complement strand
CACCAGGCCAAAGCGGCTTAAATCAACCCGCAAACCGAGCCGGAAACTCCATTCTTCCCACGCCCAAAAAGTCTCAAATCATTCGACGACGGACAGTCTCGAGGCTCGATACTATGGTGACTGTCGTCGATTGTGCCAACTTGCTCAAGGACTACAGCTCCACAGATTTTCTGGCGGACCGTGGCGAAACTGCAGGAGAAGGTGACAGCCGGACGCTGGTCGATCTTCTAGTCGAACAGATCGAGTTCGCCGATGTCGTGATCCTCAACAAGATCAGCACCGCGACGCCAGAACAGCGCGATGCCGCCCGCAAGATCATCACCGGCCTCAACCCCGACGCCAAGCTCATCGAGGCCGACTTCGGCCAGGTGGAGCTGAAGGAAATCCTGGGCACTGGCCGCTTCGATTTCGCCAGGGCGGAAACACACCCGCTTTGGTATAAGGAGCTGCACGGCTTCAAGGACCACATTCCCGAAACCGAGGAATATGGTATCCGCTCCTTCGTCTACCGCGCCAAAAAACCCTTCGACCCGATGAAGTTCCAGGCCTTCATCGACCGGTCCTGGCCGGGTGTTGTGCGCGCCAAGGGCTTCTTCTGGCTGGCGACTCGCCCACATCATGTCGGCGAGATCAGCCAGGCCGGCGCACTTGTTCGAACCGGCAAGATGGGTCTCTGGTGGACCTCCGTTCCCCGTGAACAATGGCCCCAGGATCCCGGCTTTCTTAACATGATGAAACCTTATCTCGATCCTGTCTGGGGTGACCGCCGGCAAGAAATCGTCTTCATCGGCGCCGACCCGATGGACGAGGCAAAGATTCGGGCCGAGCTCGATGCCTGCCTGATCGATAGCCCGGTTTTTGTACCCGATCTCTGGCGAAACCTACCTGACCCCTTTGCGAGCTGGGATCGCAAGGCGGCGTGAGCGCACGCGACCGGCGGTCAATAGGCGGGCCACCCAGTGTGCCCGCCGGATGACCTGGGCTGCAATCGGGCACGACGCCTGAACGCTTCACGCCGATCCGTAGGGAAGCGCTCTACCGTCGGATCTTTCCGCCGAATACCTCGCCTCGTGGACCTCCATCCGGCCTGACTGCATAAATCGCCGCTGGGATCAGCGGCCATTTCACCATCCTCACTCCGCTAATGGACGATCTGGCTAAGGAAGCTCTTTGTCCGCTCATGGGTGGGAGCGTCGAAGAAGGCGTCAGGTGCGCTGCTTTCGACAATGGCGCCCCTGTCCATGAAGACGACGCGATCTGCCACGCGGCGCGCAAAGCCCATCTCATGGGTGACGACGATCATGGTCATTCCTTCCTCCGCTAGGGCCACCATCGTGTCGAGGACTTCCTTCACCATCTCCGGGTCAAGGGCCGAAGTCGGTTCGTCGAACAGCATGATCTTCGGCGACATGCACAGCGCCCGCGCGATCGCAACACGCTGCTGCTGGCCACCGGAAAGCTGGCCGGGATACTTCAGCGCTTGCTCCGGAATCCGCACCCGTTCCAATAATTGCATGCCACGTTCTTCGGCGAGCTTTCTCGGCGTCCCGCGTGACAGAATCTGTGGCAGAGCACAGTTCTCCAGAACGGTGAGATGCGGGAACAGGTTGAAGTGCTGGAACACCATCCCGACATCGCGGCGGATCGCATCGATGTTCTTCAGGCTGTCGTTCAAGGTCACGCCATTGACGACGATCTCGCCCTGCTGGTGCTCCTCCAGATGATTGACGCATCGGATGAGCGTCGACTTGCCGGAGCCGGATGGTCCGCAGATGACGATGCGCTCGCCCGGCTTGACCGAAAGGGTGACATTGCGCAGCGCATGGTAGGTGCCATACCATTTGTCGAGGTTGCGGATCGCGATGGCAGACGGTTCGCGGTTGGACGGCTTTTCAGCGGACATCATCGATAATCCTTTGCTTTGACACGCAGCTCAAGCCAACGGGCGTAATAGGCGATGGCAACGCAGAGCGCGAAGTAGATGAGTCCCACAAACAGATAGGCTTCCCGATAGGGCGCGGGCCAGACTGGATCCATCGCCGCCGAGCGGCCGGCGCTCAACATGTCGAACACGCCGACGATCATGACCAGGCTGGTGTTCTTGACCATGACAATCGCCGTATTGGTCAGGGGCGGGATGACCTTCTGAATGGCCTGCGGCATGACGATATGCTGGATCGCCTTCCAATGCGGAATGCCCAGCGCCTTCGCCGCCTCGACCTGACCCGAGGGAATGGCTTGCAACCCGCCGCGAATGACTTCGGCAAGATAAGCCGCCGCAAAGACCGTCAGTGCCGCAAAGGTGCGTCCAAGCTTGTCGATCGTCCAGGTTGGCGGCAGGAGCAGAGGAAGCAGGATGGAGGCGACAAACAGCAGTCCGACAAGCGGAAGCCCGCGGATCGTCTCGATCAGCCCGACGGACAGGAACCTCGGGATCGGCAGGGATGAACGCCGTCCGAGCGCCAGAAAGACGGCAAATGGAAAGCCGCATCCAAGCGACAGGAGCGCAAGCAATAGGGTAACCGGCAAGCCACCCCATTGAGATGTTGGAACGAAAGGCAACCCCGCAAAGCCACCCCACATCAAGCCCAGCATCATGGCGACGCCCGCCAGCCATGCCGTGACCAGCTTTCGTCCCCATAGCGCGGGCGACAGCGAGACGAGCACCATCAGGACCATGAGGCCCATCATCATCATCGGACGCCATTGTTCTTCCGGTGGATAGAGGCCGAACAGGATGAAGCGAAGCTTTGCGCCGATAAATGCCCAGCATGCCCCACCCGCTCGGCAGGCTGCTGGATCGGCCGTCGCCCACGTCGCATCAACAAAGCCCCATTTGAGCGCCGGCATCAGCGCCAGGACTGTCACGAGCGCGCCCGCCGTGAGTGCGGCACTCATGACATCGCCGAACAGCATCTTGACAATGGGAACCCGCTTGATCGGCGGCGCTTCCCGTGCGGGCAGCATGTCGGCGGCCACATGACCGTGAGAAATGGAAAGACTTGTCATCGCGTCACCAGTGCCACATGGGCATTGTACCAGTTCATGAACATCGACACCGCGATGCTGATCGTGAGGAAGGCGGCCAGAAGGATCGAAATGCTTTCAATGGCTTGGCCGGTCTGATTGATGACCGTTCCGACCACGAGGCCGAGTTCCGGATATCCGACAGCAAGCGCCAGCGTCGTGTTCTTCACCGTCGAGAGATATTGGGAGGTCATGGGAGGAACGATGATCCGCAAAGCCTGTGGAATGATGATGCGGAACATGACGTGCCGTTCGGACAGACCGAGCGCTCGTCCGGCTTCCCATTGACCGCGCGATACCGCTTCGATCCCACCGCGGATGACTTCGCTGATGAAGACCGAGGTGTAGAGGACGAGACCAAGCATGAGGGCAGCAAACTCGGGCGACAGGCGAAGCCCCCCGACGAAGTTGAACCCCTTCAATTCCGGAAAGCTGGCCGATGGGCGGAGCAGCACAACAGCAACCACAAGCAGACCGCCAAGCAGTACCCATTTGCCCAACGACCAGGCGGATTTCGGCACCCATCGACGCATGATGACGGCGGCAATGAGCACGGCAAGGCAGACACCCGCGAAAGAACCGGCCTGCGGCCCCAGGGAGATCGTCGGAATATAGAGACCCCGGAGAGACAGGTAGAAGCCGGGCAGCGGGTTGAAGGCCAGACGCGGCGCCGGCAGCAAGGTCGTCGCCAGCGCATACCAGAAGAGGAGTTGCACGATGAGCGGCATGTTGCGGATGATACCGACAAACAATGCCGCCATCTTCGATGCCAAAGGATTGTTCGACAGTCGGACGAGAGCAATTACCAGGCCGACAAGCGTGGAGATAATAATCGCGGCAAACGAAATGACGGCGGTGTTGGTCACACCGATGACGTAGGCCCAACCAAATGTATCAGAGGGATCATAGGGCAGCACACTCTCCGAAATCGGAAAGTTCGCCTGCCGGCTCAGATAGTCGAAGCCGACCCGGATGCCTCGGGCGGCCAGATTGGCCGCCGTATTTGACCACAGCCAGAAAAGAAGGCCGGCAAAGCCTGCAAACAGCAAGAACTGAAGCGCATTGTCTCGAATGCGACGATTGTCCCAGAGTGCGAAGAGCATGCCGGCCTCCCTGTGCTTACTGGAATGCCAGCGGGAACATCAGTCCGCCATCGGAATAGAGACGGTTGGCGCCTCGCTCCAGCTTTAGCGGACTATCCTTGCCGACGTTGCGATCAAACATTTCGCCGTAATTGCCAAGCTGGGCGATGATGTTGGCCGCAAACTTCTCGTCCAGGCCGAGTGCCGAACCGTTTCCGGGCTCGACACCGAGGAAGCGCTTGACGCGAGGATCTTCGGATTTCTGCATCTCGGTGACATTAGCCTGCGTCACGCCCAGTTGCTCGCCGGCAATCAAGGCCTGGATCGACCAGTTGACGATATCGAGCCACTGATCGTCGCCATGGCGCACAGCCGGCGTTAGCGCGTCCATGAACCGGGTCGCGGGGAAAATGATGTAGTCATCAGGATTTTCTGCAGACGTTGCTCGGATCGAGGCTAACGCGGCGGCATCGGTGATCAGGGCATCGCAGCGTCCGGAGAAGAAGGCCTGGCTGACGGCGGAGCTGTTTTCGAAGACAACCGGCTTCAGCCCGAGATTATGTTCCTTCGACACGTCGTTGGCGACAACCTCGGTGGTGGAACCTGTCTGGACGCATACAGATGCGCCGGACATATCCTCCACCTTGGTCACGCCGAGCGCCTTCGGCATCATAAAGCCGGTGAACTCGTAGTAGTTCGGCGTCGTGAAGTTCAATCCGTTTGCATCACGGCGCAAGGTCCAGGTAAACGTGCGCGGCAAGATATCGATCTCGCCAGTCTGCAAGGCAGGCACACGCTGCTGGCCGCTCAGCGGAACGAACTTGGTCTGCCCCCTGAAAAGTGATCCTTCTTGAAGTATGGCTATTGAGCCGAGGAAGGACATTGAAATGGCAGGGAAAAGACACAAGGCAGAAGAG
>NZ_OBQD01000026.1:7605-59543 GCF_900220975.1 Rhizobium subbaraonis | reverse complement strand
CAAAGCCTAGGTTCCCCCAGAGCCTTGAGCTCGACAAATTGATTGGCTCTCCATCCGCGGACTTCATCAGGGCCAGTGGCTACAATGCCACGATAAAAGGCCGGACACATGACTGAACCTGACCGATCCCATCGATACAGAGTCTTGCATTCCACGGGCCGTCCACACATGGGGGAATTGTCCGGGCGTTGATCAGTTGCCCGATACGACCCAGCCTTCGCTGGCGGAGATCATTCGGACGGGCGCACTCATTGACCGACCGTCCGATCCGGCAAGGCCTCCGCTGACCTTGTAGCGCACGTCGCAGCTATAGGAGTTCTTGCCACTTTCCTGGCAACCGATCTTCTCGACATCGGAAATACGGATATCGAGCATGCCACTCATCGGATTGGGCGCAGACTTGCCCATCAGACCGGCACCCAATGCCTCCAGCTGCTCGCGCTCGGCATTCATGGCCTTTTGCAGGGCATTCGCAATGTCGCTTTCGGAGGGCTCGCCGGAGCAGGAGGCAAGCAAGATCGCCAGGGCACCCGGAACGAGGACCCGAAGGGAAGTACGCATCTTTCGCATCTCGCTTCCCTCGAACTCAAAACAACCAGGTTTTCGGGCTCGCGATCGGCTGGTCGCGATGCAGGTAGACGAGGCTCTTGATGCAACGAGCGAGATACCAGATCGACGTAGCGAACGACAGATTGTTGTCGTATGCGGGGGACGGCGATGAAGAGAGGTCGGTCATTTGAATACTACCCGTACAATAATCGGCGGTTGCGGAAACGATGTGGTGCGCCAATCATCGGCGGGTCTGGTGTCATGGCTTGCGCCGACCCCCACGACGCAACGCCCAATAGCATTGCGTCAAGGAACTCGTCCTTGTGGGGCACTGTCCGCTCGCCCCCTGAACAACCTGTTAAATGGCCTCCGGGAAAATACCCTCTCCCATTTTCCGCCTGTCTTTTTGATCTGCTATAATAAACGAAGCCTTTCGCAGATGCGTTGTTTCTGAAAATATTCTATTATCTTTCAAATTGTTAACCAGATTTTGAAGCCGGTTTTCGCCTCAGCAATCGATTAACGATCTCCATGCCGCCGCGCTCAGTTCGTCACCACCATCCTGCGGCACCTTATCGATATCGGCGGCCTCATTGAAACAGACCGGCCCGAGACCGTGAGCGGTTTTGGCTGCGCACCCGCCGAACTGGGTTTTCAGCCCGAGTCGAACCTGATACGTTCCCTTTCCGTTCCGACTACCGTAGTGAGTCGATCGCGTCTGCGCTCGCCTGAGGCGGAATACGACGTCAACGCCTGCCGACCCTGCTGGCGATTTTGCATGTCTCCAGACCGACGGCTCAACGTCGGGCACGGTAATTTTGCGGTAGCCGCATGAGGAAATATGAGCGCGACCTATCTGGAGAAACTGAACGACCGCCAGCGCGAGGCGGTGGAACATGGTGTCGGGTTGCCGGATGGTGGGCTTGGCGGCCCGCTCCTGATCATCGCAGGGGCCGGGTCCGGCAAGACCAATACGCTGGCCCATCGGGTGGCACATCTGATTGTCAACGGCGCAGACCCCCGTCGAATTCTGCTCATGACCTTTTCACGCCGGGCTGCATCAGAACTGGCGCGACGGGTCGAGCGCATTTGCCGGCAGGTGCTCGGCGGAAACGCAGCCGTCATGAAGGATGCGCTTGCCTGGTCCGGCACGTTCCATGGGATCGGGGCGCGCCTGCTCAGGATGTATGCCGAGCAGATCGGTCTCAATGTGGATTTCACCATCCACGACCGGGAAGACAGCGCCGACCTCATGAACCTCGTTCGCCACGAACTCGGCCTGTCGAAGACCGAAAGCCGCTTTCCGACCAAGGGCACATGCCTGGCGATCTATTCTCGCGTCGTCAATTCCGAAGCCTGGATCGCCGATGTCCTGAAGTCGGCCTATCCGTGGGTGGCCGGGTGGGAGGAACAACTGAAGGCGCTCTTTGCAGGCTATGTCGAGGCCAAACAGGCGCAGAACGTTCTCGACTATGATGACCTGCTTCTCTACTGGGCCCAGACGATGTCCGATCCGGAGCTCGCCGCCGACATCGGCAATCGCTTCGATCACGTCCTCGTCGACGAATACCAGGACACCAATCGTCTGCAAGCCTCCATCCTGATGGCGCTGAAACCGGGTGGACATGGACTTACCGTCGTCGGCGACGATGCGCAGTCGATCTATTCCTTCCGTGCAGCGACCATTCGCAACATCCTCGACTTTCCAAAAGAATTCTCTCCCGATCCCGCGGACGTCATCACGCTTGACCGCAACTATCGCTCGACGCAACCGATCCTGGCGGCGGCAAACGGCGTCATCGACCTCGCCCGCGAGCGCTTCACCAAGAACCTCTGGACGGACCGGCAATCCGAGCAGCGCCCTCTCCTGGTAACCGTGAAGGACGAAACCGATCAGGCAAACTTTATTGTCGAACAGGTCCTGGAGCATCGCGAGGTCGGCATCCCCCTCAAGCAACAGGCCGTGCTGTTCCGCTCGTCGAACCACAGTGGCGCGCTGGAAGTCGAGCTGACCCGACGCAACATTCCCTTCGTCAAGTTCGGCGGCCTGAAATTCCTCGACAGCGCCCACGTGAAGGATCTGCTTGCCGTGCTGCGGTTTGCGCAGAACCCTCGCGACCGCGTCGCCGGTTTTCGGCTTCTCCAGATGTTGCCCGGCATCGGCCCGCAGACGGCCGGAAAGATCCTGGACGCAATCGCCGCCGATCCCGAGCCGCTGGCCGCTCTCGCAGAAATACCGTCTCCGCCAAAGACGGGCGAAGACTGGGGCAAGTTCATCACCCTGCTTGCCGGCCTGCGGAAAGCGGGCGACGGCTGGCCGGCGGAAGTTGCCACCGCGCGCGCGTGGTACGAACCCCACCTCGATCGGATCCATGAAGATGCCGACACCCGCAAGGCGGATCTCCTGCAGCTCGAGCAAATCGCGACTGGCTATCCAAGCAGGGAGCGTTTCCTGACCGAGCTCACGCTTGATCCGCCCGATGCCACCAGCGATCAGGCAGGCGTTCCCTTGCTTGACGAGGACTATCTCATCCTCTCGACCATCCATTCCGCCAAGGGACAGGAGTGGCGGTCGGTATTCATGCTGAACGTTGTCGATGGCTGCATACCGTCTGATCTCGGCGTCGGCACGACAGCGGAACTCGAAGAAGAACGGCGGCTGCTCTACGTCGGAATGACAAGGGCGCGCGACAGTCTGGCGCTCGTCACCCCGCAACGCTTCTTCACCCATGGCCAGCATGGCCAGGGCGATCGTCATGTCTACGCGTCCCGAACGCGGTTTATCCCGGCCACCCTGTTGCAGTTCTTCGAGACAACGAGTTGGCCGAAGGCATCGCCAGGCGCCGGCGAGCGCAGTGCGCGACAGGTCCGGATCGACGTTGCCGCCAGGATGCGTTCGATGTGGCAGTAGTCGGACAAGGGAATGTCTCCCGCGTCGCCCCCGCTTCTTCCGCCGACAACGACCCCTGGCAGTCACGCCACGGAGCAATGCAACCAGGATGGGTCCCGAGAAATGGGACCGTCAAACGTCGTGTCGATCCTTGTCGACACCATCGCCTCTAAGGTCGCTCATCAGGGCCGGAAAGACTGCCCACACAGCCAGGAACAAGGCTGCGATCATCGGGCCGACGACAACGCCGTTGGGCCCGAAGGTGGCGATGCCGCCCAACGTCGAGACGAGGACCAGATAGTCCGGGATTTTGGTCTCCTTGCCGATCAGGACTGGTCGCAAGAGGTTGTCAACAAGCCCGATGACAAGGACACCGAAGGCAAGCAGAACCATGCCCTCCCAGATGTCTCCTGAGGCCAGGAGGTAGATGGCGGTGGGTCCCCAAACCAGACCCGTGCCCACCATGGGAAGAAGCGCAAAGATGGCCATCACGGCGCCCCAAAGCGCGGCGGCACGGATATCGAGCACCCAGAAGATCAGCCCGCCGAGCACTCCCTGCACGAGCGCCACCACGATGCCGCCCTTCACGAGTGCATTGATGGTAAGCACGAACTGCCCGAACAGGGCCTGGCGCAGGCCGCCACTGAGGGGCAGTGCATCACCGACCAGTCGCACCAGCCCGCGCCCGTCGCGCAGCAGGAAGAACAGCAGGTACAGCATGACGAATGCGCTTAAGACGAGGTGGAAGGTCGACTGCCCTATGTTGATCGCCTGCCCGGCCAGAAATTGTCCGCTCTCCGCAAGCGCGTTCAGCAGTCGCGCGCGAAGCGCAGCGGCGTCGGGCAGCCCGACGCTGTCGAGCAGTGCCTTGAGCCAGTCTGGCAGCATCTCGCGAAGGGCCTGAAGCTCGACGCCGGCAGCAAACTGGCCCGCCGCAATATTCTGGTAAACGGAGGACGCCTCGCGAACGACGAAGCTCGCGATCAGCGCAAAGGGCAGGATGACCATCACGAGAACGATGACCAATGTGGACAGGGCTGCGAGATTGGGGCGGCCCGCGAGGGTCTTGAGGATCGCGTCGTTGACCGGGGCAAACAGCACGGCGAGCACGACCGCCCAGAGGATGGCGCCGGACAAGGGCCACAGCATCCACGCAAAGGCCAAAGATACCGCTATGGTCAGCCAGACGAAGGTGTTGTCTCTCGGTTGCCGCACTCTTCGCTCCCCGGTTGCGCGTGACACCTCCACGGACATCGGCCTCGCAAACGCCTTTTGCGTTTCCGCCGCCGCACCGTGCCGCAACTCTCCCGATTTCAGCCCCTCAAGGCGAGGTTCGGGACATTCGGCTCGCCAGGCGGAGGACCCACCCACACGCCTGCCGGTATAGCGGGGATACTGTTCGCCAGCCCGTTGAGCATGCCTTGCAAGACGCTCTCGCTCAACTCGTCCATCTTTTCGCTAGGGCCGACGAGGCGGTCTACCAGCAGCAATGTCAGGCCATGCATCTGCGACCAGAAAATTAGAATGGCGCCGTCAATCTCACGCGTGTTTGCCGCAGCAGTTGGAATGACGCGCCCGAGAGCGCCATCCCTGATCGCGTCCACCAGAAGCGCTTTCATGTTCTCAGCCGCCGTTCTTTCGATTGCCGGGCGTCCATCATCCTGACCGGTAAGATAGCCGCCGAACATCAATCTGTAGAGCGCAGGATTGTTGACGCCGCCGCGCACATAAGCGCGCGCCATGGCCGCCAGCCGCTCGCGCGGACTGCTCTGTCCGATCGTCGCATCGGTCATCTGCCTTGCAAGGAGCTCGAACCCCACCGCCGAGACGGCCGCCAACAGATCACGCTTGTCGGCGAAGTGCTTGTAGGGGGCGTTGTGACTGACGCCCGCGCGACGGGCGAGCTCCCGAAGCGAGAACTCCGTGCTTTGGGATTCGCTGAGGACTTCGAGCGCGGCACCAACGATGGCCCTGTGCAGGTCACCGTGGTGGTAGGGGCGCGGATCTGCGGTGGTGGTGGCTTTGGTCATGCTCGTCCGTCTAGGCCGTTATGTTGCGCGCGTCAACATTTCTTCCGATGCGATGTTGACGTCGCCCACTTTAATCTCTAAGTGGGCGACGTCAATATCTGGCACAGCCCTTACAGCGATCAGGAAATCCGCAGGCGAAGCGCCAGCTCTCTGATGGTTGCAAACGGCAACGGAGAAAAAGGGCGGCGGCTGGCCGGGCAGTCGCTCGCGGGTGGAGAGGCGACGTTCACGGATCGTGTCGGTGTGGCCGCCGCCAATTTCGCCGGCTCCGGTGCCCCAGTCGAGTTCCAGACGGTTCGCGGCTTGCAGGCCGGCTTGCGTGAATGCCATCCGCAACTGCTGCGGCTGGACCGCGCAGCAGCGCCATAGACCTAGCTCTTAAAGCTGACAACGACCTTTCCCTTTGCGCGTCCGGTTTCAACATGGGCCAGGGCCTCTGCCGTTTGCGCAAAGGGAAACACCTTGTCCACGACCGGACGGATCACACCGGAGTCGATCAGCTTCGCGATCTGGACCAACTGTTGCCCGTCGGCGCGCATGAACAGGAAGGCGTACCCGACGCCTCGACTTTCCGCCTTTTTCAGAACGCTTCGGCTCAGCATCCGCATCACAAAGCGCAGGAACAGGTTCAGCCGAAGAGACCTGGCAAAGGGAACATCCGGAGGGCCGGAGATCGAGATCAGCTTTCCGCCCGGTTTCAGCACGTTGAGTGACTTTGCCAGCGTCTTGGCATCCTGGCTGTTCAGCACCAGGTCATAACCGGACAGCACCCGTTCGAAATCCTGTGTCTTGTAGTCGATCACCACATCAGCGCCGAGGCTTTTGACCAGCTCGACATTCGCGGCACTGGTCGTGGTGGCCACCGTAGCGCCAAGATGCTTGGCAAGCTGGATGGCGAAGGTGCCTACCCCGCCGGAACCCGCCTGAATGAATACCTTTTGGCCAGGCCTGACCTTGCCCACTTCGACCAGCGCCTGCCAGGCGGTCAGTCCGACCAGCGGGATCGAAGCGGCTTGCTCCATGGACAGGTTCGTCGGTTTCAGGGCCAGGTCGGCGGCGTCAACCGCAATCAACTCTGCAAAGGTGCCAACCCGGTGATCGCGCGGACGCCCATACACCTCGTCCCCCGCTTTGAATTGCCGCACGTTCGCGCCGACGCGGACAACCGTTCCGGCCAGATCGTGGCCCAGAATGAAGGGCGGGCGATACGGCAGGAACAGCTTGAACTCGCCGTCCCGTACCTTGGAATCCAGAAGGTTGATAGCCGCGGCCTGAATACGCACCAGAACATCGTCCGGGCCCATCCGGGGATCGGGCATGTCGGCCAGGCGCAACGCGCCTTTCTTCTTGTACTTGTCTACCACGAAGGCTTTCACGGGCTTTCTCCAGTGTGAACTTTGATCAGGTCAGGCAGCCAGGAAAGCCAGGGCTTTCGGCACAAACTCGGCATGGATTTGGAGGATCCCGTCGTGGCCGGCATCCTCGTAGTTCACCAGTGCAGCGGTTGGGATGTGGTTTGAGAGGTCCTGCCGCGCAGTACTGAGGCTTGTCGAAGCTTAATCATGATTGGTATCATGTTTGAATATTCGTTGTTGAGCATCACCATTAATGCCAAGCGGGATATCCGGGTGATCGTGCCAAAGCCCCTGGTGGCGTGGGGCCGCAGCGAAGTGCGGCCCGAGTATTTCACTTTGCGGATGCCTCGGCGACGCTGGGATAATCGGTGTAGCCCGCCGCGCCGCCGCCATAGAGCGTGGCCGGATTCATCTGCGCCAGCGGCGCGCCGCTTTTCAGTCGTTCTGCTAGATCCGGATTGGCGATGAACGGACGTCCGAAGGCGATCAGATCCGCCTTGCCATCGGCAAGATTCGACGTCGCGAGTTCGAGGCCATAGCCATTGTTGGCGATGTAGGTCTTGCTGAAACGGCGACGCAGCGATCCGAAATCGAACGGCGTGACGTCGCGCGGCCCGCCGGTGGCGCCTTCGACGACATGGATGTAGGCGATACCAAGGGCTTCGAGCTGATCGACGATGTAGTCGAACTGTGCCTGGGGATCACTACAGGAGATGCCGTTGGCGGGCGAGACCGGCGAGATCCTGATGCCGGTGCGCGCAGCACCGATTTCCTCGGCAACCGCAGCGGTGACTTCGAGCACCAGGCGCGCGCGGTTTTCGACCGAGCCGCCATAGGCGTCTGTCCGAACGTTGGCGCCGTCTTTGGCGAACTGGTCGAGCAGATAGCCGTTCGCACCGTGTACCTCGACACCGTCGAAACCAGCCTTGATGGCATTGGCTGCGGCCTGACGGAAGTCATTCACGATCCCCGCGATTTCATCGATCTCCAGGGCACGGGGTTGCGAAACGTCGACGAACGCATTGTCGACGAAGGTCTTGGTCTCGGCTCGGATCGCTGAAGGCGCCACCGGCGCTGCGCCATTTGGCTGCAGATCGACATGGCTGATGCGGCCGACGTGCCAGAGTTGAAGGAAGATGTGCCCACCCTTTTCGTGTACGGCAGCGGTAACTTTGCGCCAGCCGTCGATCTGCGCCTGCGTATAGATGCCGGGCGTGTCCTGATAGCCCTGCCCCTGCTGCGAAATCTGGGTGGCCTCGGAAATGATCAGCCCTGCCGAAGCGCGCTGGGCGTAATACTCTGCTGTGATGTTCCCCGGCACAAAGCCCGGACCTGCGCGATTGCGTGTCAGGGGCGCCATGACGATCCGGTTTGAAAGGGTGATGGCGCCGAGGGCGTAGGGTTCGAAAAGCGTGTTGTCGGTCATGTTTTACCTGTGGTGTTTCCGCTGCACTGGCATTGGCTCGTTGATTGCGGGATGCTCAGGCGAGCGTACGATACCGCTCGGCGGGCAGCGCGTTGACGAGATTTCCGAGCATGGCTCTGCGCGCGGCCTCCAGGGCTTCCCATTGGCCGGCATCGTGAAGCGGGGGAATGGTGACAGGCTCGCGACGGTCGAACCCGACTAGGGCCGCATCCACCAGGTCGCCCACCTCCATGACATTGTTCATGGCGTTGACGTCGGCGCCGACATGCTCCCAGATCTCGGTTCGGGTGGTGGCGGGAAGGACGGCCTGAACGTAGACGCCCTTCGGTCCAAGCTCCAGGCCGAGCCCCTGAGACAGGAACAGAACGAAGGCCTTGGTCGCGCCGTAGACCGTCATGCCGAACTCGGGCGCCAAACCCACAACCGAACCGATGTTGACGATCGCCCCCTCACCGGCCTTGGCAAGCCGCGGGGCAATGGCGCTGGCAAGCCGGACAAGGGCGGCCGTGTTGAGCGCAACAAGCCGGGTCATGTCGTCCGTGCTCTGCTCGACGAAGGTTCCGCCGATGGCCGTTCCGGCGTTGTTGACGAGGATGCCGATGCGAGCATCGTCGCGCAGTCTGACCTCGACCTTGGCAAGATCAGCCGCCTGCGTCAGGTCAGCCTGGAGGATGTCGATCGTTACGCCGGTTTCCTGACGCAGACGGTTCGCCACGGCCTCCATTCGCGCCACGTCGCGGGCAACCAGCACGAGGTCGTGTCCACGCCGCGCAAAGCGTTCGGCATAGGTGGCGCCAATGCCTGTGGAGGCGCCGGTAACTAGGACTGCGGGAAGCTGGCTCATAGGATTGCTCTTTTCTGTGATCGGACCTATATTCATGATCATTATCATGATTGGAATCAAATATGATGACCATCATGTAAATGTCAACGACCGCCGTGGGGAAATTTGATATGAAGGTCAGCCGAGAACAGATGGCGGAGAACCGACGCCGGATCCTGGAGGTCGCCACACGGTTGTTTAAGGACAAGGGGTTCGATGCCGTGAGCGTCGCGGAAGTCATGAAGGCAGCCGGCCTGACCCATGGCGGCTTCTACGGCCATTTCAGCTCCAAGGACGATCTGGTGGCGCAGACGCTTGCTCACGCTCTTGCTGCGGATAGTGTCGGAGAAGGCAATTTCAGCGACTTCGTCCGCTCCTATCTGGCACCGCGCCATCGCGACAACCCGGCCGGTGGTTGCCCAACCGCCGGTCTCGCGGCGGCAATCCGTCACCAGACGCCTGCAGCGCAATCAGCCATGGCAGAAGGTCTCCGCGCGCAGATCGCCCGAATCGAGAAGGCACTCCCGGAGCAGGGACTAGCCGACAAGCGCCGTGCAGCGATCGGAAGCTGGGCAGCAATGGTGGGCGCAGTCATCCTCGCACGGGCAATCGATGATCCAGCGCTTTCCGACGAGATCCTGGAGCAGACACGCGCATGGATCGATACCCGTGTCAGCTAGGTCGCGAGGAACAGAGCTTGCGTATCACGAGCACCTGGCTCCGCCCAGTCAACGATTGACTCACTAGAGCTTTGAAGGGGTCTGGACCGACGACCCGTCAATTCGTCGAAAGCGGTCATGCCACCGCGTTCACCCGATATGCCATCCCCAAAGACCTTGGCGCGGTCTCCTTAAAGCCGAACTTCTCGTAGAGCGTGTTTGCCGGCACGTCTGCGATGAGGCTGACATAAGCGGAGGGATTTAAGTTCTCATTCACGTACCCCATGATGGCCGACATGATCGCCTTTCCCAGTCCACGTCCCTGGTGATCGGGATGGACAGCGATGTCCACAACCTGAAAGAAGCAGCCGCCATCTCCGACCAGTCGTCCCATGCCGACTGCAGATCCCTCGTGAAGAACCACTACGGAAAAGATTGTCCCCTGCAGCCCCTTGCCAGCGGCGGCTTCCGAGAAAGGGCTTAGCCCTGCCACTGCACGAAGATGCAGATACTCTTCAACAGAAGGGGTTCGCGCCACGACGGAATAGGAAGGCTGGTTCATTCGACTTCTCCTTTTCTTCTCGCCCGGCAGCAGGACTGATGCTGAGCGATTTTTGCATTGCCACGGCTCGAACTCCGCGCAGGGTAGATCCAGAATTGTGCGCTTTGCCTTAGCCCGACGGCCGCTTTGGATCGACCCCGGACCGGCCGGCATAGGGTCAGCGTCGCAACGAGCGTACATTCGCCACGGCATGGTGTACAAAGGCTCGATGCGCGTCGCAATTGAAACCCTCGGCACACGCGGTGACGTCCAGCCTTACATTGCGTTGGCTATGGGCCTGATGGCGCGTGGACATCAGGTCCAGTTGGCCGCTCCCGTCCAATTCACCGACATGGCCGCCGAGAATGGTGTTCCGTTCGCGGACCTTCCCGGCGAG
This sequence comes from Rhizobium subbaraonis, assembly GCF_900220975.1. Lineage (GTDB taxonomy): Bacteria > Pseudomonadota > Alphaproteobacteria > Rhizobiales > Rhizobiaceae > Mycoplana > Mycoplana subbaraonis. The sequence continues at coordinate 48,873 of NZ_OBQD01000026.1, read as the reverse complement.
TTCCTCGCGCTCCTGGATACGCGGGAGGCAAGGGCCGCCATTGCCGGTGGTGAAGGATTCAGCGCCGGCTTCAAGCTCCTCAAGCATGTGCGCCCGCTCATGATGAGGCTTCTCGACGAGGAGTGGCGGGCCGTCAGCAGCTTCCAGCCCGACGTGCTGGTCTACCATCCGAAATCGTTCGGCTCGCCGGACATGGCTGCGGCGCTCGGCGTGCCGCATGTCCTGGCTTCCCCCGTTCCGGGTTTCACGCCGACACAAGAGTTCCCGAGCCCAATGCTTCCGTTCGTGTCGCTCGGACCATTCAACAGGATGAGTCACGCCCTTGCCATCAAAGGCGCGCGACTGCTGTTCGCCAAGGAACTGAAAGAGTGGCGCGCAAATACTCTCCGCCTATCTCGAAAGTCTGTTCGCAAGCCGGCGGCAGGCACACTCTACGCCTATAGCCCCGCAGTTCTCCCAACACCGAGCGATTGGGGCCCGGACGTGCTGGTAACCGGATATTGGTTCCTTAACAGCCCCGATTGGCAACCTGACGAGGCGCTGGAATCTTTCCTGAGAGCTGGCTCCCCACCCGTCTATTTCGGTTTCGGGAGCATGCCTGGGATCGCCCCTTCGGCGATGACGGACATGATCCTGGAGGCGCTCGAAATGACTGGCAAGCGCGGCCTGCTGACCGGTGGGGGCGGTGCGATCGGTGAAGTGCATGCGAGCTCACGTGCGTTCTTCCTGAGCAGCGCGCCACACGATCGGCTGCTGCCACGGGCCAGTTCGGCCATCCACCACGGCGGAGCAGGAACGACCGCGGCGAGCCTACGTGCGGGGCTGCCTACGCAGATCATCCCTTTCTTCGGCGACCAGCCGTTCTGGGGCAGGCGGGTGGCAGCGCTTGGCGCTGGTCCCGCCCCGCTCGCCCGGAAGACGCTCAGCGCTGCCGGGCTGGCAAAAGCGCTGGCAGCGATGGACGCGCCCCAGATGCGAGCACGCGCGGCGGAACTGAGTACGGCCCTAGCGAGGGAACGCGGTGTCGAGGCTGCAATTGAATTCCTCGAACGACTGAGCGTCGCGCCACGTTGAGCGCGAGGTCTCCACATCGACGTTGTCGTCCCGACTGTCAGCACATCGCCACCGCCCCGCGGCAGCTATATCGGAGCCAAGTCAGGATCAAACAGCCTCGACCATTCCGGATCCACCGCTCGCTCGCTGTGGTGTCCGAGCCTACAAAAGGATTCAGGCGCTTAGAAAATCTGCCATCTCGACATCATAGAAGGTCTTGGTGCGCGGGCCGGCGAGGATCGGGTCGATCCGACGTACGCATTCCTGATAGTGCGGGGTCTTGCGGTGCTCGTCGAGCGCTTCGGGCGACTTGAAGACCTCATAGATGACAAAGCTGTGGTCATCCTCCGGGTTTCGCAGCACGTCGAAGCGCAGGTTGCCCGGCTCCTGGCGCGTACCCTCGTAGTTGATGCGGAAGGCCTCCAGAAACTCGGCGGCATGGCCCGGCTTGACGTTGATGCTGACCATCTGGATGAGCATGTCTTGATCCTTGCTGTGTTAAATCTCGAATGAGAGGTTAGAGGCCCGGCGCTTTCCACATCGCTGTGGTGACACCCTCGTCCACGAGCTGGCGCTGAAGCGTGTAGGCGCGCGCCCAGCGCTCGCCGGCCTCGTCGTAGATGGCCTTGTGCTCGAAATTCGGCTCGAAACGCTGGTCCCAGCGCACCCAGCCCTCGGCGGCCTCGACGAAATCGCGGCGAAGGCCGATGCCGATGGCGGCTGAGGCCGCGCAGCCGAGCGCGGTTGCTTCCTTGACGACCGGCGTGACGACCGGAAGACCTGTGGCGTCGGAAAGGATCTGCGACCAATGGGCAGACTTCGACGCGCCGGCGGCAAAGACGATCTTGTCCGGCATCTTGCCCGACAGCTTGAAGATGGCCGACAGGTTACGGGCCGCGACAATGGCCGCGTTCTCCTGCAGCGCCCGGAAGATCGCGGCCTTGCCGGATTTCTCCGGGTCGATGGAAAGGTTCAGTAGCGATGGGGCGGCGTGATACCAGTTGCCGTAGTGCATGACGTCGGAGAAGACAGGAATGATACCGTAGGCGCCGACAGGTACGCCCGCCGCCTTCTCCTCCAGCAGCCGATAGGCATCGCCGCCCGGCCCGGCCGCCGCCACTTCCTCCGCGCCAAAGCTGTCGCGGAACCAGCGCATGACGATACCCACGAAGAAGCTGATCGCCTCGGCCTGGTTGAGGCCGGTCACGACGTGCGGGTTGATGCGCAGGTCCATCGAAGGGTCGGAGACGATGGGTCCAACATTGACCACCTGTTGCCAGAATGTACCGCCGAGCACGGCGCAGTCGCCCTCGTTCACGACGCCAATCGCCGCCGCGCCGATCTGGCAGTCGCCGCCACCCATGACGACGGGCGTACCGGCGGCAAGGCCAGTCTCGTCCGCCGACTTTTCGGTGACACGCCCGATGACGGTACCCGGCTCGACGCATTCGGGGAAGATGTCGTCGCGCATGCCGGCCTTGGCCATCGCCGCCGGCAACCAGTCGCGTTCTGCGAGGCTGTAGAGACCGGTCGTGCCGGCGTTGGAGGGGTCGCTGGCTATAACCCCGGAAAGGCGCGCCAGAACCCAGTCGGAGAGCATGCTGATCCTGTCGATGCGAGCATAAATGTCCGGCAGGTTGCGCTTCAGCCAGAGAAGGCGCGGCAAGGCACCGAGCGCGAAGGTCTGGCCGCTCTCGGCATAAAGGTCGCGTTCAAGGCCCGGGAATTCGCGTTTGAGGTCGCGTACCTCGCTGACGGCGCGGCTATCGACGTTGGCGCAGGCCCAGATTTCTCGACCACCGCGGTCATAGGCGACGATAGCCTCGCGCATGCTGGTGGCGCTCACGGCGCGGATATCGGAGGCATGGATACCGGCTTCGGCTATCGCCTTGCGAATGGCGCGCGATAGCAGCGACCAATTGCCTTCCACATCGAAATCCATGGAGCCAGGAAAGCGTGGATCGGCCTTGTGCCACCATTCATGCTGGGCGCTGGCGATCTGGTTGCCGTTCTCGTCGAAGACGACGGCGCGGCCGCTGCCGGTGCCGGCATCGACAGCCAGCAGGTAGGAAGTCGTCATGGGTCAGTCCTTGATCTCGATGAGGCCGGCGGCCGTCGTCTCGTCGGTTATGAGGATGCCGACGAATTTTCCGCGCAGCGCCGCGTGGATGGCCTGCACCTTCTGGATGCCACCCGCCGCCGCCACGACTTTTTCCGCGCGCGACAGCGCCGCGAGCTTCACGCCGATCACCCTGTCATGCAGCGGCAGGTCGAGGGGTTCACCGCGCTCGTTGTAGAACTGGCAGAGGATATCGCCGACCGCGCCTTTTCGGCGCAGCGGCTCCACCTCGTCGGGGCTGACATAGCCAGAGCGCACGACGGTGGAAACAGCGGAAAGCTCGCCGATGCCGACGAGTTGGTAGGTCGCGTTGAGCGCCATGTCGAGCAGGTTCGCGACGGCCGGCTCCGAGGACAGATTGCGCGCCACATCCGGGTCGCGCACGACGAGCGGCGCGGGCACCAGATGCACCCCACTGCCCCAGTTGGCCGTGCGCATCCCATCGACATAGGTGCCGACGCCCCCCGTCAGACTGACGAGGCCAATGTTACGCTCGTTGGCGAGATGGCCGAGCCGCTGGATGGTGTTCGAGACGGTGGCACCCCAGCCAACCGCAAGCAGATCATCCATCTGCAGCCGCTGCATGAGGAACTGCGCGGCCGCCTGCCCCAGCCGGTCGCTTGGATCCTGACCGGGAAGCTGCGGCACCACATAGGCCTCGAGCAGCCCGTAGCGCTCCTTGACCTGCCGCTCCAGCGCAAGGCAGCCCTGATAGCGCGAGTTGATGCGCACCTGGATGATGCCCGAGCGCCGGCCGCTTTCGAGCAGGCGCGAGACCTTGATGCGCGACATGTTGAGCTTTTCGCCGATCTCGTTCTGCGTCAGCCCATCATTGTAGTAATACCAAGCGATACGGGTGAGGATTTCCTCATCCGTATCGGCATAGCTCCACTCCCCGTTGTCCGACGACATGATAGCGGCCCTCTCGGTCGATTTGTGATCATTTGAATACCAAGAAAACTTTTGATACGTCAACGCATCCATGCGGCAAAAATTCTTTGCGGCTGCAATACGTTGATTTCCGGTTACAAATCCTATTTTGCAGCGCAGTATCTGACGCACCTGACGGAAATCGTCGAACTGCGCATATTGACGAAGGCTGATCACTATGATCACATGATTGCTCTGTATTACATATGAACAGGTGCGGAATGACTGGGAGCCCTGCGGCCGGGAGGGTCGCGAAGCTGACGGACATCTGGAAGTCCTACGGCGCCGTTCCGGTGCTGAAGGGCGTCTCAATCACCTTGCAGGCCGGAGAAGTGCACGCGCTTCTCGGCGGCAACGGCGCCGGCAAGTCGAGCCTCATGAAGATCATGTCGGGCGTCATCCCGGCCAATTCCGGCGCGATCGAAATCAACGGCCGGGCGCTTACCCATGCCTCGCCGGCCCATGCGCAGGACCTCGGCCTCTATCTGGTGCCGCAGGAAGCCCACATCCTGCCCAACCAGAGCGTCCTCGAGAACATCTGCCTTGGCCTTGCCGCCTCGCCGCGAGCCTTGCGCCCGCGCGTCGAGCAGCTTGTCACGGAGCTTTCCGTCTCGCTTGACCTCGACGCCCAGGCCGCCGCCCTCGAGATCGCCGAGCGACAGATCGTCGAGATCCTGCGTGGCCTCGTGCGCGATGCGCGCGTGCTGATCCTTGACGAGCCCACCTCCGCCCTCACCCCCTTCGAGACGAACGCGCTCTTCCAGCGCGTGCGCAAATTGCAGGCGCAGGGCGTCGGCATCTTCTTCATCTCCCACAAGCTGCGCGAGATCCGCGAGATCTGCGGCACGATCAGCGTGCTGCGCGACGGCGTCATCGTGCTTTCCGGCCCGCTCGACAGCTACAGCGACGCCGAGATCATCGACGCGATGAGCCGCGTGCAGATCACGGCCGCCTCCGGCAAGGATCGCACCGGTCGGAAGGTCTCGCAGATCGGCAGGCCGCGCCTCAGCGTGCGCGGCCTTAGCGGCGAAGGCTTCCGCAACATCAGCCTCGACGTCCGGGCCGGCGAAATCCTCGGCCTTGCCGGCGTCGTCGGCGCAGGACGCACCGAATTCGCCGAAACGCTCTTTGGTCTCCGCCCCCAGTCCGCGGGCAGCGTCGTCTTCGACGGCGAGGAACTAAAGAAGCGCTCGCCGCGCGTCTGCATCGATCGCGGCCTCGTCTACCTGCCGGAAGACCGCCAGCAGCACGGCCTTTTTCTCGAAGCCCCGCTCTTCTGGAACGTCTCGTCCTATCTCGTGCATCGCCTGCCCTTCTTCTTGCGCCCAGGCGCAGAGCGGAAGACCTTCGACGATTTTCGCGCCAGCATGGGCATCAAGTGCACCGGCCCTGGCCAGGAGGCGCACGGCCTTTCGGGCGGCAACCAGCAGAAGGTGCTGCTGGCAAAGTGCCTTTCTGCCCGGCCGAAGGTGCTGATCCTCGACGAGCCGACACGCGGCGTCGACGTCGCGGCCCGCAACGACATTTACGACATCATCCGCAAGCTCGCCGCCGAGGGCGTCGCCATCGTCCTCATCTCATCGGATTTCGATGAGATCGAACAGCTCGCCGACCGCGTCGAGGTCATGGCCTTCGGCCAATCCGGCGGGGAACTCACGGATGACATCTCGGTCGACGCCATCGCCCGCCTTGCCTTCGGCGCCTCGGAGGCCCGCCATGCTTGACCTTTTCGCGCGCAACCGCGTCGCAACGCTCATCGCCGTACTCTTCGTCGCCTATGCCGCTATCGGCGCTGTCGCGCCCGGCTATCTCTCGGGCGCCACCGCCTCCGTCGTCATCTCCAACAGCCTCGTGCTGATGCTCATCTCGCTCGGCACGATGATCGTCATCCTGACGCGCAATATCGACGTCTCCAGCGGCTCGGTGCTCGGCCTCAGCGCCGCCGTGCTCGGCCTCTCGCTCAACGCCGGCGTCAGCCTGCCGCTTGCCATCGCCTTCTGCCTTGCGACCGGCGCCCTCGCTGGCGCCTTCAACGGGCTGATGGTCGCCTATCTCGGCATTCCCTCCATCGTCGCCACGCTCGGCACGCTCGGCCTCTACCGCGGCATCATGCTCGTGCTGACCGGCGGGCGCTGGATCGAGGATCTGCCGCAGAACCTGAAGGCCCTTGCGGGCAATCACGGCCTCGGCTTCTCGGCGCTGACCGTCGTCGTGCTCGCACTCGTCGCCCTCGCCTGGTTCTTCCTGCGCAAGACACGCTTCGGCCGCTATTTCTACGCCGTCGGCGACAACCGCGCTGCCGCGCACCATCTCGGCGTCCCGGTCAGGCGCGTGCAGTTCGCCGCCTTCGTCGCGACGGGCCTATGCGCCGCGCTCGCCGGCCTCGTCTTCGCCGCGCAGATAGGCTTCATCCCCAACCAGGCCGGCAACGGCATCGAGCTGAAGGCAATCGCCGTCAACGTGCTCGGCGGGGTGAGCCTCCTCGGCGGCACCGGCTCGGTCGCGGGCGTCTTTGCCGCCGTCATCTTCATCACCTCGATCGACAGCGCGCTCGTCTTCCTCAAAATTCCTGCCTACTGGAACGACTTCATCGCCGGCGCCATCCTGCTCTCGGTGCTGCTGCTCGACGGGCGCATCCGCCAGATCATCGACCGCCGAATCCGCGCCCGTCGCTATGCCGTGCACGAGCGCGGCCCCGCCCAACCCGCTGACACAACAAAGGCACGCATCGTGGAGGCCGGCCGATGAAGAAGCTGATCTTCCGCTGGGAAAGCGCCCTCCTTGCCATGCTCGTCGCCGAGCTAGTCATCTTCGGCCTCGTCAATCCGCGCTTCCTCAATGTAGCAAACCTCATCTACGGCACGTCGGACTTCGTGCAGATCGGCATCGTCGCCCTGCCGCTGACCCTCGTCATCATCGCGGGCGGCATAGACGTCTCCTTCGCCTCGGTGATCGGCCTTGGCGCCATCGTCTTCGGCGTAGCCACCTTCTACGGCGTTCCGCTGCCGCTTTCGATCGCGCTCGCGCTCGTCTCAGGCGCCCTCTGCGGCCTCCTCAACGCCACCGTCATCCACCTGTCGAAGATCCAGCCGCTCGTCGTCACGCTCGGCAGCCTCTATCTCTTCCAGGGCACGGCGACGGTGGCCTCGGGCCTCGTCGGCGCCGGCGGCTATGAGGGCATCGGCAACTTCCCGGAAGCCTTCAATGCCTTCGGCTATGCGGAGATCCTCGGTCTGCCGGCCCCGCTGACGCTCTTCCTCGCGCTCGCCTTCGTGTTGGTCGTCCTCTTGCACTTCACCCGCTTTGGCCGCGCCGTCTTCCTTTCGGGTCAGTCGGAAAGCGCGGCGCGCTTCGCCGGCATCCCGGTCGGCCGCGTGCAGACGATCACCTATGTCATCACGGGCGTGTCCGCTGCCATCGCCGGCCTCGTCATGTCAGCCTATTTCGGCTCCGCGCGTGTCGACCTCGGCTCGGCGACGCTGCTGCCGGCCGTCACCGCGGCCGTGCTCGGCGGCGCCTCCATCTATGGCGGTCAGGGGTCCATCCTCGGCACCCTGATCGCCACCTTCGTCATCGGCTACCTGCAGCAAGGCCTGCAGGCGGCCGGCGTCCCCAGCCAGATTTCCAGCGCACTTTCGGGAGGGTTGCTGGTTGTCGCGGTCGCATTGCGCCACGGAAGTGCAATGCTGGCCGATTTCATCGCCGTCGCCCGGCAAACGAGAAAAAACCGGGCGGCAGTCACTTCAGGAGGAGAATGAGAATGATCAAGTCCATCATGAAATCCGGCGCTCTTGCCGCAGTGCTCGCCGCCGGCACCATGCTCGCCTCGGGCACGGCGCATGCCGAAAACCAGATCGCCTTCATCCCCAAGCTGGTGGGCGTCGGCTTCTTCACCTCCGGCGGCGCCGGCGCGACAAAGGCCGGCGAAGAGCTTGGCGCGAAGGTCACCTATGACGGCCCGACCGAGCCGAGCGTTTCCGGCCAGGTGCAGTTCATCAACAACTATGTCAACCAGGGCTACAACGCACTCATCGTCTCCTCCGTCTCGCCGGACGGCCTGTGCCCGGCGCTGAAGCGCGCGATGGAGCGCGGCGTGCTCGTCATGACCTGGGACAGCGATGTCAACCCCGATTGCCGCAGCTACTACATCAACCAGGGCACGCCCGAGCAACTCGGCGGCCTCCTGGTCGACATGGCCGCGGAAGGCGTGACGAAAGAGAAGGCCAAGGTCGCCTTCTTCTATTCCAGCCCCACCGTAACCGACCAGAACGCCTGGGCGGAAGCCGCAAAGGCGAAGATCGCCAAGGAGCATCCGGGCTGGGAGATCGTCACCACCCAGTACGGCTACAACGACGCGCAGAAGTCGCTGCAGACGGCTGAAAGCATCCTCCAGACCTATCCGGACCTTGACGCGATCATCGCGCCTGACGCCAACGCCCTGCCGGCCGCCGCGCAGGCCGCCGAAAACCTGAAACGCAGCGAAGGCGTCACCATCGTCGGCTTCTCCACGCCGAACGTCATGCGCCCCTATATCGAGCGCGGCACGATCCAGCGCTTCGGCCTGTGGGACGTCACGCAGCAGGGCAAGATCTCGGTCTACGTCGCCGACCACGTCCTGAAGAACGGCCCGATGAAGGTCGGAGACAAGCTTGAAATCCCCGGCGTCGGCACGGTCGAGGTCTCGGCCAACAAGGTGCAGGGCTACGACTACGAGGCCGACGGCAACGGCATCATCTTGCTGCCGGAGCGCACCGTCTTCACCAAGGACAACATCGCCAAGTTCGACTTCTGATCACTCATGGACGGCGGGCAGCTCCGGCTGCCCGCAGCACTCATTTCAAGGACAGGACAATCCGCATGAAAAGCCGCTGGAACGACGAGGACGCAGCCCGTTACGTGGAGGCCGCGCGCGCGGCGGGACAGAGCGAGGCCCTCGGCCTTCGCATCTACACCTCCCGCATTATCGGCGGCGACCCGGACCTCGTCCTGCACGGTGGCGGCAACACCTCCGTGAAGGTGACGTCGGCTGATGGCGAGGCGCTCATGCACATCAAGGGCAGTGGCTGGGATCTCGACACGATCGAGGCGCCGGGCCTGCCGGCCGTGCGTCTCGCGCCGCTGCTCGAAGCCCGCGACGGTCCAAAACTCTCCGACCCGGACATGGTTGCTCTGCTGCGCGCCAGCCTCATCGACACGCACGCGCCGAACCCGTCCGTCGAGGCCCTGCTGCACGCATTCCTGCCCTTCGCCTTCGTCGACCACACGCATGCAACGGCGATCCTCGCACTCGCCGACCAACCCGACATGCGCGAGACGGTTAAGCGGATCTACGGCGACCGCCTCGCCTACGTACCCTATGTCATGCCCGGCTTCGACCTTTCGATCGTGGCCGATCGCATCTACCGCGACCATCCGGGCTGCGAAGGCCTCTGGCTGGAGAACCATGGTCTCTTCACCTTCGCCGCCGATGCCCGCGCCTCCTATGAACTGATGATCGAATTCGTCACCATGGCGGAAGAGGAGCTTCAGCGCGCCGGCGTCAAGCTCACCGGCCCTCAGCCGAGCGACGGCGAGGAAGACGCAGCGCTCAGGGCACGGCTGGAGAACGCGCTTACCCGCGACGGCTCCCACTTCGCAAACGGCGTCATTCTCGACTATCGCTCGACCAACGCGATCCGCGAGCACGCTTCCAAGGAGAATGTGGAGGCCATCGGCCTGCGAGGCACCGTCACACCGGATCACGTCATCCGCATCAAGCCTTGGCCGATGGTCATCGAGGCCGATGCGAAAGAGGCTTCGATCGACAAAGCGCTCGCCGCCTATGCCGAGCGTTACCGTGCCTACTTCACCCGCAACGCTGCCCGCACGAATGAACCGAAGCGCATTCTGGACGTCTATCCTCGCGTCGTTCTGGTTCGGGGCAAAGGTATCTATGCCCTCGGCGCGACTGCCAAGGCTGCAACGATCGGCGGCGACCTTTGTGAACAGGCGACCCGGGTGATCAACGCCGCAGAAGCCTATGGCCGCTTTACTCCCATCGGCGAGGCCGACCTCTTCGATATGGAGTACTGGTCGCTGGAGCAGGCCAAGCTGCAGGTCGCGGCTCAGTAGTGCCGGCTCAAACGGCGCCTCGTGTGACGTTCATGAGATTTGAACCGAGCCCCGCCCGTCGTGGCGCCTGTGTGGATCATGCGATGATCTGAGGGTGTCCGCACGCCGGGCATGCGGGGTTCCCGGTCAACCTCGTTCCACGCAGGGCAAGATTGCAGTGCCTCGATGATGAAGCGGCGCTGACGGCCGACATCCCGCGCTCGCCCTCCAGCCTGGCCGATACGGCTATCGCCGCATCGGGCTCCGTCCCGCCGCCATGCCGCGTTCTTCGGCATGGGTCGACGCCGTCGCCCAGAAGATCTGTCGATATTTGGCGGCCACGATCCGGAGCGAACCCGACGAGCATCAGCGCATTTCGGAGGAATTGACGGGCGTCGAAGGCGAGCAGTGTCGCTTTGCAACAACCGGAAAGGCGGATATGGGGCCGGAAGCGGACTAGTCCGCTCGCCGCACGGCTGCCTCAAGTGCGGATGTACGGTTCTCAGCCGACCATGGCCATTTCCGACCCGAAGCGGCCATTGAAATCCCCCGACCGATGAGCACTGCAATGCCGCGTCCGCGCCAGCCCGATCCGACCGTAGCTGTCGGATCGGCGTCGTAGATACCCGCTGGCTGCGAGCTCCTACGTCGCAATCAGTTCATAGCGCGTGTTCCGGTGTCACTCGACCGGTTCGAATGCACCCGGCTTCCAGGTCTCGTCGAACCACGGCTCGAGCTTCATTGGCGGCTGATTGTGGACGTCTGACAGACGGTACACTTTGGCGAATTTCCTGGTGTTCTCGACGGCGGTCTTCGTGCTGCCTTCTTCAAGGACGCCTCGCCCACCGAGCGCCCCTGCACGAGCGACACCACGATGCCGCCCTTCACGATTGCATTGATGGTGAGCACGAACCGTCCGAACAGGGCCTGGCGCAGGCCGCCACCGAGGGGCGGTGCATCACCGACCAGTCGCACCAGCCCGCGCCCGTCGCGCAGCAGGCACGGCCGCCAACGCGCGTCAACATTTCTTCCGGTGCGATGTTGACGTCGCCCACTTTAATCTTTAAGTGGGCACCGTCAACATCTGGCACAGCCCTTACAGCGATCAGGAAATCCGCAGGCGAAGCGCCAGCTCTCTGATGGTTGCAAACGGCAACGGAGAAAAAATGAAGCCCCTTCGAATTCTGGGAATTGGTCTCGCCTGCGCCCATCTCGCCGCCTGCGACGACAAAACGGAAGCCGCGTCTCCGCCGCCTCAACAGGTGCGGGTCATTCCGGCCACCTCGGCTCAATATCAGCGGAGTGCGGAAATTACCGGTGAGGTGAAGGCGCGAATCCAGACCGAACTCTCATTCCGCGTCAGTGGCAGAGTGATCGAGAGGCAGGTTGACGTGGGCGCACACGTTCGCGCCGGGGAGGTGCTTGCGCGCCTCAACGATACAGAGCAGCAAGCAGATGTCTGGGGCGCAAGAGCTGCGCTGGAATCGGCGCGAGCGGTGGTCCAGCAGAAGACGCTGGCATTCCAGCGATCAAGGGCCCTCGTGCAATCGCAGGTCATTTCGCAGGAGACCTTCGATGAGGCTCGGAAAGAGCTGACGCGCGCCGAGGCCTCTCTGGACGCTGCCGAAGCCGCGTTGGCGACGGCCGAGGATGCGCTGTCCTTTACGGAGCTGAAGGCTGAAGCCGACGGGATCATCACCGCCCGCAGCTTGGAAGTGGGACAGGTCATGTCCGCTGCACAGCCGGCCTTCACGCTCGCCCATGACGGTCCGAGGGACGCGGTGTTCGACGTGTTCGAGGCCTTCTTTCTGGATGGGCCGCCGCTGGCGAATGTCGAGGTGGCACCGGTCGGGGATCGGACGCTCGGGGTAAACGCCAGGATCCGCGAGGTCTCACCGGTGATCGACACGAAAGCCGGCACGATCCGGGTCAAGGTGGAACTGAACGCGGATGCGCATTGGCCGCTCGGCACGCCGGTGGTCGGCAAGCTCCAATCTGCGCCGCATGAGGGTATCGTGCTTCCCTACAACGCGATCGCCTCCGCCGGGGGCGACCCCGCCGTTTGGCTGGTCAAAACCGAAAACGGCTCCGTCTCGCTGCGAAAGGTCTCGGTCGACCGCTATCGCAAGGGCGACTTCGTCGTGACCGGCGGCATCGCTCCGAACGATCTGATCGTCACCGAGGGCGGAAAGTTCCTCAAGGAAGGCCAGACCGTCGCCTGGGGAGGCCAGTAAGATGCAGCACGCTCGCTCTCTTCCCTGTGCGGCGCTGCCGCTGCTGCTGTCGGTCACGCTCCTCGTCGGCTGCGACCAGCGCTCAATCGCCGCGCAGGCGGAAAGCCCTCGACCGGTCAAGTCCGTCACGGCGACAGCCGAGCCGGAGGCCTTAGCCAGTCTACCCGGCGTCGTGCGCGCCCGGATCGAGACGGACCTTGCATTCCGGACCTTAGGACGCATGGTCTCGCGCAAGGTCGACGCCGGCGATCTCGTGCACAAGGGCGACGTCGTCGCCAAGATCGATCCGCTCAGCCTGCAACTCGCGGTCACGAGCGCGGAAGCCAATTTGCGCGATGCCCAGGCGCAGCTGACGAACGCCGTAACGACGGAAAGGCGCAAACGAACGCTCGCAAGCAAGAACGTTGGCAGCGTGGCCGACCACGAACTGGCCGAGCAACAGCTGAGATCGGCCGAGGCCAATGTTGCCAAGGCCACGGCGAGTGTCGCCAAGGCGCGCGAGCAGCTTGGCTATGCCGAGCTGCTGGCGGAATTCGACGGTGTCGTCACGGCCACCTTCGGCGAAATGGGACAGACGGTCGCGGCGGGAGAGCCGGTCCTGAGACTGGCGCGCATCGAGCAGCGCGATGTGGTGGTCGATGTTCCCGAAGCACAGTTCCGATCCGTACACCTTGGCGACCGGTACAGCATTGCCCTCCAACTCGACCGCAGGGTGCGAACCCTTGGCGTCGTACGCGAGATTTCGCCGCAGGCCGATCCGAGTACCCGCACCCACCGGCTGAAGATTGCGATGGAGCCGGCACCAGAGGTCTTCCGCCTCGGCGCCGTGGTGACGGCAACGCCCCTCGTCGAAGGGGCGAAGCGAGCAATCGCCCTGCCGAGCTCCGCCGTCAGCGACAAGGATCGCGCGGACCGCGTTTGGATCGTGGATCCGTCGACCGGCACGGTCACTGCAAGGTCGGTCCTGTTCGACAACCGTGTGGCCGGGTCCCGCTCGGTGCGGGTTCTGTCCGGACTGCGGGAGGGAGAACAGGTCGTCGTCGCCGGAGTCAACGAACTGACCGATGGCCAGAAGGTGAAAGTCGAACAGGAGCTACGCCCGTGAACAAATTCAATCTTTCGGACTGGGCGCTCGAGCATCGTTCTCTCGTCTGGTACTTCATGGTCATCTTCGTCGTGGCGGGCGCCTATGCCTACATGGCTCTCGGCCGCGAAGAAGATCCATCCTTCACGATCAAGACAATGGTCATCCAGGCCCAATGGCCCGGCGCCTCCGCCCAGGAAGTGACGCAGCAGGTGACCGACCGCATCGAAAAGAAGCTGCAGGAACTCGACAATCTCGAACATACCCGCAGCATCACCACCGCCGGCCAGACGATCGTTTTCGTCGACCTGCTGCCGGAGACGAATGCGCGGGATGTGAAGCCCACCTGGGCACGGGTGCGCAACCTCATCGACGATATCACGCATGAATTTCCGCAAGGCGTTATCGGGCCGTTCTTCGACGATCAGTTCGGTGACGTCTACGGCAACATCTATGCCTTCACAGCCGACGGGCTGAGCTTCAGGGAACTGCGCGATTTCGCGGAGGACGCACGCACGCAGATCCTCAGGATTCCGGATGTGGGCAAGGTCGATATCGTCGGCGCGCAGGACGAGGTGATCTATCTCGAATTCTCGACCCGCAAGATCGCCGCCCTTGGCATCAATCGCGCCGACATCATTTCCACGTTGCAGGCGCAGAACGCCGTCACCCAGTCGGGCTTCGTCCAGACGGGACCGGAGCGCATCGCCTTGCGCGTCGGCGGACGGTTTATCTCCGAAGACACCTTGCGCGGAATCAATCTCCGCGTGAACGACCGCTTCTTCCCGCTGACCGATGTCGCGAACATCACGCGCGGCTATGTCGACCCGCCGCACTCGCTCTTCCGCTTCAACGGCAAGCCTGCAATCGGGCTGGCGATCGGCATGAAAACGGGCGGAAACGTGCTTGCCTTCGGGGAAGCGCTCGAAAAAGCCATGGTTGGGATCATTCAGGATCTTCCGGTCGGCGTCTCCGTCGAACAGGTCTCTGACCAGCCCGAAGTCGTTCACGAGGCCGTGGGAGGCTTCACAAAGGCCCTGTTCGAGGCCGTCGCCATCGTACTCGCGATCAGTTTCATCAGTCTCGGCGTCAGGGCCGGCCTGGTCGTCTCGATCGCGATCCCGCTGGTCCTGGCCATCACCTTCTTGGTCATGCAGTACTCGGGAATTTCGCTGCAACGCATCTCGCTCGGGGCCCTCATCATCGCCCTCGGCCTGCTCGTCGATGACGCCATGATCGCGGTCGAGATGATGGTGGCGCGGCTGGAGATGGGCGACAGTCTCAGGAAGGCCGCCACTTACGTCTACACGTCCACGGCCTTCCCGATGCTGACCGGCACGCTCGTGACCGTAGCGGGCTTCATCCCGGTCGCGTTCAACAAGAGCAACGCCGGCGAGTTCACCTTCACCCTCTTCGTCGTCATCGCCGTTTCGCTGATCGTATCCTGGATCGTGGCGGTCTTGTTCACCCCGCTGATCGGCGTAACCATCCTGCCGAAGACGATGAAGAAGCATGCCGAACACAAGGGCTGGTTCGCCAGGGCATTTTCGCGGCTGCTGCAATTCTGCCTGCATTGGCGCTGGATGACGATCCTTGCGACGGTCCTGATGTTTGCGGGATCGGTCGCCGGCCTGACGATGGTGCAACAGCAGTTCTTCCCAAGTTCCGACCGGCCCGAACTCATCATCGACTGGAACCTGCCGCAGAACAGCTCGATTGCCGAGACGAGCCGCCAGATGGGGCAGTTCGAGCGAGAGATGCTGGCCGGCAACCCCGCGGTCGAGCACTGGTCGACCTATGTCGGACGGGGCGCACCGCGCTTCATCCTTTCCTTCGACGTACAGCCGGCTGACGTGGCATTCGGCCAGACCGTCATCGTCACCAAGGGCCTCGAGCATCGCGATAGCCTGAAGCGGGAAGTGGAAGCCTACCTTCAGAAGACATTCCCGGGAACAGATGCCTATGTGAAGCTGCTGGAGATCGGGCCACCGGTCGGAAAGCCGGTTCAGTACCGCGTGTCGGGCGAGGATCTGCAGACGGTGCGCGAACTGGCACTTAAGCTGGGGTCTGTCGTCGGCACCCATCCTTCGCTGAAGAACCTCGCCTTCGACTGGAATGAACCGGCCCGCGTCGTCAAGGTCGACGTGCTGCAGGACAAGGCGCGACAGCTCGGCGTCTCGTCCCAGGATATCGCGATGGCACTCAACACCGTCGTACAAGGTAACGCTGCAACGCAAGTGAGGGACGACATCTATCTGGTCGATGTCGTCGGCCGCGCCTCGGAAACTGAGCGCCGTTCGATCGACACCCTGCTCGACCTGCAACTGCAGAGCAGCAACGGCCAGTCCGTCCCCCTATCCTCGGTCGCAACCTTCCGCTATGAGCTCGAACAGCCGACGATCTGGCGCCGCGATCGTGTCCCGACCATCACGATCAAGGCAGGGATCAGCGACGCCACGCAACCGGCGACCATTGCAAACGCGCTCGCCGACAAGGTTGCGGCGTTCGAAAAGACGCTGCCGGTCGGATACTCCGTCCAGGTCGGCGGCGCAGTCGAAGAGAGCGCAAAGTCCCAAGGTCCGATCGCAAGCGTAGCGCCGGCCATGCTGCTCATCATGGCGACGCTGCTGATGATCCAGCTTCAGAGCTTCCACCGACTGTTCCTGGTCTTCTCGGTCGCTCCGCTGGCGCTTATCGGCGTCGTGGCGGCCCTGCTGTTCAGCCATGCTCCGCTTGGCTTCGTCGCGCTCCTTGGCGTGCTGGCTCTCGTCGGCATCCTCATCCGCAACTCCGTGATCCTCATCGTAGAGATCGAGGTGTTGCGGGCGAAGGGTGTGTCGCCATGGCAGGCGGTCGTCGAGGCGACCGAACATCGCATGCGGCCGATCATGCTGACCGCGGCGGCCGCGACCTTGGCGCTGATCCCGATCTCGCACGAGATTTTCTGGGGACCCATGGCCTATGCCATGATGGGAGGTATTGTCGTCGGAACGGCGCTGACGCTCTTGTTCCTGCCGGCGCTCTATGTCGCCTGGTTCAGGATACCGCGTGAAGCCGAGCTACACTGACGAGCGACACTGACATGACACTTTCCAGGTTCTCTCTCCCCGGGCGAAACGGCGCCCGGGCAGCGCAACGGACGACCCGACTGTACCCAATCGCTGCGATAGTTGCGTTCCCGCGGCGGGCGCTTGCTTTCCTTGTGGTGCTAACTTTCCTCGCACCCGGTTGCGCGACGCGGGTGGAGAATGTCCTTCAGCCTGCCGAGGTGGCTGCCCGCGACGCCAGCAGGGTGGACATGCTGGTTGCTACGACACGCAAGCCTTCGGAAAGCCCCGGCAAGCTCTACACCGGCGAGCGCGGAACGGCGATCTCGCTCAACAGCGTCGCCGTCTCCATTCCTCCGGATCGGAACCGCAAGATCGGCGAGGTGCAGTGGCCTTCCCGCGTGCCGCCGAATCCGGAAAAGGAATTCGCGGTACTCGAAGTCACCAAGGCCGAATCCGAACGTCAGGCACTGGAGTGGTTTCGCAAAAATCGAAATTCCAAGCGCCAGGTGCTCATCTTCGTGCACGGCTTCAACAATACCTATGCCGACGCCGTCTTCCGCCTGGCGCAAATCGTTCACGATTCAGGAACGGATGCGGCGCCAATCCTGTTCACCTGGCCGTCACGAGGGCGGGCGTTCGACTACCTTTACGACAAGGAGAGCGCCAACTATTCGCGTCGCGCCTTGGAGGACCTGATCCTTCAGGTCGCAAAGAGCCCCGATGTGCAAGACGTCACGATTCTCGCTCATTCCATGGGAGGCTGGCTCGCAGCAGAGGCGCTGCGCGGCGTCGCCATGCGTGAAAAATCAATCCCGGCGAAGGTCAGCAATGTCATTCTCGCATCGCCGGACATCGATATCGACGTGTTTCGGCGTCAGTTTGTCGAGATGGGGCCAAAGCGACCGCACTTTGCGATCCTGGCATCGACACGCGACAAGGCGCTCGGGGCGTCCCGCTGGCTCTCGGGCGGCGTGGACCGCGTCGGGGGATCCGATCTCAGACCCTATGCCTCCGTGCTTGAAGAACTGGGCGTGTCGGTCATCGACACGAGTTCCGTCGCGTCGAACGATCCGCTCGGCCACAATACCTTTGCCGACAGCCCCGAGGTCGTCCGCCTGCTTGGGCGGCGGCTGGCCGGGCAGTCGCTCGCGAGTGGAGAGGCGACGTTCGCGGATCGTGTCGGTGTGGCCGCCGCCAATTTCGCCGGCTCGGCAGCGCGTGTGGCCGTTGCGGCTCCGGTCTCGGTTATCAGCGGCGAGGCTCGCGAAGTCCTGAAACGCGAGCTTACCCCGTCAACCGCCCAGATGGTCGACGGACAGATCGCGTACTAGTGTGAAGACTGGGCGCCGAACGCGAGCGCCCACACAACAACCATAACGACGAAGGTGAGCACGGTGATGCCTGGAAGGAACTCCGCTGCGACTCCAGTCAGGTCACGAACAAACCGCTGAGCAGAAGCAAACCCGCCGTTCGCTTTTGGCGCGCCTCGCACGAACAGCACTACTGACGATTCCCTCGACGAGCTTGCGCTACCCGTCATCAGATGCCGACCCGTTCCCGAAGCTCCGGATTAAGCTCGGCTCGAAGCGTGGTAACGATCCGCCCTGCCTCTTCCTGGGTGAGGCCGCACAGCAGAAGCGACTGGTCGGCGAGCGCAAGACCGGCGGCTAGATTTTCAGGAAAGACGACGTTCGCACCGGCTTTGACAAGAGCCGTGATATCGTGATCATCGGCCGTACTGACAACACAGGGGATTGCCACCTGCTGCTCGCTCGCAAACTTCAGGATTCGTTCGACGGCGGAGTGCCTATCAAAGGTGATGACGACCAGCCTGGCCTTTGCGAGGCCTGCGGCGGACAATATCCGGCGATGCGCGGCATCTCCGTGGACGATAGCGTGGCCTTGTCGTTGAGCTTCCTTGAACCGCGCGAGATCGGACTCAATGCCAATGTGCGGTATCTTCGCCTCCTCGAACGCGGTGGCAACGAGGCGGCCGACACGTCCGCAGCCACACAGCACAACATGTTGGTCGAGCGATTCGCTTGTTGTGCGAAGTGCATCCTCGGCTGCGGCCACACGGGCGCGCCGATCGCCGACAAGATGTTCGACAAGCGCCGCGCTGTGCTGAATCAACACTGGGGCCAGGCCCATGGTAAGCGCAAGGGCAATCAGGACCGGTTGACCGACCTCGGAGGTCAGCAGGCCGCTGTTCATGGCCAGGGTCAACAATAGCAGGCCGAATTCTCCGCCGTGGGCAAGGATGACTGCGACACGGAGGGCGACCGCGGCGGACCTGCGCAGCAGGAGCCCAACAATGAAGGTAATGAGCGCTTTGCCGAACAGAAAGACCGCACACCAAGCGAGGATCGCGTATGGAAACACCACGATCAGTCGGAGATCAATCTGCATGCCCACTGTGACGAAGAATAGACCGACAAGCACGTCACGGAACGGGCGTAAATCGTCCTCGACACGGTGTTGAAAGTCGCTTCCGCCGATCACCATGCCGGCTATGAAGGCCCCGATCGGCAAAGCCAGACCAGCGAGATGGGCGAGATAGGCGGCACCGAGAGCAACGAAAAGCGCCGCCAGGAGAAACAAGTCGTTCGAGCGGGACTTGGAAGCACCTGCAAGCACAGTGCGGACGAGCGGGCGGGCGATGATGGAGACTGCGATGAGTGCGATCGCCGCCAGCCCGAGACGCACCACAAGATCGAACGGATCGACGGATGCCTGCCTCGACCAACTGTCTACGGCGACGAGAAGGGGGATCGTCGCGATATCCTGAAACAACAGGATGCCGAGGGCAAAGCGCCCATGCTGGTTTGAAATCTCGCCTTGCTCGGCGAGTTGCTTCATGGCAACGGCCGTCGACGACATCGCCACAGCACCACCAAGCAGAATGGCGATGCGGGGATCAAGCCCGAGCGCCCAGAGCGCGGCGGCAATCGTTGCCAGCGTCCCGCCCACCTGCAGGCTGCCTGCGAGGAGGACGTCGGTGCGCGCTGCAAGCAGGGTGCTCAGCGAGAACTCCAGCCCGACCATGAACATCAGGAAGATCAGGCCGAGTTCGGCGAGAAAGAGGGTATCGTCCCCGAGTGCCACGAGATTCAGACCGTAGGGACCAATCGCAAGACCCGCCAGGAGGTAGCCCATGGCGGCAGGCATTCGCAACGCAGCGAAGAGCCCGACGGCAACGGCCGAGACCATGATCATCGACAGACTTTGGGTCAGCAGGTGTTCTGTCATGGGATGCCTCGGCGGTACGGGCGGGCGGTGGCAAAGTCTACCACATGAACGCCGCGTTGCCTTGTATGGCGGAATAAAACCCAGCCGACGGGAGGCGTCTCGAATCCTCCGTTTGAGCTGCGAGACGGTTTAGACGTATGTCGGTTCTCGCGACGCGCGGACGAAGCCGGTGGCCAACTTTGCGACGCTTAAGGCTTTTCCGGGGGCCACACACAGATGAACAACCGCACCCCTCATCAGATGCGCGGGGAGGCAATCCGTATTCCCGTCCATCAATCGGGAAGAAGTTCTATATCAGAGGCGCTGGCGGGCCGGCCGAAAAGGAACCCTTGGCCATATGGACAGCCAAGCTCTCGTAGTGCGTGGAGTTCAGTCACCGTTTCAACACCCTCGGCGACGACCTGCTTTCCCAGCGCCTTCGCCATATCGATGATGGCCTTCACAATGGCATGATCGGCGCTCGAGCCAGTCATCGCACGCACGAAGGAACCGTCGATCTTGATCTGGTCATAGGCAAATTCCTTAAGATGCACGAGTGAAGCAAAGCCGGTACCGAAATCGTCGAAAGCCACGATAAAGCCGGCCATACGCAGCGCCTCAAGCTGTGCACCGATATCGCCACCCTGCTCCGACAGCATGACCCCTTCCGTGACCTCGATCTGGAAATGCCGGGGCGACAGTCCGGCCGACCGCGTCGCGTCCAGGATTTCATCGACAAGGCAAGGGCTGCCGGGCAACGCGATAAACTGTGACGACGAAACGTTGATCGCAATGTGGCCGAAATCGACACCGGCCGTCGCCCACGCCTTGGCTTGAGCGACGGCGCACCGCAGAACATGGCGACCGATGCGCCTAGAGAGGGTTGGGTCGTCCAAAGCCGCGGCGAAGGCCGCGGGACTGAGAACCGAGCCATCGGCCCTCTTGAGCCTCAGAAGTGCCTCAAAGCCGACGTGCCGTCCAGTATCGAGGGCAATCTTCGGCTGGTAGTGGAGCCCGAACAGACCCCGCGCGAGCGCCTCTTCCGCGAGCGCCAGCGCCGCCTTGTCGGCCTTCGCGCGATTGAGCCGGCCAGAGTCGATCCGGGACAGCAGATACCGGTCTTCGGATTGCAGGAGACGTTCCACGGCGCAACGCGCCAGCCGATCCAGCAAGCCGCGCACGTCGGCCCCGAGGCGTCGCGGCACCCGATCGAGAACGCAGAGCGAGCCAAGCCGAAGCCCCCGCTCGATCTCCAGCGGCACCCCGGCATAGAAACGGATCCTGTCGCTTCCGGTGACGAAAGGGTTTTCGGCAAAGCGGAAATCGCGAGCGGCATCCGCCACCACGAAGGGCCGCGACGACTGGATTGTGTAATCGCAGAAGGCGTCCGCCCTGAGGGAACCTTCCCCATCGATGCCCCGCTTCGACTTGAACCATTGGCGTTCGCCGTCCAGCAAGGTGATGAGGCCGATTGGCGTACCGGCCGCAAGGCAGGCGGCATCGACCAGCGCATCAAGCACCGGATCCGGACCGGACGACACACTGGAGAGTTCTCTCAGACGTTTGAGGCGAGCCGCTTCGTCCGGCGGGGGGCCTTCGGGTCCGAACGTTTCCGCGGAATTCACGTTACGATCAACACACTGAAGCATAAGGCTTTTCCACTATCCCTGCTGTTGGATATCGCTCAGGCGATAGCCCACGCCGCGGATCGTCTTAATGGCAGCACCACTCGCGGCATCCAATTCCGCAAGCTTGCCGCGCAACCGGTTGATGTAGACGTCGATCGTCTTGTCGCGCGGATCGTACTCCCGAAAGAGCGCCTGCCTTGCAATGCAAGACTTCGGGCAATCCTCACCGACACTGTCGTGAAGGACCTGCAGTATCCGACCTTCGAGTGCGGTCAGCGGCCGACTGGCGCCGCCGAAATCCATCGACAGGCGTCCGATGTCGCAATCGATATTGCCGATCTTGAAAGCAACACTCTGCCGCAAAGCTCTGCGGCCTATCCGCGCCTCGTGCAGGCGATGGACGCGGGCGCGCAGTTCCTTCACGCTGAACGGCTTCATCACATAGTCATCTGCACCGACACTGATTGCGTCCGCCCGGCTATCGGCGTCTCCAGCGCCCGAGATCATGATGATGGGCACGTCGGAGCGAGAGCGCGCCTCTCGAAGCACTTCCAGCCCGCTCCCGTCTGTCAGGTTGATGTCGATGAGGATGCAGTCATAGGCAGCGAGCTCGTTTGAATGAATGAAGCGGTTCGCCTGCCTCACGGATGCAAGGCAATCCAGCCGGTCCCGAGAATCCGACCAGTTCAGCCGCAACATATCAACGACGTCTCGCTGATCTTCGATGATCATTATGTTCATAGTCTCTTCGAATGTTTGGTGGAGTGGCCCAGGCCTCTTTCCTGTGCGCCATAGGGCGGGGATGGCATTGGGCGCAGCATGGGCTGCACGTTTTCGCTCACTGATATGGTTCTCCGGCTGAGGCTTTCCAAGGTGGAGAATGGGGAGCTCATGCGTGCCAGCCGATTGACGAAGTCCGGCCTCAATTCTTTGACGAAGCAAAGATGCAGGTGCCCCGGATCGCGCTGAACGACGATACTGCCGACGACGACGTCAAACCTGCCGAAAACAAGGTAAGCGTGATCTGGAATCTGTGACTTGCCTATGCGAACCGTCGCCCCACCCTCGCTGATCTCCACAACGAGGCAGCGCACGATCTGCGTCTGGCGCATCCACTTCCCGGTGAAGAGCA
Source organism: Rhizobium subbaraonis (assembly GCF_900220975.1). Lineage (GTDB taxonomy): Bacteria > Pseudomonadota > Alphaproteobacteria > Rhizobiales > Rhizobiaceae > Mycoplana > Mycoplana subbaraonis. Next base: position 26,325 of record NZ_OBQD01000026.1, on the reverse strand, counting down.
GATTGCAGAAGAGCGTGACGCTTCGGCTGTACCACTTGCGGCTGAAGTAATCGGATTCGACACGGTTCAGATAGGTCGTTCTCTTTGTGGCTTTCACAGGGTGACCTCGATGCTTGCCGAAATCTCATCCGCGGGCGGAAGGCAAGGGGCGCGGCAGTTAGTGGCATCGATTAGACCGGCACACCCTTAAACGACCGCGGCGCCAAGTTTAAATAAGGTAAAATTTAGCAATCTCTCATGGATTGCGGGATCGCTTGAGACTATCGAGAGGTTGAAATCAACGACGGCTGAGGGACCATGCGACGGGAAAACGAAAATGCTGGCAAGGGCTTTCGCGTCCTGGTGACTGCTCTCAGACAATGTGCAACGGATCGGTTCTCCGCTGGGGTACTGGTTGGCGGCATCTCCGCTTTCGTCGTCGCCTGGCTCCCGACCACTCCATGGCTCTGGGTCGTCGGCGCAACGCTGATCATCGCTCGGCGACTCCTCCGTCAAGATGGGGCCCTCCCTCGCGACGCTCGCCGGCAGTCGCAGGATCTCTATGGGAACCAGGCTCTTATCGAGATTGCCGGGAAGGCCGCGAAGCTCGGCGGATGGGTGGTGCACCTGCCCGATCGGAGAATCGAATTGTCGGATGAAACCTGGGCGATCCACGAGAGACCCAGGGGCAAGACGGTCACCTTCGAGGAGGGGATCGGCTATTTTGCGCCGGAATGGCGAGATGCGATCATGCGGCACTTCGAAGCCTGCGTTGCGACCGGTCTGCCCTACGATATCGAGGTGAAGATCATCGATGGCACGGGCCGGCGGAAATGGGTTCGCGCAATCGGCGTGGCGATCCGCGACGACATGGGCCACGTCTCCCGAATACAGGGCGCCCTCCAGGATATCGATGAGCGCAAGCGGCTGGAGAGTACGGCCAGGGATCTTGAGCGGCGCTTGGCCGAGTCGATGGAGAACATCAGCGATGCGTTTTTCCAGCTCGACGCCGATTGGCGCTTCACCTACCTCAACCATCAGGCCGAGCGTCTGCTGGAGCGCCCGCGATCGGCGCTGATGGGCCGCCTGATCTGGCAGGAGTTCCCGGAGGCCTCCTCGGGGATCATCCGGCAGAGCTATGAACGTGCCGTCCGCGAACGCAAGACGGCCGATTTCGAAGTCTTTTACGAGTCCCTGAACGCTTGGTTCTCGGTCACCGCTTATCCGGGTCCTGGAGGGCTGACCGTGTATTTCCGAGACGTGACGAGACGGCATGCGGCCGATCAGCACTTGCACCTTTTGGAAATGGCAATCTCGAGAATCGAGGACTTCGTCATAATCACAAAGGCCGCATCGCAGACCGGGGGCCGGCAAACGATCGTCTACGTCAACGACGCCTTCGTCAGGATCACGGGCTATTCGCGGCCCGACGCGCTCGGTCGCTCCCCGGGCTTTCTTCAGGGGCACCGGACTGAACTCGCCACCATTGAAGCGATTGACCGCGCGATCAAGCGCTCAAGGGCGATCCGGGCCGAACTTGTGAACTACACCAAGGACGGCCGCGAATACTGGGTGGACATGAGTATCGTGCCCATTGTCGGTTCCGATGGACGCGCGAGCCATTTTGTCGCTACCGGTCGCGACATCACCGACAAAAAGCGAGCAGCGGAACGGCTGACGGAGAGCGAGGAACGCTTCGCAATTGTCGCCATGATGACGACGGACGCGGTCTGGGACTGGGACGTTGCTACCGGCCGTGTGCAATGGAACAGCAACATCAAATCCGTCTTCGGGCACGACGACGTGCCGATCGAAGATGGATTTCGGGAATGGGAATCCAAGATCCACCCGGACGACCGCGCACGCGTGGTGTCCAGCGTGCTTGCCGCGATTGAAGGGGAGGTCGACACATGGCTGGAAGAATACCGCTTCCGCCGTGGAACGGGGACCTATGCCGAGGTTCTCGATCAGGGCCATATCATCCGCAATGCCGCAGGCGAGGCAACCCGGATGGTCGGTGGCGTCCGCGATATCACCGAGACACGGCTGAACGAGGCAAAACGGCTGCAGGCACAGCGGCTTGAAGCGATAGGCCAACTGACGGGCGGCGTCGCCCACGATTTCAACAACCTGTTGACGGTGATTATGGGGACAGCGGAGACATTAGCCGACGAAATTACCGATCCGCGACTTTCTGCAATCGCACAGTTGAACCACAGGGCCTCGTGGCAAGGCGCCGCCCTCACACGCCAGCTACTCACCTTCGCGGGACGGCAACCCCTCGAGCCGGCGTCCCTGAACATCAACAGGACCATCCGGGCCATGGAGGGATTGCTGTCAACGGCTCTTGGGGAAACCATCATCATGCAGCTCGCGCTTGATCCGGCGGCAGGTCATGTCAGAGCGGATGCGGCGCAACTGGAAGCGTCCATCATGAACCTCTGCATCAACGCACGCGACGCAATGCCGGATGGCGGCAGCGTGACAATCTCGACGGCGCAAAGCGGTGACGATGCGGTGATCCGGATTTCCGACAACGGCTTCGGAATGGACGCAGAGACGCGGGCAAAGGCCTTTGAGCCGTTCTTCACAACGAAGCCCTTCGGCAAGGGCAGCGGGTTAGGTCTCAGCATGGTGTATGGCTTCGTGCGGCAATCAGGGGGCCGGATCGAAATTGAATCGGAACCGGGCATGGGAACAACCATTTCCATGTCCTTTCCTCGACTGGCGTCTACGGAAATACAGGCGGAGCCTATCTCGGACGGGGTGCTCGAAGGTGGCAGTGAGCGCATTCTCGTCGTGGAGGATGATCCAATGGTCCGTGAATTCGCAGCGGGCACACTCGTTTCGCTCGGTTATTCCGTCACATGCGCGGACGACGCAACGGAAGCATTGCGGATCCTCAAAACAGACGGACCGTTCGATTTGGTTTTCTCCGATGTGGTCATGCCCGGCCCAATCGACGGCGATGCTATGGCGGCCCAGATCCTGACGCTGTATCCGAATGTCCCGGTTGTCCTGGCGACCGGCTACGCGGACGTCGAACGCATCGGCACCACGTCACGTTTCCGGCCACTTGCAAAACCCTATACGCGACGGCAGCTCGCCGAGGCTTTGCGGCAAGCGATTAGCGCTTCGCATGACAATCGATGATCTCCCGGGCACAACATGGCGCATGCCTGCGCCACATGAAGTCCCTGCAAGCTCAGCTTCGTCGGCTTGAAGAGATCGGACCGGCATCGGCCTTGAGGGCTGAAACCCCGCCGGGCTTGCAGTTTATGCGAAATGAACAATATTTAAGCGATGTCGAATGCTCTGCGCATCGCACGTGGCCGCTTCGGGAGAGTGGCGCTGCTGGATATGGATCGGCCCCTGGTGCGGCATGCGCACCCGCATTGCCATGTCCTGCTGAAGGTCGAGGGAGCCGATACGCAGTTTTCGGTGCGCGATCGGCTCGTCCCGCTCACCGACGAAAGCGCAGTTCTTATCAACACCTGGGAACCGCATGCCTATGCGCACGACCAGACGCGTCCGAAGACGGTGATCCTCGCGCTCTATATTGAACCGCAATGGCTCGGTCATTTCCGGCCGAACTGGGCGACGAGCCACGCGCCCGACTTCTTCGCCTGCAATGTGGGCTCGATCACCCCCGCCATCCGTTCGCGCACGCGCACGCTTGCGGAGGCCATGGTGCAGGAGCCGAACAGCGCCGAGGCGCACGAGGTGCTTCTCGGCGAACTGATGATTGCAGTCATCGAGCGTTTCGCCGACTGGCGCGCGGTGCCGAATTCGATCCGCGACCTCTCATCGCGCCCCATACTCGACTTCCGCATCCGCAAGGCCGTCGAGCACATGACGGCGGCACCGGGCGAGATCTCCGATCTCGACCGGCTGGCGATCGACGTAGGCCTCTCGCGGGCACATTTCTTCCGGCTGTTCGAGACGTCGATGGGGGTGACGCCGCGCGTCTTCCTCAACGTGCAGCGGCTCGAACGGGCGGTTATGGCCGTCGCCGACGGCACCGAGAGCTTCGCCGCGATCGGCGACCAGCTCGGCTTTTCCGTGCCGGCGCATTTTTCACGCTTCTTCCACGATCATGCCGGGTCGTCGCCGAGTACATTTCGCAGTGTCACCCGACTCGCGGCTCAGGATTTTGAGACTCCTCGGTAAGGTCTGATACGCGTCGGTATCGCCCGATCGCCCACCCTTCTCCACTCTTCGTACCACAGCACCCCTTTACGGACGGGTGTGGGAGGAGCGAATGACGAGATTGGAAACGGCGGGAGGGCTGATCGGCCGGACCGTCGAACGGGTCGAGGATGCCGGACTTCTGACCGGCCGCGGCCGCTACATCGACGACCTGCCGGTCCGGCGCGATACCGCGCATCTGGCGATCCTGCGCTCGCCGCACGGCCATGCCGAAATCAGGGCGATCGATACGACTGCGGCCCGCGCGCTGCCCGGCGTCGTTGCCGTACTGACCGGCGAGGATGTGGTGCGGCTCACCCGCAGCATGACGGTCGGGGTCAAGGCCAATGTCGAATGCTGGCCGATCGCCCGCGACCGGGTGCGCTATGTCGGCGAACCCGTCGCCCTCATCGTCGCCGAAAACCGTTATGTGGCCGAAGACGCGCTCGACCTGATCGAGGTCGACTACGAGACGCTGGCCGCCATTGTCGATCCCGAAAAGGCACTCGCCGCAGATGCACCGGTCCTACATCCCTCGCTCGGTACCAACCTCATCAACGAGCGCAACTTTCGCTACGGCGATCCGGAAGCAGCGCTTGCGACTGCGGCCCACCGCATCTCCATCCGCATCGCCTATCCGCGCAATTCCTGCACACCGATCGAGACCTACGGCGTCATCGCGGAATACGACGCGGCTGAGGACGCCTATGACGTCACGGCGAATTTCCAGGGACCGTTCTCGATCCATGCGGTGATTTCCCGCGCGCTGAACGTGCCCGGCAATCGCATGCGGCTGCGCACGCCGCCCGATTCCGGCGGCTCCTTCGGCATCAAGCAGGGCGTGTTTCCCTATGTCATCCTCGCCGCCGTCGCCGCCCGCGTCGCCGGGCGGCCGGTAAAATGGATCGAGGACCGGCTCGAACACCTGACGGCATCCGTCTCGGCGACCAACCGCGTCACGACGCTGGAGGCGGCTGTTGCCGCCGACGGCCGCATCACCGCGCTCTCCTGGGACCAACTGGAAGACTGCGGCGCCCATCTGCGCGCGCCGGAGCCGGCAACGCTCTACCGCATGCACGGCAACATGACAGGCGCCTATGCGATCGAAAACGTCTCCATCCGAAACCGCGTCGTGCTCACCAACAAGACGCCGACCGGGCTGAACCGCGGCTTCGGCGGACCGCAGATCTATTTCGCTCTTGAACGGTTGGTGAACAAGATCGCCGACAAGCTCGGCCTTGACCCGCTCGACGTCATTCGCCGCAACCTCGTACCGGCGGACGCCTTCCCCTACCGCACGGCGACCGGCGGGCTGCTCGATTCCGGCGACTACCAGACAGCACTCGATCGCGCCTGCGCAGAAGGCGGCCTCGAGGCGCTGCAGCAGCGGCGGGACGCAGCGCGGGCCGAAGGGCGGCTCTACGGCATCGGCTATGCGGCGGTGGTCGAGCCGAGCGTCTCCAACATGGGTTACATCACGACCGTGCTGACGCCTGAGGAGCGGGCGAAGGCGGGGCCGAAGAACGGCGCCCAGGCCGTCGCGACGGTGGCCATCGATCCGCTCGGATCCGTCACCGTCAAGGTCGCCTCGGTGCCGCAGGGCCAGGGTCACCGCACCGTTCTGGCACAGGTGGTCGCCGAGCGGCTCGGGCTTGCGATGGAAGCCGTGCGCGTCAACACGGAACTCGACACCGCGCGCGACGCCTGGTCGATCGCGTCCGGCAATTATGCAAGCCGCTTCGCGCCCGCCGTCGCCGGCGCCGCAGCCCTTGCGGCCGACCGAATCCGGGCGCGCCTTGCGGCCATCGCCGCTGGTCAGCTCAACATCACGGCGGACCGCGTGGACTTCCGCGCCGGAAAGCTCTTCGACCGCGACAATCCGGACAATGCCGTCTCCTTCGGCCGCGTCGCCGCCGCAAGCCACTGGGCGCCCGGTACCCTGCCCGAGGGCACCGGCCAGACGATCCGCGAGACGGTCTTCTGGACGCCGGACGAGCTCCAGGCCCCGACGGCGGCGGACGGCATCAACTCGTCGCTCTGTCACGGCTTCATCTTCGACTTCTGCGGCGTGGAAATCGACCGGACGACCGGCCAGGTGCGTATCGACCGCTATGTGACGATGCACGACTGTGGCCGCATCCTGCATCCCGGCATGGTCGACGGCCAGGTGCGCGGCGGCTTCGCCCAGGCGGTCGGCGCCGCGCTCTACGAGGAATATGCGTACGGCGGCGACGGAAGCTTCCTGACGGGAACGCTCGCCGACTATCTGATCCCGACCGTCATGGAGACGCCGGAGCCGCTGATCCTCCATCACGAGACGCCCTCGCCCTTCACGCCGCTCGGCGCCAAGGGCGTCGGCGAGGGCAATTGCATGTCGACGCCCGTCTGCATCGCCAATGCCGTCGCCGATGCGCTCGGCGTCGAGGACATCCGGCTGCCGCTGTCGCCGAGCCGGGTCAGCGAATGGCTCTATGGCGAGGAGCGCCCGCCGACGAAGCCGCAGGACGCGGCCCCGGTCGCCACCGGCGCTTCCGGCGAGCGGATGCTGACCGGTTCGGGCTCGGCCGAGGTCACCGCCACCCGCGATTCCGTCTGGGCGATGCTGCTGGACCCGAACACGCTGAAGGCGATCATTCCCGGTGCGCACGAGGTCCGCAAGGTCTCCAATACGCATTTCCGCGCCGAGGTCACGCTCGGCATCGGCCCGGTCAAGGGTCGCTATCGCGCCGACATCCGCCTGTCCGACATGGTCGCGCCGGAAGCGGTTACGCTCTCCGGCGGCACGGAAGGCGCGCTCGGCTCCGGCCGCGGCACGGGTCGCGTAACGCTGACCGAGACCGCGACCGGCACCCGCATCGACTATCGCTACGAGGCGGCGATCGGCGGCAAGGTCGCCTCGGTCGGCGGACGCCTTCTCGACGGCGCGGCGCGCGTGGTGATCGGTCAGTTCTTCCAGGCGCTCGCCCGTCATGCCGGCGGCGGCGCGCCTCCCAGCGCCCCCGCCGGCCTCCTCCAGCGGCTTGTCGCCCTTTTCAGGAGGCGCCGATGAAACCCGCATCCTTCGATTTCCTCTGTCCGGAAACGCTCGAGGAAGCGCTTGCCGCGCTCGCCGAGGGCGGCGGCGAGGCCCGTGTGATCGCCGGCGGACAGTCACTGGTGCCGATGCTGAACATGCGGCTCGCCCGCCCTGCCCTGCTCGTCGACATCATGCGGCTTGAAGCTCTGCGCCGGATCGAGACATCCGGCGACGAGATCGTCGTCGGCGCGGGCGTGCGCCAGGCCGAACTGGAAACGTGGCCAAGCCTTTTGCATGACCTGCCGCTACTGGCCGCTGCCTTCCCCTGGCTCGGCCATGTGCAGACGCGGGCACGCGGCACGGTCTGCGGCTCTGTCGCCCATGCCGATCCGAGCGCGGAGCTGCCGCTGTCTCTGGTGACGCTCGGCGGCGCGGTCAGCCTACGCAGCCGCAAGCAGAAGCGCAGGGTCAAGGCGGACGACTTCTTCATCGGCATGATGGCCACCGACCTCGCCGAGGGCGAGATGATCGAAGCCGTACACTTCCCGAAGGCCCGGCGCGGCAGCGGCTACGCCTTCCGAGAGGTCGGTCGCCGGCATGGCGATTTCGCCATCGTCGCCTGCGCCGCCGTCGCCGACGACAGGGGCTTGCGGCTCGGCATTGCCGGCGTCGACGACCGGCCGCGCGTCTTCCCGCTGCCGGCGCTCGACGACGACCAGTTCGAAGATGCCATCAACGATATCGCCTGGTCGCTGAACGCCCGCGACGACATTCACGCAAGCGCCCGCTACCGGCGCGAACTGGTCCGCAGCCTCGGCCGCGAGACCCTCAAGGAGGCAAGCCGATGCCGCGCATGAACGCTGCCCGGAAGCACCCGGTCGACTTCACCCTGAATGGCAAAGCGGTGCGCGCGGAGGCCGAGAACCGCATGCTGCTGTCAGACCTGCTGCGCCACGAGATCGGGCTGACCGGCACCCATGTCGGCTGCGAGCACGGCGTCTGCGGCGCCTGTACCGTGCAGATCGACGGAAAGCCGGCGCGCGCCTGCCTGACGCTCGCCCAGCAGGTCCGCGGCAGCGACATCCGGACCGTGGAAGCGCTTTCGCCCGACCCGGCCAAGCTCTCCCGGCTTCAGGCGGCCTTTCGCCGACACCACGGCCTGCAATGCGGCTTTTGCACGCCCGGCATCCTGATGTCGCTCGACGCCCTTCTGCGCGAGCACCCCGACGCGGGCCGGGAAGACATTCGCGAGCACCTCTCCGGCCATCTCTGCCGGTGCACGGGCTACGCGACCATCGTCGAGGCGGCGCTCGCCGCCGCGGAGGAACAACGGAAGGAGGAGAAACCGAATGCTTGATCTTGGAACGAGCTTCCTTGCGAGCGTCGAGCGCGACCCGGGCGCGCTCGCGATCGTCGACGGGGAGATGCGGCTGAGCTATCACGACTGGTACCGCAAGGTTTCGGCGCTTGCCGCAGCACTTAGCGAGGCCGGCCTGAAGCGGGGCGACCATGTGCTCACCGCCATGCAGAACCGCTGGGAGAACGCGTCGCTGCACTGGGCCTGCCAATTCCTCGGCCTGATCGTCACCCCGCTCAACTGGCGGGCGAAGGCCGACGAAATCGACTTCGGCATCGAGGATTCCGGCGCGAAGGCTGTGTTCTACGAGGAATCAACCGAAGAGGCCGTGCGCCTGTCGCGCCTCGCGCAGGACCTGCCGCGATTCTCCGCCGATGCACTCGCCGGCATCATGGACGCCAGCGCCCCCGATGCGGTGCCGCTGGCGGACGCCGCGGATTGGTCGCTGATGCTCTATACGTCCGGCACGACGTCGAAGCCGAAGGGCGTGCCGCGCCGCCACCGGGCCGAACGCGCCGGCGCCGTGGCCCACGTCGCGCAGAACCTCTACCGGCATGGCGAGCGCACACTCGGCGTCATGCCGCTCTATCACACGATGGGGGTGCGTTCGCTGATCGCGTCCTCGCTGATCGGCGGCACCTTCGTCTGCCTGCCGCGCTTCGACGTGGCGAAGGCGCTCGACCTGATCGAGCAGGAGAGGATCACCAACCTCTATCTGGTGCCGACGCTCTACCACGACCTCGTGCATCACGAGGCGTTCTCGCCCGAACGCGTCGCCTCGGTCACCAAGCTCGGCTATGCCGGCGCCTCGATGACCGACGGATTGCTGAAGCGGCTCGACCAGACCTTCCGGCCGGAGCTCTTCGTCAATCACTACGGCTCGTCGGAAATCTACACCTTCACGATCGAGCAGAAGGCGGCCGCAAAACCCGGCTCCGCCGGCCGTGCCGGCATCAACCAGACGATCCGCGTCGTGAAGCTCGGCAGCCGCAACCCGGACGAGCGGGCGGCCGTCGGTGAGGAAGGCGAGATCATTGCACTGATGAAGAGCGACGAGGCCTTCGAAGGCTACTGGAACCGGCCCGATGCGGATGCCAAGGCGCTGCACGGCGGCTGGTACTTCACCGGCGACACCGGCTTCGTCGACCGGGACGGCGATCTCTTCGTCACCGGGCGGGCCGACGACATGATCATCACCGGTGGCGAGAACGTTTCGCCGGTCGAGGTGGAGAGCTGCCTGTCGCTGCATGAGGGCGTCGCCGAGGTCGCCGTCGTCGGCCTGCCCGACGAGCGCTGGGGCAAGATCGTCGTAGCCTTCGTCAAGCGGCGGGGGGATGTCACGGCCGAGGATCTCGACCGCCATTGCCGCGATTCCGGGCTTGCCAATTTCCGCCGCCCGCGCCGCTTCGTCTTCGTCGAGGCGATCCCGAAATCGCCCGTCGGCAAGCTGCTGCGCCGCCTCCTGGTGGCCGGCGAGTACACCGAAGAACGCATTCCCGAGCATCAGTGAGCGGCCAGAGCGCCGACAGATCAACGAAAGGACATTCCATGGCCGAACATGCCGTATTCCAGGACCCGCGCCTCGCCGAACTCGACGGCTTCACCGTCACGATCGACGCGGCACGCCAGCGCGCCGACATCACGCTCGACCGCCCGCCCTACAACGTCGTCTCCATGCTGGCCCGCGACCAGTTGCGCCTTGTCTTCGAGGCCCTCGACGAGGACGACCGCATCCGCATCATCGTCGTTGCCGGCAAGGGCGAGCACTTCTCGTCCGGCGGCAACATCAAGGGCTTCCTCGAGGCAAGCCCGGAACACGTCTCGCACCTCGCCTGGAACATCGCGGCCCCTGCGCGCTGCTCCAAGCCGGTCATCGCCGCCAACCGCGGCTATTGCTTCGGCGTCGGCTTCGAACTGTCGCTCGCCTGCGACTTCCGCATCGCGACCGACACCACGCGCTATGCGCTGCCCGAGCAGAAGCTCGGCCAGATCCCGGGCTCCGGCGGTTCGGCACGCCTGCAGAAGATGGTGGGTGTCACCCGCACCAAGAACATCGTGATGCGCTCGAAGCGGATCACCGGCCAGGAGGCCTACGACTGGGGCATCGCCTCGGAAATCGTCGCGGACGCCGATCTGGAGAAGGCCGTCGATGCGCTCGTCGAGGAACTGATCGGCTTCTCGCCGCTCGCCCAGCGCACGGCGAAGAAGCTCCTGAACGACACGGACGACGCGCTGCTGTCGACGGCCATCGAACTCGAGGGCCATTGCTACAGCCGGCTTCGGACATCGGACGATTTCCGCGAAGGTGTGCTCGCCTTCCACGAAAAGCGCGCGCCGGCCTTCGTCGGGCGCTGAACCACCGGACGCTGAATCACGGGCCGGGCGGGAACCCGGCTCCAGTTACGAGGAGGGAGCGGCCTCGGATCCGCTTCGGGAGGATTGAGAATGGATACGACCCAGCAGGCTATACAGGAAAGACACCTTGTCGAACGAGGACCCGGCATCGCGTCGGGTCTCCGCGACCTGCCAAAACACCTCGGCATCAAGACAATGAGCGCCGGCCTCGTCGCCGCCATCTTCGGCTGCTCCGGCCCGGCCCTCATCGTCATCGGCGCGGCCGAGGCGGGCCATCTGACCAACGGGCAAACCGTCGCCTGGCTCTTCGCGATCTACGTGCTCGGCGGGCTCATCAGTCTGCTGCTCGCGCTCTACTACAAGCAGCCGATCAACGGCGCCTATTCGATCCCGGGTGCGGCCCTCGTTGCCGGCTCGCTTGCGACCATTCCGTTCAACGAAGCCGTCGGCGCATTCATCCTGGCGGGCTTGCTGGTACTGCTGCTCGGGGTCACCGGGCTCATCGGCAAGGTGATGCGCTGGCTGCCGATGCCGATCGTCATGGCGATGATCGCCGGTGCGCTGATCCGTTTTGCGACCGGGACCGTTACGGCGCTCGGCACGGCCCCGCTCGTCGCGGGCGCCGCGATCCTCGCCTTCTTCGTCTCGATGCGGCTGACCAAAACCATCCCGCCGGTGCTGGCGGCCCTCGTCGCCGGCCTGATCGCGGCATTTGCGACCGGTGCGGTCGGCGGCGGCGCGGCTAACATCGCCTTCGCGGCACCTGAATTCACGATGCCGGTCTTCTCTGTCGATGCCTTCTTCGCGATCGCCATCCCGCTCGCCCTTCTCGTGATCGGCGCCGAGAACGCGCAGGCGACCGGCGTACTGATGGCGGAAGGCTACAGGCCGCCGGTCAACGCGATGACGATCGTTTCCGGCATCGGCGGCGTCGCGGCCGGCTTCCTCGGCGGCCACAATGCCAATATCGCAGGCCCGATGACGGCGATATGCTCGTCCGAACAGGCCGGCGAGAACAAGGAGGGGCGCTATGCCGCAACCGTCGTCAATGGCGTGCTCTTCGCCGCCTTCGGCCTGATCGCCGGCGCCGCCGTTCCGATCGTGCTCAGCCTGCCGTCCGCCCTCATCGGCACCGTCGCCGGCCTCGCCATGATCGGCGTGCTCCTGTCGGCCTTCCAGAACGCCTTCGGCAAGTCGCTCGGCAACCAGACCGGCGCCTTCGTGGCGCTCGCCGTCGCCATGTCGAATGTCTCGCTGCTGGGCATCAGCGCCCCCTTCTGGGCCCTCGTCGCCGGCGTCATCGTCTCGGCCCTGGTCGAGGCCGGAACGGTGACGGCAAAACAGGCTGCGTGACGCGACGTCAAGCGCTGAGCGGTCGCAGCATATAGAGGGAAACACTGCCCCGGTGCATCCGTACTGGACCCTCCGGGGCGGTGAGCTTTCCGGCTCGTGAGTTGGATCTGACCGTTGAATCCCGATGGGGATCCACAAACTCTTCATCCCATGACTATCGGCTCAGGGCGCCGGATCACCGTCCGCCAGAATTTGCCACGCCGATTTCTCATCCATTGCCTGGGCCACGAACAGCGCCTTGGCGAGGGCATGAAAGGACGGCCTACGTCGCCTAAGAATTGCGGCTGCCCGGTCGAGCGCCGCTTCCAGCCTGACATGAACACGAGCTGCCAGTTCGGGTTCATGGTCCAGAACCACGCCCAGATCACGATGCCGCCGATAGAGCAGCGGATGCTCGGTGCTGAAGCCAAGGATGCGTTCCATATCGAAGGCGAACCTTGTCGCCCGCGCCGGATCGCTGTCATCAGCGCCCCCGCAGCCGCTCGATACGCGCTTCAGCACCAGCTTCTCGGCGGCACGCCCTGCCATCAGCATGGTAAGCATGTTTTCGTACAAGGCGCGCGTGTCGGTGGCAGCCTGAGTACACAGAGACTTGTAATTTCAAGCCTCAAGCCAAGTCAGAGGGTGACTTCCGTTTTGGGGCCGTCTGCTGGCTGACTGCTTCTGTGCCGGCAATGGACGAAAGCGGTCATAGGACCGCGGTATACCGACAATCGCTTGCGGCCCCAAAACAGTCGCCACTTCGATAGGGGCGCCTTTGCCATCCATTGATATCACACGGCGGATTTCGTCGGTCTTGAAACCGATCATCGACGGCGAGCGACGTCGCGAAAGCGCGATGACATCGTAGAGTTCGGTGACGATGCCCTCGATCGTCAGCCAATGCGCCACGTCGCCGGTCCTGAGATCGACGACCTGCAATCCGCAGCGGGGGCTCATGCCCTGCGCGTCGAGACGGTCCTGCAAGGGCAGGCCCTCGAAGGTGCGGTTGGAGCGCGGCGCCGAGAGGCCGATGATCGCGTAATGGCCGAAGAATGTGAGCCCGCGCGCATATCCCGGCAGGAAGGCGATCGGCTCGAACCTCCCGGATGCCAGATTGACCCTGCCGAACTCGCCCTGGGCGGAATTCAGCACGTATAGCTCACCGTCGTGCCAGCGCGGCGAGTGTGGCATGGAGAGGCCCGAGCAGACGATCTCGCTGCTTTCGACATCCACCACTACACCGCCGGAAACGCGTGCGTCGCGCCAGCTGTCGGCCACATCGCCCTTGCCGACCGTCGTCACATAGGCGGGCCGGCCATCCTTCATCGCCAGCCCGTTGAGGTGGCAGCGATCCTCCGCCGCCAACCGCGAGATGAAGCGCGGCTTCCATAGCGGCTTGAAAGAATGGGTCTCGGAGATTTCTGCGATGCAAGAGAACAGCGTGTTGGCAAACACTAGCCTGCCGTCCGATGTATAGCCCATGTCGTGGACATCGAGATCGCCGGTGAAATGGCTCACCTGAGGCACATAGACGGCGTCCGCGCCCCTGGCCGTCTCGCCATCGCCGAGCGCGTCGATGAACGTATAGACCTGGTAGAGCGAGGCGATCGCCAGCCTGTTACCGCTGACCGCCATGCCCATCGGCCGTTCGAGTGAGCGCTCGAAGACGGAAATCCTGTCGGTTCCGGCGTTCGTGCCGACGAACAGAACCTTGCCGGAGTGGTAGGTCGAGAGCGCTATCGACCCGCCCGTCTCCCGCAGCCAGGAGACGAACTGGCGCGAGGTCAAGAGTTCGAGCTTGGGGGCCGGCGAAGGGGCACTGGTCATGGAATCATCGATTTCTAAACTGGACGGCTTGTCGGGCCCGATTGGCCCAAACCTTCTCTTCATTTCCTTACCAGAGCCTCGGGCCCGTTTTCCATCAGGAGGCAGGGCTTTCTCGTCAAGCGGGCGCCGGAGCCGGCGCCCGCTTGACGAGGTCCTCGCTCACAGGATGAGCGTCACGTCATGATCGACCGCGATCGAGGCCAGCACCCTGCTGCTGCCGATCGCGACGAGATTGACGAAGGTGTAGTCGCCGCCGGCCGTCCCGTCGAGCTTGCGGTTGACCTCGGTCGTCACCCAGTCGGCATTGGCTGCGCCAGTGTCGAACAGCTCCAGCCTATCGCCGCCATTGCCATCGACGACGAGGCTGTTGTGGCTGTCGGCGCCCGTGAACAGGCCGTTACCGGTGGTGGAGAAGTGGAAGACATCGCTCGCTGCCAGTTTCAGCGTGTTGTTGCCCGTCGTCAGGTCGAAACCCTCGATGCCGGTCAACTCGGTACTGGAGAAATTCCGGGCATCGAGCGTGAAGCCGGTGCCTGACGACACCACCTTATCCTGATCGCCGCCGCCAGCGTCGATCAGTCGGAAGCCGGCATCGCTGATCAGGATGCGGTCATTGCCGGCACCGGAACGATAGATGTCAGCGCCGCCCTTGCCGGAAAGCGCGTCATTGGCAGCATCGCCCCTGAGGATTTCCGCCACCGATGTGCCGGTGAGGTTGATCGCCTCGGCGTTGTTACCGAACGAGCCGCCGTAGAGGACATAGGCCTCGCCCGCGCCTTCAACATAGTCCGGGCCCGTATTGTCGCCGCCGCCAAGGGGCGCGCCGACCATCAGGTCGTCGAAACCGTCACCATTGATATCGCCGGCGGAGGACACTGAAGTTCCGGCATAATCGAAATCGGAGTCACCCTGAATGGTGAAGCCCTCGTTGGCCGTCATCGTTCGCACGTTGATAACCTGGCGGCCATCGACAGTGCTGCCGAAACCGGCATCCGTGCCGAAGACCACGAAGGCCTGACCCGCGTAGGCGCCGCCATAACTTCTGCCCTTGGCGCCGACGATCAAGTCATCAAAGCCGTCGCCATTGACATCGCCGGCCGACGAGACCGAGTAGCCTGTGAAAACTCTGGAGTTGCCGTCGGTGATGACAAATCCCTGACTGGATGTCAGTGTGCCTGCGTCGATCACCTGCCGGCCCGCGACATTGCTGCCGAAGCCGGAGGCCGTGCCGAAGACCACATAGGCCGTTCCTATGCCGACGAATAGATAGGTGTCCCGAGGGTCATCCGTGATTTGTTCGACTATACCGGAAAAGGGCGCTCCGACGATGAGGTCGTCGAAGCCGTCGCCATTGACATCCCCCGCCGAAGACACCGAAAATCCTGCTTGTTCAACAGCTTGATCGCCATTGAAGACCACGGCTTCACTGCCCTTGACGATAAAGCCCTGGTCGGCCGTGAGATTGGTGAGGTCGATCACCTGCCTGCCCGCGACGTTGCTGCCGAAGCCGGAGGCTGCGCCAAAGATGACATAGGCCGCCCCGTTGCCACCACCAGCCCCGTTCGCGCCGATGATGAGGTCGTCGAAGCCGTCGCCATTGACATCGCCGGCCGAGGATACCGACCTGCCGGTGATGTCGCCGGCTGCGTCGCCCTGGACGACGAAGCCCTGGCTGGCGGTCAATGTGCCCAAGTCGATCACGCGCTGGCCTGCGACATTGGTGCCAAGAGCGGAGGTCGTCCCAAAGACCACATAGGCCTCGCCGGCATTGTCGCCGCCATCATCACCCGCAGTCGCGCCGATGATGAGGTCGTCGATGCCGTCGCCGTTGATATCGCCGGCCGACGACACGGTCTCACCGGCACTGTCACTTGCGGCATCGCCCTGGATGATGAAGCCCTGGCTGGCGGTGAGCGCGGCAAGGTCTAGGACCTGTCGACCGCCGACAGCGCTGCCGAAGCCGGAGGCGGTGCCGAAGATCACATAGGCTTGGCCGGCATTGCTGCCGCCGAGGTCGCCCTGGTTTGCCCCAACGATGATGTCGTCAAAGCCGTCACCGTTGATATCGCCCGCGTCCGACACCGAAATGCCGGCGAAATCTTCCGCGGCACTGCCCTGAATGACGAAGCCCTCGCTCGCTGTCAGCGTGGCAAGGTCCATGATCTGGCGGCCCGCGACGGTGTTGCCAAATCCCGAGGACTTACCGAAGATCACATATGCCTCGCCCGCATTGCTGCCGCCATCATCGCCGCCTAGCGCACCGACGATGACGTCGTCGAAGCCGTCCCCATTGACGTCTCCGGCTGATGAGACACTTCTGCCGGCACGGTCCTGTATGCCGTCGCCCTTGATGATGAAGCCCTGGCTGGCTGTCAGCGTCTCCAGGTCGATCAACTGGACCGTGGTGTCGATGGTAAATGTCGCGCTGGGGCCCGTCTCGGCGGGCAGGCCATCGCCATAGCTGGCGGTGGCCGAAAACGAATGCGCGCCATTCGACAGCCTGACGTTGGTGTGGTCGAAGCTCCATTTGCCATCGGCATCGGCCACGGTTACGCCGATCTGGACGGTCCCGTCTTTGACGACGATGCGCGTGAAGGGATCGGCCTGGCCGTGGATAATTAGCCGCATATCGTCGGTCGTGGCGCCCGGGGACAGTTCTCCAACATCCGATGTCACCGACGTGACCACAGGCGTGCCAATGTCGCGGCGGTCCATGATACTATTGCTGAACCACAGGACCTCGACCGTATTGTCCAGCACCACCTCGATGCCCGCCTTCATGAGTGTCAACTGGCCCTTGGCATTGTATGACGCCTGATAGCTCTCCTTGCTGGCCGTGAGCATGGCGGAATCAAAGCCGCTGCCGCCAGAAAGCGTGTCCTTGCCCGTTCCACCGGTCAGCGTGTCGTTTCCAGCGCCCCCGATGAGCGTGTCGTTGCCTGCGCCACCGGTCAGAGTGTCGTCTCCGTCACCGCCATTGAGGGTGTCGGCCCCGGCGCCACCGGTCAGAGTGTCGTTGCCCGCACCGGCGACGATCTGCACCCAGTTGGCGGCCGTGGTGACGGCTGATGCATTGATCACGTCGTTGCCCGAACCACCCGTCACCTTCAACACATCGCCATAGGCCGAGCCGACCAGCGCATTGGCCAAGGTCAGGCTGTTGCTGCCATTGGCGAGAACGATCTGCTCGATGCCGGAGACCTTGGCGAAGGCGGATGCCGCGATCGTTCCCGATGTGGTGAAGAGGAGCTGGTCCACCGCGCTGCCCTCCCCACCGACGACCGTGTCGCTGCCGGTCAGGTTCATGGCCGTGATGCGGAAGCTGTCGGCACCGGCACCGCCATCCAGCGTATCGGCCCCGCTGCCGGCAATGATCGTATCGTTGCCGTCACCCCCCGAGATTATCACGCGGTGGCTGGCTGTCGTCACGCTTGCTGCGTTGATAACGTCGTTGCCCGAGCCGCCCGCCACGCGCAGGATATCGCCAGTGGCCGAGCCGACCAGCGCATTGGTCAGGGTGAGGTTGTTTGGTCCGTTGGCCAGCACAATCTGCTCGATGCCGGACACCCTGGCGAAGGCGGATGCCGCGATCGTGCCGGCCGTGGTAAAGACGATCCGGTCCACCGCGCTGCCTTCGCCACCGACGACTGTGTCGCTGCCGGTCAGGTTCATGGCTGTAAAGCTGAAGCTGTCGGCACCGGCACCGCCATCCAGCGTATCGGCCCCGCTGCCGGCAATGATCGTGTCGTTGCCGTCGCCCCCCGAGATTATCACGCGGTGGCTGCCTGTCGTCACCGGCGCTGCGTTGACCACGTCATTGCCCGAGCCGCCTGTCACGCGCAGGATATCGCCATAGGCCGAGCCGACCAGCGCGTTGGTGAGGGTGAGGTTGTTGCTGCCCTTGGCCAGCACAATCTGCTCGATGCCGGAAACCCTGGCGAAGGCGGACGCCGCGATCGTGCCGGCCGTGGTAAAGACGAGCCGGTCCACCGCGCTGCCTTCGCCACCGACGACCGTGTCGCTGCCGGTCAGGTTCATGGCTGTGAAGTGGAAGCTGTCGGCACCGGCACCGCCATCCAGCGTATCGGCCCCGCTGCCGGCAATGATCGTGTCGTTGCCGTCACCCCCCGAGATTATCACGCGGTGGCTGCCTGTCGTCACGCTTGCTGCGTTGATGACGTCGTTGCCCGAGCCGCCCGCCACGCGCAGGATATCGCCAGTGGCCGAGCCGACCAGCGCGTTGGTGAGGGTGAGGTTGTTTGATCCGTTGGCCAGAACGATCTGCTCGATACCGGACACCCTGGCGAAAGCGGATGCCGTGATCGTGCCTGATGTGGTGAAGACGAACCGGTCTAGGGCGCTGCCCTCGCCACCGACGACCGTGTCGCTGCCGGTCAGGTTCATGGCCGTGAAGCGGAAGCTGTCGGCACCGGCACCGCCATCCAGCGTATCGGCTCCGCTGCCGGCAATGATCGTGTCGTTGCCGTCGCCCCCCGAAATGGTCACGCGGTGGCTGGCTGTCGTCACGCTTGCTGCGTTGATAACGTCGTTGCTCGAGCCGCCCGCCACGCGCAGGATATCGCCAGTGGCCGAGCCGACCAGCGCATTGGTCAGGGTGAGGTTGTTTGGTCCGTTGGCCAGCACAATCTGCTCGATGCCGGAG
>NZ_OBQD01000026.1:0-7506 GCF_900220975.1 Rhizobium subbaraonis | reverse complement strand
ACGCGCAGGATATCGCCAGTGGCCGAGCCGACCAGCGCATTGGTCAGGGTGAGGTTGTTTGGTCCGTTGGCCAGCACAATCTGCTCGATGCCGGAGACCTTGGCGAAGGCGGATGCCGCGATCGTGCCGGCCGTGGTAAAGACGAGCCGGTCCACCGCGCTGCCCTCGCCACCGACGACCGTGTCGCTGCCGGTCAGGTTCATGGCTGTGAAGCTGAAACTGTCGGCACCGGCACCGCCGTCCAACGTATCGGCCCCGCCGCCGGCAATGATCGTATCGTTTCCTTCACCACCGGAAATGATCAACCGGTGGCTGGTTGTCTTCACGCCGACGCCGTTGATCACGTCGTTGCCGGAGCCGCCCGTCACGCGCAGGAGATCGCCAGTGGCCGAGCCGACCAGGGCATCGGTGACAGTCAGGCTATTGCTGCCCTTGGCCAGCACGATTTTCTCGATGCCGGAGACCTTGGCGAAGGCGGATGCCGCGATCGTGCCGGCCATGGTAAAGACGAGCCGGTCCACCGCGCTGCCCTCCCCACCGACGACCGTGTCGCTGCCGGTCAGGTTCATGGCTGTGAAGCTGAAACTGTCGGCACCGGCACCGCCGTCCAACGTATCGGCTCCGCTGCCGGCAATGATCGTATCGTTTCCTTCACCACCGGAAATGATCAGCCGGTGGCTGGTTGTTTTCACGCCGACGCCGTTGATCACGTCGTTGCCGGAGCCGCCCGTCACGCGCAGGAGATCGCCAGTGGCCGAACCAACCAGGGCATCGGTGACAGTCAGGCTATTGCTGCCCTTGGCCAGCACGATTTTCTCGATGCCGGAAACCTTGGCAAAGGCGGATGCCGCGATCGTGCCTGATGTGGTGAAGACAAGCTGATCGATTGCACTCCCCCCACCACCAACGACCTTGTCGCTGCCGGTGAGGTCCTTGGCGGCGAAGCTGAACTTGTCGGAACCGGCCCCGCCGGTCAGCGTGTCGTTGCCCTTACCGGCAGTGATCTGCACGCGGTTGGCGGCCTTGGTCACGGCTGCGGCTTTGATCACGTCGTTGCCGGAGCCACCCGTGACCTTCAGGAGATCGCCAGTGGCCGAACCAACCAGGGCATCGGTGACAGTCAGGCTATTGCTGCCCTTGGCCAGCACGATCTGCTCGATGCCGGAAACCCTGGCGAAAGCGGACGCCGCAATCTTTCCGGCCGTGGTGAAGACAAGCTGGTCGATTGCACTCCCCCCACCGCCGACGACCTTGTCGCTGCCGGTCAGGTCCTTGGCCTTGAAGCTGAACTTGTCGGCGCCGGCCCCGCCGGTCAGTGTGTCATTCCCAGCACCGGCGGTAATCTGGACACGGTTGGCGGCCGTGGTTACGCCCGAGGCCTTAATCACGTCGTTGCCGGAGCCGCCCACTACTTTCAGCACGTCGCCGTTTGCCGAACCGACCAGGGCATTGGTAACAGTCAAATTATTGCTGCCGTTGGCAAGCCGTATCAGCTCAATGCCGGAAACCTTGGCGAAGCTCCCGGAAGCGATCGTGCCGGCTGCAGTGAACCGCAATTCATCTGTGGTTGTTCCACCACCGCCCAATATCTTGTCGGAGGCGCTCAAAGTCTTCGGTGTGAACTGAAAGATATCGGCAACTTTGGCCTTTCCGACGAACGTGTCTGCCTTGCCAGTCCCTGTAAACTTCACAGCATTACCCCCGAAAAATAAATTTTAAAATCAGCAGGTTGTTCGTCTGTTCGGCACGGTAGCAGCAATCCCATGCTAAATGCCGCGTGAAACACCAAGCGTCGTTCCCCTGTGTGCCTTCGGCCCTTACCAGAGGATTCTTTGCACAATATTTGAAGGCGAGTGGAATTCGCGTTGCCGTTGTGGAAATCAACCCAGCGTGGCGAAGCGATCCTATAGCAGCGCCGAACGGAGAAAGGCCGGCACTGCCGCTTCCCCGTAAGCATTCATTACATGGGTCGTAAAGCCGCGCATGAGATTTGCCACCGCGACCGGCGAGGCATGCTGGCGGGCCGAGGTGAAATAGAGATACGCAAGCGCATTGCCCGCGCCCTGGGGGCCGGCCGCAACCAAAGCCTCGGCAAGAGCTACGGGCAGTTGGCGGTCGGTAGGCGCTGCCATCAGGCGAATAGCCGCTGCGACATCAGGCGGGCAGTGGTCGCCCAGATCGATGATGGATGCGATGATGTTGGCACCACCGCGGCTGTCACCGGCAGCCAGCAACGCAATGGACTTCAAGACGCTCATATGGTTGAGGAACTCGATGTTCGATCCGGCCATCGCGATACCGCGATCGAACAGCGCGCAAGCTTCGTCAGACTGTCCCAGAGCACTGTATATCTGGGCAAGCAGGGGGAGAGCCGCCGGGGAACCGGTCATTTGCGCAGCCGCCCGCTCGGCGATGTCCTGTGCCAATTCCAGATGGCCGCGATTGATGAAATACAGCAATTTGGCCACTGCCAGCATCTGCACCGGGTTATTCTCGACAACAGGCATGCTCTGCAACGCGATCGCTTCCATCTCGCTCTCGATACCGTCTCGCTCATCGATATCGATCGGGCTGAACGGGCTGGCAAGAACCAGGCGCGAGAACAGGTGCATACACCATTGGAGCGCGGTATCGGTGGACGTATCCGAAACGCGGTCCGCGCCCAGTTGCTCGCCCTTGGCCAGCCACATTTGATAGGAGCCGGTAGTCAGGCGGTTCGACACGTTCCAGGAGCGCTCTTCCACGGACAGTTCCGCGGGAACACCGAGGCCTGTCGTCATGCTGGTCATCAAAGACTGCAGATAGGCGGCGACGTCGTCGGAAAGCTTGGAAACGAGCGAGGCTGCCGGCAGGCCGGCGCTGACATCGCCTTGCGACGAAAACGCCTTCATGATCCGCCGGGATGGCATTTCCTGCAACGTCGCCGTACAGCGCATCTGTCCCCGGTCGGCATGAAAACTCAAGCGGAGAGAATAGCGGGGTGCGATATCGGCATGAGCAAGACCCTGCTCCACAACGCCCCCCAAGTGCGGGCCGAGACCTTCGGCAATCGCCTCGCGAAACTGCTCCACGAGTGCTGGAACGTCCGGCCCGGACACGGACGGGAGGATCGCAAGAAACGGGTTTACCTGCCTGACCGTGGACTGCCCCGGTTCGGCGATCCAGAGGTAGCCCTCGCCGTACTGGGTGGCGATATAGGTCGGCGACCTTGCATTATCGCCAAGCTTGGCCCTGAGCCGGTTGATCAGAAAGTCGATATTCCGATCGGAGGCCCCAGCTTCGGATGAGGCGAGTTCGTCGAGAAGCCGGCTGCGCGACATGAGACGGCGCGGGTTTTTGCAGAGGACGAGCAGCAAGGCACGCTCGCTTTTCGTGAAGTGAACCGGTTTCCCGTTTCGGCTGCCGAACAAATAGGTTTCATCGAGAACCAAATCTCCATAGTGGAGACCGATCGCCTTTTTCATCATCCAGCCCTGCAAGGAACGAACTATCTGGCAATGCAAAAGACAACTTATAGTCTAAGGAACCTCTATCGCAAGTGTGACGTGCCCGCTTGATTGCCCGCCTTGATACGTTGGCGGCGCTCAGGCTCCGGTCGTGGATAGTGCGCCGGGCGGACGCGTGAAGGGCCAGGCCGCCGAGGTTTGGGCCTCAAGGCGGAAAGCTCACCAGCAACGGAAAGGGCCTGCGAGCCAATCCCGCAGGCCCAATATCGATGGCCGTGCCTGGAACGCCGACTACAGCAGGAAGTAGCCTTTCGAGAGCGCCAGCGGATCGTCGAAATGGATGGCGAAATCGGATTTGCCGTCGCCATTGGTATCGCCGTAGAGATAGGTATCGGACGATTTCTTGGCGTAACGCAGTTCGCCCGCCTTCTCCGAGAAGTCCTTGGTGCCGATGAAGTTGAAGGCGTCGTTCTTCGCCGTCTCCGGCTTCGCGTCCATCTTAGAAAGATCGATCCGGTCGCCACCCTTGCCGTCGAAATCGTGGATCGTGTCGCGGCCCTTGGAGCCGGCGGTGGAATCCTTGGCCGAGAGGAAGAGGAAGGTGTCGGCATCGGCACCACCCGTCAGCTTGTCCGCGCCGGCGCCTCCGGTCAACTTGTCGGCGCCGGCCTTCCCGGACAGCTTGTCGTTTCCGCCCGCCCCCTTCAGAACGTCGTTTTCCGCCGTGCCGGCGAAGCTGTCGGACTTGGATTTCCCCGTAAACGTCCTGCCCTTGACGTCGGTAACGGTGATGGCGAGTGCCTGGGTATCGGTCAGGCCGCCCGCATCCGTGGTCTTGACCGTCACATTGTAAACGTTGTTGCGGCCAGCGTCCTTCTCCGTCTCGAAATCGGGGGGTGACTTGAAGGTCAGCGCACCGGTTTTCGCATTGATCTGGAACAGCGCCTTGTCGGCACCTGATGATATCGACCAGGCGAGCGTTGCCTTTTCCGGATCGGCGGCCTTGAGCGTCGTCACCACCTTGACGTTTTCGGCGATTTTCAGCGACGCCTTGCTGCCCCCGCCGTTCGAGCCGATGACGGACGCCTCGTTGACGCCGTTAACCGTCACAGCGAGCGCCTGCATATCGCTCAGGCCACCGGGATCGGTTGCCTTGATCGCAACGTCGTAGACATTGTCGCGGCCAGCGTCCTTCGCGGTTTCGAAATCCGGAGCAGACTTGAAGGAAAGGGCACCCGTCTTTGCATCGATCTGGAACAGCGCCTTGTCGGCGCCGCCCGAGATCGACCATGCGAGCGCACTTTTTTCCGGGTCGGTCGCCTGTGCCGTGGTCACGGCCCTGGCGTTCTCGACCATCTTCACGGAACTTCCGGTGATAATGATAGGGGCCTCGTTGGCATTGGTGACGGCAACGGCGATCGCCTGCGTGTCGGCTGCGCCGCCAGTGTCCTTCGCGGTCACCGTCACGTCGTAGACGTTGTTATTGCCGGCGTCCCTGGCCGTCTCGAAGTCCGGAGCGGACTTGAAGGAAAGGGCACCCGTCTTCGCATCGATCTGGAACAGCGCCTTGTCGGCGCCGCCCGAGATCGACCATGCGAGCGCACTTTTTTCCGGGTCGGTCGCCTTTGCCGTGGTCACAGCCCTGGCGTTCTCGACCATCTTCACGGAACTTCCGGTGATAATGATAGGGGCCTCGTTGGCATTGGTGACGGCAACGGCGATCACCTGCGTGTCGGCTGCGCCGCCAGTGTCCTTCGCGGTCACCGTCACGTCGTAGACGTTGTTCTTGCCGGCGTCCCTGGCCGTCTCGAAGTCCGGAGCGGACTTGAAGGAGAGCGCCCCCGTCTTCGGATCGATCTGGAACAGGGCCTTGTCGGCGCCGCCCGAGATCGAATAGGTGATCGTGCCGGCTTCGAGATCGATCGCCTTCACCATGGTCACGGCGGTGGTGTTTTCCGCGGTGCTCACCGAAGCCGCGGCGCCGCCGCCATTGGACGAAATCACAGGGGCGTCGTTCGAGTTGGAAACGGTGATGGCCATCGCCTTGTCGTTGAAGGCGCGGCCTTCATCGGTAGCGCGCACGACCACGTCATAGACATTGTTCTTGCCCGTGTCCGACGGATTCTCGAAGTCGGCCGCCGACTTGAAGGAGAGCACACCGGTCGAGGCGTCGATCTTGAACAGCGACTGGTCCGCGCCGCCCGAGATGGAGAATACGAGGCCGCCCCCTTCTTCATCGCTGGCCGCAATGGTCGTGATGGCCGTCTTGTTCTCGGCCGTGCTAACCGCCGCATTCGACGTGATCACCGGCACATGATTGCTGTTTGCCAGAGCATCCAGGTACTCCCACCCCCATCCCCAGTTGTTAACAAAGCGGACCTCGTCGATCCGGTAGGATTCACCCAAGAGCTGTGAATGGATCGTGATCTTGTTTGAGCCGTTGAACAGGATTACGTCATCGCCATCGCGGGCGACGATGATGTCGTCCTCGGAGACGCTGTCGTCGAACACAATGATATCCTTCTCGTACTCCTGCTCCTCCAACTCCGCGTCGTCTTCGTCGCGCATACGCAGACCGGACTTGTTGTAGATTTCGTCCACACCCCAGCCCGCGGAGAAGAGGAAGCGGTCGCCGCCGGGACCGCCGTCAAGCAGGTCATTGCCGGCACCGCCATCCAGTACGTCGTCGCCCATGACGGAACCGCGCGGATCATCCCAGTCGTCACCGTAGAGAGCGTCGTCGCCGGCACCACCGGTCAGGCTGTCGTCATCCGCCCCGCCGTTGAACGTGTCACTGCCCGCGCCGCCGACAAGAATGTCGGACCCATTGTCGCCGCGGAGATAATCGTCGCCGTCATTGCCCTCAAGCGTATCGTCGCCATTGCCGCCTTCGAGCCCGTCGTCGCCGACACCCCCGATCAGCGTGTCGTTGCCTTTCTCGCCGTAGATCTCGTCATCACCCGCGCCGCCATCGAGCATATCGTCGCCGTCTCCGCCAGAGATGCGGTCGTTGCCGCCAAGACCGAGGATCGTGTCGTCAATGTCGCTGCCGTAGAGTATGTCGTCGCCTTCCGCCCCACTCATCGACAGTTCCAGCAGTTTTGCGACATTCCATACCGTGCCGGTGGCAAAGCGGACCTCGTTCATCTGGCCCCAGCCGTCACTGCCATAGAAATGGCGGGCGATCGTGATCATGTTCGCGCCGATGGACAGGATCAGGTCAATATCATCGCGCCTGACGGTGATGTCGTCTTCGGAGACGCTGCCATCGAAGTCGATGACATCGAACCCTTGGTCATGGTCAATATTGTCGATGATGTCATCACCCCAGCCCGCGGAGAAATGGTAGGTGTCGTCGCCATCGCCACCTTCAATGAAGTCGTTGCCTTTGCCGCCTTCGAACGTGTCGTCGCCATCGCCGCCCACCAGGTCGTCGTTGCCATCTGTTCCCTTGATGATCGCCATAAGTGCATTCCCCGCCGGTTGGTTGCGTTCGATTATGCGGCCCTCAAAAGGGCCAGCTTGATCTGGTCGTTTTCGAAGGCCTTTCTGATCAGGCAGGACACGCCTCTCGCGCCGGAGGATGAGGCGCTTCTTCAGACCTTGGTTTCGCATCAACGTCTAGCGGACGATTCTTTGGAAAGTATTTGAAAGCGCGTTGGAGTCCGCGTCATCGTCGGTGCAGTTCACCGTGCTCGGGCGAAGCTCACGCCCCAAATGGGGAACAAACCTACCCCCTATTAGCTTGGAACGGCCGGTTCGGAATGACGGCGCGAAGCGGAAATCATTTCCGCTGCGGGGCCGGTGGCAGGTGGCTGTTATTTACGACGTTTAGCGACAAGCGGACTACCGCCGATGAAAGCCTAAGGCCGAGAACGGCCCTAAGCGTCATCGGACATAAAATCCAAGAGGGGACAGCCGCCCGATTTCGGTATTGAGTCAAAAACCTCAAGATCGGGATGTTGTGACCTTGCCCCGTTGAAATAATCCATTTTGAAGTAAGCTCTGGCCATCGAGAGGACCAGGGAATGAAGCGCAACCGTTTCACAGACGAACAGAT
>NZ_OBQD01000023.1 GCF_900220975.1 Rhizobium subbaraonis | reverse complement strand
ACGGTCAAGGGCGTGATCAGGCGGGCCGCGCCGCCGGCAATCGTGCCGAGATCCTTCAGGGCCGCGTTCACGCCGCCCTGGCCGGCATACAGCTGCAGGATCTGCGGACCCTGCTGGGCGAAGATCATCGCCGGGTTCATGCCCATGGCAGCGGTCTGGCCGATATCGAACAGTTGATAGGACAGGTTCTGCCGGCGGAACTGATCATTGCGAGACGAGCCGCCAAACATGCCGGGCAGACCGTCGCGGCCTTTCACGGCGGCGATGGTGCTGAGAGCCATCTGACGCTGACGGCTCATCGCCGCGGTCATCTCGTCGGCCGAGATCGCCGCCTGGGCATAGGCCGTCCGGATCTCGGTGATTGCCTGCTTATAGTTCCGGATCGCCGCGTAAGTCGGATTGTACTTGGCCCGCAGGTTGTCGAGCGCCATGCCTTCCGATGCGAGAATGCCGGTCCAGGCGCGGGCGTTGTTGTTCGCCGGGCCGGTGTGGAGGCCCACCGATGCGTTGATCAGGCGCTGGAGTTTGCTTTCGGCCGTGGCGGCCGCATTGCCGATGCCCTCGACGGCCTCGGACGCGCGCGTGCCGCCCTGCACGGCCTGGGAGGCATCGATTTCGACTCTGGCAGAGATCCGCAGCGGCGAGGTCATGCGTCCACCTCATTGAGGACCGGCAACGCCGCATCTGCCATGGCGAGGATGTCTTCGAAGACGTGTGCCGGCGCGTCGAGCCGGCGCAACGTGACGTCCACCGCCGTGTGGTCGAGGCCGAGGAAGACAAGCGTCGTGGCAATGCCGGCCATGCTGCCGCTGACGGCCGGCACGACGCGCCACTGCGATGCGCAGGCTAGGAAGGCAGAGAAGGAGGGCCAGTTGCATTCCATGATTTCGAAGACTTCCTCGGCGTCGGGTTCGACAGGGGAGACGTTGACGTTCAGTTCCCGGAACTGCTGCAAAAGGTCATCGTCAACGGGGGCTGGCTTCGTTCGGTCGGGCCGGTCGGTGCGGCGGCGAGCCCAAGTCGCCGCCGCCTCTGTCAGTTTCCCAACCGTGCCTTTCCACTGTCGATGGCTTCGGCGTAGGCGGCGTTGATCGCCTCGCGGACGGAATTGCGCTTCAGCGCGAGAAGAAGGCTTTCGTTCGTGAAGGGCAGGACGTTGCCGTCGTCGTCCAGAACGCCGCGCCAGTTTCGGATGCTGCGCTGGAAGCTCTTGGTGTTGTGCTCCTCGAGGCGGCGCTCGAGCTCGCGCAAATTCTCGCCGCCCGTGCTGTCCTTGACCACGTCGAGGATGGCATCGCGCTCGCGGGCGAGTTCTTCGGCCTGGGCGCGATCAAGGATCTCGAATTCGATCTCGAAGGTGTGCTCTGCGAACTTGCCGGGCTTTTCCGGGTCGGGTTCGTACACTTTAACCGGCCACCAGGCCGTCATCGTCTTGACCAGTTTGAACATCGTTTTCCTCGTTTGAAACGTCTTCGAGGGCCGGCCAAAAGCCGGCCGCCGTCACTTCACGGTGATGGTGAATTCGTCGTTGCCGGCGCTCGTGGTGAACATCAGCGGCAGGGTGTTGTTCAGGATGCGCTGGGTCTCGCCCATCGTCGGCCGACCGATCTGGACAGCAGGCGCGGCAAACTCGACGATATTGCCAGGCGCAGTCCCGTGGACGGCCGCCAATGCGCCGGTGGCGTGGGTGTGGGCGATCTCGAACCAGTTCTTGGCCGAGAGCGCGACCGCCTCCATGATGGCGCTGCCGGTCATCTGGCGATCGACCTGCTGGATGCTTTCATGCCCGATCAGGAACCGTGGCTCGATCTGGTTGCCAAGGTCCATGGTGACGCCTTCGCAGGCGCCGGCAAGGCCGTGGAGCGAGAACGTCGTATTTGCCTTGCTGACGACAACCGGCTTGATGAAGCCGGAGAGGTCGATGGTCGGCAGCGCCGTGTCGGAGATGGTGCCGAGCAGGCCGGTCAGGGTGAAGGCGAAGCGCGGGATCTGCTTCGGCGTCAGGTTCATCGACATGGTGCCGCGCGCACCAAGCAGAACGTGGCGCACGCCATCGGCATTGAAATGTACCGATACCGATTCCTGGCCGCTGGAAACCGGGGTGTACACCACGTCAGTGCCGGCGGTGACCACCTCGGCAAGGCCGCAGCAGCGCAAAAGCGGGCCATAGTTGGGAGCATCGCCGGCCGTACCGGAGCCCGCGATCTCCACTTCACCGGCAAGGGTTGCGTATGTGCCGACCAGAACGACGCCCTGGTGGCCCATGTAGGGCACGACCAGGTCGCGGTTGACTTCCTCGCCAACGGACGGGTTGAAGACGACATTTGTCATCTGCATGGCGTTGGCAGCACCGGTCGGCGCGGCGTCCGTGCCATAGACGGTTTCCGTTTTGACGGTGATTGCGCGGTTGCGGAAGAAACGCGGCATGCTCAGGCTCCCTTCGTGGACTTCTTGCCGAGTGCACCGGCATGGTTGGTGGAGGCGGGGCGTTCATCCGCCTCCACCGCTGGGGACGAGGAGACCCCGGCCGACGCGGAAGTCTCCGCCTTCGGTTCCTCTGTGAACTGGATGCGCTCCAGCCCCTTTTCCGTCTTGATGTACGATCCGCCCTGCATGTCATGCCTCCATGAGGTAGTAGGCTGTGGTGTAGGCGTCCTCGAACCAGACCGTGCCGCCGAGCGCCTGTTGAAGTTCGCCGGCCAGGTGCTCCATGGGTTCGGCATGTTCGGCGTTGGTTGGGGTGAAGCCGATCAGCTTGCGCCGGCAATAGGCCTTGAGGCTGTCGATATCGTCGACGGCGGCGGCGTTGTTCAGCGCTGAGAGGTTTTCGGTGACGATGACGACGCCGATCGTCGCCTGGGTGCGCTGAAGCACGCTGCCGATGCGCTCGCTGGCTGTGGAGCGCTCATCGGAGATGAAGACGAAGACGGCCGGCGTATTCGTCGGGCGGTCTTTCACGTCGGCCAGCTGGGCCGCGCCGCCGGAAATCGCAAACGGAGTGCCCGTCTCCATCAGGCGGTCGATAATGCTCTGGATCATTGGGCGGCCTCGCTTGCCAGCCAGTCTTGGCCGGCCTTGATCATTGCGCGCTCGTCCTGGTCGCTGAAACCGAGGTACGGGCGCGCGGGAATGGCCACGACGTGCTCGCCGATCGTGACCTTGCGTTCTTCCGCGCCCTTCGTGCCGTGGCGGGTGAAGCGGTAGCGGCCGCGGATGCGCTTCAACGACATGCGCTGGCTGCGCGCCCACTGCTGGATTTCGCCGCCGAACTGATGCGGGCCGGCATAGACGAGGTTCGTCCCCACCTCGGCGCTGGTTTCGTCCGATTGCGTCGTAAGGCTCTGATAGAGCCGGGTTGAAACGCGCAGGATATTGGCCGTCCCGCGAACGCGCCGGCCGACGCGGCGCTTCGCCGTGCGCGGCGACAGCGGCTTCCATGCGATGCCCTCCGGGTCCTGCTGCCGCTGGAAGCGGCGCTGGGTCGAAGACAGCATGAGGGCGGCAAACGTTGCCATAAGCTCGCCGGGGTGGCGGGCAGCCGCGACCAGGCGGCCGATGACTGCCGAGGCGGTATCCTGAAGGGTGATCTTGGAGCCGGTCATTACAGGCTCCTCAGGCTGTCGCGGGTGAAGACACGGTTGGGAGCGGACGCCTTGACCGAACCGCCACCGGCCTGGGCGGGCGCCACGCCTTCGGCATCAAGAGCGATGAGGCCTTTCGAGACGTCCTTCAGCCACGCAACTGCCTCGGCATAGGCGCGCTCGACCGGGCCATCCTTTTCGGCCGCCTTGCCGTGCAGGTAGTAGCGCGCGACGTCGCAGGCGATCTTTGTCAGCATCGGCGGCTGCGCCGAGAGCGGCAGGCGATAGACCTTGCCGACGTACCCGTCGATCAGCGCATCTGCATCACTGAGCGCGCGCGTGACGGGTATGTCGTCGATCGTGGAGGCGGGGCGGTTGACCTTGTCGGTGAGCTGGACGAGTTCCGTCTCGCCGAACCGGTCAATAAGCCCCTGTTTCGTGGCGTAGCCCATCAGAGGTACTCGACGGTGATGCCAGGATCATCGATCAGCGCGGCGATCTGTTTGAGCGTCAGTTGGCCAGGCTCAAAGGTCTGGCCCGCTTTCGAAAGCGCGATACCAGCGCGACGGAAGCCATCGCGGGGGCCGGTCACTCGGATCGCAACAGAGTTGACCTTTTCCGTGGACGCGTCCTCGGCTAGGCGCAACCGAGCGATGTAGTCATCCGCCGACATAGAAGAGCCCTGGCTCGCCAAGACCGCGAGAAGGCGCTGCCCGATATCAGCAAAGTGCAACAGCTGCGCCACGTTGTCGGCCGCCGCTGCGACCAGGACGTCGTCAAGCGTGAAGACGGGACCGGCATTCGCGCCGGTCCCTTCCGCCGCATCGCCCTGGGAGGCCTCGGAATAGGTTTGCAATCCCCGCGCAACGGCCGTGATCGCGTCGGCCTTGATCTTCTCCGCCGTCACGCCCCCAACATCAGACGCTTCGAAAACAACGAAGGACGATGCGTCCTCGCCGCCGGACTGCTGCCCGCGATCTGCGAGGCCGGCCGAATTGCCGGCCTCGCCGTTCAGGTCGCTCTCGGGGGGATTGGTCCCGTCCGGCCCGTTGGTGCCGGACGGGCCGCCTTCCGTCTCATTGACGGATACCACGGAAGGCTGGCTGCCGGTTCCGACGCCCTTTGCAGCGTCATCCGCGGCCGGAGTATTCGTCTTGCGCTTGCTCATGTTCTCTTCCCTTCGGAGTTTGCGAAGAGGATCGCTGTCGATCCCCTGCGGAAAATCCGCCCGGCAGAAGCCGGGAGGAAATCTCGGCGCGTTCGCTCAGGCGAAGAGCGATCGGCTTTCGAGACTGAGGCCGTGGGTGCGGTAGCTGTCGCGATAGACCGGCTTCAGCGCGCCGATGATCCGGAACGCGACCAGCTTGGCCGGCGCGAGGAAATGGAAAGCGGCAGCGAGAGGTGCGGCACGGATGAAGCTCATCACGGGCGCCGCCAGCGCTACGGCCACAGGGCCGACGATGTAGGCGACGATGAAGGACAGGCAGCTGCCGACGACGGCAATAAATCGATTGGACATGTTCACTCCTGCTGGCTGTGGAAAGGACCCGCCCGGTTGACCGGGCAGGCTAGTTCGCGGCTGGAGAGGTCAGGCCAGCCACGGAACCTCAAGGATCTCGGCCGTGTTCGCCCACGGGTTGGATTCGCCGCCGTTAACCAGCACGCTCTGGACGATCTTGCGGGCAGCGCCGCCAAGCGCGGGCGGGACGACAAGAAGGTTCGGCACGAGGCCAAGCGGGCGCCCCCTGTCGCCCTTGAACGACATGATCGCGACGCGGGCGGCCTCATAGTTCGCCGCGGTCAGTTCCTGCTTGGACCCGTAAGCGAACTGCCAAAAGCCGAAGCCGACCGCGCAACGGCTGTCGGTGCCGTACTGGAATTCCTTGTTGGTGAAGACGTTGCTGTCGTCCGGATTGTCGCGGGCGACGAACTGCGGCTTCTTGCGCTCCTGGAAGATCAGCGGCTTCAGCGCGCGGTTGGTGCAGAGCAGGAACCAGGGCGTGCCGTTGCCGCCGCCGGAGTTGCTGACGGCGGTGACGGTGCCATCTTCGTTTTCGACCGGGTGATCGGTGTCGAAGAAGTACTGGCCGTCATAGCAGGGCGTGGTGAAGCCGTTTTTCAGGAGCGGCCAGATCAGCGTGTCGGGATGTGCCGCGACGGCGGCGCCCATTTCCTTGAAGAGCGGCGAATAGATGCCGAGGTTATCGTCCTCGATGTCGTCGCGGTCGACGCCTATCGTCTGCTCGTAGCTCTTGTTCGGCAGTGAGTAGTCGAACTCGGAGATGTTCTGGACTTGCCGGGGACCGATCCACTCGCGCATGCCGGGGATCTTGCCGAGCCAGCCGTATTTGTTCTCCTTCGTGGCGGAGGGAACGACGGTGGCGATGCGGGCATAGAGCGAGGGAGCTTCGGACAGGCCCTGCTGGAAGTTCGTCTTGAAGCCGACGCGCAGGCCGGCAAGGTTCTGACTATTGATGATCATGTGAAAGACCTTCGAGGCGGTTTCGAGGAGGAGTGACGGGACGGTTGGCGGCTAGTCGATGCCGACCTTCACCCAGACGCCCAGGCTGTCGACCATGACAATCTTGCCGGCGATCGAGCGGGTGTTGGTGGCATGGGTCTTGGCCACGGTCTGGTCATCGACGATGTAGCAATCGTTTGCGACATCAGCGATCGTGATGAGGTCGGCCGAGGCCGAATTGGCAAAGCGGTAGATGCCCGGCCGATACTTGGCGGACTTCGCGCCGGCGGCGCCGCCGCTGTTGTCCACCTGCTTTTCGATGCGGCCGGCTGCCTTCAGCGTCGTCGAAGTCGATCCGGGCACGAGATAGCCGGCAGCGTTGAAGCAGCCGAGCGAGCCGCCGAAGAGCTTCGTTGCGGCGGCGACGCCGGCTTCATAGACACCGCCTTCAAGGCGCGGCGTGTTCCTGTCCTGGGTAAGCGCGGTCATGGCGCCGGGTCTCCTGTAGGAAAAGAGGGAAGTCGGGAAAGCGCGAAAGAGAACTCAGAGCGCGGTTTCGCGTTCGGCCTTCAGCGTCTCGGCGTAGGCCTTGGGGTCGACGCCCATCAGCTGGGCAATGTGGCGCTGCCCGTCGTCGAGCGTGACGTTTCCGTCCTTGTCGAGGGTGGGGGCTGCGGCGGTCGCGGCCGACGCCGAGCCGATGACCGGCAGGGCGCCGATTTCCTTTTCGACGCGGGCGGGATCCTGCGCATGCATGGCGATGTAGTGGTCGCGCAGAGGCTTGACGCCGACGCGGCCCTTCTTGATCTCGCCATCAACGAAGGCGGTTGCCTTTTCGGTTGCCGTAGAAGTCCGGAGTGCGGCGAACTTGGTGCCGAGGTCGGCGAGCTCCGACTGGAGGGCGGTGATCACCGCGCCGTCACTGGTCGAAGTCTTCAGACGTTGGACGCCGGCAAGAACTGCGGCGGCATCGCTGCCTGCGGCGACGCCGGCGGCTGCGGCGATCGGGTCCAGGGCGGATTGCAAGGCGGTCTGGTCGCGGCGACCAACGGCGGCAAGCACGTCGGCCTCGCTGGCGGTTTCGGGCAAGCCGAGGGAGGCGGCGAGCTTTTTCAGGAATTCCATGGGTTGCTCCTGGTGAAGCGCGGTCAGCCCGCGCAGGTTCGGTTTGTTGACGAGGGAAGCGCGAAGGATGGCGGTCACGAGACCGTCCGCGCGGTGGCTGATGACCGGCGAGATGTGCCGGTAGGCGCGGTCGGCCATGAGGGCGGCGCCGGCTTTCGTCCATTCGACCTTGCCCCAGATGCCATCGTCGCGGGCTTGAAGATCAGTGATCCACCCGCGCGCCGGCGCCGGCTCGCCTTTCGGGGCTGCAAGGTCGGTGGAGTGGTTTTCGTCGAGGACCAGGCGCGCGCCGTCCGCCGCCTGCAGGCTGATCCGGGCCAGCGCTGCGGCATCGGCCACCCGGTACGGGCCGCGCCCATCGAAGGTGGACAGCAGCTGGCCGGTTGGGACGAGGTGGATCCATTCCGGCGCGTCGGCGGCGTCGTCGGGCAGCGCGACAGCGGAGCAGAGCGCGACGCTCGAAGCGGCGTCGGAAGCGGAATGAAGCGAGATGAAAGAGCGGTTTGTCATGCCCGCTATCTAACGATGCGGGCCGGGGCCAATCACTGATCTGAAATCGGACTGGCAGTCGCCTGAATTGCTGTCCGGCGTAGGGAAATGATTACAGTGCGACCTGCCACGTCACAATGGGGAACGGCATCAATTTTGAAGCCGCTTCAAAGCCCATAGACGCGCATGACGGGTAAAAACGGCCAACGGGGCAGCGGAAGCGACAAACGCGCTGTGTGGCCGATTATTGCGGTTCGGGTGGCGCCGGCGTATATTGGGTTGTGATCGCCATGGTGTCCGGGAAATTCGCACCGGTCGGGCGCCCGGTTTACCGGCTGTCCAACGAGGATGTGGCGTACCTCCTTGGCGATCACATAAGCTCCCCTGAAAGAACAACGTAAGTGTTCACGTCCGTCAAGACGCGCAGTTCCACGAGCCCGGCCGTGCGGATCGAGTTTGAGACGACCGCCTGCCTTCCTCCCGGAGCTTTTGCCTTCTCTGCGTAGTTCAGGCGGACGACAAGCTTGCCCTGGCGCAGCGATCCCGGCGCATCGAAGACGTACAGCAACTCGCCGCTCCGCAGATCGAGCAGGATCGCCCGCGGCGATGCCAGCATGTCGGGCATGGATTTCAGGATCTCGGAGGAGACTGCCTGGTTGCGCGCCTGCTTGGCGGCGCGAACCATATGCCGGACCTGCTTTTGTGTGATGGTGATGGCGGCACTGACGGGATCGATGCCGCGCGCTCGGAGCGCCTGAAGCGTTTGCGGATCGATGACGCCGGCGACGACCATCGCCGGATCGATCGCGCCGCCGGCGGCTGCCTGGTCAAACCAGTCGGGAAACTCCCGCGCGGTCGGGCGGCGCAGAAACGTCGGGAGAGAGCCTGCCGCCGCTCCGAGATCCGCGGGTGCCTCGATCAGCTTCTTGCCCGCCTGGAGCGCTTTCCATCCAGCTTTGCCGGGATTGTAGGCCCAGCCCGGATCAATGCCGTCAGGAACGCGGACCACTTCGCCGGTGCGCTTGTTCAGGTAGTCGCGATAGGTATCCTCGGGAGGATCGAACTTCAGGTCTTCGCCCTCTGCGATCAGCTGGTCGACCTCGTAGCGCGACAGGCTCTGCAGGGTGCAGCGGCAGTTCCATCCGCAGGGCGGCGCCCATTTGTCCCAATAGGGATGATCGACGGGCAGCACGAGATTGTGTCTGGCCCGGTGCGCCGGCCGGGTGCGATCGTCGAGAATGCAGACATAACGGAGGAACGGCCGTGAGGCCTTGTTGCGCTCGAAACCCGCCCAATGACCGGCCGCGTAAGACACCCTCATATTGGTGTCGAAGATGATTTGAAGCCGCCTCGGCGTGCCGAGCGTGGCCATGACCATCTCGCCGGTCTGCGGGTCCATGACCAGCTTTCGGCCCCACCAGCCCTTTTCCTGAAGGACCGGCACCAGCTGCCGTGAGAACTGTTCAAGCGTCCGGCCTTCGGCCAGGGCGCGCATCATTGCCGCATCGATATCCTTGAGGATGTCGAAGCCGGCAGACTTCGCGACCGTGACCTGGGTCGCATGCTCCTGCTCGAACAGATCTTGCCAGGAGAAGGTTTCAGTCAGCGTACCGCGGCGGGCTTCATAAGCCGCAATCGCGTCGGCCGGCGGTAGCGGTTTCAGTTCGACCGCCATCAGGACAGGTCTTCGCCATATTCACCGGCCAGCCGCGCATTGAACGCAAGCCGCGCCAGCTGCTCGGCCAGGGCGTCGGCATCCATGGCACGGAAGTGATCGGCAAGAACCCGGCGGGCTTCCTCGACGGAGCCGGCGGCAGCGATCTTTTCTTCGAGCCCTTCGATCATAGGAGCGACAAGCGGCTCCCAGGCGTCGTCATCGAGCGCGGCCGCGGTTGCTTGATCGATGGCGTCGCGGCCGGTCGAGGTGCCCGCAAGCTGGAGTGCCGTCTTGTCCTTCGGATCGACCGGCGGCTGATCCTTGTCTTGCGCTGGCTTCGCCGGCGCACCAAGCAGCTCCTCGTCCTCGTCGGGATCGGGAATACTGAGCCTGTCGCGAACGACGGACATGCCGACCTTGCCGCCCATGCTGACGAAGGTCTTCACGTTGCTCATCCACTTGTCCGTGTCGACGGTCTCCGGACGCCCGATGCGGATCCTCGGATAGGCCTTCTGCGGTCCCCTGTTCAGGTCGATGTAGGGGCGGGCAAGATCGCGGGCGAGCGTCGCGCCGAGCTGCTTGGCGTCAGAGCGCTCGATATCGTCCTTCGTGCTGTTGTGGA
Source organism: Rhizobium subbaraonis (assembly GCF_900220975.1). Taxonomy (GTDB): domain Bacteria; phylum Pseudomonadota; class Alphaproteobacteria; order Rhizobiales; family Rhizobiaceae; genus Mycoplana; species Mycoplana subbaraonis. The sequence goes on along the minus strand of NZ_OBQD01000023.1, from coordinate 68,603 downwards.
CCTTGCCGACCGCATAGCCGCCGGCGATCGCATCCGTGGTGCCCGTCTGGCCGAGCACGACTTTCGACACTTGCCGATCGAGCCAGTCGGAACGCTTTTCATAAAGGTCATGTGACCCGGCGAGATCGGCCTTGATGAACTCCACCGCCATGTTCAAGGGCACGATCGCCGAGTAATCCGCGCCGATGTTGGCGACGGCCTGGGCAAGGATTTCCTTGTCGCCTTCGGTGGCACCTGGTCCATACTTGCCGAGCCGCAACGGCTGGCCGTAGGCTTCACAGAAGATGGCCCAGTCCTTCGCCGTGAACGACTTGAACAGGAACGTCCAGCAGACGGCGCGGGCGATGCCGCCGCGGATGGGCAGCCCCGACTTCACCTTGGCCTGATGGAAAATCCATTTGAACGGTACGAGCGGCTGATGCTCGCCGGCCTCCCGCAGGAGCGGGATTTCGCCGGTGAGATCGTCGAAGGTGAACCACCGGGGATCGCGCCACTTCAGTTCCCGCGGCTCGTGCTGGCCTTCCGAGGAATCCCAGATGATTTCGGTGCATGAGAAGCCTTTGCCGATCGCATCGAGAATATCGACCATCTCGCTTTCGAAGGCATCTCGCTGCAGGAACGCACGGACCATGTCGGCATTGTCGATATCGGCGGCGGCGTCGCTCGCCGCTTCCACGGTGATCTCCAGTCCGGCCACCTGAAGCTTGCGAGCGCCAAGCACGCCGGCATAGTGAAGGTCGCGCTCTTCCATGTCCTCGGCAAGTTCGAGGTATCCTTCCGGATCGCCCTGCAGGCTGGAGCGCAAAAGCCGGGCAAGCTTCTGCGGCGTGAGGCCTGAAGCCTGATGGTCCATGTTCGGCCGGCGCACGCTGGTCAGCGTCGGCGCGGCCTGTTCCTGTTTCAGTTTGGCGGTGCTGACGGGATTGCCCCACTGGTCGAGAATCTGGGCCATCAGAAAATGCCTCGCGAACGGCGCATTGAACCCAGACGGGCGGGCGCATCGTCATCATGTTGGGAGTTGGCAGCGTCGAACCTGCTGGCCGTGGGCCGAACCGGCCGATAACCGTACTCAGTGAAATCGAGCTTGCTCGCATAGTAGGCAAGCGCGCCGGCCGGTGCGGTGTCGCCATGGCGGTTGTAACCATCGGCGCCCTTGGCGGAATAGTCGTCGGGCACCTTGACGATGCCATTCACATAGGCGAGCGCCTGGTGGTCGGCGAGCACGTCGGCGTCGAAGGGATAGAGTACACTCTTGTCGCTGAACGCTTCGATGTAGGGCACCATGTGCGCGGCGTACCAGGACGCCGACAGCATGACTTCCTGCATGCTCTCGCCCCAGCGCTGGCGCGCCTTTTCCGCCAAATACTGGCCGTTGCCGCGTGCGTCGAAGGCACCGGCCACACGGCGCGGCAGGCGATCGCCGATATAGAAGAGGATATCGCGCTGCTGGTCGAAGGGCACGTTCTTCAGCTCGACGATGAGGACGGCCCGGCGCACCAGGTCCAGGCCGATCTCAGGAACGACAAACGCCGTCTTGTCGCCCGATCGGGCAAAGTCACCGCCGATGCAGTGCTGAAGGCTGATGTCGAGACGTTCGAGACGAGGCCTCAAGACCGTCTCGCAGAATTCTAGGGTCTGCCGCTCGCGCTCGTAGTCGTCAAGGTTCTTGAAGTCGTCGGGCCGATCCCACCGGATGACCGGCGGCAGGTCGCGGCTCATGCAGCTTTCAATGAGGACTCGAGAGAGGGCCGAACCCTCGGCCTCGGCCGGGATCGCGTCGAGCTCCTGGCGCATCTTGGCGGTACGCGTGCCATAGGCCGAGCGGATCTCCGCTTCCCAGGCTTCCTGCTTTTCCTGCGACCACTCATCGCCTTTGATCAGGCAGACGCGCTTGTAAAGACCGTTCTGCACGGCATCGCCGAAGCTGAAGGTGTGGACCTTGAAACCGTTCTTCTTCGCCTCGGCTTCCTTGATCAGCTCGTTGAACGGGTTGGTGATGCCGTTGTGCGACGAGATGATCCTGATCTTGCCGCCCCAGATCAGCAAAGCGCCGACAGCGTCGATGACGTCGCGGACGTCCCGGTGGAACGCCGCCTCGTCGATAACGACCGTGCCCTGAAGACCGCGGATGTTTTCCGGGCGGGAGGACAGCGCCTCGATGCGGAAGCCTGAGGCGAACTTGATGATGTAGCTCGATATCGCCTTCGTGGAGCCGTCTTCCTTCTGGTCGAAGAAGATACCGTCCTCGATCGTGAGCAGCTCGCCGGCGACGGTCTTTGCGAAATGAGCCGCATAGCCGATGAACTCGCGGCCCTTCGGCTTGCTGTCGGGGATGTAGAAGACGTTCTGGCCGCCGGCCGAGCGCTTCGCGGCGGCGATCAACGTGCAATCCAGCGCCTCGGCGAACGTGATGCCCGTGCGTCGGCCCTTGGCGCAGATCTTCAAGGTGCTGTCGTCGCCGATCCATTCGGCCTGGTGGGCCATCAGGACGCCTTCGGCCAGGGGATCGAAGTCGTCGGGAACGTCGCCGCCGCGGGGCAGCGCGCCGGGGATTTCTTCCGGGTCTCGGGCCATCACGGGCGGGTCGCGCCACTCGCCTTTGGGGAGATCAACCATCCTGGTCCTCGGCCTTCTTCTTCGGTGGCCGGACGCCGAGGAACTTTTCCTTGGCGCGCTTGATCGCAGCCTTCGACACGCCGGGCTCGTTCTCCAGCATGTCGAGCGCGGCCTCGGCCTTCTGTTTCATTTCCTCTTCGGCCTTCCGGGCCTTCTCTTCGGCCTGAAGCTTCTGACGCCGGCCGGTCGAGGCGTTTTCGGCCTGGGCAATGCGAAGCAGGGAAGCGGCCGCGTCACGGGCTTCCTCGAAGGTCACGGTGCGATCGGACGCCGCTTCCATTGCCTGGAGCACGAGCGTCTTGAGCATGCGCGTGGACGCCTGGGTGAGCTTGTCCGCGTCGGCGCCGTTCGTCCTGTCAACGATGGCGTCAGCAATCATCTGGCTGCGTTGCAGCTTTTGCGTCAGCTTGCCGAGGCGGATGTTGTGCCGATTGAACGACGAGAAATGCGGGATGTCGAAATCGAGACCAAGCTCGCCCTGCAGGGCAATGAGCTTGTCGCGGAACTCGGCATAGATGTCTGTCTGGCTGCGCTTGCGCTCTGCCAGCTCCTGCGACGCCCAAGCGACAACGCCTTCGCATTCTTCGGGCAGAAGGTCGATCGAAGACAGGCGCGGACGAGTGTGCGGAGCCATGGTCTACTCCGCGTCGCCGGGCGGCTGGATGCCGGCAAGGTGATGTCGGCCCTCGACATGATCGCGGCCGGCGCGGGTGAGAACGGCGCTGGTCTCGGTGCCCTCCGTGCGCGTTTTGATCGCGCCGGCGTTCTCTTCCATCCACAGCAGCTGATTGCGGATGTAGTCGCGCGACTTTCGGTAGGAGAAGCGCTCCAGGCTCTTCTGGATCAGGAAGGTATTGGTCGAGCCGCCGGAACGGGGGTCGGCCAGATCCTTCAGGATGATCAGGCGAATGTTCTCATCCACCCACTTCTTGTAGTCGTCCGGGACCATGTCTCTCAGCCCTTCTGCTTCAGGAGGAAATCTTCGACGCGGCGCGTGGCGCGCTCGGTTGCCTCCGAACTCTTCGCAATGCTGGCGATCTGCCCCTTCATGTCGGCCATATCGACCTGAAGGCGGTTGACGGTTTCCTTGTCGGGGAGGTGCGCCATGTTCGTTTCGAGCGACTTGAGGCGATCGGAGTGATCGTCGACCTTTTCCTCAATCTTCGCGATGTGCTCGGCGTTCTTCTTGCTGCCCGAGCCGATGAACAGCACAACAGACGTGCCGACGCTGATGAAGAGTGCAATCAGTCCGAGCCAATCCTTGAGGGCGGCGATATCGATCATCTGTGAAACTTCTCCGCCTCAAGCATTTCCTGGCATTCGATGCACCGCTTGGCGAACGGCGCGGCACGGCGGCGTTCGATAGGAATCGGCCGATCGCATTCGACGCAAACGTCACTGCCGCGTGCGCGCACGACAGCGCTTGCGTCCGCCACAAGGGCGTCGCGCTCCTGCTGTTCGCGGAGCGCGGCGCTATCGAGAGAGTTATTGCCGCCAAAGTTCATGGAGACTTTTTCCACGTCTTCACGGCTTCGACGGTTTGGCGCCCGATCTCCTTGACCGTGTGCCCGCCCATGTAGAGCGAGATAAACCAGCCGGTGAGCGTCATCAGGGTCGGCGCGTCGATTGGCTCCAGCGCAATTCCGAAAGCCCGGACGAGCGGGCCGAGCAGGAACGCGTAGAGCCAGAGGAAGGCCAGCAGGTACATCCAGCCCCAGCGCCACGCCGACGCCCAGAAGCCCTCCGCCGTCTCGGCCTGAAGCAACGCGAACTGCCCGACCACGCCGCGCTGATACAGCTGGATCAGATCAGGCGTTGCCGCTTCCACGTCGCGGACGGCGTTGTCCAGTTCCTGCGGATCGACCTCCGGCAGCTTCTCCGGATCGACGCCGACACGCTCGGCGATATGGTCGATGACGGTTCCGGCAAGTGTGCCGGGCAGGCCGCCAACGTGCTTGCCCAGGATGGACTTGACGACAGGTGCGCCGACTTTGGCTGCGATGCCGGTGAGGGTGCCGATAAGGAGGCTCATGCCTGTTCTCCGAAGTAGGGCTGGAGGGCGGCAAAGGACTTGCTGCCGAAGATGCCATCAACGACGAGACCGTTCGCACGCTGGAAGCCCATCAGGGCGCCTTCGGTGCCCGGCCCGAAATCGCCGTCGATCGTGAGGAAGTAGAAGCCGGCGCTGCGCAGCGCGCTCTGAAGGCGGTCGACCGGCTCGCCCCTCATCCCGCGCCGCAGGACCGGGAAGTCCTGTTCTGCCGAAAGCGCATCGGCGACGAGGGTCTGGATGACGGGCTTTGCCCGGGCAAGAAAGCGGGCGCGATCGTCGAGGCCGTTCCTCCCGCCGTTGATGATCTTCGTCACGGCGACCAGGTCGTCGCGATCGGCGACTGCATTGAGCTTCTTGGTCTGCCAGAAGAAGATCACTGCCCAGCCGGCCCACGGCCATGTGGCGACCAGTTCGGGGGACGTTTCGAAGTCCGGAGCCTTGGGCGCGCGGGCGCGCATCCAGATCGTGAACGCGCGGTAGTTGGCACGGCCGGTCAGCTGGATCGGGCCTCTGCCCTTAAATCGCTTTCCGTCGCCGGTCTGGGTGTTGCCGAGATCGGCGCGCCCTTCATAGGCGGCTCCGGAGGCATACTCTTCGAGCGTGCAGAAACCGTCGCTCTCATGGGCGACCTGGGCGAGGAAGTGCGACACGCGTAACGCACTCGAAATATCCGCAACGGGCAGCAGGCTTGGCAACAGATCGCCGAACTTCTGGATGATGTCGGCTTGCGCGGCCGCCTTCAGCTTCGGCGCGATTGGCGCAATCGCCTTCAGCGTCGAAGCGGTGATACGGGAGGTGAGCATGGAAGGAACCCTTCAAGATGAACTTGAAGGGACAGTGGGCTGTTACGTTACCGCGATCACTAGACCGAAATCGGACTAGCTAGAGCAGTTTGCCCTGGTCGTCGTCTTCGTCGAGGAGATTGGCGATCGCCTTGGGGTTTCTGGCCCGATGCTCGATCACGGTGGAACGGGCCACGCCGGTGAGAGAGACGATCTTGTTAATGGAATACCCTCTGGCGATCAGATCGGCAAGCGCTCTTGCGCGACGACGCTTGTCGCCTGCCATGACGGGCGGAATGGTGATGTTGTTTCCGCCGAAAACGCCAACGAGGGCCAGTGCGCTTTCGTAGCTGATCAGGCCGGCCAGCCAATGGTCGCTATCGACCTTGACCGGGATATAGATCTGCTGCCCGGCCTTTTCGGTGCCGAGGATAAGTGCCGCCCGTTCACCCGCAACGTCGGCGATGCGGTTGAGAAGGGGCGTCATCCATGCGCGATCGGCCTGGGCAGCGTTGGTCACTGCGGCCTCCAGATGCCAAGCTTGGACTCGAGGCGCACTTGTTCGGCTGTCAGATTGATAACCCGCTGTTCCATGCGAATGCGGGAGCGGGCGTCACGGCCGCCCTTTTGAAGGCGCTTCAAAAGCTCTTCACGCTGGGCTCGAACCCGGTCCAGCTCGGAGCGATCGAAGAGAGGCAGGCAAACGGCGGCATGCATTCGGCTGGTCATATCGACACCTCGAATAGCGTGGGCGTTTCATTCTCTGATGCATTTTTCTTCTTGCGCTCGGCGGCGCGGCGGGCGGCTTCGCCCGGCGTGGCAAGCGCGCGATCGGCGTCGCGGGTGTAGCGGTCTTCCATGCCCGGCGGCAGGTGCCAGACCTCGGTGCGGCCGGCGTGCTCTTCGTCGAGCAGCCAGATGTACCAGGCGTAATCCGTGGCGCTGCTTGCCTCCGGATCCCAAACGCCCTCGATCATAGGGACGCGTTCGGCAAAGGGGCAGAAGAACCGGGGCGGGCACGGCCCGAAAATGGTGTCGTGCCGCTCCTGGCCGGTGATCCAGCCGAGACGGCAGAGGAAGGCAACGCCTTCCGTCGCGATCGATAGGGCGCGCTCAAGGAAGGTGGACGCGATCTGAAATGGTGGGTTGCAGAAAATCCAGTCTGGCAGCTGGTGACCATCGGCGAGAAGCGTCTCGCGGGTCTCGAATGTGAAGTCGCGGATCTCGGGATTGATGCCCCAATCGTGCACGTCGGACAGGTCAACGGCGCCGAAGGATTCCCGCAGCGCTGCAACCATGTGGCCGCCGCCGGCTGCAGGGTCGCGCACACGCTTGGTCTTTGTGTCGATGCCGTATGGGCGCAGCACCTCGTTGATCGGTGCGCGCGTCGCCCATGGCGGCGTCGGGAAATAGTCCAGCGACCCGCGAGGATGCGAGCGCTGGGCCATTACCGCCGAGGACGTGAGCGCGTTCATCCGGCTACTCGATCAGGCTCATGCCGCAATGCGGCATGTTTTCAGGGTCGGTGGGGTTGCCGCGGCAGAACATGCGAAGATGGTTTTTGGGACCAACCAGCGCGAACCGTAGGCTACCCCCGCAACGTGGGCACTCGGCAATTCGCTGCCGCTCGGATGCCGCGATCATTTCCCGCTTGTGCTGCAAGGCGGTTGTGAGGACTTCGCCGATCCGCTGGAGCTGCTCTTCGGAATTCATCACTTGCCCGCCTTCCTGGCGGCGCGTACGCGCTTGCCGAGTTCGTTCATGACCGTGATCCACTCAGCGCTGGTCAGATTGCGGTGAGTTTCATCCCGGTCGATGAGATCGGTAACGACGGGCCAGAAGTCGGATGCGCCGTTGGGGCAAAGGATCGCCCATTGTGCAGAAGCTATCTTGAAGGCATCGAGGTTCGCCCAGGGCGTGCCGGTGCGATCGTTGCTCCAGTCGACGCGTGCATCGCGCTTCATGCGCGCTTTGATAGCTTCGATGACGGCGCGAGCGTCTTCCCAATGGTGGACGAAGCGCACATCGTCCACCGGTGTCTGGCGTTTAACGAAGCCGATGAGCGCCGCATCGTCAGCGTCTGGAACAACTCCAAGGTTCCACGCGGCGATCCACAGCGCCTGCAGCTTCTTCGCGTATTTGCCTGTGAGCTGGCGACGGCCGCCTGGGCGACGATCGGCCGTGCTGAAGCCGAGGCGGCGCAGCTCGGTGACGACGGCGTCCTTTTCGGTCGAAGACATCAGCGTGAGGCTGGGCTTGCCGGTGACGCGCTCATAAATAGCGCGACGACCGTCTTCGTCGATGCCGAGCTGCTTGCAACCGGTGTGGATGGCGGCGATCGCGGAGGTCATGACAGCTTCCTTTCGAGAGTGGCGGCGAACATGTCGATGGACACGCTCGCCACTGGCATGGGGGCGCAAGGGTCATCGTCCAGGAAGAGCGCGAACCTTTCGCTGTCGCGCTGGACGATGCGGACGCCGTGCTCCTCAAACAGTTCGACGAGGGCTTCGACAAAGGCCTGCCGATTGGGGAAGTGTCTCATGCTGCACCTCCGATCGACTTGACTGCGGGAACGGTGGGAAAGGCGTCGTGGGTCACACCGTCGAGCATTCTGCCCGTGTGCTTCTTGCCAGCCCGAATCATGCTGTGTTCGGGGTCGAGTTCATCGCACCACATCGGGCGGTCCCAGAACTCCCATTCCTCTCCGTCCCATTCTGCCCACTGGTAGCGGCTGATTTCCGGGTTGTCGGGGAGGTCTACCGAGCCGAGCTGCGGAGCCCACTCGCCCCACTGCTTGAGGTGAAACGGCTTGCCGGCTGCAGCGGCCTGGTCACGAAGGCTGCGCATCCAGTCCGGGTGCGTCGGTCGTGCCTTGTGCCCGCCCTGGTCGGTCTCGCCGCCGACTATGATCCAGTCTGGCAGCCATGACGGCGTAGCGACTATCTCGCCGATCAGCGGTTCAAATGAGCCGAACGTGAAGAGCGGCTGCAACTCAATCTTCGCCACCTGGAGTGCCGGTAGGTTCTCGTCCGCACGGGGCTGATCTTCGCAGGTGGCGCCCAGCGCGGCATTTGCCGGCAGGCCGCCGGCCTCGTCCGCGAGCTTGACGATGTTCTGAGGCCTCTTCGTCAACAGAAGGTAGACGAGGTTCGGCGTCTTCCGCATCACCTCGAACGCGTCGGCTCGCCACTGCGGATCAACCTGATTGTCGAAGATGTCGGCAAGGCTGGCACAAAAAACAAACGGCCGGTCGCCATCTTTCTCGGCCTGACGCTGCCAGCGAACAGGATCGTTCCAGGTGTGCTTGCCGGTGCGGACGCGCGGATGGTTGCCCCACTGGACCTTGCCATAGCGCTTGTCCATGAGAGCCTCGGCATAGCAACCGTCGCAGGCCGGGGTGAGCTTGGTGCAGCCCATCCACGGGTTCCAGGTGTGACGTGTCCACGAGATGGCGGAGTTTTCAGCCATGATCGCCTCCGATCGCCACGCTGCCATCCGGGTTGAGGTAGCGGAGCTTCCAAGTCGGGTGATAGCTGCCCGCGTGGGTCTCACCGTCCAAACGGATTTTGAGCTTGGCGCTATAAGTGCCGATGATCGTGCCGAGGCGCGGGCCGGCTTTGTCGCCGGTGTATTCGATGCGGTCGCCGCGCTTTGCGGGCACACGGTAAGCATCGCGGATGTAAGCCATGGTCATGCCGCACCTGCCTGTGCCTGCTCGGCTTCGTGCTGAGTGCGAGCGATATTGATGACCGCCGGCCCGATCTCTTCGAAGTTTTCGACATAGAGATAGCCAACGCGGAAGTATCCCCAGCCACTCAGGAAGAACAGCCCGTCACGATTGTAGCGGCGAACGCAAACCTCATACTTGACGACAAAACCGCTGCGAGAGGCGGAAATTAGCGCCTCTGCCCAATCTTCCACGCCGTCGTCGTCATGCTTTAGTTCTGGCAGCGCTGCGAAAATTGGAAGTGTCGGCTCATCACAATCGTCGTAGAGCTCTCGCAACCATTCCGGAGGACTGTCAGGGGCCCCGATCATTCCAAGCGGGAAGATCCCGGCGACGCGAGCCTCTTCCTCGAATAGTGCCATGTTGTAGCTGGTCATCGCCGCACCTCACGCCTTGGCCAAGTCGATAGTGATGGCTGCCCAATGCGCATCGAGTGTCGGCCGAGCGTAGAAGCGCACATACTCCTTCGACCCGGTAACGCGGATCGAAGCGCGAATAGCTTCCATGGCCTTCTTCCAGCGCGTGTCGTCTATCTCCAGCCGCAGCAGCATGAACAGCTCGGACTTGTTGATCTGGCCTTCCTTGTCGGTGTTGAAGGCACGGGTGACGATCGTCTGAATTTCCGGCCGGCTCTCGATCGACCATTCATTCAGGCACTCGTCGATGAGCGCCTTGGCGATCTGAAGCTGCGGCCCGAACGCGATCTGGTCGGCGACCTGCACCTGGACACGCATCAGGCCGTCAAACGACTGATACGTCTTGTTGCCCTTCTTGCCGCCGATCGACGCCCCATACTCCTGGGCGAGCAGCTGATCGAAGGAGGAAATGTCCGCCATCGTATGGTCGCGGAAGCGGGTAATGCGTGCGCTGAGGTCGGTAGCGAAGGCGATGATCTTTCGCACCATCTCGTCCTCAAGCCTATCTTCGGGCTTGATGTTGACGGCGGGGACGAGGTTGCCCTTGGCATCGTGCATGTATTCACGGCCATTGACGATTGTGACGCCCTCGGCCGGCGTTTCTTCCAGGATTACAGCTTCCATTATTTCGGTCCTTCTCGGCTTTGGCGATAGGCACGGCGCAGTCCGGATGCGGCCGCGACAAGCGCGTTGATGGCGGGCACCTCGTCCCGCGTGTGTCGGGAGTTGTCGACGCGGGCGACGGCCCGCGTGACGTTCTTGATCGCCTGTTCGAGCGCTTCGTCGAGGCTGCGGCGCCGTTCTTTCGACGCCGCGGTTTCGCCGTTGATGGCGGCCATGCGATCTCTCACGATCCCGTCGATTTCCGGCGCAAGCCGGTCCAGCAGGACGTCCTTCGAAATAGCGAAGGTGAGATCGATGGCGCTCACGCGGCGCTCCCGCCATCGGTCGGCGAGCGCGGGAACGGCAGGATTTTCGCGCTAGTCCCGCAAGCGTCGCGCAGCTTCAGTTCGGCGAGGTCGAGATCGTCTTCCAACTCCTCCGCCATGGCGATGAAGGTATTGAAGCGCCGGATCAGAGCGTCACGGGTTTCTTTCAGGTGGTCGGAAAGATGCGTGCTCATCCTTTCCTCCCAAAATCCGGCCGAACGATCTTTCCGTCGGCATCTTCCGCCATGTGCTGAAGGTGTTCGGTCGCGAGGTTTTCGACGATCACGCGGCCCGAGCGAGCGACCTCGGCAAGGCGAAGCGCCCCGACTTCACGTTCCGTGACGGCCACCATTTTCCGAATGGTCGCGAGCCGTTCGACCAGCTTGTCGAAATCGGCGCCGGGGAAGCTGACCTCATCACCACCACAATGGGGGCTCAGTTCGCGGACGAGGGCGTCCAGGTGTTCGCTGGGGAGTGGGCGGGCGGCCATTATTCGCCCTCCACTTCGCGGTTCGCCCAAGCAGCTTCCAGATGCTTGCGCTCAAGTTCTGATGCCCGGCGCTGAGTGGCGAGGCAAGCCATCTTGATCGTGCGGTCGATCTGGCGGAGCGCGCCGCCCTTCTGGCCGATGCCGACCAGCGTCTTGACGCAGGAAGGATCGGTCACGCCCCATGCTTCAATGAAGGTGCGGATATCGGCGCCGAGACCCGGATCGCGTTTTAGATTCTTGTCGATACGGCTGAGGATCTGGTCACGGCTGGCGGTCTGGTCGATCGCCTGCGACATCTTCTTGCGAACTTCCTCGTTGCCCACCAGGGCGATGCCGACACGATAATTGTCGGAGAAGTACCGCAGCTGGTTGACGCTCTCAGCACTTGCGTGCTGCGCCTCATCGATGATGAGAAGCGCGCGATCGCCTGCCCGCGACAACCGCTCGCCGACCACATCCACGAGTTCGGCCGGATTGTAGACGCGCACCCCGAGCCGGCGGGCGAGCAGACTCATGACGCCGTGAACCGACTTCACCTTCGGGTTGAGGGTGACCATATGCACATGCGGCTTGACGCGATGATACTCGCGGCATGCTGTCGTCTTGCCTCGCCCGGCGACCAGGGTAATGGTCACGAATCCGGTCATGGTCTGCGCCAGAAGCAAGGTGGCGTGGATTTCCCGCGCGGCCAGCGTCCGCAGGAAGTTCGGCCCTTCGGGCATTGCAGCCTCGACCGCGGCGCTTTCCTCGACCGCGTCGAGCCAGCGCTCGACGATGCTGTTCTGGTTGTCGAGGACGCCCAGGAGGGTGCCCGACAACCACTGCGAGAACGAGCTTTCCGCCATGCCGATGCGTCGGCCCGTCTCGACTTTGGTCCAGCTATTTTTCGCTGCTATGGTGGCAACGCTCTCGCGCAAGCGTTCCCAAGTGGCCACTTCCTCGGCCGAGTGCTTGGCGACGAACTTCGCCACCGGTTCAGGCAGGTCCCATGTGGCAGGGATTGCATTTATAAGATCAAGCATTACAAAGGTTCCTATTGAGCTATCGATTGGGCGGGTTTCACGGACCCGCCCGATTTTTTGTCGGAACCGTACTCACTACTTTTCGGTTCTGCGCTTGCGGCCGGACGCGCGACTTGCCGGCCGATCCCCTTGCGGGAATGGTATGATCGAGCTGTCGCCCGAAATCAGGGAAAGGCCGCGGGCAAGCCCGGCCTCGTATTCGTCCGCCGTCATGACATCGGTATCCGCGATCGCCTCTACGGCGAGGTTTCCGGTCACGAGGCGGGTGATGGTGGGGCGGATCGGCTCGGCCTTGGCCGGCGTCTCGTCCATGTAGAGTTCGCCGAGTTGCGATGGCGTGAGCTGCTTGTGCAGCTTCGCCTTGGCCTTGTTGAGCTTGACGAGGTTGCGGCGGTTGCGCTCATGGCGGGCGGCCGCGGCCTGCTCGTTGAAGCCTGCTTTCTCGGTGCAGGGCGCATCGCAGATGAAGCGGCCGTCCGGATCATAGACCTTGACCGGTTGGTGCAGCTTGTCGGGATCGAAACGGACGGTCACATGTCGGCCCATCCATTCGTTCAACTCCGGCGCCCAATAGACGTTGCGCTGGAAGTGGATTTCTCCGTTGCGCGCCCGCGTCTTGATGACCTTCGCGGCAAGCATCCAGAGCGAGCGCTGCGCCTCTGTCGCCCGGCGCACGATCGTGGCGGGATGACGCATGCTTTCTGCAAACGTTTCGTCGAAGCTGCGGCCCTTCGCCGTCTCAGACCGGCGGCCGGGGCGGGCGTTGTGCTCGGCGATCCGCTCGGCCACATGCCGTTCCAGAACGTCGAGAGGGACGGCCCACTGGCGATAATTTTCGGGCTTGTTTTCCGGCTTGTTGCCCGTATAGGCGCCGGACATGGCAGGGTGCTTCGAGATCTCCTCGGCCAGATCCTTCCAGGCGCGCTCGATCGGCTTCGATTGGCCCGAATACGGCTTCGTGAAATGCGGCTCGATGTCGAGCGTCTTCAATAGACCGGCTACTTCGCCTTCGATCTTCTTGAACCGGTTGCGGCTGGCGGCGCGGCCCGAAATCATCTTCGACGCGAAGGCCCGACCGTTGTCCATGTAGAGGTGGTCGGGAATGCCGTAGTCTTCGACCATGTCGCCGACGCAGGCGCGCACGACGTCCCACGTCTCGGCCTCGCATAGCCGCCAGGACAGGATCTTGCCGGAGTAAATATCCTGAATGCCGAGCAGGATGACGCGATCCGTCACCTTGCCCGACGCTTCGGCGGACTTCCACGGCACCTGCACAAACAGGTCGAGCTTGTGGCCGTCGGTGTTGGTGATCTCCATCGCGTGCAGGTGCGACTTGGTGCGGATCTGGCTCGGATACAGCTGCTCGGCGCGCTTGCGGCCTTCCCGTGTCAGGATCTGCACCGCACGCGGCACTTCCGCTTCCATGCGACGGCGAAGTGTGCGCTCTTCGGGGATTGGGGCCCAGCCGTTTTTCTCGGCAGCAGCCTTCATGCGCCGGTAGCAAGACGAAAACGTCGGCTTTTCTGAGCGCAGGTAATCGGACTTCAGCGCAGACCATGCCAGTTCGTGGCAGGGTGCGGTGTTCGAAACGGTGCCGTCCTCGGCATAGGCAGGCGCGAGGGCAGGCAGCCAGTCTTCGCGAGGGACCGCAGAAAGCTTCTTCCGCAGGTCGTAATAGGTCGACGAAGATACCCCGAACTTCCGCAGAACCGGTGCCAAGGTCTCTTCAACAGTCAGCAGCGAACCGGCAGCTTCACGCTTTGCCAAGGCGTCTTCGGCAGAAATGATCAGCGCGTGGCGCTGATGCGCCACCTGCCGGTGTTCTTCCGTCATGGCCTCGAAGGTTTTCCAATAGAGAGCCCGGCGCGCCTCGCGCGTTTCGGCCAGCGTGGCGTCACGCTGCGCCATCTGTGCAAGCTTCGCCTGGGCAAGGCTAGGAAGCAGCGAGACATGATATTCCCACGCCGGCTTGGTGCTGGTCGGCACCTGCCGGGCAAGGTCCGGCCGGCTGCGCCAACCGGCCTCGTTCACGAGGCGCTTCAGGCTGGAAATGCTGGCGGGCAGACCCGGCAGGCGCAGATCGAACAGGGCATCAATCGTAAACCAGCGATCCATCAGCGCTTGCCCCGCGATTGCAGACGGATCGGTTTCGCCGTGAGCCGCTTAAGCTCCGCGTCGAGGCGCCGCCGCTCCTGGCGGCAGAAGGCAATCTCTGCGAGCACGGCCTCTTCGCCGATCAGCACCGTGACGCCCTGAAGGGATGCGGCCTCGTCCCAAAGCCACAGCGCATCGGTGGCGTGAGCAAGGGCGGCGAAGCGCGGCAAGGTGATATCGTGGTTCTTGCTCTCGGCGGTGTAGGCGTCCAGGCTGGCCTTGTTGATCGACGGGAGGCCTAGATATTGCGCCATGCGGGCGGCGATGGTCGGCCTGTCATAGGGGCATTCGCGGATGGCGCGCGCCATCGCCCGTTTCAGTTTGGCGCGGTAGCGGTCGAGGTCGAGTTTCTGCGCCGGGTCGCGAACCGGGAATACCGGTTCCAGGAAGAAGTCGAGCTGGGTGTGATCGCGCTTCATGCCGCGGCCTCCAGGAAGGAAAGGTCGGAGGTCTCGCCGATATGGTCGAGCACGCGGCGGATCGTGGCGTCGTCGGCCTTTTCGAGCAGCTTGCAGACCTTGGCGAAAATCGCCTCCTGCGCATCGACGACGGCCTTCGGAGCCTTGTCCGTCGCCAGAACTTTCTTCAGGTCCGGCTCGAATTTCAGCGCGGCGGCAATCCCGGTTTGCTCGTGAACTGGCATGCCGGCCAGCTTCAGCAGAAGCTTCTGATCGTGCTCATAGCCCGTGCCGCGCAGGGCGGCGCGCAGCATGGGGTGCAGCTTGAGGCCGATCTTTGTGACGTTCTTGTAGGTGCTCGCACCAAAGCCGAGGCGGTCTTGAACCCTCTGTGAAAGCTCCTTGCCGGGAGCGAAAATAACTGGCCAATCGTTGGCCTGTTTTTTCGGCCGCCCGCCCTTCGGGTCGATCCTGCCGTGTTTCTCTTCGAATATCTCGCGGAACTTCACGACGAAGATTGCGCGATCGAGTTTCGATAGATCGTTTCGAAATATGTTCTCAGAGAGTTCGATCAACTGCGCCTCGGCGGCGTCGGCCGAGACCACAATCGCCTCGATCTCCTCCCAGCCGTTCATCCGGGCAGCTTCCAGGCGGTGGCCGCCGGCAATCAGCGTATAGGGCGTCTTGCCACCACCGGCGGCGGGCGTCGCGCGTACGGTAATCGGGTTGATTAGGCCACGGTCGACCATGTTCCCGGCGATAGCCGCCGCGTGCTCTAGGTCCACCGGACGAGCACGGTCGCCGACAAGAATTTGGGTGAGGGGAATGGACTTAAGCATGGCTTACGCTGCTTCCTCTTGCGATGCGATCAGTGCCAGCAGCGAACGCGCGTGCTCCTTGATCGTCTGGTAATGGTTGGCAAAGCGCGGGTACTGCAGGCGGGCGTCGATGGTGCGCAGCGCTCGGTTGATGGCCTCGCGGGAACGCTCCTCCATCTCGACGACGCGCCGCTTCGGCCAGCCGCATTCCCGGATCATCAGGTGCATGACGACTTGGCGGGCGAGGGCGGCATCGAACCACTCGTGCGGCGGGTCGAGAATGTCCGCGGCGGACAGATGCGGGAAGCCATCACGCACCGCGACGGTGCAGACATGCATGCAGGCCTCATAGAGCGCCTTCTGGTCGTAACGGTTCACCATCACATCACCCGCATCACAAGAGAGGTGATCGCGGCCACAAGAC
The DNA here is from genome assembly GCF_900220975.1 of Rhizobium subbaraonis. Taxonomy (GTDB): domain Bacteria; phylum Pseudomonadota; class Alphaproteobacteria; order Rhizobiales; family Rhizobiaceae; genus Mycoplana; species Mycoplana subbaraonis. The sequence goes on along the minus strand of NZ_OBQD01000023.1, from coordinate 52,774 downwards.
CGGCCAGGGCTACGCAAAACAAAAGCACCTGGTCGGCTACCCGGCACACGGGTGAGCGGGATGGAATGAATGGGTTGCGGTTGTCTATTTCCGAGTGTCGTTTCGACATTGGCGAAGGCCCTGAAATCGGGGAGGGTCGGGGGACAGACAGCAAGTGAAAGGAATCGGGAATGGATGAAGATCGGCTGACGCGGGAGCAGATGTTGGAGGCGCGGATAGCCGGCCTTGAGCGCCGCATCGAGCAGTTGGAGCACTGGACGGGCGCTGATGAGGACGGGAACTGGACCGGAGCGGATGCGACTGTGGCAGATCGCTTGGAGATCCAGCAGATGATCATCATGCATCTGCTGCAGCATTTGCAGTATCTGATCCCCGAATTCACCGTTGAGAAGCTTAAGCGCGGCATCCACCTCATTGAGGACGGCATCCAGGCAGGCGCGTCGGCTGCTACCGATGCCCCGCCGGAAATCGTGCGATCAGTGGCTGAGAAGAGGCGTGAGATCATTGATGACTACCTTCCGGACTAGCCGAGGCAGCGGCGACCGCGGCCGAATAAAGCGCGGATATATCTTCGCCGGTGATGGAGCGGGCAGCGGCTTTTGCTGCGGCGGCATATGCTCGCCGCGCGCGCTTCTGGCGGGCGCTTGCTTCTCGTTCGTCGAGGTCCGCGCGGTCCATCACGCGGCCTCCTGCGCAGCATCCAAAGAACGACGGCGCGTATGGCGATAGTTCTCTGCCGGCTGGGGCGTGATGCGGCGGCCATCGGCGTGATAGCGCGTGCGCCAGAGATACTCGGGGCGGGTCTTAAGTGCCGCGGCGATGGCGCGCTCGCCCGCAAGATGGGGCTCGTGGACGGCATTGCCTGCCGTCCCTGCCGGAAGATTGTAGGCCTTGTCGATACCTGTAAGGGTGAGCTTCGCAAGGGTAAGGCGGCCGCGGATGCGGGCAACCTCTTCAAGACGGCGGCGTTCGGCGCGGCTGGTCTTGTCGCTCGTGGAGGCACGATGCATAAATAAATCCTTGATCCAGATGGGGAGGCCCTGGCCGGCCTCCTTTTTTGGGGTGATGTAGTCTGCGAACACAGAAAGGAGTAACCCAAAATGGGTGTCATGACAACACCCAAAATGGGTTCATTGAATGGCGACAGACAGGGAACTTTGGAAGGCTGCCGGCAAGCGCCTCGCTGCCGCGCGAAAACACGCCGGCTACGACCGACTGGCCTTCGCCAATGAAGTCGGGTTGGCGGAGCCGACCATCGCAAAGTATGAGCAAGGTGCTCGTGAAATACCGATTTCGCTGCTCCACTGGCTTTCCGAGAGCCACGGAGTGAACGGCAATTGGGTCATCACCGGGCATGGCAACATGCTCGGCGATCCGTCTAAGGGACCGGCGCCGAGCACCGGCGTCGATATCGTCCTGCTCCAGCAGCTCCACGACGCGGTCCAGGCCGTCTTCGTCGAGTGCAAGCAGACGCCGCCGCCTCGCGCTGTGACCGCCGAGGCGGGCGAACTCTACAATCAGCTGCTGGGGATGGTCGCGGACATTCGCGACAAGGCGGTGGTGACGGCTTTGATACCGGTGCTGCGCCAGCGCTTCAAGGAACGGATCGCTAATGCCGCGCCTGGTACTGGGAAACGCGAGGCCTCATGATTGTAAAACCATGTCTGAACGTTCGCGAATCTGGCGCAGAGCCGAGCGTTCCCGGTTATGCGAACCGGGTGAAATGCATCGACGAGATGGAAAGGGAAGCGTGAGCTTCCGAATGACTGGCGTATGCTGGTTATGCGATCAACTCTGAAATGCCCTCAAATGCCCATTAAGTATCTGTTAAGGCTAAGGTCTGGGCCAAAAGCATTCAAGAATGCTCTTAACCTCGTGGTAAACGCGGGAACTCTGGAGATTTGGACGCGTCGCCCTGGCCTCACTGCGATACCGGCAGTCGGCGCCGGAGCCGGGGGTTTATCACGCGCTTCACAGACACGCCGATGCGCTTTTAGCCGGAGCCTGGACATGGCACATCGCCCCCGGCCGAAAGGCCACGGCGAATGCGCCAGCCGCCAAGCTGCGCATGTGTTCGGCCGCCGCTACGGCGGCGCGCCTATGTGAAGTCAGGGTGTTCAAGCCCAGCACTTTTATGGAGGGCGGCCGCAAGCGAGCAAACCGATAAATCGGCTCCTGCGAGATTGCGGTTAATGGAAGCCGTGAACTTTTCTCTTCAGCCTCCGAACGAGGGTAAGGGACTGATTTTCCTATGCAATGTCGCTTTTCACATGGAAAAGTTCAGGTTGGGCTTTTCTAAATTGGAAAATCTGCCGGATTTCGGCGTTCAAGCTGCCCCGTGGACAAAATCCTTGATGCCGGCGAGTTCTATAAAAATCAATGCTTTGAAGACGCGTTGAAGGGCCTTTAAGGGATTTTCATGCCCGCGCTGGCCGGTTGCCAGTCTCCGCCTCGACGAGCGGCGATTTTGCCGCGTTCGGCCGCTCCTGGTGTCAAAGTCGCGATCTGGCGTGCCACGCTCCCTTCGCTGCAATCGTCTGATTTCTAAGGGTTTACCGGCTGTTCCCGCATATTCTCGGATATTCCCACGAATTCCGGAGATCAGTGTCAAACAGCACCACGTGGCTTTTTGAGTTGCAGGCTGCGGGTGAGGCGGGTCATGGCGTCACGGGCGAGTCGTTGCTGCTCAGCCTCGCGGCTGTAGAGTTCGGCGTGCTCGATATTATCATGTCCGAGCGTCTCCATGAGCTGCCGCGTGGTCGAGCCGGTCTCGGCCAGCATCTTGCCGAGCGACTTGCGCAGGCCGTGCATCGTGCAGCTCTTCGGCATGCCGGCGCTCTTCGTCCAGTCTGCCATCCGGCCCGTCAGGGACTTCTCGGAAAACTCTAGCCAAAATCGGTCCAGTTTGAAGGGCTCAGATCGCATTTACTCGCCTCCGATCTGATTTGATCGACGGTGAGCTTCGCCCATTTATCTGTGGATTGAAAGTTCGTTACGGTTAGCGTGACCTGCCGTTTGAATTCCATACTGTGAATGCGGTGTTTTGCCATGGGTTCCACTTTCGGAAGCCCGGCAAGCCCGGTCAATTCATCAAGCTTATCTGTCCACTCTCAGGGGCGCACTCCAATATCAGGCGCAAAAGTCAGATTTGTGCGACTGACATTTGCGACAAACTGGACGGCGCACGCGGTTTGCTGAAAACTGCGATGGCGGAACAGACGCCGACGAACTGCATAGCCGCTCCAATAGCCTCGGCGGGAGAAGGAAACCGGCCCTCGAACATGAATCCATAGGCGAGGCCGAAGACGGCTTCGGCAACGATAAGCTGGGCGGCGAGCGCCAGCGGCAGGCGACGGGAAGCGATGACCCAGCACCAGGTTGCAAACCACGAGCCGGCCAGCCCCATCACCAGCGCCCATGCGGCGAAGCGGGCGGTTTCTAAGGCGGATGCAGTGTCCGCGATGTCGAACGAGGCAAGCGGTAACAAGAGTAGGCTCCCGATCGCCGCGCCAATGCCTTGCAGCCCTGTCCATTGCAGACCGTCCGGCGCGTCGGCCGACCGCATGACAGCCGCGTTTGCCATACCGTAGGCGATCCAGATCACCAGCGCCGCCGAACTGGCCAGAACACCGAGGAAGATCGATGGCGTAGCCGCAGCGTCGGCCGTGCCGACCGTCGCGGCGTTTACGATCGCCACGCCGATCGCGACCAGCGCCAGGGGAAGCGCGAGCGCCTTCCATGGTGCGGATCGGTCCCGAATATTGGCGATGATCGCCAGGAACACCGGCATGGTCCCGATGATGACAGGCGGAACGGCCGCGCCGGCGAGCTGGACGGCAAAGGCCGTACTGATGAAGTATCCGACATATCCCACACCTCCCAAGATCAGTCCGAGTAGAACCCGTGAGGGGATAATCCCGATTGGCCGGAAACGTCGGTCGGCCATCAACAGCAGGCAGGCCAGGCCGAAGATGCCATAGCGGGCTATGGTCAAATCCCATGCCGTGAACGGCGCGATGGCGCGCGGTGCGATGAAAGTCAGCCCCCAGAGGGCGCAAGTGGTGAGGCCGGCGACAATTCCAAGCAGCATGATGTTCTCCTGTTGGAGCCATCATGCAATGCCGCTCGTCTCGATTTATATGGAAGGGTAAGAGCAAATCGCTTAGTTTGACCGCTATGTCGAAGGCAAAATCACCACATAACTTACAAACTGCAAAATCAACGCTGGACGCGACGGACGCCCGGATTCTTGCCGCACTCGATGCCGATGGTCGCCTATCGATGAGCGAGCTTGCCCGCCTTGTCGGCATGTCCGCGCCGAGCGTGTCAGAGCGCGTGCGCCGGCTTGAGGCCGCTGGCATCATCCGGGGCTTCACCGTCGATGTGGACACGCGCGCCATCGGCTACCAGATCAGGGCGATGGTGAGAATCCGGCCGCTACCCGGCAAGCTCCACCTTGTCGAGCGGCTTATTCAGGAGCGGCCGGAGTTCGTCGAATGCGACAAGATCACCGGCGACGATCCTTTCCTTGCTCGCCTCGTGGTGCACACGATCGAGCAGATGGACGATGTTCTCGAAGCCCTCTCCGAGCACGCGGTCACTAGCACAGCGGTCATCAAAGGGACGTCCGTCAATCGACGCCTGCCGCCCCTGTAGCAAAAGTCAGGATTTTCGCTACCATTTTGCCGACTGCGAATGACCGGTTTGGGCCAAGATGAGCCGTTTTTCCAAGTCTCTGAAGCGCCAATAGGAGACGTCAACGACGCATTAGCGGTCGGTCTCCACTGCGGCCCTATACCAAATTGGAACGAATTTCGAAGGCGGTGAAGGCTACCACTGCTATTGTGCCGAAGTTGGCGAAACTCTCGCAGAAATAGCCGTCAGAAGTTCGGCCGCGAGACGCGAATTGATGAAGTCTTCAGGTGCGACGAGATAGTAGCCGCGCTCTGATATCAAAGGCTCTTGGTCCAATTCAACAAGTAGCCCATTCGACACCAAGTCATCGATGACCCCCCGCCACCCAAGGGCCACCCCGTGGCCCATCAGTGCCTCGTGGATGGCGATGCCGTGATTGGACACTTCGATGCCATTCGCGCCACGGCTCGCTTTTGGAGCGCGGCGCAACTTCCAATCATCCCAGTTGAACCATCGCCTTTCCGGGTCATCGAGATGGATCAGGGGCCCCTGTGCGAAGATGTCTTCTCGCGAGAGGAAGGCGAGCTTGGTGGCGACCGACGGAGCCGCGACAGGCACGACAACTTCGGGGATCAGCATTCTGGCTTCCATGCCGTTCCAGCGGCCATCACCAAAGAGGATCGCGCAATCGACGCTGTCCAAGGAGATGTGCTCGTCACGCTCGGCGGTCACGACCCTGACGGACAGCTCGCTATCGCTGCTTCGCAGGTTCGCGAGCTTGGGCATCAGCCAGAACATCGCCAGACCAGGATAGGTGCCGAGCGTCAGGCTGGGGCCTTTGGCTCGTTCGCGCAACGATCGTGTAGCCATCGCAATGTCGGTCAGGGCGGACGCGATCCTGGCATGATACGCAAGCGCCTCGGCGGTTGGTTTGGTAACCCCGCCATTCCTCTCGAACAGCGTCAAGCCGAGGTCATTCTCGAGCGTTTGAATCTGGTGGCTGATCGCGGGTTGGCCAACATTCAATTCGCGCGCCGCGGCGGTGAACGTTCCCAACCGGATACACGCCTCGAATGCACGGAGGGCTTTGAGAGGCGGCAGACCACGCATGAAAGCTCCAAGAAGGCGAAGACACTCAAGTCCGACTTTACCATCGAAAAAAGTAATGGCGACATGATATTTTCCGACATGCCGCGGGGAGGTGTTTTATGGCAGATATTGCCCATGAGGAGGCCGCTTCTTCCGCGGTGGAAATCCGGATTTGCCTATAATGATCGAGGACTCATTCGATTACATCATCATCGGCGCGGGAACGGCGGGCTGCCTGCTGGCCAATCGCATCAGCCGTGATCCTTCAAAGCGCGTCCTACTTCTCGAAGCAGGCAGGAAGGACAATTACCCCTGGATTCACATACCCGTCGGGTACCTCTACTGCATCGGCAATCCAAGGACCGACTGGCTCTATAACACTGAAGCCGACCCGGGGCTCAATGGCAGGTCCCTCCGCTATCCGCGCGGCAAGACCCTCGGTGGATGCTCATCGATAAATGGCATGATCTACATGCTTGGACAGGCCCGTGACTACGACACCTGGGCCATGGCGACGGGTGACGACGCTTGGTCGTGGGACAACGTCGTGCCCGACTTCAAGGCGCACGAGGATCACTACCGGATGGACTTCGGTGCCGATCCCGCCACAGGAGGCAACAGCCGCTTCTCCGACATGCATGGCCATGGCGGCGAGTGGAGGATCGAAAAGCAGCGCCTGAAGTGGGACATCCTGGAGGCCTTTGCGGAGGCCGCCGTTCAGGCGGGTGTTCCGCGTAGCGATGACTTCAACAGCGGCGACAACGAGGGTGTCGGCTACTTCGAGGTGAACCAACGTTCCGGTTGGCGCTGGAACGCTTCAAAGGCATTCCTCAGGCCAGCGCGAGGCCGCAAGAACCTGCAGATCGTGACCGAAGCTCATGTCTACGGGCTGATTTTCGAAAGAGCTGCGTCGGGTCGCCCCGTCTGCCGCGGGGTGAAGATCGTCCGCGATGGTCGCGCGACGAAGTTCAAGGCCCGCTCCGAGGTGATCCTTTCCGCTGGCGCGATCAACACCCCCAAGATCATGCAGTTTTCGGGTCTGGGTCCGGCGGCCCTTCTCCAGGAACACGGTATCCATGTGCTGCGTGACATGGCGGGAGTGGGCGAGAACCTCCAGGACCACCTTCAGATCAGAACCGTCTACAAGGTCGATGGTGCCCGAACGCTGAACACCATGGCAAACAGCCTCGTCGGTAAGGCGATGATCGGGCTGGAATACGCCCTGAAGCGGACTGGCCCCATGAGCATGTCGCCTTCACAGCTCGGCGCGTTCACCAAATCCGATCCATCCCGACCGCACGCCAACCTCCAATATCATGTCCAGCCACTGAGCCTGGACGCCTTCGGCGAACCGCTGCACAATTTCCCGGCCCTGACTGCCAGTGTCTGCAATCTCAATCCGACGAGCCGAGGGTCAGTGCGGGTGCGCTCGAGCCGGATGGAAGACGCTCCGGCGATCACGCCCAACTATCTCAGCACGGACGAGGACCGCAGCGTCGCCGTGGCAAGCCTTCGCCAGGTGCGACAGATCGCCTCCCAGCCTGCTTTGGCCAGATATCGGCCGCAGGAGTGGAAGCCGGGGCCTCAGTTCGAGAAGGACGCGGAGCTTCTCAAGCTCGCCGGGGACATCGCAAGCACTATCTTTCATCCGGCCGGTACTGCCAAGATGGGGGTCGCCTCTGACAACACCGCGGTGGTGGACAGTCGGCTCCGGGTCTTCGGCGTCGACGGCCTGAGGGTCGTGGACGCGAGCGTTATGCCGACGATCGTAAGCGGAAACACCAATTCACCCACCCTTATGATCGCGGAGAAAGCGGCACGCTTCATCGTCGAAGACGCCCGCGCCGCGCGCCGTGCCTGATCACATCATCACGATTTCGAACGAGGCAGAGGATGAAACGCGAGGCTCTTCCCTTTTACGGGGTCAAGGTCGTGGATTTCGGGCAATATATCGCGGGTCCGGCCGTCGCCATGATCCTCGGCGATCTCGGCGCGACCGTTGTTCATATCGATCCGCCAACAGGTTCCCTTTGGGACAGTCCGGCCAACGCCATACTGAACCGAAACAAGTTGCTGGTGCAACTCGATCTGAAGTCGGAAGACGGTCGGGCAAGAGCCCTTGCGCTCATCGCGGAGGCCGACATCGTCATCGAGAACTTCCGCCCCGGCGTCATGAAGCGCCTCGGCATAGACTTCGCCGCCCTGCAACAGGCGCGTCCTGAGCTCATCACCGTGTCAATCCCGGGCTTCGCCTCCAATGATGAACTTCGCCGCGAATGGAGAGCATTCGAATCCGTCATCGCGGCATCCTCCGGCGTCTTCACCGACATGGGGCTGAACCGGGTGCTGATGGGTGTGAACCCTTCCTTCTCACCGCTGCCGCTGGCTTCCGCCTATGGCACGATGCTGGCCGCGTCAGCGGCGGCTCTCGCCCTTCAAGCGCGGGCACGGACGGGGCGAGGCGACCAGATCGAAGTCCCGCTCGCCAGCGCCGTCATGGAAGGGCTTTGCTACAATTCGATCAAGATCGAGGACTATCCGCTGCGCTATCAGACGCAGCGCGAGCGGGAGATCGAAAGACGGCGCAGCGAAGGGCTGCCGATGGACGTCACATATGACGCCCTCCAGACATTCCTCGACCCCTTCTATCGAAGCTATCCGTGCAAGGACGGCCGCAGCTTCTATGTCGTCTGCCCGAGCCATAAATTCCATGCCAAGCGCTGCCTCCAGACGCTCGGCATATACGACGAACTCGTCGCCGAAGGGCTTCATGAAGAACCAGACACCTATCTCCCGGCTTCGAAGTGGTCATCGGATGTCTCGCTCGGGGTTTATCCCCTGCCCAAGTTCTGGGCCGACAAGATTTCCGAGCGGATGAGGGCCGTCTTCCTCACCCGGACGGCAAAGGAATGGGAACGCATCTTCGGCAGGGGTCAGTTTCCCGGCGCGCCGCATCGCTGGCTGCAGGAATGGATCAGCGACGACCATGCCGAGATGGCGGGCCTGATGATCGAAGTCGACGACCCAGTCTACGGCCGCATGATCCAGCCGGGCCCGATGGCCTGGCTCGAGGAGAGCGGCGAGGCCATGCTGACGCCGACGCCCCGGCGGAACGTTGAATTCGAAGAAGCCGTTTCGACCTTGCGCGCGGTCTCCTCCTCCCTTCCAACAAGCGTTGCGACAGGCGAAAAGAAATCGGGTTGGCTTGATGGAGTGAGGGTTCTCGACCTTTGCAACGTCATCGCCGGACCGCATTCGGTCTCGTATCTCTCGCGTTTCGGTGCCGAGGTCATCAAGATCGATCCGGCGACGCCGCTGTTCGACTGCTGGAACACCGTCATCTTCGGCATGACCCATATGCGGGGAAAGAAGTCGGTGCTGCTCGACATTGGCTCACCGGACGGGCGCAAGCTGTTCGAGGAACTCGTCCGTTCGGTCGACGTCGTGGTCTGGAACGCCACCGACCGCCAGGTGAAGTCGAAAGGCCTCGATGCCGAAGGCCTCAGGAAGCTCAATCCCGATGCCATCTTCTGCCAGATGGATTGCTTTGGCGGCATTCGCAAGGGACCAAGGACGAACTACCTTGGCTATGACGATCTGGTACAGGCAGCGACGGGGATCATGCTCCGTTTCGGGGGGGGCATGAAGACCCCCGAGGAACACGCCCATGTCGGCACGATCGACGTGATGTGCGGTTTCGGTGCCGCGCTTGGGGTGGCCGCAGCGCTCTACCAGAAGCAGATGACTGGAAAGGTCGGTCGTGCGAGGACATCGCTCTCCGCCTTGAGCGGGCTGGCCCAGATACCGTTCTGCTTCGACTACCAGGGCCGTGCTCCTTTCAATGAGCCCTCGGGTCCTGCCGCTCGCGGATACCACGCGCTTCATCGCCTCTACCGCGCTGAGGATCGTTGGATCGTCATCGCCGCGTCTGAGAGGGACCTGCCGCGTTTCAAGGACGTCGAAGGCATGGAGGGACTGGCCGAACTCGCCGAGACCGAACGCGTCGAGGTCCTGAGCGCGATCATCGCCGGCGCTCCGGCTGATGTCTGGATGGAGCGGTTTCAAAAGGCGGACGTAGGAGCAGCGATCTGCGAGAACATCGAGGCGATCCGTGCAGCGACTGCTCGGCCTGCCGACGGCACATCGGGCACGGAGCGCGGTAGCTATTCCTTCTCGGTCTACGCGGACCATCCGAGCGGCCATACGGTGACGCATCTCGATCCGTACGCAGTCAGACCAGCCCACAGCAAAATATACGCGCGGACGTCGGCGCAGAAATACGGTGCCTCGACACGGGAAGTCATGAAGGCGCTAGGCCTAAGCGACGCAGCGGTCGATGAGCTCATCGCTAGCCGGACGCTTAGCGAAAGCTGGAGCGGAGAATATCTTCCGAGTTGAACTCCACCCTGATGCAAGCCATCAGCCGGGAGTTAGGACACGACCGCTATGGGCCGAGAGGCGTCTGCCGCTCAGCGCCAATGACGGTCGTCGACTAATATTTGCTACCGAGGAAGCGCTATGAACACCTTGGTCGATGGCTCTATGGTCTCCCATGCGCCGCTGAACCCCTTGGGCACGAAGAATGCCTGTCCCGCCCTGAAGGTGCGGCGGCCGCCCTTTGCATCCACGAGCGCGACTTCCCCCGTCAGCATCACGCACACCTCATCATAAGGGTAGTCATCCAGTTTCAATGTGCCTGGCTGACCCTCCCATGCCCCGCCGTAGGGTTCCTGCTCGCTGTCTCCGAATGCCCGCCATTCCGTTTCCCGCCAAGTCGGGCTTGCATTGTCGCCACCCCATTCGGGGCTGACGGGCTTTCCCTGACCGACACGGATGTCGACGATGTCAGTTACGTCAGGAATTCTCATATGGACCTCCTTCATTTCCTGGACCCAAACCGGTTCAGAACGTTGTGGGTGATTTTTTCAGTGAACGGATCCGCGTGAATCAGGCCGTTGACCCAATCTGTCGTGCCGGCATTGAAGACCGAGCCTGCGCCCCGCTCGAACGTTGCAATCATTCCCGAGCCGTAGAACTCGCCGGTAAAGCGGTCGGGTATCTGATCGCCGAACAGCATTTCGATAATGCCTTTGACCTCGTCGGCCGGCGCTCCGATCGGAACGGCTCCATTCCATTTGTCGATCTCGCCGATAACAGCCGGAGCCATGGCAATGATCTCGAGGTTCGCTGGAGCACCATCACTCCCGGTCGCGTAAGGGAGCCCCTTGCGGAAGGTGTAGTCCACACCATCCAACTCGAAGGCCGCGACGCAGATGGGCGCATTGCCGAAGACGTCGCCGTAATAGAGATCGGTATCCTCGAAGGCCCAATGGCTTGGCCGGAAGACAGTGAACCCGCCTGACGATCGAGGCGTTGTCGCTCCATAGCGGTTGTAACACCCCGCAAGCCCGGTAAGGCCCATGGTTGCCGCTCCCGGCCGTTCCAGGAATGGCGCATCCCAGGCGGTCGTCGTCCTGGTCGGTTCGGCCGCAAAGATTGGATCGAGTGTCGGGTCCTTGTAGCAAATCTGTCGGGTACCGTTGTCTTCAAGCCGCACCTGCCAAAGGAAATTCCCAGCAAAGCGTGCTACGTGGCCGCCGTGATCGACGAAGGAATCCACACGGTCCCGCATCTCAGATGTCCAATATTCGTCATGCCCCACAAATATCGCGCACGAGTAGCCCGAGAGACAGTCAGGGGATTCATGAAGGTCCTGCTGGGTGAGAAAGTCGAGGTCGTAGCCTTGTTCCTCGGCCCAAACGACGAAGGGACGTTCGTAGCTCGACCAGAACGCATCCGAAGCATGCCGTGAATATCCATGAACATGCGCCCATTCATAGGCTGGATGTCGTGGCACATATCCGGGACCTGGCGTGGTCGGATTGGAGGCCCTTGGCGTGCCTGGCGGCTGCCGCAGCATGCCGCGCGCGACAGGTCTCTGCGTCGAAAGACGTGGGGCGGCGATATCGGTATAGGGGTCATCTCCCAGGCCCCGGTAGTGGTTCGCACCGCCCCAATCGTTATACGCAATCATAGTGCTCGTCGTCAGAACAAGAACGTAAGGTTTCGGGTGCGAGGATGCCGCCCGCCGAAGAACGAAGAAGCCCTCGCGTTCGTAGATACGGCCTTCGAATTCCATGGATAGGATGACCAGGTAGAATCCCGAACGCCAGTTGTCGTCGATCGGGATTGAAAAAGAAACCCGCCAGCCGCATCCAGCCTCATATGCGTTATCGGGCGTCTCCTGTGTTTGTCCGGGAAGGCCTTTCGCCTCCCACACGGCCGTCGGATTGGCACCGTCGCGCAGCACGCGAACGTCATACTGTACCGCCGTCGTGTGGACATGGACATTCACGACATCGCCGGGATCGTAGCTGAAGCGGTCGGCATAGCACCACAGCTCGGGTTGGGCAGGATCGCCGCTTGGCCGTTCGATGGCAAAGTTGGGAACGGACCACGCATAGCGTGCGCGCAGGGTCTCGGTCGACGGTCCGGGAAGAATTCTATCGTTCATACTCTTTGGTCCTTATGCCTGGCCCTGGCCGAGCGCGATCCAGGCATTCGGATTGTTGCGTCGGAGCTGGGACGCCCTGAACACGCCCAACACGAAGGCAAGGATCAGCGGGAGGTTGATCAACAGGTTTCCAACATTGCCCAGCGCCGTCAGCAGGTCCATCTTGGTGCAAACCAGCCAGAGGACGACGATCAGGGCGATAGCGGCGAGACCGGGGGCCACCAGTCGGTGCCAGGGGCTTTCATGGTTCGAATTACGGGCGAAATAGAGAATCACCGCGATCGATGTCAGAATCTGTAGGAACAGAACGCCCACCAACGTTGGGGTGTTGGTCCACACCACGATCTGGGTATAGGGATCGAGACCGGACAGACCGAAGGCGAGGAGCGAAACGAGCAGTATTGCCGACTGGACGATCACGGCCGTGGTCGGGCTGGCGGTTTCGGCACCAGTAGTGGCGAGTTTTGCTGGCAAAAGGCCTTCGCGTCCAAGAGAAAACAGATAGCGCGAACCGGCATTGTGCAGTGCCAGAACACCTGCAACGAAACTGGTGACGATCAGCACCTGCATGACATCTGTCATGAACGCGCCGGCAAACGTCGTGTTGATCCCGAAGACCAGCATGGACGGATCGGCTCCGAGCGCAGCGGTGAGGTTGGAGGGCCCAATCGCCATCAGAAAAATCCAGGACATGAACGTGTAGAGGAATGTGAGGACCGCGACGGCGACATATGTCGCCCGCGGAACTGTCTTCGAGGGATCGGCGACTTCCTCGCTGTAGACCGCGGTCTGTTCAAAGCCGATATAGACCACGAAGGTCATCACGAAGAGCGGGCCGAGGAGCGACCAAGACCAGTTGGCCGGCGAAAAGGCCGCCGCCGAGTAGCCCTCGGGGACGCCCGCCCAAAGGATGGCGAAAGCAAGAACCAAAAGGATACCGATTTCGGCCAGCAACAGAATGGCGAGCAGTCGAGCGCCTGCCTCAACCCTGCGATAGGCAACGACACAAACCACGACGCCCAGCAGCAAGGCGCAGACACTCCAGGGCACGGCAACGCCGGCCAGCGATCGGAGCGTGGTGGACGCGAAAAGCCCGGCCGCCGCACAGAAGCCGATCTCTCCCAATGTGTAAGCTACATAGGCCACGAGCGCCGAACCCGCCCCCGCCGATCTGCCGAGACCTTGAGTGATGTATGCATAGAATGCGCCAGCGTTTCGGACATATCGGCTCATGGCAGTGAAGCCGACGGCGAAGAGCCCGTAGACCACGCCCGCCAGAAGATATCCCGCTGGTGCAATGTCGCCGCCCACGAGGAATGCAAGCGGCGCAAACCCTGCCAGCACTGTCAGCGGGGCAGCGGCCGCGACCACGAAAAACACCAGGTGTCGCGCCTCGATAGCCCCTTTTCGCAGCGTACCCTTGCGTTCGGCTAGTCCATCGCCAGCCGTGGCGGTTGTATTGCTGTTCATTGGAACCCCTCTTGTTTTTAGCCTATCGATAGATAGGGAGAGATCGAGACATGAGGATGTGATGCGATGGAAACTCGGGGCAGCCCGCTGGATGAGACAATGGCAATTGTCGAAGGGTCTACACCCGACATCATTTTGAAAGAGGCCGGCCGGCTTTTTTCGTTACGGGGGTACCACGGCACGTCGACACGCGAGATCGCCAACGCAGTCGGTATCCGCCAGCCCTCGCTGTTCCACCACTTCGCATCGAAGGCGGTGATTGCGCAGCACCTTCTCGAATACGACCGACTTCGGTCTCCGATCTTGCAAGGACATCTGGGTTCGATATCGGCGACGCCGTCAGTCAGGATGTACCAGACAATTCGAGCGGAAATCCTCGTCGAACTGACAAGTCGATATGAACTGAGGGGCCTTTACCTCACCGACGCTCTGGACGAAGAGGAATTCGTCTTCTGGAAAACAGAATACGATCGAGCCATTGCGAACGCGCGTCTATTGATCGTCGAGGGCATGGCTTCCGGAGAGTTCATAGCCGCAAATCCGGAGATCGTCGCACGCCTGTTCGACGCTGCTCTCATGGGCGTCGTCCGGTGGAACAGGGGTCAGACCAGCGATGTTGATCCTGACGAAATGGCATCGCTATTGATGCGGTCTATTCTGGCAAGGACGGATGACCTCCCAGCCATCAGGACCGCGGCCTCGAAACTGTCTTTCGACTGATCTCATGCAACGCTTTCGACCGCTTTGGGCCAAAGGCGGAAGTCGTGTCTCCTTTGCGCCGTCATTCCGGCCATTCAAGCGACCCTGCGGGCTCCTGAAAGCTTCCCGTCTGCGTGGCTTGAAAGGAGAGGTAGAACAGTTTACGCGCCGACGGAAGACGTTGAGCCTTGCGTATCCATAGTACGTGTTGTTGCTCCCTGGCTGTGCCTTGATGGACGTCCCCGCACATCCGTAATGCACTTCAACCGACTTGCGAAAACGACATGCATGACACCCAGTCCAGGGAGGGGGGAAGTCCAAGCAGCTTGCCTATACCGTTTCTCTTCTGACCATTTTCATCGCCACCCCGCTTCCGGCCCAGGAAGCGCTGATGGAAGCGGGCGAGATCGATTCCGCGACTGTTGCGAAGCTCGGTGAAGAGGTCACGTCGAACACCGGCCAGCCCGTGCGCCTCAGCCGGCCGCTGGAGTGGATTGCCGTCTCCAACCATTCCGACGGCATGGGCGCGATTTCCGAGCTCACGGACGGCAATCCGGAGTTGATGGCCGACGCGGTCATGAAGCGATGGGACGACATGATGCAGCAGGGCCCGGAGCAGGCCGCCGCGGCGACGATGGAACTGATCAGTTTGGGAAGGCAAAAGAGTCGAGGTCAGCGAGGCCACCCGGAACAAACGGTCCTATCGAGGCTTCCCCTTTTCTCGCTTGATGAGGAACGTTGTCATGCCAGCGAAGTCAAAGGCGCAGCAGAAGGCTGCCGGTGCGGCGCTCGCCGCCAAGCGCGGTGAGATGAAAAAGAGCGAGTTGAAGGGCGCCTCGAAGGAGATGGAAAAATCCATGACCGAAAAGGAGCTTCGCGAATTCGCCACGGGGAAGCACAAGGGCAAGCCCGATCACGTCAAGTGACAAGCCGGGCCACGTCAGATGAACACCTTCGGATGCTGTCGTTCGTTCGTCAGTGCAGCACGCTGCCGCGTCTGCAGATATCCATCGAATGGTCGGCACCTTTGTGTTCGGTGTGGATGATGGCAAGATACGCCGCCTTGTCACGCACGCCGGCCCGGTAGAGCAGCATGATGCGCCTGGCGACCTCGTCGGCCACGGCGGAATGGCGCGAAATATGGCCCTTCAGGCACAACGTCTCGAACAGTTCCTGCAGCCTGGCGAGATCATCCGGCCTTGCAGAGGCGGGTGGGCAGGGGAAATCTGACATCCTATTATCCTCCCGACGGAGGAGTGTGCTCCTCCGAAGAGCTGGCGGCAACCAACCAAAGCGATAATCGGGCTACCTCCATCCCTGTGGGCGCCGACGCGCGGAACCGCACGGCGTCATTGCAGTTCATCCCTGAAAGACAGGCCTTAAAGAAAGACCCCAAAGAAGGGCGCGAAAGAAGGGCTTGAGATCGGGTGAGCCATGAGCGCGCATGCCGAAGCAGGTGTATTTGCGAAATTCGCCACCCGGTTCGCCGATTGGGCGGGGCATCCGACCGCATTTGTCGGTGCGGTCGCGTTGGTGCTGATCTGGGGAATCTCCGGGCCGTTCTTCGGCTTTTCGGAGACCTTGCAACTCGTCGTCAATGCCGGAACCACCATCATCACGTTCCTGATGGTGTTCATCCTCCAGATTTCGCATCGGCTACCTTCTGGAACTGATCGACAAATTTCCGTCCGCGAGCGGAAGCTGACAATTGCTCGGAATTGCCGCGCTATGGAAATAGCGGCATGTCAGAATTTATAGCCCCCTAATTTAGACTTTGGTATTAGTCCTCGTGTCAGGGAGGACAAATATGCATCAGATCAACCGTTTGGCGATCGCCGCTTCGGCCACGCGCGTGCTGTCGGTCGCGGATTTCTGCAAGGAATACAAGATCGCAAAGCCGGAGGAGGCCAAGCTGCTGCGCCTGTTCGGCCGCTATGCGACGGAATGCGAACTTCGATACAACGTTACGCGAGAACCGCGCGTCCATTGAGGACGGAGAGTTTGCGGGCGAGGCCCCCCCCGGCTGGATGGATGGAAATGGCGTTCGGCCGGGAGCCTTCCGATAGAGGACATTGCAAAAATGTCGACCGAGGACCATCGGTCCTGTGAGCGCGACCCGTCGCGTGCGTGCCCGATCCTAGCTTGCGATCGCAGCACGTCGGCAGCAACGGGCAGACCTACAGTCTAATAAAGAAAGCACCCGCCAAAAGGGTGAGAACTGCCGCCTGCAGCAGGAACATCGGTAGATCCTCGGCCATGGGTTCCTCCTTTGGCTCTTGGATGTATGTAGGGCGGTTGAGGCTATTCCCAAGTAGCCATCCGGTACCAGCGTTCCCCTCCTTTTGGCTGCCTTCTTGCGGACGACGCTCCTTGGGCGACCACCGCGCTTCGCGGCTTTCGGGACACCTGTTTTCTTCTTCACGATAGGGCCGTTTTCTCCTGTGACCAGTGAACCTCGGGACGTGCCCCTCGCTACGCCCTGCCTGCTGGCACGTGGATGGAGATCTGCAGCGCTCTCACCACCGTTCCTGAATTGCATCCGGCCGAAATTCACCCTCTGGCTAAAGCTGCAACTTCTGATATTGCAAGTAAAAGGCATTTCGGGGGTATTCGATGCGCGAGGGTCTTGATCGGGCGAAACTGGTGGCACGGGTCATCACATGCGAGGGCGGCTTTGACGGAGCGGCTTCGCGCGGTGCCGTTGCGTCGCTGGCCCGTTCCTTGGAACTTTCCGGCTGGGTTCGCGATCTTGCGTCCGGAGCGAGCTTGCAGATCCACGTCGAAGGCGAGCCCGAACGAATCAGAACCTTTGTCGACAGCTTGCTTTCCGGCGGGCTCATCGGAGAGCTCGCCCACGTTCATATCGCCAATGTCGCATGCCATGGTTACACGGAGTTCTTCCTTTCCTCCGCCGGCCAGCAGCGGCCGCACAATTCGTTGGTTTCCTCGCTCGAAAACACCATACCGTTCCTGCGGCGCCAGTTCGGAGAGGTTGTCGGCACCATGGTCCGGGTCGCCTGGAAGGCGGATGACGACAGGTTGAGGCGGCTTGTGGAAAAGGTGCCGTCGGAGTTTATCAGCCAGCGCCTGCTGCAGTTTCCCGGCATTCGCACGCAAGACGCCGTCGCTTCCTTCTCTTCGTCCATGTGGACCCAGACCCTCATCCGGAAAAAGCAATCGGCCCGCATCGGCTACGCGCCGGAGGACGTTCTGGCGGACAAGCAGCGGGGGAAGGAATTTGCGCGTATCCTCGGCATGCGGTGTCCGGCAACGCCCCAGTTCAACCAGCCGCTTGAAAAGCTCGAGCTTCGGCCGGGGTTGGCAGTGAAGCCCAGCAACGCGGCCGGCGCACGCGGTGTTTTTCTGATCCATTCGGAAGACAGGATCTTTTCGGTTCGCGACAAGAGCGTGATCTCGTCCATTGCCGAACTGCGCACCGAGGCGGCCGCTTTTGTCGCACAGAAGAAGGAGAAGGACCGCTGGAACACTGAGGAGATCGTCTATGGCCCCAATGAGGAGCCTGCGAGCGATCTGAAGTTCTACTGCTTCTATGGCGAAGTGCCGCTCGTGCTCGAAGTCATCCGAACCGGTCGCCAGAACGTCCGCTATTGGTATGACGGCAAGGGTGCCCCGGTCAGGACGGGCAAATATGACGATACCGTTCTTGCCGCATCGCCGATCGACCGGGAATTGCTGGAGTTTGCCGGAAACTTCAGTCGCAAGATCCCCGCTCCCTTCATCCGCATCGATTTCTACCGCTCTGGGGATGGTCTGGTTTTCGGCGAGTTCTCGCCGCGCCCGGGTGGATTTCACCAGTTTGGCATTGAAACCGACAGGCTGCTGGGTCGCCATTTCGTCGAGGCGCAGGCGAGGCTGTTTGCGGACATGTTCGAAGGGGATGAGCGGTTCCCCGAATTCCGGCAATTCGTCGCGCAGAACGTTGCCCTGAAAAGCAACGCCGAGGCTTCGTGGACCGATGTCCGCAAAAGGGTCACTTCCGGTCTGTTCGCACTGGTGACGGCGGGGGCTGCGCTTGCATTCGCATCCGAGGCCGAGGCTTCGTCCCTGGTGCCGGCACCACGCGCTGCGGCGGCGTCGACGGCGCGATAGCCACTCGCGTTTGGCCAGTTTCACGGCGCGTCCCGGCGCACTTCGCGGCCGCGTTCGGCAACGAAACTGGACATTGTCATCTCGAAGTCCCAGTTTATGTATCGGCCCCGCCACCGAAGCTGGTGCCCGTCGCAATTGAAGGAGCCACGGTTTGAGCGTCGCCTTTGTCAAGGAAGAGAGTGCCGAAACGGCCGCGGAAACCGTTCTGCCGGATCGTCCGATTTCGCCCCATCCCAACCTTGTCACGCAGACGGGATTGAGCGCGCTGGAGCGCGAACTGCAACAGGCACGCGCGGCCTATGAGGCGGCAAATGTCGTGGAAGACGTGAACGAACGGCGGCGGCAGATGGCGGGACCGTTGCGCGATGTGCGCTACCTTGCCGAAAGGGTGCGCACCGCCCAGCTCGTCGCGGATCCGGAATCGCGCGAGACCGTCGCATTCGGAAGCACTGTCACCTTCAGCCGCGACGACGGGCGTATCCAGAAATATCGCATCGTGGGGGAGGACGAAGCCGATCCCAAAACGGGGTCGATTTCCTATGTATCGCCGGTGGCGAGGATCGTTCTCGGAAAAGCCGTCGGTGACGTGATGAGCGTCGGGGACCGCGAAATCGAGATTATCGAGATATCCTGAAGCAGGTCCTGTCGCTGTCGTCGGCTTCAGACTCTTGCGCGACACGCTTCCGCGCTTGAGACTGCCGCCGCGTGCATGGTTTCGTCTTTTCAAGCGGACTGCGCCGGATGGGCGGCGAGGATCGAGCGCAGGTTCGCGACCAGTTCCCCGGCATGGACCGACAGGCAGGTCGAGTGGTGGCCCGGCATCTGTATATGACGGAAATTGCGGGCAAGCCTGCCCCATTGCTTTCCGTCGTATAACCCGCATTGCCGGCCCTGGCCGTCGCGCCCGGTGGAAAGGACCACGACCGGGACGGTGGAAGGCTGGGGGACATAGGAGGCGAGCGCTGCGGTATAGACGTGGATCAGCCCGGCATAGCGCTCCTGGAGCTGTTTTTCGCTCGAACTTCTTGACTGCAGGTCTTCGGCCAGGCGCTGGCGCTCCTTGAGCCGCCGCTCCTTCATGCTGCGGGCGAGAGCGGCGATCTCGGCCGGCGACAGATGGGCAACGCGGCCGGCATTCCACACCTTGCGCATGATCACGCCGAGCCGTTCCTGTGCCTTGTCCGAGCGCTCGGCCGGCGGGGGGAAGAAGGACGACAGCGCGCGATGGATCAGCCGGTATCCCGGGCGCGCATTGAGGGACGAAGGCTCGATCATGATGACGAATTCTACCGTGCAGCCCCGCTCCTGCAGCAGGCGAGCACATTCATAGGCCACCAGCGCGCCGTTGCAGTAACCGGCGAGGCGATAGGGGCCGTTCGAGCGCACCGCGAAGATGTCGGCAAGGCGTTCGCGTGCCATCCACTCGATGCTGGGCTTGACGTTGTCGTCGTTCATGCCGTGCGGCGCGAAGGCGATGAGGGGATGGGCGCAGTCGTTGGCGAGCTTTCGCACATAGACGCCGCCCATGTCGAAGTCGCCGTGGAACAGAAGCAGCGGGTTGCAGCCGGGCTCGAGATTGTAGGATTTCAGTTCGAGGCTTTCGTCGGCGCAGGCCTTGCGCCAGTGCCTGAGCTTTTCGAGGCGGCGGGCACGTTTTTCGTCCGGGTTCTCGTTTTCGACCTTTTCGTTCATCGCGACATCGCTCCCAGGCATTCAGAAGACCTGTTCCACGAGGAGCGGCGCCAGGTGCAGAGGCCGTGTCGTCTTGCGCTTCGACTGGATATCCTGCCAGACGCGCTCGATCTGATCGGGCGACAGGCCAGCAGCTTCCGCGGCTTCCCGCGCCGGTATGTTCTCGTTGAAGGCGAAGAGGCACAGGTCCATCCGGTCGTAGGGCAGGGCGAAGTAGAATTCCTCCTGCGTCTGGGCGAGCGACCAGGTGTCGGTCGTGGGCGGGCGGGCGACGACGCGCTCTGGCACGCCGAGATATTCGGCGAGCTGATAGACCTGGGACTTATAGAGATGGGCGATCGGCTTCACGTCGGCAGCACCGTCGCCGTTCTTGACGAAGAAGCCCTGATCGTACTCGAGCCGGTTTGGGGTACCCAGAACCGCATAGTTGAGCCGGTCGGCGTGATAGTATTCCATCTGCTTGCGGGTGCGCTGCTTCATGTTGGTGGCGGCCACGATGCCGAGATAGACCGAGGCCGGCATGCGCTTGCGGTGGATGGAGCCGTCGGGCGCCTGCAGCACAAGGGTCGAGATGGCGAAGTGATCGCTTTCCAGCGGGCTCGATATCGAGACCTTGCAGGCCCAGCCGGGGCCGTAGGCGGGCTCGACCTCGCGGATGAAGGCGTCGCGGCGGCGATAGCAGCCCATGGCATCCAGCGTCGGGCCGATGTCCTCCACTTCTCCGGCAATGCCATAGGTGTCGGCGACCTCGCGGGCGATCGACAGGCTTTCGGGGTCGGAATCGCGTTCGGGCATATAGAGGGCAAAGACGTTCTTGGCGCCCAGCGCGTGTACGGCGATCGCCGCGCAGACGCTGGAATCGACGCCGCCGGAGAGGCCCAGCACCAGCCCCCTGCGACGCATCCGCGTGCGGACCTGATCTCGCAGCGCTTCTGCTATGCGGGCCACCTCGCGGGCCGGATCGAGCTTCAGCGCTTCGGCGGAGAAGGCGGCGTCCATGCGTGCATCCGGTCTCATTTCGCCATCTCCGTTTCTTGTCTGTTGAATTCGTCTGCCGCCAGCCGGCGGCTCAGCTTGCCGGTGTCGGTTCTCGGCAGCTCATTCGTGAACGAGACCGAGCGGGGCACCATGAAATCCTCGAGGTTCTTCTGGCAGTGGCGGATCACGACCTGTTCGCTCAGCGCGGGATCGTTCACCACGACAACCGCATGCACGGCCTGTCCGAGAACCGGATCGGGAATGCCGAAGACGATCGCCTCGGACACGCCGGGGCAGGCGTGCAGCGCTGCCTCCACCTCCTTCGGCGCGACCTTCTCGCCGCGCGACTTGATGATGTCGTCCTTACGGCCGACGAAGTAGAGAAAGCCGTCGCTATCGGTGCGAAAGAGGTCGCCGGTGTGAAGCACGCGCTCCCATGGATGAGGACCGGGTCGAAGCACCCGTGCGGTCGCCTGCTCGTCCTCCCAGTAGCCCTGCATGACGTGCGGCCCGCGGATGACGAGTTCGCCCACAACGTCCGCACCAACCTTGCGGCCTTCGTCGTCGACCACATAGGCTTGGGTGTTGGGAATGGCGATGCCGACGGAGCCGGGCCGGACGTCGAGCTGCGACGGCGGCAGCCAGGTGCAGCGCTTGCACTCGGTCAGCCCGTACATGGAATAGAGCGTGACGCCGGGAAAGAGCCGGCGCAGGCGGCCGATATGCTCCACCGGCAGGGCGGCGGCCGTGTTGGTGATGTAGCGAAGGCCCGGCAGGAAGCCCGGGCGCAGGTCGCGCATGTTGAGGATCATCGCCGCCATCGTCGGTACGAGCGGAAAGCCGGTGACCTTTTCGCGCAGTATCGTGTCGAAGATCGCCTGCGGGAAGGCGAAGGAATTTTCGAGTACGATGGTTGCGCCGATCTTGATTGCCATGAGGACTTGGTACAGACCGTAGTCGAAGGCGATCGGCAGCACGTTGAGGACGATGTCGTCGGACGTATTCTCCAGATAGGTGGTGATCGAGGTCGCTGCCGCCTCGACGTTGCGATGGGTCATCATGACCCCTTTCGGCCGACCGGTGGAACCGGACGTGTAGATCAGCATGGCGAGATCGATATCAATGCCGCCGTGACGGGGCGTGGCTCCAGGATCTGCGATGCAGTCCGAAAAGCGCATGACATCTTTGCCGCTCTCACCGGCGGCGCCGGCCACAATGACGCAATCGACGCTCGAGCCCGGCCTCGCCGCCTCCACGATGCCTTCCAGTTTCGCTTGAGTGATGACGGCGCGGGCGCGGCAGTTGCGCAGGATGTAGGAAAGCCTGTCCGGTTTGGTGGAAGAATTGATCGGGCTGAAGACGCAGCCGGCCTTCAGGATCGCGAAGATGGAGACCACCGCCTCCCAGCAATTGTCCATGAAGACGAGCGCGCGGTCGCCGGGCTCCAGACCGGCCCGCTGCAGCGCTGCAGCAAGGCGGTCGGAAACCGCGTCGAGCTCGCCAAAGCTCAACCTGTTCGCGCCTGCAACCAGGGCGATCTTCTCGCCGTGAAGACGGGCGCTGTTGCGCAGGAACTCTTCGACGCGCATGCCTGATCCTCGCAAGGTTATCGTTTCGGCCGCGTTCGGCAGGAACGCTGGACCGCGGGTGCCTTGATCAGGCCGCGTCGTCCTGCTGGAGCCCGCCGCGCTTGGACGTGACGAAGGCTGCGAGCTTGGCGATGGAATCGAAGTTGGCCGGCAGGATCTCCGCATCGGCGACCGGAATTCCGAGATTGTCTTCGACAAAGGCGACCAGTTCGAGGATGCCGGTCGAATCCACCACGTCGTTCTCGATCAGGGAATCGTCGTCGCCCGGTGTTCTGGACGTGTCGCCGAAGAGGAAGCTCTCGACGATGAACGCTCGGATTTCTTCATTCAGGGTCGCCATCATGCGTCTCCATATTGGATTGTTCGTGACGGTTCATGGTGTCCGGGCTGCCAGGCAGACCGTTTCGTGAAGGCTTCGTGCCAGAGTTGCGTCGAGAGGACGCCGACGAAGGCCGTGTTGTCGCGGAAGCCGTTGGCCTGCCGCCGGCATTTGGAAAGCAGCTTTTCCGTGGCGAGCGGATTGAACAGCCCGGTCTTCTCGACCGCCGTCCGGTTGAGGAGACGGCCGACATAGTCCGGTTCGGCGCCGGTGAAGAAGGAGGCGCTGTCCGGGGCGCGGTAGGGCTGCTTGACGCGTGTGTTGATCGCTGGCGGCAGCAGGCCCTCCGTCGCCTTGCGCAGGATGCTCTTCTCCACGAAGCCCTTGAGCTTCATGGCGGGCGGGATCCGGGCGGCAAGCTCTACGAGCCTGTGATCGAGGAACGGGAAGCGCCCCTCGACGCCATGTGCCATCGCCATGCGATCCCCCTGGCTCGACAGGATGTAGTCCGGCAGGAGAAACTTGGTTTCCAGATACTGCGCCTGGTGCAGCGGGTGCCAGCGGGCGAAATCGGCCGGTATGCGCGCCAGCAGCTCATCGGCCGCATCGTAGCCGGCTAGCTCTTCGCGAAGCGCTGCGGAGAAGAAGATCTTCGCCGCACCCGTGCTGCGAAAACGCGGTCGGTGCGAAAACAGTGGGTCGGCGGGGTCGTCGTCATGCGCGCCGAAATAGGCGGCAAGCGCATCCGGCGATTGCTGCTGCAGGCCCGGCAGATAGGGATAGAGGCGGCGGAACAGCTGCCAGCGCCGCTGCGAGCCGGGCTGGCGGGCGCAGAAGCGCCGGACCCTCGCTTCCTTGAAGATATCGTAGCCGGCAAAGACCTCGTCGGCGCCTTCGCCGGTCAGGACCACCTTCATCGCCTCGTCGCGGACGTGGCGGGAGAGGAGGTAGAGCGGGGCGGGCGCGGTGCGGACCACCGGCTTTTCCGTATGCAGAACGACAGAGGGAAAGGCTTCGGCGATCTCGTCCGATCCGCAGAAAATCGAGGAATGTTCGGTGCCGAGGGCACGGACCATTTCGCGCTGGTAGGAACTCTCGTCGTGCTCCTGCGAGCCGAAAGTGACCGAGAAGGTGCGCAGACCACTTTGCGCATAGGGCTTGGCGAGCGCGCAGGTGATGGAGGAATCGAGGCCGCCGGAGAGATAGGCGCCGACCGGCACGTCGGCCCGCATGCGGATCGCCGTGGCATCGTCGAGCAGGGCCAGCACCTCGTCTGCGACATCGGCCTCCGCGCGACCATCCTCGCGCTCCGCCGCGTCGGGGAAGGCAATATCCCAGTAGGGCCGCACCGTCATCCCGCCGTCGTCTGCAGTGAGAAGGTGGCCGGCCGGCAGTTCCGAAATGTCCTTGAAGATTGTCCGGGGCGGGACGGGGGCCCAGAAGGTGAAGACCTGATCCAGAGCGAAGGGATCCATTTCTGCGCTCAAGCCCGGAACGCCGAGCAGCGCCTTTACCTCCGAGGCAAAGAAAAGCGTATTTTCGCGGCGGGCATAGAAGAGCGGGCGCACGCCCATCCGGTCCCGCGCAATCAGCAGGCGGCGGCGCGAGGCATCCCAGAGGGCAAAGACGAAATCGCCGTTCAGATGGTCGACGCATTCGTCGCCCCTGTCGGCATAGAGGTGCAGGATGACTTCCGTATCCGACGTGGTGCGGAAGCGATGGCCACGCGCCTCCAGCATGTCGCGCAACTCGACATAGTTGAAGATTTCGCCGTTGAAACAGACAACGAGCGATCCCTCGACATTCGCCATGGGTTGATGACCGTCGGCGATGCCGACGATGGAGAGCCGCCGGTGGGCGAAGCCGATGCCGTCGCCAATGTAGAATCCGGCATCGTCGGGCCCGCGGTGCTGGACGGAAACGGCCATGCGATGCAGGAGATGCCTCGCCTCTTGGGTCGGCACTCGATCGCCGAAATATCCGATCACTCCGCACATAGCGGTCCCTTCGTGCTTTTTGCTTCGCGATGCTCGGTTTTCCCGGCGCGTGTTCTGGGCACGATGTTGTGGATACAGGTGCCCCCGCACCTGGCGTCCCTCACGCCTGGCGTTGGAGTGTTGTCGATGCCACCTGTCCGAGCAACGGCGCAAACGGGCTACCCAATGAGAGCGATGCCGTTTCCGTACGGGTTAACCCTGATGCCCCGGCGCGGCCGTCTTTACGCTGGTGATGCCCGGTATGAACATCGGGCTGGCGCCGGATGCCTGTCCCAGACGGGACCATGGCTGGAAACCGGCAAGCCCCGCCACCAGACGCTGGCACTAGGAGGATTGCGCATGTCGTCACATCACACGATGGATACCGGGCCGGCAGGCGCGGGTGCAGGCGCCGGAGTTCCCTTCGGTGCAGTCGACGCCGGTTCCGGCCTGATCCGGTTCATGGGGATGGATTTCGAGCTTGGGCCGAACGTTCTGGCGCCGCGCGAGGAGACGGAGCTTCTGGGCAATGTCTGCGTGGAGCACGTGGCGCAGGGGGTGGCCGAACCCGTCGTGATCGACATGTGCTGCGGCAGCGGTAATCTTGGTATTGCAATTGCCCGCAACATTGAAGGAGCGCGGGTCTACGCCTGCGATCTGACGCCGGAAACGGTGGAGGTTGCGCGCCGCAACGTCGCGCGCTTCTCTCTGGAGGACCGGGTCACGGTCGTGCAGGGCGATCTGTTCGAGAACATCCGGCACCAGGGCCTGGAAGGCATGGTGGACATGGTCGTCTGCAATCCACCCTATATTTCCAGCGGCCGGTTGACGGCCGATCGCGCCCACCTTCTGGAGCACGAGCCGCGTGAGGCTTTCGACGGCGGCCCCTACGGCATCGCGATCCACCAGCGGCTGATCTACGACGCGCTCGATTTTCTGCGACCCGGTGGCGCGCTGGCCTTTGAATTCGGTGAAGGGCAGGAGCGCCAGACCCTGGCACTGGTCACGCGGACCACCGGCTATTCCAGCGCCCGGTTTTTCTTCGATGCCTCGGGCGTCCCTCGCGCCGCGCTCTGCGTGAAGCGCTGAGCCGGCCGAGCGTCGCAGCGGAAGCGATCGCCCGTCCCTTACAGCAATGATCGATGAAGAGGTTTCAAATCATCGATCATTGGTGCTGTCGCGTGTCCACGGTTCCGAGTGCTTTGCAGCCAGCGCCCAGATGGCAGCCTGTGTGCGGTTCTTCACGGCGATCCTGCGCAGGATCGCCTTGATATGCACCTTCACGGTGCCTTCGCTGATATCGAGATTGCGCGCGATCTCCTTGTTGGAGGCGCCTGCGGTTACAAGCTTCAGGATCGCCTTCTGGCGGGGAGACAGGCCACCGCGGCCATCGCCGAGCGGTGGCGGTGGAGCGTGTGCGTGTTGCGGCGCAGCGCCGAGATCGGTCTGCAGTGCGAATTCGTCGAGTGCGGTTGCAACGGGGGCATCTGCTGCCGGAGGCGGCGATGCGGCTTCCACCCTCGCGTCCGCTTCCGGGGTGATGTTCCTGCTACCGGTCCCACTGCCCGAGACCACCGAGCATTCGTCAGCAATGAGCTGCAGGGCCTTGATGAAGTTATCCGCCGACAGGCCTTTGTGCAGGTAGCCCTTGGCCCCGAGCATGACGGCCGTGTCGGCGGCCTCGGGGTCGTAGTTGTCCGCGAGAACGACGATCCTGGCCCTGGGATTGAGATTCAGAATGGCCGCTATGGCATCTGATGCGGTGGCGTCTTCGAGCGTACCCACGATGAACAAAAGGGATGTGCCGGCATCCGGCAACTTGCCGATATCGGCTAGCGTCTCTCCCACGCCGACGACTTCAAACGCAAACGAATCGAGCAGGATACGTGTTCCCTCCCGAAATAATCGGCATGTCTCAAGCATATAAATGTGATGCGTCATGCGTCTCTCCAAGATCATCACGTATGGCGCGACATTCGCTCGCCTGAATTCTCCCGAAGTCAAACGCAGAACGATATAGTTAACGAGAGAAGTTAAGTTGCGTAGAAGTTATACATAATCAAAAATATACTAAATAACAAACTTTATAGATACCTAATGTGGGTGTTTCTATTTGTCTGTAGAAAAATATTTATAGCATGCGCCCATTTTTGCATCAATTGTTTTTTCCTAATGTATCGCGCAGGCCCATGCTCCCCAAAATTTGACCGAAGCTATACCTAAGTGGGAGGACGGCCTCGACGAGGTTAGATCCTGCCTGATGAATTCGGCGTACCAGGCTTGGTCATGCCGTACCAATTTGGTTGAGGTTCCCTGCGCGGTTCTCAATCCGCGATGCTCGAACTGGTTATGTCCCGAAATAAGTATATCTCCCGCTCCCCTCTCAAGGGGTAGCCCTTCTGTTTCCTTGCAAAGCGACAGGCGCGAGTGGTGTCCTTGGGGCGCTCGAACGCGGAGACGCATCTCCGCAGTACCGCTTGAAAAACAAGAAGGGGAGGGTGCTTTGAACGAGCTGCGAAAACTCGCCTATGCGATGCCGGCATGGCGAAATGCCGGTTTCTTCGAGACTGCCGGCCAGGCCTTCAAGCGCACGCTTGATGTGGTCGTCGCCGGAATGCTGATGGTTCTGCTTGCCCCGCTCTTCGTCCTGATCGCCATGCTCGTGGCGCTCGACGGCGGCCCTGTACTGTTCAGGCATACAAGGATCGGAAAGCAGACGAAGCCGTTCGGCTGCCTGAAGTTCAGGACCATGATCGTCGGGGCGGAAGAATGCCTCCAGGAATATCTCTTCCACCATCCACACGCTCGTTTCGAATGGAAGGAGCGCCAGAAGCTCGGCTTCGATCCGCGCATCACGCCGATCGGAAAGTTCCTCCGCTCTACCAGCCTCGACGAAATACCGCAGATCTTCAACGTGCTGCGCGGCGAAATGAGCCTGGTCGGGCCGCGGCCGGTGACCAACGCGGAACTGGCGCACTACAAACAGCACGTCGGCGAATATGCAAGCGTCCTGCCCGGGATTACCGGCCTGTGGCAGGTTAGCGGGCGTAACGATGTCAGCTACGACCGCCGTGTCGAATACGACCGCGAATATGTGAAGAAGCGCTCGATCCTGCTGGACCTGAAGATCCTCTTCAGGACACCGGGCGTGGTCTGGTCTCGCAGGGGTGCTGAGTGAGCTCATGCACAGGAACCTTCCCGCGCAGCCGGAGAATGAGGGCGGATGCGCCTCCGGCAGGCATCACGCCAAAAGCACCGCGATGGTCACTGCGGCGGTCTCCGTCCTGATCGCCACCTACATGAAGGAAAAGGCGGCCAACCTGGCCGCCTGCCTGGACAGCCTGCGGGCGCAGACGCTGCCGCCCGCGCAGATCGTCCTCGTCGTGGACGGCCCGATCGGGGCGGACCAGGAGCAGGTGATCGAAGGCTTTGCCGCGATCGGAAGCGCCTGGGAGTTCCGCGTCGTGCGGCTTTCGAAGAACGGCGGACTGGCCGCCGCGCTAAACGCGGGCCTCACGGCCTGCACGATGCCGGTGATCATGCGCATGGACAGCGACGACATCTGCCTGCCGGATCGCATCGAGATCGAGTACCGCTACCTCGACGCTCATCCGGAGGTGCATATCGTCGCCGCCTGGGCCGAAGAGTTCGATGACGAAAGCCCGGCGGTGCGGCTTCGCATCGCGCCCACCGTGCACGATGCGATCATCAAGGCGCTGCGGTGGCGCAACGTCATCGTGCACCAGTCGGTCGCGGTCCGGGCCGACCTGCTGCGCTCCGTCGGGGGCTACAGCTCGCGCTTCGGGCTGCTCGAAGACTATGATCTCTGGATCCGGCTGGCGCTTGCCGGCGCGCAATTCCACATCATTCCGAAGGTGCTGGTGCGCGCGCGCGCCGGCGCCGGGCTGAACGAGCGGCGAGGCGGATTCCGCTATCTGGTCAACGACGTCCGCTTCCGCACGCACGTCTTCAGGGCCGGCTTCCTGACGCTGCGCGAATTCCTGATGGTGACGACGCTCTATTCCGGCTTCAGGCTCATTTCGGGGCCGATGCGTAGCAGGCTTTATTCACTCGTAAGAAGCAAACCGTGAGGGTGCCATGGAAAGGCGAACCCGCAAACCCGCAAGCCAGCGTGCTCCGTCAAACGGCCCGGAGTCTCTGCCGGAGCTGTCCGCGCCGATGCTCTTGGCGCCGGAGGCTCACGTGAACGAGCCCATCGAGGCGAGGCCGCGCTATTCCGTCCGACGTTTCTTCGACGGGGCTGCTTCCGTGCTGGTGATGGCCGCGGTCGCCTGGCCGTTCCTGCCGCCGGTTTTCGAATCGACCGCCACGCTGGTGCTGAGGCCGACGGATATGGAAGGGCAGGCGAACTATCCCCAGGCCGTCCGGCAGCCGCTGGACGAAAGCTTCATCCTGTCGGAGCTCGACGTCTTCCGTTCGGAGGCCATTTCGGATGCCGTGGTCAACACCCATCGCCTGGCCTTCGATGACGAATTCATGTCCAAGCCCGGCGTCGCGACGAAGGTCGC
The DNA here is from genome assembly GCF_900220975.1 of Rhizobium subbaraonis. GTDB lineage: Bacteria > Pseudomonadota > Alphaproteobacteria > Rhizobiales > Rhizobiaceae > Mycoplana > Mycoplana subbaraonis. Next base: position 23,174 of record NZ_OBQD01000023.1, on the reverse strand, counting down.
AGGGTTCGTCTCCGGAATGTTCGGAAACGTGGTCACCGAGAGCATCGCCCGGGAAGACCCGAAGATGCTGCCGCTCGAAACCGACCGTTCGGGCGGCGAGGTTGTCCTGATCGGTGTGAAGGAAAAGCTCCTGGACAAGATGGTGCTTCGCCGCGACCGGCAGTCCTACACCGTTCGCGTCGGCTTCCGCTCGAACGATCCGGACAAGGCCGCCGCGATGACGAACACGCTCGTGCGCGCCTTCCTGGCCTCGCAGGTCGAGCGCAAGGCGCAGAATGCGGACGCGATGAAGGCGCTGCTGAAGGATCGCATCGACGAGGCGCAGCGCGAGGCCGACCACTCGTCGGCGGCGGTGGAGCAATTCATGATCAGTTCTGGTCTGATCGATCAGGGCGAGCAGATCGCGCTCGAGGCGCAGTTGCGTGCCCTCAGCGACGAACTCGCCACAGCACAAGCCCGCCTCATCGATGCCCAGACGCGGGCGGATTCGCTGGCGCGGATGCAGGCCGACAACACTCTCGATAGTGCGCCGGAGGTGCTTGCTTCGCCCACGATCCAGCGGCTCAACCAAAGCCTGACGGAGAGCATGTCGCGGCTCGCGGTGATGTCGACGGAGTCCCGCAACATTCTCAAGCAGGCTGCCGACGAGCGCGATCGCATCGTTCGGAGCGCCCGCGTGGAGGCCGACAACTGGGTCGAAAGGGAAAGCCGTCTCATCAGCGAGGTCGCGCGGATCCGGCGCGCCATGGTCGAACGAGAGAAGGCGACGTTCCAACTGGCACAGCTTCGGCGCCAGGCCGCCATCGATGCGGAACTGCTGAACGACGCCCATACGCGTGCAGCCGCCCGGGCCATGGCCACGGGGGCGCTCAAGCCGGATGCCGAGGTCATCTCTCAGCCGATTGCGCCCGACAAGCCAGTATTTCCGAACGTGATCCTCTATGGCATCGGGTCAATGGGGTTGGCCGGACTTGCCGGTGCCGCCATGAACGCATCGGCGATCCGGCGTGATCTGAACAGGCTGATGAAGTCATGAACGCAACCGGATACGGCGGCGGAATGGAGCGGCGTGTCCCCGACATCTTGTTTGGCGCGATGCTGGTGCTGGGCGTCTTTCCGGTGTTCATTCTGGCGCAGCTTTCGGCCAATCAGTCGATCGCGGCTGTGCTTCCCTTTGCGCTCGGTGCGGTCGCTTTTGGTTCGGTCGCCGTGGTCGCAGCCGCAGCCGGACGGAAATGGGCGATCACCCTGCTCTTCGTCTTCGCCTTCTTCGGATTGAGCTTCGGCATGCGGATGGATGGTTATGCCCGCACAGGCGGCATGGACTGGCAGAACATGACGAAACTCGTCGCCTGGCTGCTGGTCTTCCTGATCTTCCCGTTTCACGTTCGCCGGCTGGTACCGTTCCTGCGGGAAAAGACCATTGTGCTGGCACTGATATATGGCTGTGTGGCCTTTGCGTCCTCCGCCTGGTCGCTGATCCCCGCCTATACCGCTGCCAATTCGCTCGGCCTGATCTCCTACCTCATCCTGGCATGTATCGTCGTCTCAGTCCTGGGTGCGGAGGCGACGATACGCCTGCTGACGCAAACGCTGCTCGTCTTCCTGACGATCGGGCTTATATCCGGGATCGCACTGCCGGACATTGCATGGCTGCCGCCTTCGGCAGAAGAAAGCGTCTACCGTCTGCGCGGTTTCTCCGGACATCCCAACGTGCTGGGGGCGCAGGCTGCCCTGCTGGTCACGCTAGCGGTGGTGCTTAGACGGCACCGGCGTCTGCCGGCCATGCTGTTTCTACCCGCACTTTTGGTGGGATTTGCCGCGATCATAGCCGCCGACAGCCGCACGATGCTCGCGGCGACGATCGTCGTGTGGTTGGTGATATCGCTGCGCGAGCGGAAGCTGCTAGGCCCGATGGCGGCCCTCGGCGGTGCCGGCCTGATCTTCGCCATGGCACTTCTCGCCGTGGGCGAGTTTCCGGACCTGACGTTTCTCCTGGGACCGCTGGCGCGTACGGGATCCATCAGCGAGGTCGTGACGCTGACCGGTCGAACCGAGCTCTGGATCGTATCCGGAGAGCTGATCGCACAAAAGCCGGTTCTCGGCTGGGGATTCGGCGGAACCGAAGCGCTTTTGATCGAAAGCGTCGGGCGCGCTTTTCAGGGGGCGCCGGTCAATGCCCACAACATGTATATTCAGGCGATCTTCAATCTTGGCTTTCTGGGTGCGTTGCCGATCTTCACCCTTCTTGGCGTTCTCGTGTCGCGGATGTGGACGAGGCCGGATGCGATACGCGACCAGCCCGTTCTGCTGATGATGGTGATGGGGCTGACCGAAGTCAGCATCCTCGCATTGCCGGTCCTTTTGACTTTCACCTTCTTCCTTGTTCTCGCTCGCGAGGCGCAGCCCGACGTTGTCGGCGACGCGCATGCGCCGTCGAGGCTGAAAAAGATGAGGACTGCCTGACATGGAGCCAAGGCTTGCGCGTATCGACGGACGGCAATCACAGGACGGCGGCGGCGTGATCGGCGCCTATCTCGTCGTGCGCAACGAGGGCGACCGGCTGCCGCACCTCCTCGACTATCACCGCCGGCTCGGCGTCGAGCGCTTCTTCGTCTGCGACAACGGCTCGGACGACGGCTCCACGGAATTCCTGCTCTCGCAGGGCGATTGCGTCGTCTACCACACCAAGGATTCGTTCGGAGAAGCCGGCTGCGGCATGAACTGGATCAACGCGATGGTGGCGCGTCATGGCGAGAGCGGCTGGTGCCTGTTCATCGACGCGGACGAACTGCTGGTCTATCCGCATGCCGAAAGGGTCGGGCTCGGGCAGTTCTGCCGGTATCTGGAAAAATCCGGCCATGAGGGCATGTTCGCCACGATGGTGGACATGTACGCCGATGGCCCGGTCGCCGACGCCGTCTATATCCGGGGGACCCCGTTCGTTGAGACCTGTCCCTATTTCGACGCGGAGTACGTCGTCAGGCGGAAGGCCAGCCTGCCGTTTTCCAATCGCTTTCTCGACGTCGAAGCCGTCGGCGGGCCGCGGCTTCGGGTGTTTTATCCGCGCTACCGGCGGATGAGCACCTGGGAGATGGCGGTCGCCCGGGCGATGCGCAATCTTCGGCAGCATCGCCTGGGCAAATTGATCGGCATGCAGCGTTCCAGCCTCGGATCGCTGCCGCCGGATATCACCAAGGTACCGCTTATGCGCGGCAGGCCGGGGCGCCGGTGGGCGACGAACCATCGGACCGAACCGCTGGCGGTGGCGCCCGTCACCGGGGCGCTTCTGCATTTCAAGCTGTTTTCCACCTTCGACGAAAAGGCGCGCAGCGAGGTCAGTCGCGGCGAACATTGGGACGCCGGCGTCGAATACCGCCGCTACGCCGCCTTGCACGAGACATGCGAAAGCGTTTCGTTCATGTACGAGAACAGCAGGCGCTATCGTTCCAGTGCCGACCTGCTGATGTGCGGCATCATCCGCTCGACCGAGGCCTTCGACCGATATGCAGCCGCACCCGTTCCGGCCGCTCGTCCCCGTATCGTATCGGTGAACCCATGAGCGCGCTGCCGGACACCTGCCGCGCAGGCGGGCCGCCGCAGTTCGTGGCCGGCCGGGCGTCGGCTGTGATGACCTGGCTGAGTGGTTTGCAACGGGCGGCCTGGATCGGACGACCCTCCACCTATGCGCTGGGTGCGCTCGTGCTGACCGTGCTCGGCTGCGGCACGACCCTGATGGCGCCGCGGCTGCTGGGGCCCGTCGAGTTCGGCCGCTTCGCGCTGCTGACGACGCTTTTCACCTATGCCGGCCGGGTCGATCTCGGCCTGTCGCAACTGGCCGACAAGCAGATCGTGGGCAAGGCCGGGCCTGCTGCGACAAAGGCTGCGCGCGACATTCTCGGCGCGCTCTGGCTCGTCGGCCTTCTTGCGATGGCGGTGACGGTGCCGGTCGCGCTGCTGATGGCGGGAGCGGAGATCGCGTTCTCGCCGCTCGATACAGTCCTTGCCGTCGGTGGCGGGGTGATGGCCATGATCGCGAACGGCCCTGTGACGGTCTACCGGGCCGCTTCGCGGCTCTGGGAATTCACGGCGCTGGCGCTGATCCTGCAACTCGGCATGACGGCGCCGCGACTTGCCGGCCTCCTCTATGGCGGCGTGACGGGAACCTTCGCGGTGCTGGCGGTCTACTACGCTATCCTGGCACTGCTCTTCGCTCGGCCCGTGTCGTCGCTGCCTGGTCTCAAGTCGCTTGCGGCCATGGCGCGGCTGTCGTTGCCGCTCTTCGCCTTCACCGCGGTCTGGGTCTTCTATCTCGGAGCAAACCGCTGGATCGCGTCCGCCCTGTCATCGCCGCACGATCTCGGCCTGTTCTCCTTTGGTGCCAGCCTGGCGATGATCGGCCTCGGCCTGCTGTCGACGATCGCGCAGGTGCGCTATCCGAAGCTGCTCGTGCAGATGGGGCAGATCGGGGAAGGGCGGTCCAGTACCATTGACGCCAGCACAGCCGGACCCGGCATTGCCGGCGCCGTCACACCTGGGGCCGGTGCGATCGTGGAAAGGGAATTGCTGGCCTTGACCGGACTTCTTGCAGCCATTGCGCTTGCGGCGATTCTGTTTGCCCGACCGGTCATCGGCTTCGCCTTCCCGGCGTTTACGGAGGCGACGCCCTCGACCATCGCATTTGCGGCCGCCTGCGTTCCGCTCGGCGTGATGACCTGGATGGTGCCGATGATCGTCGTGCGGTCGCATCGTCCGATGGCCGACGCGGCCATGCTCGCAGCCGTCGGCTTCCTGTCGCTGGCGCTGGCAATGATCGCGGGCAATCGGCTCGCCGGGATCGAGGGGCAGGCGTGGGGCAATGCTGCGGCGGCCTTCGGTCTGCTGGTCGCAATGGCGCTGATCATGTTCCGGCTCGGCATGCTGGGTTGGCCGGTGCTTTGCCGGATCATAGGCGTGCAGGCGAGCGTGCTGGGCGTGCTCGCGTTGATCGTCGCGGTCGCCTCGCCGGCCCCGGCAAGGGCTCAGACGGCGGCAGTCCCCATATCGACCGACGGATGGAAGGTCATCTTCGAGGACGATTTCGACCGGCTCGATCTGCAGCTCGGTGATGTCGGCATCTGGCTGCCGTACTATCCCGGCGGCGGGCGGAGCAATTCCGGCAACAACGAGCTGCAATATTACGTCGATCCGCGACCGGCTGGCGATAGTCCGGAGGTCCAGGCGCTGGAGCCTTACCGCGTGGTGGACGGCGTGCTGGAAATCCGCGCGAACAAGGTTCCTGACGCCTTGCGGGCACAGAGCGGCGGCTATGCCTACGCCTCCGGCCTGCTGACGCCCTACCGCCGGCTGAGTTTCCTTTACGGCGCGGTCGAAATCCGCGCGAAGGTGCCGCGCGGGCGCGGCCTGTGGCCTGCCTTCTGGCTGCTTCCCACCGACCGGACGTGGCCGCCCGAGCTGGATGTGCTCGAGGTGCTCGGACACGACACCCACACCCTGCATGTCACCGCGCACAGCGGCATCGCCATCCCCGCCGGCGACAAATCCGCGCGAACGGGAGCTACGGTGCCGACGGTTGACCTATCGGAGGATTTCCACGTCTACGGCCTGATCTGGACCGCGGACAGGCTGGTCTGGACGCTCGACGGGCAGGCGGTGTTCGAGACGCCGACGCCGCAGGACCTTCACAAGCCGATGTTCCTGCTGGTCAATCTCGCGGTCGGGGGCAACTGGCCGGGATCGCCGGATGCGACGACGGCCTTTCCGGCGACCTTCCACGTCGACTGGATCCGGGTGCGTCAGCCGGTGTCCGAAATTCCGGAAGCAGAACTGGAGACCAAGCCATGAAGCCGTTTGCCTTTCGCGCCGTCAGCCTGGCGACGATGCTGGCCGTGATACCCCTTTGTGCCACAGCTACCGAACGGGCGCCCTACCGGCTGGCGCCGGGGGATATCCTGCAGATCGGCGTCTTCGGCGTCGCCGATTTCGGACGGCGGGTCACTGTCAACGTCGATGGCGACATCTCCGTGCCCTTCCTGGGCGAGGTCGAAGCGGAGGGGCTGAGCATTCGCGACCTGCGTCAGTCGTTGGGCGATAGGCTTACGAAGGATGGCCGCATCGAGGCCGCCGACGTCACCGTCGAGCTTCTGGAGTACCGGCCCTTCTACATCGCAGGTGACGTGTCGCGACCAGGGGCCGTGCCCTACAGGCCGGGGCTGACGGTGCGCCATGCCGTGGCGCTCGCCGGCGGGTTCGACGCCCTCCGCTTTCGCACCGAAAATCCGCTGATGACGGCACCCGATCTGAAGAACGAGAACGAGGAGCTGTGGATCGACCTGGTGCGCCAGGAGGCGCGCGCGATCAGCCTCAGCGCGGAACTGGCCGACCAGGACACGTTCGACCTCTCGCCAGCCTATTCTGCGCCGCTTTCCCGCAAGTCCATCGACGAGCTTGCGGATTTCGAACGACGGGACTTTGCCATGCGCAGGTCGGCTTTCGTGACCCAGAGGGCATTCCTCGAAAGCTCGCTCAGGCGCGTCGACGATGAACTTTCGACGCTTGCGGAAAGCCGCAAGCACAATGCGCAGGCGCTTATCCTGCAGCAGGCTGCCGTCGACCGGATGGAGGGATCTGCCACCAAGGGGCTGGTGATGGTCAGCCGTGTCGACGACGAACGGCAGACGCTCGCCGAGCTGCGAGGCCAGCAGGTGGACATCCAGTCGCGGCTGGTGATGGCGCAACGCACGCGCGCCGAACTCACCCGCAATATCGAGCTTCAGAAGGAGCAGCACCGTGCCCAGTTGAACGAACGACTGCGGGAGGCGACGATCGAGAAGGAAAAGCTCTCCAGCCGGCTGCGCGCCTCGGGCGAGAAGCTGCTTTATACCGGCGCCATCAAGGCGCAGCTACGCGACGACAACTCCGGCCTGAGCGTGGTGGTCCACCGAAAGGTCGACGGCGCGCTGACCGGAATCGAGGCGGACGAAGACACCGAGATCCTGCCGGACGACGTGGTCGAGGTCACGCTCAGGCCGGAGCAGATGATGCTTGCGCCCAACAGCAACTGACGGCCACAACGCAGGCTCAGTGCCTGCCTTCCAGGGACGAGATCGGCGTGTAGAGGTTCGGCCTTCTGTCACGATACAGACCCCATGCGGCGCGTTGCCGCTCCAGTGCATCGAGGTCGAAGGTGGCGGTGATGACGGTCTCGCCAGTGCGACCGGCCTCGGCGACCCTCGCTCCCGTCTGGTCGGCGATGAAGGAGGAGCCGTAGAAGGTGATGGAGGTACCGTTGAGCCCGTCCTCCCTGCCAATGCGGTTCGACGCGACGACCGGTATCATGTTGGCGGCGGCGTGGCCCTGCATCGCCCGCTGCCAGTGGCCGGCACTGTCGATCGTGGGGTCGTGCGGCTCGCTGCCGATGGCCGTGGGATAGAGCAGGATCTCGGCGCCCATCAGCGCCATGCTGCGGGCGGCTTCGGGAAACCACTGGTCCCAGCAGATGCCGCAGCCGATGGCGCCGAACCGCGTGTTCCAGACCTTGAAGCCGGTATCGCCGGGGGAGAAGTAGAACTTCTCCGTATAGCCGGGGCCATCGGGGGTATGGCTCTTGCGATAGTTGCCGAGCACGCGCCCGTCGGCGTCGATGACTGCGAGCGAATTGAAATAAGCGCGACCCGCCTTCTCGAAATAGCTGACGGGCAGCACGACGCCGAGGTCCGCCGCCAGACGCGCGAAATGGCCGATGAGGGCGTTGCCCCCGAAGGGACTGGCCAGTTCGAAGAAGTCGGCATTCTGGTCCTGGCAGAAATAGGGCGTCTCGAACAGTTCCTGTATGAGTACGACGTTTGCGCCTTTTTCAGCCGCCTGGCGGACGAGACTGTCCGCCAGAGCGATGTTTGCATCCGTGTCCCAGGTGCAGGCCATCTGCGTGGCTGCGACGGTAACGTTTCGCATCGCGCTCGTCCTCAGGCCTGATACGTGACGCGACCGTCGCAGATCGTGGCGACCGGACGGATGGCGGCGAGATCCTCGCTTGCCGACGCTTCCACGTCCCCCGACAGAACGACCACGTCCGCGAGATATCCGGCCTTGAGCACGCCTTTCCTATCTTCCATGAATTCGAGCCAGGCGCTGGTCCTGGTATAGGCGGCGAGCGTTTGCTCCAGCGACAGCCGCTGGTCGGGAAGCCCCTCTTTCCATGGCTGGCGCGACATCGCATCGCGGATGCAGCCCATCGGATCGAGCGGAGAGACCGGCCAGTCAGTGGCGAAGACGATCTCGGCGCCGGCGTCGACCAGCGTCTTCCATGCAAAGGCGTAGGGCCAGCGCTCCTCTCCGATGAACGACAGGTAGGGTTCGAGCGGCAGCCCGGCGCTGCCCGGCGGGTGCGTCGGCTGCATGGATGCCACCGTGCCAAGGGAGGCAAAACGCGGGATATCGTCGGGATGGACGACCTCGATATGTTCGATGCGGTTGCGGCTGTCGCGCTTTCCGTTCGCCGCGATCGCCGCCTCGTAACCGTTCAGCACCATGCGCACGGCGCCGTCGCCGATCGCGTGGACGGCGACGGGCAGGCCGAGCCGGTCGGCCTCGACGGCGATGCTGTCGAAATGCTCCTGGCTGAACAGCGGATCGCCCTTCCAGCCGGGCTTGTGACTGTAGTCGTCGACGAAGACGGCGGTTTCGCCTTCCGTAACGCCATCCATGAACATCTTGACGAAGTCGCAGCGCAGCCGGTCGCCGGTGAAGCGCTCGCGCCACTTCGCCGCCTTCTGCTCCAGGTCGGAGAGAGGCATGAAGTTCTTCATGTGGTAGGGCATGCGCACGCGCACCGGAAGCCCGGAGGTCTTCTCGATCTCGTCCAGCATTTCGAGCTGGTAGAGGTTGCCGTCCATGTTCTGGATGGAGGTGATGCCGAGCGACGCGCAATAGGCAAGGCCCTGCTTCAGGACCTCGATATCGCCGGCTCGTTCCTCCGGCGTCACGTTTTCCGGTTCGCCGCCGGTGCCGACGCCCAGCATTTCACGCCCGCCGGTCTCGCCCAATGCGGAGACCGGACGGATGGCGTTGCTTTCGCGAAGCTCGCCGTTCGCAAGGCCGTCCTCGCCCATGACGATCTCGTTTCCGACGCCGACATCGCGGCCTTCGAGGATGCCCGCCTGCTTCAGGGCGATCGTGTTGGCCCAGGCGACGTGATGGTCGGGAGCGACGATCAGCAGCGGCCGATCGGGCAGAATCCGGTCGAGATGATGGCGGGTCAGCCGTTCCTCGTCGGACAGGATGGTGTAGTCGGCATGCTGGGCGATCAGGAGGCGGCGGTCGGGATTGGCGGCGGCGTAGGCCTTCACCGCCTTCTCCAGAGCCTCGAAGCCCTTGACGCGATAGAGCGACAGTTCGGTCAGTTCCACCGATCCGCCGAAGATGTGCATGTGCGCCTCGTTGAAGCCGGGCAGCACGGTTGCGCCGCGCGCGTCGATCACATGCGTGTCGGGACCGGAAAAGGCATCGATCTGTGCCTCCGAACCGACCGCCAGGATGCGATTTCCGGAAAGCGCGATCGCTTCGGCGCGCGGGTTGGCCTCGTCCATGGTGAGGATGCGGGCGTTACGAATGATGAAGCTTGCTTCTTTCTGCATGGTTTCCTGGTCCTGTCTATCAGAACGCCAACTGGCATATGGTTCGGAAGAAGCCGAAGCTGTCCTGGTTGGTCTCGTCGCCGAGCGGGTCGGGCTGCGAGGAAAGCTTGACGATCACGGTCGCTGTCGAAGGGTCGACATAGAGCCACTGGCCGTGGATGCCGATCGCGCAGAAAGCGCCGTCGGCCTCGCCGGACTGGTACCACTGGCTGCGATAGCGTCCGTTCGGCAGATCGACGTTGCGGCCGGCCTGCCACGCGTCGCGGTCGCCGTTTGCCGCCATGTCGTCGATCCAGGCCGCCGAAACGACAGGGCGGCCATCGACCCTGCCGCCCTGGCGCAGCATCTCGCCGACACGGGCGAGGTCGCGTGCGGTGACGCAGATGCCGCCGGCGGTGCGCGCGGTGCCGATCGCGTCCACCGCGACATAGGCGTCGTTCTTCGCGCCCATCGGCCGCCAGAGCAGTTCCGACATCAGTTCGGGGAAGGGACGGCCGGTTACCCGGTCGATGATGACGCCGAGCAGATCCGAGTTGGGCGAGGCATAGTAGAAGGGGCCGCCATGCGGCCGGTCGGCCTTTTGCAGCGTCAGCAGGAAGTCGGCGAGGTTTTCGGGCTGTTCGCCGGGCTCGGGCGGATTCCAGAGCATGGCCCGGCGATAGCGGGCGAAGGCGCCCTTCGGATCAAGGTAGGCCTCCTCGAAATCCAGGCTGACGCGCATGTCCAGCACGTCGCGATAGGTGCAGTCGCCGTAGACGCTGCCCTTGGCTTCCGGCAGGTAGTCGGTCACCGGATGGTCCGGGTCGATGACGCCCTCGGCCTCTAGAATGCCGGAGACGATGGCTGTGAGAGATTTGGAAACGGAAAAGACGATGTGGCGGTCGTTCACGTCCGAATGCGGCGCGTAGTATTCGCAGACGACGCGGCCTTCCCGCATGACCACGAAGCCGTTGGTGTGGGCGTGCTCCAGCATGCCCCTGATCGTGTCGACGCCTTCGACGTCGGTCTTGATCTTCGTCGCAAGCAGGTGGCCGCTTTCCAGCGCCACCTCCCGCTCCGTGCTCGCGCAGCTTATCTCTGCCGTTGGAACGAGGCTCCTGAGATTGTGGAACGCCCATCGGCTGTAAGGGGCGGTTCGCCAGTTGGCGAGCGTAACGTCACGACGGGCGAAGCCGTTGTCGTCCTTGAAGGTGGGGGTCATTTTCAATATGCGCCGGCCCTTGCGGACTGACCGAGCCGCCGGCGTTCCTCCTCACGGCAGCACCGTTGCATCGCGTGAGGCGACGGGCGCTGCGACAGATTGATATTGCCGCACCCCCGGAAGGAATTCCGGGGGTGCGGGAGTGTTTCTCACTTCTGCAGTTCGGTCCAGATCTTCGTGTAGAGTTCCTGGACTTCCGGCGCGCAGGCGAGGTTGAACTTGCCGGCGGCCTTGAATTCCTCGGGGATGACGATCTCGGGTGCGGTCTTCATGTCTTCGGGCATGAAGGCTTCGGAGCCCTTGATGCCATTCGCATAGCGGGCGAAGGAGGACAGCATCGCGGCGTTTTCCGGATCCATGACGAAATTCAGGAAAAGCTTGGCGTTGTCGACGTTCTTGGCGTCGGCGAGGATGGCGGCGTTGTCCATCCAGATCGGGTAGCCTTCCTTCGGGTAGCCGTAAACGACGTCCGGGTTCTGCAGGCGGGAGCGGAAGGATGCGCCGTTCCAGTTGGTGCCGGCCGCAATGTCGCCCTTGGCGTATTTCTCGATGTTACCGTAGTCCATCGAAAGCCACTTCGGCTTTGCGGCGATCAGCATGTCGCGTGCCTTCTTCAGCACGGTCAGGTCGCCGGTGCAGGGCTCGCCGCCGGCATAGGTCACGACCATGTGCATGACGTCGGACATTTCAGGCAGCACGTTGACCTTGCCGACGAGCTCCGGCGGCGGGTCCATGAAGATGGTCGAGGTGTTGATGTCGCCGGAGTAGACCGACTTGTTGACGGTTACGCCCGTCGTGCCCCACTGCCACGGAACGGAATATTTGCGGCCCTGATCGAAGGGGACGTCCACCCACTGCGGATCGACGTTCTTGAAGTTCTCCATCTGGTCGGGGCGCGACTCCAGCAGCAGCCCTTCGGAGATCCAGATCGGCATGACGCTTGCGGAGGGAACGACGATGTCGAAGCCGTGGCCGCCCTGGCGGACCTTCGCCAATGCCGTGTCGTTCGAATCGTAGTCGGTAATCGTCACCTTCACGTCATAGGCCTGCTCGAACTTCTTGATCATCTCGGGGCTGGTGTAGTTGCCCCAGTTGAAGATGTTCAGTTCGCCGGCGGCATGCGCGATGGCGGTGGAAGCCATCAGGCCGGCGGCGAAGGCGGCAATTCCCAGTTTCAACTTCATGCTGTTCTCCTGTGGTGCGTTGTTATCTGTCGTCTTTCTGCGGATTTCGGCTGAGGAAGAAGAAGACCGTGACGATGGCGAGCGACAGCATCAGGAAAACGGTCGAAATCGCGTTCATTTCCGGCGTGACCACACGGCGCAACTGGCCCAGCATGTAGGTCGGCAGCGTGTCCTGGCCGCCGGACTTGACGAATTCGGTGATTACCACGTCGTCCAGGGAAATGACGAAGGCGAGCATCAATCCGGCGAGGATGCCGGGCCACAACAGGGGCAGCGTGACATAGCGGAAGGTCTGGAAGGCGTTGGCGTAGAGATCCGCCGCCGCACGCTCCAGCGACAGGTCCATGCTTTCCAGCCGCGCGCGGATGGGGAGATAGGCGAAGGGAACGCAGAAGGCGGAGTGGGCGAGGATGAGGTAGCCGAGGCCGGAATATCCGGTCCACACCTTGATCCGGGAGAACAGGATGAGAAGGGCGACGGCGGTGACGATCTCCGGCACCAGCAGCGGCATGTTCACCATGGAATACTTGAACGTCAGGCCGCGGTAGGGAGCCGTCCGCGTCGTTGCGAGCGCCGCCAGCGTGGCGCAGGCCGTAGCGATCACCGCGGCGATCGAAGCGATCTGCAGCGAGCGGATCGACGCTTCGATGACCTGCTGGTTCTGCCATGCGCTCTGGAACCAGCGCAGCGAGAAGCCTTCCCAGGTGGCGATCGAGGTGCCGGAGTTGAAGGCGTAGACCACCAGTGTCGCGATCGGCAGGTAAAGGACGAAGAAGCTGAACATCGCGAGCGTGGCGAAGCCCGGCTGCCGCCGGATGGAGAAGTTCTTAGCCATGGGCGCTGCCTCCGCTCTTTCCGGCGTTTCGGACGTAATAGAGCATGGCGAACAGCACGATCACGACCAGCGTCACCGAGAGCGCGGCGCCGAGCGGCCAGTTTCGTCCCTGTCCGAACTGCAGTTCGATGAGGTTGCCGATCATCAGGTTCTTGCCGCCGCCAAGCACACGGGGAATGACGTAGGACGAGAGCGCGGGGATGAACACCAGGATGGAGCCTGCGATGATGCCGGGCTTCACCAGCGGCACGATGACCTTCATCAACACGTTGAAGCGGGAAGCGTAGAGATCGTAGGCCGCCTCGATCAGCCGGAAATCGAGCTTCTCGAGGCTCGCATAGAGCGGCAGCACCATCAGCGGCAGATGCACATAGGTCATGCCGAGCAGGATGGCGAAATCGGTGAACAGCATCTGGATCGGCGCCTGGATGATGCCGAGCTTGATCAGGAGCGTGTTGATCAGGCCTTCGCCGCGGATCACTTCCTGGATAGCGAAGGCGCGGATCAGCATGTTCGTCCAGAACGGAATGGTGATCAGAAACAGCCAGATCGAGCGGTTTTGCGGCGGGCGCGTGGCGATGAAGTAGGCCGTGGGGAAGCCGAAGATCAGGCACAGCACTGTGGTCGCCAGCGCCAGCCGGATCGATCGCCAGAAGATCGTGAAATGGGCGTCCGCCAGCGAGACGGTGTCGTCGAAGATGTCGCGGGAGAAGAAGACGTTGAACCAGCCGTCCGTCGAGAACGCCCACTTGACGTCGCCGTAGTTGCCGGGCGCCAGAAACGAATAGAGCAGCACGATCAGCAGCGGTCCGACGCTGGCGACCCCGATGAGGATAAGGGCCGGAGCGCTCAGAAACCAGCGATCGCGAATGTCTTTCCTGTGCAGTTTTTCATTCAGCTCCGCGGCGTCGACGCTCATGTCAGTCCCTCAGGATCTGGGCGACGTCGTCGCTGATTTCGATGCCGATCTCCTCGCCGACGGAATATCCGCAAGGACCGCTGCGGGCATTCTGCAGGCGGATCATGAAGCTGCTGCCATCGGCGAGGCGGACGTGCAGGTGCGTATCCGTGCCGAGATAGACGATGTCGTGGATGGTGCCGCTCAGCGGCGCGGTAGCGGCCGATGCCGTGGCGCTGGCATGTTCCGGGCGGATGACGATCGTGACCTTTCCGCTCGGCTGCGTTCCGGCCGGGAACGTCGCCGGGATCTCGGCACCGGAGGGCAGGCGCACGAGTGCCCGGTCGGTCCCGACGGAGACGACGTCGACGTCGATGAAATTGGTCTCGCCGATGAAGTCGGCGACGAAGCGCTCGGCCGGGCGGTCGTAGATTTCCCAGGGCGCGCCCACCTGGCGGACCTCCCCCTGCGACATGACCGCGATACGGTCCGACATCGTCAGGGCCTCTTCCTGGTCATGGGTGACGAAGACGAAGGTAATGCCGGTTTCGGCCTGCAGGCGCTTCAGCTCGATCTGCATCGACTTCCTGAGCTTCAGGTCGAGCGCCGACAGCGGCTCATCGAGCAATAGCACCTTCGGCCGCGGCGCCAGTGCGCGGGCCAGCGCCACGCGCTGCTGCTGGCCGCCGGAAAGCTGGGTGACGAGATTGTTGCCGCGTGCCTCGAGGTGCACGAGCTTCAGCATCTCCGCGACGACGGCCTCGATCTCCGCCTTCGGCTTTCCCAGCATCTTCAACCCGAAGCCGATGTTTTCGGCGACCGTCAGGTGCGGGAAGAGCGCATAGTTCTGGAAGACCGTGTTGACAGGGCGCTGGTTGGGCATGAGGTGCGCGATTTCGGCGCCATCCAGCCTGATGCTGCCTTCCGAGGGCAATTCGAAGCCCGCAATCATGCGAAGGAGCGTGGTCTTGCCGCAGCCGGAAGGGCCAAGGAGGGTGAAGAACTCGTTAGACCGGATTTCCAGGCTCACATCATTGACGGCCTGGAAGTTGCCGAACCATTTCTTGATGCCGTGCATACCTATGGCGCCGCCATGGGATGCAGTCGCGCTGGACTGGTCCATCTGATCCCCTGTCTCATCCGGACTGCGGTTTCCTCGCCGTCGTCCGGTGGTGGCATTCGGCCGCTTCTGCGGCTCTTTTCGATGTTGTGATAGTCTTTTCTTGAATATGATCACAACAAATCATAATTTGATCAAAACTGCAAAGGGCAAATATTGTGCATGCGTGAAAAATAGTCAGGGGATAACGCACCTTCAGCTCTGGAACTTCACTAGATCGTCTGCAGGCTTGCGTTGCAAGAGGGGCATCCACATGATGGTGATCGAAGGGCGGCAGGCGACGGAGTCCATCAAGCAATGGGTGTACCGCACGCTGCGCCATGCCATCATGACCGGCCGCTTCAGGCCCGGGCATCCGCTGACCATCAACGGACTTGCCGAAATGCTCGATGTCAGCGCCATGCCGGTGCGGGAAGCGCTGCAGTTCCTCGTTGCAGACGGCGCGATCGAGCTTCTGGATAACCGGCGGGTTCGCGTTCCGCTGATCGACCCCGACAGGTTCGATGAGATTCTGTCTGCCCGCATCGCGCTCGAAACGGTCGCCGCCGAGCGGGCGCTGGCACATATCGATTTTATCCGGCTCGCCCATCTGCAACACCTCGATCGCCTGGTCGACGAGGCCTATGGGCGGGGGGATATAGAAGGCGGGATCGCCGCCAATTTCGACTTCCATCGCTGCCTCTACGAGGCGCGCTCCAGCGCGGTGCTGCTGCCGCTGATCGAATCCCTGTGGCTGCGGCTTGGTCCGTTCATGCGGCTTGCGGCCGAAAATCTCCACGACCATTATCTGGTCGATCGCCATGCCGAAGCGCTCGAAGCGATCAGGACGCAGGACGCCGCAGCACTGAAGGCGGCAATCGCGGCCGATATCCAGGACGGGGCAGGCGATATCGGACGCGCGCAGTTTCTGGAGACCGCCGCGCAGGAATTCGCTGCCACCCATCGCAGCTAGTTCCTGCGGTTGCCGTGCGCTGGCAGGTTTGCCTGAATCTGGCCGGATAGTAGGCCCGAAGCGGCGTGCTCGTCCGTTGCCGACGCAATCGATCGGGCGGCGGAGCCAAGGGCCGCCGCCCGCTAACTTCCTGGTGCTGGTTAGAACTCCTGCCATTCGTTCGCAGCGAGCGCGGTATTGCCGGAGAACGCGCCGGCGAGTTTGCGGCCCAAGGCACGCGCCGGCGAGGCGGCCGCAAGCGAGCGGCGCCGGAAGATCCGGCGCCGCGCCTGTATCAAAGGTCTGCCGCCTCCAGGGCCGCGTCCTTGCGTCGTTCAGCCACCGCCTCGGCCTTGTGGCGGCCCAGCGAGCGCAGCGCGACGAAGAACACCGGCGTCAGGAACAGGCCGAAGAAGGTCACGCCCAGCATGCCGGAGAAGACGGCCGTGCCGAGGGACTGGCGCATTTCCGCGCCGGGGCCGGTTGCGATCATCAGCGGGACCACCCCGAAGATGAAGGCGAACGCGGTCATCAGGATGGGGCGAAGGCGAAGCCTTGTCGCTTCCACCGCCGCCTCGACCGCCGTCTTTCCTTCGCGCTGGGCCTGGCGGGCGAACTCGACGATCAGGATCGCGTTCTTCGCCGCCAGACCGATCAGCACGATCAGGCCGATCTGGGTCAGGATGTTGTTGTCCATCCCGCGCAGGTGTACCCCGATCAGCGCTGCGAGCACCGCAAGCGGCACGATCAGGATGATCGCGAGCGGCAGCACCCAGCTTTCATATTGCGCCGCAAGTGCCAGGAAGACGAAGATGACGGACAGGGCGAAGATGTAGACCGCCGTGTTGCCGGTCGCCCGTTCCTGGAATGCAAGCTCCGTCCATTCGAACGAGGTGCCGGCTGGCAGCATCTCCTTGGCCAGCGCCTCCATCTTGTCCAGCGCCGTCCCGGTCGACACACCGGGGGCGGGATTGCCCTGCAGCGGAACCGATACGTACATGTTGTAGCGCTGGACGAGCGTCGGCCCGCTGGCGTCGCGGATGTCCACCAGCGTGCCGAGCGGCACCAGCGCGCCCGTTGCCGAGCGCACCTTCAGCGCCAGGATGTCTTCCTGGTCCAGGCGGAACTGCTGGTCCGCCTGCGCCCTGACCTGGTAGACGCGACCGAAGGCGTTGAAGTCGTTCACGTAGGAGGTGCCGAGGTTGATCGACAGCGTCTCGAAGATGTTCGGGATCGGCACGTTCAGGGCGCGTGCCTTGTCGCGGTCGATGTTGAGGAAGTATTGCGGGCTGGAGGCGGAGAAGGTCGTGAAGACGCCGGTTAGCCCCTCGGTCTGGTTCGCCGCTCCCATCATCTGGTAGGCGAGACCCAGCACGCGGCGCATGTCGGCGCTTTCGAGATCCAGAAGCTGCATCTTGAAGCCGCCGGAATTGCCGATGCCGCGGATCGAGGGCGGCGGGACGGCGATGATGAAGGCCTCCTGGATGCTCTGCAGGCTGCCGTAGAGCTCCCCGATGATCCGGTTGGCATCCTCGCCATTCTTCAGCCGCTCCTCGAAGCTCGAAAAGCTTGCGAAGATGACGCCCGCGTTGGAGGCGTTGGTGAAGGTCGCTCCGGAAAAGCCCGAGAAGGCGACGGCGTTCTGCACGCCCGGCGTCTTCTGGATGATCTCGGATGCGCGCTGCACGACGGCATCGGTACGTGCCAGCGAGGCGCCTTCGGGCAGTTGCACGACGACGATCGCATAGCCCTGGTCCATGGTGGGGATGAAGCCGCGGGGCACCACCTGGCCCATGTGCCAGGTTGCATAGAGGAGGCCTGCAAAGACGAGCACGCTGGCTGCGATCGCGGTCCAGCTCTTGACGAGGTGGCGGACGATCCAGGCGTAGCCTTCGCTGAGCCGGTCGAAGCCATGGTTGAAGCCGTCAGAGAGCTTTCGGACGACGCGCGTCAGCGGATTGCTGCTGTGCTTTTCCTGGGAATGCGGCCGCAGCAGTATACCGGCCAGCGCGGGCGACAATGTCAGCGAGTTCAGCGCCGAGATCGCGGTTGCGACCGCGATGGTGACGGCGAATTGCTGGTAGAACTGTCCCGAAATGCCGGGGATGAACGCAGTCGGCACAAAAACGGCGATCAGCACCAGCGAGATGGCGATGACGGCGGCGCCGACCTCGTTCATCGTCACGTGTGCTGCCTCCTTCGGCGTCATGCCGAGCGCGAGGTTGCGTTCCACGTTCTCCACGACGACGATCGCGTCATCGACGACGATGCCGATCGCAAGCACCAGGCCGAACAGCGTCAGCATGTTGAGCGAGAAGCCGAAGGCAAGCAGGAAGGCGAAGGTGCCGATCAGAGACACGGGGATCGCGATGATCGGGATGAGTGCCGTACGCCAGGACTGCAGGAAGACGAGCACGACGATGGCGACGAGAATGGCCGCCTCGATGATCGTCTTGTAGACCTCGTTGATCGATTCCGAGATGAACTCGGTCGGGTTGTAGACGATGCGGTATTCGAGGCCCGGCGGGAAGTCCGGCGATACCTCGTCCATGACCTTCTGGATGGAGGCGGCCGCCTCCAGCGCATTGGTGCCGGGACGTGAGAATATTCCGATCGCGACGGCGGGCTTGCCGTCGAGATAGCTGTTGGAGACGTAATCCTTGGCACCGAGTTCGATGCGGGCGACATCCTGCAATTGCACCAGGCGTCCTGCGTCGGTGGACTTCACGATGACGTAGCGGAACTGCCGCGGATCGGAGAACCGGCCCTCGGTCGTGACCGTGTACTGGAAGGCGTTCGTGCCCGAGGTCGGCGGTCCGCCGATCGCGCCGCCGGAGACCTGCACGTTCTGGTCACGCAGCGCCTGGACCACGTCGCTGGCGGTCATGCCGTAGGCGCCGAGCTTTTCGGGATCCAGCCAGATGCGAAGCGCATATTCGCGTTCGCCGAACAGGGTGACGTCGCCGACGCCGTCGAGGCGCACCAGCCGGTCGCGGATGCGCGACTTGGCGTAGTTGGATATGTAGAGCTGGTCGTAGCGGTCGTTCGGCGACAGCAGGTGGACCACCATCATCAGGTCCGGCGAGCTTTTCGCCGTGGTGATGCCGATGCGGCGGACCTCTTCGGGGAGCCGGGGCTCGGCGATCGCGACGCGGTTCTGCACCAGCACCTGCGCCTGATCGAGATTGGTGCCGAGCTTGAAGGTGATCGTCAGCGCCATAGAGCCGTCGGCGGTGGAGTAGGAGGACATGTAGAGCATGTTCTCGACGCCGTTGATTTCCTGCTCAATGGGCGTAGCCACGGTGTCGGCGATCGTCTGGGCGTCGGCGCCTGGATAGGACGTCCGGACGACGATCGTCGGCGGCGCGATTTCCGGATATTGCGCCACGGGCAGTTGGAAGTAAGCGATGCTGCCGATGATGAGCAGCACGATGGAGAGGACCGAAGCGAAGATCGGGCGGTCCACGAAGAAATGGGCAAATCTCACTGGAGTTGCTCCGCGCTGATCGTTTCGGGAACGTCGTCCTGGCGTTCGGGCGGAAGGGTGATGCTCTCGGCGGCGACCTTGATGCCGGGCCGGATGCGCATCAGCCCGTTGACCACGATCGTCTCGTCGCCGGTCATGCCGTCGCGGATGACGCGATAGCCGTAGAGGCGCGGCCCGGTGCGGACAGGCTTGGTGCTGACGCTGCCGTCTTCGGCCAGCACGTAGACGACACGCTCGTTCTGGTCCGATCCGATGGCCTCGTCGGGCACCAGGATCGCGCGGTAGGGCAGGGAACCGCCGATCTGGATGCGGCCGAAGAGGCCTGGCTGCAGGATGTAGTCGGGATTGGGTAGGCGTGCGCGGATGCGCATGGTGCCGGTCTGGTCGTCGACGCGGTTTTCGGCAAAGTTCAGCTTGCCGTCGAAGGCGGATTGCTGGAAGTCGCCAATGGTCACGGTCACCGGCAACTCGCTTCCGCCTTCCTGCAACTGCGTTCCCGCCGCGCGCGCCGTGTCGGCGTAGGAGAGCAGGCGGCGCTCGTCGACATCGAAGTAGAAGTCGATCGGATCCAGGCTGACGATCGTCGTCAGCACCGTCTGGTCCGTCTGCACCAGGCTTCCCGGCGAAATCAGACGCCGGTCCACGCGACCGGAGATCGGAGCGGTGATGTTGGTATATTCCAGGTCGAGCTTGGCGCGTTCGACGGCGGCTTCGGCGCCGCGCACATTGGCTTCGGCAGAAGCGAATTCGCGCCGGCGGTCGTCAAGTGTCTGGATGGCCTGGCTGCCACTCTTTACAAGGGCATCGGCACGCTTGAACTGGGCGTCTGCGAAGGTGAGCGTCGAGCGTGCGACCTCGAGTGCGGCATTGGCTTCGTTGAGCGCAGTCTGGAACGGTCGCTGGTCGATTACGAAGAGGAGATCGCCCTTCTTGACGATCGTGCCGTCCTTGAAGTGTACCTCCTGCAGGTAGCCGCCGACGCGGGAGCGGACGGCGACTTCGTCGACGGCGCGAAAACGGCCGATGAATTCATCGTTGTCGATGACCTCGCGCACGATCGGCTTGGCGACGGTCACGGAAGGTGGCGCATTCTGGGCGAAAGCACTGGCCGGGAGGACGGCTGCCAGTGCGATCAGGACGGTGGCGAATGCGAAAGGCTTCGTCATGGGCTTGCCTCGTCTCGAAGAACTTCACGGAATAGGGGTGCGACGGGGCGGGACAGCGATCGCGGCAGCGCATCCGTCATAAAAATGATGTCTCAGAATTTCGCAGGCGTATCATCGATCCGGCCCCGGCAACAAAGCCGGCAGGCGGGATACAGCATCATCGTCGCTGTCGCCCGAGCGGCGTGGCGACCCGGCTGCACCCGGGATAGACCATCCGGGGCCACAGCACCGCCACGAGCGGTTGTCCTCGGTTCATCGGCAGCGCTCGATGACCTCGCTACAGGTAGGGACCACAATTGCGCAACGTCAATACCGCGGTCGCATTTCCGCCAAGCTTTTGCCGCGCAAGTGATGGTGTGCTGGCAGGAAGCGCCCCGCCGCTTTCAAAGAAATGCTATTATATTCAAATGCGTAATTTAAATTTGTTTCTTGCGGTGAAAGCCGCGTCGGCGAAAGGCCCTGATGCTTTTTCGCCACATCGACAATTCAATTGCCGCCGTTTCCGGGCCGCGTGAGTCGGTCTTCAACTCCCGATGAACAAATGCCGTTCCGCCTGATTTGATACTTGACTACAAAATTCATGATAACTAATGGTTGTTTCGGCTCGGATGGTGCGCGATTTCGAGAATTGCTCACACTCGGGGCCGGAGAGGCGCGTCGCGCAGGCACGTTCGGCCACGGACGTTTTCTGACACGCTGCCATCGAAAGCATACATACGATTTTTGGTCTTTGCCGACCGCTTTTGCGTGTCGGATGGCGGAGCTTTGGCTTCTACCTACTTTTGGGGCGGGCGGATGAGGCTGGCTTTTCAGGGGGTTACATTGCTTTTCGACTGTCGATAGCTGCTTCGCCGGGCGGCGTCGGCAGCAACCTGATCCTTCGGCAGAGCAACCTTGAGCATTGTCGTCGCGGCTGGGCGCGGCGATCGCAACCGCCACCAGCCCTTTTCGATGAAGAGCCAGAGATGTCCGATTCCGCCACAGCCAACAGCAATTCCTCGAACGCGTCGCAGGCTTCCGAGCCCAGGGGAACGATCACGATCGATGCATCCGGCTCCAGCGGCATGGATCTGGAAGCATTCCTGCGCGGCGGATTCCTGGCTGATGCCGGTGCGATCGGCGGCATCGGCATGCCGGTCTTCGACAATGGCGGCCAGTTCAGCGGCGCCGAGATGCTGATGGGCTACGGCAGCACCAGCGCCTCCAAATATGTGCTCGCCCACGGCGATCTTGAATACTGGTTCGATACCCACACGGTTGCCGGCACCATCAACACGATCGAATACGGCACGCGCGGGACGGGCAGCTACGACAGCAATGGGTACTTCGTCGGCGGCAATGCGCAGCTGCGCATCACCGGCCTCGACCTTTACAACGCGGTCCCGTCCAGCAGCACCGAAGAAGCCGATATCGAGGCCAGCGGCGAGGTCCACAACTTCGCCATTGGCCACATGTACGGACCGAACGGCGATCAGAGCCGGCAAAACCTCTTCGCCGACCAGCTCGACCAGTACGCCCAGCATTTCATCGGCTCGACCGGCGACGACGTCTATGTCGGGACCCGCTTCAACGATACGATCGAGGGCAGGGGCGGCAACGATATCGTCGACGGCGGTCTCGGTGACGACACGATCATTTTCGCCGGAGCGAGCAGCGGCTACACGATCACCAACAACGCCAACGGCAGCGTTGCCATCCTAGACACGGCAAGCGGGGCGACGACGCTCCTGAACAATGTCGAGTTCGCGCGGTTCGGCACCAGCATCATCGATCTGAGCGAGGGGACGGAGACCGTCACCGGCAAAGCCCCGACCGATATCGGGCTCTCCTCGTCATCAGTGAAGGAAACCGCGGTGGTGGGGACGCAGGTGGCAAAGCTGACGGCCACCGATACGGACAGCGATAGCTTCACCTATACGCTGGTGAACGACGCCGGCGGCGCCTTCAGGATCGTCGGCGACAAGCTTCAGGTCGCCAAGGGCCTCGACTACGAAACGGCCAAGAGCTACGTCATCAAGATTAAGGTGGCGGACGATCGCGGCAACACCTTCGAGAAGCAGTTCACGATCGGCGTGCAAAACGTGAACGAGGCGCCGTCCGGCCTCGCGCTCAGCAAGAGCACGGTCGCGGAGGCTGCCAAGGTCGGCACGACAATCGGCCTGCTTTCGGCAACCGATCCCGAAGGCGGCAAGATCACCTACAGCCTGTCGTCCAATCCGGGCGGGATTTTCAAGATCGTCGACAACAAGCTGCAACTCGCCAAGGCGGTTGACTACGAAACGGCCAAGTCGCATGCGATCACCGTCGTGGCAAAGGACAGCGCCGGCAGCAGCATCAGCCAGGCGCTGACCATCAAGGTGACGGATGTGGACGAGGCGCCGACGGCGGCATCTTTGTCCAAGTCTTCGGTTGCCGAGAACATCAAGGCCGGCGCCACGGTCGGCACGCTCTCGGCCAAGGATCCGGAAGGCGGCGAGGTCTTCTACAGCCTGTCGTCCAATCCGGGCGGCATCTTCAAGCTTTCGGGCAACAGCCTGCAACTGGCCAAATCGGTCGACTACGAGAAGGCGAAAAGCCATTCGGTCACCGTTCTCGTGACCGACATCGGCGGCAAGACGACTTCCAAGACCTTCACCATCGGCGTCCAGGACGTCAACGAGGCACCGACCTCGCTGGCGCTGTCGGGCACCAGCGTCAAGGAGAACGTCGCCGTCGGC
>NZ_OBQD01000021.1 GCF_900220975.1 Rhizobium subbaraonis | reverse complement strand
ACATAGCCGCCATCGGCATAGACCTCGGCGAGCTTCATGTTGATCAGGCGGCGATCCTCGACGGTCGAGGTGCGCGGTGCTTCGGCCCGCGGCGCGGCCTCGACGGCGATCGCCACGGCGGATTGCGGATGCTTCATGTCCGTGTTGCCCTTTCTTGCGGAGGGCTGCGCGTGCTCAGGGCAGAAGTCCTTGCGCGGACCACTTCCCACCACCCAGCCCTTGTTCTGGAAACTCTGCTGTGCCGCGACAGGCGGCTTCCGGCTCTTGCCGGTCTGATGCGCGAAGTAGGCGACGGCGCCGCACTCCGCGCAGGTGATCTGCAGCGCCTTCGCGCGCCGCCCGCCGGCCTCGATCGTGGCTTCCGGAAAGGTGCGGCCGATGCTCATTCCGCCGCCTCGCTTTCCGCCGCCGGCTGGTAATCCTTCCAGTCGACACGGCGCACCAGCGTCGCGTTGCCATAGGTGCCGTCCGGCTGCCGCTCCCAGATAAACCAGGCGGTGTTCATGCTGCTGGAGGCTTTCGGCCCCTCGTAGCCGTCGCGGTGCATCATCGGCAGCCGACGCTTGAAGACGTAGACGCGTGCCGGCGGCAACTCATCCATGACGAAGTTGCGATCGTCGTCGGCGAATCCCGCCAGGAAGTTCAGGTTCAGCAGCAGCGCCATCTTCGTCGGGCGGTGGACACGCAGCGCATGCGCGACGAAGGAGTTCAGCACCTCGCCATAGGGCGGGTTCGTCACGATGTCGTGGCACTCGCCCTCACCCGGCTTCGTCTCGCGGAAATCGATGACGGCCTGAACCTCGCCGTGCGCGTCCGCTGTCCCATAGTCCACGAGGTCCGACAGTATGACGCTATAGCCGGCCGCCTCCAGGATGCGGCTGATCGCACCGCGTCCGCAGGCCGGTTCCCACACGGTCGGAGAAAAGTCTTCCAGCGCCGCCAGCGTATGGACCGCGACGGCGTGCGTCTCATAAAGGTTGTCGCCGCGCTCTTCCTTCGTCGCCGTCTTCGTGCCGATGGCGGCCTTGAGATTGGCACGTGAGGGTTCCAGCCCGGCGGCCACGCGGGCAGCAATGGCGCGCTCGGCGATCCCCGGCGTCGCCCGTTCCGCCTTGGCGAGCTGCCGGGCGGCATGGATCTGGGTCCGGCTGATACCCGCCTCGTCGAGCGTGAACGGGAAAATGTTTTCATCTGAAACATTTTTCGGCCGCCCGCGCGTGGCCGCATCGCCCGCCGCCTGCGCGGCATCATAGGCCTCGGCAATGCGGATCATCGCGCGCGTCTCGATCAAAAGCGCATCTGCCTGCAGGCGCCGCGCCTTCTCCACCAGCCGCCGGCCGTCCGCGCCAAAGCTGGCCGCAAACTGCGCCGCCGCCTTCGCCTCGAGATAGGCCCCGCCGGCAAGCCGCCGAGCGGCCATCACATCACCCTCGTCGAGCAGCTGGCGTGCCCGCTGGACGGTCGCCATCAGGTCAGACGCATCCGCCGGCAGCACGGTCGGCAGCGCTGCGATCTCCGGCGCAGGTTCGGCAGCCGCCACCGGCTTCAAGCCCTCGGCGGGATACCAGACATCACCGTCCTTCGGATCGCGTCGGATGAGCCCCTTGGCGTTCAGCGCCCGGCACTTGATCCGCTGCGCCTGCGTCTCGGAACGAAAATGGCCGCCCTTGATGGCGGCGTCGAGAATGGCGGTCTGGTCGGGGGAAAGCTTTGGCGTGCCCATCAGTGCGCTCCCCTCAATTGGGTGAGATAGGCCTCGCCGCGCGCCGTGATCCGCCAGATCGTGTCATGCCCGCGCAGCAGCACGAGATAGCCGGCTTCAACTGCCTCGGCGATCGCCGCTTCGTCATCGACGCTGACATTGAAGAACGTCTTATCCGCGCTGGCGCCAGCGCGGCGAACGATGGCGCGAGCACGCGCAGAGATGGGCTGGAGGATGACGGAAGAGGTAGAGGCAGCCAGCATCACAGCGCCTCCAGTCGGGCCAACACGCATTCCGCAGCGCGGATGATGCGGCGGATCTGCTGGCTCAGCTCGCGACGCTCCATGGCGTCGATCCGGCCATCGGCAAAGGCCGATCGCGCCATCCGCCAGACGTCCGTCGCCTTGTCCATGATGGCGAGAACGTCCGCCTCGGAGAGCGGCGCTTCGATCACGATGCGTTCGGCCAGCGGCTCCAGTCGGAAGCCCAGCTGCCGTGCCATCTCCGAGGTGATGATCGGCGAACCGGCGCGCAGGTCCGCCTCAACCGCGATGTCGACCGGGATCAGCGTGGCGCCGTGCTCGTGGCTGCCGTCGCCCCGACGCTCGCCGAGCGTGGCATACTTCACCAGCGTGGAAACGCCGACGCGCGTCAAAAGGGCAAACGATGTCACCCCGCCGCCCAGCCGGTAGCAGGCGTCGGTGACGCCCTTGAGAGACAGGATCAGTTCTTCGGAAATCAGGCGCACGAAAACACCCCGCAAAATGCAAGGAAACATTTGGTTGAAAGGATTCACTGAAGCGCACGCAGCGCGCGCTTAAGGTCGAGCCATCAGATCAAGGAGGCCCGCATGCCAATCGAGAACGAAAGCGAAAGCGCCCGGCGGGCAAGGTCCGCCACCACCCGCCGGGCCGGGGCAACCGCACGGAATGAGGAACCGCGCGGACGAGGAAACGGAGAAGAAGGGAAAAACGCGCCGGAGCGGCAGGAAGCACCCGCGCGCTCCGGCGCGAAGATGCAAGGCGGCTGGGAGGAGTGCTCCAGAGGGGAACGGCGCCTTGCAGAAATGAGACGTGCGACCGGGCCACTTTCATTCGGCGGCCTCCAGTTTCAGCGCCTTGGCCGGGCGCGCGACGCCATCAGGCCAGCTCGCTTCGTCGGGCCAGTTGTCGGAAAACCACTGCATGGCGCGTTCGAAACTTTTGGTGCGAATGTCGCCGCCCGCTTCGATATGGTCGATCCGGAGCCCTCCGGAGAGGACGATAGTGGACACCCGCGCCCGCGACATCCCGGTCGCGGCGCAAAACATGTCGGCGGTTTTCAGTAGCTGATCGCACAAGGTCATGCGGCATGAATGCGTATTTTAGTACGCCGTGTCAACGTATTTTAATCCGGTAACACCTTTAGGGGATGCGTCATATAATACGCATCATGAGCAACATGTTGAATGAACGCATCCAGGAACGCTTGAAAGCATTGAACAAAAGCGTCCAGCGCGTCTCGATAGAGGCCACCGGCGCGAAGGAGACCTTGCGGAAGATTCTGGACGGCACAACCAAGAGCCCTCGATACGACACTATCGAGAAGATCGCGGCCGCCCTTGAAACCACCCCCGAGTGGTTGTTGGGTAGCGACGGCGCAGCGGCCATGTCGGCACCCATCCAGACAGACGTCCGGTTCGGAACGACTGCACCTCCGCTACCAAACATGAATGATATGCCCAAAGACCTCCCCGTATTCGGTACCGCAGCAGGATCTCATACACGCGGCGCATTCCAACTCACTGCAGGGCCTGTAGAATTTGTGCGCCGGCCTCCGACCCTTGTGGGCGTGAAAGGTGCGTATTCCCTCTACGTTGAGGGAACATCCATGGAGCCGCAGTTCTGGCAAGGTGAGTTGGTCATCGTCCACCCGCACAAGCCGCCGCGATTCGGCGACGCGGTAGTCGTGCAGTGCCAGTACGAGGAAGATAGTCCGGTTGAAGCAACGATCGGCATTCTGGCCAAACGGACAGAAAAGATCGTCGGCATCGACAAGCACAATCCAAAGGCGCAGATCGAGTTGCCACGAAACAGCGTTATCGCCACGCACAAGATACTGACGATGAACGAGCTTCTCGGCTTCTAGCCCGGAGCGCCGCCAAAGCTCACCGACGCTTTCTGGGCCGCCCTGCGTAATGCCCGGCGGCTCTTTGCGTATTTCTATACGCCAATCCCTTGACAGCGTATTTATTTACGCATTACGTTTCGCATCGTTCAGGCCGCGAACAGGGCCGCCGTCACTCCTCCTCCCAGGCGGCGGCCCACCCTCCCGGCCTCATTCACCCCAACAATGGAGAATGACGATGCACAGCAACATGCTCACCCCGAAGCAGAAGGCCATCCGCATTTCGCAGATCGCAACGATCATGCGTGAGTGCCAGGACGGCCACTGCGACGAGACTTATCTGCGCAACCGCGGCGTCACCGGCGCCGAGATGACGACGCTCGTTCCCCGCGCCGTCGAGGAAGCCAACGCCGCCTCCATCCGCCGCGCGGCCTGAGCGGAGGCCGCCATGAACCAGCAACCCCGCGACTATGCCATCCGGCCGCGCAGCGCAGAGCGAGACCTGTCCCGCCTGCGGATCAGAAATCTCGAGATCCAGCGCAACGTCATCCTGGCGGTCGCGGGGCTGGTGGGGATCGTCCTCTCCGTCCTCTACGCCTTCGCAGGCTGATGCCGATGCGCACGCACCGCTTCCCCCGCTATCCGATCGAGCGCGTCGAGGCCGACTGGTCGCGCATCGACAGCCTGATCGCCGCCCGCGACCGCGCCGACCGCATCAGCTCCCTGCTGATGAACTGGGCTCTGCCCGCGCTGCTGGCGGTCCTCTCCCTCGCCATCCTGTTTCGGAGCTAACCCGCCATGAAGAAAATCCGCGACGCATCCATGATCATTGGCCTGCTGGAAAACGGCCAGTTCAACCCCGCCCTCTCCAACGAGATCGGCGAGACGCTGCAGAAGCTCTCCGAGATGTCGGAGGAAAACCCGCACGCCACCTTCAAGGGCCAGACCACCGTCAAACTGAACTTCTCGGTCAAGGACGGCATGGTCACGATCGGCGTCGACATGGAATCCAAGACGCCCAAGCGCCCGCGCAAGAATTCCGTCTTCTGGGTCGTCGAGGACGGCGCGCTCTCCACCGAGCACCCCCGCCAGCACGACATGTTCGCCACACGCGCGGTGCCCGACGCGGGCAGCCAGAGCGCCACCCAGTAATCCCCCGCACCCGTCATCCGGCCGGGCATGTCGCCCGCGCCCATTTCCCAAGAGGTAGAACCCTATGGATCAGTTTTCCGAAACCGCCGTGAAGGCCATTGCCGAGCTGGCAGACCGCGCCGGCTATGACATCAAGTCCTTTTCCGTGCCGAGCGGCGTGAAGGGCGTACCGACGTCTATCCCGCTTCTCGTCAATGGCCGCACCGGTGAGGCCAAGAGCCTTGCCGCGCTGATCGAGCCGTGGCGCACGCGGCCCGAGCGCAAGATCGGCACGGCCAGCGTCAACACGATCGAATCCTTCATCGACCTCGTCGAGCGCCACAGGACCGAAGACAGCGTGATCTTCGCCGATATCGACTGGCAGCGCCCGTCCCTGACCGCCGTCATCGACTATCACAGCTCCACCGATGCCGCCTTCGGCCAGCACCGCATCCACTATCCGTTCCCGCTCTCCGAGGAATGGAAGGTCTGGACCGGCAAGCACGGCAAGCCGATGACGCAGACGGATTTTGCCGAGTTCATCGAAGATCACATTCAGGATCTGACGAGCCCGGATGATCTTGAGGAAGACAGCTTCCAGCGCATGTTTTCCTGCAAGGTCGGCCACCCGACCGACCTCATCATGTTGTCGCGTGGTCTGCAGATCAATGCCGAGGTCCGGGTGAAGAACGCGGTCAAGCTGCAGTCGGGCGAGAGCCAGATCGTTTTCGAGGAAGATCACAAGAACGCGGACGGCCAGCCGATCAACGTGCCGGGCGTGTTAATCATCAACATCCCGATCTTCCACGGCGGCAAGCCGGCCCGCATCCCGGTGCGCCTGCGCTACAAGACCCGCGACGGCGCCATCGCCTGGACGTTCATGCTCCATCGGACGGACATCCACATCACCGAGGAGGTGCGCCGCGATCTGGAGCGCGCCGCAGCCGAGCTGGACCTGCCGAAATACGAAGGCAAGCCTGAGGCCTGAGACAGCACCTCCACGGGGCGGCCACGGTCGCCCCGCCCGCTCTCCCCACCAGAGATCCCGCCATGACCTACATCACCGTTATTCTCGACATTGCCACCGAGGCGCGCCTGCGCCAGGCGGCCGAGGAACTGGATCGCCGCGTCGAAGATCTTGCCGAGCTGGCAATCGCCGAAGCCGCCGCCGCATACTACGCCAAGCGCGCCGACGACCCGGCCATCGGCATGGGCGTGCTGCATCCCATCCTGTTCCCTTCGGAGCTGCACGCATGACGAAGCCATCCGCAATCCCCTTCGGCGGCCCGAAGCAGATCTATGTCCCGGCCGCCTTCGAGCCCGAGATCCGTAACCGCATCCTCTCCGGCAAGAGCGTCGCCGTGATCGCCACCGAACTCGGCGCCGACGAGGCACGCCTGCGCACCTACGTCAATCACCGCATCGAGCGCTGGCGCACCCAGGGCCGCGCCCCGGTCAGGCCCGACGACGGCAAGATCGTCGTCTACCGCACCGTCCGCAACAACACCGGCGAGTTCGTCAGAAAGCCGATCCGGCTGCCCTACGTGACGATGCATGCCCGCGTGCTGGAGGCGAGGGCCGGCCGATGACGTGGATCCTGTTCTTGACCGGCCTGCTGATCGTCGTCGCGTCCTTCACCGAAGCGAGGGGCAAGGTCGCAATCCTTGCGGTTGTCGCCACCTTCTCTATCGGCGTCGGCACGATGGTCACCGCCATCTATCTCCGGAGCATCGGCCTATGACCGATACGCTCCCCACCTTCCGCGTCCATTTCCACGACGGCACCAGCATGGACATTGAGGCCGGCAACAGCCTGATCGCCGAGGCCCGCGCCCGCAAGGAACGCCCCGGCAGCTTCGTGAAGAAGATCAAGCTTGTTCGGGAGAACATCGATGGACGCTAAACAGCTTCACATCCTGCAGCACTCGCTTGGCCTCGACCAGTACGGCCGCGGCACAATGTATCGCAATCGGTTCGTGACCGGTGAAGGCAGCAAGGACCATGCCGACTGCATGGCCCTCGTAGAGCAGGGCTACATGAGCCGCGTCGCCAACGTCGCGCTTTTCGGCGGCAGCGACTGCTTCACCGTCACCGAAGCAGGAAGGCGCGCCGCCGTGACCGAAAGCCCGGCGGCGCCGAAACTTTCCCCCGGCCGATCAGCGGGAGGAATAGGACGTGGCTGACAACACCAAGATCGAATGGACCGACGCCACCTGGAACCCGATCACCGGCTGTTCCATCGTCTCCCCCGGCTGCACCAACTGCTACGCCATGAAGCTCGCGGGCACCCGCCTGCGCCATCATCCCAGCCGCGCCGGCCTGACGAAGGACAGCAAGGCCGGCCCGGTCTGGACCGGCGAGGTGCGCTTCAACCGCGAATGGCTGGACCAGCCCCTGCGCTGGAGGCGTCCGCGCATGATCTTCGTCTGCGCCCATGGCGACCTCTTCGCCGAAGGCGTGCCCGACGAGTGGATCGACCAGGTGTTCGTCGTCATGGCTCTTTCCCCGCAGCACACTTTCCAGGTGCTGACGAAGCGGCCGGAACGGATGCGGGCGTATCTGACGCGCCCGCCCGGTAATGGGCTGCAGGACGTCCGTAATCACCTCGCTTGGGAGGCGACATCCAACGTCATGAACGCATACCTGCCGGGATGGAAGACCGAGGCTCCGGACGGCCCTCGCCGCTCCCTCGCCATCAATGCTTTCACGAGCTGGCCGCTGCCCAATGTCTGGCTTGGCGTTTCGGTCGAGGACCAGAAGCGCGCCGAAGAGCGCATCCCCGTCCTGCTCGACACTCCCGCCGCTATCCGCTGGATCAGCGCCGAGCCGCTGCTTGGACCGGTTGATATAGGTCGTTGGACGGCCACCGCCGAGGTAACCTGCAAGGCCTGCCAGCAGCAATTCTGGCTGCACAGCGCTGATCCTTGCGAGCACGAAGCCGGCGGCAGCTGGACACTGGCATGCCCACATTGTGCGGGCTGCCGCTGCAAGCCGGGATGGACGGAAGCCGACGCTCGTGCGATGAGCATGGAGCCTCCCGCTGACTGGATTGACCGTCAGGTCGGTCGGTTCACCAAGGTGCATCCCACAATCAAAATGACCTCCCTCATTCACTGGGTCGTCGTCGGAGGTGAGAGCGGCCACGGCGCCCGGCCGATGCAGCCCGAATGGGCCGAGAGCCTGCGCGACCAGTGCGCCGCAGCCGGCGTGCCATTCCTGTTCAAGCAGTGGGGATCGCACAAAGTGACGTCCGACTGCAATGGTCGCTACATGATCCCGGCCACAAAGAAGGAAGCCGGCCGCCTGCTGGACGGCATCGAGCACAACGGTTTCCCCGAGGTGCGCCGATGACCGCGCCGCTCTCCTACATCTTTCGCTGGGACCGCCAGAACCGCAAAGGTCAGCCTTGCGAAGTTTTGGCGCGCGGCACGATGAACAGCTGCCTCGTCCGCTTCGCCGACGGCTATCGGATGGTCACCAGCCGCAACGCCATCATGAAGAACAAGCCGACGACCAGCCAGGCAGGCGAGAGCAGCCATGCTTGACCTCACCAAATTGGCGAGCCGCGTTGCGGCGGGCGAGATCAAGGCGCTCAGCATCAAGCAACCCTATCCGCATCATATCTTCCATGACGGCAAGGACGTCGAGAACCGCGACTGGTCGACTAGGGGGCGCGGCTGGTTCATCGTTCACGCCGGCATCTCGAAAAGCGAGCTGGACGATGACCAGATGCATCTTCCTCGTGGCGGCGTGGTCGGCATGGCCCGCATCGTCGATTGCGTCACGGAGATGGAAAGCCGCTGGTTTTTCGGCCGCTATGGCTTCGTCCTTCGCGATGCCTTCCCGCTCCCTTTGATCCCCTGCCGTGGCCAGCTCGGCTTCTTCAATCTGGAACCCGCCACCTGCGCCGAAGTTGCCGCCGCAATCCGCGTGCACGCCGGTCACCAGCCGGAGGTCGCCAGCCGATGAAGCTCGACGAGGCAAAGACCCTCTTCCCGGAAATCCGCCAGCAGAGCGGACTTGCAAGCGACCAGCGGTACGAGAGCTTTTACACTGCGACCGGGCGGCCCGAGATCCTTTGCCATGCGCCGGCAACCGGCCAGCTCGAACCGATCGCGACGATCCTTCCCGATTGCAGCTACGACGACCGCATGCTGATGCAGAAGGCGCCGGTCTATATCCGTGCGCTGCTGGTCCTGCTCGACGAAGCCTTCCGCCGCCTCAAGGAGTTGCAGCCCAAACCGGAAAAGGCCCCGAACTTCGCCGCCGAATGCGCGATGAAGTGCAAGGACGATCACCTCTTCAGGAATTTCCTGCACGAATGCCATGGCGCCGACCCCTCCGATCTGGAGCGGATCAAGACTCGCGTCCGCAGCATCCTCGGTGTCCAGTCCATGACCGATCTCAACACGGACGAAAACGCCCGAAAGCGCTGGCTGTCGCTACGGGACGAATTTCACAGATGGAGGAAGCGGAGATGACGATAGCCGGGCGTGATGGCCCCCTCGGCCGCATCTACACCCTCGACGAGGCGGCCGAGTATATGCGACTAACCGGCCGCACGATCGCCAAGGTTGCCAGAAAGCACGGCCTGTGCACTATTTCCGGTCGCGATCTGCTTTTTAGCGAGAGCGACATTCTCGCAATCTGGGATGCGATGAGATGCCCCTCAAACTCACCCGCCGTGGCGGCTCCGAATACTGGTACATCCGGGGCACCGTCCGCGGACAAAGCATTTTCGAAACTACTGGCACGAGCGACCGCGAAATCGCGGAAGCAATCCGGATCAAAACAGAAGCTCGCCTACTGAATGAAAGCGTGCACGGCCGAAAGGCAACAGTCACGTTTGAGGAAGCGACAGAGGCCTATCTTGCGGCCGGCGGATCCGATCGCTTCCTGATCAAGATCTCCAAGACGGGCAAAATGAGTGGAATCGCCGCCCACTTTCGCGGCAAGTTCCTCAAGGATCTCGGACAATCGGACCTCGATGCCGCCGCCCGTATCCTGTTCCCCAGCGCATCACCAGAGACACGAAACCGCCAGTGCTACACACCGTTTATCGCGGTCTGGAACCATGCAGTCGCAAGCCAGTGGGCCGAGCCACGGCAATGGAAGCGACCCCGCAAGCCCAAGGGCACGAATGTCGCCGTGCTGAAACGCCCCCGCGCTGGCTCGAAGCCGACCAGCTATGAGCGCGCAGCTCAATTCGTTTCGGCCATGTCGCCAGCATCGGCCCAGATCATGACGGCGCTGTTCTACACTGGCATGCGTCCGATCGAAATATTCACCTTGGATGCCTCGGATGTGAACATCGCCGGCCGGTGGATCACGCTCGATCGCTCCAAGACCGGCGAACCGCGCGGCGTGCCGATGCACGAGTTTCTCGTGCCGCTTTTCGAGGCGCTGATCAAGCGAGGCGGCATCTTGTTCCGTACTCACAAGGGAGTGCCCTACCCGCCAACGGACGAGTTTGGCGGCCAGATGTCTTCAGCGATCGAAGGTGCCCGCGCCCGGCTGAAAAAGCGCGGGATCGTTATCGACGACATTTCAGCCTACACGGCTCGCCACACGGTCTCGACACAGCTCGTGATCAACGACGTCCATCCCTACAAGAAAGACCAGATCCTCGGACACGCCGCCGACGACATGAGCCGGCACTATACTCATGTGCCGCAGCAGCCCTTGATCGACGCCATCAACACGCTCCCGGTGCCAGCCGCCTGGCAGGTGATGCATTGGTGGGAAGATCCGGTTTACTGGTCTCGACGGCTGGTGAAGTGGGGAGCGAGTGGGGCGCAAGTCACTTCAAGACAGGCATGATGGGAAGCTCTGAAGCGGACTCCCAAGACATCTGGGCGACAAGCGAACGGAAGTATGGATACGTTGCAAAACGCCCAACTCGCTGGAGGTAAGCGTCAGCGTGCTGCCTCTCTACTTCTGGCACATTCCGGTACACGACGAAAAAACTTGCGTCGACTGTAAGAAGCTTAGTTCGCGATTGGGAAACCTTAAGCCTCCAAGTAAAAACCCCGCCCAAACTGCCAATTTCAGGATCGTAACCGCTGTCACTAACATCAACGTCAAAGCTGCGCTGTAACGAGACTTCGCCGCTTCTTTCAGCCTCCATCAATGGGTAGAATTTCGGCTTAACTGAGAATTTTAGGTCCGTAAGGCGGATATCGAGAAGTTCCGCATGCTCAACCACCGCATTGTAAGCATTCAAAGCGGCGGCCTTGACATCGCCTTCGGCGGCAACTGCAATTTCATCACTCATGCTACTTCCGCAATCTTGTTCGGGCGCCGGAAGCCATTGTCATTGCAAGTGGCAATCGTCGACGTGGCCCTTGGCCTGCTTGCAATAACCTTCATCAAAAGTTCAGTCGTATGGCTTTCGCGCCTTTCCGTGAACTCAGCCTTCCCGCTAGCTTCATACCGCTCGATCGTCCACTGAGACGAAACGGTAACATGGCGATGCTCTACGAGGCCAACTGCATCGATTTCAACCGCGCTACCAAACGAGCAAGTCTTTCCCAACGCATAATACACCTTTGCGATGCTCTCCACAGTCAGGTTGGCGTCGTCAGAAAGCATCTGGGAAACCCAGGCCGCCGACACGTTCATCTTTGCTGCAAGCTTCGCCTGCGACAGGCCCTGCGCCTTCATGCTGCGAAGAATGTCGTACTGGATATTTGCACGCAGTTCTTCCGTTGCGAAAATTACGGCTTCCTCGTGGTTCATCGGGCCGAAATTCATAGTTCTCTCCGCTTAAGTGCTTGTGCACTATTTAAGGTAGTCCGATAGCTTTCGTGCGGCTGCGCCAAATAGACTTTGATCGGCCGCATCCCGCTTCTTGCTGTCATCGATTTCGGTGCAAATGAACGTCTTTTCGCCAACCAAGCCGCCATAGATCCTGAGTTGCCAAGCCTTAAACGCCCACACAGCAACCTTGGTTCCGGACTTGTCGCCCGTCGAATGCCGACCTTCATGTTTCAGCTTCGTCTCGTCGAGAAACTCGTGCCCATCATCAGCGAACCGTTTCATCCATTGCAGACATCTCGCTCGCGCCTTTACGTCGACCTTCTCGAAACGCTTCGCCACCGCTCGCGTCATGTAGACGGTGAACGATTTGCCGACTGCGACTGTAACCAATTCATCCATGCGCATCGGAACCGTTAAGTTAAAACTTAATCCTTGACAATAGATGAATCAAGCTAGGGGCGACATGCTGTCGCACACTCGCAGCTGGAAGCCCGAGAATCGGATTGCCTTGGAACATACGAAAATAACTATTCACTCGCGATATCGTGTGCAAGGCTCGGTTGCTATTGGCAGCTCACAAGCTGTGCAAAATGCGTGCACGGACAATACCCCACTACCATTAGGCACGGCGGGCCAAGGCTTTAGCCAAAGCTACCCCTTGCCTTGGTAAGGGAGAGGCCGAGAGTTCAAATCTCTCTAGCAGCACCATTTCCCCGTTTATAAGACAACAAGTTTCGCCTGGCGAGAAGAAGCTGATCGGCTAGAAGCGCCACCGGGCTAGCGCTCGGCATACGGCTGGCGAGCAGTATATAATGTGGTTGCGCGCGGTGGTCCGACAGGGGTTCTGTTCCCTCTGGGTTTCACTGGATCAGCGAATCATGACATGAGTACCCGGCAGCACAACGTGGACGGGTACAGAAATGACTTTTGAACTGCAGGATGGAACCGTGGTGTCACCCTCGACGCCGTTGTTCATCACCGGCTCAGGTCGGTGCGGCACGACACTGATGCGTCGTCTGATCGTGGAACGCTCTGCCGCCGTGATCCCGCCGGAGAACTATGCTTTGGGCAAGGTCGAGCAGTTCACGGGCGCGAGCCAGGAAGACTGGGATCAGCACTGCGCCGGCGCGATCCGCCGGGCAACGACCAATCGGAAGAACTGGCGCACCTATGGGATGGATGCAAAAGACGCAATCCGCCTGTTGTCGTCCATCCCGCCACAGGAGCGCACCACTTCGAATTTTTGGCACGCCTTCCACGCAATCTATGCCGTTGCGGTCGGCAAACCCAGTCAATCTCGCTGGGGAGACAAAACGCCGCTCAATGTCGATCGTGTCGATCATATTGTCTCGATTTTCCCGTCGGCACGATTTGTGTTCATGGTCCGGGATGTTCTTGATGTTACCTATTCTTACGCGACGATGGGCCTCAAGAAACGGGAGGGAAACTATCTCTACGGTGCAAAGCGCTGGCTTGATGCCAACGAACATATCAAGGCCCATCTCGAGAAGTACCAGGCGCAGGCGATTGTCGTGAGATACGAAGATCTCGTCATGCGTCCGGATGACACGGTGGCGCGCGTGCTTGATTTCGCCGAACTGCCCCGGAGCAGTGGTAACGGGATGAACGAATCGGAAGCCAAAGACATCGCCACTTACAAGCATCTGAACAATGCGCTTGGTGAGGTTCGAGGGGATTTCATTGGCAAGGGTCGCTCCGGCCTTCCGGCAGAAGTTCGCGAGGCGATCTGGGAAATCGCCGGCACGCGCGATCTCCAGAGGTTCTTCGGATACTCAGCAGATTGAGCCTTTGCTGGCATCCGGCAGGAACACCGGTGCCGGCATCGCTCCGACCTCGCCACCTCAAGGGCCAAGACCGACGCGATCTCTGACTGCTCGCAAAAGCAGGGAGATCGTGCCGCCCCCCGCAGCGGGTGCTGCAAGCCGCCCTCCCCTTTACGTCTCCACCCGCCGCTGTCGCAGCAGGAACACGGCCGCTGCCACGCTGAGGGCGGCCATGGCGAACCAGGTGAGTGCGTAGACGAGATGGCTGTTGCGGAAGCGGACGACCGTGAGGCCGCCGATCGGAAGGCCGCCGGGATTTGCGGTCGCGTCCGCATCGATGAAATAGGGGGCGACAGTGGAAAGGCGGGCGGCAGCGGCGATCGCGTCCACATCCCGGGAATACCAGCGGCCGGCCGCGGGATCGTTGGCGCGCAGGAAAGCGCCTCCCGGCTCCGTCAGCCGCAGCAGTCCGGTGACGCGCACGGTGCCGGGCACCTCGCCTCCGGCCCGGGAAGACGCGTCCCTGCGGTCAGCCGGCACGAAGCCGCGATTGATCAGGATCGTCGTGCCGTCCGCCTGGCGGAGCGGCGTGACAACCCAGAAACCGGCACCTAGATCGGTGACCGCCTGAACCAGCACTTCCTTGTCGTGATCGTAGGTGCCTTCCGCCGTGACGCGGCGATACTCTTCGTCCTTGCCGTCGAAACCCGCCCAGCGCGTCGGCTGCGGCGCCGGGACGGGCTGCGCATGCACGCGGGCGTCGACGCGGGCGATGAGGTCCAGCTTCCAGAACAGCCGCTGCACCTGCCAGGAGCCAAGGGCGACGAAAGCAACGGTGATAAACAGCATCGCGCCTGCAAAGAGCAGGCGCGCCGAAGGCCGGCGGGAAAGGTCGGTTCCCGCCTTGCCGTCATGCCGTGAGGGATCAAGGGCCATGGACCGGTCCCCTGATATCAGGGCATGTTCTTCATCATCTCTGGCGACATGGGCATCATGTTCGTGTTGAGGTGATGCATGACCCAGAAAGAGCCGGCGAGCATGATCGCCACGATGATGAGCGTGAAGATCAGCGCCATCACCGTCCAGCCGCCTTCCGAGCGCGGGTTCATGTGCAGGAAGCAGATCATGTGGACGACGATCTGCACGGCGGCGAACACCATGATCAGCACGGCGGTCAGGATCTTGCTGTCGAAGACCTCGCCCATGACCAGCCAGAAGGGAATGGCGGTCAGGATGACGGACAGGACGAAGCCGATCATGTAGGTCTTGAGCGAGCCGTGGCCTGCGTCGTGACCGTGGCTGTGGCCGTGATGGACGTTATGGGCGTCCTCGTGGGCGGGGGCGTGGGCTTGCGAACTCATCCGAGAACTCCCATCAGGTATACGAAGGAAAAGACGCCGATCCAGATGACGTCGAGGAAGTGCCAGAACATCGACAGGCACATCAGGCGGCGGCGGTTTTCCGGGATCAGACCGCGCATCTTCACCTGTACCATCAAAGTGACGAGCCAGATGATGCCGAAGGTGACGTGCAGGCCGTGGGTGCCGACGAGCGTGAAGAACGACGACAGGAAGGCACTGCGGCCCGGACCTGCACCCTCGTGGATGAGGTGGTAGAACTCGTAAAGCTCCAGCCCGAGGAAGGCGAGACCAAAGAGACCGGTCACGCCAAGCCAGAACAGGGTCTCCATCTTGGCATTGCGCTCCATCTGGAGCATGGCGAAACCGTAGGTGATCGACGAGAACAGCAGCATCGCCGTGTTGATGGCGACGAGCGGCAAATCGAACAGGTCGGCCGGCGAAGGGCCGGCCGCATAGTTGCGGCCGAGCACGCCGTGCGTGGCAAACAGCACGGCGAAGATGAGGCAGTCGCTCATCAGGTAGATCCAGAAGCCCAGCATGGTGCTGCCTTCGGGATGATGCTCCTCTTCCAGGTAGAACTGGGGAGCCTCTGCTTCTTGTGTCTGTGCTTTCTCAGTCATGTCAGGTCCGTTCCGCCAGCAGCTCGGAGCGCGCGTCCTCGGTTGCGGTCACGGTCTCGGCGGGGATGTAGAAGTCCCGGTTGTAGTTGAAGGTATGGCCGATCGAGACGGCGATGATGGCGATGAAGGACACGACCACGAGCCACCAGATGTACCAGATCAGGGCGAAGGCCAGAGCGACGCTGAGGCCAGCCAGGATCACACCCGTGCCGGTGTTCTTCGGCATGTGGATCGGCTTGAAGCCGCCGAGCGGACGCTCGTAGCCGCGGTTCTTCATGTCGTACCAGCTGTCATGATCGTGCACGACCGGAGTGAAGGCGAAGTTGTAATCCGGCGGCGGGGACGAGGTAGACCACTCCAGCGTGCGGCCATTCCACGGATCGCCGGTGAAGTCGCGCAGCTGGTCGCGCCTGAGGTAGCTGACGACGAGCTGGATGACAAAGGATGCGATGCCGAGTGCGATCAGGAAGGCGCCGAAGGCTGCGATGATGAACCAGATCTGCAGCGACGGGTCCTCGAACTGCGAAACGCGGCGGGTTACCCCCATCAGGCCGAGCACGTAGAGCGGCATGAAGGCGAAGAAGAAGCCGATCTGCCAGAACCAGAAGCTCATCTTGCCCCAGAAGGGATCGAGCTTGTAGCCGAAGGCCTTCGGCCACCAGTAGACCACGCCCGCCATCAGACCGAATACCACGCCGCCAATGATGACGTTGTGGAAGTGGGCGATCAGGAACAGCGAGTTGTGCAGCACGAAGTCTGCCGGCGGAACGGCAAGCAGGACGCCGGTCATGCCGCCGATGACGAAGGTGAACATGAAGCCCACCGTCCAGTACATCGGCACTTCGTAGCGAATGCGGCCGCGATACATGGTGAAGAGCCAGTTGAACATCTTCGCCCCCGTCGGGATCGAGATGATCATGGTGGTGATGCCGAAGAAGGCGTTCACCGAGGCGCCCGAGCCCATCGTGAAGAAGTGGTGCAGCCAGACGAGATAGGACAGGATCATGATCACGCAGGTGGCGTAGACCATGGAGGCATAGCCGAACAGGCGCTTGCCGCAGAAGGTGGCGACGACCTCGGAGAAGATGCCGAAGGCCGGCAGGATCAGGATGTACACTTCCGGGTGACCCCAGATCCAGATGAGGTTCACATACATCATCGGATTGCCACCAAGGTCATTGGTGAAGAAGTTCGTGCCCGCGTAGCGATCGAGCGACAGGAGAGCCAGCGTTGCGGTCAGGATCGGGAAGGTGGCGACGATCAGGATGTTGGTGCAGAGCGACGTCCAGGTGAAGATCGGCATCTTCATGAAGGACATGCCAGGCGCGCGCATCTTGACGATCGTGGCGATCAGGTTGATGCCCGACAGCGTCGTGCCCACGCCCGCGACCTGCAAGCCCCAGATGTAGTAGTCGACACCGACGCCGGGACTGTAGTCCGCGCCCGAAAGCGGCGGATAGGCCAGCCAGCCGGTCCGGGCGAACTCGCCGACGAAAAGAGAGATCATGATGATGACCGCGCCCGCCGTCGTCATCCAGAACGAGAAGTTGTTCAGGAAGGGGAACGAGACGTCGCGGGCGCCGATCTGCAGCGGCACGACGTAGTTCATCAGACCGGTCACGAAGGGCATGGCCATGAAGAAGATCATGATCACGCCGTGCGCGGTGAAGATCTGGTCGTAGTGATGCGGATTGAGGTAGCCCTCATTGCCGCCGAAGGCGATGGCCTGCTGCAGGCGCATCATGATCGCGTCGGCGAAGCCGCGCATCAGCATGATCAGTGCGAGGATCACATACATGATCCCGATCTTCTTGTGGTCCACCGAGGTGAACCATTCGTGCCAGAGGTAGCCCCAAAGCTTGTACTTGGTGATGAGCGCGAGCACGGCGAGGCCGCCGAGCGCAACGGCGATGAACGTCACCACGACGATGGGCTCGTGGTACGGGAAGGACTCCAAGGTGAGCCTCCCGAAGATGAATTGCGTCAGGGTCGTATTACCAAACATCGGTCTGTCCAAATCTGCCAGAATGCGGCCTTAAGGCTGCGTGCTTTCATTCGTATTCAGTTGCGCCGGGGCCGGACCGCCCTGGCTGCCCTCCGGCATCGCGTGGCC
This sequence comes from Rhizobium subbaraonis, assembly GCF_900220975.1. Lineage (GTDB taxonomy): Bacteria > Pseudomonadota > Alphaproteobacteria > Rhizobiales > Rhizobiaceae > Mycoplana > Mycoplana subbaraonis. The sequence continues at coordinate 66,170 of NZ_OBQD01000021.1, read as the reverse complement.
CTGATGGGCGTCGTGATTCATGCCATTCATAGAGGAACCGCCCTCGTCGACACCTTCCGCCGGCTCTTCGCTGCGGGGCGGATTGCCGGTCGCCGGATGCGTGGCACCGGGCGCCTCTTCATCGGCGTGGCGGTTGTCGTATTCCAGCTTCTGGCGGTTCTCGTGGCTTTCGACGCCGCCGCCGCCCATCATGTCGATGTGCATCATTTCGTTCATGCACATCTGGCCGGGATGAACGCACATGTTGAGAATGGCGTTGAACAGCCCGTCTTCGACGGTTGCGAAGTAGCGCACCGGCTCCTTGATGCTCGGCTTTTCGAGCTTGAGGTATGCGTCGCGGTTCAGCGCCGTGCCGTTCTGCTTCACGCGGGCGACCCATTCGTCGAAACCGCCCTGCTGCAGGCCGTGGAAGCGGAAACGCATATGCGAGAAGCCATCGCCGCTATAGTTGGCGGACAGACCTTCGAAGTTGCCTTCCTTGTTGATGACGGCGTGCAGCTTCGTCTGCATGCCGGGCATGGCGTAGATCATGCCTGCGAGCGCGGGAACGTAGAAGGAGTTCATCACCGAAGACGCAGTGATCTTGAATTCGATCGGCACGTCGACCGGCGCTGCCATCTCGTTGACGGTCGCGATACCGTATTCGGGATAGAAGAACAGCCATTTCCAATCCAGCGCCACGACTTCCACTACCAGCGGCTTGGTCTCGGGCGGAATTGCGCGCTCGGCGTCGATGCGGTCGAGCGGCCGGTAGGGGTCGAGCTTGTGGGTGCTGATCCAGGTGATCGCGCCGAGCGCGATGATGATCGCAAGCGGCGCCGACCAGATCACCACCTCAAGGCCCGTGGAGTGGTGCCATTCGGGATCGTACTTGGCGTTCGCATTGGAGTTGCGATAGCGCCAGGCGAAGAAGAAGGTGAGGCAGACCACCGGCACGATGATGAGCAGCATCAGCACGGTCGAGACCACGATGAGGTCTCGTTGCTGCATGGCGATGTCGCCGGAAGGCGACATGACGACCATGTTGCAGCCGGACAGTGCCAGCAGGAGCGGGAGAACGAACAAGCGTCCGACGAATTTTATCTGGTTAGACATTTCGGGCCTGAATTTGCATTTGTCTAGTTTGGGACTAATCGCGCCAGTGCATGTACGGGAATAGGGCCGTTCGTCGCAGTGCAACAAATTGTCGCAACGCAACATGCAACCATTGGCTTCTGCAACATCCAAACGCCACCAAAGGGAGCTGCCGCAGCCTGCAGTTCGTCAATCTAGGACGCGAATTTTGCCCGACCAGTGAGCGGGCGCCGCTGTTTGGCCAATTTTTCGCACAGTTCCTTGATCTCCGCGGTTCTTTGATCAACATTCCCTTCTGTGGCGGATATTCGCCAGGAGGAAAATTATGAGTACGGTCGCCCATCCCTCATCTACAGGTTTCGAAAGAGACGCGCGCCTCATCCACGGCGACAAGCCGGTTGCACCGGGCAGTATTGCGATGGGTGTGATTATCGGTCGCATGTCGGAGTTTTTCGATTTCTTCGTCTACGGCCTGGGTTCCGTCCTCGTCTTCCCCAAGTTGATCTTCCCGTTCGCGCCGAGTCCGCTTGCGGCCATCATGATGTCGTTTGCGATTTTCCCGCTCGCCTTCCTCGCGCGGCCGGTCGGCTCCTTCGTCTTCATGTGGATCGACCGCAACTTCGGCCGCGGGACCAAGCTAACGGTCGCCATCGTGGTTCTCGGCGGCTCGACTGCGTCGATCGCCTTCCTCCCCGGATATGAATCGATCGGCTACTGGTCTGTGGCGCTGCTGGCGCTCTTCCGTCTCGGACAGGGCTTCGCGCTTGGCGGGGCCTGGGACGGGCTTGCCTCTCTTCTGAGCCTGAACGCGCCGCCGAACCGCCGCGGCTGGTATGCGATGATCCCGCAGCTCGGCGCGCCCTTCGGCTTCGCGCTCGCCAGCATTCTGTTCGGCTATTTCGTCTCCAATCTGTCGGAGGCCGACTTCCTCGACTGGGGCTGGCGCTATCCGTTCTTCGTCGCGTTCGCGATCAACGTGGTTGCGCTGTTTGCGCGCCTGCGCATCGTCGCAAGCCCGGAATTCGGCGCGGCCATGGAAGCGCAGGAATTGCAGGCGCGGCCGGTCTTCGAGATGCTCAGCGTGCATGGCCGCGACGTCGTTCTCGGCGCTTTCGCCCCGCTTGCAAGCTTTGCGATGTTCCACCTCGTGACGATCTTCCCCTTGAGCTGGATCACCCTGCATGGCGGCCAGACGACCAGCGAGTTCCTGCGCGTGCAGGTCATCGGCGCGGCGGTCGGCCTCGTGGGCATCGTTCTGTCCGGCCTACTCGCAGATCGCATCGGCCGACGCAGCCAGCTGATGGTAGGCGCGGTGATTATTGCTCTGTTCTCCTTCTCCGCACCGTTCCTGCTCGAGGCCGGCAGCACGGGCCAGGATGCGTTCATCATCATCGGCTTCGGCATCCTCGGCCTTTCGTTCGGCCAGGCCTCCGGCGTCGTCTCCTCGCGCTTCGGCCAGTACTACCGCTATACCGGGGCCGCGCTGACTTCCGACCTCGCCTGGCTTGTGGGCGCCGCCTTCGCGCCACTCGTCGCACTCGGCCTTGCCAGCAACTTCGGCATCATCTTCATTGGCGGATATCTGATTTCCGGTGCGATCTGCACGCTCGTGGCGCTGGGCGTCACGCGCGCGCTCGATCAGAACAGGTAGCTTCCGGGGCGCTGCCCGTGTGATGCGGATGTTGCGGGCCGGCACCAGCGTGCCGGCCCGCTTCCTTTTGCAGACGAGCGGTCTGAAAGCGAGAGGTGAGCGCGCACAGCCGCACAACTGAGCCGATACGGCCACCGGAATGGCGATCAACTGCCGTTCACATGAAAATTACCAATCCTGTCAGTCACCTGCGGAACAAATATGCCGGTCCAGCCGTCTTTATGACAGGTGCTTGTCACTGCACCTGCTCGGATTGGAGACCGAGCCAATTCCGGCGGGCATGCCCCGCCGGCCTTTTTTTGCCCCCCCGACAACAGCAAAACGGTAAAATGCCCGAGGCCCGGCTCGAGCTTTGGCCGAGAGTTCAGCTCTGTTTCGCTGGAGGCTGGCGGCCTTCGAGAAGGTCGATCTGAATCTGCTGGAGCTCCGCCAGACGCTCCCACTGGTGGGCCATCTGATGGTCGATCATATCGTGCAACTGCCGGATTTCGAGTTCGGCGCGCAGGTTGACCATGTAGTCGTTCTCGGCCCGCAACCGGTCCTTTTCCTCCTGCCGCTTCTGGCTCATCATGATCACCGGAGCCTGCAAGGCCGCGACGCACGAAAGCACCAGATTGAGCAGGATGAAGGGATAGGGATCAAAGCCGCCGCCAAGGAGGCCGACCACGTTGTAGGCCATCCATGCGATCAGCACACAGCAAAAGGAGATGATGAAGCTCCAAGACCCGCCGAAAGCCGCCACATTGTCGGCGGCGCGCTGGCCGAAGCTCGCCTCCTGATCCTTGCGAAGGGCGCTATCAGCGCTGACCTGCACCGAGGAAACGCCGCGTTCGAAGCTTTCCAGCACCTGTCTGTCCAGATTGGAAAGTTCTCCCCGCTCCTCCTCAAGCATGTCGGCAACGTAGCGACGGCGATATTGCGACAGGTCGGTCGTGCAGATGCGGCTTTCCGGTGTCCAGTCCGCAACGTCCCTGGCAATCAGCCCGTAAATTCCCGGACGGATCGCCGAAGCGTGATACAGATGCCCGGCGGGAAATGCCTTGCCGCACACGGCACAGGTCAGCATCTTGCCCCCTGCAGCGCCCGATCCGTTCCTGCCCATTGCGACCTCATCTGCATTCCCGACAACGACGGCCACTGGAGCGGCTCCGGCCTGACTATAGCGCGGCCGGGCGGGGCGGCAACTGCCCTCGGGTGCACTGGAAGCCCGACGTCGCTTTTCGAGCTTTCAGACCAGCGCCCGACGCTTGCCGCCGTTCATTTTGCGTATGTCGTTATCACAAAACCCAGAACAGTCCTGTGCTCGCTCCTCAGGCGGTAGCTCCCCTCGTCCGTGTCTGATGGATCTCGATCAGGCTGGGGCCGTTGCGGGCGCCGGCGGCCTTCAGCGCCGCCCCGAGATCGGCCACATCGGCAAGGCGCGTCCCCGGGACACCGTAGGCCCTCGCAATATCGAGAAAGTCCGGCGCCGACGGCTTCACGCCCTCGGGCTCGATCCCCGATTCGACCATGTAGTTCTCGATCTCCTGGTAGCCGTCATTGTTCCAGACGAGGAAGATCACCTTTGCGCCCGCATCCACGGCCGACCCGACCTCGGCCAGCGAAAACTGGAAGCCACCGTCGCCGGTGAGACAGACGACCGGGCGACCGGGGGCGCCAATCGCCGCACCGATCGCGGCCGGTGGACCATAGCCGAGAGCGCCGAAGCCCGTCGCAGCATTGAACCAGGTCTGGGGGCGGTCCACGTCGAGGTAGAGATTGCCGGCATAGACGGCTTGCGTGGAATCACCCACCACGATCGCATCCGGCAAGGCCTTGTAGATCATGCCGATGACGCCGATCTCGGTGCGGATCTTCGGCGTCTGTTCCTCCCAGGCGGCGTCACGCGTTAATCGCGCCCGCTCGGCACCGCCGCTGCTGCGGGCGGCGACCAAGGGGAGCAGGCCATCGACTGCGGCTTCGACGGTGGAAAGCACGGGCAGTTCGGCGTGGGGCTCGCGGGAGAGCTGCAGGGCATCGATATCGACCCGCACGAAGGACGGCAGCGCCGGGAACGCGCCGTCGACGTACATGTCGTAGTCGGTCTGGCCCATCTCCGTACCAAGGCCGATGACGAGGTCGGCATCGGCAATCAGCGCACGCGTTGCCTTGAGGCTCGGGCTTGCCGGAACGCGCAAAGGATGGTTTGCGAGCATGCCGCGGGCATTGGTGGTCAGCACGACGGGCGCGTCGAGCCTTTCCGCCAGCGCCGTGACCGACGGGTCGGCGGAGGCTGCGCCGCCGCCGCACATCAGCACGATGCGCTTTGCGCGATCGCACAGCGATGCAACCGCCTCGAGCGTCCCCCTGTCGGCGCTCGGGCGCGCCGGACGCGTCGGCTTGAGCGGCACGTCGCCGGCCGGAAGCGGCATGACGTCCGTCGGGATCTCGATATGCACCGGCCCGGGGCGTGCCGAGCCCATGATCGAGAAGGCGCGCGCGATGACGGATGGAAGATCGGCGGGTTCGACCAGCGTGTGCGAATAGAGCGCAAAGCTCTTCATCATCGCCGCCTGGTCCGGCAGCTCGTGCAGAAGACCACGTCCGTGCCCGAGGGAGTTCCTGCGGTTGACACCGGAAATGACCAGCATCGGCACGGAATCCTGGCGCGCCTGCGCCATGGCCGTGATCGTATTGGTCAGGCCAGGCCCGGTGATCACCAGTGCTACGCCGGGCTTGCCGGTCACGCGTGCATAGCCATCCGCCATGAAGCCGGCACCCTGCTCGTGGCGCGGCGTGATGTGACGGATCTTCGAGCCGGCAAGGCCGCGATAGAGCTCGACGGTGTGAACGCCGGGAATGCCGAAGACCACCTCGACGCCATTGGCCTCAAGGAGGTCCACCATCGCCTCCCCGACCGTCTTAATCCTCGTCATGCGCGCTTTTCCTTCCTGAAACCCGAGCGGGCGGCCAGCGCGGAAATCCGCCGGCAGGCCTCGTCGATCCTTTCGTCCGGAACGGTCAGGCTGATGCGGATGAAGTCGCCAGCCCCCTCGCCGAACGACGATCCCGGCATCACGGCGACCTGTTCCTCGTCGAGCAGCGCCCAGGCGAACGCCTCGCCGTCCATGCCCGTTCCGGCGACATCGACGACGATGAACATGCCGGCTTCCGGCGACAGCGGCGTCAGACCCGGAGCCTCGCCCAGGGCTGTGACGATGCGGTCGGCACGGCGCTTGTAGGCTGTGCGCATCTTCGCAGAGGTATCGATCGGGTTGGTCAGGGCGTATGCCGTCATGTCCGCGATGAAAGGCTGCACGCCGAAAAGCATCGTCTCGGAGACGGAAAGGAGGCGGTTGGCAAAGTCTGCCGGGCCGACCGCCCAGCCGCTTCTGAACCCCGGGGCGGCATGCGACTTCGAGATGGACGAGCAGACGATTGTCCGCTCCGCCAGCTCCGGATCGTCGAATGGCGAGGCGAAGGAGCCTGAAAAGACCAGCTCCTCGTAGACCTCGTCGCAGACGATCCAGAGATCGTGCCTGCGGCACACTTCGCCGATCGCGGCGATCTCGCCTGCCGTCAGCACGGCGCCGGTGGGATTGTGCGGGGTGTTGAGCAGCAGCACGCGGCATTGCGGCGTCACCGCCCGCTCAAGGTCGTCCGGCTGCATGTGAAAGCCGTTTTCCGCGCGCAACGGCACGGTGACCTGATCGGCGCCGGTGGCCCGGATGACGCCTTCATAGGTCGCGTAGAGCGGGTCGCCCACCAGGACGGCATCGCCTTTTTCCACAAGCCCGAGCATGACGGCGAAGAGCGCCGTCTGCGTTCCGGGGAAGCACAGGACGTTGTCGCTCGTGATATCCGCGCGGCGCTTGGAATATTTCTCGACCAGCGCCTTCACCACCGGCGGTTCGCCGCGGCCGTTGGAGTAGCGGTAGCGGCCGGCATGCATGGCGCGCGTGGCTTCGGCGAGCAGGGCATCGTCCGGCGGCAGGTCGGGCTCGCCGATGGTCAGCTCGATAATGGGCTCGCCCTTCTCCTTGCGGCGACGCGCCTCGATGTGGATCGCCCACTTTTCGGAACCGAGGCTTGCAAGCCTTTCCGTGATGGATGCGTAGCGCATCGCCATTCTCCCAATCCTATTGCGTTGTCGCCGGAGCCCCGATCGGCAGGCCGATCAGCGCCTCGATCGAAGTCAGAGCGATGGAAACCAGCTCGCGTTCCTCGAACAGCTCCCCGGCGAGGCATCCTTCCAGCCACAGGCCGTCGAGCAGGCCGTTGATGGCGATCGCCAGGGCGCGGCAGCGCGCGGGATCAGCCTCCTGCCCCTTGGACTCCAGGAAATCCGCCAGCAGGCTTTCCAGCGCGTTGCGGAACCCGAGATAGCCCTCGCGGTGAATTGCTGCGAGCTGCGGATCGACGCTGACGCGGCTGATGAACGATGCCCAGAGCGAGAGACTTCGGCTGTTTGCCACCGGCTCGGTGAGGTTTATGACGATGAACGAGCGCAGCCGCTCCTCCGGATCGCCCGTCACCCGCTCCGCCTTTTCCGTCAGCCGCCCGATCACGACCCGGTAGGCTTCCTGCAGGATGTGTTCCTTGGAGGCGAAATAATGCCGGATGAGCCCGGCGGTGACCCCTGCCTTGATGGCGATCTGGCGCACCGTCGCACCCTGCAGCCCGCTCTCGGCAATGCAGTCCAGCGTCGCCTCGATCAGGTCATGGCGGCGCTCGCCTTCAGGCGCACGGTGGAAGGTGCGCCGGCTCATGCCGCGCGCCGCAGGACCGGGCGGGTCAGGCAGGTCGGGCCGCCTTCGCAGGCGATGCAGAGCGCATCTGCCTCGAAGGTCTCCACCACGCAGCCGGCCTCTTCCATCGCCGCCTTGGTCTTCGGGAAGCCGGCGACCATGATCACTTCGTTCGGCCGCGTCGGCAGCACGTTCAGCGACAGGCCGTTGCTGGAATGGAACTCGTCAGCTGGCGCCTCGATCAGGCGAATGCCGCGCTTCTTCAACAGTTGGTAGAACGCGGCGGGCAGAAGCGGTGCGTACACGAGCGCGAGGTCACCCGCCAGCGGGCTCATCACGCTCATCAGGTGGAGGCAGGCCTCTTCGCCCTGCCAGAGCGGCAGATCGTAGGCGAGCACGGCGATCCCGTGAGGGGCAAGCATCCGCGTCAGTTGATCGATGCCCTCCTGGTTGGTGCGCACGCCGCGGCCGACAACCAGCGTCTTTGCGTCCAGCCAGATGCAGTCGCCGCCCTCGACGGTACCCGGGGCCTCGATCCGCCCGAGAATCGGGATCTGGCGCTCGGCATAGGCCTTCTCGTGCAATTCGGTCTCGTCCACACGCAACGGCTTGCCCATGCGCAGCAGGATGGCGCCGTGGTCGGACATCAGCGAGGGATCGTGCGTGAACATCGCGTCCGCCAGCCCGTCGCCATTGTCCTCCAGCCAGATGATCTCGGTTCCCGAGCGCTCCACCAGCCGCGCGAATTCGGCATACTGGCGCACGGCTTTCTGGCCGTCGAAGGTCGGCCCGTAGTGCCACTTTGCAGGGTCCGCCGCCGCCAGGCTCGGTCCCGGCCGACGCATCATGACACGCAGCAGCGGCGCCGACATCTCCTGGGAACCGAAAGCGGACATTTCATACTCCTTTGTTTCGAAACAGTTTTCCGGCGGGACCGGGCAAAAAGCCGGCGGCGATGTTATTATACGCTTGAACAACTACGCCACAAGTGCAACGATGGTGTCAATGGAAGGATGCGACGGACACGAAGATGGACGCGCAAACGCAGACCGGCGCAAAGCCGGCTGCGCAAAAAGAACAGGGGAACATGGCATGTGCCACAAATATGTCTGCCGTGCGTCGGAGATGCCCATCCGATGACGGTTCGCGCCGAGGCTATCGCAGTCGACAATCTGCACAAGCGCTTCGGGCCGCTGGAGGTCCTAAAAGGGGTTTCCCTTACTGCACATGAAGGCGACGTCATCGCCATCATCGGCGGTTCCGGTTCCGGCAAATCCACCTTTCTCCGCTGCATCAACATGCTTGAGCTGCCGAGCGCAGGGACGGTGACGATCCATGGCGAGACGATCGCCATGAAGAAGGACGGTCACGGCGGGCTGATGCCGTCGGACCGAAGCCAGGTGCAGCGCATCCGCTCCCGGCTCGGCATGGTGTTCCAGAACTTCAATCTCTGGCAGCACATGACGATCCTGCAGAATGTGATCGAGGCCCCCGTACATGTGCTCGGGGTCCCGAAGGCCGAGGCCGTGGAACGGGCGGAAGCGCTACTCCGCCGCGTCGGGCTCCACGAAAAGCGCGATGCCTACCCGGCTTTCCTCTCCGGCGGTCAGCAGCAGCGCGCGGCGATCGCGCGCGCGCTCGCAGTACAGCCGCACGTCATGCTCTTCGACGAACCGACGTCCGCGCTCGACCCCGAGCTCGTCGGCGAGGTGCTGGCGGTCATCGGCGATCTCGCCAAGGAGAAGCGCACGATGATCCTCGTCACTCACGAGATGAAGTTCGCCCGCAACGTCGCAAACCACATCGTCTTTCTCGCCAACGGCGTGATCGAGGAACAGGGGACGCCGGAAGCGATATTCGGCGCCCCGAAATCGGAGCGTTTGAAGAAGTTCATCAGCTCCATCCACTGAAGAATACCAAAACCAACAGAGGGAAAATCGCATGAAGACCGCATTGAAGACGATCGCACTTGCCGCCGTCATCGGCCTTGCCGGCATTTCCGGCGCGATGGCGGAGCAACTCAAGGTAGGATTCGCCGCCGAGCCCTATCCGCCGTTCGCAGCCCCCGACGCATCGGGCAACTGGGAAGGCTGGGAAGTGGACTTCATGAAGGCGCTCTGTGCCGAAGCCAAGCTCGACTGCGTTCTCACCCCGGTCGCTTGGGACGGCATCATTCCGGCGCTCACCACCAAGAAGATCGACATGATCATCGGCTCGATGTCGATCACCGCCGAGCGACTGAAGACGATCGATTTCTCCGACAAGTACTACAACACCCCGACCGGCATCATCGGGCCGAAGGACGAGGACTTCGACGCCACCCCTGAAAAGCTGGCCGGCAAGACCATCGGCGTGCAGGTCGCGACCATTCACCAGGCCTATGCCAACAAGTACTTCGGCGAGGCCGGTGCGACGATCAAGGAATACCAGACCCAGGACGAGGCCAACAACGACCTCGCCGCCGGCCGCCTCGACGCGGTGCAGGCAGACGCCATCGCGCTTGGCGCCTTCCTGGATTCAGACCAGGGCAAGGATTGCTGCGAACTGAAGGGCAACGTGAAGGACGATCCCGACATTCTCGGCGCCGGCGTCGGCGTCGGATTGCGCCAGGGCGAGACCGAACTGAAGGAAAAGATCAACGCGGCGATCAAGGCGATCCGCGCCAACGGCACCTATGACGAGTTCTCGAAGAAGTACTTCGACTTCGACATCTACGGCGGCTGATTAAGGCTGAGCCGGGCTGGCGGCAATACCGCCGGCCCTTCCTCATCTTAGAAAAGAAGCATCCATGGCTGCCGATCCTGCTTCCCTGATCAACTGGAGCCTGCTGGCGCTCGAACCTCCCGGCTGGGGCGGCGTGCTGCTGGCCGGATTGATGAATTCGATCAAGATCGCGGTCGGCGGCTATTCGCTCGGGCTGATCCTCGGCACCGGCGGCGCCTTCGGCAAGCTCTACGGCGGACCCGTGCTGAAGGACCTGCTCGAGGTCTACACGACGCTTGTGCGCGCGGTGCCCGAACTCGTGCTGATCCTGCTGCTCTACTATGCAGGCACGGACCTCCTGAACCAGCTGATGGCGGCGATCGGCTACGGCCCCGTCGACATCAGCGGCCTTGCCGCCGGCATCTTCGTCATCGGTATCGTCCAGGGCGCCTATTCGACAGAGGTGCTGCGCGGGGCGATCAAGGCCGTTCCGGCCGGGCAGATCGAGGCTGCGCGCGCCTTCGGCATGTCGTCTGGCCAGATCATGCGTCGGGTGACCATGCCGGCCATGCTGCCGCATGCCATTCCCGGTCTTTCCAATCTCTGGCTGATCTCGACGAAGGATACGGCCCTTCTCGCCGTCGTCGGCTTCAGCGAACTGACGCTGGTGACGCGGCAGGCCGCCGGCAGCACCAAGGCCTATCTCCTCTTCTTCTGCGCCGCAGGTGCGCTCTACCTGGCGCTGACGCTGGTATCGAACGTCATCATCCGGCTGATCGAAGCGCGCGCGCGGCGCGGCATGGCGGCGCCGGCATGACGAGCGAGGACAACACCATAGGCGCGATGGCGCTGACCGAGCTGCCCGACCGCAAGGGCTTTCTCAAGCCTCACCGCATCATCCTGATGGCGATCGCCGCCGTGCTGGTCTTCTGCGCCGCCTGGTTCATGCGCTGGGACTGGTTGCCGGAATACGGCTGGCGGCTGGCGCAGGGCGTCGGGGTCACCCTCCTGATGCTGGTCAGCACCTGCATCCTCGGCTTCCTCTTCGCCGTGCCGCTCGGGCTGGTACAGGTGACAGGCCCATGGCCGCTGAAAATGCTGGCGCGGGGTTTCTGCACGGTCATCCGCGGTACACCGCTGCTGCTGCAGCTCTGGCTGCTCTACTACGGCCTTGGCTCGCTCTTCCCGCAGTTCCCGGCAATCCGCCAGTCGTTTCTCTGGCCCTATCTGCGCGAGGCCTGGCCCTATGGCGTCGCCGCACTGACCATGTCGTTTGCCGCCTATGAGGGCGAGGTGATGAGAGGCGCCTTTGCCGGCGTGCCGGCGGGCGAGCTTGAAGCCGGCCGCGCCTATGGGATGAGCCGCTGGAAGGTGTTTCGCCGCATCTGGCTGCCCCGCGCCATCCACCGGGCTCTGCCGACGCTGAACGGCGAGACGGTGCTGCAGCTCAAGGCGACGCCGCTCGTCGCGACGATCACCGTGATCGACGTCTATGCCGTCGTCTCCAAGATCCGTCAGATGACCTACCTGACCTACGAGCCGCTGCTTTTGCTGGCGCTCATCTATCTCTGCCTGACCGCCATTCTCGTCGTGGCGTTCCGCGCCCTCGAAAACAAGATCCCCACACGTGGTGCCTGACATGAACGTTCGCGCTTCCCTTACCAACGCCATTCCCGAACTGGTCGCCATCCGCCAAGACCTGCACGCCCATCCCGAACTGGGGCTGGAGGAAGTGCGCACATCAGACGTGATCGCCCGGCATCTGGAGGCCTACGGCTACAAGGTCAGTCGCGGCCTTGCCAGGACCGGGCTGGTCGCAACCCTTTCCCACGGCACGGGCCGCCGCTCCGTCGGGATCCGCGCCGATATCGATGCCCTGCCCATCCTTGAAGAGACGGGCCTTGCATATGCCAGCAAGACGCCCGGCCTCATGCACGCCTGCGGCCATGACGGACATACGGCAATGCTTCTCGGCGCCGCCCGCGCCATCGCGGAGCGGCGGAACTTCGACGGCACCGTCCACCTGATCTTCCAGCCGGCCGAGGAGAATTTCGGCGGCGCGAAGATCATGGTCGAGGAGGGCCTGTTCGACCGTTTCCCGTGCGACGCGGTTTTTGCGCTGCATAACGAGCCCGGGCTGCCCTTCGGCCAGTTCGCCTTTCGCGACGGCGCGATCATGGCCGCGGTGGACGAGGCGCGGATCACGCTCAACGGACGCGGCGGTCATGGCGCGGAGCCGCAGGAGACGGCCGATCCGATCGTGGCGGGGGCGTCGATCGTGATGGCATTGCAGACCGTCGTTTCGCGCAACATCCACCCGCTGGATCCGACCGTCGTCACCGTCGGTTCCTTCCACGCGGGTTCGGCCAGCAACATCATCCCGGAGCGGGCCGAGATCGTCGTCGGCATCCGCTCCTTCGATCCGGCCGTGCGGGACGAGCTGGAACGGCGCATACGCCTGATTGCCGAGCGCCAGGCGGAAAGCTACGAGATGACGGCCACGGTCGACTACCTCAGAAGCTACGACGCCACCATCAATCACAGCGCGGAGACGGATCTTCTGCGGGATATCGCCATTCGATTTGCCGGTCCGGAGAAGGTGGCGGACCTCCCACGCCCCTTCATGGGCAGCGAAGATTTCGCCTATATGCTGAAGGAACGCCCTGGCAGCTACTTCTTCCTCGGTGCGCGCGCATCCGAAAAGGACCGTCCGCTCCACCATCCGGGTTACAATTTCAACGACGACCTGCTGCCGATCGGGGCTGCTTTCTGGACCGAAGTGGTCGAGACCTATCTCAAGCCGGCCTGAACCGAATCAGCTGTCACCACGGCTCGGCACCGACTTAAACAAAATGTGACGATTTTTCGGCGGCGGCCACTTAACACGGGGCCACGATGCCCCATATGATCTTCTTGCATGCACGAGGATGTCCGATGTTCCCCGCAATCAGAGGACCTCAACATGAAGACATTCGTTGTATCGATCGCTGTCATGGCCTTTTCGGCCTTTAGTGCATTTGCAGCCACCACGACTTTCGACCGCGCACGGTTCGGTGACCCGATCATTGCGTCCAACGAAAGCATGATCGACCTCACCGTGACCGGTTCGGTCGATGAGCCAATTTGCAAATTCGGCGTCAAGACGGTTCGCCGTTGCGTCGATCCATCGGCCAAACCGATAGAAGAAGGCGTCCGCAAGGACTGACCCAAACATTTATGAGGCCCCCAGATGACCGCCCATGCGGCGGGCGGTCAGGCGGGTGGTGCTCCTGCGGCGCGAATGCCGATACCCCGACATCAGACCTTTTCAGAGCGACGGCTGGCTTTGTGCTTGAGGCCGCGAGGTCCGGCACGACGCGCTCGTCCGGCCAGAGCGTTGGACATTTATATTAGCGATACTTAAAATACGAAATGCGAGGCCTATATTCGCCAGAGGGGCGTGAGGGATCGAACGGACTGTCCGTCATATCCGAGGACCTCGACATGAAAAAATTCGCGCTATCGGCCGCCGTCCTGGCGCTTTCCGCCACGACCGCCGCCGCCATTCCGAGCAGCTTCGGCTTACCGCATTTCGTGCAGATTGACGACGGATGGCTTGGCGATGTCCGGTCCGATCGATCCGTGACGGGATCGATCGGACGGCACGCCTGCGATCAGCCGCACAGTGAATTGCGGTGTCCGGAATCCGAAGGCAGGGCCCTTCGCAATGCCATGCCCCGGAAGTGAGCAACGGACGAGCAAGGCGTTGCAGAACCGGCAGAGAAATGGCGCAACCCGTGACCGTTCGCGGGTCCCTTCGTCAGGGCCCCGCGGCGCCTCACCTAAGGTAAGCCAAGACCCGTCGCCGCAACTATTTAGTGCTTTTTAATTTAAGCCTCACTCAAGCTTCGTCATCTAGCTTGCACTTGGCCAGCATACGGGACCGCAGAAAGTTCAGGAACAGGACCGCACCCTCCCTGTCTTTTCGCGGTCCCGATGTGGCACAGCGCCGCCCGCGCGGCTTTGACCTTTTCTCTCCGCTTCTGCTTTGTTACAGCCACGGCGATGTCCGTGACGGCGGATGCAATGCAGGTCAGAGAAGCGGAGACGGGAATGCCCGATAAAGCAGCGGAATGCCAAACCATGGCGGATATCCGCGAAAACATCGACCGGATCGACAAGGAGCTGATGGCGCTGTTTGCCGAGCGCTGGACCTTCATCGGCCGCGCCGCCGAGATCAAGGTCGGCCTGGGACTGAAGGCTGACATTCCGGCACGCGTCGACGAAGTGCGCGCCAATGCCCGAGAGAACGCCAAGGCGCATGGCCTGGACGAAGACTTCTATGACGACCTGTGGGCCCGGCTCATCCGCCATTCGATCGCCCACGAAGCCGAGAAGCTCGGCGAGTAGCGACGAGCAGAGCAAGCCCTCACATCTGGTTGCGGCGGGCGAGATGCTCTTCCCAGTCGAGCGCCGTGCGCACGATGAAGGCCAGGTCGTCGTATTGCGGCTGCCAGTTCAATTCCTTCATGGCCACCGCGGGGTTGGCGACGATCGACACCGCGTCGCCAGGCCGGCGGCCGGCCACACGCACCGGGAAATCGACGCCGGAAACCTCCTTGACCCGATTCAATACCTCGAAAACCGAGAAGCCGCGGCCATAGCCGCAATTGGCGACGATCGAACCGCCGCCTGCACGCATGCGCTCCAGCGCCTTGAGATGGGCGTTGGCGAGGTCGGACACGTGAATGTAGTCGCGAACGCAGGTTCCGTCCGGCGTCGCATAGTCCGTGCCGTAAACGTCCATGCCATCCCGCTTGCCAAGCGCCGCCTCGGAGGCAACCTTGATCAGATGGGTGGCACCCTTTGTCGACTGGCCGGTGCGGCCCCGCGGGTCGGCGCCGGCGACGTTGAAATATCGCAGCGCCGTATAGGCGAAGTCATGCGCAAGTGCCGTGTCGCGCAGCATGATCTCCGTCATCAGCTTCGAGGAGCCGTAGGGCGATTCGGGCCGCAGGGGTTCGGTCTCGACGACCGGGTCGGCGGTCTGCGGGGTGCCGTAGACGGCAGCGGTGGAGGAGAAGACAAAATGCGGCACCTTCGCCTCGACTGCGGCCGCAATCAGCGCGCGCGACTTGACGGTGTTGTTCTCGTAATAGCTCAGCGGATCGGCGACGGATTCCGGAACGATGATGGAGCCAGCGAAGTGGATGATCGCATCGATCGCGTTCTCGGCGAAGATCTGCCGGAGCAGGTCACGATCGGCGATGTCGCCTTCGTAAAAGCGGGCTTCAGGCGCGATCGCCCAGCGAAAGCCGGTCGACAGCCGGTCGATGACCACGACCTCCTCGCCCGCATCGCAGAGCGCCCAGACCATATGGGAGCCGATATAGCCCGCTCCGCCCGTTACCAGTACCGCCATCCGATGTCCCCCGAATCTGTTCAAAGCCGGCGCATAAAAGCGTGCCCGAAGCAAAGAAGCAAATGTGGCGATCAGAGGGCGGCGATGTAGCGCGACAGGCGCTCGGCCGCTTCCGCCACCTGCCCCTTGTCGCGCAGGAAGCAGGCGCGCATGAACAGCGATCCACCTTCGCCGAACGCAGTGCCGGGCGCGAGGCCGACGCCGGTCTTGTCGACGATGTCGAGAGCGGCTCTGCGGGCATCCTGCACCCCGTCAATCTTCAGGAAGGCATAGATCGCACCGTCCGGCTTCAGCGTCTCCACCCTGTTGGTCGCAATCAGCGCGTCGCAGAGCAGATCTCGGGCGCGGGTCGCCTTGTCGATATTGGCGCGCACGAAGTCGTCGCCATCGTCGAGCGCCGCAATCGCGCCTTTTTGCATGAACTGCGCGACGCCGGACGTCGAGTACTGGACGAGATTTTCGATCACCTGCCCCATCTGCGGCGGCGCGACGATCCAGCCGACGCGCCAGCCCGTCATCGACCAGTTCTTGGAAAAGGAATTGACGAAGACGACACGGTCGCCGTCTTCCATCACGTCGAGGAAGGACGGCGCCCGACCGCCGGCATAGTGATAAAGCGCATAGATTTCGTCGGCGATGATCCACAGACCCTTCCGGCGCGCGAGCTCGATGATCGCCCGGAGATCGTCATGGGCTGCGGTCCAGCCGGTGGGGTTGGAAGGCGTGTTGACGAACAGCGCCCTGGTGCGCGGGGTGATCGCAGCTTCCACCCTTTCAAGGTCCAGCCGCCAGCGACCGTCGGCGAACTGCAGCGGTACGGCGCGCGGATGAGCGCCCGCAAGCGATGCGGCGGCGGCGAAATTCGGCCAGGCCGGCGACAGATAGACAATCTCGTCGCCGGGCGAGGATAGCGCCTGCACCGCGAGCTGGATCGCCTGCATGCCGGAACCGACCACATAGAAATGTTCCTGGGAGAGGCTGTGGCCGAACTGGCGTTCGTAATAGCGCGACAGGGCCTGGCGCAATTCGGGAATGCCGCGCTGCCAGGTGTAGAAAGTTTCGCCGGCCTTCAGCGCTGCCATCGCGGCGTCGGAGATGAAAGCGGGCGTGGGAAGATCGCCCTCCCCGACCCACAACGGGATGAGCCCATCGCGGCCGCGCGCATAGTTGACCAGTTCTACGATGCCGCTTTCGGGCGCCTGCAGCGCACGGGGGCTCACATTGCCGAGAATGTCCATCTTGTCTCCGTCGGGGAACGCCGCCAAACCAGCCCATATCTAGCGACAAATGGCAGCGGTTTCACGCCAGTTTATCTGACGCTCCGATCGATTTCGGTGATGAGAAATGGAGGCCCCGGCGAGCGGCACACCGGGGCCGTATCCGGTCAGACCGCGGGGCGGCTCTTCAAAAGGTCGCGGATCTCCGTCAGCAGCGCCACATCCGCCGGCGGGGGCGCGGCCTCGTCGGCCTTCTGCTTGTCGACGCTGGCGCGGACGCGGTTCACGCCCTTGACCATGAGGAAGATGATCCAGGCGAGGATGACGAAGTTGAGCGCGACGGTGATGAAGTTGCCGTAGGCGAAGACGGCCCCCTGCTCACGGGCGGCTGCAAGCGTGCTGGCGGTCACGTTCGACGAAAGCGGCAGGAAGTAGTTCGAGAAATCGAACCCGCCACCCGTCAGCGCGCCGACGACCGGCATCACCAGATCGTTGACGATCGAGTCGACAATCCTGCTGAAAGCGGCACCGATGATCACACCGACGGCAAGGTCCATGACGTTGCCTCGGGCGATGAACGCCTTGAATTCGTTGAGCATGCGCCTCTCCTGTTGCTGCGTGCGGTTCAAACTAGTTGAGTTTTTGTCCGGATGGAACCACTCAGGCGCGATCAACCGCAGTTTATGCAATCGTGCGGAGCTTTCGGACTTAAGGCTGAGCCGCGTCGGATTTTCTTCGTGGTTCGAATGGCCTATGGTGCCGCGCAGGCGGGCGGGGAGGCCCGCCGGTTCCGGAGACCCCATGCTATCTGGCTGGACCATTTTTGCCGCGGCCTTCGCATATCTGCTGCTGCTCTTCGCCGTGGCCACCTACGGCGACCGACGGTCGCGCACCCCGGATGCCGCAAGCCGCGGGCGGCCGATGGTCTATGCAATGAGCCTTGCCATCTACTGCACCTCCTGGACCTATTTCGGCGGCGTGGGGCTCGCAAGCGCGCAGGGGCTGGAGTTCTTCGGGATCTATATCGGGCCGATCCTGATGTTCACGCTCGGCCTGCCGCTGATCCGACGCATCGTCAGCCTCGCCAAGTCCGAGCGGCTGACGTCGATCGCCGACTTTGTCGGTGCGCGCTACGGCAAGAGCCCGGGTGTCGCGGCGATCGTGGCGCTGATCGCGCTGATCGGCGCCGTTCCCTATATCGCGCTTCAGTTGAAGGCCGTTTCGAGTTCGGTCAAGGTCGTGGTCGATTTCTACGAGTACGGCTTCGGCGAAAGCCATGCCTTCATCGACCTGCCGCTCATCGTGTCGCTCTGCCTGGCCTGTTTCGCGGTGGTCTTCGGCACCCGCCATACGGATGCGACGGAACATCAGGACGGCCTGATCCTGGCGATCTCGATGGAGTCGGTCGTCAAGCTGCTCGCCTTCGCCACCGTCGGCATCTACGTCGTCTACTTCATGTTCGACGGCCTCGGCGACCTCTGGCTGCGCGCTGCCGAGAACGAGCACGTGACTGCGGCGCTTACCCACGAGACCCCGATCGCGCGCTGGCTGCTTCTCGTCGTACTTTCAGCGTTTGCCATCGTCATGCTGCCGCGGCAGTTCCATGTGACGGTGGTGGAGAACCGCACCGACGGCGAACTGCGCACGGCCGGGCTGCTGTTCCCGCTATACCTTCTGGCGATCAACCTGTTCGTGCTGCCCGTCGCCATCGGCGGCCTCATCGCTTTCCAAGGGCTCGGCGATTCCGACCTCTACGTCTTGGCGCTGCCGCTCGCGCAGGGCCAGCCCCTGTTGACGCTCATCTCCTTCATTGGCGGCTTTTCCGCCGCAACCGCCATGGTCATCGTCGAATGCGTTGCGTTGTCCATCATGATCTCCAACGACATCGTCATTCCGGTGGTACTGCGGCGAAACCTGATCGGGCGCGGCGAACCGCACGAAGACCTGACGCGCACGCTGCTTCTGATCCGGCGCTTCGCGATCTTCTTCGTACTCCTGCTCGGCTACGCCTACTACCGGTTCTCGACTTCGAGCGCAGGGCTTGCCTCCATCGGCCTTCTGGCGTTCGCAGCCATTGCGCAGATTGCGCCCGCCCTGCTCGGGGGGCTGGTGTGGCGGCAGGCGAACGCGCGGGGCGCGATTGCGGGGATGGTGTCCGGTCTCCTCGTCTGGGGCTATCTGCTGTTTCTGCCAAGCCTCGGCGTCAGCGACAATTCCGGCATCGCATCGACGGTCCTCGGCTTCCTGCTACCCGGTGCGACCATTCTTTCCGGCGAACAGGCCGATCCGCTGGTGGCTGCCTCCGTCCTTTCGCTGATGGTCAATGTCTCAGCCTTCGTCATCGGCTCTCTGTCGCGCAGCACCACCAATATCGAGCGCCTGCAGGCCAACATCTTCATCCGCACCCGGCCACAGCTCGAGCGTGCCTTTCGCGGCAGCAAGACGAAGGTGACGGTGCGCGACTTGAAAAACGCCGTCTCCACCTATCTCGGCGAGGAGCGCACGGAGCGCTCGTTCCACACCTATGAACGCCAACTCGGCCGCTGGCTGGAAGACAGTGCGCCGGCGGACATCGCGCTGGTGCATTTCTCCGAACAGGTCCTCGGCAGTGCGATCGGTTCCTCGTCCGCGCGCCTCGTCCTGTCCCTGACGCTGCAGCGGATCGACGAGACGGCGGCGGATACGAGCTGGCTGCTCGACCAGGCCAGCGAGGCGCTGCAATACAACCAGGGCATGCTGCAGACCGCGCTCGGCCAGATGGACCAGGGCATCGCCGTATTCGACAGCTCGGGCAACCTCACAGTCTGGAACCGGCGCTTCCGCGAACTTCTCGACCTGCCGGAGCAGGTCGGGCAGGTCGGCTTCGCACTTAGTGAAATGATCGACATCCTCGTTGCGGAAGGCCACATCGCCGCCAGTGAACGGCGTGCGATCCTCGATGGCGTTATGAATTTCGACCAGCCGTTCCAGCTCGTGCTATCGGGCGGACGCCGGATCGTGGAAGTCCTCTCCAATGCCATGCCGGCGCGCGGGTTCGTCGCCACCTTCACCGATATCACCGAACGCGTCGAGGCCGACCGGGCGCTCAAGCTTGCCAACGAGACGCTGGAATTGCGCGTGGCCGAGCGAACGGCGGAACTCACCCGGGTCAACAAGGAACTGGCCGAGGCGCGCGCGGCGGCCGAAGAGGCCAATCTCGGCAAGACGCGCTTCTTCGCCGCCGCCGGCCACGACATCCTGCAGCCACTGAACGCGGCGCGGCTCTACTCCTCCTCGCTGGTCGAACGCCTGGGCGACACCGACAACCACATGCTGGTACGCAACATCGATTCCTCTCTGGAATCGGTGGAGACGATCCTGGGTGCCGTGCTCGACATTTCCCGACTTGACACCGGCGCCATGAAGCCGCGCATGCAGGCCGTCCGGCTGGACGAGCTGTTCAAACGGATCGAAACCGATTTTGCACCCATGGCACGCGCAAAAGACCTTTCCTTGAAGGTCGTTTCCACGTCGCTCGCCGTGCGGAGCGACCCGAACCTCCTGCGGCGGCTGGTACAGAACCTGGTATCGAACGCGATCAAGTACACCAATAGCGGCAAGGTGCTTGTCGGCGTGCGCCGACAGGGAGGTAGCGCCTTCATTCAGGTGCTCGACACCGGCATTGGCATTCCGCCGTCGAAGTTCCGCACCGTGTTCAAGGAGTTCGCCCGGCTCGACGAGGGCGCCAGGAATGCGCCGGGCCTCGGTCTCGGCCTGTCCATCGTCGACCGCATTTCGCGCGTTCTCGGCCACGCCGTCGATCTGCAATCGGTTCCTGGGCGCGGCACCAGCTTCAAGGTGCGGGTACCGGTCGAGGCGGGAGCGAGCGGGAAAAAGGCGGTTGCGCCGAACGAGGCGGTGCCGGTAGCGGAACCGCTGCGCGGCCTGCGGGTTCTCTGCATCGACAACGAACCGGCGATCCTGGAGGGCATGCGCGTGCTGCTTTCGGGCTGGGGCTGCGAGGTCGTTACGGCCGATTCACTGCCAGCGGTCGAGGCGCTGATTTCCACGCCCGTCGACCCGCCACATGCGGTGATCGCCGACTATCATCTCGGCGAGGGCACTGGGATCGACGCGATCGACCGGCTTCGCAAGGCCTTCGGGGCGGAACTGCCCGGCCTGCTCGTCACCGCGGACCGGTCGGCCGAAGTGCGGGCGCTTTCGGAGAGCCGGGATATCGTTCTGCAAAACAAACCCGTCCGCCCGGCTTCGATGCGCGCCTGGCTGACACGTCTGGCAAGCCTGGAAAAGGCAGCGGCGGAATAGCCGGGATCCGTGAAGGCTGAGATCGTTTCCGAAATGCCGAGGTGGCCCGGCCATGTCGGCGCACTTCTAAACGCGACGCCTACGCCTCCCCTGCCTCAGAATACACCCCGACGGACCGTGGGCGGCCTGTCGGTGGATCAGGCGGCAGCGGCGGGCGCGCCGATCTTGCCGAGCTGGATGACGGCCTGGGTGCGGCTGTCGACGTTGAGTTTCAGAAGGATCGCCGATACGTGCGCCTTGATCGTCGCCTCGGAGACGCCGAGCTCGTAGGCGATCTGCTTGTTGAGCAGGCCTTCCGCCAGCATCGACAACACCCGCGACTGCTGCGGGGTCAGCGTGCGCAGGCGACCGATCAACTCACCGATCTCCGCGTCCGGCTCGGCGCCGCGCTGATAGCCGCCGGGCGTGTAGATGTTACCGTCGAGCACGGCTGTGATTCCCTCGCGGATCTCCTCGATCGAAGCCGACTTGGAGATGAAGCCGGATGCACCGAGATCGAGGGCGCGACGGATCGTGGCCGAATCGTCACTCGCCGAGACGATGACCACCGGCAGGCCCGGATGTTCGGCCCTGAGCGTGATCAGGCCGGAGAGCCCGCTTGCCCCCGGCATGGAGAGATCCAGCAGGATAAGATCGGCATCCGGATTTTGCGAAGCGGAGGCGCGCGCCGTTTCGAAATCGCCGGCTTCGAGGATGACGGGGTGAGCCGCCATGCCGAGCAGCGCCTGTCTCAGAGCGCCCCTGAACAGCGGATGGTCGTCAGCGATGATGATCGTCATGCCTGTCGTCATGCGGGCTCCCTCCCAAGAGCACGGTCACGAAAGGTCCGCCGGAATAGCAATGGCAGAAACAACGGCGGCGCGCTCACGTCCTGTCCGGCAGCGGTTCCGTCTGGGGAGCGGTCTTATCCTCCTCGCCCTCCAGATTTTTAACGATTGCCATAAAGCGCTGCACCATTCTTTCCATGATGCCCATGGTCCGGTCAATCTCTTCATCCGTCGGAAGGCGTGGTTTGGGTACGGAAAGCGTGGATTCCTGCACCTTTTCCAACGCTTCCACACGACGCGTCAGCAGATCGAGCTCATCTTCGAAGGCTCTGCGTTCGTCGGCCGCCATGCGGCAAGCGATCTGGCCGGCGCTCTCCTTGCAGATCGAGACTTCCCCGGTAACGGTGTCGAGCCGCACGAATCCATCGGCAGTACGCTCCATCTGGTAACGCCCCTCGCCTTCGGCAAAGCCTGATGCGGGCATAAGAAGCGGCGTGAGCGCGACCAAACCGACAATCATTCTGCTCATGCAATATCCTCCTCAAAAAGCGCTGCCGGATCGCGAATTCACCGTGGACTTTCCTGCCGCAATGCTGCAAGCGCTAGCCGGGAAGCCACCCGCATCGAGCAGGAAGAGCGCCATGTCCGAAGTAATATACAAGATCGTTCCGACAAGTCTGTGGCAATCGGCACGCGAGAGGGGTAGCTTCGAGGGGGCGCCGGTCGATCTTGCCGACGGCTTCATCCATTTCTCCACCGCCGCGCAGGCGCCGGAGACGGCCGCGAAGCACTTCGCCGGCCAGTCGGACCTGCTTCTGGTCGCGATCGACGGTGCAGCCCTGGGAGCGGCCCTCGTTTACGAACCATCGCGCGGCGGCCAGCTCTTTCCCCACCTCTAC
Source organism: Rhizobium subbaraonis (assembly GCF_900220975.1). GTDB lineage: Bacteria > Pseudomonadota > Alphaproteobacteria > Rhizobiales > Rhizobiaceae > Mycoplana > Mycoplana subbaraonis. The sequence goes on along the minus strand of NZ_OBQD01000021.1, from coordinate 43,426 downwards.
GGCGCGCTACCGCTGGATGCGGTGCTTTGGGAAAAGGCCCTTCCGCTCGACGCCAACGGCACCCACCAGTTTCCGGAGATGAACTGACATGGCGCTGGCAGATCTGGCCCGCAGGGGTCTTTTCCTTTTCGATCCGGAGACGGCGCACGGGCTGTCGATTACGGCACTGAAGAGCGGCCTGGTGCCCGCCTGCGCCCAGAAGCCCGACCCGCGCCTGCGGCAGACCATCGCCGGTCTCGAATTTCCCAATCCGCTCGGCATGGCTGCGGGCTACGACAAGAATGCGGAAGTGCCCGAAGCCTTGCTGCGCCTCGGCTTCGGCTTTGCCGAGATCGGCACCGTCACGCCGAAGCCGCAGTCCGGCAATCCGAAGCCACGCATTTTCCGGCTGGCCGGCGACGAAGCGGTGATCAACCGGCTGGGCTTCAACAACGAAGGCCATGCCGCCGCGCTTGAACGGCTGAAGTCTTGCGACCGCAATGCCCTGGTCGGAGTCAATATCGGCGCCAACAAGGATAGCGAGGATCGCATCGCCGACTACGTGGCCGGCATCAGCACCTTCTATGACGTGGCGCGCTACTTCACCGCCAATATCTCCTCGCCGAACACCCCCGGCCTACGCGACCTGCAGGCGCGGGAAAGCCTCGCAGCACTGCTTTCGGCGGTGCTTGCCGCCCGTGCCGAGCAGGCAGCGCAAAGCGGCCGCCGCGTTCCCGTGTTCCTGAAGATCGCGCCCGACCTTGCCGAAGAGGGACTGGACGACATCGCCGAGGTGTCACTGGCACATGACCTCGACGGGCTCATCGTCTCCAACACCACGCTGTCACGCGACGGCCTTTCCGACCGCACGCACGCGAACGAAGCCGGCGGCCTATCAGGCAAGCCGCTGTTTGCCCGGTCGACCGCCGTGCTTGCCAAGATGCGCAAGCGTGTTGGCGAGGCCCTGCCGATCATCGGCGTCGGCGGCGTCAATTCGGCGGAAACGGCAGCAGAGAAGATCCGCGCCGGCGCCGACCTCGTGCAGCTCTATTCCTGCATGGTCTATGCCGGTCCCGGCCTGCCGGCCTCGATCGTCAAGGGCCTCTCGGCGCTCTGCGACCGGGAGCGGCTGGCCTCGATTCGCGACCTCCGCGGCACGCGCACCCACTACTGGGCCGCGCAGAACCTCTGAGCGGCCAGACGGCGCACGCGGGCGGCCAGAAAAAGCCCGCGGCAGGCGAGGAACAGGTTGAGCGCCAGCCAGAGGCCAAGATTGCCGTACAACGGCACGAACACGGCAAGCGCTGCCAGGTAGACGAGGAACGCGAGCAGCATCATGTTGCGCATCGTGGCCGACCAGGTGGCACCGATGTAGACGCCGTCCATCTGGAAGGCGAGCGCACCGGTGATCGCCGTCAGTGCCGCCCACGGTAGATAGGTTTCGGCCTCGGCGCGCACGCTCGGCGTCGTGGTCAGCAGGCCGATCACGGCCGGGCCAAAGACCAGAAAAAGGACCGCTGACGCGATGCCCAATCCGAAGGACCACACAAGTGTCAGCCGGACGGCACGATCGAAGGCCGACCGACAGCGGGCGCCGATCGCCCTGCCGACAATCTGCTCGGCCGCATTCGCGATCCCGTCCAGATAGTAGCTGGCGACGAGGAAGATGTTCATCAGCACGGCATTGGCGGCCAGCGCAACCGGACCGAAGGATGTGCCGATGCGAGTCATCACGGTGAACGCGGCCAGCAACACGAAGGTGCGGATCAGGATATCTCGATTGAGCGCGAACAGCGCCCGCATGCGCGGCAGCGCGAAAATAGTGCCCCGCGCGGGCCTGTTGGAGGCCTTGAAGCCCCGGACGACCACTAAAAGCCCCAGGAGCATGCCCGCGCTCTCGCCGATCAGGGCGCCGGCGGCAATGCCGGCAACACCGTAACCCCAATATAGCCCCAGCAAAATGGCGAGTGCGATGTTCACGCCATTGATCGTGGCCTGCAGCAGCAGTCCCGTCGTCCCCTGCCCGCGACCGAGCACGAAGCCGAGGATCGCGTAGTTCGCGAGCGCCATCGGCCCGCCGAGGATGCGGATGGCAAAATAGGCAAGCGTCGCCTGGGCAACGCCCGGCGGCGGCGCCATCACCGCAAGCCCGGCGCTGGAAAGCAGCGGGGAAGCTGCGGCAATGGCAAGGCCGCAACAGAGCGCAATGGCAAGCGATCGCCAGAAGATGGCCTGCTGCTCTGAATGGTCTCCCCTGCCGAACGCTTGCGCGACGAGGCCGGTCGTCGAGGCGCGCAGGAAATTGAAGCTGCCGAGGAGCAGGTCGAAAAGCACGGCCCCGACTGCGAGCCCGGCCAGCGCATCGGCCGAGCCGAGGCGGCCGGCGACAGCCGTATTCGTCAGCCCGAGAAGCGGTGTCGTCAAAAAGCCGAGCGTCATCGGAACGGCGATCGAAAGGACGAGGCGGTGTGTCACCTCGAAGGCCCCGCCTTCTTCGTTCGACCTTTGAGATACCACCATCCGACCGCCCCCGCGTCAGCCAAAGGCCGGCGACCGGCGCCGCGCCTCTGGCAAGGCCCCCAAGTCACCCGCCGTCAAACCGTGCAGAGCGTCAGCTCGACAGTACCATCGCCCAATAGGGCCTGTTACCGGAAGAGGAATTTCTCGCCTCCGCCACACCCAGCCCGCGATAGCCGGAGCCCAGCATGTTGGCGAGGTGCTTGGGGGAATCCACCCAGGCCTGGAAGGCACGCGCCGCGTCGCTCTGGCCGACGGCGATGTTCTCGGCCGCCGGCAGCGGGACCTCCATACCCTTCATGCGCTTGGCGAAGTTGGCGCCGATGCCGATGTTGTGTTCCATCTTGCCGGCGGCGGCCATGCGGCTCGCCTGGTCAGCTGCTGCCCGGGCCGCCGCGGGATCGCGCGAAAGCGGCTCGAGCCCGCGATCGCCGCGCAGCTTGTTGATCAGGGCAAGCGTGGGATCGGTCTGGTCGCTGGCGTCCGACGCGATGTCGCCGATGGTGGAACACCCCGCAATGGTCGCAGCCGTCATTCCAAGGGAGGCCGCAAGAAGAGTCCTGCGGGCAATGAGGTTCTTTTCGTTCGATGTCATGTCAACGCTTGTAGCTCAGGACGCGGATAAGGATGAAGACCGGCACGACGATCACCGCGCCCAGCATCAGATAGTCGCCGACGCGGCCGAGTGCGGCAAAGCCCGTTTCCCAGAGATTGATGACGAAATCACGGACGGCGCGCAGGATATCGTCCGGATAAAAGCCAAGGACGGACATCAGGAAGCCGAGCGCCACCGAAAGGATCAGTAGCTTGACGACGATGCGAAACGGCGTATCGCCGAGAAACCTGTTGACGCCGTCCGACATGCTGCCTGCTCCTGTTCTGTTCGCCGCAACGAATCTGCTTGCGTTTTGCCCGTGCTTGCCGAATAGCGATGCCACCTCACGCAAAAAGACGCAACCATGACCATCGCTTCGCAGCATTCCTCCGGCGACATCCTCGCCGACCGCCGCGCCGACTACGCCCGCATGCTCGCCGAAGGTGGCGATTTTTCGGGCGCCGCCGAACTTATGGAGCAGGCGCTGGAGATATCGCCCGGCTGGGCCGCCGGCTGGTTCCGGCTGGCGGAGTATGCCGAGAAGGCGGGAAGCGTTCCGACAGCCGCAGCCGCGTTGGGCCGCGTGCTGGAGCTTGCCCCGGAGGATCCGTTCGGCGCCGGGCTTCGGCTGGCGGTGCTGGGTGCTGCGGACGTGCCGGCCACGCCGCCGACGCGCTATATCGAACAATTGTTTGACGATTACGCGCAGCGCTTCGACACCGCGCTGGTCGAGAAGCTGGACTACAGCGTGCCGGAGAAACTGGCTGCGCTGGTCGCAGACGGCATTGCGAGCGAGCGCTTTGCGCATGTGACCGATCTCGGCTGCGGCACCGGCCTCTTCGGCGCGCGCATTCGCGGGCGCGCCGGTTTTCTCGAGGGTTTCGACCTTTCGGCAAACATGCTGGCCAAGGCACGGGAAAAGCAGGTCTACGACCGCCTGGCGCAAGCGGACCTGTCGCTGCCCCCATCGGAGAGCGACGTGTTCGCAGCCGACCTCGCGCCCGGTCGCGCAGATCTTGCCAGCGCCGCCGACGTGCTGATGTATCTCGGGGAGCTGGCCCCCGTTTTCGAGATTGCATTTTGCCTGATTGCGCCGCGCGGCCACTTCGCTTTCTCGGTCGAGGATGCAGGGGCGGAAGAAATCTATGTGCTGCGCTCATCGCTGCGTTATGCGCACGGCGAGGCCTATGTGCGTCGACGGGCAGAGGAAGCCGGATTCGAGCTGCTGCGGAGCCGGCAAACGGTCATCCGCATGGATGCCGGCGCACCGGTCACGGGCCGGCTCTATCTCGCCCAGCGTCGCTGACGCAGCAAGCTTCCGCCTTGCTTACGCTGCGGCGCAATATAAAACAGATTCATCATCCACGCGGAGACTTCGATGAGCGGCGACAATCGGCGTTTCGGCTTCTGGAACCCTGCTCCCACGCGCCATTCCGCGCTTGAGGACGCGCAGGGCATTGCAACGGGCAGCATGGTCGCCGCACTGGGATTGACGCTGATCGGCAGCGCCGGGCTCGTTGCAAGCGGGGTTGCGGGCGTCGCCTTCATCCTGCACTACCTTACGGGCTACAGCTTCGGCCTTTACTACATCGTGTTGAACATGCCGTTCTATGCGCTGTCCCTGTCGCGGCTCGGCAAGGCGTTCACGATCAAGACGTTTCTCGCTATTTGCCTGACCTCGCTGATCACGGAAATCCAGCCGCGATATCTCAAGATCGAGACGCTCGATCCCGTCTGGGCGGCCTTGCTTGCGGGCGTTCTGCTCGGGTTCGGGCTGCTGGCACTGTATCGCCATCGCGCAAGCCTCGGTGGGCTCGGCATCCTCGCCGTCTACCTGCAGGATCGTTTCGGGATCCGGGCCGGGCTGGTGCAATTGGGCTTCGATCTCGTCGTGCTCGCCGCGGCCTTCGCCGTTGCCGCGCCCTATATCGTGCTATGTTCGGTGATCGGCGCCATCGTGCTCAACCTGTTTCTGACGATCAACCATCGCGCCGACCGCTACATCGCCATGTAAAGCGGGCGGCACATCGCCGCCCCCTCTGTATTTCACAGACCGCGTCAGGCAGCCTTTGCCGGCTTGTCGACCGGGTGCTGCGAGCGGAAGCCCACCGCCAGGCGGTTCCAGATGTTGATCGTGCCGATTGCGACGGTCACCTTCGTCATTTCCTCTTCGGAAAAATGCGCCTTCAACACCTCGTAGGCCTCGTCCGGAGCCCCTGTGCGGGCGATGTCGGTGACCGCATCGACCCAGCCGAGCAGCGCGCGTTCGCGATCGTCGTAGACCGGGGATTCCTTCCACACCGACATCATGTTGATCCACTGTTCGGAGAGACCGTCGTGGCGGGACTCCTTGACGTGCATGTCGACACAAAACGCACAGCCGTTGATGATCGAGGCGCGCAGCTTGATCAGATGGATGAAGTGGCGCTCCAGCCCACAGTTCTGCACGAACTCCTCCAGGGCCACCACGGCCTTGTAGGATTCGGGGGATGCTTTGAAGAAGTTGAAACGCGGTTGCATGGTCTTTCCTCTCGGTTCCTGTTTCAGCTCGATTTACGTTCATGCTGTTCGAGGAAGGCGCAGCCGCGTGCCACGACCGCGCCATCCATGTCTTGCTCGGCCAGTTCGCCGAGGACCGCGGCGATGGTGGTCTTTGCCAACTCCGCCCGGTAGGCGCGCTCCGCCCTCAGCATCGCCGCGTTGATCTGGCAGGGCCGGGTCATGTAGCGCTGCGGCAGCGGGTTCGGGCCACGCTGCCGGATCTCCTTGCAGCGGAAGGCGGGCTCCCGCCCCTCCACCGCAAGCACGACGTCGAGAAGCGTGATCTCGTCGGCCCCGCGCGCCAGCCGGTAGCCGCCGCGCGGGCCGGGAACGGTTTGAAGGATCCCTGCTCCCGACAGAGCCTGCAGATGTTTCAGCAGGTAGCTGGTGGACACGCCGTGGAATTCCGCCAGGGCTGCCGCGGAAAGCACGCCATCGGCCGAAAGGCCGGACAGCATTGCCACGCTATGGATCGCCTGTTCAACGCCGTCGCCGAGTTTCAAGATCGCCTCCTTATTCGTGGATATTTTTTATCCATGATAATCGCATATGTCAAGGCCGCATGATTTGACCGCCGCGGAGCAGCCGTAACGCCTTGAATTGGCGCGCGATCGCGCGGGAAAAGCATTTTCCACCGGGAGGAACTGCGCTAGCCTCGCCCTGGTGAACGCGAACGATTCCAGCCAGCCGGGGGCCGATGCCCTGCCGCGCCCCTTTGCCGACTGGTTTGCGGCGCGGCGATGGGCTCCGCGCGCGCATCAGCTCGAACTTCTGACGCGGGCGCGCGCCGGCGAAAGCCTGCTTCTGATCGCGCCGACCGGTGCGGGCAAGACGCTCGCCGGTTTCCTGCCGTCCCTCACGGATCTTTACGCGCGCGGCCGCATCAAGCCGGGGTCGGCCTTTACCGGGATCCACACGCTATACATCTCGCCGCTGAAGGCACTGGCCGTCGATATCGAGCGCAACCTGACGATACCGGTCGAGGAGATGGGGCTGCCGGTCCGGATCGAGACGCGCACGGGCGATACGCCGCAATCGAAGCGCCAGCGACAGCGGCTCAATCCGCCGGACATCCTGCTGACGACGCCCGAGCAGGTGGCGCTGCTGATCGCCAACGGCGAGGCGGAGCGCTTCTTCAAGGATCTCAAGTTCGTGGTGTTCGACGAGCTGCACTCGCTCGTCACCTCCAAGCGCGGGCACCTCTTGTCGCTTGGCCTCGCCCGGCTGCGCAGGCTGGCGCCCGGCCTGCGCACGATCGGGCTTTCGGCAACGGTCGCCGAACCGATGGACCTGCGGCGCTGGCTGGTGGAACAGGTGGCGGGTACCGACCATCATGCCGGACTGGTACTGGGGCCGGAGGGTGCCAAGCCGATCATCACCATCCTGAAGAGCGAAGAGCGCGTCCCCTGGTCCGGCCATTCGGCACGTTATGCCATGCCCGAGGTCTACCAGGCGATCCGCGAGCACCGCACCGCGCTGCTGTTCGTCAACACGCGCAGCCAGGCGGAATTGCTGTTCCAGGAGCTGTGGAACATCAACGAGGAGACGCTGCCGATCGCGCTGCATCACGGCTCCCTCGACGTTGCGCAACGGCGCAAGGTGGAAGCGGCAATGGCTGAAAACCGGTTGCGGGCCGTCGTCGCGACCTCCACGCTCGACCTCGGCATCGACTGGGGCGATGTCGATCTCGTCATCCACGTCGGCGCGCCAAAGGGCGCCTCGCGGCTCGCCCAGCGCATCGGCCGTGCCAACCACCGCATGGACGAGCCCAGCCGGGCGATCCTGGTGCCGGCCAACCGCTTCGAGGTGATGGAATGCCAGGCGGCGCTGGACGCCAACTACATCGGCGCGCAGGACACGCCGCCGATGACAGAGGGGGCGCTGGACGTGCTGGCGCAGCACGTTTTGGGAATGGCCTGTGCGGCCCCCTTCGACGAGGAGGCGCTCTTTGCCGAGATCACCTCGGCAGCCCCCTATGCAGCGCTCCCCCGGCAGACGTTTTCGCGCGTGGTCGATTTCGTCGCGACCGGCGGCTACGCGCTTCGCACCTATGAGCGCTACGCCAGGATCCGCAAGACGAAAGACGGGCTCTGGCGTGTCTCCAACCCGCAGGTCGCCCAGCAGTACCGGCTGAACCTCGGCACGATCGTGGAGATGCCGATGCTCAACCTGCGGCTCGTCAAGCGCAATGCGCGCGGCTCGACCGGCCGTGGCGGAGCTTCGCTCGGCAAGGTCGAGGAGTATTTCCTGGAGACCATGTCGCCGGGCGACACGTTCCTCTTCGCCGGCAAGGTGCTGCGCTTCGAGGGTATCCGCGAGAACGAATGCCTCGTCAGCCAGGCCTTCTCGCTCGATCCGAAGGTGCCGGTCTATGCGGGCGGGAAGTTCCCGCTTTCCACCTATCTTGCCGAGCAGGTGCGCGCCATGCTGGCCGATCCGGACCAATGGAGGGCATTGCCCGGCCAGGTGCGCGACTGGCTGTCGATCCAGCGCGACGTTTCCATGGTGCCGAAACGCGACGAACTGCTGATCGAGACCTTCCCACGGGGCAGCCGCCACTACATGGTCATCTACGCTTTCGAAGGCAGGCTGGCGCACCAGACCCTCGGCATGCTGCTGACGCGGCGACTGGAGCGGGCCGGGCTGAAACCGCTCGGTTTCGTGGCTACCGACTATTCGCTCGCCGTCTGGGCGCTGGACGATCTGGCAGGCGCCTTCAAGTCGCGCCGGCCGTCGTTGGGAGAACTTTTCGACGAGGACATGCTCGGCGACGACCTGGAGGCCTGGCTCGACGAAAGCTGGATGCTGAAGCGGACCTTCCGCAATTGCGCCGTGATTGCCGGGCTAATCGACCAACGCCACCCCGGCAAGGAGAAGAGCGGGCGGCAGGTGACCGTGTCGGCCGACCTGATCTACGACGTGCTGCGCAGCCACGAGCCCGACCATATCCTGCTGGAAGCGACGCGACAGGATGCGGCATCGGGGCTTTTGGACATCGCCCGGCTCGGCGCTATGCTGATGCGAATCAAGGGCCACATCACCCATCGGGCGCTCGAGCGGATCTCCCCGCTCGCCGTTCCGGTGATGCTGGAGATCGGCAAGGAACCGGTTTCGGGCGAGGCGCACGATTCCGTTCTCGCCGAAGCCGCCGAGGACCTGATCGCCGAGGCCATGGGTGACGTGGAGATGCGCGAGGGATCGCGCGGGGAATGGCCGGACGATTTCAGCGCGGAGAGACAACATTGAAGCTGGAATGCAAATGAACAGGCTGGCGCTGGCGGCTGCACAGATCGAGGATTTCGGTTCGCTGACGGCCCGGACGGTCGTCGCCGGCGTCGAGGCGCTGTGCGACCCCTTCGGCGCGCTCTATCTCCCGCAGACGCGGCTGCTGGTCATTTCCGACCTGCATCTCGAAAAGGGCGCCGCCTTCGCACGCCGCGGCATGTTGCTGCCGCCCTACGATACGCTTGCGACGCTGAAGATCCTTTCGGCTGTCATCGCCCGGCACGATCCGGCGATCGTCGTCAGCCTCGGAGACAATTTTCACGACCGGGTCGGATCGGCTCACCTGCCGGATATGTTCCGCCGGGAGATCGCGGAGATGGCGCGCGGGCGCGACTGGATCTGGATCAACGGAAACCACGATCCGGACGGTGCGACGGGGCTGCCGGGACAGTCGGCGGACGAACTGCACTATGCCGGCCTCGTCTTTCGCCACGAGCCATCGCTGAGCGCCGGCCATGGCGAGATCGCCGGCCATCTCCACCCGTCCGCCACCGTCCGCCGCCGCGACAAATCGGTGCGCCGCCCGTGCTTTGCGACCGACGGCCGCCGGATGCTGATGCCCGCTTTCGGCGTCACCACCGGCGGGCTGGACCTGCGCCACCGCGCGATGGCGGGCCTGTTCGAACGCGAAAACCTCGTCGCCCATCTGCTCGGCCGCGACCGGGTCTATTCCGTTCGCTTCTCCAACCTGCTGGCCTGAGCCGAGCGAGCGGCCGTGGCGATCAGGCGGCCGGTCCGGGCGTGTAGCGCAGGATGACCGTACCGTTGGAAAGCGGCCTTGCCTCCGCAAGTTCGAAACGTTTGGGGCTTTGGGCCGATTTGAAGAACGGGGTTCCCCTGCCGAGCCGCGTCGGCACGAGCGCGAGCATCACCTCGTCGACGAGGCCTTCGCCCAGCAGAGTGTCCGTCAGCTCGGCGCTGCCGAATATGCAAATGTCCTTGCCGGGCTCGCGCTTCAGGCGGCGCAGATCGCCCGTGATATCGGACGTCATCGTCGTGTTGTTCCAGTCCGACTGGCTGAGCGTGCGCGAGGCGACCAGTTTCGGCATGGCGTTCATGAAGGCCTTGATGCGCGTTTCGTCCTGCGTGGTCGTCCAGTAGGACTTCATGCCTTCATAGGTGACCCGGCCGAAGACGAGCATGCGGGCGCGCTCGCCGAAGTCCTCGCTGATACGCTCCAGCTCCTCCCCCCAGGCATGACCGTGGAAGTCGAGGTCCCACTTCTTCTCTCCCTCGAAGAAGCCGTCGAGCGACACCAGATTCCAAACGATCACCCTGCTCATCGCATCCTCCCTTTGATTGACGGCGGCCATCCGATTGCACTTTGAAATCAGTTGAAGGCTATGCAGACCGATGGCAAAGTGCAAGCAGAATCTCGGAGACGAACATGAAGGAAGAATACCGCTCGGGCTGCCCGATCAATCTCACGCTCGAGATCCTCGGGGACCGCTGGAGCCTGATCGTCATCCGGGACATGATGTTCGGCAACCGCCGCCACTTCCGCGAACTGCTGACCCATTCGGAGGAGAGGATCGCGTCCAACATTCTCGCCGACCGGCTCAAGCGGCTCATGGAAAAGGGTCTGATCACCAGGGCGGACGATCCGAGCCATAAGCAGAAGGCGCTCTACAGCCTGACCGAGATGGCCATCGGCCTCGTCCCCCTTTTCGCCCATATGGGCGCCTGGGGACGGCGGCATCTGCCGGTTAGCAAGGAGCTGAGCATCCGGGCGGAACTGCTCGAAAAGGGCGGCCCCGACATGTGGGACGCCTTCATGGCGGAGTTGCGTGCGATCCACATGGGTGGGCCAACGCCGGATCGCTCCGTGTTTTCCGAATTGCAGGCCGCCTACGAGGCCGTCGTTGCGGCACAGAAGGCGGCTCTTATCGCCTGACGGGTGGCGTCCGGATCAGTCCTTCCGGAAGACGACGCTGGCGATCCAGCCGGTCAGCGCGGCGAGCACGACGGCGAGAATGCCGTAGGAGACCGGGTTGGCGTAGGCCGCATTCGAAATCATCTGCTCCAGCCCGGTCTTGACGACGCGCAGGGGAAGCGCCTTTTCGCTGATGAAGACCCCGTCACGGAAGAGATGGGCGCGGACGACATGCGTGCCGTTCGGCACGTTGGCTGGCAGTCTGACGGTCGCCTTGAACAGGCTGGCGCTGATGAACTGCACACCGCCCGGATCGCGCTGGTAGAAGCCGCCGGTTTCCTTCAGCCGACGGAAGGCATCGCGGAACTGGGAAATGTTGCTGCCGTCGCCGATATAGCCGATCGGATCGAGGCGTATGTGCTGCAGGCCGACGCCGATGCTGTTCAGCACCGCGGCAGGTGCGATGTCGTCGACATTGCGCGTGCTCGACAGCGAATAGGACTCGGGCGCGAGTTCGAACGTCATCGACCGGCGGTTGACCCAGATGCCGAGCACCCGCTCCTTGCGGCGCACCGTCAGATCGTCCTTCGGCCCTTCCAGCGCCACGACGATATCGTACTTGCGCTGGGCCAGGAGGTTGGGATCGTAGCCCTCGATCGCGCCGAAGATCGTCAGGTCGGCGCCGCGGAAGTCCGAGGAAATGGCGATCTCGTCGGTCGAGATGCCGATCTCCAGCCGCTCGGTTATTTCCGGCCGCTTGTCCTCCTGGGCAAGGACTGGTGCGGCCGATGCCAGGACGAGAGCGGCGAGAAGCGTGCGCGCGAGCTTCCTCATCGTCCTGTCCCCGCGCTGACGATCGAATAGAAGTCCTCCGGCGTCACCACCAGATCGACCGCAAGGCGCAGCCCGACGGCAAGGACGAGAAGGGCCAGCAGCGCGCGCAGCTGTTCGCCGCGCAGGCGCTGGCCGACGCGCACGCCGTATTGCGCGCCGATGACGCCGGCCACCATCAGGATGAAGGCCAGCACGATATCGACGGAATTGTTCGTCGCCGCCTGCATCACCGTCGTATAGGCGGTGACAAAGATGATCTGGAACAGCGAGGTGCCGACGACGACGTTGGTCGGAATGCGCAGCAGGTAGATCATCGCCGGCACCATGATGAAGCCCCCGCCGACACCCATGATCGACGTGAGCACGCCGATCGCAAAGCCGAGGGCGACAACCGGGATCACGCTGAGATAGATCTTGGACTTCTTGAACCGCATCTTCAGCGGCAGCCCGTGCACCCAGTTGTGATGGCCCGGCTTGCGCAGGTTGACAGGCTGGTTCTTCGCCGCGCGCCGCAATGCGTTGACGCTTTCGAACAGCATCAGCACGCCGACGACGCCGAGCAGGACCACGTAGAGCAGCGAAATGACCAGGTCGAGCTGGCCGACCCGACGCAGCAGCGCAAAGAGCCATATGCCCGCCGTGGCCCCCAGAAGGCCGCCGACCAGGAGCACGGTGCCGAGCTTCATGTCGAGCGAGCCACGTCGGAAGTGGGTAATGGCGCCGGAGATCGACGAGGCGACGACCTGATTGGCGCCGGTCGCAACCGCCACGATCGGCGGGATGTTGTAGAAAATCAGCAGAGGGGTGATCAGGAAGCCGCCGCCGACGCCGAACATGCCGGAAAGAAAACCGACAGCCGCCCCCATCCCCAGGATGATGAAGATGTTCACCGACAGCTCGGCGATGGGCAGATAAACCGTCACAGCATTACCCCGATGGGCCGTCGGCCCGGATCTTGCGGCGCCCCTGTCGCCGCCCGTTCAGCACAATTCTCGACGCGATCCGGTGAACGCCGGATCCAAAATTCCAGGCACGGCATATGGGTAAGCGCCGGGCAGGCGGAACGCATGCCCGGTTCGACAGTCCCCCAGCATCTTGCCGGTACCCCCACTGCCCTGCAGACAGGGTTCGGGGTGCCGGCGCGACATCAAGCCGAGCGTCCGGTCACACCGGTGCGCTCCGCTTCGCCGCTCCCGGTATCATTCTGAGCGGCTTGTGGTTTTTTCATGGTCCGTCATGCCCTTGGCCATCCGTGCCGTCAACAGCGGAACGGCCCGGACTGCCGCTTTATGCGGTCGCGGCAGTCGCGGCCGGGATCATCCCTGCGGCTTGTTGCGCTTGAGCAACTCATTGATGAGCTTGTCGTCGATCTTGCCGGTTTCGGTCTGTCCGACGGACTTCTGGAACGCCTTGATCGCCTCGACCGTCTTCGGCCCCATCGCACCATCCGGCGTGCCGGCATTGAAGCCGTTGTTGTTCAGGATCGCCTGGATGTTGCGGATCGCCTTCTTCATGTCGACGGAGGCAGTCTTGGTGCCCTTGCCGATCCATTCGTCCGGCAGGTCCACGGAGTTTGCTTTCTCGTCGAGCGGCTGCGGCTTCCAAAGGTCCAGCTTCGCCTTGGCGCTTGCCAGTTGCTCCGGCTTCAAGGCGTTGGCGACCTCGTCGCGCTTTTCGGCGGCATCGCGGTCGCCGTCGCGGGCAGCGACTGCAAACCACTTGTAGGATTCCTCAAGGTCCTGCTTCACGCCGTTGCCGCGCGCATAGAGAATTGCGAGGTTGAACTGGCTGTCGCGGACGCCGAGGTCGGCCGCCTTCTTGAACCATTCGGCAGCAGCGGCAAAATCGGGGGCCTTACCACCGCCGGTCGCCAGCAGCACGGCGAGATTGTGAATGGCGCTGGCATTGCCCTGTCTGGCAGCCTCCTCATAGAGGCTGCATGCCTTTTCGAGGTCGCGTTCGACGCCCTGCCCTTTTTCGTAGAGGTTGCCGAGGCGGTACTGCGCCGGCGCAAAGCCGCGCTCGGCCGCCTTCGCATACCACTTGGCGGCCTCAGCCATGTCGATTGCGACGCCGCCGCGGCCATCGGTATAGCGTGCGCCGATCTCAAACAGCGCCAGCTTGTCGCCTTCGCCGGCCGCCTTTGCCAGTGAGGCCGGGTCCAGTGCGGTCGGGACGCTGATCAGTTCCGCCGTGCCCTGCGAAGGGTTGTCGGCGCCGATAATGGCCTCGCTGCCTTCGTTTTCGATCACCGGCACGTCCTTCACCTCGCCCGACGGATCCGTCAGGATCGGTTCGAAGCCGCCCGTCTCAGTTGCAGTGTCTGCCGGCTGTGTCATCTGCTCGGCGCCGGTTACGGCAAGCGCCGGCGAACCGGTATTCATTCCGGTATCCTCGACGGTCGGCGTTGCGATTTCCTCGGCGGGCGACGCATCGACGGTGGGTTCGTCACCCTCGATCACCTCGACCGGCTGGCTTCCGGCCGTCACAGCCTGCGCCATCTGCTGCGGGGCCGGCGCCTCGCCAGCCGCGGCCTTGGGCTCGACGGCTGCGGGCGCCGCGATCACCGCCTGCGCCGTCTCCTGCCGGGCCGGCTTCGGAGCCTCGTCCCCGCGAACCAGCGTATTGACCAGCGGATAGGACATGATGGCAAGCAGGATGGCCCCGACGGCCATCAGGATCGGCCGGCGGTGGCGGCCGAACGCAGATGCGGCTGCGCCGGCGCCCGACGCCGGCTTCTTCTCCGGCGCGATGCGCGACAGCGTATCGGTTTCTTCGGCGGCCATGCGGGCTGCCCGACGCGCGGCGGCGATGAAATCGGACTTCTGGGCGTCGGCGGCCTGACCGCGACCGTCCGCCGCCTGGCCGGCGCGGACACGCTCCAGAATCTTGCGGACGTCTGGAGCGCCGGAGCCCGGCTCCAGCAGTTGGTTGGCCACTTCCGGCGCGATTTCGTCGCCCGGGTCGAGCGACGGGGCGGGATCGATCTGCTGGCGCTCGACCGTTTCGGGCGCCTCCTTGCGGGCAGGCGCGAAGCGACGGGCAAGGCCCGCGATCAGGCTGGTCCTGCCCTTCTGTCCGGCCGGAGCCGGGGCGGCAGCTTCGGCGACCGACGTGGCGACGGCCTGCGCGCTTTCGCCCGCGAGCTCGAATTCACGTTCACCGGATTCCACTTCGGCAGGCAACGGCGCGCGATCCTGTTGTGCTGCGGCCGTCTCGAACCCGTCGTCGACGAACGGGTATTCCTCTTCGTCGACAGCCTGGGCCAGCGTCCGCGGCGTAGCGGATGCGAACGCACGCTCGTCCCGGCGGCCGTTCCGGCGATCATCGTCGCGCGGTGCGTCGAGTTGTTCGAGGCGGCCTGCGATCTGCACCAGCGTATCATGGAGTGCATCGAAGGTGCGCGCGGTGCGATCCTCGCTGGAGCGCATCATGTCTTCCAGCGCGCGCAGATCTTCCGCAAGTGCGGAGATCGCCGCCATGTCGGAGGAAGACGCAATACCGCCGTCGGCAGTGTGCTGGTAGGCCTGCATCACCGCTTCGGCGGCCTGTCGGGCCGCTTCGATGATATATTCGTCGTTGGTGGCCATGTAGTCTTCGATCGTTGCCATGCGGCTGTCGAAGTCTTCCGGCAGGGTAGAACCACCCTGCGGCTGCGGCGCGCTGATCAATGTGGAAAGATGGGCGATCTGAGCCTCAAGGCTGCGCAGTGCGCCGCTGTCGTCCACGGGCGCGGCACTGGTGCGGTCGAGCCTTTCGGCGATCGCCTGCAGGCGCCCTTCGATCGCCGAGAAGCGGTCGCCGGAAAACGGCGTTTCGGCCGGAGTGTCGAGATCCTCGATCCGGCGGGCCAGGTGATCGAGGCGCTCGGCCAGCGCTTCGTTGACCGAGCCCTGATCGAGCGCGTCGATCTTTCGCGAGATGTCCGTCAGGTAGCGGGTCAGGTCGGCGCTCGCGGCCGGTGCCCGCTGGCCCTGCTCGATCATCGCCGACAGTTGTTCCAGCCGTTCTTCGAGCCGAAGTGCCGCCTTCTCGTGCGCCAGTTCGTCGATGCGATAGGAAAGCGCCTCCAGCCGCTGGCCGAGACCCTGTTCGGGCATCGGGCGACGGGCAATGGCATCGAGCTGGCCGGCGAGATCGGCGATCCGGCCTTCCATGCGCTGGAACAGCGTGGCATCGGCGGCGGAAGCCTGCGCACGGCCGCTGGCGGCGATCGCACGGCTGATCTCGTCGAGGCGCAGGTCGAGGCCTTCGAACTGGGAGGCAAGCCGGCGATCGTCCGGCTGGACGTTGCGGCCAAGCACCTCGACGGCCTGGGCCATCGTATGGAGCTTGTCTTCTAGATCGCGAAGGGCGGGCGTGGCACTGACGGTCTGGATCTGGGTCTTCAGCTCGTCCAGCCGATAGGCGAGCGCCAGCAGTTCGTCGTCGCGGCTCTGATCGAAGGCGGCGAGCCGCTGCTCCACCCCGTTCCAGCGATTTTCCATGCGGCGCACGGAATCCTCGCGGGCGAGGCCGTCCAGGACCGAGCGCAGTTCGTCGAACTCCACCCGCAGGCTTTCGGCTTCGGAATGCGCCGGCTGGCGGCCGAGCTGGCCGACGCTCTGCGCCAGCCGCTGCAGATCGTCGCGAATGTCGTCGTCATGACCGCGCATTTCCGCCGCCTGGCGAATGGCGCGCATTTCGGCGCGCAGCGTGTCCATCTCCCGCCCGAACCCGTCGGCGATGTCGCGCTTGAGATCCTGGCGCAGGCCGACAAGCGCCTGGGCGATCTCTTTGGCGGCGAAGTTGGGCGCGGCGGAATCGGGTGCCGGACGTTCCGCGGCCGGCTGCGGCGGAAGGGGAGCGTCAAATGCCGGGGAGCGGCGTTCACCGCGCTGGGCCGCGCGCTCCCGAACCGCATCGAGTGCGCGCTGGCGCTGCATGATCTCGCCGACGGGATCGTCGCGCAGTGGCGCGGTGCGCACCGGATCGGGTCGCTGCGGTTCACGCCGGAGGTCCGCACCGTCGCGGCTGCGCTCGCGTGTGCCCATCAGACCTTCGATCCGCGCCTCTAGGCCTTCGATCGTCCGGTTCAGAGCATCGAACGACGACCTGTCGCCATACCGGGGAGGATTTGCTCGCGATCCGCTCATGTTCCTAGCCTCGATTGGGAGCCCGTCGGCTCGCCGTGAGAACCCGCATCACGTCCGCCGCTCATGCCGCGAGACGCCACCTGTTGCATTTCGCCGACATGATGTGCGCCGGCATTGTCGTAACTCACGCGCAGATCGATGTTGCAGCCTAGAGGGCGCAGCTTTCCCGGACCTGACGCTCCGAATGGCAGGCGAAAAGTGGAACGACAAAACTATTTCGTGGGCTGCCCTCGATCGCCACAATTCACGGAACATGGTAAACAAGCGGTTAATTCGGCTAAAATTTTTTAACGATTTGCTCATACTGCCGCGCGGCGGCACACCTCGGCCGCCTAGGCCGCAGACCTGCGATGCCGGCAGGCCCGGTCGGGCGTTTACCCGTTTCCGATCCCCGCCGCGCCCACAGCCATGCTCGATGAAGTTCACGTTCACGCAAATATTACGTTTACGCAAACGTCAAAGTTTTCTAGTATCGTTTCAACAGGTCGGACAATCTTCCATCGAGAAGGCGAGGAACTCGAGCAACATGCCCATCTACAAAGCCCCCGTGAACGAAACGCTGTTCGTGCTCAACGACGTGCTCGGACTGGAACGCTACAACAACCTGCCGGGCTTTGCCGATGCAACGGCGGACATGGTCGAGGCGATTGCCGGCGAGGCCGCGAAACTTTCCGAAGAAGTGCTTTTTCCCGTCAACCTTTCCGGCGACCAGGAGGGCTGCAAGCGCGGCGAGGATGGTTCTGTGACCGTTCCGAAGGGCTTCCGCGAAGCTTTCGACCTTTACCGCGAAGGCGGCTGGCTCGGCCTGGCGGTGCCGGAAGAGTTCGGCGGCCAGGGTCTTCCCTACCTGCTGCACACCGCCGTGGGCGAGTACATGTCGTCCGCCAACATGTCGCTGATGATGTATCCCGGCCTGACGCAGGGCGCGATCGCCGCGATCCTCGTGCACGGTTCGGATGAGCAGAAGAAGGCTTATCTGCCGAAGATGGTCGCTGGGACCTGGACCGGCACGATGAACCTGACCGAGCCGCATTGCGGCACCGACCTCGGCCTGCTGCGCACCAAGGCGGCACCGCAGCAGGACGGCTCCTACAAGATCACCGGCCAGAAGATCTTCATTTCCGCCGGCGAACACGACATGGCGGAGAACATTATCCATCTGGTGCTGGCACGCATCGAAGGCGCGCCGGACGGAACCAAGGGCATCTCGCTCTTCATCGTGCCGAAACTCCTGCCGGACGCGGATGGCAGGCCGGGAGCCCGCAACGGCGTATCCTGTGGCGCGATCGAGCACAAGATGGGTATCCACGGCAACGCAACCTGCGTCATGAACTACGACGAGGCGACCGGCTATCTCATCGGCACAGAGAATAAGGGCCTGAACGCCATGTTCGTCATGATGAACGAGGCCCGTCTGGGCGTCGGCCTGCAGGGGCTGGCGGTCGCGGAGGCCGCCTACCAGAACGCCGCCAGCTATGCGCGCGAGCGTATCCAGGGACGCTCGCTCTCCGGGCCGAAGGCGCCAGAGCAACGGGCAGACCCGATCATCGTCCATCCCGACATCCGCCGGTCGCTGTTGACGATCAAGGCGTGGAACGAGGGCGGGCGCGCGTTCCTTCTGTGGACGGCGCTGCAGTCCGACATCGCGCACCGTGCATCCGACGACAAGGAGCGGCAGGCGGCCGACGACCTTTTGGGGCTGGCGACGCCGATCCTGAAGGGCGTGCTGACCGACAAGGGTTTCGACCACGCGGTGATGGCGCAGCAGGTCTTCGGCGGCCATGGCTACATCGAAGAGCACGGCATGAGCCAGTATGTGCGCGACGCGCGCATCGCCATGATCTACGAAGGCGCCAACGGCATCCAGGCGCTCGATCTTGTGGGCCGCAAGCTCGGCATGAACGGCGGGCGCGCGGTGATGGCACTGTTCAAGGAGATCGGCGATTTCTGCGAGGAGAACCGCGGCGACGAGAGCCTGTCCTTCTTCACCAAGCACCTGAAGAAGGGGCTTAACGACCTGCAGGCCTCGACCATGTGGTTCATGCAGCATGCGATGGCCAAGCCCGACAATGCCGGCGCCGGCTCGACCGACTACATGCACCTCTTCGGCCTCGTCGTCGTCGGATATATGTGGGCGAAAATGGCCAAGGCGGCGCAGTCCGGGCTCGCCGCGGGCACCGGCGAGCGCGAGGCGTTCCTGCGCAACAAGCTGATCACCGCGCGCTTCTTCATGGAGCGCATCATGCCGGAGACGGCGCTGCGCAAGGCGCGGATCGAGAGCGGCGCGGAAACGATGATGGCGCTGCCGTCAGAGGCTTTCTAAGGATGCACCTCACCCGGCCCTCTCCCCGCAAGTGCGGAGAGGGCGTACAGTCGCCGCAACTCGCCTCCTTGTCCGCGCCCCCGCGGGCAGAGGTGCCGGCCGGCGAATGAGGGATAGAATGACGAGCGCGCGGCCAAAGAGGCCGTTATGCCAGGAGATTGGCAGACAGGTGATTGACGACGCTTCTGCGTCGCCCAGGGAGAGAAAAGCATGACTGACGTCTTCATCTACGATCATGTGCGCACCCCGCGCGGACGCGGCAAGAAGGACGGGGCGCTGCACGAGGTGCCGTCCGTCCGCCTCGCCGCGAAGGTGCTGGAAGCACTGCGCGACCGCAACGGGCTCGACACGGAGAAGGTCGACGACATCATCATGGGATGCGTCGATCCCGTCATGGATGCCGGTGCCGTCATCCCCAAGGCAGCCGCCTTCGAAGCCGGATATTCGACCAGGGCGCCGGGCATGCAGATTTCGCGCTTCTGCGCCTCCGGGCTCGACGCCATCAATTTCGGCGCCGGCAAGATCGCACAAGGGGCGGACGACATCGTGATTGCCGGCGGCGTGGAAAGCATGTCGCGCGTCGGCATGGGCATGTCCGGCGGCTCCTGGTACATGGATCCCTCGGTGAACTTCCCCGCGTATTTCATGCCGCAGGGCGTCTCGGCCGACCTGATCGCCACCAAGTACGGCTTCTCCCGCGACGACGTCGACGCCTATGCGGTGGCGAGCCAGAAGCGAGCGGCCAATGCCTGGGAGAAGGGTTACTTCGCAGGCTCGGTCATCCCGGTGAAGGACATCAACGGGCTGACGATCCTCGACCGGGACGAGCACATGCGGCCGGGCACCGACATGCAGGCGCTGGCCCAGCTCAACCCGTCATTCCAGATGCCCGGCGAGATGGGCGGCTTCGAGGCCGTCGCCATCCAGGCGCATCCGGAGATCGAGGCGATCAACTACGTCCACCATGCCGGCAATTCTTCGGGCATCGTCGACGGTTCGGCTGCGGTGCTGATCGGCTCGAAAGAGGGCGGTTCCATCCTCGGCAAGAAGCCGCGCGCGCGCATCCGGGCCTTCGCCAATATCGGCTCGGACCCGGCGCTGATGCTGACCGGCCCGGTCGATGTGACCGAGAAGCTTTTGAAGCGCTCCGGCCTTAAGCTTTCCGACATCGACCTGTTCGAGCTGAACGAGGCGTTTGCCGCCGTCGTCCTGCGCTACTGCCAAGCGTTCGACATCCCCCACGACCGGATCAACGTCAACGGCGGCGCCATCGCCATGGGCCACCCGCTCGGCGCCACCGGCGCGATGATCTTCGGCACCGTACTCGACGAGCTGGAGCGGCGCGACCTGAACACCGCGCTGGTGACGCTCTGCATCGGCGCCGGCATGGGCACGGCCACGGTCATCGAGCGTGTGTGATTTATGACCGCCCCGCAGCCGGATCGCGAGACCTATAGGAGAGAGCGGGAGGGATGGCAGCGAGAACTCGCCCATATCTATCGAGAGAGAGATATGAAGGACGACTATGAGGCCTTCATCAAGCCGAAAACCAAGGAGGAGGTCCGTGCGCACCAAGCCGAACTTCGTGGCTTGATGCTTCTCACCGCCTTAGTCGTTGGCATCACAGGTGTCGCGATCGTCCTCCTCTGGTAGGGACAATGTTCAAGGGAGAGGAATCCCATTATGAGTGCATACACGAATTTCACCCTGGGAACCGACGCCGACGGCATTGCGCTTCTCACCTGGGACATGCCCGGCAAGTCGATGAACGTCATCACGGCAGAGGTGATGGACGAACTCGAGGCGATCATCGATGCCACCGTCGCCGATGCCGCGGTCAAGGGTGTGGTGATCACCTCCGGCAAATCGACCTTCTCCGGCGGCGCGGACCTTTCGATGATCAAGTCGATGTTTACGCTGCAGGCCGAGGAGAGGGCCAAGGACCCGGCACAGGCAGCCGAGAAGCTGTTTGCGCTGACCGGGCGGATGAGCGGGCTGTTCCGCAAGCTGGAGACCTGCGGCAAGCCCTGGGTTTCGGCGATCAACGGCACCTGCATGGGCGGTGCCTTCGAACTGTCGCTCGCCTGCCATGGCCGCGTCGCCTCGAACGCCAAGTCGGTGAAGATCGCGCTGCCTGAAGTGAAGGTCGGTATCTTCCCCGGTGCCGGCGGCACCCAGCGCGTGCCGCGTCTGGCAAACGCGCAGGACGCCCTGCAGATGATGACCACCGGATCGTCTCTCACGGGCGCGCGCGCCAAGGCGATGAACCTCGTTCACCAGGTGGTCGCGCCGGAGGAACTGATCCCGGCAGCGAAGAAGATGATCCTCGACGGCCTGAAGCCTGTCGCACCCTGGGACGAAAAAGGCTTCAAGGTGCCCGGCGGCGGCATCTGGACGCCGGCTGCGGCCCAGCTCTGGCCGGCAGCACCCGCCATCCTGCGCCGAGAAACCGCCGGCAACTATCCGGGTGCGCTGGCGATCCTCAAATGCGTCTATGAGGGCCTGCAGGTGCCGTTCGATACGGCGCTCAAGATCGAACAGCGCTATTTCACCCATATCCTGCAGACGACCGAAGCCTTCTCGATGATCCGCTCGCTGTTCATCTCCATGCAGGAGCTGGGCAAGGGCGCGCGCCGGCCGGCCGGCGTGCCGAAGACCGAGTTCAGGAAGGTCGGCATCGTCGGCGCCGGCTTCATGGGCGCCTCGATCGGCTATGTCACGGCGGCGGCCGGCATCCCCGTGGTCCTGATCGACCGCGACCAGGAGGCGGCCGACAAGGGCAAGTCCGTCTGCGAGGGCCTCGTTTCCGGCAGCGTCTCCAAGGGCCGGATGAGCAAGGAAGACGGCGAGAAGCTTCTGTCGCTGATCACCCCCACGGCCGACTATGCCGCCCTGTCCGACGCCGATCTTGTCATCGAGGCCGTATTCGAGGACCGCGACGTGAAGAAGGCCGTCACGGAGAAGATCGAGGCCGTTCTGCCCGAAGGCGCCATCCTCGCCTCCAACACCTCGACGCTGCCGATCACCGGGCTTGCGCAGAACTCCGGGCGGCCGAGCCAGTTCGTCGGCATCCATTTCTTCTCGCCCGTCGAAAAGATGATGCTGACCGAGGTGATCCTCGGCCAGCAGACCGGCGACAAGGCGCTCGCTGTCGCGCTGGACTACGTCGCCGCGATCAAGAAGACGCCGATCGTCGTCAACGACACGCGTGGCTTCTACGTCAACCGCTGCGTCTTCCGCTACATCGGCGAGGCCTACGACATGCTGATCGAGGGCGTGCCGGCGGCGATGGTCGAGAACGCGGCGAAGATGGCCGGCATGCCGGTCGGACCGCTTTCATTGAACGACGAGGTGGCCGTCGACCTATCCTACAAGATCTTCAAGGCAGCCCTCGCCGATCTCGGCCCGCAGTCGGTCGATCCGCGGCATATGGAACTGGTAACGAAGCTCGTCGAGGACGGTCGCCTCGGCCGCAAGAGCGCCAAGGGCTTCTACGACTACCCGCCGAAGCCGGCGAAGAAGCGCCTCTGGCCGGGCCTGAAGGAGCTCTATCCGCAACAGAAGCCCGACGACGTCGACGTGAAGGTGCTGAAGGAGCGCCTGCTGACGACGATCGCGCTCGAGGCTGCCCGCACGGTTGAGGAAGGCATCGTCACCGATCCGCGCGAGGCCGACGTCGGCTCGATCCTCGGCTTCGGCTTCGCCCCCTATACCGGCGGCACGCTCTCCTACATCGACGGCATGGGCGTGAAGGCCTTCGTGGCGCTGTGCGAGAAGCTGGCGGCGAAATACGGCGACCATTTCAAGCCGACGCCGCTTCTGCTCGACATGGCGGCGAAGGGCGAGACGTTCTACAGCCGCTTCGATCCCTACGCGAAGCCGCAAGCCGCTTAAGGGTCGGGCGGCAAGATTTTCGCTTGCGAACTGGCGTTGCGGGCGCGTTTCGACGCGTCCGCCTGCGAACGCATGGTTCCACCCAGAAATGGGTCGGCGGCAAGTACTGGAATTCATTTGCCGTTCACGATTCTCCTCTTAGGAATCTGCCGTTGCAATATTCCAGTAAGGAACTGAAAACTATGCGCAATTTTAAGGTACTCATTACGACAGCCGCAGCCGTCCTCGGCTTCTCGGCCGCAGCATACGCCGACGATCTCGTCTTCACCCTGAAGAACGGCACCGGGTCCGTGCTGACCAACTTCTATACGTCGCCTGTCGGCGTCGACAGCTGGGAAGACGACGTTTTCGGCCGCCAGGTGCTGAACCCGGGCGAAAGCATGGAAATCACGATCGCTGACGGTCGCCGGCAGTGCAAGTACGACATGAAGTTCGAGTTCGAGGAAGAGTCCGATCTCGACACCACCACGGACACACAGGATCTGTGCGAAATGGGCTCCTACACGATCCACGAGTGAACCGGATCGAGGAGGCGCATGGCAACGTGCGTCTCTACCCCCCTTGCCCCCATTGCGAACGTCACTCCATCCGCAATTGCGCTATGAAGTCGGCCACAGAGACGGACACGTCGTGGACGGCCTGGGAAATCGCGGCAAACTTGGTCGCCTGCCAAAACCGATAGTCGTGCACCAGCTGCGGCGCGATCCAGCAATCGCCGCGATTGTCGTTTCGCTGCCAGCCAAGCAGACCGTCCCGGCGCGCGCGGGCGAACAGCCGAACGGCATGGGTTCGGGAAAGGTGAAAGCGGCGTGAGAGTTCCGTCGGCGAGACTGGACCGATCCAGAGCCGATCCGTCTCCAAGGCGATTTTGGGCACGCGCGATACGAGATCATGGACGATGTTGCTGCCGGCGTCCGATTTGACGAAGGTGGCGATGGTCTCCGGCGGATGCCACCATTCCGTACGCTGGAACAGCAGTCGCGTCATTTTCGGCTGGGCGTGGTGCAAGAGCTTCGGCTCGGCGGAAGACAGACGGTATCTCGACCCGTTGTCGAGGAGATCCAGTGCCCGCATATGAATATCGAAGTAGCGCCGGATCAGCGCTTCGGATTCCGCGGTCGCCCGAAAGCCGCGCCGCCGCCGGTCCCCCACCTCGACCGGCTCCACGAAGCTGTAGTGGCGCATTTCCATCAGGAAGGCGAGAACGGTGTTCTTGCTCGCCGCCGGCGTTTTGCCGAAATAGCGCACGAGATCGCTGGGCGTGATGGCCGGGCGCGTCGGATCGAGGGTGTTTTCGAAATGCAATGCCAGCGTCGCCTGGCTGAGCATCCATTTCTGGATATCCGCAACGTAGCGCACCTTGCGCGGCAGAAGGCGATGCGTCTCCAGCAGATCCTCGACGGCTGAGGAGACGCAATCAAAAAAGCGCTCCATCGAAAGCAGATCCTGGATCGAATAGGCGCGCAGATTGCTGACCGCGGCGCCGGGATGGTCGACAAAATTCATTGTATTACAGACGGTTAATTTCCACGAACGGCGTTACGCACAAAAGAAGGTCTATGCGCGCTTTTCTTCGGAAGCCTTCCACAGCAGCCAGGCGAGCAGCGGGATCTTTACGACCGTCAAAATCAGGAGCACGCCGAAGTTGTCGGGTGCATAATCTGCGTTGACGATCGCCTCGCGGACGTGGCCGATCGCCACTCCGAAGTTGAACAGGATAATATAAATGACGACGGCCGCCTTGAACGAAAGGCTGCACCAGAACGAAAGCACCGCGACGATGCCCATCGCCAGATCGGCGACGCCGATCTCGAACTGGAAGGGGCTGACCTGCCAGCCGATCTGCGCAGCGGCCACCTGCGGCAGGAAGACATGGAAGAAACCGCCCCAGATCATTTCGGCACCGACCG
Source organism: Rhizobium subbaraonis (assembly GCF_900220975.1). Lineage (GTDB taxonomy): Bacteria > Pseudomonadota > Alphaproteobacteria > Rhizobiales > Rhizobiaceae > Mycoplana > Mycoplana subbaraonis. The sequence continues at coordinate 18,540 of NZ_OBQD01000021.1, read as the reverse complement.
AAATCAGAAGCAGCCAGGAGAGATAGCGCTGCGCGGTTGGCCCGACCTTTCGAAAGAAGGCGATACCGATCGCAGCGACGAAAAGCACGATTGGCAGGTTCGTCAATATCAAGCGTATCGCGTCTGCCATTGTGCCCCCCGGACGACCCAAATCAATGGGCGTACGGTGCCAGAGCGCGCCATGGTTGCCAATCCCCCAAGGGCGCGCGAAAGAATTGAAGGGCACGAGCCCGAGATGAACAGGCGGAGACCGGTCGGCGCGGCGGGGTCAAGCCTGCCGCGGCGATCCGGCTACGTCTGCAATCAGTTGATCGGAATACGGATCCCGCCGCCGGTATCGGCAGGTCGCGCATAGTCGGTGTTGTTTGCGGCACCTGAGGTGCAGCCGGCGAGGGCGAGAAGGACAAGCGAGGCAGTCAGAAGGGATTTCAACGGCATTGAGGTCTCCGATGCAGGCTCGGCGGAACGGGACGCGTTTAGAATATCCGACGTCCGCCAGCCCTGTCAGATGACGGCAGTTCGCCTGTAATGGCAACCCTCGATGCAGACTTGTCCGCACTAGCACGCCATGCCGAAAGGAGCGTTCGCGACCCAAAACGCAAAAAAGGGCACGGCAGCAGCCATGCCCTCTTTATGGTGGCTCATCCTCGCCCCAACGGGACGAACGGTCGGGCGACCAATGCCGCCTTCGCCAATCAGGCGGCTTCAGTGCCCTGGATCGCCGTCACCAGCCAGTCGGAACCGGGTTTGCGGACGAAGGTCCAGACCTCCACGGTTTCGCTCAGATTGTCCGGGTCGCCGCTGATGACGCGGCCGGTTGCACGGTCCCGCATCACGTCGATGCTCTCATAGCGCATTGCCACGGTAGCGTATTCGGAACCATCGTCCTCGCGCCACGCCTCGGCGACATCGCCCTGGACGAGATGGACGTCGCGTACGTCGTTCTTCGCACCGCTGGTGGCGTTGTCGCTCAACTCTTCGGCGAGCCACGACATGGCCTCGGGAGTGGTGAGCTTGCGCAGGGTGGCGTAGTCCTCGGCACCGTAGGCCGCCTGGACTTCCTTCAGCATCGCCTCAAACCGCTCTAGATCCTCCGGCTTCACCCCAATTTCATCGGCATCCGATGCAGTGGTGGCGGCAGGCGCACTTGCAGCCGCTGCACCTGCCCCTGCGCCGAGACCACCCAGGCCGGCACCGCCGCCGATGCTCGGAATCCTGAAGGAGGGAGCAGCGTTATCGGACTGACGGTAAGTCGGGGCGGACGAGCCACCCGCGCCGCCGAAAGCCGGCTGCGGGGAGCGACGGAAAAACCGCATGGCAAGCGCGATCACGCCGAAGATCAGCGCGGCCTGGAACAGAAGGCCGAGGAAGCCCATGGCGCCACCCAGGCCATTGCCCATCAGCATGCCGATAAGGCCGCCGAGCATTAGGCCGCCGAGCAGACCGCCGGCAAGGCCGCCGAACATGCCCGGGCGCTGGCCGGCCGGACGATTGACGCCGGGAGTCTGCTGGCCCGCCTGCGGCTGGTTCGCCTGCTGGCCGGCCGGGCGCTGGGTCATCGAACGGTCAATCGGAGCCGGCTGGCTCGGCGCGGTGCGCGTTGCGGGCGGGGTGGAGAATGTCCTGGTGCCGCGGCTACCGAAGCCACCGCCCCCCCGGCGTGCCTCCGCCACGTCCACCGCGGTGACCATCATCATGATGGCGACGCCGATCATCGCGAAAACTTTCCCAAAACGCTGCATTCCAAACCTTCCGCTCTCTCATCCCGTGCCCACGGCGGACACACTCGCTTGCATATAGATACGCGGCATGTCGAGTCTAAGGGGCAAGCGGACAATTTCTGACAGTTCCGATCACGAAACCGTGCGCGCTTGGGGGGCGAATTTGCTGAGCCCAAGCCATTGCTGCATGGCCCGGGCAATCTCCGGATCGCCGTCCAGTTCGAGATTGCCGACTTCGACCTCGCGGCGAACCGCCGAAAGCCCCATCCATATGGCCGTCATCGCCCGCAATGACGTCGTCACCAGCAGGTCGATGTCGAAGCCGGGGTTGAACCCGCACAGGTCGACATCGTCGCCATCGACGACCAGCCACCAGTTCTGCCGCGTCGGCGGCAGTTCGGGGTACAGAAACTGAATCGTGCAGCGACGACCGGGTAACGGCCTGGGATCGAGATTGCGTCGCATGTCCCACATCAGAAGCGACGGATCGAGATTCTTCAGCGACAGGTCCGATTCCACCCACCGCTGGCCCCAGAACCCCATGCCCATGATGATGGGCTGCAGATCCCTGCCTGCGGCCGACAGGCGATACTCGGTCGTTCCCTTTTCGCCGGCGGCCGTTTCGATCACGCCAGCGCGCTCCAGTTCCTTCAGCCGTTTGGACAGCAGCGCCGGAGACATGCGCGGCACGCCGCGACGCAGGTCGTTGAAGCGCGTCGTTCCGCACAGAAGCTCACGCAGGACCAGCACGGTCCAGCGCGTACAGAGGATTTCGGCGGCCATCGATACGGGGCAGAACTGGCCGTAGCTTCCATGCTCTTCCATGTTCGTCACCGGCAGCATCGTTCCGCGGGGATGTTACCGCAAGCTGGGCGCCGCGGCCAAGGGGTAGTACAGTTCGTGAACTGGACGATGACGGCGATTGGGAGGACCGTAAGCACAATCAACAGGAGGAACCCATGAACAAGGCTACGAATGCAGCGACGACCGACGCCGGCGCACGGCCGGCACCCGTGGAGATCGTGCAAACCATCGCGCCCATCCTTGCCGAGCGGGCGGAGCGCTTCGACGAGGGCGACCTGTTCGTCGCGGAAAACTACGAACTTCTCAAGCAGAACGGCCTCGTCGAGGCCGGCGTACCCCAGGAACTGGGCGGAGGGGGCGCGGATGTGCGCATGCTTGCCGAGATGCTGCGCGTCATGGCGCATGCCTGCTCTTCGACTGCGCTGGCGTTTTCCATGCACACGCACCAGGTCGCCATTCCCGCCTGGCGCTGGAAGCACCAGCAGGTCGCACCCGTCGAGGCGCTCTTGAAGCGCATTGCAGCCGAAAGGCTGATAATGCTTTCCAGCGGCGGTTCGGACTGGATCGGCGGGTCGGGTAAGGCCGTCAAGGTCGAGGGCGGATACCGGGTGACGGCACGAAAGGTGTTCACATCAGGCGCCAACATCGGCGACCTGCTGATGACGGGTGCGGTGCTGGAAACGGCCGAAGGGCCGGATGCGGTGATCCATTTCGCAGCGCCGATGAAGGCGCCGGAGGTCAGCATCATCGATACGTGGCGGGCAATGGGCATGCGCGGCACGGGTTCGAACGACGTGATGATCGAAAACCTGTTCGTCGCCGATGCCGGCGTCTCCTTCACCCGGCGGGCCGGCGAATGGCACCCGGTCTTCCAGATCATCGCCACGATCGCCTTCCCGCTGATCTACGCCGTCTACCTCGGCGTGGCCGAGAGCGCACGCGACATCGCGATCGAAATGGCCAAGCGGAAGGCCCCACGCTCGACGCTGCTCGATCTCGCCGGACAACTGGAGACATCACTGCGGGCAGCCCAGCTTGCCCACCGCTGGATGATCGAGGTGGTGGAACGCAACGCTCCCTCGGCCGAAACGGTCAACGAGGTGATGATCGGCCGTGCGCTTGTCGCCCAGCATGCCATCCATGCGGTCGAACTCGCGATGGAGCTTGCCGGCGGCAGCGGCTTCTATCGTTCGGCGGGCCTCGAACGACGATTCCGCGACATACAGGGCGCGCGGTTCCATCCGCTTCAGCCTGGTCCGCAGGCGCAATATGCCGGCGCAATGGCGCTTGGCCATTCGATCACAAACGTTTTCTGACCCGGACACCCTGCCCCTTCGCCGCTCCCTGCGCCGGAGGGGCTCGGGTCCAGTTGGACGCCGATCGATGAAGGTCGACGAATCGGAGTGCAAGGCATCCCTCTGGAGGAGTTGCCATCACCAATGGCCGATTGTAGGATGCCTCCACCCACGCCCAGCCGGCGTGGATCTAGCCAAGAGAGTGGAGGCTCAGCGTTCGCTCACGTATTGCAAGTCTTCTCACGGCCAGCTTCACCGCAAACATTTTCGATCGCATGCCGTCGCTATAGGGACTACGCATTCAGGAATATTCGCCAAGACGGACAAGCGCGGCACGGCTACGGCTCCACGTGAGAAATGTGGAAGTACACTTGGAGGGTAACATGAAAAAGCGTACCGTAACTTTAGTCGTTTGCGCCGCGTTCGCCCTGTCGGCCTGCCAGTCTCAACCCGTCTCCCAGAGTGTCGTCGACCGCAACGCGGAATTCGGCTGCGTTGCCGGCACTGTAGGCGGCGCGATCGTCGGCGGCCTGATCGGCAGCACGATCGGCGCCGGAACCGGCCAGATCGCCGCGATCGGCGGCGGCATCGGTATCGGTGGCGTCGTCGGCAACCGTCTGTCCTGCAGATAATTCGGAAGGACGTTTTGATGAAGAAAGCAGTTCTCGTCGCGGCACTTCTGCTGTCGCAAATTTCGCTCGTGCATGCCCAGGCGCAGTCGGCCGCACTTCGCCAGGGACACAAGGATGCGCTCGATACGAACAAGAACGGTGTCGTCGAGCGCTCGGAATACCAAGTCTACATGCAGTCGGCCTTCACCAATCTTGACAAGAACAAGGACGGCAAGCTCGACAAGTCGGAAATGGGCTCGGTCCTGACCGAGGCGCAGTTCACCGCGACCGACGTCAACGGTAACGGGAGCCTCAGCCAGACCGAATTCATGAACCGCGTCATGGCGGACTTCGTATCTGCCGACCAGGACGGCGACGGGAAGCTGCAGTAAGCAGATATGGGCCGGCCCTCCGCAACCGGGGCCGGCTCCGCTTGAACACGTTTCGGCCGACGCCATCACGCGTCGGTTGTGGTCTGCATGTCCTTCTGGCCGAGCCGTTCTGCGGCAACGATAATCAGCCCGGCAGAGATAATCATCGCCGCGCCGACGAAGACGTTGAGGCCTGGCACCTCGTTCCAGATCAGGAAGCCGAGCACGAACCCCCAGATCAGCGACGTATATTCGAAGGGCGCCAGCAGCGACACCTCGGCCCGGCGCATGGCCTCGAAAAGCGCGTACTGGGCAACGCCTGCAAACACGCCCGTGCCGACGATAAGGGCGAAGCTCGCAAGGTCCAGCGACTGCCAGACGAACGGAGCGACGACGCCGGTGAACACCATCAGGAAACCGCTGGAAATGATCATCTGCACCAGCGTCGTCTCCTCGAGAGCCGTCTTTCGCAGCAGGATTGTGGCAATTCCCCAGAAGACCGCCGCCTGCAGCGCGAGATAGACCGGCAGCGAAATGCCGACGCCGTTGGCGAAGATGTTGCAGGCGATCAGCACGCCGACGAAACCGGTGACGACCGCCACCCAGCGGCTCGGCGGCACCACCTCCCGCAGGAACGGCACCGCCAGCAAGGTCGTGACGATCGGAGACGCGTAGTAGAGCGTGGTCAACTCCGCCAACCCCAGATCACGCGCCGCCGTGTAGTAGGACAGCCAGGCGGCGAGCAGCAGCAGGTTGCGGACAAGCATCGGCTTGAGGATCGGCGAGGTCGAGGCGCGGCGCAAGCCGGAACCCCTTCCGAACGCGGCACAGATTGCAAAGATCGTCACGCTGCGAACGAACAGCACCTGCCAGACCGGCAGCGCGGCTACCAGCCATTTGACGGAAGCGTCCTGCAGCGAAAACAGAAAGAAGGAAAAGCTGGCCAACAGAATGCCGTAAAGCGCTCGGGTATTCACGGGAAGGTACTCCGGGCGCAGAGGATGGTGGCGCCTTTATTCTGATACCGCCGCAGCGTGCATTTTGAAAGATGCACCGATGTCCCGCGCACCTACATTTTCGACCTTGTCCGGCCATGCTCCTGACGCAATGTTCCTCAGGAAACAACATCGATGGACGATTTCTGAAAAAATCTCTTCATAAAAATTAGAAGACGCGAATAAAGCCGATGGCAGCCCCGTTGAAGGCAGGTGCGGATTGCTTTCGCATCTTTGGTTTTCGCCCCGAAAGCGAAACAAATGAACGCGTGCCCCGCGAGGGCATCACCGATTGCAGGATTCATGATCGAACAACAACATTGATCCGCAGGTGCGTTTCCGCGCCACCGGCGGCGGGAGAACGGACATGACAAACCATTCGAGAAAGGACGCAAGGGCGGCGCTTGTCAGCGGGCTCTTGCTTGCCGTGATCGTCACGGTCAGCGGCGGCTTCACCATTCTGTCGGCACGGCCGGGGCTTCCGGGCGTGGTAGGCGAAAGGATCGCGGGCGGCAAGGTCAGCCTGAAGGAGATCCGGCACGAGGCCTATTGCACCTATGCCGTCAAGCGGTTGGTGCCTGGCGCCATCAATATCCATTTGGAGGCAACACCGGACGACAACACGCGCATCATGCGTTTCGGCCCGGACGGGGCCAACATTGCACGCTGCGAGTTCCTGCCGTCCGCGCAGGCAGGGGACGTTCGCATGTCGAAAATGAGCGTCAACGACAAGCGGCTGCACCGCCAGGTGATCGATGCCATCAACATGCGCATCGACGTGCTGGAGTACCGGCGCAGCTGACGCGGCGCCGGCTGGAATTTTCTGGGCCGCGCAGCAGTCCAGGGGACGGAATGCAGATGCAATACGGTCCGCTGCAGTATATGCCGGGCGCATGGAATCAAAACGCAACGGCTATCTCTTTACGCTGCTGGCAATCGGCATCTTCGCCATACAGGACGGCATCTCGAAGCATCTCGGCGGGCTCTACCCGCCGGTCTTCATCACGATGATCCGCTTCTGGGCCTTTGCAGTCTTCTGCCTGCTGATGGCGATGCGGGCGAAGGGTGGACTGAGGGAGGCGATCGCGACGAAGCGGCCGGTGCTGCAGATTCTGCGCGGCACCATGCTGGCCTTGCAGATCGTGGTGGTCATCACATCGTTCAGCCTGGTGGGCCTGGCCCATTCCCAGGCGATTTTCGCGGCCACACCGATTTTCGTGGCGCTACTCTCCGTGCCGCTGCTCGGCGAGAAGGTCGGCTGGCGGCGCTGGACTGCTATCCTGATCGGGCTTTGCGGCGTGATCGTCATCCTCGAGCCCGGAGCGCACGGCATCGACCCGGCACTGCTGGTCCCGCTTTTCGCCGGCGCGATCTTCTCCCTCTATGTGATCGCCACGCGGTTCGTCAGCCGGGACGATCCGGCATCGACGAGCTTCTTCTATACGGGGGTTGCCGGCGCGGTTGTCTTGTCGTTCATCGGCCCCTTCTACTGGGCACCGCTGGCGCCGATCGACTGGTGCTGGATGGCGGCCCTGTGCGTCACGGGCACCTCAAGCCATTACTTCCTCATCCGCGCCTATGACCTCCTCGATGCCGCCGCGGTCCAGCCATTGACCTATCTGCAGCTGGTGCTGGCCGCCGTGATCGGCGTTACCGTCTTCGGCGAGCGCCTCACCTCCCATATGATCATCGGCTCGATGATCGTCGTCGGCGCCGGCATCTTTACCATCTGGCGCGAAAGCGTCGTCGCCCGCCGCCGGTCCGCGGACACCGATCCGCGATGAGAGGATTATATTCCTTTTTCCTTTACTAGCGCCGGACGCTTCGCTATGCTCGCGGCAACCGGAAAGATATGGTCCGGGTTCTGATCAGGACGAGAGACGATGTTTTCCCACGAGAGGATCTGGGCGGCGATCGACGCCCTTGCGGAGCGCCACAGGCTTTCGCCCTCCGGGCTCGCGCGGCGGGCCGGCCTGGATCCTACCTCGTTCAACAAGTCCAAACGGCTCGGCGCCGACGGGCGGCTGCGCTGGCCTTCGACGGAATCGATCGCCAAGGTGCTGGATGCGACCGGCACCACGATCGACGAGTTCATCGGGCTGCAGAGCGCGGCGAACGGCCATGCCGGCTTGCCCGCGGGCGCCTTCCCGCCGCAGGCAGGCTCGATCCCCCTGCTGGGTTTCGCGCAGGCAGGTGCCGGCGGCTTCTTCGACGATGGCGGATTTCCGGCCGGCCAGGGATGGGACGTGGTCGAGTTCCCCACCTCGCCTGAACGAAAGCAGGGGGTCTACGCGCTGGAAGTCCAGGGCGAAAGCATGATGCCGCTCTATCGAGACGGCGACGTGCTCATTGTCGAGCCCGGTGCGCAGGTGCGCCGCGGCGACCGTGTCGTTGTCCGGACGCGCGAGGGCGAGGTCATGGCCAAGGTGCTGCACCGCCAGACGCCACGCTCCATCGAACTCCTGTCGCTCAATCCGGAGCACCCCAATCGCTCGTTCGACATCCAGGACGTCGACTGGATCGCCCGGATCATCTGGGCGAGCCAATGATGCGGGGCCTCTTGCCGTGATCTCGTTTGCAACCGCCTCCCCCCGCCGCGCCGCGCTTGGCGGCATTGCCTGCGTCGCGTTCACCGTGATGATCGTCATGCTTGGCGCCGGCCAGATTCGCGACCGCGAGGCATCGGGCGGAGGCAATTTCGACCTCGAAGTGCCCGATGCCAGCATGTTCCCGCCGGATGGCGCGCAGGACGATATTCCCATGGACCCGCCAGCGGCCGGAGAGAATGGGTCGGACGACGGTAGCGATGCCGTGCCTTCCACGCCGCCAGCGCCGCAGACGGATGGTGGCGCCGATCAGGCGGCCGGCACGCAGAATGCCGCCCAACCGGCGACAGCCGCGCCGGCGCCCGCCTTCAACGCTGCGGAGATTCCCGTCGTAACCGACCCCGTCGCCCTGTCACGACCGATCGTGCTTGCGGCGGGCCGCTTCAGCATCGGCGGCAAGGTGCTGGAACTCGACGGCATCGTCCCGGTCGCCGTGACACGGCAGTGCACCGACAGCACCGGCGAGGGCTGGCCCTGCGGACGGATGGCACGTACGGCCTTTGCCAACCTGATCCGCGGCCGCACGATCGATTGCGATCTGCCCTCGGCGCAGTGGTCCGGGACGGCCACGGCACGCTGCGTGCTGGCCGGCAAAGACCTGTCGCAATGGCTCGTCGAAAACGGCTGGGCCGAGGTCGAAGCTGGCTCGACGCTTCAATCGGCGGCAGATGCCGCGCGCAATGCTGGTCTCGGCCTCTACAGCCCCGATCCGCGCCGCACCAGAGCACGCTCGCAGGACGCGACCGGCGAGACACCCGCCGATGCGAACGAACAGCAGCAACCTTGAAAGCAGCCTTCCCATGACACACGACAACGCACCGCAGGAAGCCCTGATCCAGGTGATGGTATTGATGTCCGCCGTCGACAACGCGATGACCGATGCAGAGCTTGCACGCATCGGCCGCCTCGTGCGCAGCCTGCCGATCTTCGAAGATTTTGCCGATGACCTGATCCTGCACATCGCCCAGGAATGCGCGGCGCTGGTTTCTGCACCGGAGGGTCTCGACGTCGCACTGGAGGTCATTCGCGAACGCCTGCCCAAGCGCTTGGCCGACACCGCCTATGCTCTGGCCGTGGAGATCGCAGCCGCCGACCACCGCATCAGGAACGAGGAAATCCGCCTGCTCGAGCTCTTGCGCGACCGGCTCGGCCTCGACAAACTCACCTGTGCGGCAATCGAACGCGCAGCGATCGCCCGCTTCCGGAAAGTCTGAAGCCGGCGCCGGCAAGGTGATGATCGCCGGAAGAAAAACCGGCTTGGGGACGGGCTTCGCCGAAAAGTCCTGCGGGCAAGTCAAACCTCATCCGAGCAAGGAGAGTCCGTCCGCCCGGGCTTCTTCTGCCTGGAACGGGTGGTCAGTAGATATCGACGGGGAAATAGCGCAGATAGATTTCAGCCAGTCGTCCGCTTCGCGACAGCGACAGCAACGCGTGGTCTAGCGCCCCGCTGATGGCGGGCTCGTCCCTGCGCGTCATGATCGTCAGGCCTTCGCCGAGAAAGGTCTCCGACAGATAGGCGCCGGGAAGCAGCCGGCAGCACTTGTCCGCCAGCGGACCGGTGCTCCAGAACGCCAACTGCAGCCCGTCGCCGAAAGCGGCATCGACCTTCTTGTCCTTGACGGCCTGCAGCAACTCCGCCTGGGTTTCGAATGGAACGGGGCGGTGCGTTGGGAAGTAGGATGACAGCATTGCCTCGTGGACGCTTCCGCGCGCCACACCCACCGGCCGGCCGGCCAGAACCGCAACGTTTGCGGGTCCGGCGTCGGAGCGGACGATGAAACGGGCCGGCAGCCGCATATAGGGCCGGGAGAAGATGAAATCGCGGCGCAAGCCGGTGGTGACAGCAACCCCTGCGATGACCGCCTCCCCCGCATCCTTCTCCAGATTCTCGCGCAACTCGGCAAACGGCATCGCCTGGATCTGGCACTTCGCCGTGAGGTCGAGCTCGCGGCATATCTCGCGCACCAGATCCACATGGAAGCCGGTCAGCTTGCCGGCCTGGTCGATGAAGTTGAATGGGGGGAAATCGACGCTGGTCAGAAAGCGCAGCCGCGCGACACCGGCGAGGTCCGGCTTTGCGATCCGCTCGCGGCTGTCGAAGCTTGCCGGAAGGCCGGCAGGGGCCTCGGCATCGGCCGCCCCGGCAGGCGCAGTTGCCAGCCAGGACACGCAAAGCGCGATGACGGCGCAAATTTTCCTTGAAGAAATTCCGGCTTGCCGCATTAATATCAACTTGGGGTTTAGAGGGGACGCTGCTTCATGACGATGCGGCGCAAGCCACATGCGACTGGCAGACTATCCCGATCAAGCATCCTTTTCCACCGCAATCCCGATTGCGGCCGACGGCCCCGCCATGCCGGATCCGGCGCCCTTCATCCGGCCCGAACTCCTCGACGAGGCGAAAATCCTCCGCAAGCTCGGCTTCGGCAAACCGCTGATCTCCGAGATGCTGCTCAGGGCCACCCGCAACCACACCTCGCTCGAGGCCGAGCTCCTCGCCTCGGGGTCGGCGTGTTCGGCGACCTATCACGAGGCGCTCGCCGAAATGCTCGGACTGTCCTTCATGCCGGATATCGACCCAGGGCGGGTCATCGACATGGAGGGCATCGACAGCCAGCTGCTGCAGCCGCAGATGGTGCGCGTGACATCGCAGGCCCGGCCGCCGGTCGTGGCGATCGTGCCGGCCGCGGCCCGGATAACCCGGCTGCAGGACATGCTATGCCGAAGGCCGGAGATGGGTGACATGATGGCCGCGACCACGCCCGAAGCGGTCCGAAGGGCCGTGTGGGGTGCTGGAAGCAGGCGCCGCCTGCGCGACACCGTCAATCGGCTGTTCGACACCGCGCCGGAGTTCAGCGCCAGGCTGACCTTCTGGGGACGGCAGGGTTTCTATGCCGGGGCCGGGACGTGCCTGACGCTGTTCACGCTCGCCTTCGCCCCGTTCGTCGCAGTCCTGGTCCTGCATCTTGTGCTGACGGCGATTTTCTTTGCCGCCCTGTCTGTCCGTTTCACGGCGCTCTTCGGCGCCGACGCGCGCAAGGCGGCGCCCGCCGCTCCGCCTCCCACACTGCCCTGTCCCGTCTATTCGGTCTTCGTCGCCCTTTACCGGGAGGGCGCGGTCGCCGCACAGCTGGTTGCGATGCTCGACAAGCTCGACTGGCCGCACTCCCGCCTTGACATCAAGCTGATCTGCGAGGCGGACGACGCGGAGACGCTCAACGTCCTGCGCAGCCTGCATCTGGGGGCACACTACGAGATCGTCGAGGTGCCGCCCGGGCTGCCGCGAACGAAACCCAAGGCGCTCTCCTACGCGCTCTGGGCAGCACGCGGCGAATACCTCGTCATATACGACGCGGAGGACCGGCCGCATCCCCGGCAGCTGAAGGAAGCCTGGGCGCGGTTCCACTCAGCCCCTGCCGATCTCGCCTGCCTGCAGGCGCCGCTCGTCATTTCCAACGCGCGGCAGAGCTGGATCAGCGCGATGTTCTCGCTGGAATATGCCGGTCTCTTCCGGCGAATTCTCCCGTTGCTGGCAATAAACCGCCTGCCCATGCCGCTCGGCGGCACATCGAACCATTTCCGCACCGACGTGCTGCGCCGCTGTGGCGGCTGGGATCCGCACAACGTGACCGAAGACGCAGACCTGGGGCTGCGCCTCTTCCGGCAGGGCTATGCGTGCGGCACGCTGAACCTGCCGACGCTCGAAGACGCGCCGGAGGACGCAGGCACATGGCTCGGCCAGCGCACGCGCTGGTTCAAGGGGTGGCTGCAGACGTGGCTGGTGCACATGCGGCAGCCGACGCGGCTCATGCGCGAGATCGGCATTCTGCCGTTTCTTGTCTTCCAGGTGCTGATCGGCGGGATGCTGCTCTCCGCGCTCGCCCATCCGCTGCTGATCGCCTATGTCGCCCACGTCGCGTGGACGATGGCCAGCGACGGCCCGTTTATGACAAGCACCGTCGAGCTCTGCCTGTTCACCATCGACGTCGTCAACATATTCTGCAGTTACGCCGTCTTCATCACGCTCGGGCTCGCTCCGATGAAGGCGGCCGAGCGAAAGGCCGTCGGCCGTCGCTGGCCGCTGGTCGCGGGCTACTGGATGATGATGTCGATCGCCGCCTGGAGGGCCGTTGCCGAGCTGCGCAACAAGCCGTTTTTCTGGAACAAGACAGCGCACCGGCCGGTGCCCCACGATGGAAGGGCAACCGGCGTCCGCGGAGAAACGCAATCAAGCCATCGGACGGCAAGCGAGGCCGGCACCTGCCCCTGCGAAAAAGCCCCGTCCGGATCAGATTCAGGAACGCAGGACATACCCGCCCCGCCACGGGCTCAGGCAGTACAGACACAGCAAGGCCACCCGTGACCGTTCATTCCGCCAACGGGCGGCCTCTGCCAAACTGTCGAAAAATGAGGCTGGAGCGGGTAGCGGGAATCGAACCCGCGCGTTCAGCTTGGGAAGCTCCGGACATTGCTATGATGCCAATAGCTTGACTGTAAAACAGTCGAAATGCGCCCCAAGTCCCGTCAATGGGTTAGCAGCCGTCTGTAAAACTGGCTTACTGCTTCATCTGGTAGATCGAGGCCGCATCCGCCTCCTCTCTCAACCCCTTGAATGAAGCGTGGACGAGCTTCCCGTCCACGCTCGAAACTCCACCTCCGCCACGACGATCGGCTTAACGAACACGCCCTTTCGCTTTCCGACATCGGTGGCAGGTTCGAAATCGCAATCGCGTCGAGCTGACGGCGTAGTGCTGTGCCCGACCTAGCGGTGAAGCCGGCGATGGCGATAGAGGTAAACCGGAAGACGCACGCGTCGATCAAGCGGGCACGGATGAAGCGATGACAGACGAAGGCCCATGCCCCCGATACCAATGGAAGCACATCGAGCAGATAGGCCCGATGTTTTCGAGATATGACGGGGAGCGCCGATGGGGCGATGCCTACGATCCTTCAACCTGGTGACGAAACTGAGACTTGGTGACGGCGCCATGGGAAGAAGCGAAGCGGCTTCAGCGCCTCTTGCCTGACGACCCGCTTATGCTCGTGCTGCCTCCAACGCCTGGCGGTTTAATGTTAGGCTGGCCCTCGTTCACCGCGATAGACCGTATGCGCCTCTTGGAGCGCCATAGAGAGCAGATAGTTAAGCATGGCACCTTTAGCACCTTCTTTCCGGCCGATGACCAGCAACTCGGTCAGTGTCGCCTTAACGTATTCGCCTCGTGTCTCGCTCATCGCGCCCCTCCTTCGGTGTGACCCGCATATCGGAGACTAGTAGATAACCGCGGAAATACACCTACAATTGTGGCATTCGCGTCACCGCCAGCGACGAAAACCCGACCATTTTACACCTGGCCAACCGAACTCCGCGCCAACGGACAAACTCCTTGAATGGCATCGCCTCTGTCCATTCGGCAAAGCCAATAAAATGTGTAGACTGCTAAAATCCACGTATGGAAACCAACCGATCTACCTGCAATACCAACCGCAGTTGAAAATGCCTAAATGGGAGCCTCCAGAACAATGCGAACACTGGAAAAAGCAATCGCGTTCAACGGAGCGTACAGGAACTCCTGGAAAGAGTATTTCGGCGCGCTAACACGCGCGCAAATTGAGTCTCGCCTTTCCAAGCTCACATCAGGATTGGACGCCGAATCTACAGAACTCTGTCGAACCCAAGTGGAATTAGTTCCATACTTCTTCCCAAATCCGATATTGGAAAAACTATTCATTTCCGATATCGCCAAAAAAGAATTACTTCCAATAAAGACTGCTAACACACTTGAAAAGGCTGGATTCTTTGGGAGAGAGCAGGAATGTCTCGACAAACTTCACCGCGACCTAGACTTGCCAGAACAACCTCTACCAGAGCTTATTCTTCATAGCGGCCTCAAGTATATTTCACAAATAGCTCGGGATCGAATTGGGGGGAAAGCGGTAATCGATGGAGGCGCATACATTGGCGACACCGCGAAGCTTTTCCATACCTACTACTCTCCCGAAAAAATTTACGCCATCGAGCCGGAGAAGAAATCGTACGAAACGCTATGCACACTGGTGGAGCAATGGAATCTATCCGAAGCGATTGTGCCGTTGCGCAGATTACTGTCCGACACCGAAGGAATCGGCGCGCTTTGGGGAACCGGAGTGGGCGCCTCGACCCTCAAGAAGGAAGGCGAAGACGCTATCCCGTATGATGTTCTCCCCTCATCAACTGTTGATTCGATTGTGCATGAATTCTCCATTCCATCGGTCGGCCTCATAAAACTCGACGTTGAGGGAAACGAGCTCGCGGCGGTACTCGGCGCGCTCGAGACGCTCAAACGTGACCGTCCAGTACTTCTGATTTCAATCTACCACACAGCACGCGACTTCTTCGAAATCAAGCCAATCATCGAAAACGAGAATTTGAACTACAAATTCCTTGTCAGAAAGGTATCTCATGACCTAATGAAGGAGGTCGTACTGATTGGCATTCCCACCGGATATTAGGAACAATGTTGAACTATAAGTCTTATGATGACCTTTCCCGTGACATTGCCGGAAATCTACAAAAGCTGCCGCTAATAGATATCGTAGTTGGAATTCCGAAATCGGGGCTTGTCCCAGCCGTAATGATAGCGTCGTTTAAGAATGTTAAATTCTACGACCTCGATTCGTTCCTATTCGCTTACTCCAACCGGAGCGGCAGACGGAAATACGGAACGGCTTCACCAGCGAAAATGCGTGCTCTTGTAGTTGATGATTCGGTCAACACGGGCGCCGAATTTGAGAGAGTTAGAGCGAGGCTTAGCTCACTCAATGATGATTTTGAGTTTGTATTTTGTGCAGTGTATGGCCGCGATCCGACAGAGCGTGCAAGTGCCGCTGACATCATACTCAGTTACGTTCCACAACCAAGATTTTTTCAATGGAACTACCGCAACCACATCGTTGCGGAACACGCCCTATTTGATATGGACGGCGTCCTTTGTGTTGACCCGGAAGAACACGAAAACGACGATGGCGAAGCTTATCTTAATTTCATTGCCAATGCTGCGCAGCTAACCATCCCAACAAAGTCAATTTCTGCGATTGTAACATCTCGCCTAGAGAAGTATCGGGCGCAAACTGAAGACTGGCTAGAGCGAAATGGTGTGAGATATAGAGAGCTCATAATGCTCGATCTTCCCAGCGCAGAAGAGCGTCGACGCCTTAGAGCGCACGCGCCATTCAAGGCAGAAGTATACAAATCGCGCGACGAGTACCTTTTCGTGGAAAGCAACTGGAAACAGGCTCAGCACATTGCGAGCGCTGCCGATAAAGCTGTAATTTGTACAGAAAACGATATTCTTGTGTATGGGAAGAAGCACTTGGCGTCGCTTGAAAAGGCGAACAAGCTTATTTCCCCAAGCGCAATGAATTTGCAGATCGACCTGCAGCTCAAGAACAAGCTTCTAGTTGACCGCATAGCGTCGATTGACCCGTATGCAGGCACGTGGCTAAAGCAATCAGGAATTAAGATTGACCAAGCGCGCATCGACGAACTCTCCCCATTTCACAAGGTGAGATTGGTGACCTCGTCAGCCAGATTGCGTTCGGCACCGGCCATTGCCGCAAAAACCACGGCGTCCCGCATTCTGATGATCTCTACGACTTTTGATGTTAAAATAGGCGCAGGTGCTGCCGCCTCCAGTAGTCGTCTTCGAGAGGCGCTAAAGGCAGCCGGATATGACGTCTATACCCTTGCAACTGAAGACTTCCCAGACCGCAAAGACGCGCCGGTGGACCAGCCTAGCTCGGGAACCCACATGGGCTTTTGGATAAACTATGCCGATGGGGAGCACTCTCGCAATCTTCTTGAGAGAGTAGCGACTATTGACCCAGACTGCATAGTTCTGGGGGCGATCGATCGAGGCATTCTCTCAATGTTCGATATCGCGAAATTGCGATATCCAATTGTCTGGGTTAATCGCGACAATTGGGCGCACACCGGCGGATGTCTCTTTAAGTTACCGTCTAACGAAATTGAAGAATTCGCGTCGGAATACGAGGGTTTCTTTCCTGGTCTAACCTGTGAGCACTACAAGGCTGGCTGCCAAGAGTGTCCAGCACTGAAAGACATAAGGGAAAGTGGCAAGACACGGACGAGTTACGAAATCAAACGCGCGGTAATGTCTTACCGCTCAGACATCGTTTTGGCTCCAATTTCGCCCTGGCTTGCAGAACTGCTGCGCAGTTCCCCAATTACTAGAAATAATGACATTCTCCCTGTATGCAATCCAATCGATCTATCAATTGTCAGAAGGTTACCAAGCCGACCGTCTACAATTCGAAGCCGACTAGGACTGGGTAAGGACCACAAACTGGTCCTTCTGGCAGCCCATTCGCTTTCAAATCCCCGCAAGGGTCTGAAATTGGCGCTCGACACCCTGGCCAAAGACAATCGCTTCCGCAACGTAACGTTTCTAACGATGGGTCAGGACAAGCTTCAGGAGAAACATCGGCCCAAGGGCGTTAACGTTCATTCCCTCGGCTTTGTGGCGACGGAGGAAGAAAAGGTCGCTATATACAATGAGGTAGATGCCACCCTTGTTCCGGCACTACAGGAGAGCCTTTCGGTGGTGGCGTCAGACTCAATCTGTTGCGGGACACCGGTAGTCGCGTTTGGAACGTCCGGTTTGAAAAGCTTTCTTCGCCACAAGGAAACCGGATACCTTGCGCGCCCGTTCGCGCGAAAGGATCTCATGGACGGTCTCAACTGGGTGCTCTACGAATCCAGAAACGAAGAATTGTCTGATGCTTGCCTTAACGCGGCAGATGAGATTTTTTCTGCGAAGAGAAATACCTCTGCTTTCAGTGGCGTGATCGAACAGGCAATTGCAAATTTCAAATCATTGAAGCCGATCCCCCCGGAACTCGAAATGCTCAGCAACGCCATGGAGCTAGTCAATGATGACCATCGTTTCCGGCACATGGCAAGCAGGAGTCAAATAAAGAAAATAAGGGAGTTTGCAGAGTTAAAAGCCCTTACTCCCGAACTTCTCAGCCAGAAGCTCGACATAAAAGGCAAGGTTGATGAGGTCTACAGGTCCATCAAGGACCTTGAGAAAAATTATACCGAACTAAAGAAATCCGCTGCGACCAAAAAGAAAAAAAATGAAGACAGTAATAAAAAAATTGCGAAAACCGTTACGAATGAGAATTCAATTGTTAAGAAGATACGCTTGGCTGGAGAGACTATATTTCAATACAGGAGGACCAAATAGAGGCGGGAGTGCCGTTTTTTTGAAAATTGGGGAGGCATGCCAGATGAAAATTTGACGTTATGAGATACGCAGAAGAAAACACAATGCGATACAACCCAGACCTTGTTGCACCTGGCCCCCTTAAGGCATATGCACCAGAGCGTGGTGTTTGTTTTTTCTACAATGCGGAATAACGAAGTCGTATGCACGAAACGCTAGAAGCGCTGATGGAGCGCCACTTCCCCGCCGCGGAGGCGGGGTTAATTTATTCCAATTCGGCACAGTTTTCCATCCAGCAAAG
The DNA here is from genome assembly GCF_900220975.1 of Rhizobium subbaraonis. GTDB lineage: Bacteria > Pseudomonadota > Alphaproteobacteria > Rhizobiales > Rhizobiaceae > Mycoplana > Mycoplana subbaraonis. The sequence continues at coordinate 612 of NZ_OBQD01000021.1, read as the reverse complement.
ATGGTGCAGACTTTCGCCCGATGAATTGATCGTTGACAATCGAGACAATTTTGATCAGTCAGAAATTCAAGTCTGGACACCGGAGTCCGACGTGGAGACCTTCTCAGAACACTACCGGTTCCGAATCATACGTCCAGTTTCAAAATCCATATTCCTACTCTCCTCTCCGCTTGCAGGAAAGGTAGAGATTGTAATTCGTGGCGGAAGTCAGCGTGTCGCAATCCTCTCCCGATCCGCAATGAAACTTTCAGCCCGTCTCATCAATGACTGCTCGCTGCTCATCGGCGAAAATACTTCAATAATGGGCGCCCGTATATTTCTAAACAGCTCCGATATTTCCGTCGGCTGCAACGGACTATGGTCTGATGAAGTTATCGTACAGGGTTCCGATCAGCATGGTATAGTCGACTTGTCCACTGGGGAGATCATTAATAAAGAAAGAAGCTCGATAACCATCGGTCGACACGTTTGGCTGGGGCGTAGATCGATGGTTATGAAGAACGTTGATATCGGAGAGTGGCCTGCCCCCATGGGGTGATCCGGTTGGAATGTTAGTGCATGCTTGGCCTGCTGGCCACCGCTGGCGTTGATGCCGGTCCGTTTTGGCGAGGC
>NZ_OBQD01000001.1 GCF_900220975.1 Rhizobium subbaraonis | reverse complement strand
TCTCATCTTCGCTTCCTTTGAATGAGCTACGATGAGCCGAAAATCCTCTCTTCTCAATTAAACCAATTCTGTCTCATGGGCGCTGATGTCGGACAGGTCGGAGGTCTGTCGAGTTTCATGATCGTTGCCGATGCCGGGCAGATGCCCGACAGTTGACGGGTTGCCAGAACGGCGGGCGGCACATCGGCCCGCTCGATCACAACAAAGCCAACGCTTTCGAAGAACGGTGCGGCGGAGGTTGTCGCCAGGAAGACTGCCGAGTTCACATTGACGGTCTTCAGGGTTTCCCTGGTCAGCGATTTTCCAAGCGCCTTGCCACGATGCTCGGGCAAGATGACTATCGACCTGAGAAGCACGTCGCCGCCGCACGCCTCGATGCCAGCATAGCCAACCGTGCCGCGATCTGAGGAAACCGCCCTGAAAAACGAGCGCCCAGTGTCTTCGAGGTCTTCGGTTGGAAGACCGGAAACCGACAGCGCCAGTTTCTGTTCGGGATCGCTCCCCGTGACTGGCTCCAGCCTGAGGTCGCTCATGACAGCTTCACCTCGGGAGCACAGCAGGGTGTGAGTTCTGCGATGAGCGGCGCGCAGAGTTCCGCCGAGCCGCCGCAGCAGTCTTTCAGCAGGAAAAGGGTCAGGTCTCGAAGCCCCTGGAGGTCAGCCCGATAGATGATCGTACGGCTCTGCCGTTCGCTTGTCACGAGGCCTGCGCGCGACAGCGTCGCAAGGTGCGCCGACAGGGTGTTCTGCGGCACGTCGAGGAGACGGGCGAGTTCTCCGGCGGGCACGCCATCGGGCTCGTGCCTGACGAGAAGGCGAAACGTCTCGAGCCTGGTCGTCTGGGCGAGTGCGCCAAGCGCCGCTATTGCCGTATTGTTATCCATGTATCCAGAATAACGGATATTATATCGCTGTCAATGCCCGTCTCCGCCACACTTCATCGAGGCATGGAGCGCCAGGTTAGCGTCGAGACCTTGGAAGCCGTATCGGCGAAAACGACAATGATCGCAGGCCGATCATGGTCGAATTACTTCGGAGTACGCGTGGGACATTGCGATCGTCCCAGCAATATTGCGACCCACATAGGCAGCCAAAAAAATCTGCCCTACGCTATTGACCTTCCCATTGTTGGAAGCCCCATCTTAACGCAGAAGAAATCAGTCGGAGACCTCCAATGATCCATCTCAATGTTCCAGATATGACCTGCGGCCACTGTGCGGGCGCGGTCGAAAAAGCAGTAAAGTCAGTCGATCCCGAGGCCAAGATCGCAGTCAATCTCGAGACAAAGACGGCATCCATTGAATCCACGACCGGAGCAGAAGCCTTCATCGCCGCCATTGAAGACGCCGGCTATGGGGCCGCTTTCAAAAAATCGTGCTGCGGCCACGTCGCTTGAATAGGAAGTATTAACACGCGCCGCAGGCTGCGGCGCGTGTTCTCAGCGAGTTTCAGATAGGAGGTCCAGAGGTTACACTAACAGCGGTCTTGTTCAAGGACGCTGTCTTGGGCCTCAATCTCTAAGTCGATATCGGGCATGACATGAGGTGCATGTCTCGAGCATCATATGGAACGTGTGTTCGGCCGACATCGCGGCTCCGTTGGATGGATTCCGGAAGCGCTTCGCGAGTGGCCCGCCACTTACCTGTTCGCCTATCCGCATTCGCATCTCTTCCGGCATGGAGCCCGGACTGTCGGAGGCTGCGACGGCCACTGCCTCGGCATATTTTTGGAGGTCGTTTGATAGTTGCGCGAACCGTTCCCGTTCGGCTGCGATCAGCTCGTTTGCCTCCGAACCCTTAACGGCTGTTACCGTCGCGAAGTCGGCGACGAGTCTCGTACCTGAGTGACGCTTGATCGCCTCCGCAGCATCCCTGAAGGCCGTGGGCGAATAGGTGTCTGGTGACTTGAACATGGTCGCCATTGTTTTCGCGGCCGCCGCCATGGCTTTCATGTCTTGCTGACGCTGCGCCACCACGTCCGGGATTGACTGTCCAGTGGCCTGAAACGCGAATAGGATGATCGCGGCAAAGGCTGAAATGAAGACTCCCGACCGCACTTTACTGCTCCATATCCTGATAAGCGTCGTGGGTTTATATTGATGAAGATCAAGGCGTACATGAGGAAAGCGGCTATCGTGCTGTAAACGGCGACATTGAGCTGAGAAAATGGCAGTTCGCAACGGGATCGCTACATTGTTGAAGTTCTTCTTGGCTGCAGTTTTTGCGAGCCTGCTCCTCAATGCCCATGCGCAGGCAATGCCATTGGATTGCCATACCGCGGAAGTTTCCGTTTCGACCGCTCACGGACCGCTGACTACCTCTGACGTAGACCACCATGACAGGGCGCTGAAGGACAGGCTTTGTTGCGCCCAGTCGTGTGCTGTTTGTGTCGCGAGCGTACCGGCTCCCGCTTCGGTAGCGTGGAGTGATTATACTGACACCTCGTATTTTCCCAACGTTCTCGCCAGCATGACGGGCCAGGGCTCAGCCGCCGTTTTCGAGCCGCCTCGATCCACCCTGTTTTGATGAACCCGGCCCGACTTCTGTTTCGGGCCGACATTTAAGCAGGTCGGAGTTCCGACCCGGATCGAGAGATACCAATATGTACCGCCGACAATTCATGAAGACGCTGGCCATTGGCGCAGCGTCCGCGTCAGTAATTAAAAATGCTTGGGTAAGCAACGCCTTGGCAGCGACCAACGGAACAACCGATCTGTCCATCTCGAAGCGCGTCCTCGAGGTGAACGGCAAAGCCGCAACCGTATTTGGACTTGGTACGGCGGATGGAAAGCCGGGAGTGGTCCTCAACGCGGGAGGCGATTTCAACGTCAACCTGTTGAACCAAACGGAAGAGAACACGCTGATCCATTGGCATGGATTGACGCCCCCATGGGGCATGGATGGGGTGCCGGACAATCCGGCCAAACTTCTGAGCTCGGGCGAAAGCCGTCACTATCTGTTTCCCGTTGGACAAGGGGGGACACACTGGATGCACGCGCATACGCTTCAGGAGCAAACGCTCCTGGCGGCCCCGCTGATCGTACGGACCGCGGGCGACTTAGCGCGTGACGAACAGGAAGTCGTCATCCTGCTCCATGACTTTTCCTTCAAGACCCCGGAGGAGTTGCTGGCCGGACTGAAGGCACCTGGTTCCGGCGGAGCCTCGGCCGGGCATAGGGGGGTCGTCGGCCATATGGGAGCAGTAGTGCAAGGTATGGAGGGAATGCATCAGCAGCACATGTCGGGCATGGCAATGCAAGGCATGCCAGCCATGGACCTGAACGACATCGAATACGACGCCTACCTTGCCAACGACCGCACCTTGGATGATCCCGAAGTCGTCACCGTCGAAAAAGGAGGGCGCGTTCGCCTTCGCATCATCAACGGGGCGACGGCGACCGCCTTCACCATCGACACGGGAACCCTTCCCGGCGATCTGATCGCAGTCGATGGCAACGACGTGGAGCCGATAGCAGGCGGGCGCTTCCCGATTTCGATGGGACAGAGGCTAGACATTCGCCTGCAACTCCCACCCGGTTCCGGAGCATTCCCCATTTTCGCCCTGCGCGAGGGTGCAAAGGAACAGACGGGCGTCATCCTGGCCACTGCGAACGCCAACATTTCAAAGGTGAGCACGGTTGCAGTGGACGGCGGCCCAGTACTCGACCTTGCATTGGAGGAAATGCTGACAGCGGCATCTCCGCTAGACCAACGCGCCCCGGATCGGGCGTATGACCTGACACTGAGCGGAGACATGGCTTCCTATGTCTGGGAAATCGGGAGCGCGGACGGGCCCATGAAGGTAGCGACAGGGAACCGCGTCGAACTGGTGATGCGGAACATGTCGATGATGGCGCACCCAATGCACCTGCATGGACATCATTTTCAGGTCGTGGGCATCAACGGCAAGCGGATCAACGGAGCGGTCCGCGACACGGTGCTTGTGCCTCCAATGGCGGAAGTCTCCGTTCAATTCGACGCATCGAACACAGGGCGTTGGCCCTTCCACTGCCACCACCTCTACCACATGGCGACGGGAATGATGTCGTTCGTAACCTATGACGACGCGATCTAGGCCGGAGACGAGCATGGAACACGAACTTCACAAACATGGACACGATCGGGCCGGAGACAGCCATCACGGCCACAATCACCACGGACAACATCCTGGCTCCGGGCAGCCCAGCCCGCAACCGGCGCAGGACGTGCCCGAAGGTACGGCCTACACCTGCCCCATGCATCCACAGATCAGGCAAATCGGTCCAGGCAACTGCCCCATTTGCGGCATGACGTTGGAGCCGGTGGTCGCCACCGCGGACGCTGGGCCCAGTGAAGAATATCGAGACATGCAACGCCGTTTTTGGGTTGGTCTCGTACTCTCCCTTCCCGTTCTCGCCCTGGAGATGGGTGGCCACCTGACAAACCTGCACATGTTGCTCGGTTCGCAGATGTCGAACTGGCTGCAGATGGTGTTGGCGACCCCGGTCGTTCTTTGGGCGGGATGGCCCTTCTTCGAGAGGGGCTGGCAGTCTCTGGTGACGCGACACCTCAACATGTTCACGCTGATCGCGATGGGCACTGGGGTCGCCTGGATTTACAGCGTTGTCGCCACCGTGCTTCCGGGTGTCTTTCCGGCCACCTTCCGTTCACCCGAAGGCTCCGTCGCCGTCTACTTCGAGGCCGCAGCCGTCATCACGGTTCTCGTCCTGCTGGGACAGGTGCTGGAACTGCGTGCACGCGAACAGACGGGCGGTGCAATCCGCGCCCTGCTCGATCTGGCTCCCAAGATCGCTCGGAGAGTGAACTCGGACGGCTCGGAGGAAGACGTCGGTCTTGATGTGGTGACGGTCGGTGACCGGCTGCGTGTTCGCCCCGGAGAGAAAGTCCCCGTGGACGGCACCCTTCTGGAAGGACGAAGTTCAGTCGACGAGTCGATGATAACCGGGGAATCCATGCCTGTGACGAAGGACGCCGGCTCCAAGCTCATCGGCGGCACCATGAACCAGACCGGAGCTTTCGTCATGGAAGCCGCAAAGGTTGGCCGGGATACGATGCTGTCGCGGATCGTGCAGATGGTCGCCGACGCCCAGCGATCCCGTGCGCCCATCCAGCGCCTCGCGGATGAAGTGTCGGGCTGGTTCGTGCCGGTCGTGATCCTCATTGCGATTGTTTCATTCGTGACCTGGATGCTGTTCGGCCCGGAGCCGCGGTTCGCCCATGGACTGGTAGCGGCCGTCGCCGTGCTCATCATCGCATGCCCCTGCGCATTGGGGCTGGCGACACCGATGTCGATCATGGTCGGCGTGGGACGGGGCGCGCGGCTGGGTGTCCTGATCAAGAACGCTGAAGCGCTGGAGCGATTCGAGAAGGTCGACACCCTTGTCGTCGACAAGACCGGAACGCTCACCGAGGGCCGGCCCAAGGTTACAGCCATCATCCCGAGCGACCAAGTGCCCGAGACCGAGCTGCTCCGCCTTGCCGCGACACTGGAAAACTCCAGCGAACACCCGCTTGCGCTTGCGATCGTCAACGCCGCCAGAGAACGCGACGTTCCGATTGGAAATGCAGAGGATTTCGACAGTCCGGTCGGGAAAGGCGTCACGGGCAAAGTCGATCGCCGCGCCATCATCCTCGGGAGTCACCGGATCATGGAAGAGGAACGGATTGACGTCTCCTCAATGACGCACAAGGCCGAAGAACTGCGCGACGACGGGGCAACCGTCATCTTCATGGCCATGGATGGTCACGTCGCGGGTCTTTTCGCCATTGCCGACCCCATCAAGGCAACGACGCCGGACGCCGTAAAGGCGTTGGTCGACGCCGGAATTCGCGTCGTGATGCTCACCGGCGACAACAAGACGACGGCGCACGCCGTGGCCCGCCGGCTCGGCATTTCCGAAGTCGAGGCGGAGGTTCTTCCAGAGGACAAGAGCAAGATCGTCTCACGACTACGAAGCGAGGGGCGGATCGTCGGCATGGCGGGAGACGGCGTCAACGACGCGCCCGCGCTCGCCGCTGCCGACGTCGGTATCGCGATGGGTACGGGGACGGACGTGGCAATCGAGAGCGCAGGAGTGACACTCCTGAAAGGCGATCTCCAGGGCATCGTGCGAGCACGGCAACTTAGCCACGCGACAATGTCGAACATTCGCCAGAACCTGTTCTTTGCCTTCATCTACAATGCCTTGGGTGTTCCCGTGGCTGCCGGGGTCCTCTATCCGGCCTTAGGCCTCCTTCTGTCCCCCATCATCGCGGCAGCCGCCATGGCACTCTCGTCTGTGAGCGTCATCGGCAACTCGCTGAGATTGAGGAGCGTCAAACTATGACGTCGTCACGGACTTGGATGCTTATGGCCGCATCACTAGCCGCCATCGTCCTGTTCTTCGTCCTGCGGGAGCACTGGGGCCACGCCCTTGGGTTCCTGCCGTATCTCGTTTTGCTGGCTTGCCCAGTCATGCACCTCTTCCACGGACATGGCGGGCATGGACATCACCGAGGTGCTTCGGACGAAGAAAAATGAGCTACCGGTACTCGGCCAACTCCAGGGTTCGCATCCAGGCGTCGGCCGAGGCCCTCTTCGACTATCTTGACGATCATCGCCGCCTCGCCGGACATATGTCAGAGCCCTCGGTGATGATGCTCGGCGGCCGAATGTCGTACGAGTTCGATCGGTCCGAAGGCCGGCAAATCGGCGGGCGGATACGGATGACCGGAACGTTCCTCGGCATGAGGCTCTACCTTGAAGTGACGACCGTCGAGCGGCGGCCACCTGTTCGCAAGGTCTGGGAAACGACGAACAGGCCCCTCCTCCTGGTCATCGGTTCATACCGGATGGGTTTTGAGATCGAGGCGAGGCAGGAGGGTTCCGATCTCAGGGTGTTTATCGACTACGATCTTCCAGCGACACTGATCGGGCGTCTGATCGGCAGTTTTCTTGGACCGATGTATGCACGTTGGTGTGTGGACCGAATAGCATCGGATGCCGCCATCCGTTTCCAGACAGCGGGTCTTTGATCAAACACAAACCAGCACTCGCAGGGGGGGTGGTATCATCGAACCGTAGCATGTCCAGCAGCCATGGGAGCAAAGGAGAACGAAAATGGTCCCGGGAAAACTGACACGCATGACAGTAGTGGCCGCCATTCTTCTTTCAATGGGTCCCGTAACCGCGGCACTGGCTCAATCGGGCACTGACGCAACCCAAGCCCAAGGGACCCAGGCAGAGCACGGCCAGATGCCCGGAATGGCAATGGGCGGCAGAATGCAGGGAATGATAGGCGGAATGCCGATGCGCGGTCACATGATGAAAATCATGTTCGCTGTGGCGGACACGGATGGCGACGGCGGATTGTCCTTTGAAGAGGTCACGGCGGTTCACAAACGGATATTCGACAGCGTGGACGCAAACGACGACGGCAAGGTCACGCTCGAAGAGATGCAGACTTTTATGCAAGGTCAATGAGATTGGCGCGATCGCGATCGCGATCATACCCTAGTCGGAACACGCGCCGCTTTGGCGGCGCGTGTTGGATCGTCGCCTAGCTAGGCCGCCATTTCTTCGCAGCTCTTCGCGCAGCGTCGGCACGCGTCCACGCAACTCTGCATGTCGCCGATACGCTCGCAGTCGTCCGCACATTCAACACAGATTTCTGCGCATTCCCGGCATACATGCTTGTGATGCTCCGAGCCCAGAAGCATGAAATGCGCGGAGGTCCGGCAGATTTCCGCGCATGCCATCATAAGCCGGAAATGGCGCGGTTTCGTATGTTCACCGCCCATCTCCAGGCAGTGATGCATGGCTGCCGATAGACATTCCCGATAGCAGGCCAAACAGTTGTCGATGCAAGCCTTCATCTCGGGTGACTGAGTGTGATGCATAGCGCTTCTCCCGCTTTTTCCTGTACGCCTACTGGGCGTGCTCGTTGATCCAGGTGGTCATCTCGTCGATTTCCTTTTTCTGGGCGTCGATGATCTTCTCAGCCATCGATTTGGCCTCTGCATCGTCGCCGAATTTCAGTTCGACCTCGGACATGGAGATCGCGCCCATGTGGTGGGCGATCATTCCACACACGAAAGCGACATCTGGGTCTTTCGCCATCATTCCTTGCATCATCGCGGGATGCATTTCCCGCATACCCTCCATCATTGCCTTTTGATGTTCGGCCATGTTGCCCATCTGCATTTCCGGCATCTGCATGGCCTGGCCCGTTGCCATGTCTGCTTTGCACTTGTCCGGTAGCGCCATCTGCGCCGAACTGGGGCTGGGAACGGCCAAGACGACCAGGGGAACGGCCGCGGCAACAATCATTTTTGTCCAGGAAGTCATTTGAATCTCCTACGTTTTGTAACGGGCATCAAAGTCAACCGAGACCCGGCTTGGGCGGAGGATAGAGGCTCCTTGTGATTACAAAAGGTCGCTGAATCCCGACGGATTGCGGTCCATGCTCAAAAGCGAAAGTGTTCGGCAGGACGGGAACGACCGAAAAAACCCAAACGCACTGCGTAGAATGACAACAGTTGTCCGCCACCCGTCCCTGTGGGTGGTGCGATGGACCAACTTTGCATTGGTGCGCAGCGTCGGAGAATGCCACGGGTCCCGAGTGGTTCGAGAATGCCACCATGAGGACCAGCAGGATAACCGAGCAGACTTTTGCGAATGCGTTGGGAGGTGACATTTTTAGCAACCACCGTTTTTCGGACAACCGACCGGTGCCATGGAAGTTCCGATCCAACGCATTCAATCAGCGAATTTCGCGGATTGAATGCGTTGGGAGTGATTGTAGAGCGGTTGAAATGGTAAAGAAGGCGCTGCTCCGCGGTAGGTGTCCCATGGCTGCCTTCGTAGACAATCGCCGCGCTGGCCGACACCTCGGTCAGCAGGAGGGTCAATGGGAACTGTGCGTGTTGTGCTCCGATTCCTCGGTTTTGGCTGACGCAGCCTTGAAAAGTGCCGGCTGGTTTTCCCCATCTACAACCAGCTTGCCGACCAGGCCGCGGGCCGCACGCGACAAGGCGTGGTCAACCAGAACGCACTCGCCTGGGACGTCCAGGCTCATGTCAACCACCGCCGCACCGCCCGGCGGCACAGTGATCGTTTGCACGTCTGCCAAGGGCTCCGTCGTCAGGGATGCAAGCTGGTAGGCCTTGTCAAAGATTTCACCGATGACGTGGAAACTCGAGGTCTTGTTAGGCCCCCCGACACCGAAATAGATGCGGATTGTCTCACCGAGCCTAGCCTTCAATGCATTGCTGCCGGTGAGCGCGTTGGCGGCTCCGTTAAACACGTAGTACTCCGGGGCTTCCGCCATCAGCTTCTCGAGGCTCTCGGTCAATTTCCCCTTGGAGCCATATGTTTGCGAAGTGTAGACCTCGCCCTGCATGACGTAGAATTCACGATCGACAGGCGGGAGGCCCTCCTCCGGCTCGACGAGGATCAATCCATACATGCCGTTGGCTATGTGGTGCGCGGCCAGCGGCACCGCACAGTGATAAACGTAAAGTCCTGGCTTCAGCGCCTTGAACGAAAACCCCTTCGTTTCTTCCGGCGCGGCATCCGTCGCGACCGCTCCACCGCCGGGACCGGTCACGGCATGAAAGTCCACACTATGGCGCTCGCTGCTATCAGCGAGATTCGAAAGCTCTACCTGGATCGTGTCCCCTACCCGCGCACGAACGAACGGGCCCGGGACTTTCTTGTTGAACGTCCAGTAGTGATAGGTCGCCATCAGCTGACCTTCCAGTCACCTCGACGGTATCCAGTTTGACCTTGATTGTTTCGGGGCCGCTCCTTGCTAGCGGCGGTGCCAGGTCATTGGCCGCCCGGACAATATCGAGTGGGGCGGCTGTGGTGCCGTTCTCGGGCGGATGATCGTGGGACCTCCGGCGAAGGCAGGCATCGCCGTGATTGACAGAAGCGCCAGTCCCATGCCCAAAGGCGAGTATCTGTGATGGTTGGTCATCGAAAAGTTCCTGAATGTTTGCCCGTACGGTCCCATTCAAGACGTCGCCGACACCGTGATCTTTGAGCTACCGCAAGCAAGGCAAGTACTCGCGATTTCGTGATCCGGTGGCGCAAAACGCAATCCAGAATTCACTGCGATGGCAGCCGAGCAGCCTCTGGCCAAATGCGCTTTCATATGAAGCCATAGTATAGTATACCCACCTATATTATTTTAGAGGTGTATCAATGATCGACGGACATGCTCACGGCCATGGTGGGGGCACCATGAAAGCCGCTCACACCCACTTGTTTCTGGGAGACAACCACCACCGAAACGAACGCCGAACTTGGCTGGTGATTGCAATCACGACGACCATGATGGTCGTGGAGATCGTCGCAGGCAACATGTTCGGCTCCATGGCCCTGGTCGCAGATGGCTGGCACATGTCCACCCATGCCGCCGCCTTGCTGATCGCAGCCCTCGCATATCTCTATGCCCGCAAGCAGGCCAACAACCGACGCTTTTCATTCGGAACTGGCAAGCTGGGAGACCTCGCGGGATTTGCGAGCGCTGTCGTCCTGGCCCTCGTCGCGCTGTTGATCGGCTGGGAGAGTGTGTTGCGGTTCCAATCTCCCATTGCAATCGATTTCGGGGAAGCAATGTTCGTTGCAGTCATCGGCCTGATCGTCAATCTTGTCTGCGCTTGGCTCCTGAAGGATGATCACCATCACGGGCACGACCATGGGCATCATCATGGCGACGGACACGCTGGACACGACCAGAACCTGCGTGCAGCGTATCTCCACGTGCTAGCGGATGCCCTGACCTCCGTTCTGGCAATCGCCGCCCTCGCGCTCGGAAGCGTCTATGGTTGGCTTTGGCTCGATCCGGCAATCGGCATCGTCGGCGGCTTGGTCATCGCACGCTGGTCGTGGGGCCTCATCCGCGACACTGGAAGCGTCCTGCTCGACTACATTCCGGAGGGAGAAGACCTACCCGAAGAAATCGAGGCGATCATCGCCAAAGAAGGCGGCGAGATCGTCGATCTCCACGTGTGGCAGCTCGGGCCGGGCCACCATGGTGCCATCGTCTCGATCGTCACGGATCACCCACGTGCGCCCTCGCATTATCGAGACAAGCTTGCCGTCATTCACGATCTGTCGCATGTGACCGTCGAAGTCGAAGCACGCGCGGCCTGACGAGCACCGGACAGAGGAGAATCCGAATGACCCACACCATCCGGGAAAAGCAAAAGCTGATCAACCGCGTGCGACGCATTCGGGGACAGATGGAAGGCGTCGAGAAGATGCTGGACGAGGAAAAGGGTTGTGCTGAAGTCATGCAGGTGATCGCGGGAGTACGTGGCGCTGTCAACGGCTTGATGGGCGAGGTTATTGAGGATCACATCCGGCACCACCTCGCCGCCGATGGCCTCACTCAAAAGGAACGCGACGAAGGTGCCGCAGAACTCATAGATGTCGTCCGTGCCTATCTGAAATGAACTCCGAACCGCTCGATGCGGGTGGCAAGTTGCTTGCCACCCGCATCGAGCGGTACAGGGCGCTCTACATTGCGTGGCCCACCGCAAGGCCCGCCGATGCCACTGTCATCCAGATGGCCATGCCGATCATCATCAAGTTTTCCGTGAGCGAGATGAAGCCGAGCGGAACGTTGCTCGATCCGCCGACGCACGCGCACTTCAGCTCCCGCCTATCGATGTACACTGCCTTGAAGACCGATGCTGCTCCTACGGTCCCGATGAAGAATGCTACTGGTACAGACAACCAATTCAGCGCGCCCGCGATCATCAGGACCCCGGCCAGTCCCTCGGCATAGGGGTAAATGTAGCTGTAGGGAACCCAACGCTTCGCGAGCAGGTCGTAGTTCAGGAACATCGTCGCGAAGCTCTCGACGTTCTGAAGCTTCAACATGGCGAGCGCGACCATCGAGAAGGCGATGAACCATTCCGCTGCACGCAGCGACAGCGGATTGCCGTCGACCGCGAAGCTGGCCGCCATTGCCATAAGGGCGGTCAGGGCGAACAAGACAATCACCGGGCGATAGGTCGTGGCCTTGGGATCGGTCACGGGTCTGCCAAGGAACCTGCGAAGATCGTCGTAACCGCCGACCCTGTCTTCCCCGATGAAAACCTGCGGTGTCGTCGCCACGCCGTGCTGAGCCTTGAAGGCGTCGGTCTCTTCGCGCGTCGTCAGGTGACGATCGTCCACTTCATAGCCGGTTCGCTTCAGCAGGTCCTTGGCCTTCAATCCGTACGGACAGGTGTGGTCAGGCATCACCATGCGGTAGAGCACCGCGTTCCTCGAAAGATGTACCGGGTTTGTCTTGTCCAACATTTCACTTCTCCTTCATCTTGTGAAACCGTTGGCAAGACCATACGTTCCGTACCATGGTACGGAGTCAAGAGACCATGGAAATGACCATCGGAAAACTCGCAACAGCCGGACACGTCGGCGTCGAGACCATCCGCTACTATCAACGGCGGGGGCTGTTGGACACTCCCCGGCGTGCGCAGGGAGTCCGCCGCTACGGCGAGGAGGACGTGCGGCGTCTGCTGTTTATCAGACAGGCACAGACGGCTGGTTTCACGCTTGAGGAGATCAAGGAGCTTCTCGATCTCGATTCCGGAGTAGACAGGGAGCGAGCGCGGACTCTCGCAAGGAACCGGATAGATGCGTTGGACGGCAGGATCGCCGAGCTGGAGCACGCGCGGCAAGCGCTAAGGCGGCTCGTCGGGGAATGTACCACCGGCAAGCCGGGCCCTTGTCCGATCCTGGCATCTTTTGATTTATAACCCGCCTGGAACAACGGAAGGCATGCCCCGACGTGATCGTATTCGGCACTCGACGACGACAAGTGAACAGGGCGGCAGTGCTGCTTCTGGCCCTCTGGTTTGGTGCGGCGGCAGCGGTCTTCCTATTGGCATGGCTTTCGGAATGGCGGCCGGTCGGCACTGCCTCCACCGTCGCGATCGGAAAGACGCTCTATGCCGAGCGGTGCGCCGCTTGCCACGGCACCAACCTCGAAGGTCAGCGCGACTGGAAAACGCCGCTACCGTCTGGACGCATGCCAGCTCCCCCGCACGACGCATCCGGCCATACCTGGCATCACCCCGACGACATGCTTTTCCGCATTACCAAGGAGGGTCCGGCGGCCGTCGTTCGCGGAGGATACCAGAGCGACATGCAGGGTTTCGATAATATCATGAGCGATGACGAAATCCGCGCTGTGCTCATGTTCATCAAAGGCACCTGGCCGGAGCGGGAGCGGCGATACCAAGAAGAAATGAGCCGACGGGAGCGTGGGGCGACGGTAGGAGGATGATCGTGGCTCTCGCTGCAGAACGCCTCATAGAGCAGCCGGCTTCAAAATCCGAGAATTGCTTGGACTCCGAGTGTCGCAAAGGCCAGCACCACGTAGCGACCCGCTTTTGCAATGCTCACCAGGATCAGAAACGACCAGAACGGTTCGCGCAGAACACCTGAAAGAACGGTCAACGCGTCTCCGAACAGGGGCATCCATGACAGCAGAAGTGACCAGCGTCCAAACCTTCGGTACCAGCCTTCCGCTCTTTGCAGTTGAGGCTCTTTGACGGGAAACCAGCTTTTGTCTCGGTATCGCTCGATGCAGCGCCCCAAGCCCCAGTTCACCGCAGCACCCAAGACGTTACCGACGCTTGCAACCAGGATCAGTCGGACAGGCGAAAACTCGCCGGCAAGCAGAAGGCCCACCAAAACAGGTTCGGATTGAAAAGGCAAAATGGTCGCGGCTCCGAACGCCGCGAGAAAAAGCCCAAGATACGCACTCCATTCCAGCATCTCGTTTTGCCAACGCAAAGTGTTATAACCGATAGCAGCACGTAAATCAGCGGTGGGGGAACGGCAATCCCGTGCGGCACGTGTTGACCTTCCCGTCGTGGCAAGGTGTAGGCTTCGGAAGCTATCCACAGCGACGTGGTCGATGGCCGCGAAGCTGCCACACTGTCGGCGGAATGAAATGTTGTGTGGAGCTGACAATTGACAACTATTGGGGCGATGATAGTCCTCAGGCATGGGTATGTTTCGAATCACATTGTCGAAAATGCTGGTTCTGCTTCGCTTAGTGATCATTGCGTCACTGGCGGGATACTCATTGCCTTCGGCTTCCGCCGCCATGCATGGAACCTGGTCGACCATCGCAGCGGATCAGACCGATGGCCACCACGCGTCATCCGACGCCCACCAGGAACACGGAGACCACCACTCCAATCCTGATGGCGATCAGGAACTCTCCAAACAGGAGTGCTGCAACGCATTCTGCGTCAGCCTGGCCATCGTCGTCGAAGCGGACATGATCGGTGGCCCGCGTCTAGCTGTCCTCCGGGAATTCGTCAACGACGCGCAGATCAAGACCGGCGTCCCTCCGCTTCATCGTCCCCCCAATCTCTGAGTAGGTCTGTCCCGCTCCAGCGGGCTGAGCGTGCGATTGCGAGCGTGACTTCGCTCCAGCCGCCGATGCCATTTCCTATTTGGATTTTACACCATGAGACCATTTTATTTCGTGGTCGCATTGCCGCTCGCCGCGAGCGGATGCGCTACCACCTTGCCTCCCGATGTTATCGCCTCGCACCAATCGGAGTCCGCCCACCTATCCGTACGTCCCGTGGGTTACGCAAGCCCCTTCGCTGGCTACACCCACCGCGTGCCGGTTGATCCCAAACCCTGGCGTCTGCAAAACGAAGCGCAGTCTCCTGAAGGAGATGCGTCATGAGCAAAATGACCTTCAAGATCGCGATAGCGATCGCATTTCCGCTGATTTTGGCTGGTTGCGCGTCTACCACCGAGTATGCCGCGAAGGACGCAGGCTTCTCGACCGTTTCGGCAAGGACCGCCGAAGGCACGGGGAAACAGACGGTCTGGGTGCAGAATCAGCAGCAGGCGCGAGCGGTGTCGGCCCAAGTGAAGACATTGATGGCGAAAAAGACCATCGATGTGGAGACCGCCGTACAGGTAGCCCTTCTTAACAACAAGGGATTGCAGGCTGCCTATGCCGATCTCGGGGACTCGGCCGCCGACGCGTGGCAGTCGACCATGCTGCTCAACCCGACCGTGGGGATCGGCTTCAACGGAATCGGGACCCCGGGCCTGGAGGCGTTCAATTCGATCGAGGGCGTCATCGCCACCAACATCCTCGCCCTGGCGACCCACCAGCGGAACGTCGACATTGCCGACACCAACTATCGACGCGCCCAACTTGCCGCGGCTCAACGGACGCTACAGCTAGCGGCAGACACGCGTCGCGCCTGGATCAATACCGTCGCGGCATGGGAGACGGTCGCCCAGCTGAACCAAGCACAGTCGGCAGCAGACGCAGCCTCGGAGCTTGCCCAGAAACTCGGTGAAACCGGTGCGATGACAAAGGGAAGTCAGGCGCGCGAGCATGTCTTCTATGCCGAACTCGCCGGCCAGACGGCAAGAGCTAGGCTGGATGCGAGGCTTGCCAAGGAAGAACTGACGCGGCTGATGGGCCTCTGGGGTTCAGACATCGACTACCAAGTCGCCAATCGCCTCCCCTCGCTGCCGAAGGGCCTGATGAAGAAGGACACGATCGAGGCCGAGGCGCTTCAACGCCGTGTCGATCTCCAGATGGCAAAGCTCGACCTTGATGCAACCGCAAAGTCGTACAAGCTCACCGAAGCCACACGATACGTCACCGACCTGGAACTGATCGGTGGATTCGAAACCGAACGAGAAAGGGAAGACGGAAACACGAAGCACGAGACAACGGCGATCGCCGAACTTGAATTCGTCATTCCGATCTTCGACAGCGGCAAGGCGCGAATGCGCAAGGCTGAGCTGGCATACATGCGAGCCGCAAATCTCCTTGCCGAGAAGTCCGTCAACGTTCGCTCCGAGGCGCGCTCCGCCTATCAGGCATACCGCGCCAACTATGACATCGCGCGGCACTACCGAAACAATGTCGTGCCACTGCGGACCAAGGTCGAGGAGGAGTCCCTTCTCACTTACAACGGCATGATCACCAACACGTTCGAACTGCTCGCCGACAGTCGGGAGAAGGTCAATTCGATCCTTCTCGCCGTGAATGCAAAGCGCGACTTCTGGCTCTCCGAGGCAAACCTCGCTCCCGCGATCTACGGCGGTGGTGCTGGAGCTTCATCCGGAACGACGGAAGTTGCCGCAGCCGCCGACAGCGGTGGCGGCGGGCACTGAGAAAGGAACCACCACTATGTTCAACAGAAGACAGATACTTGGCGCGGGCGCGGCCCTGGTCTCCTCCACGGCCTGGGCAAAGACATCCAGCATGGGCCTGCCGGAAGCCGCTGTGATGGAAACAGCCGAGACGCAGATCACGGCCCGGCCGACATCCGGCCCTGACTACACTCCCGTCGTCACGCTCAACGGCTGGACGCTGCCGTACCGGATGAACAACGGCGTCAAGGAATTCCATCTTGTCGCCGAACCCGTCGAGCGGGAAATGGCCGAAGGCATGACCGCCTACCTGTGGGGCTACAACGGGCAGTCGCCTGGCCCCACGATCGAAGCCGTCGAAGGCGACCGCGTGCGCATCTTCGTCACCAACAAACTGCCGGAACACACCACCGTCCACTGGCACGGAATGATCCTGCCGTCAGGCATGGACGGCGTCGGCGGCCTGAGCCAACCGCATATTCCGGTCGGCAAAACCTTCGTCTACGAGTTCGACCTCGTGAAGTCCGGCACCTTCATGTACCACCCCCATTCCGACGAAATGGTCCAGATGGCGATGGGGATGATGGGCTTTTTCGTGGTTCACCCCAAGGACCCGAAGTTTATGCCGGTCGACCGCGACTTCGTCTTCCTGCTTAACGCATACGACATCGATCCCGGCTCCTATGTGCCGCGCATCATGGAAATGACCGATTTTAATTTGTGGTGCTGGAACAGCCGCGTGTTTCCGGACATCAGCCCGCTCGTCGTTTCAAAGAACGACCGCGTGCGAGTGCGGGTCGGCAACCTCACCATGACCAACCACCCAATCCACATGCACGGTTACGACTTCGAGGTGACATGCACCGACGGCGGCTGGGTTCGGCCGGAGGCACGATGGCCGGAGGTCAGCATCGACATCCCGGTGGGCGCGATGCGGGCCTACGAGTTCGACGCCAAATATGTCGGCGACTGGGCGATCCATTGCCACAAGTCGCACCACACGATGAACGCGATGGGGCACGACATTCCGACCTTCATCGGCGTCGACAAGAAGCAGGTTGCCGAGAAGATAAAGAAAATCCGCCCGGAGTACATGCCGATGGGGACAGCCGGCATGGCCGACATGGGCGAGATGGAAATGGAGATACCGGAGAACACCGTCCCGATGATGACCGGTTGGGGGCCGCACGGTCCAATTGAGATGGGCGGCATGTTCTCGGTCGTCAAGGTGCGAGAAGGCATCTCTGATGGCGATTACTCCGATCCCGGTTGGTACGAAAATCCCCCCGGCACCCAGGCCTGGGAGTGGACCGGTGAACTGCCCGACACGACCAAAGCCAAAGACGCAAAGACCCAGATCACACCGAAACACTCGAACCACGGGTGATCTCGCATGCCAACGTTCAACTACTCAAAGGAACAAGCAATGAAAGCTGCAGTATTCGGACTTCTTCTCGCCGCCGCCGCCTCCCCGGCGCTGGCTTCAGGCAGCCACGCAGGCGGCCATGGTGAAATGGCGGTCGGCGAACCCGGCACCAAGGCCAAGGCTACCCAGACCATCCGCGTCACGATGAAGGAGACCGACGACGGAAAAATGGTCTTCACTCCGTCGACCTTCAAGGTCCGCAAGGGCCAGACCATCGTCTTCGCGATCAAGAACGCGGGCGAGCTGGATCACGAGTTCGTTCTCGACCAGGAAGACAAGATCATGGAGCACAAGGCCGTGATGGAGAAGTTCCCGGAAATGGAACACGACGATCCCAATGCGATTCGCCTCGCTGCCGGTCAATCGGGCGAAATCATCTGGAAATTCACCAACGACGGCACCTTCAAGATCGCGTGCCTGGTTCCCGGCCATTACGACGCAGGAATGCACGGGGACGTGACTGTCTCCAAAAAGTAAACAATCCGAAGGAGTTGCAGAAATGAAGCTGATCATCAAAGTGGCCCTCGCGTCCGCTCTTTCCCTCGCTACTGCTTATGGGACTCTGGCGGCGGAGTTCACCAAGGGGACGGTGAAGAAGGTCGATACGAAGTCCAAGAAGGTCACCCTGATCCACGAGGAACTAAAGGACCTTGACATGCCGGCGATGACGATGGTTTTCCGGGTCCAGGACGATGCGCTTCTCGAAAAGCTCACGGAAGGCGCGACCGTCGAGTTCGTGGCAGAACGCGTTAACGGCAAGCTCACCGTGACACAGGTGAAATAACCTCAACAGCGAGGCGCGGCCATCGATAGCCGCGCCTCGTGCTACCTTGCACCGCCTCCAATTTCCACCAAACGAAGTACGCAGACATGAAGTCTTCGCTCCACCCCGACTGGGATTCAGATCGGGAGACACGTTCGATCCTGTTGCGGTTCGTGGCGTTTGCGATTCTGGTTGCCAACCTCGTGCTCGGAGGCAACGAGGGAGCCATGACCACACATCACGTGGTCGTTGTCGTCTACCTCGGTATCAGCGTTGCTTCTGTAGCCACCACCCGTTTCCTGGCACGCAATAGCTGGCTGAACACTTTGTTTGTCGTGCTGGACGCCCTGCTGGTCGCGCTGCTGCTGTACGCCCACATTTTGGGCGGCCCAGTCAGCGAAAACCACAACCTGACCACATCCGGTCTCGTCGTTGCCTTCATCCTGCTCGTTCACATCGGCCTGAAGCTGGACCGACGGCTGGTGCTCGTCTTCTCGGGAATCGTACTCACGTCCTGGGTAACGATGTTGGCGATCACAGCTGCCCGCCACCCGGCTGATGACGTCGCCTCCTTGCTCGCCTCGTTCCTGAACCAGGACCTCGGCCTCACTGTCAGCTTCGGCTTTACCGCATTTGCGATCTATCTTTTGGCTAGGGATCACGACCGAACGCGAAGAGAGGCGATAAAGGCGGATCGGCGACGCCTCAATCTCTCCCGCTTCTTCTCGCCATTTGTTGTCGGGGAACTTCAGGAACGCGGCGACGCCCTCGGTTTGCAACGGCGGAATGCTGCGATCATGTTTGTCGACTTGCGCGACTTTACAAGCTTCGCCGAAACCGCCCCCGCTCCTGAGTTGGCATTCGTACTCGGAGAGTATCGACAGCTCGTTTCTCAAACCATTTTCGAGCACGGCGGGACCGTGGACAAATTTATGGGGGACGGCGTCATGGCCGTCTTCGGTCATCCGAAACCAACCGAGGAAGACGCGGACCGCGCACTCGCATGTGCCCTCGAACTCGTAGATGCCTTGACTGACTGGAAGCGCCACAGCAACCGAAACGGCCTTCCGGCGCTGCATGCGGCCATCGGACTCCACTATGGCACCGTCGTTGGGGGCGTTTTGGACAGCGGGTGTCACAGCGAGTTCACCGTCATCGGGGACACGGTCAACGTAGCGCAGCGTCTGGAAACGATGGCGAAATCACTCGCGACGCCCCTGGTCGTCTCGTCCGACGTGATCTCCCACCTGCACTCAACGGTACCGTACGCAGCTTGGGTAAAGCAGCCACTTGCCATGCTTCACGGCAGGCGAGAGCCCATCGATGTCTGGTACATTGGTCGTCGCGATAGCGGGCGAACCGATAATCCCTATGAGACGGAAGGGCGGCAGACAGCGACCCAGAGATCAGACTTCCAGTCGGTCCCACGGGCCAAGGATGTGGACACCGCATAGTCCACCCCTCTGACCGAAACTTTGGCGGGATCGGAACACCTCACAAATGCCCGATGCCGGCCGGGATCGCTGTAGACGTCGCCGCTCTTGAAGTGCTTCTGCGACAGCGAAATCAGCACGTCGTAGTCGTATTCGGCCTGGTTAGACAGGCGATAGCCAATGAGGCCGAGGCTGACGACGGTGTCGCCACCGAAATTCGCGGTATGGAAGATCATGGGCTCCGCGGCAGTAGCGATCGACGCCGAGAGCGCTCCTGCAGAAAGGGTGAGTAAAAGGCTACGCATTCACACCTCCCTCGGTTCAGCAGAGTTGATCATATCATAGCGGCGGAGCCGACGCTCCATTTCTAAAGCGCCGACTTGACGGTCAACCCGAGATTGGCGAGCCGATCGGCAAGAAAGCTTCAGGCGTCGGGACGTCGAACGTTCGTGCCCCTGTCATTCGAGCCGGCAAAGAAAGCGTATGACACGCCTGCTATCTTGAGGTGACCAACAGACGAGGTTTTGAACGGCGAACTCCCAAACAAAACGTCCGCTCGATTATCCGTTACTTGCTCAGCCCCCATCGCCGTAACGCCTCACGGACCTCCTTCTCGATCGCGTCCTTGTCCGCACCCGACAAGGCATGTTCGGCCGCTCTCCGGCCCCACGAAGGATCGCTGGTATCGTAGCCCAGTGGGTCGTCGGCATAGGGCCCGGGGCCGTCGATCGGAGCCGAAGTTTTGGTTTCCCTCTCGGCTTTTGCCCGCTCATCAACGGATCGTGGTTTGGAGACCAGGATACGACGCCCGAGTGGCCGAAACCCGACCTCGTCGAGACCAGACCCGAACGAGCGCTTTTCAGCGCGTCGTTCCGCTCCCCGCTTCGACTCGGCCGAGCGAGAGCCTCGCCCTTTTCGTGATCGACGCTTCTTTTTCATGCCTGTGACCCCAAGCTGCGTGGAAGCTTCGCGAGGCTTACCGTCGGTCGGCGGTGTCTTTCGATGATGTCGCGGACATCATCACCAGATAGCGATTTCGCGTGGATTAAGCGGCCGGCTATCTCGTCCAATGCGGCACGCCGATTTCTGATGATCTCTTTTGCCCGCTCGAACTCGTTGGCGATGACATCGTGCACACGCTTCCGCAGACCAGGGTCGCTGGCGCGGAGTGCCTCGAGGCGGCTCACGGCGTTGTCCGCCACCACCAGCGTGTGCCCCATGCCGAGACCGGCCTCCAAGAGGGTTGCGATTCTGGTCACAGTATTCAGGTCGGCGTTATGGGAACCTGCCGCACCGTCGAAGAACGCATCGAACACTACCGTTTCGGCAGCGATGCCTCCCAACGACACCGCGATATCGTCAAGGTAGGCAGCTCTGGTCCTGCGCATGTGCCGCGGCATCGCGTAGATCGCCCCGCCGACCTGATTGCCGTTGCCCGGGATGGCGTAGCTGGCAATCTTGACGTTCACCAGTTCACCGAACCCGAGCTCAACAGCGACAATGGCATGTCCGGCCTCGTGGACGGCGACGGAACGAAGGTATTCGGCCGGAAGCTCCGGTGCCGGCGGTAATTCCCCGACAATGTGCTCGCCAGCGAAGTCTTGCTTTCTTCGGCGCGCCGATCGCTTGGCAAATCTTACAATTTGCTCGATGTCGGCTCCGGAGTAACGTTCGGTCGCGAGGGTGAACTGCTCTGCCTGATTCGGATCGAGTTCGATGCCGCTGTAATACTTCAGGATTGAAAGCCTGGCATTGTCGTCAGGCAGCGTCACCTCAAAATGCTGACCAAGCCTGCCCGCCCTGCGGATTGCCGGGTCGATCTGTTCCGGGTTGTTGCACGCCGAGACGACGACTACCCCCTTGCGCCGCTTGAAACCGTCCAGCAACTCGAGAAAGGCGGCAATCACGGCCCGCATGTAGCCACGGTTCCGATCCGTCTCACTTCGGTCTCCAAACGTATCGACCTCGTCGACAAACAGGATAGCGGGAGCTTTGGCCTTGGCCTCCTCGAAAGAGGCACGCATTGCCTTCAAATGCTCATCCAGCGCACCCGCCGTCTGCCAGCTGGAAACCGAACCGTAAATGAGGGGAACGCCGCAGGTCCTCGCCAGTGCCCCGACAAACATCGTCTTCCCCGAACCGGGCGGCCCGGAAATTAAGATACCGGCGTCGACTTCCTCCCACGGGATTCGTCCTGCCTTGTACTCCTCGAGGTCGATTGCGAGATCGCGCCCCCAATCGAGAAGCGATCCAAACCCATGCATTTCGTCGAGCGTCGGTCCGCCGGGTTCATTGTTCGTCGCGATAGGTGGGGTGCGCGGATACTGCCGCAGTCGTTCCAGCGCAGCGGCCGGATGACGACGGGTCTGAAAAGCATGATGTAGTCGAGACCAAGACTCCGAAATCAGGATTTCGACGTCCCTCTCGGTCACTGGAATTCCGAAACGCCGCAGCGCGGCCTCTGCCTGCCTTCTGGTCGGGGGCGCGACGCTCACCACGGCATCCGCGAGAAGCCACGCCTCGGTGTCGAGCGGCTGCCCTGGCACCGCAAAGAAAATCGCCTGATCCTTGTTCAGGGCGACGACTTGGTCCCTGTGGCGTTTTTCATCCCAAGCGCTGATGCACGGATTGTAGTCGCGCTCCTGCCAGAGCCCCATCAGAAAGACCTCAGCGGCCTGGGAGTGAACCGGCAAATAGCAATCATGGACTCGGAGGATCGCGATGAACTTCGAGTTCTGTCGGTTCCGAAGTCGAAGCGCCGCCGCGATCCCGCAATAGGCGAGGTAAACCGGCAAGGTTAGGTAGGGATCGTCGTTCGGCTTCGACAGCTTCCACGGGCAGCGAAACCTCTTGTCAGAACGTCTAGCCAACTCAGTGAACTCCCAGGTCGATCACAAGACTTGGATCGAAGTCGGGAACCAGCTCGTCGGGATAACCACGCGGATTGCAGACTACTCGGGTGTCTACGATGCAGTAGTCGCTGCGATTGTGCAGGTGGCCGTGAATCCATGCGAGAGGTTGGTAATTGGCGATGTCCGGTTCGAGATTGGAGACGAAACTCGGCGTCAATGGGTCCCCGACGAATTCGGGAGCAAGGGAAAGAACACTCGGCGCATGGTGCGTCACGACGACAGTTGGACCCGCGTATGGCTCATCAAGAGTGCACCGGATAAAGTGCTTGTCCCTATGATTGAAGGCGCTTGCATGGCCTGCGGTGAACCGCCGAAACGGTTCCTTCGACATCTTGATTTTGCGATAGTCGTTCAGCTGGTTTTGTGCGCTGTAGAGCGCCCAATTCATGTTGCCGTAAAGGTTGAAATCGCCCCACAACGTTGCGCCGACGAAACGAAACCCGCCAACTGTTACGGCGCTGCGGCTCAACACGTGGACCTCAGGGTAGCGCTCGGCAGCCGTTTCCAGCGCTTCTTTCAGTCCTTCGACAATCGAGCTGCGGTAGTACTCGTGATTGCCGGGAACCAGAATTACAGGCATGAACCGCGAGACATGTTCGCCCAAATAGACGACGCTCCTCGCCGGGCCGCCGTCGCAGACGTCTCCCGCGCAAATGCAGACGTCAGCGTCGGGCACCGCGAGCGGGGCGACGTCCGGTTCGAACTCCGTGTGAAGGTCAGAGAAAATCCAGGCCTTCATGACCGGCCCGCCAGGCGCTCAGCCCAGTAGTCTGGCTCGACCCTCGTGCCGAGACGATACCAGCGGGACATTGTTCGTGCGACTCCGCGTTCAGGATCGAAATAGAAGAGTTCGCTCGAGCAAGCCGGTTTGCCATCGGGTATGGCGGGGTGACTGAGCGGACGTCCAACAAGACACGGCACAAATCGCCTCCCCACGGTCCAGCTATTCATTGCAGCTCGTGGTGCCCGCGCCTCCAGGCATCGATCGATGTCTTCGAGGTCATTAGCGAGACGCCGAAGACGGTCAATTAGCAGGGACCTCGACACCCCATTCCAGGCAACAAAAGCCGAATCAGACGCTGTCATCTAAGCTCCAATTTTTTTGATATCGCGCTGTATATCAGACACGTCTATATACCGCGTTTTTGAAGCTATTAAAGACATCATATCCATTTATTGACATTTTTTTCTTAGACCGGCTTGTCGGTTAAATGAGGACTCCCGCTCCTGCCGATAGCCTTCGTGCCGCTCGTGCACTTTTAGACCTCTCGCAGCGGGAAGCAGCTGCGGGTGCTAAGACTACGCAGCGGTCAGTTTCGGCAGCTGAGAACTCGGAAGCCGTACTGCTCGAAACAAATCTGCAGTTGGTGGATTTTTACGTTAGCCGAGGCATCGAATTCTTAGGTGAGACATCGATCGGGAAGCACGTCGTTCGCGCGGGAGCTAGTTTAGCCTCTCCGCTCAGCCCCGACGTGGAAACCGCGGTGAAAAACAAATTTCCTGCCGTCCAGCTTTCGGTTCCGTTCCGTGCCGCACGGGCGTTAATGGCGAAAGAACAGGCGGAGGTTGCGAAGGCCGCGGGGTTAACCGTAGCCGTCATTCAAAACCTGGAGCGCGGAAAGATGTCCCGCCCGTCCTACGAGCAGCTCCGTTCGTGGTATGAAGCCAACAATGTAGAATTTACGGGCTGGGGTGATGTCGCCACGGGAAAATACTATGGGGTAGGTGTGCGGTGGAAGGATTCTAAGGTTCGCGAAGTCACAAACGAGCTGTCGGATCACCGATAACAGTTACACTAACTGCATGATTAAAATGCGCCCGAATCAGCGGGCATACCAATATCTCCGGCCGTCGCAACACCGACGTCGCCAAAGCGGCCAAGTTAGACCGCCAATGCCTTGCAAAATTCTAATCCGCCACGAGATACATCCCTGCTCCCGTGAAGAAAACTTAGCAAAATCATCAACTTGACGCAAGTCGTTTCGTGCATTATTTGTCGTTTAGTCAGGAAAATTGTGCGCTGCGCGCGCTTTTTACGAAGGCCGGGGCTGCCTGCCCCTAACCCCCGGGGATACTAGGCAGCTTAGAATGCCATCACTCTTTGCCCGAAGGATTCCATCAGGGTTCCATACATACGTTTTTCAACGAAATGCCCCAAACCGTGAAAAGGAAAGCCCCTGAAATTGAGGTGGTTCTGGAACTTCGCCCGGCAGGTCGCAAAGCTCTTGTCGCAGCCGGCGACGACCGAAAACCCGTCGCCCGCGGCAATCGGCAGCGCCATCGGCAGCCACAGCGTCAGTTCCACCGCATGGTCTGCCTTCCGATGATCCTCGACGTCGGCGGACAGCCCGGCGTTTTCCCCGCCGGCAAAGGTCAGCACCCCGTAGCGGAAGAAGCGCGTGGCAAAGCCGTCGAGACCCGATACCCGCAATCGCCGCTCGTCGAGGACCTCCGTCACCACGCCGTCCGCCCGCAGTTCGCCCGTCTCGAGAGCGACGCCGCAGCGCGCATCGCCGAGGATAGCGTCGCAGCGATGGCCGTAGATGCGGCCCTTCACCTGGTCGAGGGCATGGGTCATCCGTCTCAGCTCGGCGCGAAAGGCCGCCCCCGCCCGCGTCACCTCGCCGATCTCGCCGGTTCGCAGCAGCATGCGCCGTGCGGGCTCCTGCCAGTCCACGAGGAAGACCTCGACTTGCGCCCCGTCGTAGCGGCCGGCGACGAGATCGGCCTCGCTGATCGCGCTGGAGGAAAAGCCGCCGGCGATCTCGCTCGCCTCCGCGGCAAGGCCCGATCCGGCTTCCGCATCGCTCGCCTGGAAGCCGCTCGCCGCGTGAAACGTCAGGCCGGCAAAGGCAAGGTCGCGGTCGTGCTCGGTGAAACCCAGCACGGCTCCGTCGCGCCGGGTCAAGCGCCAGCACTGGCACAGGGTCGTGGCGTCGTTTAGCAGGTGAACGGCAAGATCGGCCGGGATCTGTCTCATGGCAATACTTCCACCAGCGGGATCGAGGGGATGCGACCGGCGCTGAACTGCGCGAGATCGATGTCGATCCGGTCGGTATCGAAGCGGACAGGCACGTCGAACTCGAAACCGGCCCGCACGACCTGTCCTTCAGCGGGAATGGCACCGGCAGAAAACGTGACCACGCCGCTGTCGTGGTCGACCGCATAGTCGGCTGCCGGCGCTTGCACTCCGTCGACCGACACGCTCACGCTGCCCTGCACGGGCTTGGCAATCACCCGCGTCATTGCCCCGCCCGCGTCGCGATAGACCTTTACGAGCTGGAAGCCCGCTGTTTCGCCGTCGCCGGTGCCGACGTGCTGATCGGTGGGCAAGATCGCCTCGGCCGGCGCGCAGGACTTAAAATCGACGGGATCGCGAAAGCGGAAGCCGTAGAGCTGGCCCGCCCGCGCCTCGAAGAAGGCGAGCACCGCATAGAGATCGTCGATCGAGCGCACGCCGGAACCGGCGTCGTAGTGCCGCCTTGCATTGTGCCAGCGGCGGTTGCGGTTCTCCCGCCCGTTGGAAAGCGAGACGATGTCGGTGCGCCGCACCGGGCCGCCGCTGGTGCCGAGCGCGATCCGCAAGGGAAAGCGGACGTCGTGAAATCCGGTCATGGTGATTCCCCCGCGATCTTCAAAGGCTGCGCCGGCCGCGACCGACCGCGCGCGTCAGCATGGCCGCCACCTGACCCTGCGAGCGCGTGAAGCTCGCCGCGTCGGTCGCGCTCACGTTGAAGACGATGTTCGTCGCCCCGCCGCCGCCTGCGGCAACGCCCAGCACACCGTCCGGCCCGCGCTGCAGCGGCAGGATCGCCTCCGCACCCGCTTCGCCCATCAGGCCAAGGCCGCCGCCCGTCCCGGCAGCCGCGGCAAAATAGGTGGGCGCGGCGACGACCCCGCCCTTGGCAAACGGCGTGACGCTGCCGCCAAGACCCGACAGTGCCGAACCGATGACACCCTCCAGCGGTTTCAACCCTACAGAAAGGCCGATATCGCTGATCCGCAGCGCCAATCCCTTCAGTACGTCCTCGAGCCCGCGCCCGTCCACCGTCGCGCCCTTGAGCGCTGTCGTCAGCGCGGCGCCGAAAGAACGGGAGCGCGTCTCCAGGTCGTCGAACACGTCGCGCAAGGCCTCGGCACTCTCGACGGTGCCGGCCAGCGGCCGATCATCCAATTCCGCCATCGCGATTACTCCCTTCGCTCGTTTTGAGAATTTGGACGGACGCCAGCGGGCAGATCACACACCCCGCGGCGATACAGCGGATTGGCCCTGCGCGCGCCGGCAGGCCAATCAACCGTCTCACTCAACCGCCTCCCCGCGGCCCGCCGCCCGCCGGGTCCGATCCGCGCTCGCGATCGGGATAGCTGCGCATCAGCGCCAGCAGGGCGTTGCGATCTGGTGCGCCACCTGCCGGCGCTTCGCCATGCAGGCCGCACGCGATCGCCAGTTCCAGCGGCGTCATCGCCCAGAACGTCTTCGGATCCAGCCGCATCCGGCAAAGCCCCTCATGCAGCGCCGCCCTCCAGGGAAAGGGCGCTGCCGCCTGGCTCAGCCGTTCCCCGGATGCGGCGGCGGAGGGTTTCGGGTGGCATCGCCCGCCGCCGCCACGCTCGTCCCGCCGGCCTCACGCGATCCGTTTTCGCTTCCCGGCGGGGCGAAGGTCACGGACAGCAGTTCGGCGACGATGCGTGCGAATCCTTGAATTCCGCCCTCCGCCGTCATGGCGGCCACGTCCTCGTCGCTATAAAGGTTGCCACCGCCGCGAAGGCCCGCGCCGACGATGCGGATGATGTCGTGGGCGCCGATGGCCCCGCGCGAAAACCGGGCTGCCAATTCGTTCAGGCTATCGATGGCGAACGCCGTCTCCAGTTCCGCCAGCGCGCCGAGCGTCAGGCAGAGGATGCGGCGCTCGCCGTCCAGCACCGCCTCGATCTCGCCGCGTCGTCGATTGGCCCGCCCCGTCATCACGCTGCTCCGAACGCAAGCGCCCCGGCCGATTCCAGGGCGATTTCGAACAGAACCTCCCCGTCGTGCGACCCGGAATATTCGAGCGCGGTGATCTGGAAGGGCCCCGTCACCGTGCCGAAATCGGGAATCGCCAGCTGCCATGAGAGAACGGTTCCCGCGAAGAACGCCGCGCGCACCAGCGCGTCAGACGCCTGGTCCTTGAAGATCCCGCTCCCTGAGACGGATGCGCGCTGCACGCCCGCGCCGCCCAGAAGCTCGCGCCATCGCCCGGCCGACTGCGCGTCCGTCACATCGACCGCCTGCGCGTTGAAGGACAGGCGCTTGGAGCGCAGCCCCGCGACCGTCACATGGCCTCCGCCGTCCTCGACCTTCATTAGAAGGTCGCGTCCCTTTTGCGCCACCATGCGCCACTCCTTTCAAGTTGGATACACATCCGGTTCGGTCAAAGCGGCGCGCAGCGGCGCCCTCAGCGACAATTCTCACTCCGTCACGGCGCGGAAGCGCAGCTCGGCGCGATGGAACGGCTTACCCCTGTCGCGGCCGAACCGCGTCGCGCGGTGCAGCAGGCTGACGAGGGCGACGCCTGCGACGGGAATTTCGGCGTCATGCAGCAGGGCATGCAGCCTAGCTGCTATGGCCTGCGCCTCCCGGTGCCCGTCCGCCTTCGACCAGGCGGCGAGCGTTATGAAATGCTCCTCGCCCGCCTCCGTCGCGGTCGAATGGTCGCGGCTCTCGATCGCCTCGATGACGACAACCGGCAGGCGCTGCCGGTCCAGAAGCCGGTCGCAGATGCCGCCGGCGCCGATCAGCGCCGTCAGAGCGGCGTCGCCGGCGAGCCTGTCGTGGATCGCCTTCTGCAGGGCGGATGCGGCGCTCATCGTTCCATCTCCTCGCAGTCGCAGACGACATAGCGCCGGCTCTCGTCGGGATCGCGAAACGTCCTGATGTCGAAGAGGCGGGCGCCCTTTCTCAGGCGCACTCCGGTTGTAAGGTCGCCGCGGTGGCGCAGCCAGATCCGGTGCGTCACCCGCATCGGATAGGCATCCGCCGCCGCGCTGCGGCCCGCGGACACCGGCTCGATCCGTGCCCAGGCGGAACCGAACGCGGCATAGGTCCGGCTGACGCCGCCCTGCCCGTCCGGCGTCTCCACCGAGCGCTCCAGCGTCAGCCTTGCGGTGAAGACGCCGGGATCGAAGGCAACGCGCTCCATCACAGCCTCCGGATGCGGAAAGGTGCGACCAGCCGCTCGTAGCCCGGTGGCACCGCGCCCGGCTGGTCGCCGGGCGAGACGACACCGCGCAGCTCGAACATGGCCGCCACATGCGTCAGCAGCGCCCGTTTCAGGGTATCGGGCACATCGGCGCCCGCCTCGCCGAAGCCGGCGGTGAAGTCGATCTCGATGCCGTTCAGCGCCGGTCCGGGCGCCGGCAGGTCGGGCAGCATCAGCCGTGCCGGCCGGGCCGCGCCGTCGAGCACGGCACCGGACAAGGCGAGCTCCAGAGGCAGCCCGGCCTCGTCGTAAACCGTAACGCTGTCAATTGCTTGCACCGGCCCCTTGACGATCTGAATCATCCGGCTCGTGGGCCAGGCGTCGAGATAGAGGCGGAAGCTGCGCGCAATCAGCGCCAGCCCGGTCACCTGCTCCAGATGCTCACGCGCGGTGCGGATGAGGGCTTCCAGCAGGTCGTCCTCGGCGTTGTCGTCGAGGCGCAGGTGCGCCCGCGCCTCGGCAAGCGTTATCGGCTCCGCACCCGGCGGAGAGAGTTCGACAATGGTCATGGAAGGGCTCGCGATTGGGAGGGATGAGCGATGGCTTCGCCCGCAGGGTCACATCAGGCGCGTGACGGCGGAGCGGAGGCGGGTGGATGCGGCGGGAGGTCTTCCGCATCCACCCCTCATACCGGCGGCTTGGGGGATACCCGCCGGTACGATGCATTCGGGAGAAACGCCGATCGGGGCTAATGGTTGCGGGCCGCCCGCCTCAGCTTGCGGCGAATTTCACCAGCTTGATCGCCTCGAAATTCTGCACGCCGCCGCCCACGCGCTTTGTCGTGTAGAAGAGCACGTAGGGCTTGGCGGAATAGGGATCGCGCAGCACGCGCACGCCGGTGCGATCGACGACGAGATAGCCGGCGCGGAAGTCGCCGAAGGCGATCGAGAAGCTGTTTGCGGCGATATCGGGCATGTCTTCCGCCTCCGCAAGCGGGAAGCCCATCAGCGAGGCCTGCTGGCCGGGTCCGGCCGGCGGGCGCCAGAGATAGTTGCCGTCGGCGTCCTTGAACTTGCGGATCTCGGCCTGCACCTTGCGGTTCATCACGAAGGAGGCGTTCTGGCGGTGCCCCGCCTTCAGCGCGTAGATCGTATCTACCAGCGTGTCGGACGGGCCGGCCGCCTTGAACGCGCCGGCATTGCCGGTGGCGATGTAGCCGATACTGCCCCAGGCCCAGTCGTTGTCGGCGACGTTGGTATAGCTCAGAAAGCCCTTTGGCTTGTTGACCCCGTCGCCGGAAACAAAGGCGGTGCCCTCCTGTTCGCCGAAGACGACGTCGACCTCTGAGGTGATCCAGCTTTCGACATCGACGGCCGCGTCGTCGAGCAAGGCCGCCGTCGCCGCCGGCATGGCGTAGAGTTCCATGGTCGGGAAGGCGAGCTCGGCAAGCTGCACCGTTCCGGTCTGTGGACGCGCCGCGGTCTCGGCCACCCAGCCGGCCGCCATGCCGCTCGTCGAGAACGGCTTCTTCAGGACGGCAGAGGAAACCTGCCGGACGGTGGCAAGCGCCCGGATCGGCGATGCCGCCGAAAGTCGGCGGCCGATCTCGGTATCGGTCTCGGCCGGCACCAGGTAGCCGCCATCGGCGGCGGAACCGACCGACATCGCCTTGCCCTCGAGCTCGCGCAGCCCCGCCTCGTCGCCGCGGCGGATATAGGCGGAGAACGCCTGCTTGTGCTCGGCCGCCTCGATGCTGTCGCTGCCGCGCGAAAGCGCCGGCCGCGCCTTCTTCAGCGCCATCTGGTCGAGCGTGCGCTTGTGCTCGTCCATCGCCTTGTTGATGCGCTCCAGCTTGTCGCGGGTGACGACGTCGGCCGTAAGCTTCTGTTCGATCTCGCCGAGCCTGCGGTCATTCGTCTCCTTGAACGCCTCGAAGGCCTCCATGAAGTCGTCGAAGGCCGCCGTCATCGTCTCGGGCGCCGCCTTGGTCTCGGGCGCGGGGGTCATCGCCGGCGCGGTGGTCGTGCTTTCCATCCTCATTGCGTCTTCCTTTTGGCTGGAGCATTTCCAGCCGAAGCGGCATCGCTTCGGCTGGAAATGCGGGGAAAAATAAGGATCTAGAGCAATTCCGGTGAAGCGGATTTCACCGGAATTGCTCTAGCGTTTCATCATCCGCGCCGCCCGCCGCATGGTGCGGACCAGCTCGGTTTCGCGATCGCGGAACCACCGCGCATTCTTGACGTTCGAGACCCGCGCCGAGGGCAGCATCGGAAAGGTCACGATCGAGATCTCCCACAGGTCCGCCTCGAGGATGCGCCGCACCCCGCTTACGCGGTCGGTCCGCGAGCGAACGGTCTGGAAGCCGATCGACAGGCCGTCGAGCGCACCGCTCTTCATCAGCTGATGCACCTCGCGGGCGCGTGCCACGCCGGGCGAAAGGACGCCCTCGACATAGAGCCCGCGCCCGTCCTCGCGGATCGTTCGCCAGCGGCCCAGCGGCTCGTTCGGGTCGTGCTGGAACAGCATGCGCACGCCCGCCGCCCCGCGTTTCTGCAGCGATCTTGAAAAGGCGCCGGGCTGGATCGCATCCTTGCCCAGGTCCACCTCCTCGAACACGCTGGCATACCCCGAAAACACCCCGTCCCCGGTCACGCCGGACAACGTCAGGTCCGCATATTTCTTCGTCCGCCAGACCGGCAGCCCGTCAGTCGTCATGAGAAGTCTCCGATGTTGGAACGAACCCCGCCGAAAGGGGCAGAAGGCAACCGCCGGTCCGCAGAAAGGAACCCAAACGCCGCCGCCCTCCCGGCCTGCGGGGAGACGGTGCCGGCAGGCGGATCAGGGGCAAAGGGAGCCAGCAGGTGGCGGCCGGAAACCAGCGCGACACAAGACCGGAACCGCCGGCGGCCAGCCTCAGCCTTCTAGCCCTTCATCCTTTCTGCCGCCCGCATCAGCACGCCCAGCCCCCACCAGGCCGAAAGGCTGGCGGCAGCGGAGCCTGCAAGCGTCATCTCGTAGCGGGAGATGAAGGCGATGATGTCGAGGCGGGTGGCGATCCACACCCCGGTCGGGCCGCCGAAGATTATCCCGCAGGTGAGGCCGGTGACGAAGCGCGAGGCGGCCTCGCGGCGGCCCTTGGGCAGCATGTAGACGAGCGACACGGCGGCACCCGCCGCCGAGCCGACCCAGCGCGCGCCCCAGAGCGGCGCGTCGTTTCCGAAGTCAGCCATCGTTAAGCCTTTCCGATTAATCTGATCCCGTCCGGTTCCCGCAGGCGAGCGCAATGCCGCCCCGCCCGGCAAGCTGCGGCGTCGCGCCTCCCGGAAATTTCCGAATCTTTTGAATCCCCTGGCGGACGCCGCTGTGAGATCGGTTCAAGCGGCTGAGAAACCGATTCAACCGCCCCTTTGGCGATTTCAGACCTCGACCCGCATCCCATGAATTTCAGACAGAAGACACGCCCCTGATGGACGTCAGTATCCCACCGCCTGCCGCTTCTCCTCGTCGCTGAGGAAGGTCGCCGCGCCGACCCGCGACCACAGTTCGCCGCGCTCGGCCGAAAGCCCCGATACCTGGTCGAGGTCCGGCGCCAGCCGCAGCGCCGTTTCCCGCCCCTCCGACAGCCACCCCGACAGGGCGGAAGCGGTGCGGAAAATCAGTGGCAGCACCGTCAGGCGCCAGAAGGCGCGGTTGGCTTCCTGGTAGTTGGCATAGGTCGCATCACCAGGAATGCCGATCAGCATCGGCGGCACGCCGAAGGCCAGCGCGATGTCGCGCGCCGCCCCGTTCTTCGCCTCGACGAAGTCCATCTCGCGCGGGCTCATGCCCATCGCCTTCCAGTCCAGCCCGCCTTCCAAAAGCATCGGTCGACCGGCACGCGCCGGTCCGGAATAGCCCTCCTCCAGTTCCGCCTTCAGTCGTTCGTACTGGTCGGGGGCGAGATTGCCGCCGTCCTTCGGCTGATACACGAGCGCGCCGGAGGGACGCGCCGAATTGTCGAGCAGCGCCTTGTTCCAGTGCGCTGCCGCGTTGGAGAGGTCGAGCGCGACGGAGGCAGCCTCCAGCGGCGCAAAACCCAGATGATCGTCGAGTGGATGAAACAGCCGCAGATGGAGCACGGCCGCCCCCTCATTGCCGGCCGGGTCCGCAGCAGCGGGATATCGCCGCGCATGGCCGCCCGCGCGATATTCGTAGGCCTCCGGCCAGCCGTCGCGCCCCTCCAGCACCCTCACCCGGTCGGGCCGCAGAAGGTGCAGTTCGCGCAGCGTCCCGCCGATCCGCACGCCCTCGACGAAGGCATTGCCGGAGATCAGCAGGTGGCCATAGAGCGCTTCGAAGAATTCGTTGCCGCCCATACGCGGGTTCGGCCGGGCCAGTAGAGCGACGGCCGCATCGTCCGTCGCCTCCTCATCGCCCTCGTAGACCAGCCAGGGCACCGAAGCCGCCGCCTCGGCGATCATCCGCACGGCGCGGTGGGCGACAGGATTTCGCATGAACCCCTCACGCGCCAGCGCCGCATAGCTGCGGCTCGTCCAGCGGGCACGGCCCTCGGCGGTCAGCGTCACGAAGCCGCCCGCCGTCGCCTTGGTTTCGGGAATGGCAACGCCATCCGCCCCGGCGCGCCGCCAGGGCAAGGAAAACGGAAATCTCATCGGAAATGTCCTCGTCGAAAGGGCAGCAGCCGCGGTTTATGCCGGCCGCCGCCGTGCCGGCACCAGAAGGTCCTCAGCCGGTGGTGTAGCTGATTGCCGAGTAATAGTGCTTCGCATAGCGGGCGATGTCGTCGGCGCGGTCGTAGCCGTTTACGATACGGCGCGCCTCGACCCATTCCTCGCGTGCCCCGTCGAAGAAATCACCCAGAGCCTTGCCCGTGTAGCGCCCCTTGATCATGCCCTCGAACAACATGGTGAGCGCACCATCCGCCTGCAGGGCATCGTCCGGGGACTTGGCGATCCCGAACTTTTCGTAATTCGTCTTTCCGGTGATCTGCACCAGGCCGCGGCCGCGATAGCGCCAGCCGTCACCGCTCGCCTCGTCGCCATTGCCCAGCCTGTCGGCATAGACGCGATTGGCGATCTTTTCCGGCTTTCCGGCATAGCGCGCCGCCTCCGCCGCATCCTTGAAGCGCCGCGGGAAGACCTCGAGCAGGCGCTTGGCCGAGTAGTTCAGGTTCTCTTCGACCGGTTGCATCCTTCCGCCCGTCTCGTGGTAGGCCGTCGCCAGCATGTAGGCGAGCCAGCGGTCGTCGTCTTTCGGGATGTCCTTTTCCCAGCGGTCGAGTATCGCCGAATGCCCGTCCACGGCGTCCTGGTCCAGCCCGTTCTTGTAGAGGTGCGTGCGCACCCGGTCGAAGAAGAACTTTCTGTTGATCGACATCATCCCCTCCGTCGCAGCAATATTTTCCTCAAGCGCGTGGCGGCCTCACCGTGCCCGCCCGGCCAAGGCCCCGCTCAATCCCTTTGCGCAACACGCCGATCCGCGCAGAGCAGCCCGACCGGAACGCGCCCGTTCCCTTGCCGCCGCTTGACTCTGCAGGAATTCAGCTCTTTCGCCCGCCGAGAGTGCATCCCGCGGCCTCCACGCACTCAAGCACAACCGAGAACGGAATGCACCAATAAAATGCATTAGTTTACATATACCCTTTTAACTTGTATCAAATCTCTCTCACCCGCGGCTCGCCGCGCCGTTCCAGTACCAGCGCCGTCAGCGCCCATACCAGCGCGTCGAGGCGGTCGGGAGAACGACCGGAAGACAGTCCGTCAGGGCCGAAGTCGCACATCTGGTCCTCCAGCTCGGGAAAACTGCCGGCGTGCGCCACCCGCCCCTGCTCGTAGAGGGCAGCAACCGGCTCGGCGCGCAGGAACTTGCCGCGCGTCGCCCGCACCATGGTCACCGGCAGGGCCGCGTCTATACTGCGCAGCACCGCCGCCACCATGTCGCCGCCCTGGTTGACCTCGGCCACCACCCGGTCGGCGTCGAAGCGACGGAAGGCGCGGACCACAGCACCCGCCCATCCGGCCGGGCTCGCCCCGACCACGGAGAGGTCGGCGAGAACCACGGCCCGGCCCGCCTCGTCGAGCCCGGCCACGATAATCCCGCAGCAGGAATGTGCCGATGCCGTCGCCGGCGGATCGACTGCCACGACGATGCGCGCCAGCGGCCCAGCCGGCCGCTGGCGGATCGCCTCCAGCCTGTCGCGGCTCCACAGCGCGTCCTCGCGGTCGGCGATCAGCTCGCCGTCCAGCTCCTGCCGCCCAAGACGCGTGCCGCCGTAGCGCTCGTTCAGCGCCTCGATGAACCCTTTCGCCAGGTTTCCGGCATTGTCGGCCGTGCGGATCTTCGCCAGCACGGTGCCCCGGTCAGACGCGAGCGATCGCAGCAGCTCCACCGCACGCGGCGTCGTCGTCACCAGCGTCCGCGGCCGGTCGCCCAGCCGCAGGCCGAATTGCAGCATGTCCCAGGTTTCCTGCGCGTGCCGCCATTTGCCCAGCTCGTCGCACCATGCCAGGTGAAACTGCGGGCCGCGCAGGCTTTCGGGATCTTCCGACGAGAAGATCTGCGCGATCGTCCCGTTCGGCCACACCAGCCGCCGGCGCGAGGCTTCGAATTCCGGCCTGTGCCGCCGCGCGATCCGGCAGATGCCGGAAACACCGTCGATCATCACCTCGCGGGCGTCGCCCAGCGTTTCGGCCACCAGCGCGATCCTGAGCTTGCCCGTGCTGCGTGCGACCTCGTGAACCCATTCCGCTCCCGCCCGCGTCTTGCCAGATCCGCGTCCGCCCATCAGCAGCCAGACGCGCCAGTCGCCTTTGGGCGGCTCCTGTGCGGGGTGGCGTTGCAGCTCCCACAAGCGCAACCCCGCAGCCAGCGGCAGTCCGGCAACGTCCAGCGGCGCATCGAGAACCGACGCTGGATCCGCCCCGGTCTCTCCGGTCTCGATGCCGCCGCAGTCCACCGACTGCCATACGCCAAGTTCCGTATCGCTCAGCCCCGGCGTGGTGCCAGGACCAGAGCCCGTACCGGTTCCGGTGGCACACTGCATGCGGTTCGCATCTTTTTCATCGTTCGCATCTTTTTCCTTGCCCCAGGCCACGCCCCCAACGACAGCAGCAACGGCCGCCGCGGGAGGATGCGAACTGCATCCGCCGTCCGCCGCGCCATCGCCGATTGTCGATGGCCGCATCCGAGCCGCCGCATCCGTCGTTGGCCCCACCTCTGTCTCGGAGACTGTCGAAGGCTTCGCCCGCACCCCGGCGCCTTGCGCTGGCTGCGCCGTCCCGTCCGCCACATGAACGGCCCGCTGCTGCGCGGCTTTGTCGCCCGCAGCGTCTTCCCCAACCGTTTTAGAACCAATCCGCGCTTGCAGCGCCGTCATCGTGGCCAGTGCGTCTGACACGGCCGCATCATGCCGCTTGCCCGCGCGCGCCGCCTCATCCGCCATGCGCCCGCTCGCCTTTGCAATTGCCTTTTCGATCTTCCGGGCGAGCCGGCGCGCCTCACGGGCCGTTCTTGCCGTCGGCGCCACTGCCGGAAACCGCGCCGCCTTCCGTCCGCTCCGCGCAGGTCCCATGTTCCGCCTTCCACATTTCGAGATAAGCGCGCGCCTTCGCCTCGACGCGGCGGTCGAACTCGGCGATCAGCGCGTCGATGTCGGCCACCTCGCCCTGACGCTCCTCGGCATCCCGCCGCTCGCTCATGACCGTCCGCTGCAGGCTGTCGATTTTCTCCAGCGTGCGCACGATCAGCGATACAGCCTCGATCGCCGCCTTCGCGTCGGCCTGCCCGAGCTTGCGCCCGGCTTCGTCGGCCGCCTCGTCCGCCATCTGCTCGGCGGAGCGCTTCTGGCTCTGGAAGCGCTGGAAGCGCTCGCGCAGTTCCTTGGTCATCTGCGAGAGCATCGCCTGCATGTCGGCGAGCGGATCGCCGTCCGCCTCCGACTTGAGGTCGAGAACCGCCGCCGCGCCGCCGTCGCACCACCGGGCGCCCGCGGCGAAACCGTCATAGACCGGCCGTGTCGCCGGCAGGCCGAACAGGGCCGGGTCGACGTCGTCAAAATCGTGCATCGCTTGCTCCGGAAACAAAAAAAGCGCCGCGATCCTCATCGGACGGGCGCTTCAACTCATGTTCGAACGACCAGTTCAATCAGCCGGCTCGATCAGCCGGCCGGCGGGCGGATGTCACCCCGAAAAGGGAGGCGATCCGCGCTCATGTCGCAGCCTTCGGGTAATGGCCATGCGTGGCTTGGCCGGACCTGGGCAGCGTTGCGACCCGAGCGGTCATGCTAGCGTATCCCGGTATCGATCTCGTCTTTTCCCGGGACCACCCGAAGCGTTCCGGTCGCCCGGCGACCTCTCCGCCCGCACTTCTCCGACTGTAACCATACCCTAACAAACGACCGTCACGCTGTCAAGGATTTTTTTCCTATCCCGGCAAGAAAATCGTCGCCGTACCCGCGCCTTCCGGCGCACGCGGATCCGTGCTATTTTTGAACATGAGGTCCGAAGATCTGGTCCAGATGGCGCTGGCAATGCCAGGCGCCGAAGAAAGCGCGCATTTCGGCAAGCGCGATTTTCGCGTGCGCGGACGCATCTTCCTGACCCTTCCCGAAGCCGGCCGAGCCGTCTGCAAGCTGACGCCGGGCCAGCAGGCCATGCTTCTCCAGACAGAACCCGGCCTGTGTGCCGCCGTTCCCGGCGGCTGGGGGCACAAGGGCTGGACCTCGCTCTATTTCGCCGGTGCCGAGCTTGAAACAGTCCGCCACATCGTCGAGACCGCGTGGCGAAATGCCTCGCCCGTCCGCAAGCCGTCGCCCGCCACCGGGCAAGGCGCTGTGGAAGAGCGACCCACCAGCCACTGAATGCGCATCTTGCCTGGCGCAGCACGGGGCAAAGCGTCGGCGTACAACTCCCCACCTTGCCAAAAAATGTCTTTCTTTCTTCCGCCGGATGAATAGAAGTTCGATCCGAACCGCCGCAAAGCCGGCACTTCTATTTGACCGCCGTCTGGCGGAACAGAACAAGACGATGGGTTTCATATGCGGATTGTGATGATTGGCGCCGGCTATGTCGGCCTTGTTTCGGGTGTGTGCTTCGCCGATTTCGGCCACGAGGTCATCTGCGTCGACAATGTCGAGGAAAAGATCGAGGCGCTCCGCAAGGGCGAGATCCCGATCTTCGAACCGGGCCTGCACGAACTCGTCAAGTCCAACAGCGAGTCTGGCCGGCTGAGCTTCACCACCGACCTCGAAAAGGCAGTCGCCTGGGCCGACGTCGTCTTCATCGCGGTCGGCACGCCCTCGCGCCGCGGCGACGGCCATGCGGACCTGACCTATGTCTATGCCGCTGCCCGCCAGATCGCCAAGGCCATGGACGGCTACACCGTCGTCGTCACCAAGTCGACCGTGCCGGTCGGTACCGGCGACGAGGTCGAGCGCATCATCCGCGAGACCAATCCGGACGCGGACTTCTCCGTCGTCTCCAACCCGGAATTCCTGCGCGAAGGCGCGGCCATCGGCGACTTCAAGCGTCCCGACCGCATCGTCGTCGGCACTGACGAGCCGCGCGCGATCGAGGTGATGAGCGAGGTCTACCGCCCGTTGCATCTCAACGAGGGCCCGCTGTTCTTCTGCGAGCGCCGCACCTCGGAGCTGATCAAGTACGCCGCAAACGCCTTCCTCGCCATGAAGATCACCTTCATCAATGAGATCGCCGACCTGTGCGAGCGCCTCGGCGCGGATGTGCAGAAGGTGTCAAAGGGCATCGGCTACGACAAGCGCATCGGCGACAAGTTCCTGCATGCCGGCCCCGGCTACGGCGGCTCGTGCTTCCCGAAGGACACGCTGGCACTGGTCAAGACCGCATCCGATGCCGACAGCCCGATGCGTCTGATCGAGACCACCGTCGCCATCAACGACAACCGCAAGCGCGCCATGGCCCGCAAGGTGATCGCCGCCTGCGGCGGCTCGGTGCGCGGCAAGAAGATTGCCGTCCTCGGCCTCACCTTCAAGCCCAACACCGACGACCTTCGCGATGCCCCCTCGCTGACCATCATCCAGGCCCTGCAGGATAACGGCGCGAAGATCGCCGCCTTCGACCCGGAAGGCATGGACGGCGCCCGCGCCATCCTGTCGAATGTCGAATTCGGCGCCGATCCCTACGCGATCGCGGCCGATGCCGACGCGCTCGTGCTGGTCACGGAATGGGACGAGTTCCGCGCACTGGACTTCCGCAAGCTTCATGCCACGATGAAAGCGCCGAACCTGGTCGACCTGCGCAACGTCTACCCGCCGCAGGAAGTGGCGCGTTACGGCTTCCAGTATGTCGGCATCGGCCGGAGCGGCGACGGGAAATAAGCATGCGCTACTTCATTACCGGCACGGCCGGCTTCATCGGCTTCCATCTCGCCCGGCGCCTGCTGGAGGCCGGACACGAAGTCGTCGGCCTTGACGGAATGACCCCCTACTACGACGTCAGGCTGAAGGAAGCGCGTAATGCCGGGCTGGTGCAGTTCCCGGCCTACCGCTTCCATCAGGTGATGCTCGAGGACCAGGCCGGCGTGCGCCGTGCGCTTGAGGACGCGGCCCCCGATGTCATCGTGCATCTGGCCGCGCAGGCCGGCGTGCGCTACAGCCT
Source organism: Rhizobium subbaraonis (assembly GCF_900220975.1). Lineage (GTDB taxonomy): Bacteria > Pseudomonadota > Alphaproteobacteria > Rhizobiales > Rhizobiaceae > Mycoplana > Mycoplana subbaraonis. Next base: position 463,258 of record NZ_OBQD01000001.1, on the reverse strand, counting down.
GGAAGAGCCGAAATCCTATGTCGAGGCCAACATTCTCGGCACCTGGAACCTTCTGGAAGCGGCACGGGCCGTCGGCGCGCGCCACCTCATGCTCGCCTCCTCGTCCTCGGTCTACGGCGCCACCGACAAGATCCCGTTCCGGGAAGGGGACCGTACCGACGAGCCGCTGACGATCTACGGCGCCAGCAAGAAGGCGATGGAGGTCATGGCGCACAGTTATGCCCACCTCTACAACCTTCCGACCACGGCGTTCCGCTTCTTCACCGTCTACGGCTCCTGGGGCCGGCCGGACATGGCGCTGTTCAAGTTCACCGACGCCATTCTCGAGGACCGCGAGATCGAGCTCTACGGCGAGGGCCGGATGAGCCGCGACTTCACCTTCGTCGGCGATCTCGTCGAGGCCATGCTGAAACTGTCCGTCGTCATTCCAGGCGAGGACAATCGCGTCGCCGCTCCCGCGGGCCTTGATACGCTGTCCCATCAGGCGCCGTTCCGCATCGTCAATATCGGCGGCGGAAATCCGGTCGGGCTGATGGACTTCGTATCGACGCTGGAGGATGCGCTCGGCCGCAAGGCCCGGCACAAGCTGCTGCCGATGCAGCCCGGCGAGGCGCCACGCACCTTCGCAAGCCCGGATCTACTGCAGGCGTTGACGGGCTACAAGCCGGCAACCCCGCTTGCCACCGGCGTCAGGGACTTCGTCGAGTGGTATCGCGACCACTACCGCGTGGGCGAGCTCGCCGCCGTCCAGGCCGCCCGCCCCTGACGTTCAATCAAGGTGCAGAGAGTGGCCGCGCCTCGGCCGGCAGGCGGCGCGGCCCCCTGAATATGTGACGCTGCGTCAACGCTCCGCCGCCTTCCCCCGGCCGCGCTACTGGCATAGTTGTTACGAGCAGGCCTTTCGGGAAGGCATGGGGCCGTTCGCCTTGGCCTTGCCCATAGCGCCTGAGAGTGTCAAAAGCCGCTCAGCCAACGGGCGGGGCGTTCGGAATGGAATCCGCAAATGGCAGTTCCACACGTCGCAGATCAGGATTCGCGGACCGGACCATGAACAAGGCCTTGGCGGCGATCACCTCCGAACGGTTCCTGCAGAAGGTTCGCCTCGGTTCCGGCCTGGTCATGCTCACCTTCGTGGGGATGCACCTCTTCAACCATGCGCTGCTGCTCGTCTCGCTCGACATGGCAGATCGCATCAGCGCCGTCTTCGGCCTCATCTGGCGCAACCCGGTCGGCACAATCCTGCTTTTCGGCGCGCTTCTCACCCATGTGGGCCTGGTGCTCCGGTCGCTCTACCACCGCCGGACGCTGCGCATGCCGATGCGCGAGGCTGCGCAGGTTCTCTTCGGCCTGCTGATCCCCTTCCTTATCATCGAGCACGTCGTGCCCGCGCGCCTTTCGCAACCGCTTTACGGCGTCGTCGTCGACTACCGGATGGTCATCCGCAGCCTGTGGGTGGTCAATCCGCTGTCGGGGCTGCGCCAGGCGGCAGCGCTCCTCATTATCTGGACGCATGGCTGCTTCGGCGTCTATTTCTGGCTGCGGTATCGCAGTTGGTATGCCACGGCCGCCCCCTGGCTCCTTGCCGTCGCGATCCTCGTTCCGGTGCTTGCCCTTCTCGGTTTCGCCGATACCGGGCGCATGCTCGCGCACATGGCCGAGAGCGCGCCGCAGATGGACCCGGCCTATGCGCAGTCGCTGCGCGCGGCCCGCCCGCCGATCGACCAGGCAGCGGTGGCACAGGGACTGGGGCAGATCAAGTTGGCCCTGTACGCGATCTTTTCCGCCGCCATTCTTCTCGTTGCCGCGCTTCGACGCATGCGAACGCTGGCCGAGCGCGCCTCACAGATCACCATCCGCTATTCGAACGGGGCGCTGGTACGCGCGCCGCGCGGCCTCAGCCTGCTCGAGGCCAGCCGCTATGGCGACGTGCCGCACTATGCCGTCTGCGGCGGCAAGGGGCGCTGTTCCACCTGCCGGGTGCGCGTCCTAGACACCCACGCGCCCCTGCCCCCGCCTGGCGCTATCGAAGCCGCCGCGCTTTCGCGCATCCATGCGGATGCCGATGTGCGGCTCGGCTGCCAGCTCCATCCGACCGCCGATCTCAGCGTCGCCTTGCTGATGGCGCCGAACCCGGATGCCGCCCTGCCGGTTGCGACCGAACCGGTGCGGCCGGGGCGCGAGGAGGAGATCGTCGTCCTGTTCTGCGACCTGCGCGCCTTCACCGACCTGTCGGAGACCCGGCTGCCCTACGACGTTGTGTTCCTTCTGAACCGTTACTTCGCCATCGTCGGCCAGGCGGTCGAGGACGCCGGCGGGCGGCTCGACAAGTTCATCGGCGACGGCGCCATGGCGCTGTTCGGTCTTGGCGGCAAGCGCGAGCAAGCGTCCCGGCAGGCACTGGCAGCAGCCGCCGCGATCGTCCGCGACATCGGCCGCCTGAACGAAGAACTCGGCCATGACTTCGCCACCCACCTGCGCGTTGCGATCGGCGTCCATACCGGACCGAGCGTTGTCGGCATGATGGGCTACGGCTCGACCAAGAGCCTGACCGCCGTCGGCGACACCGTCAACGTGGCAAGCCGGCTGGAAAGCGCGGCCAAGCAGCACGACGTCGCCATCGTCGTCTCCGAGAGGGCGCTGCGGCAATCCGGGATCGCGGTCGAGGGGCTGCAGGACGACGTCATCGCCATCCGCGGCCGCAGCGCGCCGCTCCGCGTCTATCTCGTCACCGAGGCAGAAAGCCTGCGGTTTGCGGCAGATGCAGATGCGATGCGGAGCGCGTGACAAGGCCTTGCGTCCCCCCATTCGCACGCAACGCACCTGAGAAGAGCCCCCTTGAAGAGGCGAGGCGTCCGGCGAACACATTGCCACAGGCACGCCGTTGCGGCGTTTGCGACGGTGAGCGGCCGCCGCAACGATCGTCTTCGGCTACCGTATCCGGCATGCCCGCGGTAACGTGATCGTAAACTCTGCCTGCGATCGTTGTGGCATCAGTGCTCACGATGGGCACGACAATCTGCCCGATAAGGCCATGCGCTTCGTTCACTTCAGACTCGTTGGCCCGGCCATCGCCTGCATAACCCTGCTGATTGCCGGACTGGCGACCATCCCCTATCTCGGCGTTGCGCGGATCGACGCGGAGGCGCGCCAGCAGCAAGAAACGCTGGTCGAGAGCAATATCGCGCTCTGGATCTCCGACATCGAATTCTCGCTGACGGCCTGGACGATCTGGGACGAGGCCATCGCCAACCTCGACAACCGCTTCGACCGCGAATGGACCGATCGCAACATCGGGGCATCGCTGATCGGCACGTCGCGGACCCGCTTCACGGCGGTGCTCGACCCCGCCGACGCCATCCTCTACTCGCGCACGGCCGCAACGGTGCAGGACCGCCCCTTCTTCGCACGCGGAGCGACCGCGATCGTCGCCGAATCCGGCCCGCTCGTGGCGGCCGTGCGGGCACGCGAACATGCAACGGTCAGAAACGGCATTCCGCTGCCGGTCGCTGCCAGCCGCATCGAGGTGCTGGGCGACGAGGCGGTCCTGCTTTCGGCAAGCCTGTTCCAGCCGGACTTCGCCACCGCCGTGCCGAAGGGCGACCGTGCGCCGATCCTCGTCACGGCGATGCCGATCGACGGCAGCCTGCAGGACTTCTTCGGCCAACGCTTTCTCCTCGACGACCCACAGGTCGGCCCGCTGTCGGCCGTTGCGGCCAATCGCGCCCGGGCGGAAATCGCTGTCAGCCCGGAAGGCCAGGTCCAGGTCCTCTCCTGGCGGCCGCCAACGCCCGCAGCAGACGTCCTCTACCACTCGCTGCCGCTGGTCGTGGCGGTCAGCCTCGTGCTCCTGGCTGGCGGTTTGCTCATGTTCCGGATGACGCGGGGCACTGCGCAGATGCTGGTCGACCGCGAACGGGAGATGCGACATGCGGCCACGCATGATTTCCTGACCGGCCTTATCAACCGCGCGCTGCTGGAGCCCGAGTTCAAGGCGCTGGCGAACCGGCGGCCGCTGGCCGTGGTCTGCATGGATCTGGACGGCTTCAAGGCGGTCAATGACACCCATGGCCATGCCATCGGTGACGCGCTTTTGCGGGTGGTGGCGGCGCGCCTGCGATCAGGAACGCGGCAGGCCGATCGCATCTTCCGGCTTGGCGGCGACGAATTCGCAATCCTGATGCCGGACCTTTCGGCGACCGAGGCGGAACAGGTCTGCAACACGCTGCTGGCCGCGCTTTCGCAACCCATCGTTCTGCCCGTGGGCGAAACGTCGATCGGGGCGTCGTTCGGTATCAGCCTTGTCGTGGACGCCGGCACCACCTGCGACGCCGCCTTCAACGCCGCCGACGCTGCCCTTTACCGGGCCAAGTCGCTCGGGCGCGGGCGCGTTGCGATGGCCGCCAGCATCGGCGTGCGACCGCCTCAGACCGACCGTCGGGTCCCATGGGCGGATGCCTGTGCGGGACGCGAAAGCACCGCCTGACCTGCACCCCTCGCTTGGCCGTATCTTGCCCGCAGATCGAGCCTGTACCCCGCCACAGTTCTGTGGTCTGTGCCTGCCGAAGGCACTTACGAGGTACTGCGATGATTCGGTCGAAACTGCTTCTTCTTCCCCTCGCCGGGCTGCTCGGCGCAGCACTCGCCGGCTGCGAGACATCGGGCTATTCCGGCGGCGGCTACTACGCCGAGCCGCCACGCTACCGGGTCGTTGAACCGCGCTACGAGCGCGACTACTGGGACGGACGCGGCCACAGGGACGACCGGCGGCCCAGCGCCGACAGGGACAGAGACAGAGACAGGGACAGGGACCGCAATCGCGATCAGGACCGGGATCGTGACAGGAACCCCGACAGAGACCGCGACAGGGATCGCAACAACGACCGCACGCGAAACGACGACCAGCGGCGGGGATACGACGATCGCCAGCAAGACAACAAGCAGCAGGATAGCAAGAGGCCCGAGCGCGACAAGGGCCGCAACGACCGTCCGTCACAGCGCGGTTGCGAACGCGGCGACAGTGACTGCCGGCCACGCAGCTGATCCCCGGCGCAGCCGATCCGGCCCGCTCCGGGCCGTCTCGCCCTGCTGCATCGCGTCTTGTCCCGGCAAGGCCGGGGCGGCCCGCAAACGCAGCGTCGGCGCGTAACGGCCCGGCCCGCATCATCGCTGGATCAGACAGGCAGCGCGGTTTTGCGACCGCGTTCGGCCGGAGACGTCCTCACCCTTTCCGGTAGAGGAAATACCGGTCCTGCGGTACGCTTTCCGGCACCTCAAGCCGCTGCAGAGACGGTTCGTCCAGCGGCAGGCCGCTGACGGCGATGCCGCCCGGCGCCAGCATGCCGACCACCATCTGCGGCAGCCATGTCAGCGTGACGGCATCCTTTTCCGGATATCCGGTGCCGATGTCGGCATGAACCAGGGCCGCCTCGCCCGTTTCGAACTGCTTCCCGGTATCGCAGATCTCGCCCAGCATCAGGCAGCCCGGCTCCGGCACGCTCGAGGCATGCGCGCCACAAGCCCGATCGAAGGCCAGTATCCGCCGATCGGGGAAAAGCTCGCGCAGATGGCTGAAGGTGCGGCCGTTTCCGAGCCCGATCTCCATGACCACGCCGTCGTCGGGCAATGCCAGATGCTCGCTGACATAGTTGAGAATGTCGCGCTGCGCCGTCAGGCGACGGATGAAACTGTCGAGACGGCTCATGCTGGCTCCCGCTCTCCCTTGTTGAAGCACTCCCGGCGCGCGCCGGCGCGCCGTCCGGCCACCACCGCTAGGCCTTGACGATGTTGCCGCCTTCGATACCGCGGCGGGCGAAGGCGTTGCGGGTGTCTACGATCAGCGGCGACCATTGCGCAAGTGCGCCATAGTCGACGATGTCGTGATCGGTCGAGATCAGCACCGCGTCGTAGCCGCGCACCGCCTGTTCATCGAGATCGACCGAACGCCGTCCCTTCAGCGCCATGTATTCGCGCGTCGCGGGCACTTCGGCCACGAAGGGATCGTGGTAGTCGACCGATCCCTTTCGCTCCTCGATCAGTTCGATCAGCTTCAGCGAGGGGCTCTCGCGGATGTCGGGCACGTTCTTCTTGTAGGCAAGGCCGATCAGGAGGATGCGCGAACGGCTGAGCGCCTTGCCGAGGCGGATGTCGAGCGCTTCGGCAAGCTGAGACACGACATGGCGGGGCATGGCCGAGTTGATCTCGCCGGCAAGCTCGATGAAGCGCGTGGGCAGTTCGAACTCGCGCGACTTCCAAGTCAGATAGAACGGATCGATCGGGATGCAGTGCCCGCCAAGGCCGGGTCCCGGATAGAAGGGCATGTAGCCGAAGGGCTTGGTCTTCGCCGCGTCCACCACTTCCCAGATATCGATGCCCATCGCCTCGTACAGCACCTTCAGCTCGTTGACGAGGGCGATGTTGACTGCGCGGAAGACGTTCTCGGTCAGCTTGACGGCCTCGGCGGTCGCGTTGGACGACACCGGCACGGTCGCCTTGACCACCGCGCCGTAGAAGGCCTGCATCAGCGCAGACGCGGCCTCGCCGTCGCCGGCCACGACCTTCGGAATGGTCGCAGTGTCGAAGTCACGGTTGCCGGGATCCTCACGCTCCGGGGAAAAGCCGAGGAAGAAATCGACGCCGGACCGCAGCCCCCCACGCTCGAGGATCGGCCGTACAAGCTCGTCCGTCGTTCCCGGCCATGTCGTCGATTCCAGCACGACCAGTTGCCCCGCCCGCAGCGTCCGCGCGATGGCTTCGGCGGTCTTGACGACATAGGACATGTCCGGTTCGCGCTGTTTGGTCAGCGGCGTGGGCACGCAGATCACCACCACGTCGCACTCGGAAAGCGCCGTGAAATCCGTCGTCGAGCGGAACCGGCCGGCCCGCGTCTCGGCGGCCAGCGCCTCGGCCGGCACCGCCTCGATATAGGACCTGCCGGCGTCGAGCGCCGTGATCTTTTCAGGGTCGATATCGAAGCCGGTCACGGAAAAACCGCTTCGCGCGATCGTGATCGCCAGCGGCAGCCCGACATAGCCAAGCCCGATGATGCCGGCGCGCGCACTTTTTCCGGCAATCGCCGTCATCAGGGTTTCGGCGGAAGAAGGAAGCAAGGTCAATGCGTTGGGCCCTTTCGGTCTGGTGGCAGACAATTGGGCGCAAATCGCCGCCGCGTCAAGCCGAGCGGCGACGGCGTCCCGGCGCGGCAACGACCGGCTGGAAAGATTTCTTGCCCACCGCTTCTGGTTTCGGGATGGTACCTCCCTTATATCTTGTCGCACTGCGTCGGCGGTGGCAGATCGACCGCCACCAGACGCCCCGGACCCAAGCCGGAAGACTTCATATCGACACTTCGCCTCGGCATCGCTGCGACAGCGCCGCATCAGGCATCGACAAGGACAAAAGATGAACACGCGTAATGCCGACGTCTCCAACATCCTCCTTGATCGCGTCTCCTCCTGGCTGAAGACCGCGGCACTGAGCGGCGAAAATCTGGAATACATCGTCTCCGGCTTCTGCGAACGGCTGGCCTCGGCTGGCCTGCCGCTTCTGCGCGTCCATCTCAGCTTTTCGATGCTGCATCCGCTCTATGACGCGCTGGGCTTCACCTGGATGCGCGGCCAGGGCGTCACCGTCGAAGGTTTCCGCGCCTCGGGCGAGGACAGCGAACCGTCGCGCTTCCTGCTCAGCCCGTACTACTACCTGCTCAGCAACAGCCTCGATCACCTGCGCCGGCGCATCGACCACAAGGCGCCCTCCGAGTTTCCGATCTTCGACGACCTCAAGGAGGCCGGCGCAACCGACTATCTCGCCTTCGTCCAGTCTTTCGGTGAATCGCCCGGCCAGGGCATGGTCGGGTCGTGGTCCACCGATGCCCCGGGCGGCTTCAGCGACAACGTCATCGAGGCGCTCCTGAAGATCCAGAACAGCCTGGCGGTCGCAGCCAAGATGGCCGTGCTCGGCAAGCTCGCCGACAACATGCTGATGACCTATCTCGGCGGCAATGCCGGCCGGCGGGTGCTTTCGGGCCAGATCCGCCGTGGCGACGGCGAAACCATCCGCGCCGCCCTCGTCATGGCCGACATGCGCCAGTCGACGGTGCTGGCCGAAAAGGAGGGCCGCCAGGCCTATATCGATACGCTTAACCAGTTCTTCGATGCGATCGCCACGCCGTTCAACCGGAACGGCGGAGAGATCCTGTCCTTCATCGGCGACGGCTTCCTTGCCGTCTATCCCTGCGGCCGGCACCGCGAGCCCTCGCAGGTGGCGGCCCAGGCGGCGATGTCCGCCGTCCGCCACGCGACGATGCGCATGGGCGAGCTCAACGCCAAGCGCCGCAAGGATGGCCTCGCCGACATCCGCTACGGCATCGGCCTGCATGTGGGCAATGTCATGTTCGGCAATGTCGGCTTGAGGGACCGGCTGACCTTCTCCGCCTTCGGCTCGGCGGTCAACGAGGTGCAGCGGCTGCAGGGGCTGACGAAGAAGTATTCGAAGCCGATCGTTGCCAGCCAGACGTTCGCCACCTATTGCGGCGGCGAATGGACGACGCTCGGCGAGGAAAAGCTGCGCGGGGTCCGGCAGAAGCTGACGGTGCTGCTGCCGGGGCAGACCAACCTCAAGCTCGACCGCGCCGAAGCGCTCGATGGCGAAGGCCGCGACGGACGCTCGGAGGCCGAGCAGGTGATGCTGCTTTATCGCGACGCGCGTTCCACTCCCGGTTCGGACCGGCGGACGACCATTCCGATGATCGCTCGCGGGCTGAACTGACATGGCGGGCGGCTCTTCCCAACGGGATGATGCCGCGCAGCTCCGCCCATTCGAGACGCCGCTTTTCGACGGATTCGAAGGCACCACCTTCTCGCCCGCCGGCGGGCTCTACTATCGCGACAACCCCGAGCAGCGCGCCGGCCGCGTCGAGTTCCAGAGTGCAGTCACGCACCGCAGCGCCGGCGCACTGAAGCTCAGCGTCCGCCCGCTCTGGGGCGGCGAGAGCGGCCGCAGCGAACGGGCGGAGATCTGGGAGCGGTCGCGCCTGCGCGTACCCTATGACCGCGCCGTCTGGTACGGCTTCTCGGTCCGCTTCGCCGATCCGGTTCCGCAGGACGACACGCGTCACCTGATTGCCCAGTGGAAGCGGGAGATCGGCCCCACCGCCCAAGGCGACTACAGCCCCTTCTTCGCCCTGCGGCTCGTTCGCGGCAAGCTGTTTGCCACCGTGGAGACCATGCTACGCCCGGGCGACGGCGACGGCGACGCTGCGGGCAACGCCGATGCCGGCGCGCCCGACGCCGCCGCTCCCGTCTGGCTGCGGCCGGAGAAGCACCAGATGCGCGCGCTCGTCGCCACCGACGGGCGATGGGACGTTCTGGACGGAAAGCCCTTCGGCACACGCACCGGTCGCATCCGGGTGATCGACCGGGGCAACCGGCTGCCTGTGCCCGAAAGCGGCTGGATCGACTTTGCCGTCATGACCCGCCCGGGGCCGGACGGCAGCGGCCATGTCGAGCTGTTCGCAAACGACCGCTGGATCGTCACCGTGAAAGGGGCCATCGGCCACGACGATCCGGGGCTCGGACCGCGGCAATACTTCAAGTTCGGCCCCTATCGCGCGGCCGCGAGCGATGAATGGACGCTCTACTTCGACAACTTCCGCCGCTCGCTGAACGCGGCCGACATTCTGGGCCGCGAAGCACTGTCCGCGCTCGCTGCAGACGCCCGTTGAAAATCGCGGCCGCGCGCGTTTATGAACAGGGTTTGTCACACAACCTCAACGGCTTCGGCCTATGGCAAATGTCATGGACAGGCCCAATGGCCTCCGCTAGTCTGCTGTACTTCTGGTGGTAACAAAAAGTAACAAAGGATACTCCGGGCATGATCTTAGGGGCAGATCTGTTGCGGATAGAAGATCTCAGCATCTCGTTCGCAATGCTCGGGGGCAGGGTCGACGCCGTACGCAAGGCGAGCCTGCGGGTTTCGCCTGGCAAGGTGACCGCGCTCGTCGGTGAATCCGGCTCGGGCAAGTCCGTCCTCAGCCAGGCGGTCATGGGCATCCTGCCAAAGATCGCAGTCGCCAGCGGCCGCATCCTTTTCAACGACCCGCTCGACGACACGCAGACCGACATCCTGAAGCTGTCGCATGACGGGCCGGATATCCGCGCCATCCGCGGTCGCCGCATCGGCAAGATCTTCCAGGAGCCAATGACCTCGCTCTCGCCGCTGCACACGATCGGCGATCAGGTCAGCGAAGTGCTCACCATTCACGAGGACATGTCTAAGGACGAGCGCTACGAGCGCACCATCGAGATGCTGCGCCTTGTGGGCTTCCCCAAGCCCGAGCGCGCCTTCCGCATGTATCCCTTCGAGCTTTCCGGCGGCATGCGCCAGCGTGCCATGATCGCGCTCGCCCTGATCTGCCGCCCCGCGCTTCTGATCGCCGACGAGCCGACGACCGCGCTCGACGTGACCATCCAGGCGCAAATCCTTCGCCTGCTGAAGGACCTGCAGCAGGAATTCAACATGGCGATGCTGCTGATCACGCACGATCTCGGCGTCGTTGCCAACGTCGCCGACGAAGTGGTGGTGATCTACCACGGCGAGGTGATGGAGGCGGGTACGGTGGAGGACATCTTCCGCCGCCCGACGCATCCCTATCTGAAAGGCCTCATGGCCGCCGTGCCGCATTTCGACATGAAGCCCGGCGAACGGCTGAAGGCGTTGCGGGAGGTCCCGGTGAACGCCTCGCAGCTGCTCGGCAAGTCTGGCGGGAAGGAACCGCCGGGGCCGGAAATCCTTCTGTCGGCGCGCGACCTCTCCAAGTCGTACAAGGTCCGCAAGGCCGGCTTCTTCCGGCAGCCGGACGAGACGCCGATGCGTGCCGTCGACGGTGTCAGCTTCGACATCCGCCGCGGCGAATGCCTGGGCCTCGTCGGCGAGAGCGGCTGCGGCAAGACCACCGTCAGCAAGATGCTGATGCGGGCGGTGACGCCGGATGCCGGATCCATCCTCTTCCACGACCGGCAGGGGCCGATCGACGTGCTGCGCGCGGAAGGCGCGCAGCTGCAGCGCCTGCGCAGCAAGATCCAGATGGTGTTCCAGGACCCCGTCTCCTCGCTGTCGCCGCGCATGACGGTCCAGAACATCCTGTCCGAGCCGCTCGAGATCCACAAGCGCGGCACGCCGAAGTCGCGGCTGGAGATGGTCAGCGCGCTGATGGAGGTGATCGGCCTCAACAGCCGCTATCTCAACCGCTACCCCCACTCGTTTTCCGGCGGCCAGAGGCAGCGCATCGGCATTGCCCGGGCGCTGGCACTCGGGCCGGAACTGCTGATCTGTGACGAGCCGGTGTCCGCGCTTGACGTGTCGGTGCAGGCACAGATCCTCAACTTGCTGAAAGACCTGCAAAAAGACCTTGGCTTGACGTACCTGTTCATTTCGCACAATCTGGCTGTAGTCGACTATATGGCCGACCGGATCGCGGTGATGTGCGCGGGACGGATAGTCGAACTCGCGCCGCGTGAAATCCTCATGGGTGCGCCCGTTCACCCCTATACGAAGTCGCTCCTTGCAGCCGTCCCCTTCCCCGATCTCGATCGGCCGCTGGATTTTTCGGCGTTGCAGGCGGCGAATGCCAGCGACATGCGGAACTGGTCAGCCCCGTTCCGCGAGGACGACGACGGCCACGGCCTGGCGACCGCCGATCTCGGCGACGGCCATCTCGTGCTCGCCCGTAACAATGCGGATGTAAGAGAGTTGCGCCCGTGATCACGCGTCGAACCGTACTCGGCCTGCTTGCAGCAACCTGCCTGTCCCCGCCGCTGGCGCGGGCAGCGCTCGCCCTGCAGGAACCGGAATTCCTGAAGGAGAAGCTTGCCGACGGCACCCTGCCGCCGATGGCGGAGCGCCTTCCGAAGGTGCCGCGCGTCGTCAATCTCGCGGCGATGGACCGCAAGCCCGGGCAATATGGCGGCTCAGCGCGGATGATCATTGGCAGCCAGAAAGACATCCGCCTGATGACCATCAACGGCTATGCGCGTCTCGTCGGTTTCGACGAGCACCTGGCGCTGCAGCCGGACATCCTAGAGAGCTTCGAGCAGGTGGAAAACCGGGCCTATACGTTCCGCCTGCGCGAGGGGCACCGCTGGTCGGACGGCCATCCCTTCACCGTGGACGACTTCGTCTACTACTGGGAGGACGTGCTCAACAACAAGGAGATGCGCCCGCGCGGGCTGCCGCTCGACCTTCTGTCAGAAGGAAAGCCGCCACGTTTCGAACTGATCGATCCGCTGACGGTGCGGTATACCTGGGATGTTCCGAACCCCGATTTCCTGCTTCGCCTGGCCTCGCCGCAACCGCTGACCCTGGCGCTGCCCGCGCACTACATGAAGCAATTCCATCCGAAGTATGCCGAGCCCGAGGCGCTGAAAAAGCTGATCGAGGAAACCGGCTCCGACGACTGGACCAGCCTCCACATCGACATGTCGCGCACCTACCGGCCGGAGAATCCCGAGCTGCCGACGCTCGACCCGTGGCGCAACCTGACGAAGCCGCCGGCCGAGCAATTCATCTTCGAGCGCAATCCTTTCTACCACCGCGTCGACGAGACGGGACAGCAGCTTCCCTACATCGACCGGATCTTCCTGAACGTCTCCGCGCCGGGCATCATTCCGGCCAAGGCGGGCGCCGGCGAGACCGACCTGCAGTCCGGCGGCCTGGACTTTGCCGACTACACCTTCCTCAAGGATGCCGAGGACCGCTATCCGATCCGCGTCAGCCTGTGGGAGCGCACCCAGGGCTCGCGCATCGCGCTCCTGCCCAATCTCAACTGCGGCGACAAGGTCTGGCGTGACCTGTTTCGCGACGTCCGCTTCCGCCGGGCCCTGTCGGTGGCGATCGATCGGGAGGAGATCAACAAGGCGAGCTTCTTCGGCCTCGCCCGCGAGAGCGCCGATACCATCCTGCCGCAGAGCCCGCTCTTCAAGCCCGAGTACCAGCACGCCTGGGCGCAGTTCGACCCCGACCTCGCCGACAAGCTTCTCGACGAGGTCGGCCTGACGGAACGGCGCAGCGACGGCGTGCGCCTTCTGCCGGACGGGCGGCAGGCCAGCATGATCATCGAATCCGCCGGCGAAAGCACGCTGGAGACCGACGTCCTCGAACTCGTCACCGATCACTGGCGGCAGGTGGGGCTGGCGCTCAGCGTCCGGACCTCGCAGCGCGACGTATTCCGCAGCCGGGCGCTCGGCGGCGAGATCATGCTGTCGGTACAGCAGGGTATCGACAACGGTATTCCCACCCCCGACATGTCCCCGTCCGCCCTTGCACCGACGGGCGACGAGCAGCTGCAATGGCCGGTCTGGGGCCTGCACTACCTTTCCGCCGAGCAGAAGGGCGAGGCGCCGGAGCTGCCCGAGGCAAGAAGGCTGGTTGAGCTGATGCGACAGTGGAAACGTTCAAGCTCGACCGCCGAACGCGAGACGATATGGACGGAGATGCTGACGATCTACACCCAGCAGGTGTTCTCGATCGGCATCATCAACGGCACGCTGCAGCCGGTCGTGATCAACCGGAAGATCAGGAACGTGCCGGAAACGGGGCTTTACGGATTCGATCCCACAGCCTTCATGGGTGTCTATCTGCCCGATACGTTCTGGTACGACGGGAGCGCCTGATTGATGCTGCGATATATCCTCTGGCGCATCGCCGTCATGGTGCCGACGCTGCTCCTGATCTCGATGCTCGTATTCACCATTATCGAGCTGCCACCCGGCGACTATTTCGAGAGCTACATCTCCGAACTGCGCGCCATGGGCGAAGCTGCCGACATGGAGGAGATCGAGGCGCTGCGCGAACGCTACGGTTTCGATCAGCCGGCGCCGATCCGCTACATCCAGTGGGTCGGGGGCATGCTCCAGGGCGACTTCGGCTATTCCTTCGAGTACCAGCTGCCCGTTTCCGAAGTGGTGGGCGACCGGATGTGGCTGACGGTGCTCGTCTCCTTCGTCACCATCCTCGTCACCTGGATCATCGCCTTCCCGATCGGCATCTACTCGGCCACCCACCAGTACAGCTGGGGCGACTATGGCCTGACCTTCCTCGGCCTGCTCGGGCTCGCTGTCCCGAACTTCATCCTCGCGCTGATCCTGATGTACTTCGCCAACATCTGGTTCGGCACCTCGATCGGCCACCTGATGGACCAGAAGTACCTGAACGAGCCGATGAGCTGGGACAAGGCCAAGTCGATCCTGGAACACCTGTGGATCCCCGTCATCATCATCGGCACGGCGGGGACGGCCGGAATGGTGCGGCGCCTGCGCGCAAACCTTCTCGACGAACTGCAGAAGCAGTATGTCGTCACCGCGCGCGCCAAGGGCATGAGCCCGTTCCGGGCGCTGGTGAAGTACCCGCTGCGCATGTCGCTCAACTTCTTCATCTCCGACATCGGCTCGATCCTGCCGCAGATCATCTCGGGCGCGGAAATCACCGCGATCGTTCTGTCGCTGGAGACGACCGGGCCTATGCTGATCAAGGCCCTGCAGAGCCAGGACATGTATCTCGCGGGCTCGTTCCTGATGTTCCTTGCCTTCCTAACCGTCATCGGCGTGCTGGTTTCCGATATCGCGCTCGCCCTGCTTGATCCGCGCATCAGACTCCAGGGCGGGAGCACGAAATGACCGTATCGCTTCCCCCCTCAGGCGCGCCGCTCAACCACTACGTCTCCACCGCCCCCTTCGACCCGCATTCCGTCGAAGCGATGACGGCGGGACAGGCCAAGATCTTCCAGGCCTCGCAGCTGCGGCTGATGTGGTGGAAGTTCAAGAAGCACAGGGTCGCGCTCGCCTCGGGCATTTTCCTGCTGGTGCTCTACATGATGATCGTCATCGCGGAGTTCCTGGCACCCTACAACCTGCACACCCGCAACATGGACTTCATCCATGCGCCGCCGCAGCGCGTGCGCCTGTTCCACGAAGGACAGCTCGTCGGTCCGTTCGTCTACGGCCGCACGATGACGCTCGATATGGACACGCTCAGGCGCGTCTATGCCGACGACAAGACCAACGTGCAGCGGCTGCGGTTCTTCTGCTCGGGTGACCCCTACAAATTCTGGGGAATATGGGAGGCCAGCACCCATCTCGTCTGCCCGGCCAAGGACGGCGAGTTCTTCGCGCTCGGCACCGACCGCCTCGGCCGCGACGTGCTCTCGCGCATCATCTACGGCGCCCGGATCTCGCTGACGATCGGCCTGATCGGCATCGCGGTGAGTTTCACGCTCGGCATTGTCATCGGGGGCATTGCCGGTTATCACGGCGGCGTCATCGACCTCGTGGTGCAGCGCATCATCGAGGTCCTGCAGTCAATTCCCAGCATCCCGCTGTGGATGGCGCTTGCGGCGATCATGCCCGTGAGCTGGAGTCCCATTCTTGTCTATCTCGGCATCACAGTCATTCTCGGCCTGCTCGACTGGACCGGGCTTGCACGCGCCGTCCGCTCGAAGCTTCTGGCGCTGCGCGAGGAAGACTATGTGCTGGCGGCGCAGCTGATGGGGGCCAAGAGCAGCCGCATCATCGGGCGCCATCTCGTGCCCGGCTTCATGTCGCACCTGATCGCATCTGCCACGATCACAATACCCGGCATGATTCTCGGCGAGACTGCGCTCAGCTTCCTGGGCCTCGGCCTGCGGCCGCCGATCACGAGCTGGGGCATCCTTCTGACGGAAGCGCGCAGCGTGAGCGTGATCGCTTTTTATCCTTGGCTCTTGTACCCGATGATACCCGTCATACTTGTCATCCTGGCGTTCAATTTCCTCGGAGACGGCTTGCGCGACGCCGCCGACCCTTACAAGTAACGCGAAAATGTGCGATGCATAAGCTATCTGGAGAATTCGGTCGTTTGACCCGTACGAAGAGCCAAGTGCGATGACGCGACGTCTGGAAGACGCCCGAATTCTGATGTACAGCCATGACACGTTCGGTCTTGGCCACCTGCGTCGTTGTCGCGCGATCGCGCATTCGCTGGTGGAAGAATTCCGCGGCCTCAACATCCTCATCATCTCCGGATCCCCGATCGCCGGCGCGTTCGACTATCGCGCGCGCGTCGATTTCGTGAAGATCCCGAGCGTCATCAAGCTGCGCAACGGCGAATACACGTCAATGGAGCAGCACATCGACCTGCAGGAAACGCTGAAGATGCGGCAGGCGATCATCCGCCACACCGCCGAAAGCTTCCAGCCGGACATCTTCCTCGTCGACAAGGAGCCGATGGGGCTGCGCGGCGAGGTCGAGGACACCCTCGCCTACCTGAAGGCCAGCGGCACGACACTGGTGCTCGGCCTGCGCGACGTCATGGATGCGCCGCACCTGCTCGACGCCGAGTGGAAACGCAACGACATCATGCGCAAGATCGGGCGGTACTACGACCGGATCTGGGTCTACGGGCCGCCGGACTTCTACGATCCGCTGGTCGGACTGGACGTGCCGCCGCAGGTTCGCGGCCGCATGGATTTCGTCGGCTTCCTCCAGCGCAGCGTCTCGCACGAGCCGGCACCGGAGCACCGGCCAAGGGGCGACTACATTCTCGTGACCACCGGCGGCGGCGGTGACGGGGCGTCGCTCATCCACGACGTGTTGCACGCCTACAAGGAAGATCCGGAACTGACGCACAAGGCACTGATCGTGCTCGGTCCCTACATGCCGGGCGAGCAGCGCCAGAAGCTCCTGAAGAAGGGGGCGAAGATCCCGTACGTGGAAGTGATCGAGTTCGACAACCGCATGGAGGAACTGATCGCCGACGCCAAGGCGGTCGTCGCGATGGGCGGATACAACACCTATTGCGAGATCCTCTCGTTCGACAAGCCGGCCCTGATCGTGCCGCGGGTCAATCCGCGCGAGGAACAACTGATCCGGGCAAGCCGCGCCGCCGAACTCGGACTGGTGCAGATGCTGTCCTCCGACGATTCCTGCGATCCGCAAGTGCTGTCGCGGGCGCTGAAGGAACTGGTCCACCGCCCGCCGCCCTCGCAGACCTCGCAGGCGCTGCGACTGGAAGGGTTGCGCAACATCTCCCAGATCGTCGGCGATCTGCTGGAAGACCGCGCGCGCGCCCATCTCACCGTCGTAAAGGGCTGAGAAAACTTGAAATCGCAAAAGAAAATCGTCGTGATCCTGAAAGGGTATCCACGCCTTTCGGAGACATTCATCGCCCAGGAACTCCTCGGGCTGGAGCGGGCGGGCTTCGATCTGACGCTGATCTCCATGCGCCACCCGACCGACGCCAAGCGCCACCCGATCCACGACGAGATCAAGGCGCCGGTCCACTACCTGCCGGAATACCTATACCAGGAACCGCTGCGCGTGCTGCGCGGCATCGCCAGGAGCCGGAAGCTGCCGGGCTTCTGGGCCGCCGTCCGCGCCTTCCTCAAGGACCTGCGCCGGGATCCGACGCCGAACCGCGTGCGCCGTTTCGGGCAGGCTGCCGTGCTTTGCGCCGAATGGCCGGAGGGAGCCAACTGGCTGCATGCCCATTTCATCCACACGCCCGCCTCCGTCGCCCGCTATACGAGCATGATGAACGGCACGCCGTGGACCTGCTCGGCGCATGCCAAGGACATCTGGACCTCACCGGACTGGGAACTTGCCGGCAAGCTCTCGGAGACCCGCTGGACGGTGACCTGCAACCAGCCGGGCTTCGACCGGCTTCGGATTCTCGCCAACGGCAAGGAGCATGTCCACCTCAGCTATCACGGCCTCGACCTCGACCGTTTCGCACCGTTTGCAGGCACGCATTCGCTGCGCGACGGTTCGGATCCCGGCAATCCGGTGACGATCGTCAGCGTCGGCCGGGCCGTCGACAAGAAGGGCTACGACATACTCCTGAAGGCGCTGACGCTGCTGCCGGCGGACCTTTCGTGGCGCTTCGTCCATATCGGCGGTGGCGCCAACCTCGCGGCACTGAAGGCGCTGGCCGGGAAGCTCGGCATCGCCGATCGCATCACCTGGCACGGCGCGCTCGACCAGAAGGACGTGCTCGAACATTATCGCCGTTCCGATCTCTTCGCGCTGGCCTGCCGCATCACCGCGGACGGAGACCGCGACGGCCTGCCCAACGTGCTGGTCGAGGCCTCCAGCCAGCGGCTCGTCTGCGTCTCGACGAACATTTCCGGCATTCCCGAACTGTTGCAGGACGGCGAGAACGGCCGCGTGGTCCCGCCGGAGGACCCGGAAGCTCTTGCCAAGGCACTGGAGACGCTGATCCGCGATCCGGGCCTGCGCAAGCGGCTTGGCGACGCGGCGGAACGGCGGGTCAGGACCGAATTCGACCATCACGTCAGCATCCGACAGTTGAAGGACCTGTTCGAGACCGAGTGGCGGGCGGCGTGATGAGCGCAGCCAATCCATACGGTCTGCGCGTATTCTTCTATGTCCAGCACCTGCTCGGCATCGGCCATCTGGCCCGTGCCAGCCGCATCTCGCACGCGCTGGCCGCCGACGGCTTCGACGTGACCATGGTGACGGGCGGGACGCCGGTGAAGGGCTTTCCGGGCGCCGGCATCCGCCATGTCGAGCTGCCGCCGGTAGTCGCCGGCGACGCCGGTTTTTCCGGGCTTTGCGACCTGTCCGGCAATCCCGTCGACGAAGCCTTCAAGGCAAGTCGCCGGGAGATGCTGCTTGACACATTCCGCCAGGTCCGCCCCGATATCGTCATCATCGAGGCCTTTCCCTTCGGCCGCCGGCAGGTCCGCTTCGAGCTCATTCCGCTTCTGGACGAGATCGCGGCGATGCCCGAAAGGCCGCTCGTCCTCTCCTCGCTACGCGATATCCTGCAGGAGCGCAGCAAGCCTGGCCGCGACGAGGAGAGCGTCGCGCTGGTCAACGCGCGCTTCGACGCCGTGCTCGTCCATGGCGATCCCCGGTTTGCCCGGATCGATGACAGCTTTCCGCTTGCCGGCCGGATCGCCGGCAAGGTGATCTACACCGGCCTGATCGCCGCCCCGCCGCCCGAGCCTGCCTCCGAACGCTTCGACATCATCGTTTCGGCCGGCGGAGGCGCTGTCGGGGCCGCGCTGAACGAGGCGGCGATCGCAGCGGCACGCATGCTCGAGCCGGCGCTGCGGTGGCTGGTCATCGCCGGGCCGAACCTGCCGCAGCCGGCCTTCGACGCGACGGTCGCGGGGGCGGGCGCCAATGTCACGGTCGAGCGCTTCCGGACCGACTTCCCGAGCCTTCTCACCGCCGCGCGGCTGTCCGTCTCGCAATCGGGCTACAATACGGTCTGCGATATCCTGCGGGCAGGATGCCGAGCGGTATTCGTGCCGTTCACCGCCGGCGGCGAGACCGAGCAGACCGCGCGCGCGATGCGGCTGGAGCGGCTCGGGCTTGCAAGGACGGTGCGCGAAAGCGAACTGTCGGCTTCCGCCCTCGCCCGGGCGATCGGCGAGGCCCTGGACAGCCCGGCCTCCCCGGTGCCGCCGCTGGACCTCAACGGTGCGCAAGCCACAGCCGCCCTCCTGCACCGCCTCGCCGCCGGTGCCCCGCCCGGCGCGCTTGCCGCCGAGACCGGCAAGCGCTGAGGCCAGGGGCACGCAATCCGTGCGGATCGCCGCCGCGCATCCACGAAGCGGTGCAAGGCCGCGGCGGACGGCCTGTAGAGCCTTGCAATCAATGCAAAAACGCTTTTCACTGTGATGGGGGCTCCGAGGCCTCCCACGACGGCGATGTCCGTGGAGAGCGGCGCAGCCTTTTCATGTATCGATTTCCAACGAACGGGTTGCGATTGGGGATTTGTGACACGGCCGGTCTTTCGGGGAGCGCAAGCCATGCCTATATCGCCGGGCATACACATGATGGCGCCACCGTCCCGCATGACGGTTGCAGTTGCCTCCGACGACGGTCGACGCGCAGACCGCTCGGCTTTTTCGGCATGGAATGATCGATAGATGGAAAAAGGCCTAACCCATTACATCTGGACGCACACGCGCAGGCAGCAGCTTTGGATCCTTCTGATCGTCGCACTGTCGATGATCCCCTACTTCCTCTCCTTCGACCTGCCCAAGCAGATCGTCAACGGCCCGATCCAGGGCCAGGGGTTCGAGGGTGAAGCGGCGCGCCAGATGTTCATGCGCATCGAGTACAACCTGCCCTTTGTCGGCAACGTCGTGTTCTTTCCCGGCCTCGAGCTGAACCGGCTGCAGATGCTGATCGCGCTCAGCATGGTCTTCCTCGCGCTCGTCGTCGTCAACGGCATGTTCAAGCTCTACATCAACACCTACAAGGGCCGCCTCGGCGAGCGGCTTCTGCGCCGCATCCGCTTCGAGCTCGTGGATCGGGTGCTGCGCTTCCCACCCGCGCAGTTCAAGCGGGTGAAGGGGGCCGAGATCGCCAGCATGATCAAGGACGAGGTGGAGCCGATGGGCGGCTTCACCGGCGATGCCTTCGTTGCCCCCGCCCTGCTTGGCGGGCAGGCGGCGACCGCCCTGTTCTTCATCTTCGTGCAGAATATCTGGCTCGGCATGATCGCCGGCGTCATCGTCGCCGTGCAGGCAGTGCTGATCCCGCGCATGCGCCGCCGCCTCCTCGTGCTCGGCCGCGAGCGCCAGCTGACCGCGCGCGAACTCGCCGGACGCGTCAGCGAGATCGTCGAGGGCATCGGCACGATCCACGCCTATGACACCACCAATTTCGAGCGCGCCGATGTGGCCTCGCGGCTCGGCCGGATCTTCAAGATCCGCTACGACCTCTACCAGTGGAAGTTCCTGGTCAAGTTCATCAACAACTTCCTGGCCTCCGTCACGCCCTTCCTGTTCTACCTGATCGGCGGCTATCTGGCGCTGCAGGGCCGGCTGGACATCGGCCAGCTCGTCGCCGTCATCGCCGCCTACAAGGATCTGCCCGGCCCGCTGAAGGAGCTGATCGACTGGGATCAGGCGCGGCAGGACGTGCAGGTGAAGTACAACCAGGTTGTCGAGCAGTTCAAGGTCGACAACATGGTCGATCCGGCCATCCAGAAGATGTCAGTCGAGGAGGCCGCGGCACTGGCGGGAACGCTTGCGGCGGTCAACCTGACAATGGCCGACGACAGCGGCGCGCGCACGCTGGAACATGTGTCCGTCCAGTTCGCGCCGAACGAG
The DNA here is from genome assembly GCF_900220975.1 of Rhizobium subbaraonis. Classification (GTDB taxonomy): domain Bacteria; phylum Pseudomonadota; class Alphaproteobacteria; order Rhizobiales; family Rhizobiaceae; genus Mycoplana; species Mycoplana subbaraonis. Next base: position 442,143 of record NZ_OBQD01000001.1, on the reverse strand, counting down.
TTCGTCGCAATCATCGGCGGTGCGGCAGCGGGCGGCGACGCGCTGGCGGAAGCCATCGGCCGCACCGTGTGGCCGGAGTCGGGGCGGATATCGGTTGGCGACCGGGATCTCTTCGAGCTGCCGGAGTCCGTCAGCGGGCGCCGCATCACCTACGTCTCCTCGGACGCCTACTATTTCTACGGCACGCTGCGCGACAACCTGCTCTACGGGCTGAAGCACGCTCCCCTGCGCGACGCCGTCTACGACGACGCACATCTCAACTTCCGCGCCTGGGAGAAGGACGAGGCACGGATGGCCGGCAATCCGGACTACGACGTGCACAGCGACTGGATTGACTATCGCGGCGCCGGCGCCACCGGCCCGGAGGACCTGTTCCGGTCGGTCACCTCCGTTCTCGACTGCGTCTACCTGACCAAGGACATCATGGAACTGGCGCTGCGCTCCACCGTCGACCCGACGCAGAACGAGGCGCTGGCCCGGCATATCGTCGGCATGCGCCACACCTTACGCGAAGAGCTGGACAAGGCGAACCTCAGCAACCTCGTCGTTCCCTTCGAGCCCGACCGCTACAACATCGAGGCGACGGTGGGCGAGAACCTGCTGTTCGGCACGGCGATCGGGGAGGAGCTGGTGGGCCGCGCTATCGGCCGCAATGCCTATTTCCGCGAAGTGGTCGGGCGCAACGGTCTCGACCGGATGCTCTACCAGATGGGCTACGAAATCGCTGAAAACGCCGTCGAGCTGTTCGCCGGGCTGCCGCCGGACCATCCCTTCTTCCAGCAGCTGACGTTCATGACGCCGGACGACATTCCGATGTACCAGCAGTTGCTGCAGAAGCTGAAGGGCAAGGATTTCTCCGAGACCAGCGACGACGACAAGCACAAGATCATTCGCCTGAGCTTCGCCTATATCGAACCCAGGCACCGCTTCGGTCTCCTGACCGAGGAACTGATGTCGAAGATCGTGGACGTGCGACTGCAGTTCCACGAAAACCTGCCCGATGGCCTGAAGGGCGCGATCGACCGCTACGATCCGCACAGCTACATGGCGTCGGCCAGCATCATGGACAACGTCCTGTTCGGTCGCGTCAGCCATCGCCATGCCGATGGTCCGGAGCGCGTCCGCGCGATGGTCATTGCGCTCCTCAGCGAGCCCGGCCTCTATGACGAGGTGCTGTCGATCGGGCTGGAATTCAACGTCGGCTCGGGCGGCCGCCGCCTGACGCAGGTGCAGCGCCAGAAGCTGAACATGGCCCGCGCGCTGCTGCGCCGATCCGACTACTACGTCTTCAACCGGCCGCTGCCGGCGCTCGATGCCCGAAGCCAGGAACAGATCTGCCGCGACGTGCTGGCCCTCGTACGCGACCGGGAGAACGGAAATGCCGCGGTGATCTGGGTGCTGTCGAACACCTCGCTGACCGATCTTTTCGACCGCGTGTTGATCTTCGACAAGGGCAGGCTTGTCGGGGACGGCAAACTTACGGATCTCGCAGACAATGCGACATTCAAGGAATTGGTGTCATAATAATGCAATACCGCTAAACTAGCAGGCGGACCGAGGGGACGGACACGACGATGCTGTTGAAAGACGAAGTACAGATGTTGCGGCGGGTGCCGCTGTTCTCCGGGGTGGATCCGACGAAGCTCAAGCTTCTGGCATTCACCTCCGATCGCGTACACTACGCCGCCGGCGAGATCCTGTTCCGCCAGGGCGACACCGGCGATGCCGCCTATGTCATCCTGACCGGCCGCGCCGATATCCTGGTCGAAGCTCCGGGGGGCCAGATCAAGGTCGCGGAGGTGGAGAACAATTCCATCGTCGGCGAAATCGCCATCCTGTGCGACGTGTCGCGCACCGCGACGGTGAAGGCCGCGACCAGCCTCGAGGCCTTGCGCATCAGCAAGGAGCACTTCCTCAAGCTCCTGACGGACTTTCCGGAAATGACGATCGAGATCATGCGCGAGCTCGCAAGCCGCCTGAGCCGGACGACGATGGAACTGACAGACGAGCGCGCCCGCGCCAGGAAGCCGGATTGACCCTGCCTGCCGCATATCCGGTTTCGCGCGTAAAAGCGCTCCCAAAGCTCCGTCACGGAACATTTTCGGCGGTGAAGCGTTGCAATGGCAGGCCGGAGAATGCCGCGTGCGATGACCGGCCGTCGCCACAGAAAGGCATGAGATACGCGCCTCAACTTCGTACTCGCAAAATAGTTTCACATTCGCTACGCTTGGGACAATCGTTGTGCCTGGGGCGTGGCGGGGAACTGTGGAAGGTTAGAGTGACGGATGCGCAGTTGACGGCGATCACGGGTCACGCAAGGGGCCGGTTTCGCCAGCCCGCGAGCCCCGTCGGATTGTGCATCCGCCACTCCAACGCCATCGCCAATGAAGGCGAGCTGGAAGAGGCCAGGCAGAAATGAACATGATCGGAAGGCCGCCGCATTCGCGCCGCAGAACGGAGCCGCCGCGCCAGCTCAAGAAGAGCATCGGCGCGAACGATATCCTGACCGTCAAATTCTGGGGGACTCGCGGCAGCATTCCCGTTTCAGGCGAACAGTTCGCCCGTTTCGGTGGCAACACGATCTGCGTCGAAATGCGCTGCGGCGACGAGATCCTGGTGTTCGACGCCGGTTCCGGCATCACGCCGGCGGGCCTTGCGATGAAGGCCGAGGGCGTCAAGCGGGTCGACCTCTTCTTCAGCCACTGCCACTACGACCACATCATCGGCCTCCCCTATTTCAAGCCGCTCTACAACCACGAATGCGACGTAAAAATCTGGTCCGGCCACCTCGCCGGACAGATGACGACCTGCGAGATGGTGAGCGAGTTCATGCGGCCGCCGTGGTTCCCCGTCGATCCCAGGATGTGCCGGGCGCATCTCCACTACGGCGATTTTCGCGCGGGCGACATACTCGAACCGCGCCGGGACGTGAGTATCCGCACCGGCATGCTGAACCATCCGGGCGGCGCGATCGGCTACCGTGTCGACTGGCGCGGCCGCTCCATCGCCATGATCACCGACACCGAGCATGTGCCGGGCGTGCTCGACCCGGAAGTGCTCAAGCTGATCGCGGGCGTCGACCTCTTCATCTACGACTGCTGCTACGTCGACGAGGAGATGGAGATCTTCAAGGGCTACGGCCATTCGACCTGGCAGCAGGCGATCCGGCTCGCCCGGGCGGCGAACGCCAGAAACATCGCCTTTATCCATCACGCGCCCTGGCGCACCGATGCGGAACTGGATGAGATCGACCGGCAGGCCTCGGCAGAATTCGCCGATTCCTTCTCCGCCCGCGACGGACAGGTGATCGAATTCGTCGCGGTGGACAGCTAAGGCCTTCCCCGTCGCCGGCTTTCGAATGCCGGGGCGGGTGCAACATTCAGCCGATCCCCCGCTCAGCCAGGATGGTCGACAGCGCCGCCCAGCGGCACGCCGGATGTCGCGCGGTCCGCACGAACAGCGCTTCCAGAAACGTCCACACCGCCTCGTCGTGAACGAGATGATGGGTCAGAAGGCCGAGCGTGCCCTCGCCAGCCTCGACCTGCCGCAGCCTTGCCGCCATTTCCAGCGCAAGCGTGCCGGTGTCGCGGCCGCCGCGCGTGCCGTGCCAGTCCATGACGTCGACATGGGTATTGACCGCCGGCAGTCCGCGGTCCTTTTCCGGCCCGAAGACGGACAGGGCCTGCAAGCCGATCCCGCCGAGCGATGGGATCAGGGCCGGATCGATGCGGTTCCACGGCGGCACCAGGACCGGTGTCAGGCGCGGGCCATGAAGCTGGCGGAGGCGAACGAAACCCTGCTCCAGCGAGGCCAGCACATGGTCGGCGGGTCGGTGGGCTCCAAGCTCCTGTTTCTTTTCGCCGGCGGGAGCGAAATTCTCGTGCGACCAGCCATGCACCGTCACCTCGACATGGCGCGCAGGCAAGAGCCTTTCCGCCAGCGCCTCGCCGGTGAAGGCGGGGATGACGGCGAGCGCCAAGGGCACGGAATGGTTCGCCGTCAGCGCCAGCAGGCGTTCCAGCGCCGGCGTCGGCTCGACGGCGTCGTCGTCGCGCAGCCAGAAGGTCGCCGCGCGGCCGGCCTGCCGCCAGCGGTCGAGCTCGCCCATCAGCGGCTGCCAGGCATCGCCGGTCATCCGCGCCCTCCCACGTCTTCGTTCAGGATTTCGTCCAGCCGCAGGGCAGCGCCCTCGATCGAGCATTCGTCGCTCACGAAGCGGCGCGCGGCAAGCGCCATGCGCCGCCGCTCGTCTCCGTCCGTCAGAATGTGCACAAGCGCGGCGGCGTAGGCTTCGACATCGCCGGCGGGCGTCAGCATTCCCGTCACTCCGTCGCAAACTACCTCGGGAACGCCGGCGACCCGTTGGGCGACGACGGGAAGTCCCGCCGCCTGGGCCTCGAGATAGGCGAGCCCGTAGGCCTCGCCGGTGCCGGGCCAGGCATAGACCGCCGCGCGGGAGAGGATTTCGGCGATCTCCGCCGGGCCGCATTGACCGTGCCAGACGATGCGCTCCCGAGGCAGCGGCGAGAACAGCGCCTCGACCGCGCTCCGCAGCGCCCCGTCGCCAACGATCGAGAGTGTCCACGGCAGGCTTTCCGGGAGGCGGGCGAGAGCCGCCGCCAGCATCCGGTAGCTGTCGAACTTGTCGCCGGGCCGCATCATGGCGACGGTCACGATCCGGCCGGGCTGCGCCTCCGGTTCGACCGCCAGATACGCGGACGGATCGATGAATGGCCGAAGCAACCGAAAGCGGCCGCCGGGAATGCTCTGTTCCAGCCCGTCGCGATCGCGCCTGGTAAAGCAGAGATTGACAGCCGCATGCCGGACGGTCTCCGCCAGCATCCGCTGGTTCTCCGTCCAGAGACCGCGGTTGCGGCGCTGCGAATAGGACGCTTCTGCCGTGACATAGGCGATCGCAAAACGGCGGGCGAGTTCCGGGCCGATCAGGTCCGGCGCCTTGTAGTAGGGATGATAGCAGAACCAGACGTCCGGGGCGCCGCCCGTCCGCCACAGGCGATCGATGCGTTCTATTTCCGCCGCAGCCGCAGCGTCGATCGCCGCGCGACCGTCGTCCTCGGGACCGGCGAGGAACGTACGTAGTTCCGAGGCGACGTCGACCACATGCCCCGCCCTTCCAAGCGCCGCGATCAGAAGGCGCGCCATCAGGCGGTCGCCTGAGGGGACCGGATGGTTGGGCGACTTCAGCGGCGAATGGAAGGCGATCTTCATGTCATGCCTCTTAGCCCAGATCGCCGGGATTCGGAACGCAGATGAGCATGCCCGCAATCCCCCAACCCTCAACACCTTGAAAAACACAGGACCTCTCGCACAGAATTGAATGCAATGTCGCGCCGGCGCAGATACAGTCGCCGTATCCGAACCGACAGCCAGAAAGACCCCATGGCCCTCCTTCCCCGCTCTGCCCTTGCCGCCCTCATCGTTTTCGGCACGTCGCTGGCTTCCGCTCATGCGCAGGATGCCGCCTCGACCAAGCTCTACGACGGGTTCGACGGAACGACCTTCGCCGACACCGGCGGGCTCTACTACCGCAACAATTCCGAGCAGCTGGCCGGCACCGCCACCTTCCAGAGCGCGGTCAAGCGCGTCGGCAGCGGCGCCCTGATGCTGAGCGTGCGCCCGCTCTGCACGCCCACCAGCGAAGGCTGCAGCGAGCGGGCCGAGATCTGGGAAAAGACCGAGCTGCGTGTCCCCTATGACAAGGGCGTCTGGTTCGGTTTCTCGGTCAAGTTCGCCGAGCCCATCCCGCAGAACGACCATCGCTACCTGATCGCCCAGTGGAAGCGCGAGATCGGCCCGGATGCGGAGGGCGACTTCAGCCCGTTTTTGGCGCTTCGCCTCGACAACGGCCGGCTGTTTGCCACCATCGAGGGCAATTTCCGTCCGGGAACACCGGCAGAGGAGAAGGACGGCGCCTTCACATGCCCCACCGGACAGACTTCCGTATGGCTGCGCCCGGAGGTGAACCAGATGCGCTCGCTCGTCGCCCATGACGCCAACTGGCGCCCCGAGGACGGCAAGACGTTCTCGAGCTGCACCGACGAGCTCGTGCTGACCGCCCGTGGCAATCCGCTGCCGGCACCCGATAGCGGCTGGATCGACTTCGCCATCTATTCGCACCCCGGTCCGGACGGCGACGGCCGCGTCGAGCTTTTCGCGAACGGCCAATGGATCGTCACCGCCACGGGCCTCATCGGCCACAACGATCACGGTCTTGGAGAGAACCAGTATTTCAAGTTCGGTCCCTACCGCGCCGCCGGCGAAGGCGAGTGGACCCTCTACTATGACGACTTCCGCCGATCGCCCGACTGCATCGACGTCCTGCGCGACGAGAAGGCCTGCGCGCTCGTGGATTGAGCGGCAGCGGGGAACGGTGGTGCGATCGCGGAGAAGCCCAGCACTTCGCTCTACCGGTCGAGCGAGCTTCAAAGTGGCCCCTCATCCGCCCTGCCGGGCACCTTCTCCCCGCAGCGGGGTAAAAGACGGACGACGCGACGTCATACGCCCTGCGGCGGAGTACAGGGACAACAGCGCCCGGAGAACATCAAAACTAAAGGCCGGTGCAGGTGAAAGGCATCTTGCAAAAGAAGCGGACCGCGTCCCAGCCCGCGACGCGTCCCCTCTCCCCGCCTGCGGGAGAGGGTTAGGGTGAGGGGCGGCAGCCTTTGCCACGGCTTCTGGACCAAGCGTTGCGACCCACGCGACGTGAACTCCGAAAAGCGATCGCCCGCCGCCTACCAGGGCTTCCAGGCGAGGAGCAGCCCGCCGTCGTCGCGCTCGGCCTTCTCGCACAGCGGCAGCACGGCCTCGAACGGCGTGCGGCGGGGCACGGAGCCGGCGACGATGGCCGCGTCCGCGACGGTGACAGCACCGCCGCGGCAGACGACGGTAAACAGCAGCGGGCCGGTCGACCACCAGGCGGGCGCTCCGGGCAGGGCCTGCGCGGCCTGCGGCAGGGCCTCGAGCAGGCGGCGGATGGCCGGATGCGCCGGTGGCGCGGCGATGAAGGAATTGGTCAGGAGCAGGCTGCCAGCGCCCGTCTCGCGCGGGATGTCCTCGGCCAGCGCCGTCAGTCCCGTCAGCGGCAGGAGATCGTGAAAGGCGATGCCGGGGCGTGCCGGGTACCAGTCGCAATCGAGGTAGATACCGCCGAAGCGCTCCAGGATCAGGTAGCGGGCGACGTCGACCGCGCCGGGCAGGTCGCCGATCGCAAGCATCGCCGTGAAGACGGGATGACGGTCGATGCCCTCGCGGGCAAGATCGGCCTCGCGCCAGAGGCGGCAGCCGTAGCCGTGCCGGGTGGCGTGCTCCGCCCAGGCCGCAGTCGATGCCGGCAACGCGGCCGAACCGATCCAGACCATGTGCAGCACGCGCGGCACCGGCTGGCGGCCCGCTTGGGCCAGGGCCGCCCGTTCCGTTGCCGAATAGCGGCCGAAGGGGGCGAGCACGGCCGGCGGCGGCACGAGCGTATGCTGATAGCCGATGCGCCGAAGCATGTCGCCCTGCCGCTTGGCGACCTTCAGGAAGGCCGAATGCAGCGGGCGCGGCAGTCCGAGCACCGTCGGCGGGCCGAGGAGGGCGCTTTCGGGATCGGCGGCGATCGCGTTCAGGATGTCGATCGCCGCGTCGAAACGCCCCGCCTCGCGCAGCACCTCGGCGTCCTTCAGCCGCGCCTTGAAGATGTCCCTGCCACTCATGCGCCTGCTCCCTGCGGCCGCTCCGGCCGATCGCCATGGCAACGGGCTAGCGCGGAATGGCGATGGCCGTCAACGGCGGGCCGAAGGCTGCCAATCCTACAGGTCCCGGTACCCCCACGATTGGCGGTTTCGCTTTGCAGTGATCGCATGGACAATCGTGAACCAGATGAACGAGTCGATGAACGGAGAGGCAAGCTTGAGGATCGCAGCGGCGCAGACGATCGTGACGCCGGACATCGGCGCCAATGGCGAGCACATCCGCGCCATGATGGTCGCTTCTTCGGCGGCGGGCGTGCGGCTGGTGCATTTCTGCGAGGGCGCGCTTTCCGGCTATGCCAAGGCCCAGATCGGCCATCCCGCCGAATGGGCGCGCTTTGACTGGCAACGACAGGAGGCAGAGCTGCGCACAATCGCGGCGCTGTGCGGCCAACTGCGGCTGTTTGCCGTCGTCGGAGGCGCGCACCGGCTTGCCGCTTCCGCCCCGCCACACAACAGCCTCTACGTGCTTTCCGATCAGGGCAGCCTCGTAACCCGATACGACAAGCGCTACCTCTCCAACAGCGAGCTGGACGGCTGGTATACGCCTGGAACCGAAGCCATCACCTTCACGGTCGACGGATACCGGATCGGCTGCGCGATCTGCATCGAAGCCCAGTTTCCCGAGGTCTTCGCCGAGTACGAGCGAAGCGGGGTCGATGCGGTCCTGTTTTCCTCCTATGGCATTCCCGGCCGTTTCGACACCGCGCTGCGCGCCCATGCAGGGCTGAACTGCCTGTGGATCAGCGCCGCCACGCCGGCGCAGACCGTCCCGGACCGGGCGCCTGCCGCGATCGTCGGGCCCGACGGCAAATGGGCGGTGCGCTGCCTGCCGTCGGGCGCGGCGGGCTTCGCCGAGTTACTTCTGGACCGGCAGGACCCGGCCTACGACATCGCGCTGAACAAGGCGCGTCCGTGGCGGCGACTGGCGCGCGAGGGCGCGATCTACCGGGAAAGACTGTCCGACGATCCGCGCAGTCGGCGCAGGGACGAGTTCTGAACTCGAGCAAGCCTGGTGAGATCCGTTTGCTCGGACCTGCTCTTGTGCATCGTTCTTGCAGCGCTCTTTCACGTCAGGCGACGCCGTTTCGGCTGGAGGGCGATTGCTGGCCCCCCTTTCCGGCGGCCAGCGCTTCAGGAGCGAAGAGACGCCCCGCCCGGGGCTCTTGGCGGAGACACAGCGGTTGCGGGCAGCAGCCGGCACAAACCGCAACAACCGCGGGGCAAACCCCGCGGCCGGCAACACAGTCAGCCAAGACAAACCTGTAAAAGGGCCGAGCTCGGCGCGCGTTCAGGCGGCGATCAGCGATCAACGCATGCCGCGATGCTTCCCGCGGTTAGGCATGAGCATGCGCTCGATCGTCTCCTTCTGTCCGGGCTCGAGCACCGCTTGCAGCGCCTGCTTGGCCTGCTTCAGCTTCTCGGCCTTCTCGGCCCGGTTCTCGACGCGCGCAATCATGCGGTCGAGCATGTCGAAGCCGGAGGGCCGCATGCGATCTTGGCGGGCCTCGCCGGCGGGACCGGGCGGCGGCGGCGGCGGGGTGCCGGCATCTGCACCCGCCGGTGGCGGCGGAGCCGGAGGTTGGGCGTCCCCGGGCATGTCGCCCGGGCGCGACGGCGTTGCGAAATCGACCAGTGCCGCCGTGAAGGTCCGCCAGGCGTCGAGCTGTGCGGACTTGATGCCGGCCGCCGTCTCCGCCGCCGCAAGCCGCATCGCCAGTCGCTCGCCCGACCATTCACGATGATGCCAGCGGCGCTGCCCGCGATCACGGTCGCGATCGCCGCCGCGCTCGCCCATCATCATGTGCTGGCCGTGATAGCCGCGCCCAGCCCTGTCTCCATCCGGCCTGTCTCTATCCGGCCTGGCGCGATCAGGACCGCGATCGCCCGACGCGGCAACGCCCGGCATCGGCGACATGTCGCCCTCCTGCGCAAGCGAAGGTAGCGCCGTTGCAGCGGCGAGCGGCAGGGCCAGCGCTATGACGAGCGCCTTGCGGAGCCTTCTCGAAGGGGTGGAAGTGACGTCGGTCATCATTCTGTTTCTCCTTGGGAATTCGTCCCTACCGGAGAAAGATAGAAAGCAGTGATGACCGCTCTAGGGCGCAAACATGTCAAATCGCAATCGCGCGATGAATTTCGCGTGATGATGGCATCCGGGGCAAAGTCGGATGACGCCGGCGTGAAGACGCAACGCGCTTTGGGTCATTGCTCTTGCGCATGTCGTTGTCGCAAAACCGCTGCGCACTTCTGCGCGACATGCCCTAGGCGCGCCGGCCGTCCTTGCCGACTTCGAGCGGCCAGGTGACGAGGTAGTCCTCGAAGTCCTCCACGTCGATCCCTTCCTCGCTGACCGTGCGGCCGCGCGCGGAAATGCCGGCCAGGTGGACCGTTTCGGGATCGCCGGAGACCAGCGGATGCCACCAGTATAGGTCCTCGCCGTCGCGGACGAGGCGATAGGCGCAGGTCGGCGGCAGCCAGCTGATCTCGGAAACGGACTTGACCGTCAGCCGGATGCAGTCCGGCACCGTCGCCTGGCGGTTCTCGTAGTCCTTGCAGCGACAGCTCTCGTCGTCGAGCAGCTGGCAGCGGATCGAGGTCCAGACGATCTCGCCCGTGTCCCAGTCCTCAAGCTTGTTGAGACAACAGAGCCCGCAGCCGTCGCACAGGCTCTCCCATTCGCCATCCGACATCTCGGCAAGCGTTTTGGTCCGCCAGAACGGCAGCTCGTCGCCGGCGATGTCCGCCACGACGTCCTGTTTCATCTCGGTCTTCGCGTTCATCCCTGTCCAGTGGACCCGGGCGGCCCAAAGGTCAAGCAAAAGCGCGGCCGGACGCGTTGCGGCGGCTTCATCGGGAGGGCCACGCCCGCCGGACTGTGGCCGTCCTGCACGCATGCCCACCGAACGTGGCAGCCACGGCAACGGAACGGAAACCATGCTGTTTTATCCATGGCGATTGACTGATATCGTCAAGGACAGATCGCGCGAGGGGCCTTTCGCGCGCATGAGGATGGACAGCCGTGCAGGACGACCACTTGGAAGACCACTTGGACGCCCCCGAGCCGCCGCAACAGCAGCGTCGCCGCAAACGCCACATTCTGCTGCGCATTGACAGCTTTATCGATTCGACCATCTGGAACGCCGGCTTCAGACTGGCGGAGATCTGGGAGGAGATCACGATCTTCTTCCGGCGCTTCACCGTCAAAGGCTGGAAGCGCGCCGTCTTCGAGATCGCCGGCGAGGGCATGAACCTCGGGACGGCCGGCTTCGTCCTGCTGCTCGCGCTGGCGCTGCCGGCCTTTGAGGAAACCAAGGGCAACTGGCGCAACCAGAGCGACTTCGCCGTCACGTTCCTCGACCGCTACGGCAACGAGATCGGCCACCGAGGCATCATCCACGAAGATTCCGTGCCGATCGACGAGTTGCCGGACCATCTGATCAAGTCGGTGCTGGCGACCGAGGACCGGCGCTTCTTCGACCATTTCGGCATCGACTTCCTGGGGCTTGCCCGCGCCATGACGGAGAACGCGCGCGCCGGCGGCGTCGTGCAGGGCGGCTCGACGCTGACGCAGCAGCTCGCCAAGAACCTGTTCCTCAACAACGAGCGCACGATCGAGCGCAAGATCAAGGAAGCTTTCCTGTCGCTGTGGCTGGAGGCGAACCTGTCGAAGAAGGAGATCCTCAGGCTCTATCTCGACCGCGCGTACATGGGCGGCGGCACCTTCGGGGTGGCGGCGGCCTCGCAGTTCTACTTCGGCAAGGACATCACCGATGTCGACCTCGCCGAATCCGCCATGCTGGCCGGCCTGTTCAAGGCGCCGGCCCGCTATGCGCCGCACGTCAACCTGCCGGCCGCCCGCGCCCGCGCCAACGAGGTCCTGACCAACCTCGTGCAGGGCGGGCTGATGTCGGAGGGACAGGTGATCGCGGCCCGGCGCAATCCGGCGAGCGTCATCGACCGGCAGGAGCGCACAGCGCCCGATTTCTTCCTCGACTGGGCCTTCGACGAGGTGCAGCGGATCGCCCGCCCCTTCGCCCAGCACTCGCTGATCGTGCGCACGACGATCGACATGGGGCTGCAGGCGGCGGCGGAGGAATCGGTGGAGACGAGCCTGCGCCAGTACGGCGAGAGCTTCCGCGTCAAGCAGGGCGCGCTTGTGATGATCGAAAACGGCGGCGCGGTGCGCGCCATGGTCGGCGGGCGCGACTACGGCGAAAGCCAGTTCAACCGCGCCACCAAGGCGCTGCGCCAGCCGGGCTCGTCCTTCAAAGTCTACACCTACGCGGCGGCGATGGAGAAGGGCAAGACGCCGGAGGATACCATCGTCGACGCGCCGATCACCTGGCGCGGCTGGTCGCCACAGAACTACGGCCGCAGCTATGCCGGCCGCGTCACATACATGACGGCGATCGCCAAGTCGATCAACACGATACCGGTGCGCCTGGCCAAGGACCTGCTCGGCACCGAGGTGATCGCCCAGACGGCCAAGGACATGGGCGTTGAGACGCCGATCCGCACCGACAAGACCATGCCGCTCGGCACCTCGGAGGTGACCGTGCTCGACCAGGCGACCGCCTATGGGGTGTTTCCCGCCGGCGGGCTGCAGTCGCACCGGCATGGCGTCACCCAGATCCTGAACTATGACGGCGACATTCTCTACGATTTCGGTCGCGACGAGCCACCGGCGCGCCGCGTGCTGTCGGAAACGGCCAACGCCAACATGAACAGGATGCTGGTCAACATCCCCGTCAACGGCACCGCGCGCAAGGCGGCGCTTGACGGCGGCATCGTCACCGGCGGCAAGACCGGCACCACCCAGGCCTATCGCGACGCCTGGTTCGTCGGCTTCACCGGCAACTACACGACCGCCGTCTGGTTCGGCAACGACGACTACACCTCCACCAACAACATGACCGGCGGCTCGCTGCCGGCGATGAGCTTCAAGCGGCTGATGGACTACGCCCACCAGGGCATCGAGCTGCGCCCCATCCCCGGCATCGAGAACCCCCTGCCCGGACCGGCAGCGGCCAAGACCGCCGCCGCCCCGCCCTCCGAGCAGCCGGGAGACGCGCTGCCGGCGCTGGTGCGCCCGCGCTCGCTCTCGGTCGGCGTGACGCGCCTTTTGCGCCAGATCGCCAAGGACCTGGAAAACGCCAAGCCGCTCTCCGCCGACGGACGCGTCGCAGCCCTTTGAGGGCCAGGCCGGCATGTGCCGACGTGCCGCCACGCCGTCGCTCCATTGCGGCACAACAATCTACACCCGCAGGTGCGATGGGCCTGCCCGCGGCGCGGCAGGTCACGCCGTCCGGTACGGCAAGGAAGGAAACGCCACGGTCGCGCGTCCTTCTCGCCGCCAGCGGGGAGACGGTGCCTGGCGGGGCGGATGAGGGGCTCTGTCCGATGGACTATTGAAAGGACTGCGGGCGGCGGTGCCGTGTGGTGCGTTTGGCATCGATTTCCGTAACGGAATCATGCAATGTTCCGCGCAGATGCCATCACCGGGAGCGCTTTTCGCGGCGGCGTCGATCTTTCGTCGCGCATCCAACCGGTAGGCCGCATTGTTCCGTATCCCCCTCCTCGTCGCCCTGGCACTGGCCATCACCTTCGGGCTTGGAACCTTTTCCGCCGTATGGGCGCTGAAGGCGACGATCGGCTTCGGGTCGATCGCGCTCGGGCCGTGGAACGCCTTCCCCACCGCGCAGACGAGCCGCGCCGACCCATACGCCAAGGCGCACCGTGCGCGCGACGGGGCGCTTTTGTTCGGGAGCGCCGAAGGCCTCGTCTTCCGCGCCGCCAACGACAGCGCCGGCCAGCCGCTTTCCGGCGGCTGCTCCTACGACATCGTCGGGCTGACGCCGCAGGCGCGGTTCTGGACGCTGCACGCGACCACCCCCGACGGCCGGCCGGTGCCCGTTGCCCGCGACATCACCGGCGGGCTGAACTCCTGGACGGTACTGCGGCGTCCCGACAACAGCATTGCCGTGCACGTCGCCGCCGACGCGCAGCCCGGCAACTGGCTGGCGGTGCCGCCCGGCCAACCGTTCCGGCTGGTGCTGACGCTGCTCGACACGCCGACAGCAGGCAGTTCCGGCGTGATCGACCTGTCGATGCCGGCGATCAACCGCACGGGATGCGCCAATGCGTAGCATCCTCTTTGCCACGCTGATCGGGCTCCTGGGGGCTGCTGCCCTTCACATCCTGATCATCCTCGCGGTGCCCTATTTCACCGGCAACGACGCCTATACGCGCATCTCCGATCTCGGCGAACCGCTGCGCTTCTACCCTCTGCCGAACGAGACGGTCGCCGGCGGCGGCCTGATCAACGACGATCCCGAGATGCGGCTGGCGGTGTGCGCGCTTTCGGTGGCTGAAAACCCGGTGCGCCTCTATGCGCCGCCGGGCGTGCCGTTCTGGTCGGTCGGACTTTTCGACAGCGCCGCCAACGAGGTCTTCAGCATGAACGACCGCACCGCCGTGGCAGGCGCGCTCGACGTGGTGGTGGCAACAGCGGTCCAGCTGAACGCCATCCGCAAGGCGCTGCCGCAGGCGCTCTCCCAGTCGATACTCGTGGAAATGCCGGACGAGGACGGCTATGTGGTGCTGCGCACCTTCGTGCCGACCGCAACGATGGACGAGGCCGCGCGCGCCTTTCTCGCCAACGCCGCTTGCGAGGCGATCGACCAGGGCACGCTCGAATGAGAGCGGACCGGACTCCGACTTTCTTCTGCGAGATCAAATGGAAAGGTCTGCCGGCGCTGCATGCCGGCGATTCCTGCTGAACACAGCCGGGAAACAGATCGCCACTCGCGACCTCCGTGAAACCGCGCCCTCGCGGCGGCATCCTTCAGCGCCGTGCCTCGCCCGCGGGACGCAGGCGCGCTCATGGTGGCGCATCGTCCGGCCGCTTCGCCTATCGGCGCGCGTCCTTGCCGGTTTCGCTGTTGCGGCGCCCGGCACGGGTTTTGGCCGCCATCGCCGGGGTAAGCTTTTCGTAGCGCACGCCCGTGAAGAGCAGAACCGCCGCGGGCACCTCGTGCCAGAGCCTTTCGCGTCGCGGCATGCGCGACAATCTTTCCTGCAATCGAACCACGTCTGCCATTCTCGCCTCCTAACAAGAATCTAGACGGATGAAGTAACGCACAAATTTCATCCTGCCCGCCTATCGGGCCAGTGCCACCGAATCCGTCCCGATTGCAGCAATGAAAACGCAGAACACAAATGCCGCAATCGAACCCTGAATGATCGAGGGTCGATGAATGTTTCCCGATGCGGGAAAGAATCTCGCCCCTACCAGTCAAAGCGTATCCGATGCATCGCACCTTGCCTTGTACAGCTATCGCGGAAACCTGTCGCGACACAGTCCCGTGAAACCGCCTGGATGGTAGCATGGCTTGCATGCGCGCAGCTGCCCATCCCTATGCCTGAAGCGTAATGCCATTACGGTTAACATCTTGCTAATTCTTTTCGTCTAATTGTTGTCCATCAATCGGTTCAAGCGGCTGCGGTTCTCTCAAGGGCCGCCCACCCGCGGCAGTCCTGCCTATCCGGACCCACAGGCGGCCCGGCCCGGCAGGCACCGGGAACGGCTGCATTTGCGTAAAGAGTGGTGCGTGGTGGGGGACAGTTTTCGCGAACTCGAAAAGCCGCAGGCAGGCCGGCTCAAGGACATCGTCCTCATGGCCACCGTATCCGGTTTCGAAAGTCTCGCTCGCCCTTCCCGTTCCGATCTGAAACAGTTTCACGAACTCTTCGTCCCGCTCTACCTCGCCTCCAGCGACGAGGCACGGCGGCAGGCGGTCGCCGCCCTGTCGCAATGCGCCGTGCTGCCCGAAGAGCTTTCCCACTTCATCGCGCGCGAGCCGATCGCAATCGCAGCGATCTTCCTGACCCGGTCGCAGGCGCTGAGCCAGCGCGTGCTTCTGGAGATGCTGCGTGAGGCCTCGCCCGACCATGCCCGCGCGATCGAGCGGCGCGACGACCTCTCGCCGCAACTGATCGAGGCCCTCGTGGGGCTGCACCAGGCCCAGCGCAGCCGAAGCACCCAGAACGCTCCCGCAGACACGGCGACAGCAACCGAAGCGAACCGGCAGGCGCGCGAGGAAGAGCTGCGCGAAGAGATCAAGGCACTGGCGCGCGCGCAGATGCCGCAGGACACAGGCATCAAGCCGCTTGCACCCGTCGAGGACGCGCATCTGGCGCTGATCGTCCGGTTCGCCCGCGCCGGCGAGACCGGCATGCTGGGCGTCGTGCTGGCCGACGCGCTCGACGCCAGCCAATGGCTCAGCGAACGCATCCTGCTCGACGTCTCCGGACGGCAGCTGGCGACCGCTTTCGTGGCGCTCGACGCACCCCGTGCCGACAGTTCCTATGTGCTGCTGCGCCTCTATCCCCATCTCGCGCAGGCCAGCGGCAGTGTGCGGCGCGCCGATCTCCTGCTGTCCGGCCTCGACCGCCCAGCCTGCATCGAGCGGGTCGAGAGCTGGCGACGGGCGGACGCCTACACGCATTCACCGCAGCCGCGCACGGCGGCAAACTCCGACACCGGCGACTGGCGCAAAGACAACGCCGCGCGACGCGCCTGACGACCGGCAGCGGCGCACATCAGCCCTGACGGCGCGGTGACGCGCGGACGCGGACGACGAAGACCGGCAGGCGGTTGGATGTCGACGCTGATGGCCGGTCAGAAGATGCGGCGTTCCGTCCTGGCGTCGCGCAGGTCGGCCGCGACGGCGGCATACATGGTGGCGACGAACATCGCGGCGATGAGAACGGCGAGCGCGGGCAGAACGACGAACATGGTGGCGGCTCCGGCGAGCGGGACTAAGGACATGCCCGCTTCTGAGCGCCGTTGTGGCACGGTTCTGCCTACCAGCCGGTTACCGGCGGAACAAAGAATCCTTGGGGTCGATTTTCTTTTCGTCCGTCTCGGCCAGATCGATCAGATCGCCGATGTCATCGGCCTCCAGCGCGACGATCCAGAGGTCGGGGTCGAACCGCAGCTCGCGCTCCAGCGCCGCTGTGACGTCCTCGCGGGCGCTGTTGTGCAGGCGCCGCTCGAACAGCCGGCGGGAGCCGTCGTCGTCATCAAAGAAGCTTTGCGGTGCGGGCGCGTAGAGCGTCTCGGTGCCGTCGCGAAACGACTGGCGGATGAAGATCGCGCCGCCGTCGGACGCTCCCTTGCGTTCGATCGCGGCGAAATCGCCGCGCGCAAAGACGTTGCGGACCAGGGCTGAGGCGAAGATCTCTGATTTCAGGCGCATCCAGCCTCATACCGGTCATCGCCCGCCGAGGCAACGGCTGGCGCGGTGCCCGGACTTTGCGGGACGGCGGCGGCTTTGGCACGTCGCCTCCCGGCCTGCCGGCCATTTTCCCCAGGACGGGGAGAAGACAACCGTCACCGCCCTGCCCGAGCGAAGCCCCCGATGGAGAGCGGCGAGCGAAATTCTCGGCAGGGAAGCCGGGTTGAGCCCTCCCCCCTGCGGGGAGGGTTCAGAGCGCCTTTCCCTGCGATGGCTTTCGCCGCCCGCGTTTTCAGATGCAGCGATTCCCGCCGCGCTTTGCCCTCAAAGTATGAAATCGGATGCCTTCAGGTCGATCGACGCGTCGATGACGATGGCGAATTCGGCGGCCTTGTCGGCATCCACGTTGCCGTAGACGAAGGTATCGCCGCCCTTCTTCTCGTAGCGGATCTGGCCTGCGGCCGTGAACGCCTTGGTGCCGATGAAGGCGAAATCCTGGTCGCCGGCCTTCTTGGTGTCGGCATCCATCACGTCGAGCTGGATCTTGTCGTGCTGGGAGCGGCTGAAATCGAGGATGATATCGCGGCCCGACGAGGATAGCGGGCTTTCCTCGGGAACGACGAAGAGGAAGAGGTCCGCGCCGGTGCCGCCGCTCAGCACATCGCGGCCAAGTCCACCGTTGACGACGTCGTTGCCGCTGCCGCCATAAAGCTTGTCCTTGCCGTTGCCGGCAATCAGCCAGTCGTCGCCGGCATCGCCGTTGAGCGTGTCGTTGCCGTTAGAGGCGAAGATGCGATCGTCGCCTTTGCCGGCCTTGAAGACGTCGTTGCCGTCATAGCCGTAGAGCTGGTCGGAAATGGAGGAGCCGATCAGGGTGTCGTCGTCCTTCAGGACGACCATGCGCATGCCTTCCCAGCCATAGGCGTTGATGGTCTTCTGCAGCGTAGCCGCGGATACCGAAAGCCCGGTGAACTCGTTCAGCTTCGCGCCGTCGCGGCTGTAGAAGACGATGGACTTGATCGTGCCGCCGGTTGGCTCGCCGTCGGCGTCCACCTTCAATCCCTTGCCGGTCACGCTGAACTTCACCCCGTTGGGCGCCACCATCGTCACCTTGGTCGAGCTGTGGCTGTACGCCCGCATCTCGCCGAACCATTTTTCGTCGAACGTCCCGTAATCGCCGAGAGACGCAAACCAGGTAACTTTGGCCATCAAATTTCTTCCCGTATCGAATTGAACCCAAACCTTAAGAACGGCCGGCGGCTCGAAATATTCGACCGCAGGAGGGCATAAAGGCTGGCGGTGCGACCTGCGACGATGCCAGTCAACAAGGAACGGAGGGGACGAGGCTGTGACCGGACAGGAACCACGCGCTTTCGATGCTTTCAGCCATCACTGGAAGCAACCGTTTTGCGCTCTTGCCGGGATCCTCAGAGCGCGCCGATTTCCTTGAGCTTGCTCAGCACCAGCTCGTTCGGCTCGCCGGTGGCGGGCAGACGGTAGTGCTTCTCGAAGGCGCGGATCGCCTCACGGGTCTTCGCACCCGCGACACCGTCGACGGCGATATCGGCATAGGCGATGTTGCTGAGCCCCTTCTGGATCTTCATCACCAGAGCGCTTGACTGGGCGCTTGACTGGGGTGAGCCTGACTGGCGTGAGCCTGACTGGGAAGCGCTTGACTGGGCCGACTGCCCCGCTGCGGCGGGTCTGGGTGCCGGGCTTGCCGGCAGCTCGGCTTCGGCGGCGCGGATCGCCGCGGCGATCGGGTCTATCGCCGTACCCGTATCCTTTTCCGCCGCCGTCTCGACCGGGCGCTCCGTCGGCAGCACCGCAACCTCGCGCGGCGCGGCTGCGCCGCCGAGCTCGACCAGCAGGTCCTCGCTCGGCTCGCCTGTCACCGACAGACCGCGCGCCTGCTGGAAGCGACGGATCGCATCGGCCGTCTCCTTCTGCATGATGCCGTCAGGGTCTGCGGCATAGAGGCCCTGGCGCGCAAGTGCGGTCTGGATGTCAAGCACCAGGCCGGAGACTTGTCCGGCTTCGCGGGCCGGCGCCTCGTCGCCCGCCTCCCCTTCGCGCTCGATGACGAAGGTGGTGACGTCGGAGGGCGGCTTGCGGAGTGCGGAAAAGCCGAGCGTGTTCTGCGCGGTGCGGGTCTTCATGATCGGCGAGGGATGGCCGCCCGGCTGGTACCACAGCGCATTTGCCGCGACGAACGAGAAGACGACGGCAAAGGCGGCACCGCCGCCGATCACGGACGGATGGCGTGCGGCGAACGCTCCGAGCGCGACCATGGAGCGCTGGAGTATACCCGTTGATGGAGCCTGCCGCTTGCGGGCGCCGGCATTGCGCCCGCGGTCAGGCTGTTTTCGCGCGCGTGCCGTCATGGCCCCTGCCTTCATAGCCTGTGTCCTTGTCAGCTTCTGAGGAAGCACCCTCCGTCATCTGCATGCGTATCGCATCGTTCCGCTCGCGGGGAAACAGCCGCGGCGGGAATTCCCCGGCATTGACCACAGCGCCGGTCTCGCCCGCGCCGGCCGCAGCCGCGCCGTCGGCGGGAATGGTGATGGTGATGCGGGTGCCCTCGCCCGGATCGCTGTGGATCACAAACGTGCCGCCATGCAGCGCGACCAACCCCTTGACCAGCGACAGGCCGAGACCGGTGCCCTCGTACTTGCGCGTATATTCGTTTTCCACCTGAACGAAGGGCTGGCCTATCAGATCCAGCTTTTCGGCGGGGATGCCGATGCCGGTATCGCTGACGCTGAGGACGAGATCGCGGCCCTTGCGCGCAGCCTCGATGGTGACGATGCCGCCCTTGTCGGTGAACTTGATGGCGTTGCCGACGAGATTGATCAGGACCTGCTGCAGCGCGCGCTGGTCGGCCACGGCCTCGCCGATGTCGTGCGGCACGCGGCTGGTCAGGCGCACACCCTTCTGGCGGGCCTGCAGCGCCAGCATCTGCTCGCAGGCGTTGACGCTGTCGGCGACCGCAAACGGTTCCAGCAGCAGCTCGTAGCGGCCCGCCTCGATCTTGCTGACGTCGAGCATGGTGTTGACGACCGACAGCAGGTGGCCGCCGGACTGATGGATCAGCGCGACGTATTCGCGCTGGCGATCGTTCTCCAGCCGCCCGAAGTACTCGCCGGCCAGGATATCGGAAAAGCCGAGGATCGCGTTCAGCGGCGTGCGCAGCTCGTGGCTGACGGCGGCGAGGAAGCGGGTCTTGGCGTCGTTGGCCGATTCAGCCTCGGCGGCCTTGCGGGCGCTGTCGCTGCGCAGCCGGGCCTCCTCGGAAATGTCGCGCGACTGGGCGACGATCGAAGCCAGAAGGCCGGCTGTGTCGCGAACGGCCGTCATCTCGGTGCGCACGTGCAGGAACTGCCCGCTCGCCTCGCCGGCACGCCCCTGTTCGAGGCGGACGTCGATGCGCGCATGAGCTTCGCCCTGGCGCAGCCGGTCGATCGCCTGGAGGAAGCCCAGCCGGTCGGACACGTGGATCTGGTCGATGAAACCGCGGCCGAACGGATCGCGCATCGGCTTCAGCAGCGCCTCGCGGTCGCGTCCGTGGACGGCGGTGACATGGCCGCGCGGATCGTGGACGGTGACGAGGCCGGCGAAGAGATCGTAGGTGCCGGCCGGATCGGGCGCGGGGCTGATGGCCATCTGAAGCCTTTGGCCCGAACGGCGGCGCGAGACGAGGGAAGCCGCAGCGGTCGCCAGCAGGCCGCCGGAGGCAGCAAGGGCCGCACCTGCCGGCAGCGCTGCGGAAACCGGCATGACAGCGCAGAGCGCAAGCGGCAGCACGGGTACGGCGACCAGCGAGGACAACAGAATCGCGCGCAGGCCCGCCGGCGATCCGGCGTCCGTGCCGGCCGCACAAAACTCACCCGTAACAGCAGCCGCAATGGCTGCCATCCTGTCAGCGATGTCACTCAGAAGACGCACGCAATACCCTGCCGTCTGTTGTTCTTTTATCTGGTCGCAGAATCGCACCGGCGACTTAGAAAAGGATAAACATCGACGGTCCGAAAGCCCCCGAAAGGGCCGAAAAAGCCTGTTTCAAAGCGATACGGGCGGCATTTGAACTTCGTGGTTAACGGCGGGTAAGCGTTTCAAAATGCGGCATTTTTCCGTTCGCGTTAACCTGTGTGCCGCGCCGGTCGACGGTGAAGGCCCGGTTCTTCGGAGCTTCGTCTCCCAACTCCTGCCACGATGCTTAACGACGATCGCTAAAATTTGCGAGAAATGCCCGACAACGGCGCTTCCTTCAAATTTTATGCAAATTTGAGGAAAACCCGAGTGAT
Source organism: Rhizobium subbaraonis (assembly GCF_900220975.1). Taxonomy (GTDB): domain Bacteria; phylum Pseudomonadota; class Alphaproteobacteria; order Rhizobiales; family Rhizobiaceae; genus Mycoplana; species Mycoplana subbaraonis. The sequence goes on along the minus strand of NZ_OBQD01000001.1, from coordinate 420,849 downwards.
TCCGGAAAAGGGCCATTTTCCTGTCCCGCGTATTCTCGCATCAACAAACGGCAGCGGCCGAAAGAGTCGCGCCGGACGGCAAGGACGCCAAAGCCACTCCATAGACAAGAGAGTGGCAGGCGCCGCAGACTGAGGATGGGCACGACGATGTGGTTTCTGATCAAGGGAGCGTTCTGGTTCTCGCTTGTTCTGGTGCTTCTGCCGCTGTTCGACAGCGAGTCGACGCAGAAGCTCGAACACGGGCCAACCATGGAACTCGGCAATACCGTGAACGCGGCGAGCGAAGCCATCCGCTACCTTTCCGATCTGTGCCTTGAGAAGCCCGACGTCTGCCAGAAGGGCGCCGAAGCCTTCGTGGCGCTGGGGCACCGGGCACGCGAAGGCGCGCATGTGGCCTACAAGCTGCTGGACTCCCAGTTCGCCGACCCGGCCGAACAGCCCGGCGACACAGCAACCGCCCTCGACCAGCCGATGCCCGCACTTTCCGTGCCGGCCGCCGAGGAGGCGCACAAGGCCGCAGGTGAGCCGGACGGCGTCGTCACCGGCACCATCGCCGTTCCCTCGCGCCGTCCCGACCCGGTATCCTGATATCTTCCATTACTGCCTGAACTGTCGCTGTTTACAGCCGCCGCGAGGATTGCCCATGCCTCGCGGCGTTTTTTTTTGGCGCCGGCGCCCGCACAGCTGCATGGTTCAAATCGCAGGTCGACTGCATCATACCAATGATCGATGATGTGCGGCCTCCATCCGGTCATCCGGCAAGGAAAAGACCGGAGCGGACCGATTGGCCCGGAAGCGGTTGTCGCCTGGCCGGAAACCTAAATCGATCCGGCGCAATAGGTTACTATCGTCGATCATTGGTATTATATGTGGCGGCAGACGACAACGGGACACGACATGACAGACCTCGCCCAGATCATCGACGACTTCGCCTTTCTCGACGAGTGGGAGGACCGCTATCGCTATGTCATCGAGCTCGGCAAGGCGCTGCCGGAGCTCAGCGAAGACAAGCGCGCGTCGGAAAACAAGGTGCAGGGCTGCGCCAGCCAGGTCTGGCTCGTGACCCATTCGGACGGCGGCAGCGACCCGGTCCTGACCTTCGAGGGCGATTCGGACGCGCATATCGTCCGTGGCCTGGTGGCCATCGTTCTGGCTGTCTATTCCGGCAGGCACGCGTCCGAGATCGCCCGCACCGATGCGCTGGACGTCTTCAACAAGATCGGCCTCGTCGAGCATCTCTCCTCCCAGCGCGCCAACGGATTGCGCTCGATGGTGCGGCGCATCCGCGAGGAAGCGACGGTGCGTGTCGCCGCCTGAGACGGCAGCGACCTTCGCTCACCTCATTTCCGTTCGGCTCAATCCGCCCGGCCGAAGCGGTCGGCCATGTCGGGCCGGAAACCCTCCGCGCCCCAGCTGTGGCTGCGCCGCTGCGGCGGTGGCGCGGGCGCGTAGTGACGTGACAGTGCCATCAGGGCCGCGCGCAGCATCAGCTTGGCGGAACGCACGGGCCACTGGCGTTCGCGCTCCACCGTCTCCAGCCCCTTCATGAAGCAGCAGACGTCAAGGGCGACGCCGGCAAGCTCCGGCCCCATCGCCTCGATGGCAGCCTGCAGGCGCTGCCGAGCTGCCACCGCCGTATCGGAGATCTCGCGCGCCTGACCCAGTTCGCCGCCATTGCGCCCGGCAAGACGCGGTTCCCAGCTCATCGTCAGCCGCGGCTGCAAGCCGCACCGCAGGAAATCGCGCGCGAGGCGCTCGCCGGCGGCAACGGCACTCTCGCCGAGATAAGGCGTCCCGGCCTTGTCCTTCAGGCGCGCCAGCGCCGATAGCGGCGATTCCAGCTGGTTGACCCGCACCGCCTGGCGGCCGGACGCGGTATCGACCGTGCGCGCGGCGATGTCGCGGTGCTGGTCCTGATAGCCCTCCACACCGGCCAGAAGGCGGCGCAGATAGGTCCTGGTTCCGGCTGCGGCCGACAGCTCGTCGCCGTTCCGGACCGCCAGCCCGAGCCGGACCGCTTCGCGCACGACGTCCGCGGCGACGGTCGCCGTCCTGCCGCCTTCGGACTTGAGGCTGAGGGGGTCCCCGGCGCCGAGCTTCGCCTTTCCGGCGGTCGCCAGAAAGCGCAGCAACGCTGCGAGTGGCCTGCCGGCGGGTGCAGGCATCGCGGATTTTTTCTCATTCATGCTCGACCGCCCCGGCGCTTGCGAAGATCGAAAGCGCGATGCGCTCAACGGTGGCGACGAAATCGTCGAAAGCGCAGTCGTCACGCCGATCCTCGACGGCGTTGCAGGCGTGGCTGACCGTGGTGCGATCGCGGCCGAAGGCGGCTGCGATCTCCACGAAGGAGATCTGGAGCGCCACATGGCAGACATACATGGCGATCTGGCGGATATGCGCGGCCGCCCGGCGGCTGTTGCGCCTCCGCATCTGCCGGTCGCTCGCCAGCGCCAGAAGCTCTGCGACCAGCTGACGGACGATACGGCAGACCGAGCGCACGGCCGGTTCGGTGCAGTCGAAAGCGCCGTCGCCGGATTGCATGACCGACAGAAGCCGGCTTCGGCGCGCGCCGAAGCGTGCCGTTCCGCGGGATCGGCGGGGTCGCTTGGCGGTGCGGCGGACGACGCCTTCGGGGGCCGCAGGCGCTGCAACGGCGGTTCGATGTGGGTCCGGCTCAGGATCGTGCATGGTGCTCACTCCGTTATAGGAATTTATTCATACACCCTACGCAGGAAGCGGGGATGAATGAAGCATCGCAGCACAACCCTTCATTGAAATCATAAGGAAATTGTAAACAAACATCCCCGAAATAGGCTTTTTTTCCTTTCAAGGGGCGTAAAAAAACCGGGCGCGACGGCCCGGTTCGGTTCTTGCGGCTTCCTCATGCAGGCGGGTGGCCCGCGCATCGGGGAAGCCTTGATGGTAGTGACCGCGCTTGGAAACACGCGATTGCGCGTCAGCGGCGGGCCTTGCGGCGCTGACCGAGGCCCATCTCCTTGGCCAGACGCGAACGCGCCTCGGCATAGGCGGGCGCAACCATCGGATAATCGGCAGGGAGGTCCCACTTCTCGCGGTACTCCTCCGGGGTCATGCCGTAGTGGGTCATCAGGTGGCGCTTGAGCGACTTGAACTTCTGGCCGTCTTCGAGGCAGATGATAAAGTCGTTCTGCACCGACTTGCGGATCGGCACCGGGGGCTTCGGCTTTTCAGCCGGCACAGGCACCTCGGCAACAACAACCGGTTGCGACGTGTTGTTCAGTGCGGTGTGTACATCGGCGATCAAAGTCGAAAGTTCGGAAACGGGGACGACGTGGTTGCTGACATAGGCGGCAACGATGTCGGCAGTCAATTCTACCAGCAGATTAGAGCCGTTGCCGTCGGAAATCTCAGTCATTTTCTTCTCCTGTCGGTTGAACCGCCCATCGCAAGGCATGCGAAGGCGGAACAAACTGCGATCTTACGCAAAGCTAACCTTGTCAGGGCTGGGTGAACCTGTCCGAGTCCTTGAAAGGACCTCCCCCGGGCGGCAGATTTCACAAATAGCTAATATTACTTCCGTTTCCGAAGCGCCCCTCACCGATCCAAATCTTTGCCACAACCGTACCCCAAAAAGAGCACTTTAGAATGATCGCAACTTAGACTGGAGCTGGTCGCGCAAGTAAAATCAACACAGCAGCTTTACTTGAAGTGGCATAACATCGTTTTTCGCAAAGTCCAATATTATTTTGACACAGATCAAGTGATTCTTGTACATCCCCCATTCGGGTGAAGCGGCAAGAAAAATATGTCCCATCGGAGGTGCTGCATCGCAATGTATCGGCAGCTCAGTTCTTGGCCTTGTCACGCATGTCGTCGCACACCGCGCCGCGCGCCAACCGGTATCCTGCAAGGTGCGCCGCCTTGGCCACGAGATGCGCTGCCACGGGCGCCGTCAGGATGAAAAAGACCACGCCGGCGAAGGCGCGCGCGAAGGTGGCGAACTCCCCCGAATGGACACCGGCGGCGATAAGCATGAGGCCGGAGCCGACCGTGCCGGCCTTGGAGGCGGCATGCATGCGCGTATAGACGTCGGGAAGACGCACGATGCCGATGGCAGCCAGCAAGGCAAAGACACCCCCAGCCACCAGCAGCACGGCAACGACAAGAGCCAGCAGAATATCCATCTCAGCGCCCCCTTCGCCTGGCGGGCGAACGCTTCCGCCGCTGTTCGGGCGACTGCGCGCCGCGCGCAGCCGGGGAAGCCAGCGGATCGCGGTCGTCCTCCGGCATGCCCTGGCTGAGGACGAAGCGGGCAAGCGCCACCGTCGCCAGGAAACCGACCAGTCCGAGCGATATGGCGATGTCGACGTAGAGGTTGAAGCCCGTCTTGATCGCGACCACGGCCAGGAAGCCGATCGCGATCGCCACCAGCATGTCGAGCGCGACGATCCGGTCCGGCAGCGTCGGCCCCTTGATCACCCGCCATGCGGTGAGAAAGAAGGCGACGCACATCAACAAGAGCGCGAAGGAGGATGCGGCAAGGACGATCGTCTGGGCGGTCATCAGCGGAGCGCCTCCAGGATTTTGCGCTCGAAGCCGTTTGCGATGTCGCGCCTGGCGGCCACGGGATCGGAACAGTCCAGCGCGTGCACGTAGAGGAAGCGGCGGTCGTCGGAGACGTCGACCGACAGCGTTCCCGGCGTCAGCGTAATCAGGTTCGCCAGAAGGGTGATCTCGATGTCGCGGTCGACCGTGAGCGGGAAGGCGAAGATGCCGGGCTTGAGCACCATGCGCGGCCTTACGACGAGGACGGCGACCCGAAAGGCCGACAGCGCCAGTTCCTTGACGAAAAGGGCTGCGAGCGCCAGAAGCCGCAAGGGACGGAAAGCCGTGCGGTTGCCTGCGAAATCGCGGCGGATGAGCCAGAGCGCCAGAAGACCGAGCACAAAGCCGAGGATCACGTTGAGCGGCGACAGGCTGCCGGTGACGGCCGCCCAGACTACCGCGAACACCACTGCGGGAATGACCAGCTTCATCATCGCGCTCCATGCGGGAAGACGGAATCGACATAGGCGGAGGGGTCGGCCAGCAGGGTCGCCGCCGCCTGGATCTGCGACAGCAGCGGATCGGGGAACAGGCCGACCAGCACGGTGACGAGCACGAGTGCGGAAAGCGGCAGGACAACTGCGGCCCCCGGCCCTGCACCCGCGCCCGCCCCCTCGCCTGCCGGCGCGGCCGATGGCCGCCAGTAGGCCAGCGCCCAGACGCGACCGACCGCGATCATCGTCAGGAAACCGGTGAGAAGGACCGAACCCGCCAGCCACCATGCGCCGATATCGATCGCGGCCTTTGCCACCATCACCTTCGGCCAGAAACCGGAGAAGGGCGGCATGCCCGCGACCGACAGGAACAGGATAAGCGACAGGGCGGAGAAATAGGCCGCGCGACCATAAAGCCCCCCCGCCCCGTTGAGGTCGAAGGTGCCGGACAGCCGGCCCGCCACACCGCTGGCCATATAGAGCGCCGTCATCACCACCATGGAATGGAGCGCATAGAAGATCGCGCCAGCGACGCCGGGGCCGCCCACGGCAATGCCGGCCAGCATCACGCCAATGCCGGAAACCACGAGATAGCCGAGCAGACGGCGGATGTCGCTCTGGCCGATGGCGCCGAGCGCGCCGAGAAGCATGGTCGCAGCCGCTGCCACCGCGATGACGAAGCTCAGTTCCTCCCGCTCGACGGGAAACAGCATGACCATGACACGCACGAGGGAATAGATACCGACCTTGGTCAGCAGCCCGGCGAAGAGCGCGGAGACGACGATGCGCGGGGTATGATAGGAGGCGGGAAGCCAGAAATTGACCGGGAAGGCGGCCGCCTTCATGCCGAAGGCGAGGACGAAAAGGGTGGCCAGCGTCATCAGCGGCAGGTCCGCCCGGCGCTCGGCCGCCTTGATGGCGATATCGGCCATGTTGAGCGTGCCGAACAGCCCGTAGAGATAGCCGACCGCGATCAGGAACAGCGTCGTCGCCACGAGGTTGAGGAAGGCATACTTGACCGCGCCGTCGATCTGCTTCGGCTCGGAACCGAGCACGAGCAGCCCGAAGGACGAGATCAGCAGCACCTCGAACCAAACATAGAGATTGAAGATGTCGCCGGTCAGGAACGCGCCGGACACGCCCGCCATCAGCAAGAGCAGGAACGGATAGAAGCCGTAGCGGCGGCCGGAGCCGTCGATGTTCTGCACGGCGAACACGCCGCCGGCCAGCGCCACCAGCGCGGAGAACAATGCAAACAGCGCGCCGGTGAGATCGGCGGTGAAGGCGATGCCGAAGGGCGGCAACCAGCGCCCCATCACCATGGTCAGCGGACCGCCATCGACAACGCGCCACAGAAGCAGGCCGTCCAGCACGACGAGCACGGCAAGCGCCAGGATGGCGAGCAGCGGCTGGATGTGCAGGTTCTTGCGCAGCATCAGCAGCACGGCGCCGCTCGTCAGGCACCAGACGACCGGCAGGATCACCAGCCAGTCGGCAAGCGGGGCCGGCGCCAGGACGAGCGCGGCAGACAGATCGATCGCGGAACCAGCGGGTGCGGCCATGGGGTATCAGTATCCGGTCGGAGGCGCGCTGTCCGCCACGGGCTCGGCGACGCGCATGTCATTGGCGTTGTCGGTGCCGAGATCCTGGAAGGCGCGATAGGACAGCACCAGCAGGAAGGCGAAGAACGAAAAGGAGATGACGATCGCCGTCAGGATCAGCGCCTGCGGCAACGGGTTGGCGGTCACGGCCACCTGCCGGTCGAGGCCGGCGGGAATGACCGGCGGCACCTCACGCAGGATGCGTCCGCTGGTGAACAGCAGCAGATTGACCGCATTGCCGAGGATCGCGACGCCGAGGAGGATGCGCACGAGAAACTTCGACAGCATCAGATAGATGGCAGCGGCGAAGAAGACGCCGACGAGGAGGGAGAAGAGTACTTCCATCAGATATCCTCCCTCTCCAGCGCCAGGGCGATCGAGGTGATGGCGCCGACCACGACGAGATAGACGCCGAGATCGAATAGCATCACGGTGGAGAGCGGGACCTCGACGCCGAAGAGGCTCGGATAGATCCACAGCCCCGTCAGGAAGGGAACGGCTGCGAGCATCGAGACCAGCCCGGCGACACAGGCGAGCAGCAGGCCGAAGGCTGCGATCGCCATCGGATGGAACCACAACGCTTCGCGCACCGGCTGGATTCCGCGCGCCACCCCGTAAATCGCCATCGCCGCGGCCGCGATCAGCCCGCCGATGAAACCGCCGCCGGGTTCGTTGTGGCCGCGCAGCAGCACGAACACCGAGAAGAGCAGCATCAGCGCGGTCAGGAAGGGGGCGAGCGTGCGGAAGATGACAGTATTCATCGCTGCGTATCCCCTGCTGTGGCCTTCTTTGGGCCGGTGGCTGTCGCGGCAGATCCCGCGACCGACTTGCGGATGCGGATCAGGGAGAGGATGGCAAGCCCGGTCGTCATGACGACGGCGATCTCACCGAGTGTGTCGGTGCCGCGGAAATCGACGATGATGACATTGACGACATTGGCGCCATGCGCGATCGCCTTGGAATAGAGGTTGAAGAACTCCGTCAGGACGGGATCGAAGCGGCCCTGTGTGACCTTCAGCAGATAGAGGGAGAAGCCCAGCCCGCAGGCGATCGCAAGCGCCGCATCTGGCAGTTTCTGCGAAAGCGGGCGGGCATCGCGCGGCTGCAGGTGCAGCCGGGTCATCACCAGCGTCAGGATGACGACCGACAGCGTCTCGACCATGAACTGGGTGAAGGACAGGTCGGGCGCGCCGAACAGCAGGAACAGCAGCGCCACGGCGAAGCCCTGGATGCCGAGCGCGAGGATGGCGTTCAGCCTGTTTGTCGCCGTCAGCACGCCGAAGACGCCGGCGATCGCCAGCGCCATTACCGCGAGTTCGTGGAACTGCGCATCGGCCGGCCAGATCGGCAGGCGCGGCCACTCGCCGTACCAGGCCAGCGGCAAGAGAAGTGCTGCTGCGACGACGGCGAAGGTTATCGTGAGGTAGACTTCCATCCGGCCGGGCTGCAGCAGCCGCGTCAGCCGGTGCGAGAAGCGCACGAGGCCGGCCATGAACTGGTCGAAGCCGCGGTCCGGCCCCCAGCCGATGTCCTCGACCAGCCGGTCGGCAGCGAGCCGTGCGCGATCCAGAAGCAGGAAGAAGGCGACGCCGAGCACAATGGTCACGGCAGACAGGAGCAGCGCAAGGCTGACATGCGGCATGGCCGAAACGGTCACCACCTGCGGCTGTCCGGCAATCGCGGACGCCAGCGGTGACGTGACAAGCGCGTGGACTTCAGCCGAGATCAGGCCGGCCGCAAGGCCGCAGACCGCAAGCAGCATCGGGCCGAGCCAGAGAAGCGCCGGCCCCTCGTGCGGCGCCTTCGGCGTCGCAACGCGGGGGCCGAGGAACGGCTTCAGGGCGATCGCGAAGGCCACCGCGAACATCAGCGCGTTGCCGATCACCGCCGCCAGCATGAACGCCATCGACCGCAGGCTGCCGCCCGAAAGCGCCACATAGACCTCTTCCTTGGCGAGGAAGCCGAAGAAGGGCGGCAATCCACCCATCGACAGCGCCGCCAGGAGCGCGGCTGCGAAGGTCAGCGGCATGGCGCGACCAAGCCCGCCGAGCCGGGTGATGTCGCGCGTGCCGGTCTCGTGGTCGACAAGGCCGGCAACCATGAAGAGCGCGCCCTTGAACAGCGAGTGCGCCACCAGATAGAGGGCGGCGGCTGCCGCCGCGTGTTCCGAGCCGAAGCCGGTCAGCATGACGAGCAGGCCGAGCGAGGCGACGGTGGTGTAGGCCAGCATGAGCTTCAGGTCGGTCTGCCGGATCGAGAGGACGGCGCCGACGAGCAGCGTCAACCCGCCGAAGGCCGGCAGGATCGTCTCCCACGGCGTCGTGCCGCCGAGCACGGGATTCAGGCGCATCAGCAGATAGACGCCGGCCTTCACCATCGTCGCCGAATGCAGGTACGCGGAGACCGGGGTCGGCGCCTCCATCGCGTTCGGCAGCCAGAAATGGAAGGGGAACTGCGCGGATTTCGTAAACGCGCCGCCCAGCACCAGCACCAGGATCGCGACGTAGAACGGGCTTGCGCGCACTTCGGGGCCGAAGGACAGCAGCAACGACAGCTGGGTGACGCCGGTGACGTCCCAGATAACCAGCAGCCCCGCGAGCAGCATAAGTCCGCCGCCGCCGGTGACGACCAGCGCCTGCAGCGCAGCCCGGCGCGATGCCTCCCGCGCATGATCGAAGCCAATCAGCAGGAAGGAGGTGATCGAAGTCAGTTCCCAGAAGACGAACAGCATCAGGAAGCTGTCCGACGCCACGAGGCCCAGCATGGCGCCCATGAACATCAGGATGAAGGAGAAGAAGCGCCCCTGATGCGGGTGGCCCTTCAGGTAGGCGCCGGAATAGAGGACGATCAGCGCGCCGATACCCGAAATCAGCAGCAGGAAGGTCAGCGAGAGACCGTCGATCAGCCAGGAAAAGCTGACATTGTAGTGCGGCACCCACATATAGCCGCCGGTGACGATCTCGCCGCGGCCGATTTCCGGCAGGAGTTGCGCGAAGTGAACGAAGATCGCCAGCGGGAAAAGCGAAAGCGGCAGGGCGGCGCGAGAACCAAGCAGACGGGTAAGAAGGGGTGCGGCCAGCGCGCCCGCAAAGGGCAGACAGAAAGCGACGAACGTCATGGCCATCATGCCTGATTGCATTCCTTCTCCCCAACCACGCTACTGCAGCGCGCCTTCGGACGTGCCGGTCACCCCTTGCCCCGCACCGATTGCCGACCGTAGGACCTTCGTCTCGGCGACAGTCGAATGCCGCGCTACGGCTCGGCGAACTGATTGCGAGCCTGTATGGCCGAAATCCTCCTGCATGGAAAGCAACGACCAGACATTTTGGCGAACACATCCATGTTATTACCCGCTTTTGCACCCTACATAGGGGGCCGAAGGAGACGCCCATGAGTGAGAATGCAAAGCTGAAGGTTTTCAAGACGGACGAGGAATGGCGCCAGTTGCTGACCCCGGAGCAATACCGCATCACCCGCGAGCACGGCACGGAACGGGCGTTTTCCAGCCCGGATTTCGACAGTTCGAAGACAGGCACCTATCGCTGCGTCTGCTGCGATCGCCCGCTCTACAGTTCCGAGGCGAAATTCAATTCCGGGACCGGCTGGCCGAGCTTCACCCAGCCGATCGAGCCGGGTGCGGTGACGAGCCACCGCGACCTCTCCTACGGCATGAACCGGATCGAGATCCGCTGCGCGGACTGCGACGCCCATCTCGGCCACGTCTTTCCGGACGGCCCGCCGCCGCATGGCTTGCGTTTCTGCATGAACGGGGTGGCGCTGACGTTCGAGGAGCGATAGCCGAAAGGACGAAAATCCTTTTCGGTTCAGCGCGCTGGCTTGCGACGTTGAAAATCTGATTCCGGGGCGGAGCTTCTGCCCCGTCGAACGGGCACGGCATCACGGAAAGATTTACACTACGCGACACCAGCGTTGCATGAGTATGAGACCTCCCGCTTCCGCCATTCCGGCCCCGAGCCGGAATCCACCCGCCTTGCGTCCGCAAGGCAAAAAGATTCTCTTGCGATCAAAGACCTGATCGCGCTGGTTCCTGGCTCAAGGCCGGGAAGACGGAAGCATGTAGCTTCCTGAATCACGACGACGATCGAGACCGTCCCGCCAACCTCTTGATGTCGTATCCTTCTGAAAACGATTCAGCCTACGCCACCAAGTTCCTGTTTTGCATGGGATGTTGCACGCAGAGTTCCATGCAGGTCAGGTCCAGCCAGCGGCCGAACTTGGTGCCCACTTCGCGGAAGCACCCGACGGTGCGGAAGCCAAAACTCTCGTGCAGGCGGATCGACGCCTCGTTTTCCGCCTCGATGCCCGCGATCATGACATGGATGCCGGATGCGCGCGCGCGCTCGATCAGCGCGCCGAGCAGCGTGCGGCCGATGCCGTTGCCCCGGGCATTCCTGTGCACGTAGATGGAATGTTCCGCCGTGTGGCGATAGCCGTCGAAGGCGCGCCAGTCGCCATAGGAAGCATAGCCGACCACCGCACCGTCCAGTTCGGCGACGAGCACCGGGAAGCCGCGGTCGCGCCGGCCGCGAAACCATTCGAGACGGTTGTCCAGGTCGACAAGGGTCTCGTTCCAGATCGCGGTCGTATTGGCGACGGCGTCATTGTAGATCTCCATGACGGCCGCCATGTCCTCTTCCCGCGCATCGCGGATCAAGACCGCCGGTGCCGAAACCTCCTGTGCCATTGCCGCTTGCTCCTTCGTTTTCCGTCTACTATTGTTACGTTATGTCCACTTTAGCAGACGACTTCGACCAGAGTCTAGGCCTACGCGTCCGCACCGAAAGGGAGGCGCGCGGATGGTCGCTGAGCGACCTGTCCGAACGCGCCGGCGTCTCGCGGGCGATGATCCACAAGATCGAACGCGGCGAGAGCAGCCCGACGGCAGCGCTGCTCGGCAGGCTGTGCGCGGCGTTCGGCTTTTCCGTCTCCACCCTGATCGCCCGGGCGGAGGCGGGCGCCGAACGGCTGATGCGCCTTGCCGACCAGCCGGTCTGGGTGGATCCGGAAACCGGCTACCGGCGCCGGCAGGCTTCGCCCGCCGCAGCGCCTGCCGAACTCGTCGAGGTCGAACTTCCGGCCGGCGCCCGCGTAGCCTACCCCGCGGCCGCCTTCGCCTTCCAGCGGCAGATGCTGCGCGTCATGGAGGGAACGCTGACCTTCGTCGAGGGCGAAACGGTTCACCGCCTTGCCTCCGGCGACTGCCTGGCGCTGGCAGCGCCGGTCGATTGCGCCTTCGTCAACGACAGCGAGGAGACCTGCCGCTATCTGGTGATCCTGGTGCGCGGCGACCGCGGCTGAATTGCTCGCCGCCCACGGCTCCGTTCACGCACTGACGCAGGTGACGACGGCCGAATAGTGGACGCCGGCAGCGGCGACCACGAAGCCGTGCCAGATGGCGTTCTGGAACCGCAGGCTCTGCCAGACGTGGAAGATCACGCCCACCGAATAGAGCAGGCCCCCGATCAGGATCAGCGTAAGCGTCGTTTCCGGCAGGATGGCACGCAGCGGTCCGGTGGCAAGCACGCCGCTCCATCCCATGGCGAGATAGAGCAGGATCGCCAGCCGGTCGTACCGCCCGGGCAGCAGGAACTTCATCGCCACGCCGGCAACGGCGATCAGCCAGACGGCGACGAGCATGCCCATCAGCAACGGCTCTTCCAGGCCGCGCTGGAGGAAGGGCGTGTAGGTGGCGGCAATGAGAACGAAGATGGCCGAATGATCGAACCGGCGGAGTTGCCATTTGAGCTTCGACACCGGCCAGAGATTGTAGGCGAAGGAGATGCCGAGCGACAGAAGCAGGCCCAGGCCGTAGATGGCGGCTGCGGCCAACTGGCCGCTTGTCGTCCAGACCTTGGCATAGAAGAGGAGCGCGGTTACCCCGATGAGAGCAGATATGACGCCGACGCCATGAACGATGCCATCGGCAATCAGTTCATGGCGATCGTACTGCCATCTGATACCTTCGATTTCCATGCGACCCGTTCCACGCGGTACACAGCGGACGACTAGACTTCGAAGGCGCGTCCGGCAGGTCGGGACCATCGGCGCCATGCTGCTGCCCCACTCCTTTCCCGTTAGGAGTGCCCCTGTGAAGGCCCATCGAGCTGGAAGCATCGTGCCAATTGCCGCCGTCATCATCAAGCCGCCGAGTAGCCGGAAGGCCGGCATGGGCTTCACTTTTGGTAACGTGCGTAACGGTTCGCAAACGGCCGATGCGCAACGCATGGCTGCGCACGGTGCGCATTCGTCTGCATGTGCCCTCAGCGCTTGATGCACTCTTCGCAGAGCGCGGCATGGGGAACGGCGGCCAGGCGCGCCGGCGAGATGGGCTGCCCGCACTTGGGGCAGATGCCGAAGGTGCCGGCCTCGATGCGGTTGAGCGCGGCATCAATGGCGGCGAGTTCGCCAAGCCCCGTGTTGCCGATCTCCTCCAGCACCTCGTCGTTCTCGCGCTCGGTCGCGCGCTCCTCCGCGTCCGGATTGGGGGTGGCCTCGAGATCGCTCTCGATCCTGTGCAGCAGCCGATAGAGCTCGTGCTTGCGGCCGAGAAGCCTGTCTTTGAATTGTGCGGTATCAAGCATGGCCTGTCTTTCCTTTTCGAAGGGGGTCCGCGCAGTCCGAGGCCGGGCGCGGCTATGGCCTGGAGGCGCGTCGCGGCAAAATTCCGCTCTGCCCTCGGCCTGTTTGTTCTCGTCTCTCTCCGCCTGTCCTGCGAAGCCTGGCGTTCCGACTTGAGGAACTTTCCTAACGATCGACGAGCACGGATGTCGGCGAATGACGCACGACCCGGTCCGCAGTCGAGCCTAGCAGGTAGTTTGCCAGTCCCGGACGGTGAGATGCAACAACGATGAGATCGGCCTTGTGTTCCTCGGCCGCAGCAATGATCTGTCCGGCGCCGGCGCCATAGCGGATGTCGATGAGGGCGGAAATGCCCATTTTGTCGCGCAGGCGGGCCAGCCGTTCCTCGGCCTGCTTGATCTCCGTCTCGACGAGTGCAGCGGGAAATTCGATGGAGATGTAGCTGGTCGCGATCTCGATGACATTGACCAGAACGATCTCGCCGCCGTCCGCAAGCAGGCTCTTCGCCCGCTTGAGGATCTGCTCCCCGCGTTCCAGCTGGTCCATTGCTATGGGAACGATGATCTTCCTGTACATGCCCGGCCCCTTTCCGCCTTCCTCTTCCTTGCGCAAGTTGCCTTTCGAGACTGCGCGCCGCATTGACGAGGATCAAGCCGAAACTGCAGCGCCGACCCCGAAGTGACGCAGGGTTGCAGGCAGCCGGCGACGAGCAACCCGGATCGTCAACGGCACGTTGACGAAATATCGCCATTTCATCATCTTTCGCGAACGATCCGGCGCCTCCATATTCGGCAACGGGAAGCAACGCCTATCATATGCGCCGCGTTGTCCGGCCCCAGATCATTCGACGGAGGACTTTCATGACCGAAGCCATTGCGCTCAACGCGCCCACACACGCCGTCAACATGCCGGCGCATGTGGAGCATGCGCATCTGCTCGTCACCGATCTGCCGGCCACGTCCGAATGGTATCAGAAAATGATGGGCCTTGCGGTGCTGGAACGGTCCGCTTCCGGCCATACGCTCGGCGCCGGCGGGCGCCCGCTGCTGACGCTGACGACGGATGGCAAGGCCGTGCGCGCATCCAGGCGCGCGCCGGGCCTCTTCCACAACGCCTTTCTGCTGCCGAGCCGCAAGGAGCTTTCGCGCTGGCTGGCGCATGCCGCCCATAATGGCGTGCAGTTGACCGGTGCCTCCGACCACCTCGTCAGCGAGGCGATCTATCTGGACGACCCGGAAGGAAACGGCATCGAGGTCTATCGCGACCGCGGCCGCGACGAATGGAACTACAAGCCCGACGGGATGGTGGAGATGGCGACGTTGCCCCTCGACCTGCAACGGCTTTACGACGAGGCACCGAAGGGCGAACGCTGGGGCGGCATCCCGGACGATTCCGCGATGGGCCACATCCACCTGCAGGTGTCCGACATCCCCCAGGCCGACGCCTTCTTCCGCGACGTGCTGGGGCTCGACCTGATGGCGCGCTATCCCGGCGCGAGCTTCTTCGCATCCGGCAAGTATCACCACCACATCGGCGCAAACGTCTGGAACTCGCGCGGCGCGCCCGAGCGGGACGCAGCGATGACCGGTCTTGCCGACTACACCATCCGCTTCAGCAGCGCCGGCCGGCTGCAACAGGCGGTCGAGCAGCTCGACGCGCTGGAAATCGCCACGACCCGCAGCGGCGACACGGTTTCGCTGATCGATCCCTGGGGCATCGGGCTGCGACTGTCGGCCTGATCAGGCCGGCATCGCCCGCCTGCCCTTCCGCGCCGGCGGCGTCGAAGATCGCCGGTATCAGTCGTACAGATAGTGCGCGTCCCAGTCGTCACGCGGCACCATGTCGCCGATCCTGTACTTGAACGCGGTCACGTCGAAGTGGTCGTCGGAGGTCTCGCACTTGAAGGCGAGGCGATACCATTCGCCCTTGCTCCGAAAGACCGCACCCTCCGTCTTGAGCTTGTTCCCAATGGTCTTCGGGTCGCCGAACGAATAGGCGATCACCTTGTCCGGCTGGTAGCCCTTCCCCGCGGCCTTGATGCGGTCCATAGCTTCCATGTCGCAGCGCTGCTCGAGCCGGGTCTGGGGGTCGAGCTTGGCCAGCTGGCTGCGGATTCGCGCGTCCATGGCGTGCGCGTTCATGGCAATGGCATTGGGCGCGATCGCACAGGCGGACGCGAACAGTGCGGTGGCAATCTTCATACGCTGAATCACTCCGATGCTAGGCATCGCCGCTCCTGCGACGGAAATGGGGCAAGAGAGAGTCAACACTTGGAATTGTCCGACTTTTGCACAGAAGCCGACATCACAGCCCGCGCGCGGGGCACGCTGGAACCGGAACCGCGGTGCCGCGTTGTCGTGTAATTGAGGGAAAGTCGCGCCGATGCACAAGCTCGTAACCAGGACATTGCAGGAGGTCGCCCAAGAGAGCGCCCGCAGGAGCGATGCAGAGGCTGCAAGCCTCGAGGCAGCGCTGGCGCAAGAGCGGGCGCCGCGGGGCTACAAGGGGCTCGATCTGACTGTACGGTGGGCGGTGATCGGCATCTTCGTCATCATGGCGATGAGCGCGATCTCGATGATGGCCCACATCCTCATTCCCCTGACGCTCGCCGTCGTCACGGGCCTCATTCTGGCGGTCGCGGCCGAGAAGCTGCACGCTCTCGGCATCCCGCCGCTTCCGACCGCGCTGCTTCTGGCGACCGCCTGCGCCACCGGGGCGTTCTTCGCCATCGCCGCCCTGTCGGGTCCGCTGATGCAACTCGCCTCGGAGGCGCCCAGCATCGTTAATGCGACGATCGAGCGGGTCACGCCTCTTCTCAACAAGCTGGAATGGCTGCACATCGATCCGCGCAGTTTCGGCGCCGGATCGGTGACGCTGGACAGCCTTCTGGAAAAGGGCGGCAGTCTGCTCGGCATCGTCACCGTCGGCGTGACGCCGGCGCTGCTGCAGGTGCTGATCTTCTTTGCAGCTCTCGTTCTCTTTCTTTCGGGCCGGCTGAAACTGCGGCGCATGCTGATCCTGGCCTTCCCGCAGAGAAGCCAGCGGCTGGCGGCGATCCGTGTGATGAATGCCATCGACCGCGCGCTCGGCTATTATTTTGCAACCGCCGCGCTGGTCTATGGTGGGCTCGGGCTGATTACCGCCCTGATCGCCTTTGCCGGCGGTCTGGGAATGATCTGGATGTGGGGGCTGTTTGCCTTCCTCACCTCGTTCGTGCCGTTCGTCGGCGTCACGGTCATGACGCTGGCGCTCGTCGCCGGCGGGCTTCTCGCCCATGACGGCATGATCGCGGCGCTGTCTCCGGCGCTTGCCTATTTCTGCGTGCACCTGCTGATCGAGAACTTCGTCCTGCCGGCCGTGATGGGGCGGCGGTTCGAGGTCAACGCCTTCATCATCTTCACCGCCATCATCTTCTGGAGCTGGATGTGGGGTGCGGCGGGCGCCATGCTGGCGCTGCCGCTGTCGATCATCGGCATGACGATCGCCGACGAACTTCGCCCCGGCCGCAAGCAACAGCCGTCGCTTCCGGGGTGAGCCGGTCGGGCGCCAGGCGCGCCGTCAGAAGCCGCTCAGATCCGTCACCGGATGGGCGGGGTCCTTGCCGATGATGCGACGAAGCGTGTCGTTGATGACGGCCACGTCGTTGTCGAAACTGCCATGCGCGGCGTCGATCTTCCGCCCCGGCGCCGTATCGACCTGATCGGCCGCGAGACTGGCAAAGGCCACGCCATGCTTGTCGACGAGGGCCTGCCATTTGACGAGCGGCGAGGCCTTCTTCCTCGGATCGAAATCCTTGTGGAACGTGTCCTCCTTCAGCGCCTTGTCCCACCAGGCCTTCCAGGCCAGTTGAAGACCGAGCAGCGGGGTCTTGTGCTCCCGTTCGAAGGCGCGGCAGACGAGATAGAGTAGCGATTTGCCATAGGGACCGACGGTGTCGTTTTTCTCGATCCGGTCGTCGAGGAAATGTACCAGCATGCTCGCCTTCGGCATCACGCCCGCCTTGAAGGCCGGGCCATAGCTGTCGACGGCGAAATCGACGGTGGCCGCGGGCGCGAAAAGGGTCGTCGTGGTGATCTTGATGCCGCTCGCCCTGCCGAGCCGTTTCAGGAGATGCCCGAACAGGATTGCGCCGGCGGAGTGGGCGACGACATGGATGGTGAGTTCGGGGCAGTCGGCCGCAAGTCCACCCAGAATGGAGGCGACCTGTCGCATGCCGCCCTTGCTTTCAGCGGAATAGGCGGCGTTCTCCTTCATTTCCGTCCAGACGGCCTTGCCGCCGCCGACGCGGGCCGCAAGCTCCAGCGAATTGTCCTTCTGGTCGTCCAGCCAGTCCAGCATGGACTTGCCGATCTCCCTGACCGACCACTCCACGCGCTCCTGCTGCAAAGGCAGCAGGTCCTGCAGGATGTTGAGGATGGTCTCGCCAAAGCCGGTGCGCCAGACGACGAACACCGGGTGCAGACCGTTGCGCGCGAAGGCGGGACCGAGCACCGACGCCCGGACGATCCCCGCCTGCTCGCTGTTCAGCCCGCCGTGCAGATAAAGCACCAACGTCTTGGTCCCCTGCTTGTAGGCTTGCTCGACTTTCGTCTTCAGGACGTATTCGAGGTTAGCAGCACCGTCGCGGCACTCCGGCAGGCGGCGCATCGGCGTGCCGTCATTGCCGAGCACGACCGCATGCTGATAGCAGGTGGCGTTGTCCCACAGGGGCCGGGCGGCGGTGCTGGCGGCAACCGTGTGCGCGGTTGCCGAAGCCCGGTCCTGCAGGGAGACCGGCGAATAGGCGACGACGGATTGGTCGACGAAGACGGGCGCGCCGGCAGCAGCCACCCAGGCGTCGAAGCCGCCTTCCACCCAGTCGGCATAGCTGAGCCGGGCGAAGCCGCCGTAACCCCAGTCCGTTCCCCACGAATTCTGGACGATGAAGCCGCGGCGGTCGTATCCGACCAGCGCAAACGCGTGACCACCCACGAACTCGCCGGTGCGGCGCGCAATGACGGCGGCCTCGATCGTCTCGACACGGCCGATATCGAACCAGCCGGCGTGGATGCGCGCGGAGGCATAGACCGCGCCGCATTCTCGGATCGCCGCCTGCATGTCGTTCAGCGACTTCGCATCGACCCGGTAATAGGCGCCGAGCGGCCGCTCGGTCGCGTCGTTCGCCCAGCCGTCCTTCGGCGGGATGAAACGCTTGCCATAGGGCCAGAGCGCCTCGTCGCAGACACCGTGCTTGTGCCAGCCCTTCATCGCACCACGGCAGCTCGATCCGTCGTAGTCCTCGCCATCCCACTCGTCATAGAGCCTTGCCAGCTCATAGAGCATGCGCGGGCTGACCCGGGCGGGCAGCGCCTCCCCCGCCGTCGAATGCCGCCAGTAGAGAAAGTTGATCATGGCGGCGAGTCCGAAGCCGGTGCAGGCGCCCTCGCTGAACTGGTTCAGCACGTAGGTCCGTGCGTACTCTTCGAAGTAGCGGTTGATGTCTTCGCGCAGGGGATATTCCGGCGGCAGAGGCCGCAGCGGCGGCAGATAGGGCCTGTCCCGGAAATCCACGCGATCCGGCCGCGCATCGAGAAGCCTGCCTGCGAATTCGAACTGCCCCATGTCCCTCTCCATGTGCTTTTGAACCGCTCAGGAAGACAACACTAGCGAAATGGTGCATTCAGTCAATCTTGCAATCAAAGATTGTGTAACCGGAACGAGATCGACCTTGCGGGCCAGGTCGGCTCACAGGCACGAAACCAGCGTTGCAGGGTACGGTACCTCCCGCCTCCGTCATTCCGGCCCCGAGCCGGAATCCAGCCGCCTTGCGGCCGCAAGCGAAAGGAATCTCGTGCGATCAAAGACTTGATCGCGCTGGTTCCCCGGCTCAAGGCCGGGAAGACGGAAGCGGGTAGATCAAAGCGCCGGCTGCGGCGCAACGGCGTCAGCATCGGAAAGACGGACGAACCGGACGCCCCGCGCCTTCAGCGCCAGAATGCCGCGCGCCACGCCCTCGCCTGCCGCATGGGTCGGCTGGTTGATGTGGGCGATGACGACGTCTCCGTCGCGGGCGGCGCCGATGCGGCGCTCGGCAGCTCTCGCACCCAGCAGCGAGCCGTCGTCGCCGTTCAGCGAGTAGCCGGCGATCCGGTAGCCGAGGCCCGAGATCGCGGCGATCGAAGATGCGGTATACTTGGCCGTGGCACCGCGGAACCAGTGCGGCGGCGGCGCGCCTGCGGCGACGATCGCCGCCCCGCCGCCCTCGACCTCGCGCGCCACCGCCTCGGGAGAACCGGCCGCGGTGATGCCGTAGACGGCGGTGGGATAGTCGACGGGCGGCACGTGCATGGCGCCGTGGTTCTCGATCTCGAACTGATCGGGATGGGCAAGGAGGATCGCCGTCGCCTGCGGATTGTGCTTCAGCCAGCGCGCCGTCACGAAGATCGTCGCCGGAATGTTTTCGCGCAGCAGCACGTCGAGGATGCGCCGGTCCACCTTGCCCATGCAGGCGTCGAAGGTCAGCGCCACCCGCGGCGGCCCGCCGTGAGACCTGGCGACGGTCAACTCGGGCTCGACAAGCCGCGGCCCCGCTGCGACTGGCGCTGCGAGCGCAAGGGTGAAGGCAAGGGAAGCGAGAGAACGATGCATGGCGGTCTCTTAAAGTGCGGCTGCGGACGCCGCCATATGCCACATTCCATGGACCACGAAAACGCCCGGACCGTGACGCCGGCAGGATTGCGGCGCAATCGGACAGAAACGGTTAGAGTGTTCAAGCAGGACCGACGGAGACGCCCGGTCGAGGGAATAATCCGCCGCGGCCGGTTGTCTCCTGAAGCGGCACAGACGTTCGGAGGGCATTCGGACAGGTGGCATTCGAACAGGCGGCGCGGCAGTCATGCCACAAGATGTCGGGTCCCTCGAGCCGGTCCCTTGGAGGCCAGCCCGAAGGGTCAGGCAGCAAGGCGCCCGTTCGCGGCCCAGCCTGGATGACGACGCAGCGCGGGCGTTGGCAAGACACAGCGGGCGGGTCGGTGCGGCCTGGCCTGCCCGTGGCGCTCCGGATTTGCTCGAATACCACACCGGCTCGCGCCGCACCGGGTCGTGGGGATGTTCCGGCCGTTGCGCGGCCGGCCGCCGGCATGGAGGACGATCGCATGCGCAAACAGCGGGACGACGGCTATGGCATCGTTGCGATCTGCCTGCACTGGCTGATTGCCGCCCTCGTGCTGGGGCTCGTCGCGCTGGGGTTCGCCATGCGACGCGCCGGCATCGACCCGGCGCTGCAGTTCTCGCTCTACCAATGGCACAAGTCGTTCGGCCTGCTTGCGCTTTCGCTCGCCGGCCTGCGTCTGCTCTTGTGGCTTGCCGCCGGCCGGGTTGCTCCCGATCCGGACCTCGGCATCATCGAGCGGCGCGCATCCACGGCAACGCATCTGCTTCTGGGCCTCCTCTGCCTCCTCGTGCCGCTTGCCGGCTGGGCCGTCGCTTCGACAACGACGCTGAACATCCCGACCTTCCTGTTCAATATCGTGGTGATCCCGCCGCTGCCGATGGCGCGAAGTGTTGACGCCGAGGGCTTCTGGTCCTGGGTACACGCCACAACGGCCTATACGCTGCTGGGCCTTGCAGCGCTCCATTCCGCAGCCGCGCTTTTCCATCATCTCGTCCGCCGCGAAGGCGTCCTCATGCGCATGCTCCGCAGGCGGGCGGTCGAGCCAGCACCCCCTCCCGCAAACGAAGGACGCGAGCGATGAGACACGTCGCCCTCATGGTTGCAAGCCTCGCCCTCGGCCAGATCCTGCTGCCCCTGGCCGCATTTTCGAAGGCCCCGGCTCTGTCCCAGGCGGCCGGAACCTATGAGGTCAGCGGCACCTCGCAGATCCGCTTCTCGGTGGACCAGATCGGCGGCGGCGGCATCAATGGCCGCTTCACGAAATTTTCGGGTCGGTTTCGCATCGACGGCAGGAGGATCGACGCCTCGACCATCTCCTTCACGCTCTACCCGCAGAGCGTCTCGACGCAGGAGCGCCGCATGGAGGACTTTCTGCGGTCCAGCGCGGTCTTCGATGCCGATGCCTATCCGACGGTGACCTTCCGTTCGACGGCGGTGCGCCAGACGGGCGACGACACGGCGGTGGTCGACGGCATGCTGACCGCCCGCGGCATCACCCATCGCGAACAGTTTTCCGTCCGGCTGCAGGGCTTCAACCGCAACGACATCGCCTTCAACGTGACCGGCAACGTCTATCGCTCGCGCTACCGGATGGACGTCGGCACGCCGATCTACCTGAACGTCGTCAAGTTCGACATGGACATACGCGGCGTGCGGCAGTGAGGGCGGGTGGTGCGAGGGCGGTGGCGCAAGAGTGGCGCCGCCAGGGTGGGCGCTGCGAGGGAGGCATCGTGGACGCGCGAACGCCGCGGCCGTTCCTCCACGTCCCACGCCCCTCACGGTCCACGCCGCACGTCCCACCCTCCCCCGTCATACCGGCCCCGAGCCGGTATCCAGCCGCGCAAGTCCTTGCGCGAGAAAAGCATTTTTCGCACCGCGACGCGATGCCGCTGGACCCCGGATCAAGTCCGGGGTGACGGAGGGGATCTTAGCGCGGCTGCGGCAAAAGACCCGCTCCAGTCGGCGTTTCGGCAGGCGCCGGCAACGCCGGCATCGGCGTCGAAAGCACCATCATCGGTCTTGCCCCGAACCAAAGCGTCTTGATGCGCGCGGCCGCTCTCTCTATCTCTTTCGTTCCCGCCGCACCGGCCCCCATCGGAGTATCGCCTTGTCCGCCTTCAAGAACCTGCCCACCGCCCCGATCGCCACGAAGAAGCCGGTGCAGGACACGCGCCACGGCATCACCCGCACCGACGACTACGCCTGGTTCCGCGCCGACAACTGGCAGGCGATGTTCAAGGACACCTCCATCCTCGATCCGGAGATCCGCACCCATCTGGAGGCGGAGAACGCCTACATGGAAGCGGCGATGGAGGACACGAAGGCCTTGCAGAAGACCCTGTTTGCCGAGATGCGCGGGCGCATCAAGGAGGACGACACCTCCGTGCCGGTCAAGGACGGGCCGTATGCCTACGGCACCTCCTTCGTCACCGGCGGCGAGCAGCCGCGCTATTTCCGCCAGCCCCGCGACGGCGGTGAACAGGCATTGCTCCTCGACGGCGACAAGGAGGCCGAGGGCAAGGGCTATTTCCGCCTCTCCGGGCTCGACCATTGCAGCGACCATTCGCTCGGCATCTGGGGCTATGATGACAAGGGCTCGGAGTACTTCACGCTGAAGGTGCGCGACCTCGAAACCCTCGAGGATCGCGGCGACGTGCTCGAAAACACAGGCGGCGGCGGGGTGTGGGCGCCGGACGGCAAGAGCTTCTTCTACACGCTGCAGGACGAGAACCATCGCCCGTCGAAGATCTTCCACCACATCCTCGGCGAGCCGCAGTCGCAGGACCGCCTCGTCTACGAGGAGAAGGATCCCGGCTTCTTCATGTCGGTCGGCGGCTCGCTTCTGGACGATTTCATCTACATCGACATCCACGACCACGAGACCAGCGAATACCGGCTGCTTTCGACCAAGGATCTCCTGGCCGAACCGGCGATCGTCGCGCCGCGGCAGACGGGGCTTGAATACTCGATGACGGAAGGCGGCGACGTCTTCTACATCCTGACCAATGCCGACGGCGCCAAGGACTTCAAGATCATGGAAGCGCCGGTCAATGCACCCGGCCGCGAGAACTGGAAGGACGTGGTGCCGCACCGGCCGGGCACGCTGATCCTCAGCCACCTCGCCTTTGCCCGCCACCTCGTCTGGTTGGAGCGGCACGAGGGCCTGCCGCGCATCATTGTGCGCGACCGCAAGAGCGGCGAGCAGCACGAGATCGCCTTCGCCGAGGAAGCCTATTCGCTCGGCCTTTCGGGGGCAGCGGAGTACGACACCGACGTCATCCGCTTCTCCTACTCGTCGATGACGACGCCCTCGCAGCTCTACGACTACGACATGGCGACGCGCGCACGCACCCTGCTCAAGACGCAGGAGGTGCCCTCGGGCCACAATATCGACGACTACGTCACCCGCCGCGTCTTCGCGCCGGCCCATGACGGTGAGCGCGTACCCGTCACCCTGCTCTACCGCAAGGATACGCCGCTCGACGGTTCGGCCCCATGCCTGCTCTACGGCTACGGCGCCTACGGCATCTCCATCCCCGCCGGCTTCAACACCAACTGCCTGTCTTTGGCCGACCGCGGCTTCGTCTATGCCATCGCCCATATCCGCGGCGGCAAGGAGAAGGGCTACGCCTGGTACGAGAACGGCAAGATGGAGAAGAAGACCAATACCTTCAAGGACTTCATCGCGGCGGCGGACTATCTGAATCAGGAGAAGTTCACCTCCTACGCAAACATCGTCGCAGAAGGCGGCTCGGCCGGCGGCATGCTGATGGGGGCTGTCGCCAACATGGCACCGGAGAAGTTCGGCGGCATCATCGCCGCCGTCCCCTTCGTCGACGTGCTCAACACCATGCTCGACGACACCCTGCCGCTGACGCCGCCGGAATGGAACGAATGGGGCAACCCGATCGAGAGTGCCGACTTCTACCGGCTGCTCGCCTCCTACTCGCCCTATGACAATGTCGGGGCACAAGCCTATCCGCCGATCCTGGCGCTGTCCGGCCTGACGGACCCGCGCGTGACCTACTGGGAGCCGACCAAGTGGGTGGCGAAGCTGCGCGAGAAGACGACGGGCAGTGCACCGATCCTGCTCCGCACCAACATGGGCGCCGGCCACGGCGGCGCGTCCGGCCGCTTCCAGCGGCTGGAGGAGATCGCCTTCGAATATGCGTTTGCGATCAAGGTTGCGGGGAAGATGTAGGCTGCGGCCACACGGCACACGACAGTTATACATCGGCTCCTCACCCCGCCCCTCTCTCCGCAAGCGGGGAGAGGGAGAGAGAGAGAGAAGGAAGGCGTCTACCGCTTGCTGCCTCTCCCCGCCTGCGGGGAGAAGGTGCCCGGCAGGGGGGATGAGGGGCTAGAACGGTCGTGTCCTCTACGTCAGCCGGCGTTTGGCGGGACACAGCCGCCAGCGACCAAAAATCGCAGCATCAGCCCGGCTATGGCGGCGGGCGATTCCCAATGCGGATTGTGCCCGCGACCGTCGAGCACATGGCTGTCCGCAGCCGGGAAGGCTGCGGCGAGAGCGGCGCGATGTGCGTCGTCGAACAGCGCATCGTCTGTGCCGCCCAAAAGCAGGACAGGTGCCCGCACCGCCTGCGATGCGGCAGACAGGTCGGTGCTCTGCAGCATCGCGAACAGCGAGCGCCAGACCTCGGCCGGCATCGCCGCCGCCTCCCGCGCGATGTGGCGGAGAAAGTCGGCATCGACCGGCCTTGAGCAATGGTGCCAGTCACGCGGCAGGTCGGTTGCCGCATCGATCGGATCGCGCAAGCCGCCGATTGCCCGGGCAAGCGCGCCTCCGTCTGCCAGATCGGGCCGCAGGCTGCCCGACAGGCTTACCACCGCCTCCACCGCGCAGGTGTCCCGGCCAGCGAGCGCAATCGCCGTCATCGCACCCATGGAGTGGCCCGCGACGGCATAGCGGCCGATGCCGAGCGAAGCCATCAGCGCGGCCAGATCGTCGGCAAAGCCTTGCAGCGACGGCGGCGTGGATGGCGGCGACTGCCCGTGCCCGGGCAGATCCGGCATGACGAGCCGCAGCCCCGGCAGAAGCGGCTCGATCAGCGACCAGCTGCGGCTGCTGTCGGTATAACCGTGGACGAGCAGCAGTGCTGGCGCATCCACGGCGTTGTCGACAAAGGCGATCTTGCGGCCGTCAGGGCGGTGAAGGAACTGCTTGCGCGCATTCCAGCCTTCCTGATCTGCTGAGGTCACAAGCCGAGCGCCTTTTTCACGGCATCGATCCCCGGCGCACCATCGATGGTCGTGACGCCGGCAAGCCACGCATCGAGACGTTGCGGCTCCGTGACGAGCGCCTTGCGGCCGGCGTCGGTCGGCGAAAGGCTCTCGTTCATCAGGTAGCCCATGCCGCGATTTTCGAAATCGATGTCGAACGTCAGGTTCTTCAGCAGTTGCCCGACATTGGGGCATTCCTCCAGATAGCCCTTGCGCACCTGCGTGGAGACCGTGGCCGCCCCGAAGTCCGGGCCGAAGAACTTGTCGCCCCCTGTCAGATAGCGGATATCGTAGACGGTGTTCATCGGATGAGGCGCCCAGGCCTGGAACACGATGAATTCCTTCAGATCGATATGGCGGGCGACCTCGGCCAGCATGCCCTGCTCGCTGGATTCGACCACTTCCCAACCGCCAAGTCCAAGATCGGGATCGGCGACCGTATCCAGCATCAGCTGGTTCGAGCCGGGCTCAATGCCGTACATTTTCTTCCCGAACTTTTCCGCATGGTCCTTCAGGTCGGCAAAGTCCTTCACACCGGCTTCCCAGACATAGGCGGGCACACCGAAGGTATATTTGGCCCCGGTCAGATTCGTGACCACCGTCTCGACGCTGCCATCGGCCTTGTAGGGGGCAAAGTAGGTCTGCATCGCCGGATCCCAGTAACCGAGGAAAACGTCGAGGTCCCGGTTCTTGAGGCTCAGATAGATGACGTCGATACCGAGGAGGTTCGTCTGCGGCTCATAGCCGAGTGCCGTCAGAATGGTCTGGGCGACGCCCGTTGTGAAGGCGAGGTCGTTCCAGCCCGGCTCGGCGAGACGGACGGTACGGCAGCTTTCCGGATCGGCGGCGGTTGCGGAAGTGGCAAAGGTGATCAGGCCTGCCGCCAATGGCACGAAGGCATATTTCATCGACGTTCCCCTCTCTCGGCGAGATTTTATCCATCTGGTCATTTAATTGACCGACGGGACAATTATTGAACTTGCGGTAAATCCTGTCAATCTCCGCTGCGAGCAGGAGACGATTCATGGCGGGACGGCTGACGAAGCTAGTGGACATTCGGCGCAAGGAACTGCGGCAGGCAGCTTTCGAAGTCCTGCAGCGCGAGGGCATGGCGGGCGCTACGCTGGAGAAGGTCGCAACCCATGCCGGCGCCTCCAAGGGCATCGTGCTGCACTATTTCCGCAACAAGCAGGAACTCTTCGAGCAGGCCATGCGCGAGGCTAACGCCAGCCTCCGCGACGCGGTCGCCGAGCGGCTGCGGCGGGCGAAGACGCCGCGCGAGCGCCTTGTCGCCGTCATCGAAGGCAATTTCGAGGAGCGCTTCTTCCAGCCGTCGATCGCCCATGCCTGGCTTTCGCTCTGCGCCGAGGTGCCGCGCGAACCGCAGCTTGCCCGCATCCAGGCCGTGATCCATTCGCGCATGCATTCCAATCTCCTCTCCGCGCTGGTGCCCATGCTGGGCGCGCAGGAAGGCCGGTGCATGGCGCTTCAGGTGAGTTCCCTGATCGACGGCCTCTGGCTTCGCCTCGGACTGCAGTCCGGCGGCCTGTCGCGCACGGAAGCGCTTGAACTGATCCACGATTTCATCGATCGCCGGCTGCCGCGGGACAGGTGACAGGGCGCCCGGTGCGCGTTTTGCGACCACCATGACGCCGCCCCCTCGGCAGAGACGCCCGAAGCTTCCGCAGGTCGTTTCGGGCCTGCCCCTCCCGAACACGCAATCGTGACATCGCCGGCAAGTTTTTGTTCAGGAGCGCATCCTAGGATTGCGCGGGAAACGAGGGCGCGCCGGGAGTTTACGTGGAGAGGATGGACCAGACGGGGCCGGTCTGTGGCGCGCTGAACGTCAGCGTGCTGACGGACCGCGCGGCGATGGAGGCGATCGCGGATGACTGGCGGGCGCTGGAGCAGCGCTGCGAGGGCGGGCTGTCCTTCTTCCAGAGCTACATGTGGTGCCATAACTGGGCCGCACACTTTACCGGCGCTGCCGGCGGCCCGCGGCCTTTCGTTGCGACGGTCTGGTGCGGCGGCCGGCTGGTCGCCCTCTGGCCGCTGATGCAGAGTGGCGTGCGCGGCGCGCTGTTCAGGATGGAGGCGCTGGGCGGCACGCATACGCAGTACAGCAACATCATCATCGATCCGGACTTCGCCGACCTGGCAGAGCCGATCGCAGACAAGCTGCTGGCCGCGCTTTTCGACGCCGGAGACTTTGACGTCGCGCTCTTCGAAGGCGTGCCGGACGGGTCTGCGCTTGCGACCATGATGGCGCGGGCAAATTCGGGGGTCACCATACGCAACGCCGCCTCGCTGCTCGACCTGACGGGCTTTGTCTCCGCCGATGCCTATGTCGCAGGGCTCGGCAAGCTGCAGCGGCGCAACCGCAACCGTCGGCGAAACCACCTCGCCCGCCACGGCGCGCTGCAGTTCTCGGTGTTGTGGCCGGACGAGCCGGCGTTCGCTCCGACCCTGTACCAGGCGCTGCAAATGAAACGGCGCTGGCTGACGGAGACCGGGCGGCTGGGGCTCGGCCTGTCGCAGCCCGGCTTTGGCGATTTCCTCACCGGCCTGGAAGGCGACCGCGACAGCCTGTCGGGCGCCTGCCTGTCCGTCCTCAAGACCGGGGAGAGGATAGCAGCCGTCGAATTGGGCTTCCTTCATGGCGGCCACTACTATTGCTACATGGGCGCGTTCGACTGGGATCTGTGCGAAGCCTCGCCCGGCAAGGTGCAGATGGAGATGACCGTCTGCTGGCTGATCGACAACGGCATCGAAACCTACGACCTGCTCGCCAATCCGGCGGGCTACAAGGAAAGCTGGAGCAACAGGACCGTCGGCCTTTCCACCTACACGATCACGCCCAGCTGGCGCGGGCGCTTTTATGCGCGCGGCTGGGTGGCGACGGCCCGCCCTGCCCTGAAGCGCGGGCTGGAGGCACTGGCCTACCGCCTCCGCCGGCTCACGACGCTGACCCAGGGGATCGGGTGCATCGTTCTGCTGGCGTAATCGGAGACAGCTCTTCCGCCACAGGGATCTCCCGCGGCTAGAGCAGACCTGCGTTCGCCGCCGAACGCCGCTCGGCGCCGCTGCGAAACAGCATCCTGACGAAGGAGCGCAGGACGAGGAGTTGGTCGGGAAGGCTTTTCGGGTCCTTCAGCGCCTTCGACATGATGATGCCACCCTCGAGCATGGTCGAGACCGTATCGGCGAGCCGTTCGGGGTCGATCGGCTCGCGCGGTTCGTAGACCGCCATGATTTCCTCGAACATCGCCTTGAAGCGACGGCGCCAGTTCAAGGCCGCCTGGCGGTTGATCTCCTGCACCTCGCGATCGAAAGCGCGTTCGTGCACGCACATGACGGCGACGAGGCAGCCAGGATGTCCGCCCGGCAGATCGGCCAGCAGCTCGGAGAGGAGCTTCAGCCCGAGCAGGAACGCCTGCAGCGGATCGTCGGCCAGTTCGTGCGCCCGGCCGAAGATCTCGTCGTAGAGGCGATTGTCGTTTTCGATGTAGCGCTCGAGCAAGGCCCGGGCCAGCTCGCTCTTATCGCGGAAATGATAAAAGAAACCGCTCTTAGTAATACCGGTCTCGGTGATCAGTTCCTCGATCGAGGTCGCGCCGAAGCCCTTGGCGAGCACGGCGGCTTCCGCCACTTCCAGTATCCTTGCGCGCGTCTCCTCGCCCTTGCGCATCGCTCGCCTCCTGTACAGTTGGTACAGTTTTTTCCGCTTCACGCCCCAGCAGTGACGTTAACATTGGCGTGAAAGGCGGCGCCAAGCAATTGATAATTATCTAATATAAAAGCCAACTGTGGGCGCTTGACCACTAGTGGTCTAGTTTTACGGGCGAAAAACAGGCAAAAATCCACACGCGTTTCGGAAAATGTGGGAATACCCTCGATACGAAAGCGCATAGAGGGAAACAAAAACACTGCATCATGACTTGGCTCTCGTCGGCGCGTTCCCCGGACCGCGCCCGCTCCAGACTTTCCGAAACGGAATTGAAACGAGTGGAGACAGACAGTTATGGCAAAGTACAGACATGGCCTGCCGCTTACGAAGGGCGATCGGTTTCTGACCGATGGCGGCATGGAGACGACGCTGATTTTCCATGAAGGTGTGGAACTTCCGCATTTCGCCTCGTTCGTGCTGATGGCCAGCCCCGAGGGGCGGCGCAAGCTCAAGGATTACTACGTCCGCTATCTCGACCTGGCCCGCAGCGCCGGAACCGGATTCGTGCTCGACACGCCGACCTGGCGCGCCAACCCCGACTGGGCCGAAAAGCTCGGCTACGACGCTGAAGCGCTCAAGGCGGTCAACGAGGAAGCGGTCGGCCTGCTCGCCCAGCTTCGCGCCCAGTACGAGCGGCCCGGCCAGCCGATCGTGCTGAACGGCGCCATCGGCCCGCGCGGCGACGGCTACAAGGCCGGCACCATGAACGCCGACGAAGCCGAAGCCTATCACCGGGCGCAGATCGAGACCTTCGCCGCCACCGACGCCGACATGATCAGCGCGGTGACGCTCACCAACATCGACGAGGCGATCGGCGTGGCAAGGGCGGCCCGGAAGGCCGCAATCCCCTGCGTGATCGCCTTCACCGTCGAGACGGACGGCAGGATCATCACCGGCAGGACGATGCAGGAGGCGATCGAGGCCGTTGACGCAGCCACCGGCAGCTATCCGCTGTTCTACATGATCAACTGCGCGCATCCGAGCCATTTCGAGGACGCGCTCGATCACGGCAGCGCCTGGGTCCGGCGCATCGGCGGCATCCGTGCCAATGCGTCGGCGTTGAGCCACCAGGAACTCGACGAGAGCGAGACGCTGGACGCGGGCGACCCCGACGACTTCGGCAGGCGTTACGGCGAATTCGTCCGCCGGATGCCGCAGCTGCGCGTTCTCGGCGGCTGCTGCGGCACCGACCATCGCCACATCGGCGCCATCTGCCAGGCCTGCATGCCGCGGCCGGCGATGAGCGCCTAGGAGAGACATTTTGAGGAGACATCGTCATGACGACGAAGGAGCATCACAGCAGGGGCCATAGTGCCGGCCATTCAAAGGCAGAGAGTACCGGCATGTTCGGGCGGCTGTTTTCCGGCTGGCTCGGACGGCCCAACTACGACTGGGGCTGCGGCCCGATCGACCTTGCCGGCCTGGAAGGGCTGGACGGCCATATCGCAAGGCGCGCGGACTTCCGCAACCCGACCGGATTTCGTCGCAACCGCACCTACGGGCGCTAGCCCGAATTAGCCAGCGGCCCGCCGAAAGGTGGGCCGTTTTCCTGCGGGGCGTCGGGCAGATATCAGAAAGCACCGGGTGGGCCGCCCCCAGACACCTGCAACTGAGCAATGCACAGTCATCGCCATTGCTCCGCCGCGATTGAAATCCTAGGTTGACATAAGTCGATCGCTCCAAGGAGTTTCTGTGCGGCGTCTTTGCTTCGTTTTCGGGATTGCCCTCCTCCTTTCGAGCATCGGTGGGATGGCGGGCGCCTGCACAATGATCGCGCGGTTGGATCTGGACGATGTCCAGTACGCCGATGTCGTGGTGGTTGGGAGTGTTTCGGGCTATCACATCGTGCTCGATCCCATTGCGCGCAAACGTTTCAAATCGCTGGTCGCCAAGCGAGCCGAAGGGCGTCCCTTCCGGTCCATTTCTTGTTGCCCTGCGAGACCCGAATTCTTTCATTCCTCCGCTGCGCGGACCCTCGGCAACGCTTGTGCCGCACCCCGAGCCTGCCACCCTGACCGTGTTGCAAGCGCCCTGCTCAAGGGCGTTTCTGTTCGATGCCGACAGCAAGGAAGCCCGACTGCTTCGACAGCAACTGGCGCGGCCGCGCCAGCAATAGCTGAAGTTCGGGAAGTCCAGCGCCGCGCTTCATCCGCCGCTTCCAGCGGCACTTCCGCTCGCTTACCGCGTTCCTATCTAATAAGGTGACGATAAATCCCTAACACCAGGGCCCGGGCGCTCAGAGCCGAGCCATCAAGGAATGCGAGCCCAACCATGACCGACGCGGCCACCCGAATCTCGGAGAGCAAAGCCAAGCCGATCGAATTCGACAACAGCTATGCGCGCCTGCCGCAGAATTTCTTCGCCCGCGTCGAGCCGACGCCGGTAGCCGCACCCCGGCTGATCGCGTTCAACCGGGCACTCGCTGAAGAGATGGGGCTCGACGCCGATGCGCTGGAGGCGGACGCCGCGGCGATCTTTTCCGGCAACCGCATCCTTGCCGGCTCCGAGCCGATTGCCCAGGCCTACGCCGGCCACCAGTTCGGCCAGTTCGTGCCGCAGCTCGGCGACGGGCGGGCGATCCTTCTCGGCGAAGTGATCCGCCCTGACGGCGCGCGGCGCGACATCCAGCTGAAGGGGTCCGGCCCGACGCCGTTCTCCCGGCGCGGCGACGGGCGCGCAGCCCTTGGTCCGGTGCTGCGCGAATACATCGTCAGCGAGGCCATGCATGCGCTCGGCATCCCGACGACACGCGCGCTTGCCGCCGTCACCACCGGCCAGCCCGTCTACCGCGAAACGATGCTGCCCGGCGCGATCGTGACGCGCATCGCTTCAAGCCACATCCGCGTGGGCACGTTCCAGTTCTTCGCGGCGCGCGGCGACACCGACAGCATCCGCATTCTCGCCGACCACGTGATCGACCGCCACTACCCCGAACTGAACGGACAGGACGAGCGGTACCTGAAGCTCCTCGAGGCGGTGGCGCGGCGGCAGGCACAGTTGATCGCCCGCTGGCTCGGCGTCGGCTTCATCCACGGCGTGATGAACACCGACAACATGGCGGTCTCCGGCGAGACGATCGATTTCGGCCCCTGCGCCTTCATGGACAGCTACGATCCGCGCACCGTCTTCTCCTCGATCGACAAGGCCGGGCGCTACGCCTATGGCAACCAGCCGATGATCGGCCAGTGGAACATCGCAAGGCTCGCCGAAACGCTGCTGCCGCTGCTGCACGAGACGCCAGGCGATGCCGTCGATCTCGCAAACGATGCCGTTTCCCGCTTCATGGAGCATTTCCAGGCGGCCTGGAGCGAGACGATCCGGGCCAAGCTCGGCCTCGGCGACGCGGTGGAGGACGGGGACACGGACCTAATCCGCGCCTTCCTCGCCCTGATGCTGGAGCAGAAGGCGGACCTTACCCTCTCCTTCCGCCGCCTTTCGGATGCGGCGGAAGATAGCGCCGCCGATACCGCCTTCGCCGATCTGCTGGCCGACCGGCAGGCCGCAGGCCCCTGGCTTTCCCGCTGGCGCGAAAGGCTCGACCGCGATCCCCGTCTTCCCGCAGAGCGGGTGGCTGCGATGCGCGCGGTCAACCCTGCCTTCATCCCGCGCAACCACCGGATCGAGGAAGCGATCGTGGCCGCGGTCGAGGAACAGGATTTTTCCCTGTTTGCGGCGCTGAACGACCTGCTTTCGCGCCCCTATGACGACCAGCCGGCCTTTTCGGCCTACGCCCGGCCGCCTATGCCGGGCGAAGAGGTGCTGCAGACCTTTTGCGGGACGTGAGTGGGCGGGCGCAGTTGCGCGCGACGGGGTCTGAACCGCGTGGCGCCAGGAGCAACCGCCGGGAACGCTCCTCTGGAACGACGGTCTCGTTGCTCCGCCGCGTCGCCGCAGGCGGACATCAACCCAGCGTCCCTGCAAATCGCTCTGCCCACTTCTCGCGTTGAAATGCGGCGCTGATGAAATCGATGGACACGCGCGTCTTTGCAGGTAGCAGGGTCCGGTTCGCGTAGTAGATCGAATTCGGACCGCCAGGTGATCACGGACCGAATGAAGGAAGCGCTCGCCCGCCTCCGTGAGCGTCAGGTTCCGCGTGCTGCGCTGGAACAGTCGGAGCTTCAGGTTGGATTCGAGCGTGGCGACGTTCCTGCTGACCGCCGCCGGCGTCAGTCCCCAGTCTGCGGGCTGCCGAGGAGAAACTTCCAAGCTCCGCGCTGCGGACGAAGGATTCCAGATTTGCCAGTGTCTCCACTCGTGAAGTTGCGATGAAAAGATGTTTGCCCGAAGCGATCCCCTTGCTCACGGCAACCCCTCCACCCCGCGGATCGAAGGCATCGTCTCTCCTTCTGCCCGTTGGTCCTCACCCGTTGATTGTGATTGTGGGCGCGCTAGTTGATGGTTGCAGAGAGGCCTGACACGACCCGATGACATCCCGCGCTGACCGGTCACGGCCTCCGGCACTGGCTTGACCTGTCTTCATGGAGAACGCGCATGCTCCTCATTCTCACCGCCATCGTCTTCGACCTGATCGGCGTCGTCCTTCTGGGCGGGGGCGCGTGGCTGGTCGCCCTCGGCGGAAGCCCCTACTACCTGGTCGCCGGCCTTGTCTTCCTCGTGACGGGCATCCTGCTCTTCCTGAAGAGACCGGCAGCGTTGTGGATATACTCCGTGTTCATCCTGGCCTCGCTCGCTTGGGCGGTCTGGGAGGTGGGCTTCGACTGGTGGCAGCTCGGGCCACGCGGCGGCATCATCGTCCTCCTGGGACTGTGGCTGATGCTGCCGGCGATCCGGCGCCAGCTCGGCTTCACGAGCCCGACCGGGCAGACTTATCCGGCGTCGCTGCTGCCGCTTGCCGTGACCGGGATCCTGGCCATCGGCGTGGCCCTGTTTGCGATGACGCGCAACGTACATGATATCCGCGGCGAGCTGCCGGCGACGGCGGTGATCACCCAGCCGGCGCTCGGCGGCGACGTGCCGGACGGCGAGTGGCACCAGTACGGCCGCACCGCCTACGGTCAGCGCTACTCCCCGCTTGACCAGATCACGACGGAAAACGTCAACACGCTCAAGGTCGCCTGGCAGTACCAGACCGGCGACGTGAAGCTGCCGGACGACGTCGTCGAAACGACCTACCAGGTGACGCCGCTGAAAGTCGGCGAGACGCTCTATCTGTGCACGCCGCACAACTGGGCGATCGCCCTGGACGCCGCGACCGGCCAGGAGAAGTGGAAGTACGACAGCAATTCCGGCATGAACCCGGACCGGCAGCACCAGACCTGCCGCGGCGTCACCTACTGGAAGGACCCCGCGGCGACAGCCGGTGCCCCATGCGCCGAGCGCATCTACCTGCCGACCTCGGACGCACGCCTGATCGCGCTGGATGCGGCAACCGGTGCGGTGTGCACCTCGTTTGCCGACAACGGCGTGCTGCATCTGGAGACCGGCATGGAGTACAACCCCGCCGGCTACTACTACTCGACGTCACCGCCGGTCGCCGTCGGCGGCAAGATCATCGTCGCCGGCGCGGTCAACGACAACTACTCGATCCACGAACAGTCGGGCGTGATCCGCGCCTTCGACATCGACACCGGGCAACTGATCTGGAACTGGGATTCGGGCAATCCCGACATCACGACGCCGCTTCCCGAAGGCCAGAAATACACGACCAACTCGCCCAATAGCTGGTCCGTCTCCTCCTACGACGAGGCGCTGGGCCTGATCTTCGTGCCGCTCGGCAACCAGGTGCCCGACCAGCTCGGCATGGGTCGCAGCGAGCACGTGGAAAAATACTCCTCCTCCATCGTGGCGCTCGACCTTGAGACCGGACAGGTGCGCTGGGTGCGCCAGACCGTGCACCACGACCTGTGGGACATGGACATACCCGCCCAGCCGGCCCTGCTCGATATTACCAAGGAGGACGGCACCGTCGTGCCGGCGCTCGTCGGGCCGACGAAGCAGGGCGACATCTACGTTCTGGACCGGCGGACCGGCGAGCCGCTGGTGCCGGTCACCGAAGTGCCGGCGCCGACAGGCGCGATCCCCGAAGACTTCACCTCGCCGACACAACCGCTTTCCGCCCTGACCTTCATGCCCGATCCGCTGCAGGAAAAGGACATGTGGGGGGTGACGATGTTCGACCAGCTCGCCTGCCGCATCGATTTCCACCGGCTGAAGTACGACGGTCGCTATACCCCGCCCTCTCTGGAAGGCAGCATCATCTATCCCGGCAATTTCGGCGTGTTCAACTGGGGCTCGGTCGCCGTCGATCCCGAACGCCAGATCATGTTCGGCATGCCGACCTATCTGGCCTTCACCTCGCGGCTCGTCCCGCGCGACCAGATTCCGCCGAAGGAACAGGGCGAGAAGGGATCCGAGCAGGGGCTCAACCGCAACGAGGGGGCGCCCTACGGTGTCTACATGGGGCCGTTCCTGGGACCATTGAAGATCCCCTGCCAGGCGCCGCCATGGGGCTACGTCGCCGGGGCCGACCTTCGCACCGGCAAGATCGTCTACAAGCACAAGAACGGCACCGTGCGCGACATGTCGCCCCTGCCCCTGCCCTTCAAGGTGGGCGTTCCCGGCATCGGCGGCCCGATCATCACCAAGGGCGGGGTCGCCTTCCTGGGTGCTGCCGTCGACGACTACCTGCGCGCCTACGACGTGACGACGGGCGAGCAGCTGTGGGAAGCGAGGCTTCCGGCCGGCGGCCAGTCGACGCCGATGACCTACACGGTCGGCGACAAGCAGTTCGTGCTCATCGTCGCCGGCGGCCATGGATCGATCGGCACCAAGCCCGGCGACTACGTGCTCGCCTATACGCTGCCGTGATGGCGGCAAGGCTCGCATAAGCTGCGCCGCCTAGGGTCTGCGGTACCTCAACCGCCCCTTGGCCGGGGTGCCCTGCGATTTCCGGATACCCGGATTCGCACCTTTCCGGAGATCGGCATGAAGATCGGCAGCGACAACCTCCTGGCGAATTACACACTGGCGCGGCAGACCTCTTCGAAGCGGGAGGACAATGCCGGTTCGAGCGGGGAAAGCGGCGTCACGCGCACCAGCGCCCCCTCGATTGCACCGACCATGCCCCAGACGTCGGCGTTTTCGAGCGCGCTTTGGACGATCGGCGCGGACAAGAGCGAGACGACCTCGAAGGACACGGGAGTTGTCGAGGAATTCCAGGAACTCGCCAAAATGACGCCGGCCGAACGCCTCCGCAAGCAGATGCTGGAGGAAATGGGGCTCACGGAAGATTCGCTGAAAACACTGCCTCCGGAGGAGCGCAAGGCGATCGAGGCCGAGATTCGCGACGCGATCGAACAACAGTTCGGCGTCGGGGCGGCAGGCGAGAATATCGCAGAGCTGAAGACGGCGGCCGAAGTCTAAACCATCAGGACGATCGTCGTTCCGGCGTTCCGGCATGGCTGTCAAATTTTCGCATTGACAATGGCGGCGAATAGGAGAATATCGCCGCCATGATCACGAACGCACCCATCGCGCACACGTATTTTTGGCTGTTCCGATAAGGAGCGGCTGTTCGATCATCATGTTCAACAAGCCGCCATCAGGCGGCTTTGTTGTTTTCAGGCACCTGGTGGCAAAAGTACCCGAAGGAGCCTCGCAATGAACACCGTCATCAAACTCGAAACGGCATCGGCCGAACGCCCGCCCGTCCTCAACATCCGCACGGCACGCCCCGGCGACCTGCGCCAGTTGCTGGACATGATCGCCCTGCATGCCGAATGCCACGGCGACGACGCAAAGGTGACGGCAAGCGACCTCGACCGCGACCTGTTCGGAACCACGCCCTGGGTCACCGCGGTCGTCGCAGAGGCGGGCGGCCAGCTCGTGGGATACGCCATCCTCGTGCCGCTCTACCGGGCGCTCGAGGGGCGACGCGGTATGGAACTGCACCAGATCTTCGTCCGCGAGGGTCATCGCGGCAGCGGCATCGGCCGGCACCTGGTTTCCCGGGCGCGCGAGCAGGCGCGTATCGCCGGCTGCAGCTACCTTTCCGTCAGCGCCGCGACCGGCAATTTCGGGGCGCACCGCTTCTACGAGGAAATGAACTTCAAGGCCGGTCCCGTCACCGGCATGCGCTACATGCAGGCGTTGGCCTAGAAAAAGCAGGCCCAGAGAATGCAGGCTTGAGGGAAAGCGCCGCCCCGGCTCCGTGCGGCGCTGTTCCCGCCACAAATTGAACATCTCCTTGCCAGAATGTCGCATGCGGAATAAGAGGACAGAAGCAGGTGCGTGCGCCTGCGGCTGCGGCGCGACGGGAGGGCGCGGCAGTCCGTCCTCAAACGCCAAGGGGCGCTCCCGATCCGCTCAGTATCTCCGGAACGGTGCGCATGCTCGACCGACCCATGATGCCAGGCACGCTCACGTTGTCCATCTCCGACCGAGTGGCGCCGGCTTCAGGCTGTTCAACCGGTTGACGTCCCAAAGGAGCTGGAAACCCCATGACAGATACCCCATACACGACGCCTGCGGCCGCCAAGATATGGCTGTTCGTTCTCGGTGCCGTTCTCATTCTTGCAGGCCTGTTCCTGGCCATCGGCGGCGGTAGGCTGGTCTCGCTCGGCGGCAGCTGGTATTTCCTGCTGGCCGGCGTCGGCATCGTCCTTTCCGGTGTGCTGGTGCTCTTGCGCAAGCCTTCCGGTGCGCTGCTGTTCGGCCTCGTCACCCTGCTCACGGCCGTCTGGGCCGTCTGGGATGCCGGGCTCGACTTCTGGGCGCTGATCTCGCGCCTGCTGGCGCTCGGCATCGGCGCGTCGGTAGTGGCGCTCTCCTATCCGCTGCTGCGCAAGGCGAGCGGCCGTTCGCCCGCCTACCTTCCCTCCTTCCTCGTGGCCGCGATCCTGGCGCTCGCTGCGGCCGCAGGCGTCGCCGGCATGTTCGTGCCGCATGCGACCGTCCGCTTCGCCGGCACCGCGCCCGCGCGGGCGCCGGTCGACCCGGCCAGCGAGCAGAAGAACTGGGAGGCCTACGGCAACACACCCGGCGGCAGCCGCTTTGCCGCACTCGACCAGATCAACGTCGACAACGTGAAGAACCTGAAGGTCGCCTGGACCTACCGCACCGGCGACACGCCGATCAGCCCCGGCAACAACGGCGCCGAAGACCAGCAGACACCGCTGCAGGTGGGCGAGAAGCTGTTCTTGTGCACGCCGCACAACAACGTCATCGCCGTCGACGTCGATACAGGCAAGGAGATCTGGAAGACCGAGATCAACGCGAAGTCGGCCGTCTGGATGCGTTGCCGCGGCCTTGCCTACTTCGATGCGACCAGCCAGATCCAGCAGCCGACGCTGCCCGGCTCGACGCCGGT
The DNA here is from genome assembly GCF_900220975.1 of Rhizobium subbaraonis. Taxonomy (GTDB): domain Bacteria; phylum Pseudomonadota; class Alphaproteobacteria; order Rhizobiales; family Rhizobiaceae; genus Mycoplana; species Mycoplana subbaraonis. The sequence goes on along the minus strand of NZ_OBQD01000001.1, from coordinate 382,682 downwards.
CACGCCGGTCTCGGTCGCCGAGGGCGCGCTTTGCCAGCGCCGCATCCTGATGAACACGATCGAGGCTGAGCTCATCGCGCTCGACGCCGATACCGGCGCCTTCTGCCCCGATTTCGGCACCAACGGCCGCGTCGACCTGAAGATCGGTCTCGGCGATGCCGCCGATCCGAGCTATGTGCTGACCTCGGCTCCGACGCTTGCCGGCACCACCGTCGTCGTCGGCGGACGTATCGCCGACAACGTGCAGGTGGATATGCCGGGCGGCGTGATGCGCGGCTTCGACGTCATCACCGGCCAACTCCGCTGGGCCTTCGACCCGGGCAATCCGGACATCACCGGCCTGCCGCCGGAGGGCCAGACCTACACCCGTTCGACGCCGAACGTCTGGGCGGCCATGTCCTACGACCCGGCCTCCAACGTCGTCTTCATGCCGGTCGGCAGCCCCTCCGTCGACCTGTACGGCGCAACGCGCACGCCGCTCGACCACAAGTACGGCGCCTCGATGCTCGCGCTCGACGCAACCACGGGCCGCGAGAAATGGGTCTTCCAGACCGTGCACAACGATCTGTGGGACTTCGACGTGCCGATGCAGCCCTCCTTCGTGGACTTCCCGAAGGCTGACGGTTCCACCGTGCCGGCGCTGGTCTTCGGCACCAAGGCCGGCCAGCTCTACGTGCTCGACCGGGCGACCGGCAAGCCGCTGACGGAGGTGAAGGAAATCCCCGTCAAGCCGGCGAACATTCCGAACGAACCCTACGCCCCCACCCAGCCGGTTTCCGTCGGCATGCCGCAGATCGGCGTCGGTCCCTATACCGAGTCCGACATGTGGGGCGCCACGCCGTTCGACCAGCTCTTGTGCCGCATCGCCTTCAAGTCGATGCGTTACGATGGCCTCTACACGGCGCCGGGCACCGACGTGTCGCTGTCCTTCCCCGGCTCGCTGGGCGGGATGAACTGGGGCGGGCTTTCGACCGACCCGGTCAACAACATGATCTTCGTCAACGACATGCGCGTCGGCCTGTGGGTGAAGATGGTCGAGGCCGCACCGAGCGACCAGACCGCCAGCGGCGGCGAGAGCGTCAACACCGGCATGGGCCTCGTGCCGATGAAGGGCACGCCCTATGCGGTCGACAAGAACCGCTTCCTGTCGCAGCTCGGTATCCCCTGCCAGGCCCCGCCCTTCGGCACCCTGACGGCGGTAGACATGAAGACGCAGAAGATCGCCTGGCAGGTGCCGGTCGGCACGGTCATGGACACGGGCCCGTTCGGCATCAAGATGGGCCTGCCGATCCCGATCGGCATGCCGACGCTCGGCGGCACGCTCGCCACGCAGGGCGGCCTCGTCTTCATCGCCGGCACGCAGGACTACTATCTGCGCGCCTTCAACACGGCGACAGGCGAGGAAGTCTGGACGGAGCGGCTGCCCGTCGGCAGCCAGGGCGGACCGATGACCTACAAGTCGCCGAAGACCGGCAAGCAGTACGTGGTCATCTCGGCCGGCGGCGCGCGCCAGTCGCCCGACCGCGGCGACTATGTGATCGCCTACGCCCTGCCGGACTGATCGGTCAGCGGCAAAGTCAACAGACTGCCCGCATGGCCGGGCAGTCCTTCACGTTTTCTGGTCAATGCGCCGGAATGGCCTTGAGGTAGGCTGCGATCGCCTCGCGGTCCTCCGCCGGCAGCCGCGCCATGTTCTTCTGCACCGCCGCCATCGAGCCGCCGACCGAATCGTAATCCGGGGTGAAACCGGATTCGAGATAGTAGGCGATGTCGCTCTCGCTCCAGCCATCGAGACCACCCGGCGTGATATTGGGAATACGGCCCTTTCCGCCTTCGGGGTCAGGCCCGCCAGCCAGCCACAGATCCGTCTTCAGCCCGCCCAGCGCATCGCGCGGCGTGTGGCATTCGCCGCAATGGCCGGGGCCTTCGACGAGATACTGGCCGCGCGCCACCTTCGCATCGGCATTGGCGATCGCAACCCGCGGATCGTCGTTCAGATAGAGAAACTTCCAGCCGCCCAGAAGCGCACGCTGATTGAAGGGGAACGGCAGCTCATGTGCGGGTGCGACATTGGCGCTCGCCGGCAGCGTTTTCAGGTAGCCGAAGAGATCGTTGATGTCGGAAGGCGTCATGCGGGCATAGGAGGCGTAGGGAAAGGAAGGATAGAGGTGTTCGCCCCGCCTGCCGACGCCACGCAGCATCGCATCGCCGAACTCCTGCAGCGACCAGCCGCCGATGCCGGCTTCCGGGTGGGGCGAGATATTGGGGACATGGAACGTGCCGAACGGGCTTGGAAGCGGCGCGCCGCCAGCCAGCACGAGCCTGCCGTCGTCGCCTGCACCGGGTGCTGCATGGCAGCTGGAACAGCCGCCTTCGGAAAAGACGCGCTCGCCGTTTGCGATATTGGGCTCGCCCAGCCCCTGCCACAGGTCATCCGCCGTGCGCGCCGGCACGGTGACCCAGAAAAAGCCGGCAAGGCCCAACAGGCCTGCGGCGCCGACTGCAGCGGTGACTTTCAGAAGTCTCATCTTTACGTCCTCCGGTCACGCGGACCGGCAGATACCGCAGCAATCAATGCCGGGCATCGGCCGGCATGCATGGTCGCATGCGCACATGGAAATGCGACCTCCGGGATTTTTGTCCCCGGAAGGCGCGAGCTTTCAGCTGCCAATGGCTACTTCTTCACCCGGTATGTCTCGTGACAGGCGGAACAGTTCTTGCCGATCGTTCCGAGTGCAGCCCCCACGCCCGCCTGGTCTGCAGGCAGCGTAGCCAGTGCCGTATCGACATCCTTGCCGAACTGCGCATCCTTCGCGCGGAAATCATCCATGTTTTCCCAGATCTTCGGGCTCGCCTCGGTCTCGAAGCCGGTCTCCGAGCCTGCCGGAAACTGGTCGGCAAAGGTCTTGGAGACCTCGCTCATCGTCGTCAGCGAGGCCTTCACCACGTCGGCGTCATAGGGCTTTTCGCCCTTGGCAATCCCGGCGAGAGCACCCATGGCGCGCCCGACGTCCTTCATCATCTGCTGGCGCGCGGCCTGCGGCTCGTCAGCCGCAACGACGGCGCCGGCTCCGAGGACTGCAACGATGGCAGCGGCGGCGATTGTCTTTAACTTCATCATTGGCTCCAGGTGGGAACGCCCGACCTGGTCGGCGGGCGTGATTTGTCGATTGCGGCTGCAAGATTGCATGCCGACACGCGAAGAAAAGTAACGTTTTATTGATGTCCGGGATCCAGGTTGCATCGCATCTGCGATCCGCCCGTCCATGCGGAACGGTCACGCTCACCCGCCGGGTGCGGCGGAAGGTTCGGCAAGCGCGCGCTCCAGCGCCGCCTCGACATGCAACTGCACCACGTCGAAAGCCGGCACTGCATAGGCGTCGAGCTCGGCCAGAATCGGAAGCTCGGTGCAGGCCACGGCGATGGCTCCGGCGCCGCGGGAGGCCAGTTCGCCGGCAATCGCAAGCAGGGTCGTGCGCGCTTGCGGCGTAACGCGACCGAGCGTCAGTTCCTCGATGATGATGGTGTGGAGCGCGCTTCGCTGATCCGGCGGCGGCACCAGCACCTCAAGACCGAAGCGGTCACGCAGGCGGTCGGTGAAGAAGTCCATCTCCATCGTGTAGCGCGTGCCGAGCAGGCCCACCGTCGTGATCCCCTGCGCGCCCAGCGCCTCGCCGAGGGGATCGGCCAGATGCAGCAGCGGCACGCGCATTGCAGCCTCGACCGCATCAGCCACCGCGTGGCCGCTGACGGCCGTGATCATCACGAAATCCGCACCGGCGCCTTCCAGCCGGCGTGCCGCGTCGGCGAGCACCTCGCCGACCTCTTTCCACCGCCCTTCCGCGGCCATCCTGTTGATGCCGTCGAAATCGAGCGTGTAGAGCACGGAGCGGGCATTGTGATGCCCGCCGAGGCGGCTATGGGCAGACTGGTTGAGCAGCCGGTAGTAGAGCGCGCTGGATTCCCAGCTCAGGCCTCCGATCATGCCGATGAGCTTCATGAAGTTCCCCCTCGTTCAAGTCTCTCCACGATGCGAAGCCCCGCCAGACCGCTCGCCCGGTTCACCTCGCCAACGCCGCATTTGTAGCATGCCTTGCTTGATCCAGCGCCGGAAACGAGAAAGCCCCGGGCTTGCGACCGGGGCTTTCTGATTGTCTGCCGTGCGAGAGACTTACTTCGTCGCGCCTTCGTACATTTCCAGGACGTAGTCCCAGTTGATCAGGCTGTCGACGAAGGCCTCGAGGTACTTCGGACGGGCGTTGCGGTAGTCGATGTAGTAGGAGTGTTCCCATACGTCGACGCCGAGGATCGGGGACGCGCCGTGAACGAGCGGGTTTTCACCGTTCGGCGTCTTGGAGATGACGAGCTTGCCGTCCTTGACCGAGAGCCATGCCCAGCCCGAACCGAACTGCGTCGTGCCGGCTGCGACGAAGTCAGCCTTGAACTTGTCGTAGCCGCCGAGATCGCTGTCGATCGCCTTCTGCAGCGCGCCGGGAAGCGACTTGCCGCCGCCGCCCTTCTTCATCCACTTCCAGAAGTGGATGTGGTTGTAGTGCTGGCCGGCGTTGTTGAAGAGGCCCTGGTTGGTGCCGTAGGACTTCTTGACGATTTCTTCCAGCGTCAGGTTGGAAAGACCTGCTTCCTCGGCGAGCTTGTTGCCGTTGTCGACATAGGCCTTGTGGTGCTTGTCGTGGTGGTATTCCAGCGTCTCGCGCGACATGAACGGAGCAAGAGCGTCGTAGTCGTAGGGAAGCGGCGGAAGTTCGAAGGCCATGGCGTATCTCCTCTGAATTACGGATTTTTTTCACTGAAACCCGTGGAGCGGAACATAGGGGGATGACCTGTTCCAGACAACCGGGTTGTATGCCAAAATTTGCGCCTGCGCAGGATATTCGTACTATGCGCAACTTGCGCGCGCTGCCATGGAACCGCCCCATCGCCCAGCCATTTCTCCCCTCGTCCCTCCCGTTCGGGGATCCGCCCCGCCCTCATCTGAAAGGCATGTCCATGCGCATTCTCACCCGTTTTCTTCCCGTCGTGGCGCTCATCGGCGCAGCTCCAGCCTTCGCATCCTCCCCGGACGCCTGGTCGGAATTCCGGGACGACGTCAAGGCAAAGTGCGTCGCCGCACTGCCCGAGAAGCTGAAGAACGAGACCGTCTTCGTCGACGAGTTCGGCACCGATAAGTACGGCGTGGCGCTGATCAGCGGCCGCTCGGAACAGGAGAAGGCGCGCGTCACCTTTGCCTGCGTCTACGACAAGCAGTCCAGGAGCGCACAGGTCACGGGCGCGATCGGCCGGGAATACGTCCGCGTCCTGAACGACAAGCAGCGTGCGGCGGTGCTGGAGCGGCAGAAGGCGAATGGCGCTGCGGACGAGGCCGACGATCAGGAATAGCGGTAGGCTCCGTTCTTCCGCCCAAGACGCCAGCCGGAGCTCCGGCCCGTCATGCCGGAGCTGATCCGGCATCCAGTGCGCTCAGGTCCTTGATCGCAGAAAAATACCCGCACGCCGCGGACGCGGCGCGGCTTCATCCCGGCTCGGTGGCCGGGATGACGGTGCTGGCGGAGACGCTCGCACCACGCGGACGCGCCCCCTGTCCCTCAGGCCTGGTTCGCGTTCGAATGCGCCCAGTCGAAGTAGAGTTCGCGCGCCTTGGCCGTCACCGGCCCGGGCTGCAGGTTGCGATCGTCCAGCCGGTTCACGGGCACGACCTTGGAATAGTTGCCGGAGGTGAAGATCTCGTCGGCGCTCTGGAACTCCTCGAGCGTCATCGTCTTTTCCACCACCTCGAAGCCTTCCGCGCGCAGCAGCGCGATCACGCGGTGCCGCGTGATGCCGGCAAGGAAGGTGTGGTTGGCGGCCGGGGTGAAGACGACGCCGTCCTTGACCATGAAGACGTTGGAGGAGCCGGTCTCGGCGACGTTTCCGAGCATGTCGCGCACCAGCGCGTTTTCGAAGCCGCGCTTGTTCGCCTCGGCGAGAATGCGGGCGTTGTTCGGATAGAGGCAGCCGGCCTTGGCGTCCGTCGGCATGCATTCATTGGTTGGCCGGCGGAACGGCGAAACCGTCAACGAATTGCCGGTGTGGCCGTCTCCCATCGGCGCCTCGAACAGGCAGAGCACGAAGCGGGTCGATTCCGGATCGGGGGCGACGACGCTGAACGGGGCGCCGTGCTCGGCCCAGTACATCGGCTTGACGTAGATCGCCGTCTTGCCGTCGAACTTCTTCACACCCTCCCAGGCCAGGCCCTCGATCTCCTCGGCGCTCATCGTTGCCTTGAGGCCGAGATTGTCCGCGGAACGATTGATGCGTTGACAATGGAGGTCGAGGTCGGGCGCGATGCCGTCGAACCAGCGTGCGCCGTCGAAAACGGTGGAGGCGAGCCACATCGCATGCGAGGTGGGGCCGATCAGCGGCGGATTGCCGGAGATCCATTCGCCATCGACGTAGGTCCAGGTGGGCGTGCGCGGGGATGTATCGACTGCCATCTTCAAGTCTCCTTCTGACCCATGAGGCCGGACCTTTCGGCCCGGGTCAAGTCGGCCATGGCGTGAACCAAATCGCAAGCTGTGTCCACACACGATCTTGAATGAGTGCATCAGCCATTGTCATGGATGCGGCAATGGCACGTTCGGCCTTCGCATGGCATAGAGATGGCATACGAACGGAGGGTGGCCCGATGAAGGCAATGTACTACGAAGCATTCGGCGGAAGACCGGAAATCCGCACCCTGCCCGATCCGACGCCGACAAGCGCGGGCGTGGTCGTCAAGGTCGAGGCGACCGGGCTTTGCCGCAGCGACTGGCACGGATGGCAGGGCCATGACCCCGACATCTCCCTGCCGCACGTGCCGGGCCACGAGCTTGCCGGCACCGTGCTCGCCACCGGCAAGGGGGTCACGCGCTTCAAGGTCGGCGAGCGGGTGACGGTGCCCTTCGTCTCGGGCTGCGGCCATTGCCACGAGTGCCGCTCCGGCAACCAGCAGATCTGCGAGGAGCAGTTCCAACCGGGCTTCACCCATTGGGGTTCGTTCGCCGAGTACGTGGCGCTCGACTATGCCGACCAGAACCTCGTGCACCTGCCTGACAATGTCGGCTTTGCGACCGCGGCAAGCCTCGGCTGCCGCTTTGCCACCTCGTTTCGCGCCGTCTGCGACCAGGCGAAGGTCAAGGGCGGAGAATGGGTGGCGGTGCACGGCTGCGGCGGCGTCGGCCTGTCGGCGGTCATGATCGCGGCGGCGCTTGGCGCCCACCCGATCGCAATCGACATCTCGGACGACAAGCTCGCCTTCGCCCGCAAGATGGGCGCCGTCGCCGCGATCAACGCACGCGACGTGGGCGACGTGGCCGAGGCGGTGCGGGAGATCACCGGAGGCGGCGCGCACGCCTCGATCGATGCGCTGGGCTCGCGCGTGACGTGCTTCAACTCGATCAAGAACCTGCGCCGGCGCGGACGGCATGTGCAGGTCGGCCTTATGCTGGGAGACGAGGCGACGCCGGAAATCCCGATGGCACAGGTGATCGGGCATGAGCTGGAGATCTATGGCAGCCACGGCATGCAGGCCTGGCGCTACGACGCCATGCTTTCGATGATGGCTGAGGGCCGGCTGCAGCCGGAGAAGCTCATCGGCCGCGAGATCAGCCTCGACGAAGGTGTCGACGCCCTGATGGCCATGGACACGGCAACCGACCTCGGGATCAGCGTGATCACGCGGTTCTGAGCGCGCAAGAAGGGCGGGCTCCCTTATTGTGCGATGCACCCAATATTGACATGATCTCGCGCTAATGATTTGGAACGACAGCGCTTTCCAGGAGTTGAGCCGCCGCCGTGCCCTACGCCGCCTATGTCTTCGATGCCTATGGCACGCTGTTTGATGTGCATGCCGCCGTGCGCCACCATGCGGGCGACGTCGGGCCGGAGTACCAGCGCTTTTCCGAGCTGTGGCGGGCCAAGCAACTGGAATATTCCTGGACGCGGGCGCTGATGGGCGCCTATCGCGACTTCTGGCAGCTGACCGAGGAAGCGCTGGACTACACGTTTCAGAGAATTCCCGAAGTCGACCGGTCGCTGCGCGCGAAACTCCTCGACGCATACTGGAAACTGGACTGCTATCCGGAAGTGCCCGCGGTCCTGAGAAGCCTCAAGGCCCGCGGGGCGCGGGTCGCCATCCTTTCCAACGGCGCCCCGGCGATGCTGAAGTCGGCGGTCGACAATGCCGCGCTCGACACCGTCATCGACGACATCTTCTCCGTCGACGCGTTGCGCACCTACAAGACCGCCCCAGCCGTCTACGACGTGGTGACGACGAGCTACCGGCTCTATCCTGGTTCCGTGTCGTTCCAGTCGTCGAACCGCTGGGATGTGGCGGGAGCGACGAAATTCGGCTTCCGCACGGTGTGGATCAACCGGACCGGCATGCCCGACGAGTATGCCGATCTCGGCCCGTCGCTGATCTTGCCGACACTGGAAGCTCTGGAGTAGCGGACAAAGGGAGAGAAGCAGATGGCGTGGTCGGCGGCACAGTATGTCAAGTTCGAGGGCGAGCGCACGCGCGCCGCGCGAGACCTGCTGGCGCAGGTGCCGGACCTTCCCGCAGGTTCTGCCTACGACCTCGGCTGCGGCCCCGGCAACTCGACCGAGCTTTTGGCGGAGCGCTTTGCCAATCGCCAGACGATCGGAATCGACAGCGACGAGAACATGCTGGCGGCGGCTCGAAAGCGGCTGCCGGGCATCACCTTCGACCACGGTGACCTTTCGGTCTGGACGCCGCCTGTGCCGGCAGCGCTTCTCTTCGCCAATGCGGTCTTCCAATGGGTGCCCGGGCATATCTCCGTTTTCGAGCGGCTGATGGATCATCTCGTCCCCGGCGGGGTGTTGGCCGTGCAAATGCCAGACAATCGCGGTGAGCCGAACCACACGGAAATGGACGCGGTGACGGATGATCCGCGTTGGGCAGGCTATTTTGCCGCCTCGCATCCAAGGCGCCCGCCACTACCGCCGACGATCGCCTATTTCGACGCGCTGTCGAAGAGGGCGGCGCGGGTCGATATCTGGCACACGATCTACAACCATCCGATGGAGGATGCTGCGGCGATCGTCGAATGGGTAAAGGGCACGGGCATCAGGCCCTATCTCGAAAAGCTGCCGGACGAAGAACAGCCGGGGTTCCTGGAAAGCTACCGCCAGCGGATCGAAAAGGCCTATCCGCAGACCGCCGACGGGCGCGTGCTGCTGCGCTTCCCGCGGCTTTTCCTGGTGGCGGTCAAGGCGTGAGCCTCGGCGGCACTGCCCTTCGGGACGTTGTCAGTCGAACGGGCAAGGCCAGTTGGGCGGTGCGGTAAGGCCGGCCGGCAGCCTTGTGTTGGCATCGCCGCAGGCGAGATTGACCTGCTCCTGCGACAGCCCCTTGGCGTTTGTGAGATCCAGCCCCTCGATGCGGGTCAGGAACATGAAGGCCTGCGAAAAGTCCAACGGCTGGTCGAACGTCGCCTTGTTGAAATCCGCCCGCGAGAGGTTGGCAAGTGGGAAGCTGGCGCCGGAGATGTCCGCGCCGCGGAAATCCGCCCGGCCGAGTTCCGCCTTCTCGAAATCGACGCCGGCAAGGCTGGCGTTCTTGAAGTTCGCCCGCTGCAATTCGGCGCTGGCAAAGGTCGCCCCGTTCGCCGTGACACCCTCGAATCCGACGCGGTAGGCCTCGACCCGATTGAAATTGGCCTTCGTCAGGGTGGCGCCGGTGAACCAGGCGCGCGAGAGATTGGCCTTTTCCAGATTGGCGGATGTGAGGTTGGTCAGGCTCATGTCGGTCAGGGCGAGATCGGCCTCGCCGAGGTTGGCGCCCCTGAAATTACTGCCCTGGAGCATGATCGCCCGCTTCTTGCAGCCGCTCCAGTCGATCCCCGGCTCTGGCGTGCTGCCGCAGTCGGCCGCAGCCGCGGTGCGCCCCGCCAAAATGAAGGCGACACAGGGAATAGAGAGGGCAAGGAAGCCGAGCACGATGGCGGATCCGAGGCCGGCCTTGCGCGACGGCGAAGGGGCTTTGGAAGAACGCCGGAACTCCACATGTGCCTGATGCCCGCCACGAATGCTCATCTGCCACCTCGGTACGCTGCAATTGCCGGCAGGCCGCCTTCGGAAAACGTTCCGCCGTCCCGCATTTCTGACACAGGCACGCAAGAATTGGCAATCAGGAACTGCGCCAGCCAGCCTCCCGACTTCTTCTCCGTCAGGGCCGAACGTCAGGCAAGGGCATTCTTGTGGAACACCCCGTCCTTCATGATGATCTTCAGGTTCCGCTCCGCATCGGCAAGCACGTTCAGGTCCACCGTCGGATCGCCGTCGACAAGCAGGAGATCGGCGAAGGCGCCTTGCGCGATCCGCCCCACCGGCGCCGGATAGGGCGTGCGCGGCCCGGACATCGCCAGGAGCTCGGCATTGGTGCCGGTCGCCATCTTCAGCGCCTCGGCCGCCGAGAAGCCGTAGTTCGTCATTTTCGCCAGCTGTGCGGTCTGCGTCGCCGCACCCTTGGCATCGAACAAAAGGTCGGTGCCCCATGCGGTCTTCAGCTTGTGTTCCCTAGCAAGCTGGTAGGCGTTCTTCGTGCCGGCAAACATCTCAAGCTGCTTGACCCGGTTCGGCGTTCCCTCCGCAAACTGGAAGCCGTGCGTCTCGTCGAAGGGCTGGGTGCTGAGCCAGATGCCCTCGCCTGCCATGATCCTGGCCGTCTCCTCGTCCATCATCTGGCCGTGGTCGATGCAGCGCACGCCACCCTTGATCGCGATCTGGATCGCGCGCGGCATATAGGCGTGGACGGTGACGTAGGTCCCCCAGTTCTCTGCGGCATCGACCGCAGCGCGGAACTCGGCGACGGTATACTGGCTGCTGTCGAGCGGATCGTAGTTGGAGGACACCCCGCCGCCGGCGGCGAGCTTGAGCTGCGAGGCGCCCAGCATCAGCTGTTCCCGGCAGCGCTTGAGCACTTCATCGACGCCGTCGGCGATGGCGCTGCCGCCGATAGCCTCTGCGCGGGAAAACGGCGCGCCCGGTGGCGAGGGGATTTCGTAGGGCATGCGGAAATCGCCGTGGCCGGAGGTCTGCGAGATCATCGCCCCCGACGGCCAGATGCGGGGGCCGGCGCAGATGCCGCTATCGATCGCCCGCTTCAGGCCGAACGTCGGGCCGCTGAGGTCGCGCACGCTGGTAAAGCCGCGCATCAGCATGCGCTCCGCCTCCTGCGCGGCCAGAAGATTGAGATAGCCGACATCGGCGGTCAGCAGCACCTGCATCGAGATCGCCGCCATCATCACATGCACATGGGCATCGATCAGGCCCGGCATCAGCGTGCGCCCGCCACAGTCCACGACCTCAACCTCCGGCGGCAGCGGAGCGGTGTCGGACTCGACGACCTTGATCGTCTTGCCGTCCACCAGCACGCGCATCCCGGTGCGCACCGTTTCCGACGTGCCGTCGAACAGGCGGATATTGGTGAAGGCGACCGGTTTTTTTGGCGCGGCCGGCACCGCGGCGAGCGAACGGCCGGGCCCCAGCGCCAGCAGGCCGGCCGAGGCGGCCGCTCCGGCGAGAAAGGTGCGCCTGGAAAATTTCGACGCCAGCACGCCGTTCAGCCGGGCGAAGGCCGGGCTGTGGCAGATGCAGGCGAAGGTCTGGTGAGATTGGCCCGGGTCAACGGCGGAATCGCATGCGAACATGAACTGCTCCTCTGTGACACTGATATCTGACGCTGAATTATTCCTGCCTGAAACGCTTCCGAGGTGGAGCATTCCATGCCGCGGCGACGTTTGCCAGAGGCATTCGCGCCGGCGCTCACTTCAGGGTTGTCCCGGGCTCATCGGAACCGATCTGGCTCAGGCGCCGATGCGCGCGGCGAGGAAATCGATGAAGGCGCGAATGCGGGCGGCCAGATGCTCGTGGGCGGCAAACACCGCATAGACGGTCTCGACTTCGCCGGGGTGAAAGGCCTCCAGCAGCGGCACGAGGCGGCCGGCCTGCAGGTCCGGCTCCACATGGAAGCGGCCGACGCGGCCGATCCCGATCCCTTCCAGGCAGATCTGGCGGACGATCGCGCCGCTCGACACCTGCATGTTGCCGGAGACCGCATAGTGGCGCAGCGCCGCCTGCCCAGGCAGCCGGAACGCCCATTCGTCGACGCTGCGGCGGAAATTGAAGCGGATGCAATTGTGGCCCGCAAGCTCGTCTGGCGTCCCTGGCGTGCCGTAGCGGTCGAGATAGGCCGGCGAAGCCATGACCACGGGGGCGCTCTCCATCAGCTTGCGCGCCTTGAGCGAGGAGTCGCGCATGGGACCGCTGCGGATGGCGACGTCGGCCCGCTCGCCGATCACGTCGATCATGCTGTCGGTCAGCGTCAGGTCGAGCTGGATCTCGGGATAGAGCGCCAGGAACTCCGTTGCCAGCGGCAGGATGAAGCGTTCGCCGAAACCAACCGACGCGTTGACGCGCAAGGGGCCGCGCGGTGTCGCCCGGGCGCCGTCAGCGACCGCCTGCTCGGCCTCGGCGATCTCGGCCAGGATGCGCCGTGCGCGTTCGAGATAGACCTCGCCCTCCGGCGTCAACTCCAGCCGCCTGGTGGTGCGCACGAGCAGCCGCGTCGACAGCCTGTCCTCGATGCGGTTGACAAGCTTGCTGACGGCCGAGGGCGACAGGCCGAGCCTGCGGCCGGCGGCCGAGAAGCTCTTCATGTCCATGGCGGTCACGAAGACCTCCATCTCGCCCGCCCGATTGTCCATTGACGTCCGTTCTATGAATTCAATTCAAAGATACTTGTCCCACTATGCGGATTATCGCCCGGGGTCACAAGGGCCATATTGCGCGGCGAACGAACCTTTCAATCGCTTTTGACCGCCCGGCATCGCTGGCCGCGGAAGGAGTATTCCATGCCTCTTGCCCTCTTCGCGCTGACAATCGCCGCCTATGCGATCGGCACGACCGAATTCGTCATCGTCGGCCTGCTGCCGACCGTTGCCGACGATCTCGGGATCACCCTGCCGCTTGCCGGCCTCATCGTCTCCATCTATGCGCTGGGCGTCACCTTCGGCGCGCCGGTGCTAACGGCGCTGACCGGCCGGGCGGATCGCAAGCCGCTGCTGCTCGGACTGATGGCGCTGTTCATAGCCGGCAACACGCTCGCCGCCTTTGCCCCCTCCTACGAAATCCTGCTGGTCGCCCGTGTGCTGTCGGCCTTCGCCCACGGTGTATTCTTCTCCGTCGGCGCGACGATCGCGGCCGAACTCGTGCCCCAAGACCGGCGGGCCTCCGCCATCGCCATGATGTTCATGGGCCTGACGGTGGCGATCGTCACCGGGGTGCCGCTCGGCACGCTGATCGGCCAGACGTTCGGCTGGCGCGCCACCTTCGCCGCCGTCGCCGTGCTCGGTGTCGTCGCCTTTGCCGGCATCGCAGCACTTCTGCCGTCGAACCTCAAGCGGCAGGAGGCGGCAAGCCTCGGAGAGCAGGTCCGCGTGCTGGCTTCCGGCCGGCTCTTGATCGTGTTCGCCATGACCGCGCTCGGCTATGGCGGCACCTTCGTGACCTTCACCTACCTCGCCCCGATGCTGCAGCAGGTCACCGGTTTCTCCGCCTCCTCCGTCAGCCTTGTGCTGGTGCTCTACGGGCTTGCCATCGCCATCGGCAACATCGCCGGCGGCAAGATCGCCGACCGTAATCCGGTTCGGGCTCTGACCTTCCTGTTCGCGGCCCAGGCCGCCGTGCTCGCACTCTTCACCTTCACCGCCCCCTCGCCGGTGCCGGCACTGGTAACGCTTGCGGCGCTCGGCTTCCTCTCCTTCGCCAACGTGCCCGGCCTGCAGCTCTACGTGGTCCAGCTTGCAAAGCGCCACCGGCCGGCTGCGGTGGACGTTGCCTCGGCACTGAACATCGCCGCCTTCAACCTCGGCATTGCGGCCGGCGCCTGGATCGGAGGACTGGTCGTCGCCTCGCCGCTCGGCCTCGCCGCCACGCCCTTCGTCGGCGCGCTGCTGGTCGCAGCGGCCCTCGGCTTCACGCTCTTGAGCGGCCATCTCGATCGGCGGGAAGCGACGCGACAGCCTGGCGAGGCGGCCGGCCAGCCGGCCTGAACCGAAACCCGATCCCCCTCCGGCGCGGGCTTTACGCGCCGGATCACGACAGCAACAAGGACAAATCGACATGAACATCATTCCCGCTAACGGCGCCAATATCCCCCAGCTCGGCTTCGGCACCTTCCGCATGCCCGAGGATCAGGTGCTGGACATCCTGCCCAAGGCGATCGACACCGGCTTCCGCCACGTCGACACCGCTCAGATCTATGGCAACGAGGCAGCCGTCGGCGCGGCAATCAAGGCCTCCGGAATAGCCCGCGACGCGATCTTCCTGACCACAAAGGTCTGGGTCGACAACTACCGCGGCGATGCCTTCCAGGCCTCGGTGGAAGAAAGCCTGCGGAAACTTCAGACCGACCATGTCGACCTTCTGCTGCTGCACTGGCCGAACGAGGCGGTTCCGCTCGCCGACCAGATCGAGGCGCTCAACCGCGTGCGCGAAAAGAGCCAGGCGCGGCATATCGGCGTCAGCAATTTCACGACAGCGCTGATGACGGAAGCCGCCGCCCTCAGCCCGGCGCCGCTTGCGACCAACCAGGTCGAGTACCATCCCTATCTCGACCAGACGAAAGTGATCGCCGCCGCCCGGGCGCTCGGTCTTTCGATCACCGCCTATTTCGCGATGGCGGACGGAAAGGTGCCGAACGACGAGGTGCTACAGGAGATCGGCGCCCGCCACGGCAGGACGGCAGCACAGGCAGCCCTGCGCTGGCTGATCCAGCAGCCGGGCGTCGCGGCGCTGACGAAGACCGCGACGGCCACCCGGCTGAAGGAGAACCTCGGCATCTTCGATTTCTCCCTCTCCGCCGAGGAAATGGCGGCGATCCACACGCTTGCCCAACCCGGTGGCCGGATCGTCAGCCCGGACGGACTGGCGCCACGATGGGACGCGGCATAGGAATCGCTCCCGTCGATCCGACGACGGGCGGTCGGGATATTCGCCGGCTGCGTTCGTCGACAGTCCGCGAAGCTCCTGCAACCTCGGGCTTGTCCGCCTTGTGCCGAAGACGAGCGTGTGGAGACCCGCCCTCCTCATTCCGTCACCCCTGGCTTGATCCGGGGTCCAGCACCGCCGCGTCGGCGGCGCTAGAAATGCTTTACCGAGCAAGGACTTGCGCGGCTGGATGCCGGCTCAAGGCCGGCATGACGGTGGAGGGTGTGCCGACCGGTGACGAGACGGGGCGGTGAGCGGGGGCGCGAATTGGGCGGCGGGACAGGGCGGGGTTCGGCGCGGGACCGGACCGGACCGGAACGGCGCCGCTCCGTCCCGCTCCGCCTGCTCTTCCCAAATGCGATGGCGGGGGATATGCATGGGGTCCGGCCGCAGGTCGCGCCGCGCGGGAATCCATCATGCAGACACATCAGGAGCTTGCGGCGCACAGCGCGCCCGACTGGCCGGCGATCGTCGCCGTCGTTCTCGGCGTCACGGCGTTTTCGGTGGCGCAGGGCGTCACCTATCCGCTGATCTCGCTGGTGCTGGAAGGGCGCGGTGTTTCCTCGACCATGATCGGCATCAATGCCGTCGGCTTCGCGCTCGGGCTTGCGGCGGCGACGCTGATGCTCGGGCAGCTGACGCAGCGCTTCCGCGCCCAGCACCTGATCATCGCGGGGCTGGTCGGCTGCTCGCTCTGCCTTGCCGCCTTCGCCACATTCTCGTCGATCGCCGTCTGGTTCGTGGCGCGCTTCCTGCTCGGCTTCTGTGCCAGCCTGATCTTCATGCTCAGCGAAGCCTGGCTGAACGTCGCCTGCCCCGATCGCTTGCGCGGGCGGATTTCGGGCATCTACGGGGCTGCGATCTGCGCCGGCTTTGCCGCCGGCCCGCTCGCCATTCCGCTGTTCGGCACCGCCGGCGGCTTCGGCTTCGCGCTGACGGCGGTCTATCTGGCGCTGGTCGCCTTCGCCACCGCGCTTTTGATGGTGTCCACCCGCACGGTGCCCGAACCGTCCTCGACGCGCGACCTGTTCGCCTTCTTCCGCCATGCGCCGATGCTGGTGGCGATGGTCTTCGCCTTCGGCTTTGCCGACATCGCGGCGATTTCGTCCATGCCTGTCTACTTCGTCAAGACGGGGCATTCGGAAGCTTTCGCCGCCCTCAGCGTGACCGTGCTGGCGCTGCCGACGGCGCTGGCGCAGCCCCTGATCGGCTATGCGCTCGACCGCCTGCCGCGCCACAGCGTCGCCGTCGGGACGGCGTTCGTCGCGGCGCTGAGCTACCTCGCCATCCCCTTCATCGAGACGCCGGCGCTGATCCTCGCAGCCTTTGCCATGATCGGGGCGGCCAGTTTCTCGCTCTATACCTGCGCACTGACGATGCTCGGTGAAAACTTCCGCGGGGGCATGCTCGTCGCGGGCAGTGCCGCCTACTCGCTGACCTATGCGGTCGGCAGCGGCGCCGGATCGAGCCTGACCGGCGCCATCATGGAAATCGGCGGCCCGCAGGCGGGACCGCTGTCGGTCGGCGCCGCCCTAAGCGTCTTCACCGCCGCCTTCGTGCTCGGCAAGCGCCGATAAGTGCTTGTCCGGCCGGACCTTTCGCCCGGCCGGACACATCAATCCGGATAAACCGACAAATCAGAGCAACCTGAAAATCACACGAACTGGCTGAGGCCCGGCACCGAAGCGACGACCTCGTCGACGACCTCGTCACCGGCATGTTCGCGCGCGACGGCAAGGGTCTCCTTGGCGAGCCCGGTGATCTCGCTCATGCCGAGGCCCTGGCTCATCAACTGCTGGCCGAGCGCCATGACCCCGCCGCCCATGGCGTTCATCAGGCCGCCGAGCAGACCGCCCGAGCCCTCGCCGTTGTATTGGGCCACCAGATCGGAGGCGCCGGGAATGGCCTCGATCATCCTTGCAACCGGCCCGTCGGCCGCCTCGCGCTGCAGGAAGCCGAGCATCATGCCGATGGCCTTTTCTGCGATGACGGGATCGATGCCGACATTGTCGGCCACGCGGTTGACGAGATCGTTCATGGGAAAGCCTCCGGTATGATTTTGACGTTAACGTCAACGTTAAATGAATCAGCCAATGAACTCAAGCATGGCAAGGTGCTATTCTACGTCGTCACGCCGGTTCATCACAGGTGTTGAAGTTCCCTTTTCACCTTATAAAGTCGGCACTACGATTCAATGACGATTTCGCGCGGCGCCGCCGGGCGCGCACAAGGGAGATACACTGTGAGCGAGACGATACTGCAGGACGGCAAGCTCTACATCGGCACCAGCCGCAAGCCGGACGATTCGATCAACGCACCGGAATATCTCGAACTGAAGTTCGGCAACCGGCACGGCCTCGTCACCGGCGCGACCGGCACCGGCAAGACGATCACCCTGCAGATTCTCGCCGAGGGCTTCTCCAATGCCGGCGTCCCGGTGTTCTGCGCCGACGTGAAGGGCGACCTTTCCGGCATCGGCGCGATCGGCGAGGCGAAGGACTTCCTGCTCAAGCGCGCCGAGGAGATCGGTCTTCAGCCCTACGACTTCCAGGAATTCCCGGTGATCTTCTGGGACCTCTACGGCGAAAAGGGCCATCGGGTGCGCGCGACCATGACGGAGATGGGTCCCCTGCTCCTTTCGCGGCTGATGAACGCCACGGATGCGCAGGAAGGCGTCCTCAACATCGCCTTCAAGATCGCCGACCAGGGCGGCCTGCCGCTGCTCGACCTGAAGGACCTGCAGGCGCTGCTGCAATATATGGGCGACAACGCGAGCGCGCTTTCCAACCAGTACGGCTTCATCTCGAAGGCCTCGGTCGGCTCGATCCAGCGCGAACTCTTGATCCTCGAGCAGCAGGGCGCCGAGCACTTCTTCGGCGAGCCGGCGCTGAAGATCTCCGACATCATGCGCACCACCAATGACGGGCGCGGCGCGATCTCGGTGCTGGCCGCCGACAAGCTGATGATGAACCCCCGCCTGTACGGCACCTTCCTATTGTGGCTGCTTTCGGAGCTATTCGAGGAACTGCCCGAGGTGGGCGACCCGGAAAAGCCACGGCTCGTCTTCTTCTTCGACGAGGCGCATCTGCTGTTCAAGGATGCGCCGAAGGTGCTGGTCGAGCGCGTCGAGCAGGTCGTCCGCCTGATCCGCTCCAAGGGCGTCGGTGTCTATTTCGTCACGCAGAATCCGCTCGACGTGCCCGAGACCGTGCTCGCCCAGCTCGGCAACCGCGTGCAGCACGCGCTGCGCGCCTACACGCCGCGCGAGCAGAAGGCTGTGAAGACGGCGGCCGAGACATTCCGGCCGAATCCGGATTTTGACTGCGCCACCGTCATCACCGAGCTCGGCACCGGCGAAGCGCTGGTCTCCACGCTGGAGGGCAAGGGCGTACCGTCGATGGTCGAGCGCACCCTCATCCGCCCGCCGGCCTCGCGCGTCGGGCCGCTGACGGACGCCGAGCGCGCGCAGGTGATGAAGGTGAGCCCCGTCGCCGGCCTCTATGACGAAGACTTCGACCGCGAGTCCGCCTATGAGATCCTGGCCGCCCGCGCCAGGAAGCTGGAGGAACAGCAGCAGGCCGAGGCGCAGGAGGCGGAAGCGCCGCAGGAGAACGGCGGCAGCCGATGGACGCTGCCCGGCTTCGGCGACGACCCCCAGCAAGCCTCGACGCCCGGCAAGCCCAAGGGCCGCTCCGGCTACCAGCGCGAAACCGTCGTCGAAGCGGCGATGAAGTCGGCCGCCCGCAGCGTCGCCAACTCGCTCGGCCGGGCGATCGTGCGCGGCATTCTCGGCAGCCTGCGGCGCTAGTCGCGAGCCGGATCGGCTTGCCTT
Organism: Rhizobium subbaraonis; assembly: GCF_900220975.1. Classification (GTDB taxonomy): domain Bacteria; phylum Pseudomonadota; class Alphaproteobacteria; order Rhizobiales; family Rhizobiaceae; genus Mycoplana; species Mycoplana subbaraonis. The sequence goes on along the minus strand of NZ_OBQD01000001.1, from coordinate 363,802 downwards.
TGACTTCCGTGAAGCGATGCGGGGCGGCAGATGCGCTCCCATCCCGCGCGTCGGTCAGGCAAGCTGGTCGACTTCTCGCAGGATCTTGGCAAGCATGAGGCTGCCATAGGCCGCATTTGCATGGTAGTCGGCCGGCGACTTGGCGTACTTGTCCAGCATCGAGCCGCCATCGTCATAGATCTCTGCCGGCGGCAGATGATAGACGACGCCCATCCGATCCAGCTTACGGCACACGTGGTCGCGGAAGCGGCTGTAGATGAGGGCGATTTCGCCATCGATGAAGTTCGTCTTTCTTGCCAGCCTGCTGTAGCTCGCAGGAATCGGGCAACAGGACGCCACCGAGAAACGGACATTCATGGCCTGCAGCCGCTCGAAGAAGGCAAGCGGCGGCTTCACGATCTGGTCGACAATGGCCGTGAAGGCGCTTGTCGAGACGAACTGGCGTCCGTTCGCCTCGATGGCCGGCGTATGCGCCTGCCAATGCTCGGCATTGAAGCCGAAGCTCGGGTAAAGGCCGAACACGAAGACGAACCGGCGGGCGTCATTCGGCCGGATGACATGCGGGCCGTCGGGGTTGAGCTTCGCGAATACAGTGCTGGCCACATCCTGCGTGAAGCGGACATCCTCGCCTTCGCAGGCGAAGAACGGCTCGAGAAAATGATAGCCATATCCGAGCTGCCCCATCCGGATCTCCCCGTGGCGGGAGACCAAGCGCTTTTCCTGACGGAACTTTCCGGCCGCCTCGATGAGGGCGTTGGTGTGCGAATCGCCCACGATCTCAAGCATAGCCGAGCTCCTGCGCCTGCAGCATCTCCTCGCAGGTCGCCTCGAGATCGCCGGCCAGGGCGGCCGCGCCCTGCGCTTCGCGCACCGGGTTGTCGACGGGGGTGGCGTGATGTTCACGGAAGAAATGCGACATGACGTAATCGACGCCGGCAGCGTTCACGGTGCGGAGATTGGGATCGTAAAACATGCCCCGCATCGAAGGAGCGGCGATAATCTCATAGGACGGGAAATAGTCGACGAAGTCGATTTCTGTTGCAAGGTGGCCGGCGACCGAACGCAGAACCGATTTCGAATAGGTCGTCGCAACGAGCACGTGATTGTCTGACTTGGTCGCCGTCAACGGAACGGGAGATACGGTCAGCAGAAACTTCGCTCGCGGATTTACCGTTCTCACCTTGCCAAAAAAGGCGATGAGATCCTCGAATATCTCAAAGTAATTGAAGTTCCTGAACTCATAGCTAGCGGGATCGAAAGCACCCGCAACCGTACCCGGGCAGACAGGGAACACCGCTCCGTCGCTTCTAGATACCCAGGCCTCCGTCAACCCAAGCGTGAACATGAACACGTCGAGCTTTTCGAACATCTCCCGCACGGCGTCGAAATGCGACTGCCGTGAGCGCTCCAACTCCGCAATGCTTCCGAACGGCTCGGGCTCGAGAAGCGGACGAAAGGGATCTACATGGCCGCCGCCGCGAACCCAGGCCTTCTCCTCCGGCACAAACGCGCCATACGCCCGATCGAAGACCTGGAGCAACTGACGCGCCGTATAGATATTGCAGTACCTGGCGGAGTAGACCCCGTAGTTATATACCAGCGCTTGTTCGGCAGGAAAGAGCGGGGGCCTCGGCTCGAAGTCGCAGAAGTTGAACCCGTTCCGCTTGAGGGCCTTCGCGATGTTCTGAGCAAAGCAGCTGCCCGCGGTGGCGATGCGCGCGTCGGCGGCGATTGGAAACTTCTTCCGGTAGAGCCCTGTCAGCTGCAAGGCGTGCGATTCTGCAACGGCCTTGCGCCAGATCGCGCGGTCTTCGAGACCGACATAGGGGTTGCTGGCCATTCTCTCGTGTGCGTTCATTGACGGGCATGTCTCGAAAAAGTTGCAGATGCGTCGCCGGAACGACTTGAAGCGCTTCGCCTTTGTTCAAGGCGGGCTCAGGAATCCCGTGCAGCCGCGCCCATAAAGAACCGGAACGCTTGCGCGGGGCTTTTCCGTCGATGGACTCCGCCTTCTGCAAGCCCGACAAGCATTTCTTCCAAACGGAAGGCTTTCGCCGGACGGATTTTCGTGATCCTCTTTAGGGGCTGTCGCCTGCGACCAGCGCGTTTGTTTTTCATTCCAGCTTTCCGAGACACACGACGAATGCCTTTCCTGCCGATGCCCCTTGCCGCTGATGCCGGCAAGCTTTCCACGCCGGCTCGCGGTGAGAGCCGGGCGAACGAGCGGGCCGCCTGATGACGGTTGCACGTCGCCGTCGCCTGATCAGACGTCAACGAAGCGCCGTCGGCGTGGCGCTTGTTGCGGCGATCGCGTTCCTGGCCGGCATGACCGACGCGATCGGCCTGATGGCGGTGGGCGACTTCGTCTCCTTCATGAGCGGCAATACCACGCGCACCGCCGTGGCGATCGCCGCCGGCGACACCGCCCGGGCCGTGCTGCTTCTGACGGGGCTTGCGGTTTTCGTGCTCGGCAACTGCGGCGGGGTGCTGATCGCCAGCCGCTTCCAGTCCGCCGGCGTACTTTTGTGCGTGACCGCCCTGCTCGCCGCCTCGGCGCTGGTGCCGGCGCAGCAGGAGGTGCGCTTCCTGCTTCTCATCCTGGCCATGGGCACGGTCAATGCGGCGATCGAGCAGATCGAGGGGCTGTCGATCGGGCTCACCTATGTCACCGGTGCGCTCTCGCGCTTCGGGCGGGGACTGGGCCGCTGGATCCTCGGCGTGCGCGACAGGTCCTGGCTGATCCAGCTCGTGCCGTGGGCCGGCATGATCGCGGGCGCCGTTACCGGTGCGGCCCTTCAACTGAACGTGACGGCCGCGGCGAACTGGGCGCCGTTCATCGTCGCCGCACTCGTCACGGCGGCATCGATCCTCATTCCGCGGCGCTGGTCGGTGCGCTTCCTTGCGCGCTGAGCAAGCGGCGACGTTGAAAAGTGGCGGGTTCGATGCTATCAAGCCCTCCTCAACGGTAGCCGAAAAGGAGGGCGGACGTGAGATTCGATTTTCTGCCCAATCTTTCGCATGGTCCCGATCGTGCCCTGCAAATGCGTTTGCAGGGCTGACCAGAGACCGTTTTCCATAACCTGCCTGGTTTGCCCCTGATGGCAGCGCGGCGTCTTTCTTGACGCGCGCAATTCCAATGCTTCCGAGCCTCAACGCGCCCGCTTCGATGATGGCTGATGCCCTCGATGCGGCGATCGCTCGGACGATGATCAGGGATCGATCATGGCACTCATTACTCTACGCAATCTCGGCGTCACCCTCGGTGCGCCACTGTTTTCCGGCCTCAACCTTTCCATCAACGCCGGCGACCGCATCGGGCTCGTTGCCGCCAACGGGCGCGGCAAGTCCACGCTTTTGCGCTGCATTTCCGGTCTGTTGGAACCGGGCGAAGGCGAGATCACGCGATCACGCGGGCTGACCGTCGGCCATGTCGAGCAGACCTTGCCGGCCGCCCTGTCCGGCGCGAGCTTCCGCGCTGCCGTGCTCGACGCGCTTCCGGCCGACCAGGCCGAACACGAAAGCTGGCGCGTGGACGTCGTCCTGGAAACGATGGAGGTGCCTGAAACGCTTCGCGAACGCCCCCTGTCGCAACTGAGCGGCGGCTGGCAGCGGCTGGCCCTGCTGGCCCGAACATGGGTGCGAGAGCCGGACGTGCTGCTTCTCGACGAGCCCACGAACCATCTGGACCTCACCCGCATCCTGCAACTGGAGGGATGGCTGAACGCTTTGCCGCGCGACGTTCCCGTCGTCATCGCCAGCCACGACCGCGCCTTCCTCGACGCCACGACCAATCGGACGCTCTTCCTTCGTCCGGAGAAGTCACAGACCTTCGCGCTGCCCTATTCCCAGGCGCGGGAGGCTATCGACGCGGCCGACGCATCCGACGAGCGGCGCTACCAGCGCGACATGAAGCAGGCGCAGCAGCTGCGCCAACAGGCAGCGAAGCTCAACAATATCGGCATCAATTCCGGCTCCGACCTGCTCGTCGTCAAGACCAAGCAGCTGAAGCAGCGCGCCGAACGGCTGGAGGAGACTGCAAGGCCGGCGCATCTGGAGCGCTCCGCCGGGGCGATCCGGCTGTCCAATCGCGGCACGCACGCCAGGGTGCTGGTGACGCTGGAGGACGCGCAGATCGCCACGCCGGACGGAACGGCGCTGTTCAGGACCGGCCGCCAGTTCATCTGCCAGGGCGACCGTATCGTGCTTCTCGGGCGCAACGGCGCCGGCAAGACCCGGCTCGTGAACGCGCTGCGGGCCGCGATCGGCGGCGATGGGGAGCCGGCTACTGCACCTTTCGGCATCAAGAAGACGCCCTCGCTCGTGCTCGGCTATGGCGACCAGGCGCTGGCCGATCTTGCCGACGACGACACGCCGCACGGCGCCATTGTCAGGCGCTTTTCGGTGGGCGACCAGCGCGCGCGCTCGCTCCTTGCCGGAATTGGAATTGCGATCGAGATGCAGGGGCAACCGGTCGGCAGGCTCTCGGGCGGGCAGAAGGCGCGGCTCGGCATGCTGGTGCTGCGCCTCGCCGAGCCGAATTTCTACCTGCTCGACGAGCCGACCAACCATCTCGACATCGAGGGGCAGGAAGCGCTGGAGCGCGAGCTGATGGCGCAGCAGGCAAGCTGCCTGTTCGTCTCCCATGACCGCAGCTTCGTCCGCGCCGTCGCCAACCGCTTCTGGGTCATCGAGCGACGGCGACTGGTCGAGGTCGAGGATGCCGAGACCTTCTTCCGGGAGGCGGCAGCGGGTTGAGTAAAGCCGTTGCCGGCTGCGGGGGGGGGGGGGGGGGGGGGGGGGGGACGGAGGTCCGGCTATTGGCCGGGGACAGCAAGACGGGGATCGCTGCCGAAGTCTGCGCGCGTGAATTCGACGCGCGCGGGCGGGAACTCGCAGATCGCCTGGACGCCGCGGGCGGAAAGGCGGATGCGCCAGGTCTGGCGTTCCATCGGCCTCGGCGCCGCGAAGGCGGCAGCCGAGAGCAGCGCGACATTCGCCCCGCGCCCCGGATCGCGGACGGAGACGTAGCGGATCACCGCAATGCCGGCGTCGCGGGCGGCGTCGGAAAGGGCCTGGCAGGCGGCATAGTCGGTCGGCTCGGTCCAGAAAGCGGCGTCACGGTCAAGCGGGGCGCGCGTCAGGTCGAGAGCGGCGTCTGTTGCCACCGAGGCGGAAAAGGCGGTGAAGTCGGCCGCATTGGCCGGATAGGGCGTCTGCGGGGATTCGGCGTAGAACAGCAATCGGTAAAAGGCCATTTCGGCCAGAGCCGTCGTGACGGCCTCGGCGGCATAGAAGACGCCCGGCGTGCGCCCTGCCCTGCGGAAGCGTGAGCCGTGCGGATATATCGCGCCGTAGCGAAAGGGGGTTGCCAGCAGATAGTCGAGGCCGGCGCATTCGGGCGGCGGCACCGGCTTGCTTTCCTCCAGCAGCTCTTCCAGCAGGCCCTGTTCCTCCAGCGTATCGACGAGCTTCAGCGTCGAGACCCGATGCTGCGCCTCCACCAGCCGCCAGACGGGACCGGCATAGGCCAGCGCCTCAGACGAGAGCGCGGCGGGCGTCCAGATAGGCAAGGACATCAACAAGTCCGGAAATCGAGGTGATGCGATCGATCGGGCGAGCGCCGAGGAGACGGTTTTCCGCCGACATCCAGGCACGGGCAACCGCCTCGTCGCCGCCTGTGATGGCATCGAGCGAGCGGAACAGGCGAATGAAGAGAACGGCGAGCTCGAAAGGCTTGGTGCCGCGCTCCAGGCAATAATCCTGCCGGCGCATGCGAGAGACACTTGCCTCCGAAACGCCAAGGACGGCTGAAAGCACCCGTGCGGTCATCCCCAGGGCTTCGGATGCGCGAACCACCGCCTTGGTCATCACGGTTTCGGCCTGGGCCTGCTGTGCTTGCGAACGGGTTTCGGCGAGCATCGAACCATCTCCTTTCCTTGGAAATAATATAGAGAAAAATTTTCCAAAGAAAAGCCCGGCGCTGACGCCGGGCCTTGAGATTGTGGCTTTGACTGCGAAGTCGGCTCAGACGACGGTCGTCTTGACGTCCAGATTGCCGCGCGTGGCGTGGCTGTAGGGGCAGACGACATGCGCCTTCTTGACCAGGTCCTCGACTACGGCCTTGTCGACGCCGGGGACGGAGACCTGCAGGGCCGCCTCGATACCGAAGCCGCCGCCATCCTCGCGCGGGCCGATGCCGACGGTCGCCGTGACCTTGGCGTCCTCGGGGATCTTCACCTTTTCCTTGCCGGCGACGAACTTCAGCGCGCCGAGGAAGCAGGCGGAATAGCCCGTGGCGAACAATTGCTCCGGATTGGTGCCGCGGGCGCCGTCGCCACCCAGCTCCTTCGGCACAGTGAGGGTGACGTCGACGACGCCGTCTTCGGACGCGCCATGGCCCGCGCGGCCGCCGGTGGCAAATGCCTTGGTGGTGTAGAGAATGGGCATGTCAGGTCTCCTTGGTTGTTGATGACTACCCTATAGCGCCGAATTAGATTGCGCGCAATATAATTTTGCACATTGCATTTTGAGCGATTTGCGACGACAATGGCGCATGGAAAACGAACCTGCGCCCTCACCTGCTCCGGCCATGGCAGACGACGCCAACCTCGCGCTGGATCGCCAGCTCTGTTTCGCCATCTATTCTGCCGCGCATGCATTCAACCGCACCTACAAGCCGCTCCTCGATCCTTACGGGCTCACCTATCCGCAGTATCTGGTGCTGCTGTCGCTGTGGCAAGACGACGGCAAGACGGTGAAGGCCCTTGGCGAGGCACTGCATCTGGATTCGGGCACGCTGTCGCCGCTTTTGAAGCGCCTCGAAGCAAGCGGCTACATCGCGCGCACGCGTGACCGCGTCGACGAGCGGCAGGTGCTGATCACGCTGACGCCGAAGGGCCGAAAGATGAAGGACGAGGCGCACGGCATCCTGATGCAGATCGGCAGGGCAGCAGGTTGTGCGGCCGACGACCTGCACCAGCTCGGCGCCTCGCTGCAGGCGCTGGCTGACAGGCTGCGCGGCCAGCAAACGCCGGATACCGTCTGAATCGACGCCTACCCCCTGTGAAAAGGCGGCGGCTCGATTAAACTGCGCCGGTCACGCGGGATGGAGGTGGCATGCAGAGCGAGCACCGGCACTCTCAGCTAACCGGCGTCCTGGCAGGGTTATGGTGCGTCCTGGTCGGCGTTGCCATGATGGCGACCTGGCTGGCGGAACCGGCATCGCTTGCCGAGCGCTATCCCGGTTTCTTCGGGATGAAGTTCAACGCGGCCTTCGCCTTCCTGCTCATCGGCATCGCCTTCCTGCTGGCACTCGCCCGCTATCACGTGCTGCCGATCCTGCTGACAGTGCCGGTGTTCGTGTACGGCGCTCTGGCGCTGTCTCAACATCTCTTCGGGCTGGATCTTGGAATAGACGAACTGTTCCACCAACCGTTCGTGGACATCGGCACCAGCGTACCGGGCCGGATCGCGCCGAATACGGCGCTCTGCTTCATGCTCGCCAGCCTCGCCGTCATGCTGCGGGCGCTGAGGGGCGGCACGGACCTGCTGCAGCTCGCCTGCGCCTATATCAGCGTCATAATCGCCGCAACGTCGCTCGTCGGCTACATCATCGCCCTCGAAGGCGCGCATGACTGGATCGCCTTCACCCGGATGTCGCTGCAGAGCGCAACCTGCTTTCTGGCCATCGGCATCGGCATTCTCTATTCCGGCCCCCGCAGCGCCGGGCGCGGGACCGCGATCGCCGTCTCGCTCGCTGTCACCACCTATCTGGTGCTGCTGTCGCTGGCCTACGTGAAAGTGCAAAGCCAGATGCTTGCACCACTGCCGCAGCAGCCCGAAGCGCTTGCAACCACGGCTACGACCATCCTCAACCTCATCCTGATCTCGGGCGCGATCTATGTCGGGCTGCTTGCCTATTCCTACTGGAACTCGAAGCGCTACCGGCAAAGCACGAGCGTTCTCGGCGAAAGCCAGCGACGCCTCGCCGCCATAATCGACCATGCCATCGCCGGCATCCTGACCATCGGCGAGGACGGAACGATCCTGTCGGCAAACCCGGCATGCCAGCAGATCTTCGGATACCCGCCCGCGACACTCATCGGGCGCAGCGTCAAAATGCTGCTGCCGGAAGGCGAACGTGCCGCCGGTGGCGACGTGCTGCGAACCAAGCTTCTGGCAGGCGGCGAACGGGAGGCCCGGCGCAAGGACGGCAGCACCGTTCCCATCGACATCTCCGTCGCCCGCGTCGAACTGTCCGAAGGCACGATCTACACCGCCATCATCCGTGACATTTCCGAACGAAAGCACTTCGAACAGCAGCTTCTGACCGCCAACGCGGAACTGGAGGAGTTCGCCTACCGCACATCGCACGACCTGCGCTCGCCGATCGCCTCCTCGATCGGCCTGCTGAACATATCCCGCGAGCTGCTGGAGAACGGTGAGTACGACGCGCTCGGCAGCACGCTCGGGCGCATGGAGCGCAACTTCAACCGGCTGGACGGGCTCATCCAGAACATCATCGTGCTGACGCGCGACCGGCTGCTGGACGAAGAGGACCAGACGATTTCGGTGCACGACGTGGTGCAGAGCCAGGCAGACACGCTGGCCAATCTGGAAACCGAAAACCGGGTACGGATCGGCAACTACGTCGACCCACAATTGACAATACGCAATAAGCCGTCGAAATTCGAGGTCATCGTCGGCAACCTTCTTTCCAACGCCATCAAGTACCATGACCCCCTGGAGCCGGAGCCGCGGGTGGACATCTATCTTGAGGAGCGACAGGGGTCGGTCCGGCTGATCGTGGAGGACAATGGCATCGGCGTGCCGGAGGAAAAGCGCCAGTTTCTCTTCCGTATGTTCAAGCGCTTGCATCCCAGCCGTTCGTTCGGCAGCGGATTGGGGCTCTACATTCTGAAAAAGAGCGCCGAATCGCTCGGCGGAACTGCGACATACGAGCCGAAAGAAAAAGGCAGCCGCTTCATCGTGGAACTGCCGAATGAGGACGGAGGGACATGAAGCTCAAAACCATCCTGGTGGTCGATGACGACGAGAACGACCAGTTCATTTGCGAATACACGATCCGCAAGTTCGACCCGTCGATCAAAATCCTCAAGGCCCACGACGGCACCGAAGCCCTGACATTGCTGGAGACGGTGACGCCGGACGGGATCATCCTCGACATCAACATGCCCGTGATGAACGGTTTCGAATTTCTCGACCACTATGCGAGCCGCTTCAAGGTCCATGCGCCCGTGGTCGCCATGCTGACCAGCTCCCATCTCGGCTCGGACCGGGAGCGCGCCATGGGCTACTCTTTCGTGAAGAACTATTTCGAGAAGCCGCTCACCATCAAGCACCTGAGCATGATGCAGGAACTGCTGCCGGACTGAGCGTGCGGCCCGGGCTCACAGGCCCGAGCCTTCCCGCTCCTGCATCCGCCGCCTTGCGATCAGATGACGACGATCGGCGAGCCGTTGGGAACGCGGCTGTAGAGATCCATGACGTCCTGGTTGATCAGGCGCACGCAGCCCGACGAGGCCGCCCGGCCGATCGACTTCCATTCGGGCGTGCCGTGCAGGCGGTAGAGCGTATCCTGCCCGTTCTGGAAAATGTAGAGGGCGCGCGCGCCGAGGGGGTTGGAGATGCCGGGCGCCATACCGCCCTTGCGGGCGGAGTATTTCGCCAGCTCCGGCTGGCGCTCGATCATCGAATCGGGCGGTGTCCAGCGCGGCCAGGCCTGCTTCCACTGGATGACGCCGCGACCGTTCCAGGCGAAACCTTCGCGGCCGATGCTGACGCCATAGCGCATGGCGCGGCCGCCGGGCAGCGTGAAATAGAGGTAACGGTTGGCGGTATCGACGATGATGGTGCCCGGTGCCTCGCCGAACGGATCCTCGACCTCGTGGCGCAGGAAGCGGGCATCGATCTTGCGGTAGGGCACCTGCGGAACGGTGAAGCCGCCGTCGATGCGGGTATCGTAGATCGCTGCATATTGCGGATCGAGATTGGGAATGCCGGTCGGCAGCATCGCCTCTTCATAGGGCCCCTGGTCGGGATCGCGGCCCTCGAGAATGGGGCCGGGAACACCTTCCAGCGCCGGATTTCGATAAACGGGCTCGGTTTCCCAGCGGAAACGATCGGTGTTCATCGACGAGGTACAGCCGGCCAGGCCAGACACCGCGGCAAGCCCGGAGAGGCGCAGAAGACGCCGGCGGGAGAGGAGAAATTCTGAAGCCATGATCAGCGAGGCGTGTCCGTGAAATTCCGATGGCGCTGGCAGGGACCGAAGGCGGGCGCGATTCCTGGCGGCGTGATAACGCATTTACCGTGCCGCAATTGTGGCACGGCCGGCTGGCGCGGGGCTTGCGGCGGGATTATCAACAGCGTCCCGTCAGGCAAGGCCATGAGCGGGTCGAAGGCCCGTAGAGAACAACCGGCGGCTTCCGGCCTCAGTGCGTCCAATTGCACTGATGAGCCCGCACCGGCTTTGCAAACCCCTTCAGGCGATAGCCGCTGGCGCGGGCAAAGATGTCCGCGGCACCATACTCCTGGAAGACGTTTTCGGACACGAGGATCTGGTCGGAGCTTGCGGCAGCGCACAGCCTTGCAGCGGTCTGGACGGTGGCCCCGAAAAGATCGTTGCTGTCCTCGACGGGTTCGCCGCAATCCAACCCTATTCGAATGTGGATCTGCTCCGGATTATCGGCATTGAACCGGCGGAACTCGCGCTGAATATCCATGGCACAATCGACAGCGGCCAGCGACGAGGTGAAGGCCGCCATGATGCCGTCGCCGGTGTGCTTGACCTCGCGGCCGCAGGCGCGGGTCAGACAACGGCGCACGAGTGCGTCATGCGCCCTGACGAGTTCGGTCGCCATGCGATCACCCAGCCGCGTGGTCATCTCGGTGGAGCCGACGATATCGGTGAAGAGGACCACCCGGTGACCGGCATCCCTCTCAGCCTCGCCGTCTCCCGGAGGTTGCACATCATGGATCCGGCCCAGAAAAGCCTCGACGGCGGATAGCGCCACCTCCACGACTTCACTGGCAACAAACCCGTGCGCCTCGCGATGAACGCACTGCGCCGTTTCGACATCGGGCGCATCGATGAGGCAGAAGGTGCGGCCGTTGCGATGATCGAACCAGTAGGTCAGGAACTTGACGCCGTACTGATCCTGTATGCTGAGGTCCTTCAGGTGCGCTTCGGCCACCTGCTCCGCCGTCGCCCCTATCAGATCATGCCTGTCCATGAATATCGGCATTCGCTTGCTCCCCGTTTGGGACCGCAGTCGCATGTCCGGGCGGATTTTACGACAGAGGCAGTGCATCGTCCATCGCGTTGGCGTTGCGGCCCGGCCGAGACAGGATGCGAACCGCACGGCGCCCTCAGCCCAGCCGTCTTCGCCCCTTCCGAAGCGGCCATGCGAGAGGGCCGGAAGAGCTCGATGGACGGTGTCCGTAGCGGGCAATTCAGCCGAAGCGGGCGGTCCGCGCCGCGCGGCGGCTCACCCCTCCCGCGCCTCGATCAACGCCATCAGCGTTTCCAGCCGGTCGGCCTGCCGCGGCAGCTTGTCCTGCCGCAGGCGGGCGATGCGGGGGAAGCGCATGGCGACGCCCGACTTGTGGCGGGTGGAGCGGTTGATGCCCTCGAAGGCGACCTCCACCACGAAGCCGAAATCGGGCTCGGCGCGAACGGCACGCACCGGGCCGAAGCGTTCGACGGTGTTGTTGCGCACGAAGCGGTCGAGCACCTCCAGTTCCGCGTCGGTGAAGCCGAAATAGGCCTTGCCGACCGGCACCAGCATGTCGCCGTCCGGCCCATTTTCCGGAGCGTGCGCCCAGACGCCGAAGGTGAAGTCCGAATAATAGCTGGACCGCTTGCCGTGGCCGCGCTGCGCATACATCAACACTGCATCGACATTGAACGGGTCGCGCTTCCATTTGAACCACGGCCCCTTGAGCCTGCCGGCCTGATAGGCGCTGTCCAGCCGCTTGATCATCACGCCCTCGATCACCGGGTCGGGCGGCGCGGTGCGCAGCACATCGAGCTCGGCCCAGCTTTCGAAAGGCACGAGCGGCGACAGGTCGAAGCGGTCGTGCGGCGCACGGTCGATGAGATCGGTCAGCCTTGCGCGGCGCGTGGCGAAGTTTTCGGGGCGCACGTCCGCCTCGCCGTCGAAAAGGATGTCGTAGGCGCGCACGAAGGCTGGATAGTCGTCCAGCATGCGGGCGTTGACCGTCTTGCGGTTCAGCCGCTGCTGCAGGTCGGAGAACGTGCGGGTCGCACTGTTGGAGCGGGCCGTGCCGCCGACCAGCAGTTCCCCGTCGACGACGCCCTCGAAGGTCATGGCGCCGAGAACATCCGGGAAGGCTGCCGAGATATCGTCACCGGAGCGGGAATAGAGGCGGCGCGTGGTGCCGGATGCCGAAAGCTGCACGCGGATGCCGTCCCATTTCCACTCTGCGGCGAAGTCGGCCGGATCGAGGCCGTCGAGGTCGCCCTCGCCGACCGGGTTTGCCAGCATGACGGAATGGAAGATCGCCGGCGTCGCCAGCACCGGGCGCCCGGCCCTGCCCTCCAGCCAGGCGAACAGCGGCTCGTAGGGCGGCTCCAGCCCGTGCCACAGCGTCTCGATCTCGGTGACGTCACAGCCGGAGAAATCGGCGAGCGCCTGCTTGGCGAGCCTGGCGGACACGCCTATGCGCAAGCCGCCCGTGGCAAGCTTGATGAAGGCGAAGCGGGCCGACGGATCGAGCCGGTCGAGCAGGTCGCGGACGGCGGCGCGCACCTCGGTGCGGCCGAGCGCATTCATGCGGACGACCACGTCGGACAGGCGCGGCTGGTGGGCGCCGTCGATCCGTTCCTTCCGCTCCTGGTCCCAGACGAGCGCGATCGTCTCGGCAAGGTCGCCCACGTAGTCGTAGGAATAGCGAAACAGCACCTCGTCCATCCGCTCGAGCACCAGTTCACGGAGCAGCGCCGGCTTGACGCTCTTCAGGTCGAGGGTGCCGGCGATCGCCGCCAGACCGTAGCCGCGATCGGGATCGGGAACGGTGCGGAAATAGTCGGCGAGCAGCTTCAGCTTGCCGTTACGCGAGGGCGTGAGCACGAGGCGGTCGAGGAGATCAGCAAAGGCTTTCATGGGGCGGCCGCCCTTTCTTCCGCGCGGCAAACCGGTGGTGCAATCGCCGCCCCACCGCCACGACAGGCCCCGTCGCCCTTGGCCATTCCCTGCCCTGCGAAGCTCCCCCCATGCGGCCCGCGGGGCCACCGCCCCCCGAATGTGGAGATGAGCGAGTTCGAGGCGGGCGTTGTGGCAGATGCCTGGGCGAAGCCCGCGCAGCGTGTGCCCTTCTCCCTGCCTGCGGGGAGAAGGTGCCGGCAGGCGGACGAGGGGCGAAGGGCGGAGGCGACGGCAGCGACTGGCCACCGGCGGATGCGCGCGCGGCGGTGCCTGCCGCTCACGCTGCCCCTCCCCCTGGCCCTCTCCCCGCAGGCGGGGAGAGGGGACGCGGGGGCGGCCACTTCGCGGGGTCTATCGCCGACATCAATGCAAGCCTGAACCACCATCAATCCCCCTCGTCCTCGTAGCCGACGAGATGCAGCGGGCGGGCGGGGATGTTTGCGAGCTCGCACCAGCGCACCAGCGCCTCCTCACGGCCGTGCGTCACCCAGACCTGCGACGGCGCAAGCTCTCGGATGGTTTCGGTCAGCTCGGGCCAGTCGCAATGGTCGGAGATGACGAGCGGCAGCTCGACCCCGCCCTGTTTCGCCCGCTGGCGCACCATCATCCAGCCGGAAGCGAAGGCCACAAGCGGATCGGGAAAGCGGCGCGCCCAGCGCTCGCCGAAGGCCGAGGGCGGGCCGACGATGACGGCGCCGGAAAAATCGGTCGTGTCCCCCTTCTCAAGCGTCGCCGGCCGCAGCTCGCCGAGATCGATCCCGCGCGAGACGTAGTAATCGCAAAGCCTTGCCAGCGAGCCGTGGATATGGATCGGCCGGTCGTAGCCGCAGTCGCGCAGGAGACGGATCACCCGCTGCGCCTTGCCGAGCGAGTAGGCGCCGACGAGGTGAGCGCGTTCCGGAAACTGCCGAAGCGAGGTCAGTAGCTTGGCGATCTCGCCCTTCGGGTCGGGATGATGAAAGACCGGCAGGCCGAAGGTCGCCTCGGTGATGAAGACGTCGCAGGCGACCGGCTCGTAAGGGGTGCAGGTGGGGTCGGGGCTGCGCTTGTAGTCGCCGGAGACGCAGAAGCGGGTGCCGCTGGTCGAGATCGCGACCTGGGCCGAGCCGAGCACGTGGCCGGCTGGGTGAAGCGACACCTTGACCCCGGCAAGGTCGATGGTCTCCCCGAAGGCCGCCGCCTGCGCCGAACCGCAGAAATCCGGCCCGTAGCGGATCGCCATGATGTCCAGCGTCTCGCGGGTCGCCAGCACGGCGCCATGCCCGGCGCGGGCGTGGTCGGAGTGGCCGTGGGTGATGACGGCGCGGGCGACCGGGCGCATCGGATCGACATGGAAATCGCCGGCGGGGCAATAGAGGCCGGCGGGGGCGGGATAGAGCAGCTGGTCTGGCTTCATGTCGGAGAAGATAGGCAGATTTGTGCATTCCGCCAGAGCCGCAGTTCGGGACCGGCAATTCAGGGGCTCAGTTCAGGGGCTCATTTCAGGGGCTCATTTCAGGGGCGGCAGTTCAGGGCGAGCCGTCCAACGCCGGCCGTTCAGCGCGGACAATTCAGGCCGGCAGCGTGGGGACGCCGGCGCAGGCTCGCTGCCGCCGGTCCCGCGGCGCGGAACTGTCGGTCCAGAGGCATCGGCCCGAGCCACCGGCCCGACCCCGAAAGTGCAGCACGAGCAGCGCAGAGCCGGAGAGCACTCAGTCCCGATCTGCGGCAACTCGCTGGATTATGGTCGCCGGAATGGCTCCGGAGCCTGCCACTCCCGCTTGTCCGACGTCGAAGCGATGTCCCTCGGCCGAGATTGTCCGCCTCACGAGATCGCCTTCAGTCCCGCGCGCAAGGCATCCATATCGACGCCGGTCATCTCCGCCTCGAGCGCGTCATGGCTCGCAATCCAGATCGGCAGGGCGCGGGCAAGCAGGTCGTGCCCCTCCCCCGTCAGGCCGAGGCGCCGGCCACGACGATCGCGCGCATCCGGTGTCACGACGACAAGGCCGCGCCGCTGCAACGGCTTGACGGCCGCCGTCAACGTCGTCCGGTCCATCGCCAGCAGGGTTGCGACCGGTCCCATCGGCGGCGGCTCCGGCCTGTTCAGCGCCATCATCAGCGAGAATTGCCCGTTGGTCAGCCCCAGCGGACGAAAAGCCTCGTCGAACCTGCGCGCCAGCGCGCGGGCGGCGCGTTGCGCATGCAGGCAAAGGCAGTGGTCGCGCACATGCGGCGCGGTCTCGTGGGAAAGCGTGACATTCGAATTCATGCTCATTACTGTTGATATCAACCTTGTTTTGTCAAGCACGGCGATCGTCGCCTTGAAACGAATGGTGCGTTCCACAGTTAATACCCATTATCGAACATAGGTATGAGGCTGGCGACGTGCACAGCGCGCAGCGACCGGGAGGCGAACATGCAGGCAGAAATCACCACGCAGCATCGCTGGCTGGAACGGCTCGTCGGCGATTGGGACGTGTCGGACACGGATATCACGGCCCCGCCGGCTCAACCCACCTGGACCGAACGGGTGCGGCGGATCGGCGGCCTCTGGATCGCCTGCGAGGGCCGCGGCCTGATGCCTGACGGCGAGCCTGCCGAAACACTCCTGACGCTCGGCTATGATGCGGCGCGCGACCGCTACATCGGCACATGGATCGGCTCCATGATGGCGCATCTGTGGCA
This sequence comes from Rhizobium subbaraonis, assembly GCF_900220975.1. GTDB lineage: Bacteria > Pseudomonadota > Alphaproteobacteria > Rhizobiales > Rhizobiaceae > Mycoplana > Mycoplana subbaraonis. The sequence goes on along the minus strand of NZ_OBQD01000001.1, from coordinate 347,945 downwards.
CTATGACGGGACGCTGGAGCCGACCGGCAACGTGCTGACGCTACACAGCGAAGGACCAGACTTCGAAAGCGAAGGCCGGCACTTGCCCTATCAGGACATCATCACCTTCATCGACGACAACCACCGCACCATGACCGCACTGGTGAACCGGCCGGGAAAGGGCTGGGAGAAGCTGATGGAGGTGCACTACTGGCGGCGGAAACATCCCCTGCCTGTTTGAGCGGGCGCGGCATGCAGGCTTTGCGGCCGGGCATGCGACACAAAAGTGCGTTGCAGCCTTGTAGGACGAGGATGCAACGATGAATGGGTTGAAGCGTGGGATGCGAACCCCTGAGATCGCGGCCTGCTTCGAGCCGACGTCGTTCAGGCCGCCATCTCGTTCAGCCGGGCCTCAATCGCGGCGGCTTCCATCGGCTTGCCGATATAGAAGCCCTGGATCTCGTTGCAGCCGGCTTCGCGCAGGAATTCCAGCTGTTCGCGGGTTTCCACGCCCTCTGCGATGACCCGGAGCTGCAGCGTTTGCGCCAGCGAGATCACCGCCCTTGCGATCGCCGCATCGTCCGCGTCGCCCGGAAGATCCTGCACGAAGGAGCGGTCGATCTTGAGCCGGCCGACGGGAAAGCGCTTCAGCGCGCTGAGGCTGGAATAGCCGGTGCCGAAGTCGTCGATCGCCAGATGCACCCCCAGCGCCTCCAGCCGGTACATCAGCGCCACCGCCTGCTGCACGTCGGCCATGATCAGGCTTTCGGTCAGTTCCAGTTCCAGATAGCGCGCATCCAGCCCGCTGTCGCTCAAGGCGGAGCGCACGCGCTCCACCCAGTCGATCTCCTGGAACTGGCGGGCGGATACGTTGACGCTGACGACCAGCCGCGGCAGGCCCGCGTCCTGCCAGGCCTTGTTCTGGCGGCAGGCGGCGCGCAGCGTCCAGTCGCCGATCTGGCCGATCAGGCCGGACTCCTCGGCGAAGCGAATGAATTCGCCGGGTGGGAGCAGGCCGCGCTCCGGATGGTTCCAGCGGATCAGCGCCTCGACGGCGAAGATGCGTCCGGTTCTCAGGTCCACCTGCGGCTGATAATGCAACACGAACTCGTCGCGGGCGATGGCACGGCGCAGTTCCTCCTGCTGGCGCAGTTTCTCATGCGCGCTCACCGCCATGTCGTTGTTGAAAAAGTGCAGCGCATCGCGGCCGATTTCCTTGGCGCGGTACATGGCGAGGTCGGCATTGGCGAGCAGTTCGGTTGGCGTGCGCCCGTGCTCGGGATAGAGCGCGACCCCCATGCTGCAGCTGACCTGCACCGTGCGCCCCTCCAGCGTGACGGGGGCGGCAATGGTCTGGCGGACGGCCTCGAGCCGGGCAGCGACGCCCTTGGCGTTCCGGCGCGGGGCGCTGACGATCAGCACGAATTCATCACCGCCGAGACGGACGAGCACGTCGCCCGGGCGAAGACCGTCGGCCATGCGGGCGGCCACCGTCTTCAAGAGCGTGTCGCCTGCCTTATGACCCAGGCTGTCGTTGACCAGCTTGAAGTTGTCGAGGTCTAGGAAGGCGAGCGCGACGCTCCGGTTCTCGTCGTCGGCAATCTCGATGGCTGTCGCGATGCGCTCGTCGAGCATGCCGCGGTTGGGAAGCCCCGTCAGCGCATCGTGGTGGGCCATGAACTGGATGCGGTCTTCAGATTCCTTGCGTTCGATGGCGATGCCGGCGATATGCGTCGCCACACCGAGCAGCTTGTGGCAGGCTGCCGTCGGCAGCCCGGGCGTGCGCGAATAGAGTGCGAAGGTGCCCAGCACCTGCCCCTGGCTGGAGCGGATAGGCGAGGACCAGCAGGCGCGAAAACCGTAGGGTCGCACCAGGTGGCGATAGTCCGCCCAGAGCGGATCTTCGGCGATGTCGGCGACGAGAACCTGCTCGCCGCGATAAGCCGCCGTGCCGCATGACCCGACAGCCGGGCCGATCAGCGCGCCATCGATTGCACGGGTGTAGTCCGGATGCAGGTTCGGCGCAGACGCGTGGCGAACACATTGCCGGTCATGATCGATCAGGAGAATGGACCCGGTGACGTCAGCCACCTGCTCTTCGATCAGGAGGATCAACGCCGGGAAAACCTGCGAAAGGGCCTCCCCGCGCGCTATCATCTGGAGGATCTCGGCCTGCCCCCGGTGCAGGCCCTCCTGCCGCTTGCGATCGGTAATGTCACGGGCGATGCCGACGATGCCGACGATTTCGCCCTGATCGTTGCGCATGGGCAGCTTGGATGTCAGCACCCATTTCCGACGCCCCGCGACGTCGCGGAAGCACTCTTCCATGTCGAGCACGGGTTCGCCTGTCCGGATGATCTGCTGCTCGCAATCGTGCAGCACCTGCGCCACCTCACGGGAAAACAGGTCGAAATCGGTCAGGCCGGTCAGATCGTCGCGACCGCCGCCGATGTGCGCGGCCGTGGCCTTGTTCGCGATCAGGAAGCGGCCGTCACGGTCCTTGAAGAAGAGGCCGACCGGTGCCTCCTGGATCATTGCATCCATCCAGTAGGCCCGGTCGTGACGGTCGCCGGCAATCGGGAAACGGCGGGCGGCCTCGGCAATCAGCCGCTCGCCTGCCGCCAGCAGCAGCGACGTGGGGTCGGCAGGCTTTTCCTCCGAAGACCACTGCGTGCTGGACCGGCTCATACGCTTCCCCACTCCCCGGCCGCATCAAACCGGCGACCTCGCTTTTTGACGGTCCGAAGCTACACCTGAGAGTATTATGCAATACTGAATCTTTTTGCTGCAATGCACGCTATCCGGGCGGTGCAGCTCTGCCAAAGCCCCGCATTTCGGGCGTTCGAAGGATGCTCGCCTGTGCCAATTCGGAACGGCGCTCCATTCCGGTCGACGGCGAAATCGCCAAACCGGCCCTGAAGGCCCGGTTTCGCTTCATTCCGGCACGGAAAGCGGTTGGCACGTTTCATGCTCCTTGGGGAACAAGGAGCTGAAATGGTTAGCAGGCGGTTAATACTCTCTTCGTTCGGCCTCGGCGCGCTCGGTGCGGCCCTGCCCGCGCATGGCGCGGGGACGGGAACGCTCGTCAACGTGGAACTGCGCGGCGCGCTCGACGCCGCCGCCCATGGCGTGCGTCCCGGCGGCGAGAATCGCAAGAACAGGGCCTTCGCCAAGCTTCTGCGTGACGCCTCCGCAAGGAACCTGCCGATCTTCCTGCCGCCCGGCGACTACGTGATCTCGAACATCGAGCTGCCCGACAACACGCGGCTGACCGGCGTTCCCGGTGCGACCCGCATCGTCTACGGCGGTGACGGCCATCTCTTCAAAAGCCGCAACGCGATCAACGTCACCTTCGAGAATCTGGTCATCGACGGCGGCAACCGCTGGCTGGACGACAGCGTCGAGGGCCTGCTGCACCTGTCTCTGGCAAGCGAAGTCGTCATCGACAATTGCGAGATCAAGGGTTCGTCGAAGTCGGCGATCTATCTGGAGCGCTGCGGCGGGCGCATCGAGCGCAGCCGCGTGTCGGGTGCTGCCGAATACGGCGTCTATGCGATCGAGAGCACCGGGCTGTCGGTCAGCGACAACACCGTATTCGAATGTGCCAACGGCGGTATCCTCGTGCACCGCTGGACCAAGGATGCTGACGGCACGATCGTCTCGCGCAACCGGATTTCGAAGATCGCGGCCGCCAAGGGTGGCACCGGCGAATACGGAAACGGGATCAACGTTTTCCGCGCCGACAACGTGCTTGTGACCAACAACATCCTCACCGACTGCGCCTTCTCGGCCATCCGCTCGAATGCCGGCTCCAACGTCCAGATCGCCAGCAACACCTGCCTGAACTGCGGCGAAACGGCCATCTATTCCGAATTCGGCTTCGAGGGCGCGATCGTCAGTTCGAACCTGATCGATGGTGCTGCCAACGGCATCCTGATCGTCAACTTCAACGAGGGCGGGCGGCTCGCCACGGTGACGGGCAATGTCGTGCGCAACCTGCGGAGCGAGGGGCCTTACGTGCACGACGGCGCGGGCTTCGGCTTCGGCATCGCGGTCGAGGCAGACACCGTCGTGAGCGGCAACACCGTCGAGAACGCGCCCCGCTTCGGGCTGATGCTCGGATGGGGACCCTACATGCGCGGCCTCGTCGTCAACGGCAATCTGGTGCGCGGCGCGCCGGTCGGCTGCGCGGTCAGCGTCGTCGAGGGAGCGGGCTCGGCAATGATTTCCGGAAACCTGTTCGAGGACACCCCGCAGGGCGCGATCGCCGGCTACCGCTGGAACGAACGGACCACGGGCGAACTGGCCGACGGTCGCGAGCAGTTCGCGCATATCACGATCGAGCGCAACCGGTCGGGATAAGCCGGACAGGCGCTCCCGCGGCGCGCGTCGGCCGATGCGCCCGCGGTCAAATTCGCACACGGCCGCCGTACAGCGGCCATGACATTCGCCCCTTCCGGTTCCCGAACGCCGGTTGGGGCGATGGGGCGGGATGGGGAAGGCCACTCTGCGTGCCTTTCCCATCTCCCGCATCCGCTGCGTCAGCGCTTAGGCACAGGGCTTCGCCTCTCTGTCGCGCTCAATGCGCCTTGTGCGTGTCGCTGCCCGCCTCACCCTGGCTTGCCGGCCTTTCGCGGCCACATCGCCTCGCCCGGAATGGGTCAATGCGGCATTTTCGATCACGACAATTCATGATCCGATCATCGTCGTCCCCTGTCTATAGGGCTGGCGAACGCCTATGGTTCGGCCACAATCCGAAGGGAGATCAGTTCCATGCTTACCATCTATGGCGTCTACCGCTCGCGCGCCTCGCGCAACTACTGGCTGGCCGGCGAACTTGGCCTGCCGTTCAAATCGGTGCCGGTAATCCAGGCGCGCAGGCTCGACGACCCGAATGCGGCCGACGCGCCCCTGAATACGATCTCTCCCGCATTCCTCAGGATCAATCCCGGCGGGCTGATCCCCTGCATCGAAGACGATGGGTTCGTCATGAACGAATCGCTTGCGATCAACCTCTATCTCGCACGCAAGCACGGCGGGCCGCTTTCGGCGCAGACGCTGATGGAAGAAGCGGAGATGCTGCAATGGACGATGTGGGCGGCGACCGAAGTCGAACCACACGCCGTCCGCATCGTGCTGATCCACGATGCCAGGGCCGCCGAGACGGACGAAGGACGCCAGGCCATCCGGCTTTCCACGCGCGCGCTGCGCAAGGCCTTTGCCCTGCTCGATGCCCGGCTGGCGGCGACGGGCCATGTCGTCGGCGACCGCTTCACTGTTGCCGACCTGAACCTTGCCGAAGTGTTCCGCTACGCCATGACCGAGACCGAGCTCTTCGAGGCCGCGCCGAACGTCAAGGCCTGGCTTGCCGCCTGCCAGGCGCGGCCGGCCTTCAAGGCGATGTTCAAGACGCGCCTCGAGGAAGCGGAGTAAGCGAACCGTCGGTGTGGTCGGCCATGCTCTCGGCGATGGCCTGTCGCATCCACGCCTTGAAGAGCCTGACCTTCTTCGGCTCGCGAACGTCGGGCGCCGTGACGAAGTAGTAGCCCATTCCCGTCCTGACGCGGATGTCGAAGGGTGCGACGAGCCGCCCTTCCTCCAGCGCCCAGGAGGCGAGAATCGGCCAGGCGAGCAGCACCCCCTGCCCGGCCAGCGCCGCATCCAGGCAAAGCGAGGCGTCGCTGAACATGTGGCGCGTCTTCGGCGGCGGCTGGTCGAGACCGGCAGCCTGCAGCCAGCGGTCCCAGGTGAACTGGTCGTTGGCATCGATCACCGCCGGCATGTCGACGAGATCGGCGGGCGTGCGGAGCCTGTGCGCCAGTTCGGGCGTACAGACGGGAAACATCTCCTGCGGCAGCACGAATTCCGCGCGCACGCCCGGCCAGGTTCCGGGGCCGATGCGAATGCCAAGATCGACATCGGAGCCGGCGAGATCCGCAAGCGTCGTGGTCGATTCGATCCGCAGGCTGATTTCGGGATGGCGCGCGCTGAACTGGTGGATGCGGTGGATCAGCCAGCGCGAGGCAAGGATCGGTGCGACCGAAATGACGAGAATGGTGTCGTCGCGATGGCGCACGCTGCCGACCGCTTCGGAGAGTTCGCGAAAACCGGCGTTCAGCTTGCGAAGGAACGGTTCGCCGGCGCGCGAGGGCCGCAGGCCGCGTGGCGTGCGCTCGAATATGCTGCGTCCAAGCTGGGTTTCCGCCTTGATCACCTGCTGGCTGACGGCGCCGATGGTCACGCCCAGTTCCTCGGCCGCCGCCTGCAGCGACCCCAGCCGCCCGACCGCCTCGAGGGCACGCAATCCATTCAACTGAACGACATTCAGGCTCTTCATATAGTTTTTCTATAATAGCTCGCTGATCTCCTCAATTGTATTCGCCGGCATCCCGGCGCAATTTCCATTCACAGATTGCTCATTATCCATTGCTTCTTCCGAGAAGCAGACGGCGGCGCAGCGGCGCCGCAGGAGGATCGATGTTCAAGTTTTTCTTGAGCCACGCCGATCGTGCGGGAAATGAAGCGGGGGGCGGCGACGCCGAACCCGGCTGGATCCGCGACCCGCTTTCCCATCCCGATATCGCCGCGATGGACGAACGGCAGCGCGCGGACCTGCCGTTCCAGGGCGTTGCACGGACGCGGCCCCTCGGCGGCAAGGCAGCGCAAGCAACATGACGCTACCGCGGGATCGGCTCGCTGATGCCTGTTCAGGCCCGCCTTCCGGCGGCTTTTGGAGTCAAACGGAGCCGCCTTCCTTTCGCGGAACCGGTCAGGCCTCGGCGCGCTCCAGTGCCCGCTTGACGGCCGGACGCTCGAGCATGCGGGCGCGATGCTCCGCCACCTTCGGAAACAGCGCCGGATCGACACCGTCGCCCTTCAGCCACCCGCCGACCGTGAAAAGATAGGGATCGGCGACGGAATAGGCGGCGCCCATCACCCAGGGACCGGCCAGCATCGCCTCCTCGATCAGACGAAAGCATTCGGCCATGTTCTGCGGCACCTTCGCCTTCATCGTCTCGATTGCAGCCGGGTCGTCCGACCAGCGCGCGCCGCGACGGCTGTGGGCATGGGCGACGTGGACGGTAGAGCAAAGGTAGGAGTTGAACGCCTGCATGCGGGCAAAGGCGAAGGCGTCGTCGAGAGGCGCCAGCCGTCCGCCGGGCGTGATCTGGGCGACATAGGCAAGGATCGCCGGCGTCTCGGTCAGAACACCGCGATCGGTCACAAGCGCCGGCACGCGGCCCTTCGGGTTTATCGCCAGATAGGCCGGCGACCGTTGTTCGGAACTTGCGAAGTCCACCCCGCGCACCTCGAACTGCAGGCCGCTTTCTTCCAGCGCGATGAGCGAGGCCAGCGCGCATGTCTTCGGGGCGATGTGCAGGGTGAGCATGGGATTTCCTCCGGAATCGATTTCACTGCGATACAGCAGACCGCATCACGCCCGGCCTGACAAGCAAGGCCAGGCCCGCGGGGTGACGAAAAGTTCAAAACTGCGGCAGGGATGCCGTTCCGGCGGAGCGAGGCGCGGCATATGCGCCTCGCTCCAGGGTTGCCTCGCAGGGCGCCTCAATCCAGCACCCGCGCACGTGCGCGCTTGCTCCTGCGCGCTTACGCCTGCGCCATGTGCATCATTTCCCAGACGTGGCCATTGATGTCCTGGAAGCTGCAGCCGTACATGGGTCCGAATTCGAGGTTCGGCTTCCACGCGCGCGCACCGGCGGCAAGCGCCTTCGCCTTGAAGTCGTCCACTTCGGCACGGCTTTCGGCGGACAGGCAGGTCAGTACCTGCGTATCCTTCTCCGGATCGCCGACGGCGCCGTTGACGAATTCGCCGAACCTGCTCTCCTCCATCAGCATGACGAAGATGTTGTCGGAGACGACCATGCAGGCCGCCTGCTCGTCGCTGAACTGCTCGTTGAAGGTGAAACCGAGTGCAGCGAAGAAGCGCCGGGTGGCGGCCATTTCCTTGACAGGCAGGTTAACGAAGATCATGCGCATTCGGATTCTCCCTTTTGGATCCGCGGCCGCGTCTGCGGCCGCCCGATGCGACAAGGACGCAACCGTGGAGCGAGTTCCGACATTGGCCTTGGAAAAATGTCGGCGTTGCGCGATCTGGGGAAGTTCCCATGAGATCCGGCTCACCGGATTGCCGCGGTACACGACAAGTTGGGCCTCTCCCCTCATCCGCCCTGCCGGGCACCTTCTCCCCGCAAGCGGGGCGAAGGTCGGGGTGAGGGGCGAACATACAACGCCTATTGCACCGGACTTCACCACGGGGTTGTTTTTCGACGTTGTTCCATGTCGAAGCGATGCCGATCCGAATGCGTCAGGGGGCAAGCGGCCCCGTCACCCTGATGTCGCCGACGTGCATGCCGTTCCAGTTGTGCATCGCCCGGTTGGCCTGGCTCAGCAAGGCGTCGCGCACCGCTTCGTCATGGTCAAAGAAGCGGGCAAGCGTCGCTGCGACCATCGCCTCGGCAGCGCGCGTTGCGCCGTCCTCGCATTTCAGCGCGATGGCAACGCCTTTTTCGGGAACCGCCGCGCAGAACACGCCTTCCGCGCCGGTCTTGGCGAAGATGCGCCCCGGTGCTGTCTGCATCAGGCGGGTGCAGGCGCGCCCGGTACCAGCGACGTAGAAGGGTTCGCCCATGCAGGCCTCGATCAGCCGCCTGGCGGCACGGGCGCGCACGGGCTCCAGCCCCGTCCCCGTCGCCATCTTTGCAAAACCATGGGCAAGCTTGCGCAGCGGCACCGCATAGGTGGGGATCGAGCAGCCGTCGATGCCGCAGTCGTCATGCGAGAGCAAAGCCCCCGTCAGGCTCTCCATGACAGCGCGGATTTCCGCCTGGATCGGGTGGTCATAGCCGACGTAGCCCTTCACATCGGTGCCCGTGTGGCAGGCGGTGCAGACGAAGCCCGCGTGCTTGCCCGAGCAGTTGTTGTGAAGCGCGGTCGGGCGTTCCATCGCCCGCGCCTGTCGGATCAAAACCGGCTGGTCGAAGGCCCAATGGGCGCCGCATTCCAGCGCGCCCGCATCGCGGCCGGCGGCCGCAAGCATGCTTGCTGCAAGCGCCGCATGCTCCGGCTCGCCGCTGTGCGAGGCGCAGGCAAGCGCCAGTTCCCGGTTGCCGAAGCCATAGGCGTCCGCCGCGCCGCTTTCCACCAAGGGCAGCGCCTGCATCGCCTTGCAGGCGGAGCGGGGGAATGTGGCCGCGTCGACGTCACCGCTTGAGAGGATCACCTCACCGTCGCCATCGACGGCAACGACCATGCCGCGATGGCGGCTTTCCACGCGGTTTCCACGCGTCACTTCGACTATTACGGGATGTTCCATGCCATACGCCCTCAAATCTCCAAGATCGCTTGCGGTATTACCCCAGACTGTGTCTGAAATCAGCAACATACGGAGAAGAGCCGGATGAAAGTCGGCAGGAAGGTCCTGATCCTGTTTCTCGCGATCTACCTGATGCCGGCGCTGGCCAGCGCGGGTTACTGGTACCTTCTGGACCGGCCGGCCTCATGGCGGGAGGCGAACTGGTCTTCGGCCGGCATCCTGCCGGCGCCGGCGACGGAACCGCGCGCGACGGTCCACATCTTTTCGGCTGCGACCGGAGGCATGAAAGGCGCCTTTGCCAGCCATGCGTGGATCGTCACAAAGGCCGCGAACGCCTCCGCGTACGAACGCTACGACAAGGTCGGCTGGGGCAGCCCGGTGCGCCGCAACGGCTATCCCGCCGACGCCTTCTGGTATTCCAACCGGCCGCGTGTGGTCGTCTCGCTTGCGGGCGAGGAAGCGGCAAGGCTGATCCCCAAGATCGAGGCTGCGATAGCCGCCTACCCTTACGCGCAGCCGGGCGGCTACCGCATGTGGCCGGGTCCGAACTCGAACACCTTCGTGGCGCATGTGCTGAAGAGCGTGCCGGAACTGGGCGCGGTTCTGCCGCCGGAAGCCGTCGGGCGTGACTTCCTGCCATGGGGCACCTTTTTCGAACTCGCGCCCGATGGCCGCGATTTCCACGTGAGCCTGGTCGGCCTGGTCGGATTTTCCGCGGGCGTTCGCAGCGGCCTCGAATTCCATCTCGCCGGCCTCGTTGCCGGGATCGACGTCGCCCGACCGGGCCTGAAGATCCCGGCGCTCGGGCGCGTGGGCATCTGAGCCCGCGCCCCGTCGCCGCTCAAGGAAAAAGCTGCGATAGCTTCCGCAATGGCAAAGCCGCGTGCGGCGGGTGTCGAGAAACTAGGCAGCGCGCCGTCAATTTCCGGCTGCCGCGAAAGCTTGCCCTTTCGGGCCGGCGGGAAATGTGATCCAGTCGCCCCTTTCCAGAATCGATGCCCGCATGACACACACCGTCCAGCACTCCGACGCGCCGCCGCGCCTTTCAGCGCTTTTCCGTTCCGATAACCTGTTCCCGACGCTGATGCTCGGGGGCGGTATCGCCCTGCATGCGATCGAAACCTACATCACGGCCACCCTGATGCCGTCGATCGTGCGCGACATCGGCGGGCTTGCGCTGTTTGCCTGGGCGACGACGCTCTATGTCGCCGCATCGGTCATCGGGTCGATCTTCGTGGCGGTGCGTCCGGCAAGCGTCACCCTCAATCGCTGCTACGTGGCGGGCGCCGCCCTGTTCGGGCTCGGCAGCCTGATCTGCGCCATTGCGCCGGTCATTGGTGTCGTACTGCTCGGCCGCACCGTGCAGGGGCTCGGCGCCGGCCTTTTGGTGGCGCTCGGCTACTCCTTCATCCGCTTCGTCTATCCCGAGCCGCTCTGGCGAAAGGCGACGACGCTCTATGCGGCGATCTGGGGCGTTTCGACGCTGCTCGGACCTTCCATCGGCGGCATTTTTGCCAATGGCGGCGCCTGGCGCGAAGCCTTCCTGATGCTGGTCCCGATTTCCCTGCTGATGGCCTACATGGCGCCGAGGCGGCTGCCGCCGGGCGAGGACCGTGAAAGTGCTCCTCCCGCCCCGTTCACCCAGATCGCACTGGTGCTGGGCTCCGTGCTCCTGGTCTCCTTTGCCGGCTCGGTAGACGAAGTGGCGCTGCGGGCGGGACTGGCGGGACTCGCCGCTGTCGCGATCGCCGGCATGCTGGCGGTCGAACGGCGCTCCCAGGTGCTGCTCCTGCCGGCGCGGACGGCCAGCCTTTCCTCACCGCTCGGACGCATCTACGCGATCATGGTGCTCCTGATGGTCACCCTGACCTCGGACGTCTACATTCCCTATTTCCTGCAGGAACTGCATGGACTCGACCCGCTGGCGTCCGGATACCTGGTCGCAGTCGTCGCGCTCGGATGGACCACGGCGGCGTTCCTGACTTCCGGGCTGAGCGGGCGGAATGCGATCCGTTCCATAATCGGTGGCACCATCATCGAGGCCGCCTCCACCGGCGCGATGGTGTTCCTGCTCGCGCGGCACAATCCCGAAAGCAGCATTTTGCAGCTCGCCCCGCTGACGGTCGCGATCTTCGGCATGGGATTCGGAGTCGGCATGGGCTGGGCGCATCTGGTGACGCTCGTGCTGCGGCTGGCGCCGGACGACGAGAAGGACAAGGCATCGGCTGCGATCACGACCATGCAGTCGATCGGCAGCGCCTTCGGCGCCGCGCTTTCGGGGGTGCTGGCCAACAGCTTCGGCCTGCTTGACCCCGGTGGCGTCGCCGGCAGCATATCGGCGGCCACGTGGCTCTTCGGCCTGCTGGCGCTGCCGGCTCTGCTGGCCTTCCTGCTTGCGGCAAGCCTGCGCAAGGAGATCTGCTAAGACCGCTCTCCTGCTGTGCTCAATCGAAGGTGATCACGACCTTGCCGATATGATCGCCGTGCTCCAGCATCCGGTGCGCGTCAGCGATTTTCGTGTAGGGCAGCACCGCCTGGACGACCGGCGCGACACGGCCGGAATCAAGCAGGGGCCACGCCTTTTCCAGAAGCTCGTCGCGGATCTGCCGCTTTTCGTCTGCAGTGCGCGGGCGAAGGGTGGAGCCCATCACGCGCAGGCGCTTCAACAGGATCGGCCCAAGATTGACCTTGTCAGCAAAAGCGCCGCCGAGGAAGGCGATGATGGAAAGCCGGCCATCCTGCGCCAGGGATTTCAGATTGCGGTCGAAATAGGCAGCGCCAACCATGTCGAGGATGATGTCCACGCCGCGCCTGCCGGTCTCCTCTGCGATCACCGCGCAAAAGTCCTCATTGCGGTAGTTGATGGCGCGCGACGCGCCGAGGCCGACGCAGGCTTCGCATTTCTCGGTGGTTCCGGCCGTGGCGAAGACCTTCGCGCCGAAAGCCGTGGCCAGCTGGATCGCCGTCGTGCCGATGCCGCTCGTGCCGCCGTGCACCAGCACCGTGTCGCCCGCCTTCAGCCCCGCCATCATGAAGAGATTGGCCCAGACGGTGAAGAACGTCTCCGGCAGGGCTGCCGCCTTGACCGCATCGTAGCCCTTGGGAAAACGCAGGGCCTGGGTCGCCGGCACCGCGCAATACTGCGCGTACCCCCCGCCATTGACGAGCGCACAGACCTTGTCGCCGATCGAAAATCCACTGGCGCCGGGACCAAGGCCCACCACCTCGCCCGCGACCTCCAGCCCTAGGACGGGGCTGGCGCCGGGCGGTGGCGGATAGTCGCCCTTGCGCTGCATGAGGTCGGGACGGTTGATGCCGGCGGCTTCCACCCGCACCAGAATGTCGCCTGCGCGCGGCAGCGGCAGCGGCCCCTGAGCGACCAGAAGATTTTCCACGCCGCCAGGCTCGCTCACGTCGATGAAGGACATGGTTTCGGGCAGCGTCATGGCAGTCTCCTCGTATAGGGTGCGGGCTGTTTTGCGCCCGGCTGTTGCCTAACCATAGCGGAAAGCCTTCCGTCGAAACATTAAATTTGCTTCATCAGGAAGCCTGCCACAATTTGCCACAAATCATTGAAAACATGTGATTTCATGGGGTTGCATAATTACCTATCTTTAATTTGAAGTGGCGCTTGCGCGGCCTTAACGTTCAGGTCGAAGTCGGGAAGCACCGGCGGCCGTGGCCGTGACGCGACGCCTTCCGGACGGCTTCCGAAATGAGGCCCCACAAGGGCCTAACCAGGACTAGTCTCATGCGTGTTCTTCTCTCCAACCTCGCAATCGTCAGCGCTCTGTCTGCGCCGGGCATCGCCTTCGCAGCGGCGGAGACCGTGACCGGGACCGTGAAAACCTACAGCCCGTTGGCAATGACGCCGACGCTGTCGGACGGCACCGCCTACATGCTGCCGAAGGGTTTCAAGGATCCGGGCCTGAAGGCCGGCGAGAAGGTATCGATCTCCTACGACATGGTCGGGAAAAAGCACGAAGCCAAGACTGTGAAGATCCTGCAGCAACCTCAGCAGTCTTGAGCGGTCTGCCCCGACCCAACAACAGCCGCTCAGGATAGGCCGACCAGCTCTGTGTGTACAGCTGGCGGTCGAAAGGGGGCGGATCCGTGGCCGGGTCCGCCCTCCCCTTTTTACCGGCGGCCGCTTCATCAGGCGGCCTCGCGCATCTCTACCGAACACAGCACGACGCCGTTGGCACTAAGCTTGGCCTGGCTCTTGAGCGTTGCGATGCGGGCGCTGATCTGCTGGGGATCGGCGACGAGATCCCCTTCGCCTACGACGAGAACGACCGCCGAGCAGCGCATCAGCGGAAAGTTGCGGGCATTGCCGTCGCGGTCATGCCCCCTGATACCTTCTGCCTGCAGATCCTCCGGCGCATAAAGCTGGCGGGCCTCGCGGGTGAAATCGCCCAGAAGCCGCTGCAGCAGTTGCTCCACCGCGGCGACGTCGCGCCCCGAGATGCCGGCGAAGAAATCATCCCCGCCGAGATGGCCGATGAACACGTCGTCGCCGATGAAGTGGCGGCGCAGCAGCGAGGCGAACAGAAGAATCGCGCGATCCCCCATCTGGAAGCCGTAATGATCGTTGAAGGGTTTGAAGTTGTCGAAGTCGAAGTAGCAGAAGCAGCGCAGTTGGTCGCCGTCCAGCGCCCGGTCCTGCAGATACTCATGGATCGAGCGGTTGCCGAGCAGGCCGGTGAGCGGGTTCTGGTCCTCCGCCGCCTTCAGTTGCTTCTCGCTGATGATCTTGAGCAGCGACGAGGCACTCAGGATGCCGGCATAGCGCATGTTTTCCGTCAGGATCACGCATTCGCTGCCGCCCATGTCGGCGAAGATGTTCAGAAGCTGCTCGGCCGGCGTCTCCAGGTCGGCGACCGGAGCCATCTTGGCGAAATGCGAGAGGCTCTTCTGGTACAGCCTGTTCTTCAGGAGGTCGCGGCCGAAGGGATGATAGCTCAGCTCGCGAACATGATACTCGTGCAGGATGCCGCGCGGCTCGTCGTTGGCGTTCAGGACGGGGAAGAAGGTGCGCTTCGGATCCTTGCGGAACAACTCGAACACGGACTCCAGGCTGTCGGCCTCGTGTACGGCCGGGAGGTGCTCGATCTGGCGGCGGATGAGGATGCTGTCGAGCGACGGCGAATTGCGCCGCCCGGCGGCAGCCCGTGCAATGGGCGTATAGACCGGCTGCAACGCCGACATGTCCGTCTGCGGACGGGAGATGTACCAGCCCTGCACGAGATCGCAGCCAGCATCACGGCAGGCGACGAATTCCGCCTCCGTCTCCACGCCCTCGGCAATCACCCGGATGCCGAGCACATGGGAGACGTTGACCATGTTCTTGACCAGATGGCGCTTGCGGGCATCCGCCTCCAGGCCGGAGATGAAGTGCCGATCGATCTTCAGGTAGTCGATCGGATGATCGCAGAGCACCTTCATGCCGCTGTGGCCGGCGCCGAAATCGTCGACGGCCAGCTTGAACCCTTCCTGGCGCAGCCGCGCCATCAGCACCCCGAAATCCGGCACATCGCTGTGATCGAAGCGCTCGGAGATCTCGAAGCAGATGGACGAGGCAGGGATGCCGGCGCGCTTGAGGTGGCTCGACAGGCGCTCCACGATATCGCCCGCCTGCGTGATAAGGCGGGAGTCGAGGTTGACGAACAGGGTCCGGCTGGCGAAGTCGGGCAGTGTCGCGAAGGCCGCCAGCGCACGGCTGGTGACCATGTGCTCCAGCGCAAGCAACTGCCCCGCCTCGTGGGCACGGTCGAGAAGATGGAGCGGCGAGGAAAAGCCAAGCCGCTCGTGCCCACGCATGAGCGACTCGTAGCCGAAGACCGCGCCGGAGGCCGTTTCCACGATCGGCTGGAAGGCCGTTTCCACGACCAGCTTGGCGAGGGTCACGATCTGATCGTCGCCGAACCGGCGAAGGGTAAGCATATCGGCGGACATTGCTGACTCCGGACAAGAATTGCCGGAAGCATGTTTGTCGATCCTGAAAATTCCGTTTCCCGAATGTGACAGTTTCTTGAAACTTCAACGACTGCAAGCACTTACATGACGATTTCATCATATTCTCATGGTCAGCATCACCGCACCTGTGGCGATGAGCCCGACGGCGAGCCAGTGCATCGCCGACAGGCGCTCGCCAAGGAAGATCGCGGCGAAGGCGGCGACGAGAACGACGCTCAGCTTGTCGACGGGGGCAACCTGCGAGGCGTTGCCGAGCTTGAGCGCGCGGAAATAGCAAAGCCAGGATGCACCGGTGGCGAGGCCGGACAGGATCAGGAACAGCCAGCTCCTGGGCGTCACCGTCGATGGCGCCTGCCAGCCACCGCTCAGCGACAGCATGAAGGCGATCGCGCAAAGGATGACGATGGTGCGGATGAAGGTAGCGAAATCCGAGCCGACGCCCTCGATGCCGACCTTGGCGAAGACTGCCGTGAGTGCGGCGAAGATGGCCGAGCCGACGGCCCAGAACTGCCAGGACAAAAGCAGCGTCTTCACGCCAGCGCCACCGGGAACAGCCGCGCCAGGAACAGGCCGGCAACGACGGCGATCAGCGACAGGACGACGCTTGCGACGACATAGGCGACCGCCATGGCGAGATTGCCGCGCTCCCACAGCAGCGTCGCATCCAGCGCGAAGGCCGAGAAGGTGGTGAAGCCCCCGAGAACACCGGTGGTGAGCAGCAGCCGGATCTCCTGCGGCAGATGGCCACGAAAGGCGAAATAACCGGCAACCAGGCCCATCGCCATGCAGCCGACAACGTTGACGGCCAGCGTTCCGACCGGAAAGCCGGTGCCGAAAAGGCGTGCGGCGAGAACGTTCACGCCATGGCGGCCCGCGCCACCGATGCCTGCACCGAGAAATACGATGAGAAAGTTCATTTGCGTTACCTTATCCACGATGGGGCGGTAACGGAAAACACCCGCGGCCGGCTGCGGACGCAAACCTGCCGCAGGCAACCTTCCGGTCCGCCTTCTGGCAGGAGCTATCAGCCGTTATGGCGGTTGTCGGGGAGCTCCATCCCCATCACACGCGCTCTTCCTATCGCGGAAGCGGCGGCGCTGTCAAACGGCAGCACCGCCATCCCATGCGTCACGCCTTGCGCAGCGCCAGGCCGAAGCCGATCAGCGCCCAGCCCTGCATGGCAAGGTCGAAGGCTAGGAACAGGCCGAGCAGCCACAGGCTGTTGACCGGCCAGCCGATCAGGAAGACCAGGCCCGCGAGTGCGGTGACGATGCCGCCCGCCAGCAGCCAGCCCCAGCCGGCGTCCGGCCGGGTGCGCATTGCCACCCAGATGCGGAACAGGCCGGATACGATCAGCGCCCAGGCCATGAGCAGCGTCAGCACCTTGGCGGTGAGTTGAGGATTGACGAAGGCAAGTACGCCGGCGGCGAGATAGAGCAGCGCGCTCAGCACCCAGTAGATCGTGTCCTTCCATGCCTTCACCTGGAAGGCATGGGCGAGATAGACGGCGCCGCCGATGATCATCAGCATGCCGACATAGTAGACGGTGACGACGGTGGCCCACAGAAGGTTGCCGGCGGCGATGAAGCCGAAGACGAGAAGCGCAAGGCCGAGCGCGACGAACCAGCCCCACTTGCCCCGCACTTCGGACAGGCGCGGTATCGATGATTGAACAGCCATAACAACCCCCAATAGCTGATACAAAGCCATTTGATAGTATCATGAAATCGACAGTTGTCATTCGTGTGAACGACATGATTTCGTTTCGATTTTTTTATTGATTGATGAGTCAATTAAAAATACTGTCTCCTTCGAAGGAGAGACTGGATTTGCCCAAGGTCGGAATGGAGCCGGTGCGCCGCAAGGCGCTTCTCGACGCGACGCTGAAGGCGCTCGGCGACCACGGTTCGCCGGCCGTCACCATGTCGGAGATCGCAAGGCATGCGGGCGTTTCGCCGGCGCTGGCGCATCACTACTTCGGCTCCAAGGAACAGCTGCTGGTCGCCACAATCCGGAATCTTCTCAGGCAGTTGCGAGATGATGTGGTGAAGGCGATTCAGCACGCTCACACGCCGCGCGAACGGCTTTCCGCCGTCATCCGCACCAGCTTTCACGCCGATCAGTTCGCCCCGGAGACGATCGCCGCGTGGCTCGCCTTCTATGCCGATGCGCAGCGATCCGAGGAGACGCGGCGGCTGCTCGTGCTCTATGCGCGACGCCTGCGCTCCAACCTCGTCGCCAGCCTCGCGGCCCTGTGTCCGCGCGAGCACGCGATCCGCATCGCCGAGGGAGCTGCCGCCCTGATCGACGGGCTCTACATTCGCCAGGGCCTGCGCGCCGTCCCGATCAGCGCCGAGGCTTCGATCGCGCTGACGGAAGACTATCTCACTGCGCAATTGCGGGTGTTCGCGGACGTTCCCGTTATCGCGGCCGCCCCTCATCCGCCTGCCGGCACCTTCTCCCCACAGGCGGGGAGAAGGACAGATGCGGCGCCCATCCCCGTCCCCTCTGCCCGCCTGCGAGGAGAGGGATAGAGTGAGGGGCAACCCCACCTTCGCCACCATCGCCCTCGCCTCAAGGAACAGCATCCCGTGACCGCCAGAAAGCCGAACATCCTGATCATCATGGTCGACCAGCTGAACGGAAAGCTCTTTCCGGACGGGCCGGCGGACTGGTTGCATGCGCCGCACATCAAAGCGCTTTCGAAGCGCTCGGCGCGGTTTGCCAACAACTACACCTCCTCGCCGCTCTGCGCGCCCGCCCGCGCCTCGTTCATGGCCGGCCAGCTGCCGAGCCGCACCCAGGTCTATGACAACGCCGCCGAATACGCCTCCTCGATCCCGACCTTTGCCCACCACCTGCGCCGCGCCGGCTACTACACGGCGCTGTCAGGCAAGATGCACTTCGTCGGCCCGGACCAGTTGCACGGCTTCGAGGAGCGGCTGACCACCGACATCTACCCGGCCGACTTCGGCTGGACGCCGGACTACCGCAAGCCGGGCGAACGCATCGACTGGTGGTACCACAACATGGGGTCGGTGACGGGCGCCGGCGTCGCCGAAATCACCAACCAGATGGAATATGACGACGAGGTCGCCTTCCTCGCCAACCAGAAGCTCTACCATCTCGCGCGCGAGAACGACGACCAGGGTCGCCGCCCCTGGTGCGTGACGGTGTCCTTCACCCATCCGCATGATCCTTACGTGGCGCGTAGAAAGTTCTGGGACCTCTACGAAGGCTGCGAGCACCTTCAGCCCGAGGTCGGCATGCTGGAGAAGCAGGACCCGCATTCTGAGCGCATCCTGCATTCCTGCGACTATGCGAGCTTCGGCATCACCGACGAAAACGTCCGCCGCTCGCGCCGGGCCTATTTCGCCAACATTTCCTATCTCGACGAGAAGGTCGGCGAGCTGGTCGACACGCTGAGCCGCACGCGGATGCTGGACGACACGCTGATCCTGTTCTGCTCCGACCACGGCGACATGCTGGGCGAGCGCGGGCTGTGGTTCAAGATGAACTTCTTCGAGGGCTCTGCGCGGGTGCCGCTGATGATCGCCGGCCCCGGCGTCGCCCCTGGCCTGCACCTGAGCCCCGTCTCCAACCTCGACGTGACGCCGACGCTCTGCGATCTCGCCGGGATCTCGATGGACGAGGTGATGCCGTGGACGGACGGCGAAAGCCTGGTGCCCGTCATCAACGGCGGGGAGCGCACGACGCCGGTGCTGATGGAATATGCGGCCGAGGCCTCCTATGCGCCGATCGTCGGCATCCGCGAGGGCAAGTGGAAATACGTCCACTGCGAGCTGGACCCGGAACAGCTCTACGACCTCGATGCCGATCCGCTGGAACTGAACAATCTCGCGACATCCGACAATCCCGTCATCCGGGCGACGCTGGAGGCGTTCCGGCAGATGCGCGAAGCGCGCTGGGACATGGCGGCCTTCGATGCGGCGGTGCGCGAGAGCCAGGCGCGGCGCTGGGTCGTCTACGAGGCGCTGCGCAACGGCGCCTATTATCCCTGGGACCACCAGCCGCTGCAGAAGGCCTCCGAGCGCTACATGCGCAACCACATGAACCTCGACAACCTCGAGGAATCCAAACGCTACCCGAGGGGAGAATGAGATGAGAGCCCAACCGAAAGCCTCCCACTTCATCGACGGCGAATACGTCGAGGACACCGCCGGCACGCCGTTCGAGAGCATCTATCCCGCCACCGGCGAGGTGATTGCGAAGCTCCATGCGGCAACGCCGGCGATCGTCGAGAAGGCGATTGCGGCAGCCAAGCGCGCGCAGCCGGAATGGGCGGCGATGAGCCCGACGGCGCGCGGCCGCATCCTGAAGCGTGCCGCCGAGATCATGCGGGAGAGAAACCGCGAGCTTTCCGAACTGGAAACGCTCGACACCGGCAAGCCGATCCAGGAGACGATCGTCGCCGACCCGACCTCGGGCGCCGACAGCTTCGAATTCTTCGGCGGCATCGCCGCTGCGGGCCTCAACGGCGACTATATTCCGCTGGGCCAGGATTTCGCCTTCACCAAGCGGGTGCCGCTCGGCGTCTGCGTCGGCATCGGCGCCTGGAACTATCCCCAGCAGATCGCCTGCTGGAAGGGCGCGCCGGCGCTGGTCTGCGGCAATGCCATGGTCTTCAAGCCCTCGGAAAACACGCCGCTCGGCGCCTTGAAGATCGCGGAAATACTCATCGAAGCAGGCCTGCCGAAGGGTCTCTACAACGTCATCCAGGGCGACCGCTCGACCGGGCCGCTGCTCGTCAACCACCCTGACGTCGCCAAGGTCTCGCTGACCGGCTCCGTTCCGACCGGCAAGAAGGTGGCGGGTGCCGCGGCTTCCGAACTCAAGCACGTGACGATGGAGCTCGGCGGCAAGTCGCCGCTGATCGTCTTCGACGATGCCGATCTCGAAAGCGCGATCGGCGGGGCGATGCTCGGCAACTTCTATTCGACCGGCCAGGTCTGCTCGAACGGCACGCGCGTCTTCGTGCAGAAGGGCATCAAGCAGAAATTCCTGTCGCGGCTGAAGGAGCGCACGGAAAGGATCGTCATCGGCGAGCCGATGGACGAGGCGACGCAACTCGGCCCGATGGTGTCGAAGGCACAGCGCGACAAGGTGCTGGACTACATCGGCAAGGGCAAGGCGGAGGGCGCGACGCTGCTCACCGGCGGCGGTATCCCGAACCATGTTCCCGGCGAGGGCTATTACATCCAGCCAACCGTGTTCTCCGACGTCACCGACGACATGACAATCGCGCGCGAGGAGATCTTCGGGCCTGTCATGTGCGTGCTCGACTTCGAGCATGAGGACGAAGTGATCGCCCGCGGCAACGCCACCGAATTCGGCCTTTCCGGCGGCGTCTTCACATCAGACATCACCCGCGCGCACCGCGTCGTCGACCAGCTGGAGGCCGGCACGCTGTGGATCAACACCTACAATCTCTGCCCGGTGGAAATCCCCTTCGGCGGCTCCAAGCAATCCGGCTTCGGCCGCGAGAACTCGCTGGCGGCGATCGAGCACTATTCGGAGCTGAAGACGGTGTACGTGTCGATGGGGCCGGTGGAAGCGCCATATTGAAA
The DNA here is from genome assembly GCF_900220975.1 of Rhizobium subbaraonis. Classification (GTDB taxonomy): domain Bacteria; phylum Pseudomonadota; class Alphaproteobacteria; order Rhizobiales; family Rhizobiaceae; genus Mycoplana; species Mycoplana subbaraonis. The sequence continues at coordinate 327,068 of NZ_OBQD01000001.1, read as the reverse complement.
CAGGTCCGTTCGGACCATTCAACCCGCCCCTTACCCTAACCCTCTCCCCGCAAGCGCGGAGAGGGGACGTGGCACACGGGGCGCCCAAATGCCGGCAGGCGGATGAGGGGCAACGAGGGAAAGAAGAGACAGGCAATGCAACAGGCAGATTTCATCATCATCGGGTCCGGCTCGGCCGGCTCGGCGCTGGCCTATCGTCTCTCCGAGGACGGCAGGAACACGGTCCTAGTGCTGGAATATGGCGGGTCGGATTTCGGGCCGTTCATCCAGATGCCGGCAGCACTCGCCTGGCCGATGAGCATGAAACGCTACAACTGGGGCTACCTCTCCGAGCCCGAGCCCAACCTCAACAACCGGCGCATCACCGCACCGCGCGGCAAGGTCATCGGCGGATCGTCCTCGATCAACGGCATGGTCTATGTGCGCGGCAGTGCTGCGGACTACAGCGAATGGGAAGAGCTCGGCGCGCGCGGCTGGGGCTATGCCGACGTCCTGCCCTACTTCAAGCGGATGGAGCATTCGCATGGCGGCGAAGAGGGCTGGCGCGGCACCGACGGGCCGCTGCATGTGCGGCGCGGCAGCTTCAGGAACCCGCTGTTCAAGGCCTTCGTCGAAGCGGGGGCGCAGGCGGGCTTCGAACTAACCGACGACTACAACGGCTCCAAGCAGGAGGGCTTCGGCCTGATGGAGCAGACGGTCCACAACGGAAGGCGCTGGTCGGCCGCCTCCGCCTACCTGAAGCCGGCGCTCAAGCGTCCGAACGTCGAGCTGGTGCGCTGCTATGCGCGGCGGGTCGTGATCGAGAACGGCCGTGCGGTGGGCGTCGAGATCGAGCGCGGCGGCAAGGTCGAGGTGGTCAGGGCCAACCGCGAGGTGATCGTCTCGGCGTCGGCCTTCAACTCGCCGAAGCTTTTGATGCTGTCGGGCATCGGCCCGGCGCAGCACCTGCAGGACATGGGTATCGACGTGAAGGTGGACCGGCCCGGCGTCGGCGCCAACCTGCAGGACCACATGGAGTTCTATTTCCAGCAGGTCTCCACCAAGCCGGTCTCGCTCTATTCCTGGCTGCCCTGGTTCTGGCAGGGGGTAGCGGGCGCGCAGTGGCTGTTGACCAAATCCGGCCTCGGCGTGTCGAACCAGTTCGAATCCTGCGCCTTCGTGCGCTCGGCGCCCGGCGTGAAGCAGCCCGACATCCAGTATCACTTCCTGCCCGTCGCCATCTCCTACGACGGCAAGGCGGCGGCGAAGAGCCACGGCTTTCAGGTGCATGTCGGCTACAACCATTCCAAATCGCGCGGGACGGTGACGCTGCGCTCGCCCGAGGTGAAGGACGATCCGGTCATCCGCTTCAACTACATGAGCCACCCCGAGGACTGGGAGAAGTTCCGCCATTGCGTGCGACTGACGCGCGAGATCTTCGGCCAGAAGGCGTTCGATCCCTATCGCGGCCCGGAGATCCAGCCCGGCGAGGATGTGCAGAGCGACGACCAGATCGACGCCTTCCTGCGCGAGCACCTGGAGAGCGCCTACCATCCCTGCGGCACCTGCCGGATGGGCGACCGCAACGATCCGCTGGCGGTGGTCGATCCCGAAACCCGGGTGATCGGCGTGGACGGGCTGCGCGTCGCAGACAGTTCGATCTTCCCGCACGTCACTTATGGCAACCTCAACGGCCCCTCGATCATGACCGGCGAGAAGGCAGCCGATCATATCCTCGGCAAGCAGCCCCTGCCCCGCTCCAACCAGGAGCCGTGGATTAACCCGCGCTGGGAAACGAGCGACCGGTAAGCTGGGACGGCCGATGTGGGGTGGCGTCGGCGCGGGTGCGGGCGGTCATTGGTGATCTTCTTCGCACTTGAGCCGACCGGTGGGGATCGCGCGCTCCCCTTCTCAACAAAAGCGATGGCGGCTCAAAGAAATCCGATCCAGCGTCCGGCGACGACGGCTGCGATCCAGACGAGAAGCGAGGTTGCGGCTGCAAGGCGGAGCGCCGGTCCGGGGGCGGCGCCGGCCAGAACCGCCCTCCAACCCGCGCCGCGGTGGACGGCGGCGACGTTGGCGAGCCCGAGCGCGATCAGGCCCAGCTTGGCGAGGAAAGCCGGATTGCCGGCATATTCCGCGGGGCGGACCGAAAAGAGACAGAGGCCGGTGACGATTGCAAGGGCGAGACCGGCAGCCGCGACGCGCGACAGGTAGGATGCGACCGACGCGAGAGGGACTTTCGGGGCGAAGCCCAGCAGCCGCAGGTCCAGCGCGAGGATCGCCCCGAACAGGGCGCCGATCGACAGGATATGGGCGGCATTGACGAAGAGATAGAGCGTCGCCGAAGCCTTGAGCGCTCCTGCCAGCTTCGAGGTTGCGATCCAGTCCAGCGCCTCCATGCGCTAGTTGGTCCGGATCCGCTCCGGGTAGATGTCGAACACCTTGCCGTTGACGGTGATGCGCACCGCCTTCATCCGCTTCTCGTTCTGGTCGAGCGACCGGTTGCCGAGGATGACGACCTCGTCGCCCGGCTTGGCGGAGCCCTCGACGAAGCCCGCGCGCTGGGTCTGGCGCGGATTGCCGAGCTCGATCTTCCACAGGCCGTCGCTTGCCGTCTCGACCTGAAGCGATGGATGCGGCGGGGCGATCGTCACCGTGCGGACAATTCCGGTCAATTCGGACTGCTCCTCCTCGGCCCAGGTCCAGCCGTGATGAGCAAGGGCGGCGGTCGCGGCAAACGCCATGATGGCGGCCGTCGCGGCAAGCATGCCGATCGATTTTCGCATGACGCATTCCTTCCGTTTCGGTGGCAGTTGAAAACGAAGGTAGCGTACGCGTCCGCAAAGGCGAGACGGATCACCATTGCTTGAACGCAAGGCGTGATACCAACCTCGGCCGATATTGACCGATCGCGCCGGCGTGGTGAAGCGTCGTCGGCCACTGGAATCCCTGTGGTCAATCAGCGTCCACCGGAGGCCGCATGCCAATCGGCGATCCAGCCTTATAGCGGAGGAAGGCCGGAGCGGAATCATCGCGAAGGACATTTGCGGTTGCACTGCCGGCCCCAGATGTGACATTTGCGGGATGCGTCCGCTTTATACCAAATCCAAGATCCTCAGACGCTCACGTGCGCTAAGAGGATCGCGCGATCAATGGAAGCTTCGACTGGTGTTCTGGATTGGAGCAGTCTCCACCGGCCTCATCAGCGTGCTGTTTGCGAAGATGGCCGATGCAGCACAGCATCTGTTCCATGGCATGCGTGGCGTCGAAGGCTGGGGTTATCTCATGCCGCTGCTCGTCACGCCGGCCGGTTTCATGGCCTGCTGCTATGTCGCGCTCAAGTTCTTTCCTGGCGCGCAGGGCAGCGGCATTCCACAGGCGATCGCGGCGCGCCACCTGGAGGATATGGAGGATCGGACACGGCTCCTCTCCCTGAGAATTGCGATCGGCAAGATCCTCCTGACAGTGGCCGGGCTCATGAGTGGCGCCTCCATCGGGCGAGAGGGACCGACGGTCCAGGTGGGCGCCGCCATCATGATGCAGGCAGCCCGCTGGGGCGGTATCGCCCATGCCCGCGGGCTGATCCTAGCCGGATCCGCCGCAGGGATCGCGGCCGCCTTCAACACGCCAATGGCCGGCATCGTCTTTGCAATCGAGGAGATGAGCCGCAGCTACCAGTCGCGCGCCAATGGCCTTGTGCTGACGACAGTCATACTTTCGGGACTGGCGGCCATGGGGCTGGTCGGCAGCTATACCTATTTCGGCGAGACCGACGAAGTCGCCAGAACGGCGGCGGACTGGTCGATGGTGGCGACTTGCGGCATCGTCGGCGGGGCGCTCGGAGCGGCCTTCAGTGCCCTCGCCCTGCACCTGACCCTGCGAATCCGGCGATGGACGCAGCCGGCAAGGCTCCGCCGTTCACTGCTCCTTGCGGGCTGCTGCGGCCTTTTCGTGGCCGTGGTCGGCATCCTCTCCGGCGGCGAAACCTTTGGAACTGGCTACGAACAGGCACGCGCCGCCCTGGAGGGAGCGCCGGCTTCGCCACTCTACTTCGCCGAGAAGCTGGCCGTCACCTTTGCATCTATGATGTCGGGCATACCTGGTGGGATCTTTGCCCCATCGCTTTCGGTCGGCGCCGGCTTCGGCAGCACTCTGGCGCTCATGCTTGGCGCGAATGTCGGCCTCGGAGCGCTCCTGGGGATGGCCGGCTATTTCGCTGGCGTCGTCCAGGCGCCGATGACGGCCTTCGTCATCATTCTCGAGATGACCGGCAACCACGACAACGTCATCGCCTTGATGACCGCCTCGATGCTGGGCTACCTCACCTCGCGGCTGATTTCCCGCGAGCCCCTCTATCACGGTTTGTCGCGAAATTTTATCGCCGAAGCGATCCGCACGCGGCGGGCACAGCAGCGCGCGTAGGCAACGGCTCGCACCGTCGACCCTGTCCGGCCGTCAGTAGAACAACTTCCAGCGCGTCGGGCGGAACGACAGGACCGAGCCGTTCGAGGCGGCCGCGTCCAGCGGGACCTCGATCTCGACATGACAGGGCTGATCCGACGAGCCGAGTTCCACCTCGGCGATGCGCGTGCCGGCAAGGCGGCGGCTGGAAGTAACCGGCCCGGTGAAACAAGGCCCCTCCTGCGCTAGCGACACGTCCTGCGGGCGGAAGAACAGCCGTGCGGCACCGTCGCGCTGGGCCGAGAGACCGGTCGGCGCGCCGTGGAAAAACACCGCGCCGCCTTCCACCGTCACCGGCAGGTTGGCGCTCTCGCCGATGAAGGAGAAAACGAAGGGCGAGTTCGGCCGGTCATAGACATCGTCGGACGAACCGACCTGCTCGATCTTGCCCTGGCTCATCACCACGACGCGGTCGGCGAGTTCCAGCGCCTCTTCCTGGTCGTGGGTGACGAATACGGTCGTATGGCCGGTCCGGTCGTGGAACTCGCGCAGCCAGCGGCGCAGTTCCTTGCGCACCTTGGCGTCGAGGGCGCCGAATGGCTCGTCGAGCAGCAGCACCCTCGGCTCGATCGCCATGGCGCGGGCGAGTGCCACGCGCTGGCGCTGGCCGCCGGAGAGCTGGTTGGGGAAACGCTTCTCCAGGCCTGACAGCTGCACCATGTCCAGCAGTTCCAGAGCCCGGCGCCGGATCTCGGCTTTCGGCGGGCGCTGGGCCTTCGGCCGGACGGTGAGCCCGAAGGCGACGTTCTCGGCCACCGTCATATGCCGGAACAGGGCATAGTGCTGGAACACGAAACCGACATTGCGCTCCTGCACGGATTTGTAGGAGGCGTCCTCGTTGCCGAAGAAGATGCGGCCCTGGGTCGGCTGCTCCAGGCCGGCGATCAGGCGCAGCAGCGTGGTCTTGCCGGAACCGGACGGCCCGAGCAGCGCGATCAACTCCCCGGACTTGATGTCCAGCGAGACGTCGTGCAGCGCCGGGTAGAGATCGAATTCCTTGCGGATCTTTTCAACGCGAATTTCCATATACGGTCAGCTCTTCCCAGTGTCTTGTCGGTCGTTGTTTCTTGTCAGTGCTTCTGGCCGGCCGACAGTTCGGAACCGTACCGGGTCTCAAGGATCGTGCGCAGCACCAGCGTCAGAAGCGCCAGCAGGGCCAGCAGCGAGGCGACGCCGAATGCACCGACGACATTGTAGTCGTTGTAGAGGATCTCGACGTGCAGCGGCATGGTGTTGGTCAGGCCGCGAATGTGGCCGGAGACCACGGATACGGCGCCGAACTCGCCCATGGCGCGGGCGTTGCAGAGCAGGACCCCGTAGAGCAGCGCCCATTTGATGTTGGGCAGGGTCACGTACCAGAAGGCCTGCCAGCCATTGGCGCCCAGCGAAATCGCGGCCTCCTCGTCGCCTGTGCCCTGGTCCTGCATCAGCGGGATCAGCTCGCGCGCCACGAACGGGAACGTGACGAAGATCGTCGCCAGCACGATGCCGGGAACGGCAAAGACCACCTGGACGCCATAGGATTTCAGGAACGGGCCGAGGAACGAATTGGCGCCGAAGAGAAGTACGTAGACCAGCCCGGAGATGACCGGAGAGACCGAGAACGGCAGGTCGATCAGCGTGATCAGGAAGGCCTTGCCGCGGAACTCGAACTTCGCGATCGCCCAGGAGGCGGCGATGCCGAACAAGAGGTTGGCCGGCACGGCGATGGCCGCCACCAGCAGCGTCAGCCTGATGGCCGAGACGGCGTCCGGCTCCTGCAAGGCGGCGACATATTCGCCCCAGCCCTTGCCGAAAGCCTCCTTGAAGACGATCAAAAGCGGCGTCAACACGAACAGCGCCAGGAAGGCGAGCACGATGAAGATCAGCGTCCAGCGAACGGGCACACTTTCGCTGATCGGGTTCTTGAAGGCCCTACTGCTCATAGCCGAACCTCCGCCTGCTCCAGGCCTGGATGACGTTGATGAGGAGAAGCATGAGGAAGGAGATGATCAGCATGATGGTCGCGATCGCCGTCGCCGATCCATAGTCGAACTCCTCGAGGCGGATCACGATCAGAAGCGGGGCGATTTCCGAAACGAAGGGAATGTTGCCCGCGATGAAGATGACGGAGCCGTATTCGCCGATGCCGCGGGCGAGCGCCAGCGCGAAACCGGTGAGGATCGCCGGTACGAGACCGGGCAGGATGACGCGGAAGATGGTCTGGAAGCGGTTGGCGCCGAGCGAGGCGGCCGCTTCCTCGACCTCCCTGCTGATTTCCTGCATCACCGGCTGGACGGTGCGGACCACGAAGGGAAGACCGATCGCGATCAGCGCGATGACGATGCCGATCGGCGTATAGGCGACCTTGATGCCGAGCGGCGTCAGAAAGCTGCCGATCAGCCCGTTCGGCGCATAGAGCGCCGTGAGCGCGATGCCGGCGACGGCAGTCGGGATCGCGAAGGGAAGATCGACGATGGCATCGACGACCCGGCGGCCGGGAAAGTCATAGCGCACCAGCACCCAGGCCGTGATGACGCCGAAAACGACGTTCACCACCGCTGCGATCAGCGCCGTGGAAAAGGAGACCTTCAGCGCTCCGAGCGTGCGGGCGTCGGTGATCAGGCGGAAGAAGTCGAACCAGCCAAGGGCTGCGGAGCGCCAGCCGAGTGCAGCCAGCGGAATGAGAATGATGAGCGTCAGGTAGGCCAGCGTAAACCCGAGCGTCAGTCCGAATCCCGGAATGACGCTCGGATTTTTCCAGTGCCACCGCGCAGCGCTGCGGGCGGATATCATGTGATGTCAGTTCCCCTCGGTATCAGTTCACCTGGGCATCAGTTCCCGGGCTTGTAGACCTGGTCGAAGATGCCGCCGTCACCGAAGAATTCCGGCTGCGCTTTCTTCCATCCGCCAAAGGCCTCGATCGTCACGAGTTCAAGCTTCGGAAACTTCTCAAGCAGCTTCTGATCGACGACGGACGGATCCGACGGGCGATAGAAGTTCTTGGCCGCCAGATTCTGACCTTCCTTGCTATAAAGATACTCGAGATAGGCATTTGCAAGCTTTTCCGTTCCCTTGGCTTCGGCGTTGCCCTTGACGAGCGCGACCGGAGGCTCGGCATAGATCGACAGCGTGGGGGCGACGATATCGAACTCGTCGGGGCCAAGTTCCTCCAGCGCCAGCCAGGCTTCGTTCTCCCAGGCAAGCAGCACGTCGCCGATGCCGCGCTCGACGAAGGTGGTCGTCGATCCGCGGGCACCGGTGTCGAGAACCGGCACGTGCTTGAAGAGCGTGGTGACGTATTCGGCCACCTTGACCTTGTCGCCGCCGAACTGCTTGTCGGCCCAGGCCCAGGCGGCCAGGAAGTTCCACCGCGCGCCGCCGGAGGTCTTCGGGTTGGGGGTGATCACCTCGACGTCGTCCTTGATCAGGTCGCCCCAATCCTTGATCCCCTTGGGATTACCCTTTCGAACGAGGAAGACGATCGTGGACGAATAGGGCGTGGACTTGTTCGGCAGCAGCGTGCGCCAGTTTTCCGGGATCTTGTTGGTGTGCTCGACGATCGCGTCGATATCGGCCTCGAGCGCCAGCGTCACCACATCGGCCTCGAGACCGTCGATGACGGCGCGCGCCTGCTTGCCGGAGCCGCCATGCGACTGCTGGATCGTGACGTCCTCGCCGGTCTCTGCCTTCCAGTGTGCGGCAAACGCGGCATTGTATTGCTTGTAGAGTTCACGGGTCGGATCGTAGGACACATTGAGCAGCGTCGTCTGCGCCCAGGCGCCCGAAACACTGCCGACCGCAAGGCCGACACCGAGCAGGGCCGCACTTACCCTATTGGAAAAAATAGACATTTGCCACTCCCTCATAGCTTTGATGAATAAACTCTATCTAGTTAGTAGAATTAGTCAACATTGAAGGCGAACTTCGCAAGAGTCGTTCCCTGCAGCGCGCGGGAAGGCAAAACCGTTCCCAGCGAACAGGCGCAGGCGACATGCTTCTGCCGGGAAAACCCCGGCCGGGAGAATGCCGCGGGCACCTCAACGAGCGCCGGCAGCGGTCCATTGTGCATAGTTTCGGCGCGTCTGGAAGGCTTCCACGCCGACGCTTGCGGGTCACCCATTCAACCGCGCACGCGGAAAAGAATGCATCGCCGACCGCGGCGCAGCGAGAGGGCAGACGCCCGCGGGCGACACACACGCGACTGGCGGAGCCGCCGGGCGCAAGGCAGTCGTGCCTGCTGCCAGCTCTGCCGCCAGCTTGAATTCCCGCTTGCGCGTGAGAGCGGCAGGATTTCTGCCGCAGGCGCGAGATGGAGAGATATTTGCTCCGAGCCGAAAGGAATGGAAATCCGTTTTTCTGTCCGGCTGCAAAGGCGCCTGCGATAATCCGGGCAACTTTGGACAGGGCCTTTCCCATGACTGCAGTGACGGAACATAGCGCCGCAAAGACGCTCAACGAACAACTCGGCGAACGCGATCTCGCCGCCCGGCTGGCGCTGGTTGCAAGCCTCGGCGGACGCGCGGTCTTCACCACCAGCCTCGGCATCGAGGATCAGGTCATCACTGCGGCGATCGGCCTGAACCGGCTGCCGATCGACGTGGCCACTCTGGAGACCGGCCGGCTTTTCAAGGAGACGGTGGACCTCATCGACGAGACCGAGGAACGCTTCGGCATCGAGATCACCCGCTTCCATCCGCAGAAGGACGATCTCGACGAATTCATCGCCAGGTACGGCCTGAACGGCTTCTACGAGAGCGTCGAAGCGAGACATGCCTGTTGTGGCGCGCGCAAGCTGAAGCCGCTTGCGCGCGCACTCGAAGGGGCATCCTTCTGGATCACCGGCCTGCGCCGCGGCCAGTCCGGCAACCGGGCAGACACGCCCTTTGCCGAGTACGACGCCGAGCGCAACCTGATCAAGGTGAACCCCCTTGCCGACTGGGACCTCGAGACGATCAACGCCTACGTGGCCGACAACGCCGTGCCGGTGAACCCGCTGCACGCGCGCGGCTACCCGTCGATCGGCTGCGAACCCTGCACCCGCGCCATCAAGCCGGGCGAGCCCGAGCGCGCCGGCCGCTGGTGGTGGGAAAACGACGAGAAGCGCGAATGCGGTCTCCACGTTCCCGAAGCCGCCATACCTTCGCTCAATTCCAGTTCTCTTTGAGGCCGATCGGCCGCACGAATTCTTCCGGAGATAATAACGAATGTCCGACAACCGCAACGAGGCGGAAGCCAGGAGCACAGCGGCTTCGAAGCCGCCGCTCGACCCGCACCTGAAGGCGCTCGAAAACGAGGCCATCCACATCTTCCGCGAGGTCGCCGCCGAATTCGAACGGCCGGTGATGCTCTATTCGATCGGCAAGGACTCATCCGTCCTGCTGCACCTCGCCCGGAAGGCCTTCCATCCCGGCCGCGTCCCCTTCCCGCTGCTGCACGTCAACACGGGCTGGAAGTTTGCCGAGATGATCGCCTTCCGCGACGAGATCGTGAAGCGCTACGACCTCGACCTGATCGAGCACGTCAACCCGCGCGGTGCTGCCGAGAACGTCACCCCGTTTACGCACGGCTCAGCGCGCTATACCGACATCATGAAGACGGAAGCGCTGCGCCAGGCGCTCGATGCCGGCAAGTATGACGCGGCCTTCGGCGGCGCGCGCCGCGACGAGGAAGCCTCCCGCGCCAAGGAACGCATTTACTCGTTCCGCACGCCCGACCACCGCTGGGACCCGCGCAACCAGCGCCCGGAGCTGTGGAACATCTACAACGGCATGATCAACCGCGGCGAAAGCGTGCGCGCCTTCCCGCTGTCGAACTGGACCGAGGTCGACATCTGGCGCTACATCCAGGCCGAGAACATCCCGATCGTACCGCTCTACTTCGCCGAGAAGCGCCCATACATCGAGCGCGACGGCATGATGATCCTGGCCGAGGACCCGCGGCTGGAGCTTCTGCCCGGCGAGACGAAGCAAGAAGGGCTGATCCGCTTCCGCACGCTCGGCTGCTTCCCGCTGACCGGTGCGATTCGCTCCACCGCGACCACGCTGGACGACATCATTTCGGAGCTCGAGACGGCCACCGTCTCCGAGCGCCAGGGCCGCGCGATCGACCGCGACCAGTCCGGCTCCATGGAAAAGAAGAAGCGCGAAGGGTATTTCTGAGATGACCGCATCCGCCACCGCAACCGTTGCCGCCTTTCCGGCCGTCGAGACCGAACGCGCATCGCGCGATTCGCGCCCCTTGCGGCTGATCACCTGCGGCAGCGTCGACGACGGCAAGTCGACCCTGATCGGCCGCCTGCTCTGGGACACCAAGGCCGTCAAGGAAGACCAGGCCGCGACGCTTCAGCGCGATTCCTCCGGCAAGCAGAACGACCTCGGCCTGCCCGATTTCGCGCTGCTTCTCGACGGCCTGCAGGCCGAGCGCGAGCAGGGCATCACCATCGACGTCGCCTATCGCTACTTCTCGACCGACCGTCGCTCGTTCATCGTCGCCGACACGCCCGGCCACGAGCAGTATACCCGCAACATGGCGACCGGTGCGTCTACCGCCGACCTCGCCGTGCTTTTGGTCGATGCCCGCACCGGGATCCTCGAGCAGACGCGGCGGCACGCCACGATCGCGACGCTCATGGGCATCCGCCAGTTCGTGCTGGCCGTCAACAAGATCGACCTGACGGGCTACGACCGCGCCCGCTTCGAGGAGATCAGCCACGAGTTCAAGGAACTGGCGCTGTCGCTCGGCGTCAAGCAGATCACCGCGATCCCGGTCTCCGCACTGAAGGGCGAGAATGTCGTCTATGACGGCCGCGCCTCGATGCCGTGGTACGAGGGCCCGACGCTGGTGGAAACGCTGGAGAAGGCAACCGTCCGCTCCAATCAGACGGTCGGCTTCCGGCTGCCGGTGCAGCGCGTCTCCCGTCCCGGCGAGAGCTTCCGCGGCTACCAGGGCACGGTCGCCGGCGGCGCTGTGAAGCCCGGCGACAGCGTCGTCGTGCTGCCGTCCGGCATGGTCGCCAACGTCAAGCAGATCGTCACCTTCGATCTCGTGCGCAACGCCGCCGTCGCCGGCGATGCCATTACGCTGGTGCTCGACCGGCAGGTGGACGTTTCGCGCGGCGACATGATCGTCTCGATCGACAGCCAGCCGATGACCGGCCGCAAGTTCGACGCCCAGATCGTGGCGATGCAGCCTGAGGGCATCGAGCCGGGCAAGCGCTACTGGCTGAAAAGCGGCAGCCGCCGCCAGCGCGTCACCGTCGCGCCGGCAAGCCAGCTCGATCTGAAGAGCGGCAAGTGGAACGCGGCCGAAGCCCTGCCGATGAACGCGATCGGCAAGGTGGCGCTGACCTTCGACGAGCAGGCGATCTTCGACACCTACGAGCAGAACCGCACCACCGGTGCCTTCATCCTGATCGACCCGGATACGCACAACACGATCGCCGGCGGCATGATCACCGGCCGGCACTCCGAACTGGGCGGCATTCACAAGGGCGATGAGCGGGTGATCCTGTCGCTGCCCGCCGATCTCGCCGACAAGCTGATGGCGACCGAGATCTTTGCCAGCCGCCGTCACGACGCCGAGGTGCGCCACACCAACGCCGGCCGCGCGGCGGAACTTCTGGCCGACCTCGACGAGTGATCTCGGACCAGTCCAGTCGACAGACAAAAGGGGCCCTCGCGGCCCCTTTGCATTTCCGCCCACCTGCGGCGGGCGCGCTCCCCCGTGACATCCGGATCGAAGAAATAGGCGGGCATTTCGTGCAGAGGACCGGCCACAAGCGCTTCGCGATCTTTCCGATTGGCCCCTGACGCATTAGGTCTGCGATTCTACGCATGTCGTTACCGCCAGACCGCCGCGCGGTTCTGCGCGACATGCTCCGGCATTCAAGGCGAGGAAACAGGTGGCAGCATGAGTGAGGACAAACCGGACATCGCCACCCTTCTGAAGGCGATGGCCGAAAGCCCGCGGCGCGACAACAGCACCTATCACAAGGCGATTGCCGAAGCGCGGCAAGCCTTCGAGGACGCCGAAGCGGCCCTGGGCGGGCCGCTGCAGGTGAAGACAAAGACGAAGTTGACCCGCAAGGGCCGCTACGTGGTGAAGTGGACCTTCAGCCGCGCGGACTGAGCGCGCACGCGCCGTTGCGGCTTGCACCGGCAAGGACAGAATTGCCGGAGCAGGCCTCGCCCCGCGAGCACCGTGCTTATGCGGCCGACGTGGCCGCGCGCGCCAGCCCGTGCGCCACCAGCCGGTCTATCAGTTCGGCATAGCCGACCCCGCTTGCTTCCATCGCCTTGGGATACATGCTGATATTGGTGAAGCCGGGGATGGTGTTCACCTCGTTGACGAGGAAGCCGCCGTCCGCCTTGACGAAGAAATCCACGCGCGCCATGCCATCGCAACCGACCGCGCGGAAGGCCCTTGCCGCCATCTCGCGCAGCGCCTTTTCGATGTCGCCGGGCAAATCGGCCGGAACGTTCAGCGCGGCACCGTCCGCGTCGATGTATTTCGCGTCATAGGTATAGAAGCCGTGGCTTGCCGCGGGCACGATCTCGCCGGGGCGGGAGACGAACAGACCGCCCCGCTCGTCCTCCAGAACGCTGCATTCAATCTCCCGGCCGCGGATGAACTCCTCCACCAGCAACTTTGGATCGTGCCGGAAGCCCTCGGCGAGGGCTGTCTCATATTGGGCTTCGCTTTCGACCTTGCTGACGCCGACGGACGACCCCTGCCGGGCGGGCTTGACGAAGATCGGAAGGCCGAGCGTTCGCTGGAGCTCCGCGAAGGTCGGGGTCTGCCCCTGAAAGATCGTGACGGAACGTGCGGCAGGCACGCCCGCCTCGTTCATCAGCCGTTTGGCGATGTCCTTGTCGAGCGCCACAGCAGAACCGAGGATACCGCAACCGACCAGCGGAACGCGCGCCACCTCCGCCAGCCCCTGCACCGAGCCGTCCTCGCCGTAAAGGCCGTGCAGGACGGGAAACAGGATATCGGCCTTCGGCAGTTCCGTGGCAGGCCCGGCGGCGGGTATCGCCAGCATCCGCCCTCGCCCGCCGGGCAGCAGGCAGACCTCGGTGCCGCCGGCAGGCTTTACCAGTTCGCCGTTCGCAAAGCTGCTGAGCAACCATTGCCCGTCGCGGGTGACGAACACCGGCACCGCGTCGTACCGCGCCGGATCCAGCGCACGCATGACATTGGTGGCGGAAAGCACCGACACGTCATGTTCCGACGAGCGCCCGCCGAAGAGCACCACGATGCGCAGTCTGGTTGTCGTTCCGGTCATTCTTGTCCCCCCATGGGTTAAAATCGGTCTCCGCCGCCAGGACGCCGGCGCGATCGGATCCGGTCAGTCTGCCGCTTCGTTTGCGTGTATACGAAAAGCACCCGATGTCTCCAAGCCGATCCGCTCCGGCATCGGATCGATTTGGGGCGAAATTATGCAGCATCCTGAAAGCGTTAAGGCTATCGCCCGAAAATATCGGGTCGGCGCTGCAGTCTGTCGCCAAAGGAGCGAAAGGGCTTTCACGTCCCCATCTCGAAAAAGAGCCACAAGCGCAGGCAATCTATATTTGCATATGCTAATATTCACGCACAGTATCGCTGACACGGACGAACTTTTCGGGGGGACTGGCTTTGAGGGCACCCTTCGCGCACCTGCCTGCGCTGGGCTGCGCGCTGCTCCTGTCGGCAGCCGCGCCAATTTCCCGCGCCGGGTCTTGCATCGATCTCGCTCTGGTGCTCGCCGTTGACGGATCGGGGAGCATCTCGGATGCAGAGTTCGCCTTCCAGCAAGGCGCGATCTCGGCCGCACTCCGCGCGCCGGACGTCCGGCGGGCAATGCAGGAAGCCGGCGTCGTGGCGATTGGCGCAGTTTTCTGGGGCGACGGCGAATTTCCGGTTCAGGTATTGGGCTGGGATGTGGTGGTGCGCGGGAATGGCGCGGAAGCGCTGGCGAGCCGGATCGAGAACACGCCGCGGCTGGTGTTCGGCAATACCGATATCGGCAATGGACTATGGTCAGCGCTCGACATGCTGTCCGCACCCAACATGTGCGCGGTCCGCAGAGTGGTCAACGTCTCGGGCGACGGCATGGAGTCGATCACCCGGAAAAGACGACGGGTCGCTTCCCTTCCAGCTGCACGCGAGCGGGCAAGAACAATGGGTGTCACTGTCAACGCGCTAACCGTCTCTGACGACGTGCCGGACCTTGCGTCCTACTATGCCGCGTCCGTCATTGCCGGCAGGGGAGCGTTCGTCATGGATGTCCGCAGCAACGGCGATTTCGCCGCTGCCATCAAGCGAAAGCTCATCCGGGAGGTATCGCCACAGTCCGTTGCCTCGCTAGGGCATGGCGGCCGGTAGCGACTGAGGCCCCGCCGCGGTGTTCCGCCGTTAAGGCGCATGCCGACCGAAAATGAGTGCGGGGGCATGCGCATATCGGCCTGCCTCTATCAGAAATAGAAGTACCAGAGCAGGAGAACGATAAAAAGCGGAACGCCCATCAGCCACAGGATCAGTGCACGGACCATCATTTCCTCCATCTGCAAAAATGCCGTTGCTTGGAGAATGTCCGGCCAGCGCCTTTGTTCCGTCCCGCGACCCCGCTTCAACGAGAAAGCCCCGCGACATGGTCGCGGGGCTATTCCGATCTGCGGCCGCGGCCGGGCGCGGACTACCGCTCCCGGAAGGCCTTGGCGAAATAGTCGCCGAGCGGCTTGATCAGATACTCCAGCGGCGAGCGCTCGGAGGTCTGGATGAAGGTCTCCACCGGCATGCCGGGGATGACGTGGTTGTCGCCAAGCTTCAGCATCTCGCCAGAATCGGGCTTGATTTCAGCCTGATAGTAGGTCGCGCCGGTCCGCTGGTCCTGCAGGACGTCTGCGGCAACCTTGGTGACATGGCCAAAGATTTCCGGCGTCGAGCGGTGGTCAAAGGCACCGAAGCGGATATGGGCCACCTGGCCGACATGGACCTGGTCGATCTGCGTCGGCGAGATCTGCGTCTTGATGACGAGGTCGTTTTCCTGCGGAAT
Source organism: Rhizobium subbaraonis (assembly GCF_900220975.1). Taxonomy (GTDB): domain Bacteria; phylum Pseudomonadota; class Alphaproteobacteria; order Rhizobiales; family Rhizobiaceae; genus Mycoplana; species Mycoplana subbaraonis. Next base: position 311,611 of record NZ_OBQD01000001.1, on the reverse strand, counting down.
GATGTAGAGCAGCGGATCGGCCGGCTTGATGACCGACTTCAGCGCATGCACCTGCATGCCGAGGATGACGCCCGGAACCGGCGCGGTGATGTCCATGCGGCTCAGCGTTTCCAGCTTGGCGGTGCGGTTTTCCTTGAGCTCGGCGATCTTCGCCTCGATCTCGCGCAACGAGGTGGTCGCCTCCTCGCGCATGTCGGAATCGATGTTGAGGATGGCGAGCTCGATTTCGGCGACCTTGCCGGCGTTTTCCGCGATGCTGGACTTCGCCTGGCTGATCGTGCCGGCGATATCGGCTTCCTCGCGCTGCAGCTGCAGCACGCGGCTGGCATTGGTCAGCGACTTCTGGAGGAGCTTGTTCTGGGCTTCGAGTTCCTGCTCGATCAGTTTCAGCTGCGTCTCCAGAGCGGCGATGCGGCTGTCCAGGCCTTCGTTCTGCTTGGCGATCTGCTTCTTCTTCTCGCCGAGCTGGCCGATCTTCTTCTCGCGGGTTTCCCGGCGCGCTTCCATCAGGCGCGTCTGCCCCTCGACGATCTCCTGGACCTCGGGGTCGGTCTTCGCCCGTTCGATCAGTTCGGGATCGAAGCGGATTTCCGTCTTCTCGTCCTGCTCGGCCATCAGGCGCGCGGCCGTGCCCATGAGGCTGAACAGCTGGCTTTCGATGACGGCGAGTTCCGACCGGTCGAACGTGTCGTCGAGGCGCATCAGCACGTCGCCGGCATTGACCTTGTCGCCTTCCTGCACGTTGATCTTGCCGACGACGCCGCCGGTCAGGTGCTGCACGACCTGGCGGTTGCTCGCCACTTCGATGATGCCGCTGGCGACGACCGCGCCGTTGATCCGGGTCAGGGCCGCCCACGCCCCCATGCCGCCCAGCAGCAGGAAGACCGTGGAATAGCCTATGAGAGCATAGCTCCGACCGCTCCATTTCTTGTTCATGGTGTCGAGTTCCTGTTCTGTGTCGCGCCTTGAAGCGTCTTACTTGTTGCTGCCGCCGGTGCCGGTGCCCTGAACGACCTGGGCATGATTGCGAAGATGCGCGCGCAGGACTTCATCGCGCGGGCCGAATGCCAGGCGCTGGCCGTTTTCGAGGATCAGGATCAGATCGCATTCCTCAATCGCGGCCGGACGATGCGCCATGATGACGACGGACTTGCCTTCCGCCTTCAGGTTGCGGATGGCGAGGTTGACCGCCAGCGAGCCTTCGGCGTCGAGGTTGGAGTTCGGCTCGTCCAGAACCACCAGAACCGGATCGCCATAGAGGGCGCGCGCAAGGCCGATGCGCTGCTTCTGGCCGCCTGAGAGGCGGGCTCCGGTTGCCGGCAGGCGCGTGTCGTAGCCATCCGGGAGGCGGAGGATCATGTCGTGCGCGCCGGCCTTCTTGGCCGCGGCCACCACCTTTTCGGCGTCCGGGTTGATCTCCATGCGGGCAATGTTCTCGGCAACCGTGCCTTCGAACAGGACGACGTCCTGCGGCAGGTAGCCGACATGCTCGGCAAGGCCGTCATAGCCATACTGTTCGAGCGAGGCGCCGTCGAGACGGGCATTGCCGCCGGCCGGCGGCCAGATGCCCGTCAGGATGCGGGCGAGCGTCGACTTGCCCGACGCGCTCTGGCCGATGACGCCGAGCGCTTGCCCCGGGCCGAGCTCAAGGCTGAGCATGCGCAGCGTCGCGACCTTTTCGCCCGGCGGGATCGCCGTCACCTGATTGACCTCAAGGATCGCGCGCGGCTTGGGCAGCGCGGTGCGGCCTTCTTCTTCCGGCACCTTGGCCAGGAGATCGGAGAGCTGCCTCCAGCCCTGGAAGGCGCGCTGGACCAGCGCCCACTGGCCGATGGCGCCTTCGATCGGGGCGAGCGCACGGCCGATGATGATCGAGCTTGCGATCATCGCGCCGGCGGTGATCTGGTTCTGCAGCACGAGATAGGCGCCGAGCGCCAGGATCGCCGACTGCAGGAAGACGCGGAACGTCTTGGAGGAAATGGCGTAGAAGCCGTTGCTGTCGCTGTAGCGGATATTGGCCTCGAGCGCGCGATCGCGGAGCATCTGCCAGCGGTGGCCGACGGAGCGGCGCATGCCGAGCGCGCGGACCGTATCGCTCTCCTTCTGCAGCGTCTGGGTCATCTCGTCGCTCTGGCGGCCCGACACCATGGCGCGCTCCTGGTCGCCCTTGGTGCCATTCTGGTTTAGCCAGGTCAGCGTGATGAGGATCACTCCGCCGGCAACGCCGAGCAGGCCCATCCACGGATGGAACATGAAGATCACGAACAGGAAGAACGGCGTCCAGGGGATGTCGAACACGGTGAAGACGGCGGGCGAGGACAGCACCTTCTGGATCGCGTCGAGGTCGCGCATGCCCGTCAGCGTCGAAATCCCGCGCGAATGCAGGGTCGTGCGATCGAGCACGGCGTTGAACACGCGCTTGTCGAAGCGCGCCTGGAACTTCGCTCCGACGCGGGCGGCCAGGCGGCTGCGGATATGGTCGAGCACGCCCATGATGGCGAACAGGCCGACGATAAGGCCGGTGAGCGCCACCAGCGTCGCCTCCGAGCGCGAGGCCAGCACCCGGTCGTAGATCTGGAGCATGAACAACGGCCCGGTCAGGACCAGCAGGTTGACGAAGAAGCTGAAGAGCCCCATCGCCCAGAAGGCTTGCTTGCTATCCTTCAGCGCGGCGCGCAACTCGTCCGCACCGCCATTGCCAGCAGAAATTGCCACGGTCTGTCCTCTTCACCGATTTTCGGTTTCGTAACAAATACGAAAAACCCGCCACAAGGTCCGCACTTTTAGCGCGCGGACGCGGCAGGCATGTCGCCTCAAAGTTAAAGACGATATACGACCCGTTCTATTCGCAAATCAATAGTACAAAATGGCAGCAAATGGACATTTTAGCGACATCTAAAGCAAAATTCTACCATGTCGTTCAATCCGGGGCGACTAAACCTGCTGCCCCCGCCGCTCCCCGTCTTCCCCGGCAGTTGCGTTCGCCTCGTCCGGTTTCGGTTCGCGCTCGGCCCTGCCCTCCCCGGCAGAGAGGCGCCCGAGCAGGTTGAGGACGATGAGGCATGCCATTGCAGAAAACGCAGCGATGGCCCAGTAGCCGAGCCCCACCGACAGGCCCACCGCGCCGGAGAGCCACATGCTCGCCCCGGTGGTGAGGTTGCGGACCTTGCCGCCCGAGAAGATGATCATTCCGGCCGCCAGGAAGGCAACGCCGGATGTGACCGCCTCCACCACGCGCAGCGGATCGATGCGCACCTCCGACTGCCCCAGATGAGGAAGATGAACCATCTCGATGGAAATGACGGCAAAGACCGCAGCAGCCAGGCTGACGAGGATATGCGTCCGCAGGCCGGCGGGATGATTGCGGTATTCCCGTTCGAACCCGATCAAAGCCCCCAGAACAGCCGCGCCGAGAAGCCTGGCGAGGATAACTGCCAGCGGAAGCTCGGTCGGCATGAAGATATCGTGGAGGACCTGTTGCATAGAGCAAGGAACGCGCCGCCGCCGGCGAAGTTCCGTCCACTGCGCGCGGCCACGCCAGCGCCATCCTGTGGACGATTGCCGGCGTTGCATTTTTTTGCTTTTTTCCGCTTGTGGAAAGGAAATGCCTGTTCTATACGGACGCCGCTGGTCACGGAGTGTAGCGCAGCCTGGTAGCGCACCTCGTTCGGGACGAGGGGGTCGAGTGTTCGAATCACTCCACTCCGACCAGATTTTTGCTTTCCCGAAGCAGGCACAGCCAACCGTACCTTCCCGCTATTAAGTATCAACATGCTCGCTCTCGGCGCCGCAAATGCGCAATTGCCATGCGTCGCCTCATGGCTATGCGCCGGCATATAACGCCAGCCATTGAAACTTCTCCGCCTCGATCGGTTTTGTTGCTTGACACCCTAAACCCTGCATTGCAATTGTTCTTCGGGCTGCACTTAAGCAGCTTTTCACTTTAGGGGCAGGGTGAGCATGTCTATTACTGCAAAAAGTTTTGATGAACTTGAAGCATCTGGATTTGGTTCGTCATATGACGCAATAGCTGAGTCCCTTGTCGCCACGATGTTTGGCGGATCAAGCGGAATATCGAATGTTGTCTTTGCAGGTTCGGGCGGCGCTGCGTTCTCCGTCGAGAATTTCTCGGTCAACGGCGCGTTTTCCAGTAAAGGCGGAATCCTGATTTCATCCGGCGGACTGCCCGGAGATTCCAATACTAGCGGCAGCCATACCGTGGCCAACGGCACGGATGGCGACGCGGACCTCACCGCGGTTGCGAAAGATGCCTTTCCCAATGCAGGATCAACGCGCGACGCCGTTACGCTTTCCTTCGACTACACCAACAACAACCCGACCATCGACACGCTGCAATTCTCGTTTGTGTTCGGATCGGACGAATTCCCGGAGTGGTCGGATTCGTCATACGTCGACGTGGCGGCCGTCTTCGTCAACGGCAACAACGAAGCACTGTTCAACAATGCCGCCGACCAGCCGCTGAGCGTTACGGGCAAGAACCTCGACCTCGGCAACTTCATCGACAATACAGCCGGCGGCTATGACATCCAATGGGACGGGTTCAGCAAGGTCCTGACCGTGCGGGCCGCGATCAAGCAGGGCGTCAATAATATCAAGATCGGAATCGCCGACACCGGCGACAGCAACTATGACTCCGGCCTCTACATCACCGGCGTCAAGCTCAGCGGTGACGGGGGAACGGGCGGCGGCACGCTTGTCGTCGTCGATGCACCCGACGGTGGCGGCACCGTTGAAGGCACGATTGCGCCGGAAGAGATCAATCTCGGTGCCGGAAAGTTCAACGTCAACGGATCGGCAGCCAATCTGAACGGCGACGTCGTGACCGGCTTCAACAAGGGCGACACGCTTGTCCTGCAGGATGTGAAGCTGTCGAAGAAGGACATCAAGGTCTCCTACGGCTCCCTCATCCTGGACATCGACACCAACGCCGATGGCAAATCGGATACCAAGATCACCTTGGCGGGAGACTTCAAAGGCAAGAATGTCGACGTCAGCACTTCCGGCAAGAACAGCACGATCGTGGTTGTCGACGCAGCCACCAACGGCAATGACAAGCTGGACGGCACGGCCGGCAAAGATACGCTGAAGGGCCTCGGCGGCAACGACGTCATCAAGGGGCTGGGCGGTAGCGACAAGCTGTATGGCGGCAGCGGCAAGGACAAGCTCTACGGCAATGCCGGCAACGACACGCTCTACGGTGGCAGCGGCGACGACAGGCTTTACGGCGGCAGCGGCGACGACAAGCTCTACGGCGGCAGCGGCAACGACCGGTTTGAAGGCGGCGGCGGCAAGGACCTCCTCAGCGGCGGCACCGGCAAGGACAAACTCTACGGCGGCGGCGGCAACGACACACTCTATGGCGGCAAGGGGGCCGATGCGCTCTATGGCGGCAAGGGCAAGGACGTGTTCGTGTTCAAGGCGCTGTCGGACTCCACGGTGAAGAGTTCCGGCCGCGACAAGATTGTCGACTTCTCCGGCGAAGATCGCATCAACCTCAAGGCAATCGACGCAGACAAGAAAGTCTCAGGCAACCAGTCGTTCGACTTTATCGGCAACGAGAAGTTCCACGGCGAGGCCGGCGAGCTGCGCTATGGGAAAAAGGGCGGCGACACCTTCGTCTACGCAGACGTCAACGGCGACAAGAAGGCCGATTTTGCCTTGCAGATCGACAAACTTGTCGACCTGGACAAGGGAGATTTCCTGCTCTGAGCAGGGCTCTGCAGCCTGAAACGAGACATAGGGGGGGGGGCAACGCCTCCCCTTTTCGTTGCCAAACGCCACGCCGAGAGGGCGAAGCCGTTCGGGGACGGTGCCCCCTGCCTGCGCCTATGGCCCCTTTCCCGGCTGTATCTTCGGTGACATCTCACCCGATCCGTGCCGTGCAATTTGTTCCCGTACATCGACGCAACCTGCATCAAGGGGACAAGAACGTGAAGTTTGTGAAGTTCGTACGCGCCAAGGACGGCGCCGATGCCTATATCAATCCTGAAAAAGTCGCGATGGTGACAGTCGTCAACGGCGTGACAATGATACGCACCACCGCTGGCGGCGAGTATGCCAGCGTGGCCGTCCAGGGCGACGTCGCAGTCGTGGCCATGCACCTGCAGATGGCCAATTCGCGCGAACGGGCACTCGACAAACTCGCGCAATAGAGATCCCGGCGCAGTGCCGCGCTCATTGACTGTTGGCCAATGAGGACTTTCCACATGCTGCGCGCGAAGATGGCGGTGCGCCGCCCGGCTCTCCGGTGCAGCGGCAAGCGATCGGGCTTGAGGCGCGGAACTGCAGATATGCCCGGGATTGCGGAGGCTGAAGGTGGACGCTCGCCTGCCCTGACGGAGCGCGCGCCCACCGAAGAATTGTTGCAGCGGCTACTGCTGTGCCAGCTTCTGCAGATCCTGGCGGGTGATTACGGTCGTTTTTCCATCCTCGCCGGACGTCCGGCGAAACCGGAAATCGGCAATCTCCGGCAGGTTGAGCGCCTGCCTGACCGTGATCAGGCCAAGCGGTACGCGTCCGCCGACGACAGCGGCCGACACTTCGATCAGTTGTTGCAAGTTTCTTCCTCCCTGTTGTGCAGGCGGATATGCCCGAGTTTAGGGGCAAATTGATGGCGACGGGCAGACGTCTCGATCACATTGCTGCCCGCCGTGCGACTTTTGGACGGCGCATGCCAGAATGCGCCTACTCGCCAAAATCGGGAACATAGATGCATTGCGTCCGGCCGCGGGGGCTGAAATCGCCGAGCCCCGCGCAGCGGTGGAAGTGCCCGTCCGGCGAGTGCTTCACCGGCCAGCTGTTGTACTTGATGATCTCGCCGGTCGTGCGGATCCGCCAGCCCTTCTTCGTCGCAGTGATCTCACTGTCCGGGACCGGCCTGCAATCGACGCCCGAACAGCACTCGATGTCATAGAAGGAATGAGCGAGCGCGGGCCGCGCGGCCCCTCCCGCAATCGGCGCGGTTCCCGCGATCAAGATGAAGAGCGGAGAACAAAGCCTGGAATTGCCTGCAATACGCATGCGCCGCCCTCCCCATAGACCGATGAACGCATTCACGCATTCACGCATATTAGAATGCGTGCAGAAAAGGGCGAGATCGGGCCGGCTGAGCGATCGGGACGCGAATTATTCGCGCCAGGAACGGCTGCGGCGCGCAGTTCGTCCCAAAAAGGAGGCGCCGGCAGCAACTGCCAGGCGCGCGCCGTCTTTCAGCCGGCTGCCGGGGCGCCTGACGGAATGGCGTCCGCCCCCTTGAGCTTTGCAGCCGCGATAGCATAGCCGCCCGCGGCACCGTCAATGAAATGAACGTGGTCCCGGCTCAGCGGGGTCGGCACGATGCAGGTCATCAGCGCCGAATCCTGACGGTGCAGGCCGTAGCGGCAGACGCCGGCGGCGCGGGCCTCTTCCAGCCGCGCCTCGATTTGCGAAAGCCGCGCCGGCTCGATGTCCAGCGTCATCTTCAGGCCGTCGTCGAACTTGCGGAAGTCGGAGTTGGCAACGATGTCGTTCCTGTAGCGCCGCGGATCGAACCGGCCGAGACTGAGGCCGAACGCGGTGAGCGCATGCATCAGAACGAACTGCAGCACGACGAAGGCCTTGTGCCGGAGACGCTGCCCCCTCGGCACCGCCGCCCGCGCCTCGGTATCGAGCGAGACGGCGTTCAGCCGAAACTGCAGGCCCTCCACCTCGACGGGATGCCCCTCCCCCTTCTGCCGCGAGGCTATCGCCACGACATCGGCTATCAGAGTGCGGAAGTCGTCTTCGCTGGCGCCGGGGACAGGAACCGCGATGATCGAGACGATTTCGCCATGCCGTGCCGCTATCGGGTTCCAGCGGCAGGAAAGACCGGCAAGGTTAGGCCGGGTGCCGGGCGGCGCCAACGGGTTGGTCTCCAGCCCCTCCTTCATCCGCCGCTCCGCCCAGGCGGCCCCGCCACCGGCGAACATGGCGTAGGAAACAAGCTCGTTTACGGCATAGCGGGCGACGAGCACGTCCTGTCCGGCAGCGCGGGCCGCCGATACCGGAACCGCCGCACCGCGCATCTCGAAGCCGAGCTCGTCGCGCGCCCAGCGCTGGACGGCGGACAGCGCCTGCCGCGCGGTTCCGGCCCTGGACGGCGGAACGGCGACGAGGGCGCCGTCGCCGCCAAAGACAAAGGGCAGGTCGTGCCGGCCGATGGCGTTGAGGACACCGGAGATGACGCTGGCGCCGGCCATGTTGACGGCCTTGTATCGACCGGCCTCGATCGCGGCGGTGGAATCGACGATATCGGCGAGCACCAGCACCCAGCCATCGGGAAGCGGATGATAGTTGCGCACATCGGCGACGCCCTCGAAGTCCCCGAAGCCGGAGAGATCGCGAAAGAAGTCGTCGCCGTCGTCGTGGATGCCAGCGTCCTGGATGCCGTCGTCATGGGTCATGGGCCGGAGTGTACCATATACGCGTCGCGTTTTTCGGCTTGCTCGCCCGGAAGATGGCGCGTGCCGAACCGCGACGATCGGATCACGGAGGTGTTCCTGAAACCGCTACTGGTTGAAACCGTTACTGGCAGACGTCGACCCAGGTGCCGCCGACGAGTTCGACCATGCGTTCGGTGGGGATGCGGACGGCAGCGTTGGTGGCGCCGGCGGCCGGCACGATCTCCTCGAACGCCTTGAGCGAGACGTCGCAATAGACGGGGATATCCGAGGGCAGGCCGAAGGGGCACACGCCGCCGACCGGGTGGCTCGTCACCGCCACCACCTGCTCGGCATCGAGCATGCGCGCCTTGCCGCCGAAGCGGTCCTTGAATTTGCGGTTGTCCAGGCGGGCCGTCCCGCTCGCCACGATCAGCATCGGCTCCTCGCCGACGCGCAGGCAGATGGTCTTGGCGATCTGCTCGGGCGCCACGCCGTGGGCGGCGGCGGCAAGCGTGACGGTGGCCGAGCTTTCCTCGGTCTGAAGGATTTCGATGTCGGGCGCGTGGGCCGCAAAGAAGGTACGGACGGATTCGAGGGTCATGGCCGGTATCGTTACCGACCGCTTCGGGCTTAGGCAAGCAAGCGCCCGCCTGTGGCCGGCCCTCCAGCGCCCATGAACGCGGCGGTTGCGTCAAAGTGTTGCAAATCGGCCAAACCGGCAGACGCGATTCGCCTAACAACTGCCGCCAGCCGAAGAAGCGATTCCCCTCGCCGCAGCCCTACGCTAGAGCACGAAGCCGGTTCGCCCGCACAACGCCCAAGGATTTGGTCATGAACTTCCGCTTCGCCCTTTTGGCAGGCCTCGCGCTTGCCGTCACCGGATGCACCTCCGTCGCCCCCACCGTGGCGACCTCCCCGCTGGAAAACCGCTGGATCGGCCGCACCGCCGGCGAGTTCTTCGCAGCCTACGGCCCACCGGTGAACGACATCGCCGCTTCCGACGGCACCACGCTCTATACCTGGCGCGGCGGCTTCATCAACCGGCGGGCATGCCAGGTGGAACTTGCGGTGAACGCCGACTACAAGATCCGCAAGATCCGCCCGGTCGTCGACCGCAAGGATCCGAATGGCGGCCCCTCGCACTGCGAAAAGGTGCTGGACGCAGCCCCCAAGGCCTGACGAATGCCAGGGCCGGAGCCCCGCTCCGGCCTTTTCTTTTCCCATCCGGCGTTCACGCTCCAGGCGCGCTGTTGCGCCAGAGCCGGTCGCATCAGAGCCAACCAAGCGAGAGCCGGCCGCGCCAGAGCCAGCCAAGCGAGAGCCAGCCAGGAGAGATCGCATGCCCGCCTTCGACCGCCTCTTCGACGACGCCGCCTTCGCCGGCTTCTACGACCTCGACAACGGCTGGGGCGACGATCTCGAATATTGCGCAGGCCTCGCCCGGGACGCGACATCGGTGCTCGATCTCGGTTGCGGCACCGGCGCGCTCGCGACCTCCCTCGGCCCAACCCGCCGGGTGACGGGCGTCGATCCGGCCGCAGCCATGCTGGACATCGCCCGTGCCAGGGCCGGTGCGCAATCGATTCGCTTCATCGAGGGCGACGCGCGCACGATCCGGCTCGGAGAAACCTTCGATCTGGTGGTGATGACCGGCCACGCCTTCCAGGTGTTCCTCACCGAAGACGACCAGCGCGCCGCCCTCCGCACGATCGCAGCGCATCTTGCCCCCGAAGGCCGCTTCGTCTTCGACACGCGCAACCCGGCGGCCCGCGAATGGCTGGAATGGGTGCCTGAAGCCTCGTTGCGCGTCCTCGACGATCCCCGCTTCGGCAAGGTGCGCGCCTGGAACGACGTGACGCACGACGAAAGCACCGGCATCGTCTCCTACGAGACCCACTACCTTGCCGAGGCTGGCGGCGAGCATCTCTCGACCACCTCGAGCATCCTGTTCACCGACAAGGCGAAGATCGAGGCGATGCTTTTGGAATGCGGCCTGCGCGCCGAACGCTTCGCAGGCGACTGGCAGGGCGGCGAATGGACGCCCGACGCCAGCGAGATCATCCCGATCGGCACGCTTGCCGCGGCTACGGTCTGACCACGACGGCGTCTCCGTGACGGATCGCGATCATCTTTCGTTAAAATTTTAGAATATCATTTCATTCTGCAATAAGCGCTTTTCTTAAGCCGCCGGCAACGTCTCAAGCGCGATGATCGGCCAATGCTGGAGGGCGTATGATGCACCCGAAATTTGCCGAGCATAGGCAGGGCGACCGCCGTCGCAACCTGCCGCTTGTATCAGCCATTCCCGGCCTGATGCTGGTCGGGGCGGTTTTCGTCGCTTTCGACACGTTGAGCGACGCAGGACTGGTCGCCGCCTTCCGCGCGGCGGTGCAGAACTGCCAGATCAAGGGCAATGTCGACCTCGTCGACGGCGCACGCACCTACTACCTGCCGGGCGAAGACCGCTACAACGCGATCCGCATCCACCCCGCCGAAGGCGAGCGCTGGTTCTGCAGCGAGGAACAGGCGGTGGCCGCAGGGTGGCGGAAGGCAGGGCGGTAGGGGTTCGCGGGGATTTGCGAGGTCGCGCATGCCCCTCGATTTGCTCGCCTATCGGGCATCGCAGGTCGCATCGTCCCCAGTGCCATCACAGACCATACCCGGTATCTGGGCTGCTGTCGGACGGTTAGTGTCGTCGTCATTGCCATCTGGTATCAACGAGCCACCAGCCTGAAGTCGTTGGAAGTCGCGCTGAAAGTCGTCACGGTTCTTTTGAACTTGCGCATCGTCACGCGCCCTTTCATCTGCATCCTCCTGCGCCCTGATCTGGTCCCGCTGGGCTTGCCTCAAGGCGTCGCGATCCTTGTCAGCGGCACGGGTTGATGCTGCCGTGTCCATGCATCGGGCCATCGCCGATGAACCGGCTTGGAAGCCCATCCCGGCGCAACGTTGTTGATCGGCTGACATGTCCCGTGCGCGCTGCTCATCCGCAGAGACGCAGCCTGAAAGCGACATTACCCAACACGTCAGAACGATGCCCCGAGCCGCCACGCTCCCTCTCATTTCTCCACTGCCCCACATCAGAACCATCTCCCCAACTCCCCACGGTGCGATGCCTCCATCGGCAGTTGTACAGCTTATGAAGCTTTGGAAATCTCAGCAAGAGCGTAGCCCTTCAGCCCTGCCCCCGTGGACGATTGCCACGGGTGAAAGGACGATATCCAGGGCCGTAGGTTCGAGCGTTCATTCGGAACCACATTTGGCACATCCGTGCGCCACGGCGTGCCGGGCGAGACGAGAGGCTAAGCTACGCCAGTCGCCATCAAGGGAAGCTTGTCGATCAATGCCGGTGAAAGCCCACGTGCATCATCCGAAAGGATGTAAACTTAGAACACTCTAACGCGATAGAATTGGTTTAAATATAGAGAACAGAAAAGTGGCTGGGGCGCCAGGATTCGAACCTGGGAATGCCGGTACCAAAAACCGGTGCCTTACCGCTTGGCGACGCCCCACCATGGCGAAGCAGGCGCTGCCTGCCGCCGGACGCCGCCTGACTAGCAAAGCTTGACGCGCGTCACAATCTCTAAGTTCGACCAAGGGGAAGTTTTCTTGTGCGCTGTGGGCGGGCTTCATGCTAGGTCTTGCGGCACCTTTCGAGCGAATTCCGACGACAGACGACAAGAGTGACGATGAGCCAGTTCCGCGCCCGCCCGCCCGCCATTCCCACCACGCTGCTCGATGACGAGGTAGTGCGCATCATCCGCTGGGATTTCGAGCCGGGCGCCGATACCGGCGTGCATACCCATGGCCTCGGCTATGTGGTGGTGCCGATGACGGACTGCCAGTTCCTGATCGAGGAGGAAGGCGGAAGCCGCACGGTGGACATTGCCCGCGGCGCGGCTTACAGGCGCGAGGCGGGAACCACGCACAACGTCGTCAACCGCGGCAGCGAATTCATGTCCTTCGTCGAGATCGAGTACAAGTGAGCACGGACGACGATCGCGAGCCGGATTTCGAACGCGCCTTCGAGCCTACCTACGGCGTCGCCGTGCCGGCGGCAGACGGCGTGCAGCGGATCACGGTCAACAACCCCTCCCCCTTCACCTTCCATGGCACCAACAGCTACATCGTCGGCGGCCGGTCCGTGGCCGTGATCGATCCGGGGCCAGAGGACGAGGCGCATTTCCAGGCGCTTATGGCCGCCCTTGCCGGGCGCGAGGTGTCGCACATCTTCGTCAGCCATACCCATCGCGACCATTCACCGCTTGCCGGGCGCCTGAAGGCGCACACGGGGGCTGTTGTCGTTGCCGAAGGGCCGCACCGGGCGGCGCGGCCGCTGCATGCGGGCGAGGCCAATCCGTTTGCCGAAAGCTCGGACACGGCTTTCGAGCCCGACATCGCCATCGGCGACGGCGATGTGATCGAGGGCGACGGCTGGCGGCTTACGGCGCTGCATACCCCCGGCCATACCGCCAACCATGCGGCCTTCGCGCTGGAGGGGACCGGCATTCTCTTCTCCGCCGACCACGTCATGGCCTGGGCGACCTCGATCGTGGCGCCGCCCGACGGTGCGATGCGCGACTACATGGCCTCGCTTGAAAAGCTGCTTCTGCGCGACGACCGGCTGTACCTGCCCGGCCACGGCGGCCCGGTGATCGAGCCTTCCGCCTTCCTGCGCGGGCTTCGCACGCACCGGCGCATGCGCGAGCGCGCCGTTCTGGCCCGCATCCGGGCCGGCGACCGGCTGATCCCAGACATGGTCAAGGTGATCTACGCCTCCACCGATCCGCGCCTGCATGGGGCAGCGGCCCTTTCCGTGCTGGCGCACCTGGAGGACCTGGTGGAACGCGGAGAGGTGGCAACGGACGGCCCGCCGTCTTTGCACGGGGTATACCAACCCGGATAGACGGGTCTTGCATGCACTTGGCGGCGCGGGCGTGCGATGTCGGGCCACGCCCATCGAGCTGGAAGGCGGGCTTTGCTCAGTCGCCGGCGATGCCAAGGAGCTCCGCATCGAGCGCCTTGAGGTAACGTTCGGCAAAGGCTGCGCCGAGGCCGAGGTCGTGCGGGCCGTAGCGCGAGGCTGCGCGGATGTCGACCAGCGCCGTCTCCTCCTCCTCGCGCAGGCGAATCGACACGTCGAAGCGGAAGCCGAAGACGAAGGTTCGCCACTGGCCCTGCAGCAACACATCGTTCGGCCCGCCGATCGGAGGCAGCAGGCCATTCTCCAGCGGGCGCGCGGAGGGAACGGGCACCACGGCAATGACGCTGCCGCCCGGCTTTTCGGCGTCCGGCTTGACCACGAGGTCCTCGAGGTCGGCGACCACGTTTTCCAGCCCGCTCTCCTCGGTGAAGACGATGCCCTGCTCGGCAGCCACCTTGCGCACGCCCTGCAGGACGCGGTCGAGCGCGCCTTCGTAGCGGCGGCCGGTCAGCCCCGGATAGGCAGCGGCCTGGATCTCGCGGTCCTGCAGCGTTACCGGCGGGCGGGGAAGGAAGTCCTGGTTGGCGATCGGCACCTTCAGCCACGGCGGCGAGGAGAAGGGATCGGTGGTGACGTCATAGATCTTCGGCCGCGTCAGATAGGCCTGTGCGCCGTAGCCGGCGACGCCGAGCGGCAGTGCGGCGAGCAGCAGCGCCGCGAAGGCAGCCTTTCCGCCGCGCGCGCCGACGCGCCACAGGCGGACGAATCCGACCACGGCAAGAATGACGGCGACGAAGGCGAAGGCCGCGCCGATGCCGGAGAGCAGCAGAAAATGCGGCGTCGTCAGCGGGCCGAACCGATGCGACAGCGCAGCTGCGAGAAAGAGCAGCAGCCCGAAGGACGCCAGCCGGCGCGCCCAGTGTGCGGAATGGGAATAGGGCCGCTCATATCGAATGACCATCGCCATCTGGCCGAACCTCGCTGCTCTCCTGCCGGCGCGCAGCCGGTATGCGCGCCGTTTGTACAGAAGACAGGCTCTCCGCCGCAACGTCAATCCGCAAGCGGCGATCGGCCGTGGAGGACGGCGCGCCGGCTGCGAATTGGCTTGCGTGCCGCAAAAATGACACGCTCGTTAACGAACTATCGCATGGGCGGGATATCAAGGAGAGTCACCCCATGATTTCGACATCGACGAGCGTTGCGCATGCACAGCCCCTCGCATTGCTGCCTCCGCCCGTGAGCGAGCCCGCGCTGCCGCTGGAACTGATCGAACTCGAACTTTCGCTGGACGGCTTTGCCAGCGAACCCGACGGCTTCTCCGATGCCGTTCGCCGCGCCGCAAAGACACTCGACGGCGAATACCTGTTCGACCTGCCGGCTTCCGGCCTTGCCAAGGACTGCCAGCGCATCGCCGCCCTGCGCATCCCCGAGGCAGGCGGATCGGGGCTGAAGATCGTGTTCGCCCTGCTCGACGACAGCGGAACCGGCATTCGCGTCGAGGACCCCGGCGAACAGACGAGCGGCCTCAAGAACTTCGCCGATTCCTTCGTCAGCGTGCTGGAACGGATGCAGTAGGCTTCCGGCCACAACTTACCGACGACAAGCTTCCGGGCACTGCCTTGCGGGTATGCCTCGCGCCGCTATATCTTCGTCGAAGCGATTCGAATATCGGTTGCGATGGAGGGTCTCATGCGTGCGCCGTTCCTGTTTGCGTTAGGCGTCGCAGGCGTTCTGCTCGCCGGTTGCCAGACGGTGACGCCGGAGCAGAGGCGCGCCGCCGACGAGCGGCAATGCCTGAGCTACGGCTTCAAGCGCGGCACCAACGCCTTTGCCACCTGCCTGCAGCGTATCGATCTCAATCGCGATGCCGACCGCCGGGCCTTCCTCTATAGCGATGTGGGCTGGTACGGCCCCGGCCCCTACCGCGGCCGCTACGGGCCGGGCTGGTAGGCCCGCTGCCCGGGGCAACAGCATCACAAGGTTACCTTGGATCTCCGGCGCCCTTCGAAGGCCGCCTGCGCGGCTGCAAGACGCGCGATCGGCACGCGGAAGGGCGAGCAGGAGACGTAGTCCAGCCCGGCGTCCTCGCAGAAATGGATCGATGCCGGATCGCCGCCGTGCTCACCGCAGATGCCGAGCTTGAGGTCGTTGCGCGTCCGCCGCCCGCGTTCGGCGGCGATCTGGATCAGTTCACCGACGCCATCGAAGTCGAGCTGGACGAAGGGATCGCGCTCGACGATGCCCTTCTGGATATAGGTCGACAGGAAGGATGAGGCGTCGTCTCGCGAGATTCCGAAGGTCGTCTGGGTCAGGTCGTTGGTGCCGAACGAGAAGAATTCGGCGGATTCGGCAATCACATGCGCCCGAAGCGCCGCACGCGGCAACTCTATCATCGTGCCGACGAGGTAGTCGATCTTCACGCCGGCCTCGGCGATCACCTCTTTCGCCACCGCTTCGATGCGCGCCTTGACGTAGTCCAGCTCGGCCTTGAGGCCGACGAGCGGCACCATGATTTCCGGCACGACGGGGGCACCCGTGTCCTTCGCCGCCTGGCAGGCGGCCTCGAAGATCGCGCGCGCCTGCATCTCGGCGATCTCGGGATAGGAGATGGCCAATCGGCAGCCGCGATGTCCGAGCATCGGGTTGAATTCGTGCAGGGCGTCGACGCGCTGGCGAAGATCCGTCGGGTCGAAGGACAGGCTGGCGGCAACCTCGGCGATCTCCTCGTCGGTCTTCGGCAGAAACTCGTGCAGGGGCGGATCGAGCAGGCGGATGGTGACGGGCAGCCCGTGCATGATCTCGAAAAGCTCGACAAAATCAGAACGCTGCATCGGCAGGAGCTTTGCAAGGGCCGCCCGCCGCCCGGCCTCGTCGCCGGCCAGGATCATCTCGCGCATGACATTGATGCGCCCGTCCTCGAAGAACATGTGTTCGGTGCGGCAGAGGCCAATCCCTTCGGCACCGAAGGACCGCGCGGCACGGGCATCGGCCGGCGTCTCGGCATTGGTGCGCACCTTCATACGCCGCGTCGCATCGGCCCACTCCATGATGCGGCCGAAATCGCCTGAAAGCTCCGGCTGCAGCATCGGGATCGAGCCCTTCAGCACCTGTCCGGACGAGCCGTCGATGGTGATGATATCGCCCTTCTTCAGGGTCACGCCCTGGGCGATCAGCAGTTCGTTGCGAAGATCGACCCGCAAGGTGCCAGCGCCGGAGACGCAAGGGGTGCCCATGCCGCGGGCGACGACCGCGGCGTGGCTCGTCATGCCGCCCCGCGTCGTCAGGATGCCTTCGGCGGCGTGCATGCCGTGAATGTCCTCCGGGCTGGTCTCAACCCGCACAAGGATCGCCTTGCGGCCCTCATCCTCGGCACGAACCGCCTCCTCGGACGTGAACACGATCTCGCCCGTGGCGGCACCCGGCGACGCGGGCAGGCCTGCGCCGATGACGTCGCGACGGGCGCGCGGATCGATCGTCGGATGGAGAAGCTGGTCCAGCGAGGCCGGGTCGATCCGGGCGACGGCTTCTTCGCGGCTGATCAGCCCCTCGTCGGCCATTTCGACGGCGATCTTCAGCGCGGCCTTTGCCGTACGTTTGCCCGAGCGGGTCTGCAGCATCCAAAGCTTGCCGCGCTCGATGGTGAATTCGAGGTCCTGCATGTCGCGATAGTGCGTCTCGAGCCGGTCGCAGATGCTCCTGAATTCCGAAAAGGCTTCGGGCATCAGCTTTTCCAGCGACGGCCGGTCGGAGCCGGAGCCGATGCGGGCGGCCTCGGTGATGTTCTGCGGCGTGCGGATGCCGGCGACGACATCCTCGCCCTGGGCGTTGACGAGAAACTCGCCGTAGAGCGCGTTCTCGCCGGTCGAGGGATTGCGGGTGAAGGCAACGCCGGTGGCAGACGAATTGCCGAGATTGCCGAACACCATGGCCTGCACGTTGACCGCCGTGCCCCATTCGGCCGGGATGTTGTGCAGATTGCGGTAGGTGATGGCACGGGCGTTCATCCAGCTGGAAAAGACCGCGCCGACGGCGCCCCAGAGCTGGATTTCGGGATCCTGCGGAAAAGTCTCGCCGAGCTCCTGCTCGATCGTCTCCTTGTAGCGCGCGATGACATGCTGCCACTCGACGGCCGAAAGCTCTGTGTCCTGCTCGTGGCCGAGCCGGGACTTCTCGTCCTCCAGGATTTCTTCGAAGACCTCGTGGTCGAGCCCCATGACGACGTCGCCGTACATCTGGATGAAGCGACGATAGCTGTCCCAGGCAAAGCGCGCGTCGCCCGCATCGTGGCCGAGCGCCTGCACGGTCTCGTCGTTGAGGCCGAGGTTCAGGACCGTATCCATCATGCCGGGCATGGAGGCGCGCGCGCCGGAGCGAACGGACAGAAGCAGCGGTCTCTCGTTATGGCCGAAGGTGCGGCCCGTCAGCTTCTCCATGCGGCGCAAACCGGCACGGACCTCCTCCTTCAGGCTCTCCGGGACGGTGTGGCCGTTCTGGTAGTAATGGGTGCAGGCGCTGGTGACGATCGTCAGGCCCGGGGGAACCGGGAGGCCCAGATTGCACATCTCGGCCAGGTTGGCCCCCTTGCCGCCCAAAAGGTCACGGTCGGCCGCACTCCCTTCGGCGCTTCCCCCGCCAAAGGTGTAAACCCACTTCGTCATTGCTGTTCTCCACCCGAAACAGTCCTGTGTGACAGATTTACAGCATATGGCACGGGTTGGGAACGGAACGATAGAAGGAAAATGCTGCGCCGCACAATTTACGGCACTTGCGAGCGCCGGGCGCCTTTGCACCGGCGCCGATTGGCGGATTTGGGCATCGCAGCCGTGGCGATGCCCGGGAAGCGCCGCTAGCCGTCAGTTTTCCTCGACCGACAGGCCGTCCTTGCCGATCTGGATCTCGACTCCGTCCGGCTTCTTCTCTTCCTGATAGGCATAGTAGGAAAAACCTGCGACCACCACGACGAGTGCGCCGATGATCATATAGAGAGCGTTCCTGTTCATCAATATCCCCTTCCTGTTCGGCCTCAACGGCCGGCCCGTAGAGAATGCGGAAGTCGGGGTTTGGTTCCGATCAATTTCGCACCTGCGAGATATAGATTTCGCATTCATCGAGGACGCGGACGATGCGCCTCAGACCGCTTCGCGCAACTGTTCTGCCGTCTGCAGGTCCACCGAAACGAGTTGGGAGACCCCCTGCTCACCCATGGTGACGCCGAAAAGGCGGTTCATGCGAGCCATGGTGATCGGGTTATGGGTGATGATGACGAAGCGGGTCTCGGTGGAAGCGGCCATCTCGTCCATCAGGTTGCAGTAGCGCTCGACATTGTGGTCGTCGAGCGGCGCGTCCACCTCGTCCAGCACGCAGATTGGCGCGGGATTGGTGAGGAAGACGGCGAAGATCAGCGCCATTGCCGTCAGCGCCTGCTCGCCGCCAGAAAGCAGCGTCATGGTCTGCGGTTTCTTGCCCGGCGGGCGGGCGAGGATTTCCAGGCCGGCGTCGAGCGGATCCTCGCTTTCGATCAGTTGCAGCTCGGCCGTGCCGCCGCCGAAGAGGTGGGTGAACAGCCGCTGGAACTGGGCGTTGACGATGTCGAAGGCCGCAAGCAGGCGCTCGCGCCCCTCGCGGTTCAGGCTCTGGATCGCCGTGCGCAGCTTGCGGATCGCCTCGATGATGTCCTCGCGCTCGGTGACGATCGCCTGCAGCTTATCCGAAAGCTCCTTCTGTTCTTCGTCCGCGCGCAGGTTCACCGCCCCCAGCCGCTCGCGTTCGACCTTCAGCCGATCCAGCTCGATCTCCCGCTGGCGCGGATCGGGCAGCGGACGGTCGGCGGGATGTTCGGCGAGCTTCAGCGCCTCGTGAGGGGCGCAATGCAGCGCCTCGCGGATGCGCGCCTCGCCGTCGAGCCGGCGTTCGCGCGCCGACACCAGCCGCTCCTCCGCGCGGCCGCGCTGCTCGCGTGATTCGGCAAGCTGCGACAGCGCGGTCGTCGCCACCCGGTCGGCCTCGCGCTGGCGGTTATCGGCCTCCTGCAATTCGTCGGCGGCAGCGCGCCGGGCCTCCTCGGCACGGGCAAGTTCGCTCATCAGCGCGCGCCGCTTCTCCTCGATCTCGTCGGGCGCCTCGGCGATGCGCTCGGCCTCGTCCTGCGCCTCCGCCTCGCGCTCGCGCAGCTGGGAGATGTGGCGCTCGGCATTGGCGGCGCGGCTTTGCCATGTCTCGCGTTCGCCCGAGATCGCAGCCAGCCGGCGCCGGCGCTCCGCCATTTCGCGGGCCAGGCCGTCGTGAAAGGCGCGCGCCTCGGCGAGCGTCGCGCGGTCAGTCGCAACAGCGGCTGACTGCAGGCTCAGCCGGAGCTCCAGTTCCGAGACGTCGGGGGCGTCTTCCAGCGCGCCACGCGCCTCCTCAAGGGTTTCCGCCGCTTCATCGACCTGGGTATCGAGCTGCGTCTTCGTCTCCGCCAGCACGGCGCGGCGGCGGATCAGGTCGCCGGACGCGCGTTCGGCCGAATCCAGCGCGTCACGTGCTTCGGCGAGCTTGCGGGCAGCGAGCCGCTGAACCTCGCGGGCATCCTGCTGCCGCTGGCCCGTGGCCCTGATCGCCGCAGCAGCGGCGGCAAGGGCGGCCTCGGCGGCCGCAAGCGCGGCTTGCGCCTCGTCGCGTTCGCTTTCGAGCTCCCGAAGACGGTTTTTCTGCGCCAGCCGCAGGGCGGCGGCACTCGGCGCATCGGCGCCCGTTACATGCCCGTCCCAGCGGAAGACCGCGCCCTCGCGCGTCACCAGCCGCTGGCCGGGCTTGAGGCTTTGGAGAAGAGACAGCGCCTGCCCCTCGTCCACAACGACGCCGATCTGACGCAGGCGGCGGGTCAGCACCTCCGGCGCGCGGACATGGGAGAGTAGCGGCACGGTGCCCTCCGGCAGGGGCGCATCGTCCGCCCCCTCGCCAGCAAAGCGCCAGTGGGCGGCGGCGGCAGTATCGGCCGGCGAATCGAGATCGTCGCCAAGGGCTGCACCGAGTGCCGTCTCGAAGCCCTTGTCGACCTGCACGTCCTCCACGACCGGGGCTGTGGAACCTCCGGCGGCACCGGCCTCCAGCATGCGGCGGATCGTGCGCATTTCGGTCTCTACGGCATTGGCCTGCCCGCGCGCCGTCTCGACGGGGCCGCGCAACTCCACTTCCGCGCCGCGCGCCTCTTCCAGCACTTCTTCGGCTTCGGCCAGCCGCTCGCCGGCCTCCTCCAGCGCCGCCTCGGCCGACTGCACCTCCTCGCGCTTCCGCTCGGGGTCGGGCAAGGCGGCGATGCGTTCGTCCAGCGCGGAGATCTCGGCTTCGAGATTGACCAGCTGCTGGGTCAGCCGCGCCTGGCGGTCGGCGAGGTCGCGGATCGTCTTTTCCAACTGGTTGCGCACCGCCTGCGCCTCGGCGCGCTCCGCGGTGATCTCGCCCAGCGCCTGCTCGCTGCCCGACAGGCGTTCGGCCGCCTCGTCCATCGCCTCGCGCGCGGCAGCGGCGCGGTCGTCGGCCTCGCCGAGAATATCGCCGATTTCCTGCTCCTCGGCCGAAAGCCGCTCCAGCACCTGCGCGTTGTCAGCGACCATCGCTTCCTCGCGGGCGATGTCCTCGGCAAGCTGAGCCAGCCGCCTTGCCAGCTCGTCGCGGCGGCGCAGCAGGCGGCCGGCGTCTTCTTCGAGCTGCGAGCGGGCGATCTGCAGCCGCTGCAACGCAGCGGCGAGCCTTGCCTCGTTCTCCCGCAGTTCCGGCAGCTTCAGGCTGGCGATGGCCTGTGCCCTGGCCGCCTCCATCTGCGCCTGCGCGCGTTCGGCGACCAGCGAGGTCGCCTGGTTCAGCTGGCTCTCCGCCTCGCCTTCCGCCTCCTTGGCCTGCGCCCAACGAATGTGCAGGAGCATCGCTTCGTGGCGGCGGATATCGGCGGACAGGGCCTTGAACCGGTTTGCCTGGCGCGACTGGCGCTTCAGGCTTTCGATCTGGCTTTCAATCTGCGAGGTGACGTCGTCGAGCCGCTCGAGATTGCTTTCGGCGGCGCGCAGGCGAAGCTCGGCCTCGTGGCGGCGGGAATGCAGGCCGGAAATGCCTGCCGCTTCTTCGAGCAACTGCCGGCGGGCCTGGGGCTTTGCCTGGATCAGCTCGCCAATGCGCCCCTGCCCGACCATGGATGGCGAGCGGGCGCCGGTGGAGGCGTCGGCGAACAGCAGTTGCACGTCCTTGGCGCGCGCCTCCTTGCCGTTGATGCGGTAGACCGAGCCCTGCTCGCGCTCGATACGGCGCGACACCTGGATCTCGTCGGCATCGTTGAAGGCGGCAGGCGCCGTGCGGTCGAAATTGTCGAGGTAGAGACCGACCTCGGCGGTGTTGCGCGCCGGGCGGTTGCCGGAGCCGGAGAAGATCACGTCGTCCATGCCGGACGCGCGCATGTTCTTGTAGGAGTTCTCCCCCATCACCCAGCGCAGCGCCTCGACGAGGTTCGACTTGCCGCAGCCGTTTGGCCCGACGACGCCGGTCAGGCCGCGCTCGATGACAAACTCGGTCGGCTCGACGAAGGTCTTGAAACCCTGGAGGCGAAGCTTGGTGAACTTCATGGGGCATGCCCCCTCTTCGCCCCATCGGGGAAAAGGTGGCGCGAAGAGCCTGACGAAGGGGGAAACCTAGTGGCGGAAGCCCCCCTCATCGTCTGGCTTCGCACCGGCACTCCTCCCAGATAGAGGGAGGGGGCCGCCAGAACGGCAGGCGCGCGACTTCCGCCGGCGCCCGCGATGATTGTGGCGACGGGATCAGAGCTTGCTGTCGATAAGGGCCGACATGACGTCAACCGACATTTCTCCGGAATAGCGCTGGCCGTTGACGATGAAGGTCGGCGTGGCCGCGATGCCGAATTCCTTGGCGCCGCGCTCGCGGACCGCGTTCACATCATCGAGAAGTTTCTGGTTCGTCAAGCAGGCTTCGAAGCTCTGCTGTGTAAAACCAGCCAGTTTCGACATCTGCAGCAGCGCTTCACGGCCGTTTTCGGCCGCGGCCCACTGTTCCTGCTGCTTGAACAGCATGGAGATCATCGGGAAATACTGCTCGGCCGGAGCACAACGGGCCAGCATGAAGGCGGCCGCAGCGCGCGGATCGAACGGGAATTCCCGCAAGATGAAGCGCACCTTGCCGCTGTCGACATACTTTGTCTTGATGGCCTCGAAGGTGTCGTTGTGGAAGCGGGCGCAATGCGGGCAGGTCATCGACATGTATTCGACGATCGTGACCGGGGCGTTCGCCTCGCCGATCGCCATTTCCGGCAGCGGGCCGGGCTCGAGAACCTTTGCCATGTCGACGTCGCCTTCCGACGGCGGGACTTCGGCCTTTGCCGGCGTCGACTGCGTCGTCTCGGGGGAGACCGCCGGCGCCTGTGCCACCTCGGTGGACATGGCCGCGGGCTCGGCCGGCTTTGAGGCTGCGCTGTCCGTGGTCACCTGCTGGCTATCGGGCGCCGCAGCCGTCTCCTTCTTCTCGTCGCTGCAGGCCGCGAGCGTGACGGCAAGCGCCGCGACGGCGACGCCGCTCGTAAGACGCTTCAAAAGGCTCATTTCGGGAAGGGAC
Organism: Rhizobium subbaraonis; assembly: GCF_900220975.1. Taxonomy (GTDB): domain Bacteria; phylum Pseudomonadota; class Alphaproteobacteria; order Rhizobiales; family Rhizobiaceae; genus Mycoplana; species Mycoplana subbaraonis. The sequence continues at coordinate 288,673 of NZ_OBQD01000001.1, read as the reverse complement.
ATGGTCTCTCCTGTGGGGACAAAGTAAAAATCTTCCGTTCGCCCGGATATACCGGCTTCATGTCGCTAACAAGCGGCACCAACACTGCAATCTTCAAACAAATGTGACCGGCTGATGTTTCAGCGACGCGGCTGGCCGTTGCGGCCAAGCACGGCCGTGCCCAGCCGTTTCAGCGCGGCCTTCAGCGCATCGCCCTCGATACCCTCCACCAGCTCCTCCAGGTGACGCGCGGCCTCGCCGGTCAACGGACGTGGCGGACGACGGCGGCGCACAGGCGGCGAGACCGGCTTCTGCACGATCCTGATCTGGCGGATCGCCGGAAAGCCGAAGAAGCCGTTGACGCGCTGGATCAGTTCGCCCTGCTGATGGGAGAGGAACAGGGCGCGCGAGCCTTCGCAGGCAATCGTCAGCACTCCGGGCTGGTGCCCGCCGTCCTCGCCTGCCATCTCGGAGGCACGCCTGGGCCAGGCGATCTTTTCCGGCCGGCTGCAATCGGCAAAGGCAGCGCCGGCGATCTCGTCCCAGGAGCCGAGCAGCATCGTGTTGATGCCGGCGCGCCTGGCAAGCACGGGATCGATCAGACGGTTGGCGACTTCGCTGATCTGAAGAGCGCCCCGGCGGGGGGAACGGGAATTCACTTTTCGCATGCTCCTTGCGGAAAACATTCCTCTCTTCCGACAATTACGCCTTGAAGAAAAGAGATTGCTTGGCCAGTTATACGCTTCCTCATCGCATCCAGGCAAATTCATGACGAAAGCGCACATCGCCGCAGACCCGACCAGCCGGATCCTTGGCTGGTACGACCGGCACCACCGCGATCTACCGTGGCGGATCTCGCCACCGATGGCCGCGCGGGGCGAACGCGCCGATCCCTACCGGGTGTGGCTGTCCGAAGTCATGCTGCAGCAGACCACAGTGCAAGCGGTAAAATCGTACTTCGCTTTGTTCACCGCCAAATGGCCGACGGTGACCGACCTTGCCGAGGCGGAAACCGAAGAGGTCATGAAGGCCTGGGCCGGCCTCGGCTACTATGCCAGGGCCCGGAACCTGAAGAAATGCGCAGAGACCGTGGCCTTCACGCATGGCGGGCGGTTTCCCGATACCGAGGACGGCCTGAAGCAACTGCCGGGCGTCGGCGACTACACGGCCGCCGCCATCGCCGCAATCGCCTTCGACCGGCAGGCTGCCGTGCTCGACGGCAATGTGGAACGCGTCATTTCCCGCCTGCATGCGATCGACGCTCCCCTGCCCGGCTCGAAGGGGATGATGCGCGGTCTCGTCGCGGCGATGACGCCGGCAAGGAGACCGGGCGACTTCGCCCAGGCGATGATGGACCTGGGCGCCACCATCTGCACGCCGAAGCGGCCGGCCTGCGTGCTCTGTCCGCTCAACGACGCCTGCGTGGCACCTGTGAGCGACGATCCGCAGCGCTTCCCGGTGAAGGCGGCGAAGAAGGAGAAGCCGGTCAGGCTCGGTGCCGCATTCGTCGCCACCGACGAGACAGGCGCCGTCTTTCTCAGGAAGCGCCCCGGCCATGGCCTGCTTGGCGGCATGACCGAGATACCGAACACGGACTGGACGGCACGGCAGGACGGGGCGACGGGTGCCGATGCAGCACCCTTCGCCGCCGCCTGGCAGAACTGCGGCACCGTCGTCCATGTGTTCACGCATTTCGAGTTGCGCCTGACAGTCTTCCGCTCCACCGTCAGCCGGACGGCGGCGACCGGGCCCGGATGGTGGGAGCCGGAGGAAACGCTCGACGGCGAGGCGCTGCCAAGCGTCATGAAGAAGGCGATCAAACAGGCTATGCCGGAGGCCTTCCGGCCGCGGCCCCGCACAACAGAAATCGAAAAGGCGCATACCCCATGACCATCGAAATCCGACACATCGTCTTCGACATCGGCCGCGTGCTGATCCACTACGATCCCCACATCCCCTACAGCCGGCTGATCCCGGACGACGCGGAGCGCAACTGGTTCTTCGCCAATGTGTGCACGCACGACTGGAACCTCGAGCAGGACCGCGGCCGCAGCTGGGACGATGCGGAGGCGCAGTTGATCGAACAGTATCCCGATCACGAGGAACGGATTCGCGCCTTCCGCAGGCACTGGCAGGAAATGGTGTCGCATGCCTATGTGGAGAGCGTGGCGATCATGGAGACACTGGTTGGCGACGGCCGCGACGTGACGATGCTGACCAATTTCGCCGCCGACACGTTCAGGGAGGCGCGCAAGCTCTATCCGTTCCTCGACCTGCCGCGTGGTGTCACGGTTTCCGGGGAGATCGGCCTGATCAAGCCCGACCTTGCCATTTACGAGAAGCATGCCCGCGACTTCGGCCTGGAACCGGCGCACACCCTCTTCATCGACGATGCCGAAAAGAACGTCGAGGGAGCGCGGGCGGCCGGCTGGAATGCCGTGCTCTTTACCGATGCGGAGAAGCTCAAGAGCGACCTCGCGGCGCACGGCGTGGCGCTCTAGACGGAAGCTGTGCAAGACCTGAACAAAGTGAAACGCCCGGGGCCGTTGCCGGCTCCGGGCGTTCGCGCCTTTCCGGGACTGAAGGTACGAAACCGGAAAAGCAGAATTCTTTCGTCAGTCAGTCTCTTTGCGACGCCGACGGCTTGCCCTCACCATAGGGGGCGCTGGTTAACAGCGCTTGAAGAAGGCCTGCCCTTTCTGGCGCTTCGCCAATATTAACAAACGCTTGCATAAGGCAACCGCGTTCAGCAACGAGACCTGTTGTTGGGGCGGACGAGGTTCATCTGCAGTTCGTGAGCGGAAGCGTAGCGGCCGAGGATCCTGATGAGCCGCTTTTCTTCGGTACGGCTCACGCCCGACTTGCGGCAGTACTCCGAAACCTCCCAGACATGCTTGGGGTTCCGCTCCAGCTTGCTGATGTCGATATGCCTCATGATCGCCTCCCGCTCAGGTAAAACGCAATATGATGCCCCTTGTTCCACCGGTTGTTGAATTCTTCTTGTCCGGTTGTCTTCCTCCCGACATGCGAAGGAACATTTTGCTCACAGCATCGGGGCTTTGTCCACGCCTGACTGCGGCCTTGATGCCTGGCCCAACTGCCGCAACCTCCGGCGCAGGGAGCACCGGAGGCCACGACAGGAGGTATTGGCTTGCGCGTCCTTCAACCTTCACGGTCTGCGAAAGACGCCTGTTCGAACGGGGTCGGCAGCGGCTGGGGCCGGGCGTCTCAATCGAGCCTTGCCATGTCGGAGCGCACGACCGCGCGCAGCGCGTCGATCGGCTTGAGTTCGCTGCCCTCGGCATAGTGCCAGAAGGTCCAGCCGTTGCAGGCGTCGAGGCCCTGCACCTTGGCGCCGACGCGATGGATGGAGCCGGCGTCTGATCCCGACGCGATGGTGCCGTCCGCGCGAACGATGGCGCTGTGGCGGCGCTTCTGGTCGGTGAGCACGGTGCCCGGCGCGATCAGGCCGCTCTCGATCAGCGTATTGAAGGCGACACGCGGTTCAGCCTTCTTGCCGCTCATCACCGTCAGGGTCTGGCTGCCGAGCGGCTGGACCGAATTGATACGCGCCAGTGCGGCATCGATATAGTCCTGCTCGCGCTCGATGCCGACGAAATGGCGCCCCAGTCGCTTGGCGACCGCACCAGTGGTGCCGGAACCGAAGAAGGGATCGAGCACGATGTCGCCGGGCCTGGTGGAGGCCATGATGACGCGGGCGAGCAGCGCTTCCGGCTTCTGCGTCGGATGTACCTTCTTGCCGTCGGCGTCCTTCAGGCGCTCGCCGCCCGAGCAGATCGGAAACAGCCAATCGGACCGCATCTGCACGTCGTCGTTGGCGGCCTTCATGGCGTCGTAGTTGAAGGTGTAGCCCTTGGCCTTGGCATCGCGGCTCGCCCAGATCATCGTCTCGTGCGCGTTCTGGAAACGCCGGCCCTTGAAGTTCGGCATGGGGTTGGTCTTGCGCCATACGACGTCGTTGAGGATCCAGAAGTTCAGGTCCTGCAGCGTGGCGCCGACGCGGAAGATGTTGTGATAGGAGCCGATGACCCAGATCGTGCCGTTCGGCTTGAGCACGCGGCGGCAGGCGAGCAGCCAGGCGCGGGTGAAGGCATCGTAGGCCTCGAAGGAGGCGAACTGATCCCATTCGTCGTCGACCGCATCGACGAGGCTCTGGTCCGGCCGGTGCAGCGTGCCGCCGAGCTGAAGGTTGTAGGGCGGATCGGCGAAGATGACGTCGACCGACTGATCCGGAAGCGCTTCCAGGGCGGAAACGCAATCTCCCCGGATGATCGTGTCGATCCAGCCATTGGGGCGGACCGAACGGGCTTCGGCAAGCGAAAGGACGTGGGACATGGAATACTCGCTGATACGCTTACTCGGATACGAACTTGCTGGCCCTTATGGTTACCGAAGATGGTTACCGAAGGGTGAAGGCGGAGAGGCTCAGCGGCAAATAATCTCCGAATGGAGAAGAAAGGACCGATGCGGTAAAGGACAGCATGAAGAAGAGCGAAGCGATCGAACATCTGCAGAAAAACGCCGACGCGATCCGCGCATTCGGCGCCACCTCGGTCTATTTGTTCGGTTCGGTGACACGCGACGAAGCCGACGACGATAGCGACATCGACCTTTTCATCGATTATGACCCGCGCGCCCTTTTCTCCCTCATCGATCTCGCGAGCATTAAGCTCCTCCTCGAAGACGAGCTGTCAGTCGAGGTGGATGTGACAACGCGCGACAGCCTGCATCCGCGCCTCAAGGCGACGATCGAAAAATCGGCGATCCGGGTTTTCTGATGCCGTGAGACATCGGCGTGATCCTGTCGGAAATGCTGGAGACGATCGCTTTGATCGAGACGGCGCTGGCGGGAAAAACGCGTGAAGATCTCGCCAGGAACGACATACTGCGCCTTGCGATCCAGCGAGCAATCGAAATCATCTCGGAAGCCAGCCGGCACATTCCCGATGTGCTGTTGCTCAGGCTCCCGACGTTCCCTGGCGATCGATCCGCGCCATGGGCAATATCCTCAGACATGAATATCACCGAATTGCCGACGACGTCCTATGGAACGTCGTCGTCCGCGATCTTCCGCACCTGAAGGACGCGCTTCTGGCCCTTCAAGCGTCTTTGGACGGCACGTAAGGGCCCCTCATGCGGCATCGTGCACCCGTGCGCTGTCCTCCGGCACCTCGTCGCGCTCGAACATGCCGTAGTCCCTGATCACTGAGACGACGCGCAGGCGGTAGTCGGAGAAGACGCCGTGGCGGCCGGCCTGCTGCGCGCTCCTGTGCTCGGCGGTGTTGCGCCATGTCCTGACGGCTTCCTCGTCCCGCCAGAACGATAGCGACAGGATCTTGCCGGGCACGGACAGGCTTTCGAAACGCTCGATCGAGACGAAGCCGTCGATCGCCTGGAGCCGGTCGCTAAGCCTTGCGGCGAGGTTCAGATAGACGTCGCGCCGGCCGGTTGCGGGGACCACCTCGAAGATGACCGCGATCATGGCGTCACCGCCTGAGCATGCGGCAGGGAAACGTTCCTGAGAAAGATCCGGTCTTCCTTAAGGATGAAGCGTTTATCCCTTGCGAAGGCATAATTCTCCGCACCGAGCGGGTCGGCGGCCAGACGCGCGCGATAGGCCTCGTAAGCGGCAAGGCTCTCGACGCTGTAGACCCCATAGGCGGTCGTGGCCGATCCCTCATGGGGCGCGAAATAGCCGATCAGATGTGCGCCGTTGCGCGGGATCGCCTGCCCCCAGTTGCGGGCATATTCGGCGAACGCCTCCTTGCCGAACGGGTCGATCTCGTAGCGGATGAAACAGGTGAGCATCTTTGGGTTCCTCGACATTTGCGATGTCTCCTGATGCCATGTTGCGCAGCGGCGATGCTTCGATTATCGTCGAAGTATGAAAGAAGGACCGGACATAGCCCAGATCGGCGCGCTGATCGGCGATCCCGCGCGCGCCAACATGCTGAGCGCACTGATGGGGGGCCGGGCGCTGACGGCGACCGAGCTTGCAGGTGCTGCCGGAATCACGCTGCAGACGGCGAGCTCGCACCTCTCAAAGCTCGAAGCCGGCGGCCTCGTTGGCCAGCGAAAGCAGGGACGGCATCGCTATTTCGCGCTCCTGGACGACGAGGTCGGCCTGCTGCTCGAAGGGCTGATGGGCTTTGCCGCCAGTCGCGGTTTCCTGCGCGCGCGCCCCGGACCGAAGGACCCGGCGCTGCGCAAGGCGCGGGTCTGCTACAACCATCTCGCCGGGGATTTCGGGGTGCGGATGCTGGACCGCATGGTCGCGGACGGGCACGTCGCGATCGACGGAGACGAAGCATCCCTGACGAAGAGCGGCGAAGAACGGATGCGGCAGCTCGGAATAGACATGGATGCGCTGCACGACCAGCGCCGGCCCGTCTGCCGGACCTGCCTGGACTGGAGTGAGCGACGCTCGCATCTGGCCGGCTCGCTGGGCGAGGCGCTGCTCTCCCGCTTCATCGACAGGGGCTGGGCAAGGCGCAGCAACGAAAGCCGCGCGATCCATTTCACGCGGGCCGGCGAGCGCGCCTTCTGCGACCTGTTTCCCCTGCCCGAGCCCCTGCCCGCCCCTCTGTCCCACGGGGAATGAAGCTTCGGCGGCTGGCTGCGTGCGTCATCGACCGGCGGCCGGGGCACGCCCCACCTGCACGCCGGGATAACCTTCGGCGGCGACGCGCGAACAGAGATCCGACCATTCGCATCCCGCGCAGGCCGAGCGCATCGCCTCTCCGCGGAACGCGGCACGGAGGCGATCGAGCAAGATCTCGTCCGGCATGAGGACGGTGCCGGCCTCGACCGGCCGACCGGTCAATTGTGCGACGGCCGCGGCGGCCAGCCGGTCGCGCTCGATCACGCTTTCGTCGTAGCAATGCGCGTCGCCGCAGAGCAGCGGCGCGCAGATGTCGTCGGGCCCGTGCACCAGCTCGATCGCTTCGCCCGCCGTCAGCCGGCGGGCGATCTGCCTGTAGTTCTCCACGAAGGCGGGGCTGTAGCCCTTGCCGACGAAGGTGAGCATGCAGAGCAGGTGGTGGGCGCGCAGCCGGACAGTCACGGCGTGTCGATCTGCTTGCCGGCGAGCGCCTTGAGAAGGGCGGCGGCAAGCGCCGACTTCAGCACCGCGCCGAGGATGAAGGGCACGACGCCCAGCATCAGCGCCTTTTCGGTGCCGATCAGCGTGGCGAGCCATGCGCCGCCGAGAACGAGGCAGAAGATGTTGGCCGCGAAATGCGCGGCGAAGCTGCGCACGAGGCGGGCGCCTGTCCAGCCGCGCTCGGCAAGCCAGCCGACCATCGCCGCCATCAGCGGAAAGGCGACAAGATAGCCCGCCGTCGGCCCGGCGAAGGGAGCGATGCCGCCCGCGCCGCCCGCAAGAACCGGAAGGCCGACCATCGCCTCGCCGAGCCAGGCAAGGACCGTCACCGTGCCTAGGCGCCAGCCGTAGAGCGCGCCGATCATGGTGACGGCGAAGGTCTGCATGGTGATCGGCACCGGCACCATCGGCACGCTGATGCGCGAGGCCAAGGCGAGCACCAGAGTGCCCGCGAGCACGAAGGCGATACGAAGCGGCAGCGAGCGCGCACCCAGGCGCAGGGGATCGAATCCGGACGGGCCGGCGACGGCGAATTGAAACATGAAGGGGCCTCCAGTTGGCGTTTATAGATAACGTGAAAAATTATCTATAATCCTATCCTTGGAGAGATTACTTCGGCGCGTCAAGACCCAGAATGGAGCGAACTATAGCTCATTGCCCACGGAGAAGCGGGATAAATTATAGTTAAATCAATAACTTAATGATGGCAAAAAATTATAGATAATTTCAGGAGGGCAGGCATTGAGCCGGCAGGATCAACCGACGATCGAGAAGATCTCGCGCGTTTCGCCGCTCTCGTTGCGCACCGGCGTCCGGCCGATCCACTGGACGTGACGGCCGAGGATGGCGGCGGCCTCGTCGCCGTTGCCGCCGCGCAGAGCGGCGAGGATGGCGCGATGATCGTGATCGGTGCGCGGCTGCCAGCTCGATCGCCAGGCGGAAAAGAGGAAACGGGCGCTTGCGGCATGCAGGTCGTCGATCGACGCCAGCAGCCTTGGCATCGCGCATGGCTCCAGGATCAGACGGTGGAAGGCGCGGTTGGCCTCCTCCCAGGAGCGGACGTCGGAGGCGCAGTCGGCCGTCGCAGTGGCCGTCTCCGCCTTGTCGAGGACCGCTGGCGTCAGGTTCGGAACCGCATGCCGCAGCGCAAGAACCTCAAGCGCCGCACGCATTTCCGCCACCTCGCGCACCTCCCTGAGGTCGAAGGAGGCGACACGGACGCCGCGGCGCGGCTCGCTGACGGCAAGCCCCTGCGCCTCTAGCCGGCGGAACGCCTCGCGCACGGGAACGTGGCTGGCGCCGAACTCTTCGGCGACATGATCCTGGCGCAGACGGGCGCCGGGCGACAAGGCTCCGGAGATGATCCTCTCGGCGAGGACGCGGCTGATGCGGCTTGCGAGCGTGTCGTCTTGGGTGTTTGCCATGCGCCACTGATAGAAGGCTCTTCCTGCGGTGTCGAGCGCGCTTGTCGGCGGCCCCAAGGTTGAGCTTTGCGTCGGCATCGTATAAAGGCCAGCACGACCCGGTCGCGCCGCCGAGCTTCGAGACGGCGCCTCACGCCCCTTGCCGGGGGCGCCTCCCAAAAGGACAGAATTCATGGACGGCTTCGACCTCATCATCTTCGATTGCGACGGCGTGCTGGTTGATTCCGAAATCATCGCCGCCGAAGTCGAATCCCGCCTGCTGACCGAGGCCGGCTATCCGATCGGCGTGGAGGAGATGGGCGAGCGCTTTGCCGGCATGACCTGGCAGAACATCCTGCTCACGGTCGAGCGCGAAGCTTCGATCCCGCTGTCCGCCTCGCTGCTCGACAAGTCGGAGAAGCTGCTGGACGACCGGCTTGCTCGGGAGGTCAAGGTGATCGACGGGGTGAAGTTCGCCCTGTCGCGGCTGCGCCGCCCCTATTGCATCTGCTCGAACTCGGCATCGCATCGGCTGGAACTGATGCTGAACAGGGTCGGGCTCAAGGAGATCTTCGCGCCGCACATCTATTCGGCCAAGGATCTCGGGCCCGATCGCGTCAAGCCGAAGCCGGACATCTTCCTGCACGGCGCCAAGCAGTTCGGCGCCGATCCGGCCCGGACCCTGGTGATCGAGGATTCGGTGCACGGCATAAACGGAGCGCGCGCCGCCGGCATGCGCGTCGTCGGCTTCACCGGCGCCTCGCACACCTATCCCTCGCATGCGGACCGGCTGACGGACGCAGGCGCGGAAACGGTCATTTCGCGGATGATCGACCTGCCGGGCGTCATCGCCGCGCTGGCGGAATGGCAGGAAGCGATCTGACGGCCGAAAGGCGTCTTTTGAAGCCGCGCTTTTAAGGAGCGCCTGGCGCCCCCGCGCGGCTGCCCGTCGCCTTCAAAGTGGCGTTCAAATCGATAGCACGCACGCAATCATGCCAGTCACGACCGCGCCGCGCCTCCAAATGCGCGGCGGTCATGTTATGAGCCACCGATGACACAGGCTTACTTCGTGTTGTAGGGGCCTTCGTCGAAGCCGACGTAGATCTTGGCGTAGGAGCCGGCGCCGCCGGGGATGACGATGTTGGCTTCCGTGAACACGAATTGCGCCGTGCCTTCGGCCGGGATCGTCACGCTGAACTTGTTGAGGTTCGAGTAGAGCGTGTTCTCACCGTCAGAGGCTGCAACGCGGATCGGCAGGGTGACGGCGCCAGGATTGCCGGCCGGGCCCGAGACGATGCGGCCCTGGGCGAGCACGGTCACCTTCAGTTCGTTCGCCGTCTGCACGCACTGTCGCGTGGTGGCCGCCAGCGTCGCCTGGTAGATCAGCTTCTGCGGATCGTCCTTCGCGCCCTTGGCATAGGTGCGGTGCACGGCGGTGCCCTCGCGCAGATAGACCTGGGGGCAGGCGCCCTGGATCACCGCCGGCTGCTGCGAGGCTGCCTGTTGTCCGGACGAAACGCCGAGGTCGGTGGTCTTGTCTGTCTGGTTGCATCCCGTGACGATTGCGAGCAAAGAAACGCCCAGAAGGCGGCGGCCGATCTTACCAATCACGTGTCTCTCACCCCTGCATTCGGACTTCGTGCGCCCGCTTCAACTTATAAAAAACGGGCCTTTCGAGACCCTCGCGGATGCTCTATAGCAGCGGTGCGGCAAAAAATCGATTGTCCAAAAACGACCTTCCACTTTTTGCTGTATCCGTTCGCATGAGAGGCTTGCGCCTTCATGCCCGGCACGCCGACGGGCCCGCGCAGCCTCGTCACGCTCCGCAATGCGCGGCCGACGCCGCGACCGAACAGGAAGGAAGTTTCGTGAACGCAGACGCACACCGCGCCGGCCTCCCGCCTCCGACCGCTCCTTCGCACACGTCCACCGTACACTTTCAGGCCGTACAAATTCAGGAATGATCACGTGAAGTACATTTCGACGCGGGGCGAGGCCCCTACCCTCGGTTTCTGCGACGCGCTGCTTGCCGGCCTTGCGAGCGACGGCGGCCTCTACGTCCCCAAGGAATGGCCCTCGTTCTCGAAAAAGCAGATCCGGGCGATGCGCGGCATGACCTATCAGCAGGTCGCCTTCACCGTGCTGTCGCCGTTCGTCAACGGCGAGATCGACGACAAGACGCTCAAGGCCATGATCGACGAGGCCTATGCCACCTTCCGCCATCCGGCCGTGGCGCCGCTGGTGCAGACGGGCGCCGACACGTTCATCCTTGAACTGTTCCACGGCACCACGCTCGCCTTCAAGGACGTGGCGATGCAGCTTCTCGCACGCCTGATGGACCACGTGCTGGCGGAGCGCGGACAGCGCGCAACGATCGTCGGCGCGACCTCGGGCGATACCGGCGGGGCTGCGATCGACGCCTTTGCCGGGCGCGAGCGCACCGACATCTTCATCCTGTTCCCGCACGGAAAGGTCTCGCCGGTCCAGCAGCGGCAGATGACGACGTCGAGTGCTGCGAACGTGCATGCGATTGCGGTGAAGGGCAATTTCGACGACTGCCAGGACCTCGTCAAGGCCATGTTCAACGACAAGGGCTTCCGCGAGAAGATGCAGCTTTCCGGCGTCAACTCGATCAACTGGGCGCGCATCATGGCCCAGATCGTCTACTACTTCACGAGCGCCGTGGCGCTCGGCGGGCCGGATCGCAAGATCTCGTTCACGGTCCCGACCGGCAATTTCGGCGACATCTTCGCCGGCTTCGTCGCCAAGCGCATGGGGCTGCCGGTCGACAGGCTGGTGATCGCCACCAACGACAACGACATCCTTGCCCGCACGCTCAAGACCGGGCGCTACGAGATGCGCGGCGTCGTGGCGACCACCTCGCCGTCGATGGACATCCAGATCTCCTCCAACTTCGAACGGCTGCTGTTCGAAGCCTGCGGCCGCGATCCGGCGGCGATCCGCACCTTGATGGCCGGGCTGAAGCAGTCCGGCGCCTTCGAGATCGAGGAGAAGGCCCTGAAGGCGATCCGCAAGGAATTCCGTGCCGGCCGCGCCACCCAGAAGCAGGTGGCAAAGACGATCGCCGAAACCCTTGAAAAGACAGGCTATCTACTCGATCCGCACACCGCCACCGGCGTCTTCGTCGCGGCCAAGAACGCCCGTCCGGCAAGCCCTATGGTGACGCTCGCGACCGCCCATCCAGCGAAATTCCCCGCCGCGGTAAAATCGGCGAGCGGTATTGACCCGGCGCTTCCGTCGTGGCTTGCTGACATGATGCAAAGGGAGGAGCGGTTCGAAATCCTGGATCCGGAACTTGCCACCGTGGAAGCCTTCATCGGCCAACACTCCCGCATTCGGGGTTAGCGATCGCGGAAAGTCGGAAAATGAGAGTTGAGTGCACCAGGCTGCCGTCGGGTCTGACGGTCGTCACCGAGAACATGCCGCATCTGGAGAGCGTCGCGCTCGGCGTGTGGATCAAGTCCGGCTCCCGAAACGAGACGCCGGAAGAGCACGGGATTGCCCATCTGCTCGAACACATGGCCTTCAAGGGCACGGCACGCCGGTCGGCCCGGCAGATCGCCGAGGAGATCGAAAACGTCGGTGGCGAAGTCAACGCCGCCACCTCCACCGAAACGACGTCCTACTATGCCCGCGTGCTCAAGGACCACGTCCCTCTCGCCACCGACATTCTCGCGGACATACTGACGGAGTCCGCCTTCGACGAGGAAGAGCTGGTTCGCGAGAAGCAGGTGATCCTGCAGGAGATCGGCGCTGCCAACGACACGCCGGACGACGTCATCTTCGACAAGTTCTCCGAGGTCGCCTATCGCGACCAGACGATCGGCCGGGCGATCCTCGGCACGCCGGAATCGCTGATGTCGTTCGCGCCTCAGCAAATCCGCGGCTATCTCGGCCGCAACTATACGACCGACCGCATGTTCGTGGTGGCGGCCGGTGCCGTCGATCACGACAACTTCGTTGCCGACGTGGAGAAGCGTTTTTCCACGCTGCCGCAGACTCCATCCGCCACGCCCGTCCTCGAGACCGCCCACTATACCGGCGGCGACGTGCGCGAGACGCGCGACCTGATGGATGCGCAGGTGCTGCTCGGCTTCGAGGGCAAGGCCTACCATGCCCGCGACTTCTACTGTTCGCAGATCCTTGCCAACATCCTGGGTGGCGGCATGTCCTCGCGGCTGTTCCAGGAAGTGCGCGAGCATCGCGGGCTCTGCTATTCCGTCTATGCCTTCCACTGGGGTTTCTCCGATACCGGCATCTTCGGCATCCACGCCGCGACCGGCGGCGAGAACCTGCCGGAACTGGTGCCTGTCATCATCGAGGAACTGCGCAAGTCCGCCGACCGGATCGACCAGCAGGAGATCGACCGGGCACGGGCGCAGATCCGCGCACAGCTTCTGATGGGGCAGGAAAGCCCGGCGGCCCGCGCCGGCCAGATCGCGCGGCAGATGATGCTCTATGGCCGCCCTATCCCGAACGATGAACTGATGGAGCGGCTTGAGAGCATCACCGTCTCGCGGCTGACCGATCTCGCCGGCCGCCTGTTCTTCGACACCAAGCCCACCCTGTCTGCCATCGGACCGCTGGAGCATCTCGCTGCGGCCGGCGACATCGTCAGCGCCCTGTCGCGCGGCGAGGCGCCCCAGCGCGCAGCGAGCTAAAGGGCATCGCGATCGCCTTCGCCCGCGATCGCCGGCAGCGCGCCGCATCGTCGGTGGAGGCGATGCCTGCCTGCGCCGTGCAGCGCCATGATGCGGCCCGAAACATCCGGTTTGACGGGATTGCCGGCGTTGTCCTAGTGTCATTCTGTTAAGGCTGGCGCAGCCAGGCCGGCATCGGCGCATTCGCCGCAACGGAGAGACATGCATGGCACGGTCGGTATTTCGGTTCCTGTCGCGGCAGTCCGACACCGTGGTGCTCGAAGGCGGCGCGCATATGCTGCGGCTGCCGCGCTTCTCCGACTATCGGCAATGGTACCAGCTTCGCTCCGAAAGCCGCCAGTTCCTCGAGCCCTGGGAGCCGACATGGCGGAGCGACGAACTCTCTGAGAGCGCCTACCGCGCGCGCGTGGTGCGCAACGAGCAGGAATTCGCCAGCGGCCAGGCCTTGCCGCTGTTCCTCTTTCTCAAGGAAGAGCAGCGCCTGCTTGGCGGCATGACGATCGGCTACATCCGGCGCGGGGCGGCGCAATGCTGCATGATCGGCTACTGGATGGGCGAGCGCCATGCCGGCCGCGGCCACATGCTTTCCGCCGTCCGGCTGGCCATCCCCTACATCTTTTCAGAGCTTCAGTTGCACCGTGTCGAGGCAGCCTGTATTCCTGAGAACACGAGGAGCATCCGCCTCCTTGAAAAGGCCGGCTTTCAGCGCGAAGGCTACCTGAGAGAATATCTGAAGATAAACGGGGAGTGGCGCGACCATCTGATGTATTCGCTGCTGGCAGGGGACAGAAGCCAGCAGCCGATGCAGGTCACGCCGGAGAGAGGGCTGCAAGACCCCCAGGCGACAGGAAATTAACGCTTCGATGACATTCCGATCCGTGCCGTCACTGCTGTTCGTCAGCCGGGCGCTGGCCCTTATCCTACTGACGGCGCTCTCGCTTGTCGGGCCGCTTGCCACGAGCGCACGGGCCGTCGAGCCGGTGCAGATCTCCCGTGACGACACCGCACTCGACATCACGGCGACGACGGAGATCTACACCGGTCGCGGCGAGGCCTTCCAGGTCTCCACGGCACCCGGCACGGACGGCATCGTGCGCCGCATCGAGGTGCGCGCTGCCAATCCGAACCATGAAGGCGACTGGGCAGTCTTTGCCTTGACCAACGTCTCCGACGAACAGATCGACCGCGTCATCGTCGCACCGCATTTCCGGCTGGTGGGATCGAAGATCATCTGGCCCGACCTCGGCTCGCAGCGCATCCTCTCGATTACGCCGAGCGAGGGCTTCGCGCTCGACCGGCAGCCGAGCGACGAGGCGGATGTGTTCCGGATCACGCTCAACCCGGGTTCGGTCGTCACCTTCGTGGCCGAGCTTGCGACGCCGGACCTGCCGCAAATGTATCTGTGGGAGCCTGACGCCTACAAGGACACCGTCAACGCGTTCACGCTCTACCGCGGCATCGTGCTCGGCATCGCAGGCCTTCTGGCCGTGTTCCTGACGATCCTGTTCGTGGTGAAGGGAACGTCTATGCTGCCGGCGACGGCCGCACTCGCCTGGGCGGTTCTGGGCTACATCTGCGTCGATTTCGGGTTCCTGTCCAAGCTGATAAGCGTGACTGCGGGTGACGAGCGCATATGGCGCGCGGGAACGGAAGTGTCGCTTTCGGTCGGCCTCGTGGTCTTCCTGTTCACCTACCTGAACCTCAACCGCTGGCATGCGCACCTGTCCTATGCGACGCTGGCCTGGATCCTGGGCCTCGGCCTCTTGTTCGGGGTGGCCGTCTACGACCCGCCGATTGCCTCGGGCATCGCCCGCATCTCCTTTGCACTGACGGCTTCGGCCGGCATCGTCTTGATCGCCTATCTCGGCTTCAAGCGCTACGACCGGGCGATTCTGCTGGTACCCGCCTGGGCGCTGATCCTCGTCTGGCTGTTCGGCGCCTGGATGACGGTGACGGGCAGGCTCGACAACGACATCATCCAGCCCGCGCTCGGCGGCGGTCTGGTGCTGATCGTGCTTCTGATCGGCTTCACCGTGATGCAGCACGCCTTTACCGGCGGCGCCTACCAGCAGGGCCTGTTCTCCGATCTGGAGCGGCAGTCGCTGGCGCTCACCGGCTCGGGCGACACGGTCTGGGACTGGGACGTGGCGCGCGACCGCGTTGTCACAATCCCCGACATTTCGGCGCAGCTCGGGCTTTCGCCGGGCGTCATGCACGGGCCGGCGCGCAACTGGCTGCCGCGCCTGCACCCGGACGACCGGGACCGGTTCCGAGCCACGCTCGACGTTCTCCTGGAGCATCGCCGTGGCCGCCTGAACCACCAGTTCCGCGTCCGCGCAGAGGACGGCCACTACCACTGGCTGGCGATCCGTGCCCGGCCGGTTCTCGGCTCCAACGGCGAGATCATCCGCTGCGTCGGCACGATCGTCGATATCACCGAGCAGCGCAACTCGGTGGACCGGCTGCTGCAGGACGCGCTGCACGACAACCTTACCGGCCTGCCGAACCGCCAGGTCTTCCTCGACCGGCTACAGGCCATGCTCTCGATCGCCGGATCCGGCGAGACGGTTCGGCCGACGGTGCTGGCGATCGACATCGATCGCTACAAGCAGGTCAACGACGCGCTCGGCATCGCAGCCGGGGACAACATCCTCGTCGCCCTTTCCCGGCGCCTGCGCCGCCTCCTGAAGCCGCAGGACACGCTTTCGCGGCTTTCCGGCGACCAGTTCGGCCTGATCCTGCTCTCCGAGCGCGATCCGGCCAAGGTCGCCGACTTCGCCGACGCGGTCAGCAAGGCGATCACCGTGCCGATCAACTTCGCCAACCGCGAGATCATCCTGACGGCATCGATCGGGCTCGTCTCCTGGCTCGACCCGCAGCAGGATGCCGCCAGCCTGCTCAACGACGCAGAGCTGGCCATGTACCGCGCGAAGAAGGCCGGGGGAAATCGCGTCGAACCGTTCCGCCCCGCCTTCCGCACCATGGGCACCGACCGGCTGCAGCTCGAAACGGATCTGCGCCGCGCCATCGAACGCAAGGAACTGTCGCTCGTCTACCAGCCGATCGTGCGGCTTGCGGACGCGGAGATCGCCGGCTTCGAGGCACTGATGCGCTGGGAGCACCCCAAGCGCGGCAGCATTTCGCCCGAAGAGTTCATCCCGATCGCCGAACAATCCGACCTGATCAGCCAACTCGGCGCGTTTGCCTTCGACAAGGCGGCAAGCGACCTGATGGACTGGCAGCTACAGACCGGCGACCTGCCGATCTTCGTCTCGGTGAACCTCTCAAGCGCCCAGCTTCTCAACAACGAACTCTACAACGACGTGCGCGCGGTGCTTTCCAAGACCCGCTGCGAGCCGCACAAGCTGAAGTTCGAGCTGACCGAATCTGTGGTGATGGAGAATGCCGAGCAGGCGCGGCTGGTGCTCAACAAGCTGCGCGAGGCGGGCCTCGGGCTGTCGCTTGACGACTTCGGCACCGGCTATTCCTCGCTTGCCTACCTCACCCGCTTCCCCTTCGACACGATCAAGATCGACAAGGCACTGGTGCGAGACAGCTCCGACAAGCGGACGGTGCTGCTCCGCTCCGTCATCTCGATGGCGCGCGAGATGGAAATGCAGGTCGTCGCCGAAGGTATCGAGACCGAAGAGGATGCGATCGAACTCGGGCGCATGGGCTGCGAATACGGCCAGAGCTACCTCTTCGGCCCGCCGATCAACTACGATTCCGTGCTGCGTCTGCTGAAGGAACGATTTCCCCTGATGAAGCGGGCGTGACGGGCCGCCGAGCCTCCGTCCTCACGCCTGCCGTCACACCTCCCCCGTCACCCCCGTGCCTTTGCCACCAGGCTGCGGACAAGTTCCAGCTTCTCGACCACCGCGGGCGACAGCACGAACGGATAGCTGTCCGGCTGCCCCATGGAACGCTGGATCTCGTTGATGGCGACGCTGAGCGGCACCCATGAGACGACCAGCCGCTCCGCACTTCGGACGCGGTAGGGATCGAAGGTCACGTCCGCTTCCAGTTCCTCGTGCCCCCCTGGATCGGTGTTGAGGCCGAAGGCACGTGCCGTCTCCAGCGTATCGACGATGTGGACGTAATGCGCCCAGCATTCGGCAAAATCCTCGGCCGGATGGGCGCTCGCATAGGGGCTGATAAAATTCTGCTCCCAATCGGCCGGGGGGCCTTCGCGATAATGCCGCTGAAGTGCTGCGCCGTAGTCCTCGCTCTCGTCGCCGAAGACGGCGCGGCAACGGGCGAGATCCTCCTCGTCCGCGACCAGCCGCCCCCAGTAGAAATGCCCCACCTCATGGCGGAGATGACCGAGAAGAGATCGATAACGCTCATCCATCGCGACACGGACGGCCTCGCGCACGTCGTCGTCCGCCTCCGCCGCCCGGAGGCTGATCTGGCCGTCCTTGTGGCCGGTCATCGCCGGAACGAGATTGCCGTTCGCGTCCAGTTCGTCGGCAAGGAAGTCGAAGACGAGACCTTTTTCCGGCTGCTCCTCCCGGGTCGGATGCGGCAGGTTCCAGCGAAGGATCGAATAGAAGAGATGCTGCTGCGCAGCCGCTATGCGCCGCCAGCGCTGCAGGCCCACCGGATCGGTGGTCGGCACGATGCGGTTGTGCATGCAGGCGAGGCAGAAGGACCGTTCGCTTCCCTCCGGCACCAGCCAGTTGCACACGTCAATCGCGGCGTTGTCGCACAGGCGCCTGCGCACGCCCGGTTTGCCCGCGACCTCGAAGCTGCCGTCCTCGACCGGGACAAGCGCGTGCAGAAGCATGTCCGACGTGTCGAAGCCGAGCCGCGCGCCGCAGCGAACGCACTGGCGGTTGCGGAAATGGAGGGTCTGACCGCATGTATCGCACTGAAAGAGCCGCATAGGGGTCTCCATCGGCAGGCCGGATGCCGCGCTGTGAGGATTGCTGCCTCTCAACGCGCCTGTCCGGCATCTGTTCCCGCACGATCTTCTATCCGCCCCATTCGACCTACCATCCCAGCGGCACCGCGTCCGAACGGTCTCGGCGAGAGGGCTCGCGACACATGTCGGCGGTGCATCTGATGCATGCGCGTGCACCGGGCGGGCGGCGGCCCACCCGCGTTCGGGCAACGGGTATCAGGCGTGGCCGGCTTCCATCGAGAGCATGGCGGGGGTGACCCCCATGGAGGCAAGGGCGCGGTCGTACTTCTCGCCGATCGGCGTATCGAAGATCAGCTCGTCGAAGGCCGGGCAGGTCAGCCAGCCGTTGGAGGCAATCTCGTTTTCCAGCTGTCCCGCACCCCAGCCGGCATAGCCAAGCATCAGCAGGCCGCGCCGCGGACCCTCGCCGCGCGAAATGGCGCGGACGATATCGAGGGTGGCCGTCAGGCTGATGTCGTCGCTGACGGGGATGCTGGATTCGGAACTATAGTCGTCGGAGTGCAGGACGAAACCGCGGCCGCTTTCGACCGGACCGCCGCAGCGGATCGGGAAGTCGATCGTGCGCGTCGGGAGGCGGATCAGTTCATCCTCTTCGACCAGTTGCAGATGCAGCAGCACGTCGGAAAAGCTCATCTGCTGGGGCCGGTTGATGATGAAGCCCATCGCTCCATCGTCGGAATGGGCGCAGATATAGACCACCGTACGTTCGAAATTCTTGTCGAGCATTCCCGGCATGGCGATCAGGAATTGACCGTCAAGGAAGCCCCGTTCACGTCTGTTCTTCAGGACCGACATCGCCATAATTCAAACAGCCTATCAATTCGCGGCGAAATGAAAAGCGACTTCTAGACGCCGCGACGCTTTTGTTCGATGCTCGGCGAGCACCCTTCTCCATGAACTGGGCCGGCGAATGCGACATTCAAGAGAATATGATCGGGAATTGCCGGAAATTGATGGAATCTCGCTCCGAGCGACGTTACATGCACATCTTATGAAACGCTTTCGTTTGCTCCTTTCCGGTCTCTGCGCCCTTGCCCTGTCGCCGGGGATCGCAGCGGCTGCGAGTTCGCCGTGGTTCGAAACGCAGGGCGGCGGCGTCCGGCTGGTGGTGCTGCCCGAGGAGCCAGACGGTGCGATCCCGGCCCTGCTCGACATCAAGCTCGAACCCGGTTGGAAAACCTACTGGCGCGATCCGGGGGAAAGCGGCATATCACCGTCGATCACGTTTTCGGAGGAGTCCGGGCTGACGCTGCAGTCGGTCGGCTTTCCGGTGCCCAAGCAGTTCGACGACGGTTTCACGCGCTACGCCGGTTACGATCGCTCTGTCGCCCTGCCGCTGACGCTGCGGCGCACCGGCGCGCCCGCCGACGGCGGCGACATTTCCGCCTCCATCTTTCTGGGCGTGTGCAAGAACATCTGCATTCCCGTCCAGGCCGACCTGTCGGTCGACGTCACGGCGGCGACGACGACCGACCCGGTCGAAAGGGCGATCGTCACCGCTGCGATCGCAGCGCTGCCGGCCGCTCCCTCCCCCGGCTTCACAGTCACCGATGCGCACTGGAACAAGGCGGGCGATGCGCTGATGGTGTCGTTTACCGCCCCCGAACCGACGACGGAGCGGCCGCTGCAGGTCTTCGTCTCCGGCCCGCCTGGCTTCCAGTTCGACACGTCTGCCACGCCGGTTAGGGCGGGCGATGCCTATCAGATCGAGGTGCCGCTGCGCTACCGGCCGAAATCGGCGAACCTCGCCGAAGCCGATTTCCTGTTCACCGCCGCGAGCGGCGGCAAGACGCTGGAAATGCAACTTGCCATCGATTGAGCGCGGCCTATATTCCGCGGCGACCGCCGTGCGCCCGCACGGACGTTTAAAGCCAAGGAGAACGATCGTGACGATTGCCGTAGGAGACAGACTGCCCGACCTGAAGCTCAAGGAACGCACCCCGGACGGCCCGGCGGACGTTTCCACCGGCGACCTGTTTAGCGGCAAGCGCGTCGTCCTCTTTGCCGTTCCCGGCGCGTTTACGCCGACCTGCTCGCTGAACCACCTGCCGGGATATCTCGAAAATCGTGACGCGATCCTCGCCAAGGGCGTGGACGACATCATCGTCGTCGCCGTCAACGACCATCACGTCATGGGCGCCTGGGCGAATTCCACGGGCGCAGCCGGCAAGCTGCGCTTCATCGCCGACTGGGACGCCGCCTTCACCAAGGCGCTCGGCCTCGACGCCGACCTCTCCGCAGGCGGCCTCGGCGTGCGCTCCAAGCGCTATTCGATGCTGGTCGAGGACGGCGTGGTCAAGACGCTCAACGTCGAGGAAAGCCCCGGCCAGGCGACCGTCTCGGCCGCCGCTGCAATGATCGGCCAGCTCTGAGGGCAAAGCCACATGGAAATGCCCGGCCGGCGGGCATTTCCAGCTTGACTGCGCAGGGAAAGCAAAGCCGTGGCAACTTTGGTTGAAATCGTCTCATATGACGCTTCTTGGCCACAGCACTTCCAGGAAATCGCGAACGAGCTTCGTCAAAGCCTCGGCGCCAATGTCATCGTGATCGACCATGTGGGCAGTACCGCAGTCCCGGGCTTGGCTGCAAAGCCCGTGATCGATATCGACGTGACCCTCCCAGACATGCGCGCAATTGATGCGGCGAGCGCCGCACTCGTTGGCCTGGGCTACGAAGCGCGCGGCAACCGCTATGACGACGATGTCTGGGCCTTCATGCGGCGATCCGGCACGCCACAGCAACGGATCTACCTGTGTCCACCGGGAAACCAGACACACGCGCGGCGTCTGGCATTTCGCAATCATTTGCGGCTGCATGCGGAAGCCGCGGCAGCCTATGCGAGATTGAAGCACGAACTGGCTGAGAAATTTCCTTACGACGGTGACGCCTACACCGCCGCGAAAACCGAGTTCATCGCGTGTCTCCTCGGCAAGGCTTACGCGGAAGGTTTTCCCCTCACCGCCTCTTGAACGGCTCCATCCCCATGCGCGCCAGCTCGTCGGCGCGCTCGTTTTCGGGATGGCCGGCGTGGCCCTTGACCCAGTGCAGCGTCACCTTGTGGCGGCGGCGGGCCTCGTCCAGGGCCTGCCAGAGCTCACCGTTCTTCACCGGCTTCCGGTCGGCGGTCTTCCAGCCGTTCTTCTTCCAGCCGTGGATCCACTTCTCGATGCCGTCCATGACGTATTTCGAGTCCGTGTAGAGGTCGACCTCGCAGGGCGCCTTCAACGCGTCCAGCGCCGAAATGGCCGCAAGCAGTTCCATGCGGTTGTTGGTCGTCTGCGGCTCGCCGCCGGAAAGTTCCTTCTCGACCTCGCCATAGCGCAGCACCGCGCCCCAGCCGCCGGGACCCGGATTGCCCGAGCAGGCGCCGTCGGTAAAAATGTCCACATGCTTCATCGATGCACCAGGCCGTATTCTTCCGCCGATTTCACCTGGCGATGGAAGCGCAGCTTCTTCAGGTATTCGAGCGGGTCCTTCTTGACGACCAGCGCGCCGGGCGGCGTCTCCAGCCAGTCGTAAAGCCGCGTCAGGAAGAAGCGCAGCGCCGAGCCGCGCGCCAGTAGCGGCAGCGACTTCAGTTCCGCCCCGTTCAGCGGGCGCACCTGCTCGTAGCCGTCCAGAAGCGCCATGCCCTTGGTCATGTTGAACGAGCCGTCCTTCTCGAAGCACCAGGCATTGATGCAGACGGAAACGTCGTAGGCATAGGTGTCGTTGCAGGCGAAATAGAAATCGATCAGGCCCGACAGCTGGTCGCCGATGAAGAAGACGTTGTCGGGGAAGAGGTCGGCATGGATGACGCCATGCGGCAGCGTCTTCGGCCAGTGGCTTTCGAGGTAGGCCAGTTCGTCGGCGATCTCTTCCTGCAGGCCGGCCTCGACCTCGTCGGCGCGGGCTGCAGACTTGTCCCACAGCGGTCGCCAGCCATCGACCGAAAGGGCGTTCTTGCGGGTGAGCTGGAAGCCCGCGCCTGCGACGTGCATCTCGGCCAGCGCACGGCCGACCTCGCGGCAGTGCTTCGCCGCCGGCTTGCGCAGCCACGTGCCTTCCAGAAAGGTGATCATGGCGGCCGGGCGGCCGGAAAGCTCGCCCAGCAGCTCCCCGTCCTTGCGCGACAGGGGCAGCGGGCAGTTCAGGCCGCGGTCGGCCAGATGATGCATCAGGCCCAGGAAGAACGGCAGGTCCTTCGGATCGACGCGCTTCTCATAGAGCGTCAGGATGAAGGCGCCCTTCGTTGTGTGCAGGAGGAAATTGGAATTCTCGACCCCCTCGGCAATGCCCTTGTAGGAAAGCAGCGTCCCGGCCTCGTAGTTGGTCAGGAAGCGGGCGAGGTCGTCTTCGGTGATATCGGTATAGACTGCCAAATCTCTAGCTCACGCTTGAAGGCCATGCACGGACGCGATCTTTCAGAATCGTTTCCCGCGCTTCGGATCTTGATACTACGCACATGCTTTCGCGCAAAATCGCAACGCACTTTTACGCGACGTGCGTGACGGCCAATTCTATTCCCCGTTGACGAAGGCCATGTCGGCCGGC
This sequence comes from Rhizobium subbaraonis, assembly GCF_900220975.1. Taxonomy (GTDB): domain Bacteria; phylum Pseudomonadota; class Alphaproteobacteria; order Rhizobiales; family Rhizobiaceae; genus Mycoplana; species Mycoplana subbaraonis. The sequence continues at coordinate 266,029 of NZ_OBQD01000001.1, read as the reverse complement.
GTCAGCTCGATGTTGCGCAGTTCGCGGTTCACAAGGAAGTTCTCCGTCTCCTCCACGGTGTCAGCCAGTTCAACCGTCGTGTCGTAGCGGGCGCGGAACGCCTCGATGATTTCGTCGACGATGACCTCCGGCGCCGAGGCGCCCGCCGACAGCCCGACGGTACGAATTTCGTCGAGTGCACTCCAGTCGATCTCGGCGGCGCGCTGCACGAGCAGCGACTTTTTCGCCCCTGCCCTGAGCGCCACCTCGACGAGCCGCTTGGAATTGGAGGAATTCGGCGCGCCGACGACGAGGAACAGGTCACAGCCGGGTGCCGCCTGCTTGACCGCTTCCTGGCGGTTGGTGGTGGCGTAGCAGATCGAATCGGCCGCCGGTGCGGTCAGGTTTGGGAACCGCTCCTTCAGGCGCGCGATGACGCCAGCGGTATCGTCCACCGAAAGCGTCGTCTGCGTCACGAAGCCGAGGTTGTCGGGATCGGCGGGAACATAGGCATCGGCATCCTCGATGGTCTCGACTAGCGAGACAGAGCCTTCCGGCAGTTGCCCCATGGTGCCGATCACCTCGGGATGGCCGGCATGGCCGATCAGAACGACGTGGCGACCGAGCCTCTGGTGGCGCATGGCCTGCTTGTGGACCTTGGAGACCAGCGGACATGTGGCATCGAGATAGAACAGGTTGCGGGCGACTGCGTCCTCCGGCACCGATTTCGGCACGCCGTGGGCGGAGAAGACGACCGGCTGGGCGCGATGCTCCTCGGGGATCTCGTCCAGTTCCTCAACGAAGATCGCCCCCTTGGCCTCGAGCCCTTCCACGACGTAGCGATTGTGCACGATCTCGTGGCGGACATAAACCGGCGCGCCATAGGCCTTCAGCGCCAGGACGACGATCTGGATCGCCCGGTCGACGCCTGCGCAGAAACCGCGCGGGCCGCAGAGGCGGATCGTCAGGGGAGAAAGGGCAGTGGAAGAAGCCATGTTCAGGATGTCACCGGTGTCCAGTTCATTTGGGCGCTTTTAGGCGTGCCCGCCAGTCGCCTGATCGCAATTTTGCGAAGTCACCGGCATTTATCACAAATCGGCGTCGATGAAAGCGCCAACCGGCGGCCGGGCAGGCTCAACGCCGCGAGCGCCAGATATACAGGCCGCTGACACCGACCAACGCCAGCGCCAGCCCGTACCACGTCATCGCATATTGCAGGTGGTTGTTCGGCAGGTCGAACTGGGTGACACCGCCGATCGGCAGGCCGCCGGGATTGGGGGCGGCGCCGGCATCGACGAAGAACGGCACCAGTGCTTCGGGCGCGATACCGTCGCTCGAGGCCATCGCCGAAAGATCCTTCCAGTAGAAGATGTTCTTGGCCAGATCATTGTCGGGGACGAGCGCGGACGGCTTGCCGGCAAGGCTGTCGCGCGCAAGGCCGCTGATCGCCTGAACGCCTTCGACCTCGCCTTCCCGTCGCGTCTGCGGCTCCTTCCTGTCGAAGGGCACGAAGCCGCGGTTGACGAAGACGAAGCGCCCGTCCGCCATCTGCAGCGGCGTATAGACGTGATAGCCGGACTGACCGTTGAAGGTTGCGAGGAAGTGCCGCTCGCGGCCGTGGTCAAAAACGCCCGTGACTGTGACGGGCCGGTACTCGATATCGCCCCCTTCCCGCTTCACCTGCTCGATCGCCTCGATCGCGACGGGTGTGGCATGGCGCCGCTCGGTCATGTCGGCGAGAAGTCTCTCCTTCCAGGCAAGCCGCTGCATCTGCCAGGTGCCGAGGGACAGAAGGACGGCAAGGCAGGCGACCAGCGCGCAGCCTGCGAGCACCGCCCTGCCGCGTCCACCCTTTATCGCCGCCCGTTCAGCCACGGTCGATTTCCCCGGGACGGGCATTGTTGCGGTATTGCAGCGCGACCAGCACGCCCTTGAGCATCCGCGTCAGTGCAAGGCCGAGCCCGATCGCAAGCGGGATCCACAGCAGGAAGTGCAGCCACATCGGCGGACTGAAGCTCACTTCCATCCAGAGAGCTGCACCGACGACAAGGAAGCCCACGATCAGAAGCACGAAGACGACCGGGCCGTCGCCGGCCTCGGCAAAGGCATAATCCAGCCCGCAGGCGGCACAGCGCGGCTTCAGCTTGAGGTAGCCGTCGAACAGCTTGCCCTGCCCGCAGCGGGGGCAATGGCCGCACAGGCCCGTCGAAAACGGATCAACCGGCGGGTACAGGGCCTTGTCTTCGCTCATCATCGCACTCCGTCCACGCGACCGGTCGCGCTAAAGCGCGTCGCGATCTTTCAGATTCGCTTGTGGCGCTTTAGGCCTTCGTCATTTCGCATGCCTTTGTCCCGATACCGGTTCCAACTTTCGGGAGACATGCTTTAGCCCAGCCTGACGCCATGCACGTTCAAAATGCAAGGGCACGGCGCGGTCTCTGCGTCCTGCGCAGAGGCTTTGCCTGTCCGATCGCACGGAGACCGGCAAAGCCATTCCCAAATGAAAACGGCCGCATCTCTGCGGCCGTCTTCGGTATTGCTTGCGGCAGATCACATATGGGCGACCGGCGCACCCCAGCCACCCCAGATGTAGATGGAGAAGAAGAGGAACAGCCAGACGACGTCGACGAAGTGCCAGTACCAGGCGGCAGCTTCCAGGCCGAAATGCTGCTGCGGCGTGAAGGCGCCGCGGGCGGCGCGGATCAGGCAGACCAGCAGGAAGATCGTGCCGACCAGAACGTGGAAGCCGTGGAAGCCAGTGGCCATGAAGAAGGTCGCGCCGTAGATGGAATCCTTGAACGCGAAGGGAGCGTGAGCGTACTCATAGGCCTGCACGAAGGAGAACAGGACGCCAAGCAGAACGGTCAGGGTCAGGCCATTGATGAGGCCCTTGCGGTCGTTGTGCAGGATGGCGTGGTGCGCCCAGGTGACGCAGGTGCCCGACAGAAGCAGGATGATGGTGTTGTAGAGCGGGAGGTGCCAGGGATCGAGAACCTCGATGCCCTTCGGCGGCCAGACGCCGCCGGTGTGTTCGACACGGGTTGCCTGGATCGCCTCGCCCGGGAAAAGGCTGGCGTCGAAGAAAGCCCAGAACCAGGCGACGAAGAACATCACCTCGGAGGCGATGAACATGATCATGCCGTAGCGCAGGTGCAGCGAAACCACGCGGGTGTGGTGACCCTCGTCGCCTTCCTTGATCGTATCCGCCCACCAGCCGTACATCGCATAAAGCGTGATCACGAGGCCGATGAGGAGGATCCAGGGATTTGCCATCTCGATGCCGAACAGCTTCAACGAGCTGCCGGCGTGATAGCGCATGTAGACGATGCCGCCGATGGCGAGCACGAATGCACCGACCGAGGACAAGAGTGGCCAGGGGCTCGGATCGATGATGTGGTAGTCGTGATTCTTCTGGTGCGCTTGCGCCATGTCAGTGATCCCCGAATGTCTCCCGTTGACGTCCTCCGGCAGGCCGAAAAACGCGTGTCTCCTAAAGTTTTTTCGAAGCCTCGCCCCCTGCATCGGATGCCGAAGCCACCGGCTTCGTCTTCTCGTGCGGGAAGAAGGTGTAGGAAAGCGTGATCGTATGAACGTTCTTCGTCTCGACCGCATCGACGATCGCCGGATCGATGAAGAACAGGACCGGCATCTCCATTTCCTCGCCCGGCTGCAGCGTCGTCTCGGTAAAGCAGAAGCACTGGACCTTGTTGAAATAGGCACCGGTCGCCGCCGGGGTGACGTTGAACGTCGCCTGGCCGGTGGTCTCGAAGCTGGCGTCGTTGCGCGCCCTGTAGTTCACCAGCACCGTCTCGCCGATCCTGAGCTCGATCTCGCGCTGGACGGGCTGGAAGCTCCAGGGCAGGCCCGGCGCCGTGTTGGCATCGAAGCGGACCTTGATCTTCTTGTCGAGGATGACCGAGGAGGCCTGTTCGACGCGCTGCGTGGTGCCGCCGTAGCCGGTGACCTTGCAGAACATCTCGTAGAGCGGAACGGCCGCATAGGCCATGCCGAGCATGGCGATGACGAAGGTGAGGCACACGGTCACGATCGTGCCGTTGCCGAGCTTTCCTTCGTTTCCGGCTCCACTCGTGCTCATCGTCAGCCTGCAATCCCGCCGGCGATCTTCACCAGCGTGATGATGTAGAACATGACGACCAGCACCGCGAGCACAACGGCCAGTGCGACGTTGCGCCCACGCCGGGACTTCTTCTGCTTTTCGCTGAGGCTGACCGTTTCCATTACAGGCTCCATCCTGCCGCCATCACGGCATGGTCGATCATCAGGCCGGAGAAGATGGCGAAGAGGTAGAATATCGAATAGGCGAAGAGCTTCTTGGCCGGCACCATGACGCGGTCGCTTTCCGGCATGCGCAGCACGCCGACGGAATAGGCGACGAAGACGAGACCCATCACGGCCGCGAAGATGCCGTAGGCGATACTGGCAAAGCCAAGACAGCTCGGCACCACGGAAATGACCGCCGTCAGAACGGCGTAGATCAGGATCTGCTGCTTGGTCGTCTTCTCACCCGCCACGTTCGGCAGCATGGGCACGCCGACGTCGGCGTAGTCCTTCATCTTGAAGAGCGCCAGCGCCCAGAAGTGAGCCGGCGTCCAGAGGAAGGTGATCAGGAACAGCACGATGCTTTCGATCGAGACGCCGCCGGTCACGCAGGCCCAGCCGATCATCGGCGGGAACGCGCCGGCAGCACCGCCGATGACGATGTTTTGCGGCGTCGAGCGCTTCAGCCACATCGTGTAGATGACGGCGTAAAAGAAGATCGTGAAGGCCAGAAGCCCGGCCGAGAGCCAGTTGACCGCAAGCCCCAGGATCGCAACCGAGAAGGCCGACAGCGTCAGCCCGAAGGCCAGCGCCTCGCGCGGCTTGACGCGGCCGGAAGGAATGGGACGCTTTGCGGTGCGCGACATGACGGCGTCGATGTCGGCGTCGTACCACATGTTCAGCGCGCCGGACGCACCTGCGCCGACGGCGATGCAGAGGATGGCGATGGCCCCGATGATCGGGTTGATGTGGCCGGGCGCCAGCACCAGCCCGGCAAAGGCGGTAAAGACGACCAGCGACATGACGCGCGGCTTGAGAAGCTCGAAGTAATCGCGCGCAGTCGCCTCGGAGAGGAGCGTATCCCCGCCGTCCGCAGCCGCTTCGTGATGATCGATGATTGCCATATCGTCTGTCGCTCGCTTGGCCGGCTCATCCGGCCCTTGATATGAGAGGCCGCCAGACCGGCGGCCTCCATGTTCGAATGGATCTTACTTGATCCTCGGCAGCTGTTCCCACTGGTGGAACGGCGGCGGCGAAGAGAGCTGCCATTCCAGCGTGTTCGCACCTTCCCCCCAGGGGTTGTCGCCGGCGACGCGCTTCCTTGCGAAGGCCTCGAAGACGCCGAAGAGGAAGATCAGCACGGCGACGCCCGAGATATAGGAGCCGTAGGAGGATACAGCATTCCAGCCTGCGAATGCATCCGGATAGTCAATGTAGCGGCGCGGCATGCCGGCCAGACCCAGGAAGTGCTGCGGGAAGAATACGAGGTTCACGCCTATGAACATGACCCAGAAGTGCAGCTTGCCGAGGAACTCGGAATACATGTAGCCGCTCATCTTCGGGAACCAGTAGTACCAGGCAGCGAAGATCGCGAAGACGGCGCCGAGCGACAGCACGTAGTGGAAGTGGGCAACCACATAGTAGGTGTCGTGCAGCGCGCGGTCGAGGCCGGCGTTGGCAAGCTGGACGCCCGTGACGCCGCCGACGGTGAACAGGAAGATGAAACCGATCGCCCAGACCATCGGCGTCGTGAAGCGGATCGAACCGCCCCACATCGTCGCGATCCAGGAGAAGATCTTGATCCCCGTCGGAATCGCGATGACCATCGTGGCGAAGACGAAGTAGCGCTGCGTGTCGAGCGACAGGCCGACCGTGTACATGTGGTGCGCCCACACGATGAAGCCGACGGCGCCGATCGCGACCATGGCGTAAGCCATGCCGAGGTAACCGAAGATCGGCTTCTTCGAGAAGGTCGAGACGATGTGGCTGATAATGCCGAAGCCCGGCAGGATCAGAATGTATACTTCGGGGTGACCGAAGAACCAGAACAGGTGCTGGAACAGGATCGGGTCGCCGCCGCCGTCGGGCGCGAAGAAGGTCGTGCCGAAGTTGCGGTCGGTCAGGAGCATGGTGATCGCACCTGCGAGAACAGGCAGCGAAAGCAGCAGCAGGAACGCGGTGATCAGCACCGACCAAGCAAACAGCGGCATCTTGTGCAGGGTCATGCCTGGCGCGCGCATGTTCAGGATCGTGGTGATGAAGTTGATCGCGCCAAGGATCGACGAGGCGCCGGCGATGTGCAGGCCGAGGATGGCGAAATCCATCGCCGGGCCGGGCTGGCCGGAAGTCGACAGCGGCGGGTAGATCGTCCAGCCGCCGCCCGAACCGTAGGCGCCCGCCGGACCTTCGACGAACATCGACAGGAACACGAGGAGGAAGGCCGGAATGATCAGCCAGAACGAGATGTTGTTCATCCGCGGGAAGGCCATGTCCGGCGCGCCGATCATGATCGGCACCATCCAGTTGGCAAAGCCGCCGATCAGCGCCGGCATGACCATGAAGAAGATCATGATGAGGGCATGCGCCGTGGTGAACACATTGAACATGTGCTTGCCGCCGTCGATGGCTGCATCGCCCTCAAAGCCGTAGACCATGGCGGCCAGGCCGTGGAAGATCTGGATGCCGGGCTCCTGCAGCTCGGCACGCATGGCGACCGAGAGCGCACCGCCGACGATGCCGGCGAAGATCGCGAAGATCAGGTAGAGCGTTCCGATGTCCTTGTGGTTCGTCGAGAGGAACCAGCGGACGAAGAACGAGGGCTTGTGGTCGTGATGACCGTGGTGGTCATCGTGGGCAGCTGTTGTTCCGGCCATTGAGGCTCTCCCTTGGAATTACTGCGCGGCGTTCTGGGCGACGTCGACGGATTTCCGTTCGCCGTCGATGGACGCTACCAGAGCCTTGTTGGCCTCACCGATATTGGTCGCAGCTGCGGCAAGCCAGGTGTCGAACTTGTCCTGCGAGACGACGCGAACAGCGATCGGCATATAGGCATGGTCCTTGCCGCACAGCTCGGAACACTGGCCGTAGAAGAGGCCTTCACGCTCGGCTTTGAACCAGGTCTCGTTCATGCGACCCGGCACGGCGTCGATCTTCACGCCGAAGGAGGGCATCGCAAAGGCGTGGATCACGTCTGCGCCGGTGACGAGGAGACGGACATGCTTGCCGACGGGAACGACGACTTCGTTGTCGACGGCGAGCAGGCGCGGATAGACGGCCTTGTCTTCCTTGCCGAGAGAAGCGCGGTCGGCATCGTGCAGCATCAGGCTGTCGAAGGAAAGCGGGTTTTCGCCGACCTGGTACTCATAGCCCCAGTACCACTGAAAGCCGGTTGCCTTGATCGTCAGTTCGGGCTCCTCGGTGGGAGCAAGCTGCTTCGTCAGGAGCTGGAAGGAGGGAACTGCAAGGAGGAGCAGGATCACTACCGGACCGATCGTCCAGATGACTTCGATGGCCGTGTTGTGGCTCATCCTTGAAGGAACCGGATTCGCTCCCTCGCGGAACTTCACGACGACGATGATCAGGAGGAGAAGAACAAACAGCGTGATCGGAACGATGAACCACAGGGTGTACTGTTCGAACCAGCGGATCTCTTCCATGATCGAGGTTGCCGCGGGCTGCAATCCCTTCTGCCAATCGACCGGCTGGTCTGCGAAGGCGCCCGAAGCAAACAGCAGACAGCATACCGCCGTCAGCGCTGCAAAAGCCTTGTTAATCACAACATATCTCCCCAAAGCGTTTGATAGGGATCAAACGATTGCCGCAGAATCCCTGCTATGCTGACTGCTTAAAATCACAGTTTCCGGTTTGCCGCAACAGCCACGAACCGTTGCTCATGCGGCATTTTTGCGCAAAGACAAGTCTCGGCGGGACATAGCCAAACTTTCGTCCAACTCTTTGTAAACGCGAACGCGCGAACGCCGGCCGGCAATCTCGGAGCAATGCTGCGGCGGGCGCGGTCAGAATATTCGGCCACTGAACCACGCGATCGCGACGTTTCGTCCCGGCGGTCCAATTTCCGCCGTATAAACTGGAAAAGACGGCGAAGGGCTTTTCATTTCAACGTTCGCTATTCAAGAATGGCGCGTGTGATTCGAGATTTCGAGGTTTTCATGAGTTCCCGCTCTCCTTCGCGCCTGGCCAGGATGATCCGCGCGCTGGCGGCGCTCGCCATCGCAGCGACCAGCACCCCTGCCCTGTCGCAGTCCCAGCAGCAGCCGGGCACCGTGAAGGCGAACCACGGCGCCTGGTCGATTGTCTGCGACCAGCCTGCAGGCGCTTCGAGCGAACAGTGCGCGCTGATGCAGAATGTGATCGCCGAGGACCGCCCGGAAGTCGGGCTGTCGGTGGTGATCCTCAAGACCGCCGACCGCAAGGCAAAGATCCTGCGCGTGCTTGCCCCGCTCGGCGTCCTGTTGCCCAACGGGCTTGGACTGAATGTCGACGGCAAGGATATCGGCCGCGCCTACTTCGTGCGCTGCTTCTCCGACGGCTGCTACGCCGAGGTGGTGCTTGAGGACGAACTGCTCAAGACCTTCCGCTCCGGCGCCACCGCCACCTTCATCGTCTTCCAGACCCCGGAAGAAGGCATCGGCATCCCGGTCGACCTCAAGGGCTTCGGCGAAGGCTACGACGCGCTGCCGTAAGCGGCTGGGAACAGCCGTCCCCACCGAAAGCCGGCTTCCTGTGCACAAGCTTTCGGCAAGACGTCGATATGACGCCCCCCCAACTCCCCGTCATCCCGGACCTGATCCGGGATCCAGCGGCGGCGCATCTGCGGAGCGGGAAATGCTATATCGCGCAAGGACTTGCGCGACTGGATGCCGGCTCGGGGCCGGCATGACGGAGAGGCAGCAGGGGGCGACGGCGGTGCCCGCAAGGCGAGATGAGGTTGCGAGCGCAATGGACGTGCTGCCGGCAATGCGAGCCGCAGAGGCAACAGCCCGGCCTTTGCCACACCTCATCCCTCACCCCTAACCCCTCGCCCCTCACAACACCTTACTTCACCGAACGGGCGTCGCCGGCCAGTCGATCAGCTCCGGCCTGGAGCCGGCAAGCACGCCGCTTGACTTGGAGACGACATCGAAGGGGAAGCCGAGAACGATGTCGCTTGCGGCATCCAGCCTGCCGATCTGCTCCTCAGTCAGGCGCACATCGAGTGCCGCCAGGTTGTCCGCCAGTTGTTCGGGGGTGCGCGGACCGATGATCGGCAGCGTCGCCCCCTTGGCGAGCACCCAGGCGATCGCCACCTGTCCGGCGGGCAGGCCCGTCTCCGCGGCAATGGCCAGAACCGCATCGACCGTGGCGGTCTTGCGTTCATCGCTCTCGGCATGGATGACGGCGCCCAGCCCCTGTGCCCTGCCCTGCTCGCCCTTGCGGTACTTGCCTGTCAAAAGCCCGCCGCCGAGCGGCGACCAGCTGACCGTGCCGAGCCCGAAGGCGGCGGCCATCGGCAGAAGTTCGCGTTCGACGGAACGCTCGACCAGGCTGTATTCCACCTGCAGCGCCGAAACGGGCGCCCAGCCGCGCAACTCGGCAAGCGTTGCTGCCGTAGCAACCCGCCAGGCGGGGAAATCAGAAAAGCCGGAATAGAGAATCTTGCCGGAACGGACGAGATCATCCAGCCCGCGCACGATCTCGTCGATCGGGGTGACGTCGTCGGGCATATGCACCCAGAGAAGATCGATGCGATCGGTGTTCAACCGCTTGAGGCTGGCCTCGACGGACTGCACCATCGCCTTGCGGCTGTTGCCGGTGCGCTGAAGACCGGCGCCGTAGCTGTCGCCGAGCGAAAACTTGCTGGCAAGCACGACGTCGTCGCGGTCGGCGGCGACGAATTCCCCCGTCAGCGTTTCGGACTGGCCGAACTGGTACTGGTCGGCGGTATCGATGAAATTGCCGCCGGCCGCGCGGTAGCCGTCGTAGATGGCTCTGGCCGTCTCCCGGTCGGCGCCGTAGCCCCAGCCGGTGCCGAAATTGCCGGTGCCCAGCGCCAGCTGCGAAACGCGAAGGCCGGTGCGGCCGAAGATCCGATAGCGCATGCTCATATCCGAATTTCCTTCTGGTCGGTGAACTGACGATCGATTTTTAAATGACGACCGTCATGTGTTGAATATAAATGACGACCGTCATATAATCTGTCAAGCACAATCTCGGAGGAAGACGAAATGCGGCCGACCAAGGAGCAGGCGAAGGAAAACCGGAAGCGCATTCTCGATGCGGCCGCACGGCTGTTTCGCGAGAACGGAATCCATGCCGTCGGCGTCGACGCGGTGATGAGCGGCGCAGGACTGACGCATGGCGGCTTCTACGGCCACTTCAAGTCGAAGGGCGACCTGGCCGAGCAGGCCCTGTCCGATGCTATGCGGAAGAGCCTCGATGCCGAGCCCGAGACGCTGACGCTCTCGCAGTTCGCCGGGACCTATCTGTCCGCTGAGCATCGCGAGCATGCCGGCGCGGGCTGCGCGATCGCCGCGCTTGGGCCGGAAATGGCGCGGTTGCCGGAGAAGGAGCGGCAGGCCGCAACCGACTATGTCCGCACCCGGATCACCCGGCTGCAGGAACTGCAAGAGAGGCAGGGGAATGCGCCGGACCGCCGGAAGGCGATAACCGACCTCTCCAGCCTGATCGGCGCCCTGGTCATGGCCCGCCTCGTCAACGATCCCGCATTGTCGGACGAAATCATGGAAAGCGTGCGAAGCGAGGTGGCGGGCAGCCTATAAGCCCGGCGAAGCCCCGTCGCTTGCCCCGGCCGGGGGGAGCCTCTACATAAGCTGGCAACCCGCTTCAGCGCGCCGGCACCGCATTCATGCGAACCGCGCGGCGCGACGCTTGATATCTGTACACCAGGAGCCGCCCATGAACACCGACCTGACCTCACTGTTCGATGCCGACGAGGCAACGGTTCGCGCGGTGCTGGCGGAAACGCTGAAGAACGCCGACGACGGCGAGCTCTATCTGGAGCATGCGCAGGCGGAATCGCTGACCTTCGACAACGGGCGCCTGAAGGGCGGCAGCTTCAACACGGACCAGGGCTTCGGACTGCGCGCCGTCGCCGGCGAGGCGGTGGGCTATGCCCATTCCGGCGAGATGTCGCTTGCCGCGCTGAAGCGGGCGGCGGATGCTGCAGGCGCCGTTGCGCGCGGATATGCCGGCACCTATTCCGCAGCACCCCAGGGAACCAACCGCCGGCTCTACGGCCCGGAAAATCCGATCGGCAGCCCCGGCTTCGAAGAGAAGGTGACGCTGCTGCAGGAGATCGACGCCTACCTGCGCGGCAAGGACGCGAAGGTGCGGCAGGTCTCCGCCTCGATCGCCGCAAGCTGGCAGGTGGTCAACATCCTGCGCGCCGACGGCCACAGGGTCACCGACATCCGTCCCATGACCCGCCTGAACATTTCCGTCGTCGTCGGCGAAGGCGACCGGCAGGAAACGGGGTCGTTCGGCATGGGAGGCCGGCGCGGCTTCGGCGAATTCCTCACCACCGAAAGCTGGAAGAAGGGCGCCGACGAGGCATTGCGCCAGGCACTCGTGAACCTCAGCGCGATCGAGGCACCGGCCGGCACGATGGACGTGGTGCTCTCTTCCGGCTGGCCGGGCGTGATGCTGCACGAGGCGGTCGGCCATGGACTGGAGGGAGACTTCAACCGCAAGAAGACCTCGGCGTTTTCGGGCCTGCTCGGCGAGCAGGTGGCGGCCAAGGGCGTCACCGTGGTCGACGACGGCACGATCGAAAGCCGCCGCGGCTCGCTTACGGTGGACGACGAAGGCACGCCCTCGGGCTACAACGTCCTGATCGAGGACGGAAAGCTCGTCGGCTACATGCAGGACCGGCAGAACGCGCGCCTGATGGGCATGCAGGCGACCGGCAACGGCCGCCGCCAGTCCTACGCGCATGTGCCGATGCCACGTATGACCAACACCTACATGCTGTCCGGTGACAAGACGCCCGACGAAATCATCGCTTCGGTGAAGAACGGCATCTACGCCGTCTCCTTCGGCGGCGGCCAGGTGGACATCACCTCCGGCAAGTTCGTCTTCGGCTGCACCGAGGCCTATCTGATCGAGGACGGCAAGATCGGAGCCCCGGTCAAGGGCGCGATGATCATCGGCAACGGGCCCGACGCGATGCGGCGCGTGACCATGGTCGGCAACGATTCGAAACTCGACACGGGGATCGGCATGTGCGGCAAGGCCGGCCAGAGCGTTCCCGTCGGCGTCGGCCAGCCGCATCTGCGCATGGACCAGATCACCGTCGGCGGCACCAAGGCCTGATCGCTGCGCGCGGGTGCGACATGCCGCAGAGGTTCGTTAACCGCACGGATACCATGACGCGCCCATAAAGGCGGCAGGAAGAACCGCCAACCGGAGCGCAAATGCCGACATTGAAAAATGTTATGCGCCGCAGCCTGAAGCATGCGGCCATCACCGGCGGACTGGAACTGTCCAATCTCGCCGGGCGTGCCGGCCTGATGACATCCGCGCGCGGGCGCGGCGCCATATTCACCCTGCACCACGTGCGGCCGAAGACGGTCCACGATTTCGACCCCAATGCTCATCTGGAGATCACGCCGGAATTCCTCGACGAGACGATCCGGCTGCTTGAAAGCGAGGGCTACCAGTTCGTGGCCCTGCACCACATGGCCGCCCGCATGGCGATCGCACGGCCCGAGGAACGCTTCGCCGCCTTCACGCTCGACGACGGCTACCGCAACAATGCGGTGCATGCGCAGCCGATCTTCACCGAGCATCGCGTGCCCTTCACCGTCTTCGTCACCGGCGGCTTTGCCTGCCGGACGCACAGCATCTGGTGGGAGACGCTGACGGAACTGCTGCGCGCGCTGCCACATGTCGAATTCGACTTCGGCTCCGGCCTCGTCACGCTGCCGCTTGCCACGACCTGGCAGAAGGACGCCGCCTTTACGCGCTTTGCCGCCTTCATCCAGACGGCCGACGAGATGACCGCCGTCGCCGCCCTCGACAAGCTGGCAAAACAGCACGGGATCGATCCGCTCCTGATAACCGAACGGCTGATCATGCGCGAACCGGAACTGAAGAGCCTGGCTCTTAACCCGCTCGCCACGCTCGGCGCCCACACGATCAGCCACCGCGCGCTGGCGCGGCTGGAAGAGAACGAGGCACGCGAGGAAATGCAGGCGTCGGCCGAGCGGATCCAGTGCCTGACCGGCGTGCGCCCCGTCGCCTTCGCCTATCCGTACGGCTTCAGCCCCACCGTCACCGCACGCGAACACCGCCTCGCCGTGGAAGCCGGCTTCGACCTCGCGGTGACGACTGTGCCCGGCACGCTTGACGCGCGCAGCTTCGACCAGCCGATGGCGTTGCCGCGCATCTCCGTGAACGGCCTCTACCAGAAGCGCAAGTATGTGTCCGCGCTGGCATCTGGCATCCCGTTCCGGCTGATGCGCCGATAGGACAGCTCCGGCGAAGGACGCCACAGTACGCGACAATTGTACATTTTCCCCTCACCCCGGCCCTCTCCCCGCAAGCGGTGAGAGGGAGATGGAATGCGTTTTCCGCTTGTCACCTTCTCCCCGCCTGCGGGGAGAAGGTGCCCGGCAGGGCGGATGAGGGGGAGAGCGAAAGCGGTCGCGTAACATGGAAGGGTACAGAAGCACGCTTCCAAACCGCGTGCAGAACGCATCCGTTCCCCTTCTGCCGAACCGGTCGCCCCGCGAGACCGGACAGCCCTCAGGCGACCTTCAGCGCGCTGGAGATTTCCGCCACGGTCGCCTTCTCCGCATCACTCACCGAGGTGCCGCCAAAGCCGAGGAAGCCCCCTTCCTTGGCCGCCTCGGCAACGCTCTGGCTGATTTGCAGCAGCCAGCCCTTGAAGGCGGCCGCATCCGACGGCGCCTTGGCCTCGACAATCTCGGCGGCCTCGCGCACCGTATCGATGCAACGCGCCTTTATCTCCTCGGGCTTGGCGCCCTTCAACCGCGCCTCCAGCCCCTCGCGCGCGACTTTCCGCCCCTCGGAGCTCTCGAAACCCTCGACGATCGCCGTCGTCAGCGATGTCGTATCCGTGCCTCCCTTGCCCTGCAGCAGCGTCCGGCTGCTGGCCATGCCCTCCTTGAGCATTCCCCAGAGGCCGCTCGGTTCGGCAGCCGTCACCGCGATGCCCGCGGCCATGACGCCCTGCAGCAGGACACTCCATTCCTCGGGCGTGAATGTCGATTTGTCAGCCATGCTGAAATCTCCCGGTCTGGTTGGTTTTCGCTTTTTTGTTCGCGGCGTTTGCGCGGCCGCGGCGGCGCGGCGCGCGACGGGACCGTCTGCCTATGAGAGTACGGCGTGGTGCGGGCGGCGCATCTCACCTATCGGTGATTGCGCCGCCCGAATGCGAGCCCCGCTCGGACGCTCTCATGCGCGGCTCAGGTCACGAGTGCCGCCAGTTTGGGGCGCAGGGCGTCGATCGCCGGCTTGAGTATGTCGGAGACACCGGGGATCGCCAGGACCTTGTCAAAAAGCCCATTGAGCGTGTCGATCGACGGCTTGGCGAGCGCGGCAAGGGACGCCTTCTGCTCGGCGGAGAGCTGTCCGAGCATGCCGCTGACCTTGTCGATCGCATCGGTGGCGGTCTGGACCTGGGGCAATGCGCTCTGGGCCGTTGCCGCATCCGTCACGCCGCCAAGCGCCGTCTGCAGGCTGGCAAGCGTATCGGTGACCTGCTTGCCGACATCGACCCCGCCGACGACGAGGCCACCGGCCGGCGCCGGTGTGGCGGCGGGCGTTTCGGCCTGTGTCTGCGGTTGCGGCTCGGCAGGCGCCGGCTGGGTTTCGGTCTGCGCCGGTGCTGTCGGTTCGGGGGCGGTTTCGGCCGTCTGCTGTGCCGGCCGGCCGAACAGATAGTAGAGGATGGCAAGCAGAGCCAGAGCCCCGATCAGCCAGTAGAGCCAGTTGCTGCCGCGGTTGGCGGTGGCGGCGGCGGCGGACGACGTCTGCCGAGCGGCCGACGTGGCGGACGCTGCGGCACGCGCGGCAGCATCGCTGCCGGCACTTGCCGCAGAGCGCGCCGTTCCACCGAGCGAGCCGAGAAGCCCCGAGCTTGCCAGCATGTCCTTGAGCCCTGGCGGCAGGGCGGCAGCGATGTTGTCCTTCTCGCTCGCCAACAGACCGGCAATGCCGCTGGCGCTGGTATCGGAGCCCATCTTTTTGGCGATGCCGCCAAGAACCAGCGGCGCCAGCATGCCGAGCAGCGAACTCCCGCCATTTGCGCCGAGGCCGGAATAGTTTCCGACCGCATTGGCAAGCACGTTGCTGTTGCCGCCGAAGATCGACGAGAGCAGCTGCGTCCCGGTCTGGGCCAGCGAACCGGGATTGCCGCCCGAAAGCAGGCCACCGAGATTGTCGAGCACGCCGCTCTGTTGGCGGGCGGCATCGGCGATCTTCTCGGCGCCGCCCGGCTGGGTGGCGGTGCCCGCGAGCCCGGCGAGAACGGCCGGAACCGCCGCCGCAACGCCGCGCTGGACCTTGTCGACATCGAGCCCGAGCGCCGCCGCAAGTCGCGCGATCGTGTCGGGCGTCAGAAACTGCATGAGATAGGAAACAAGATTGCTGGCCATAGAACTCTCCTCCGCGTCAATGCCTTGGATTCAGTCTCGCCCGTATGCGTTGCACGACTTTGCGTGAACGAAACCCGCACACTCGGCCCCGTGTAGGACCGTGGGTCGTAATCGCCTGCCTGCTTGTCCGGAAATATATCACACCAATTGGAGTTGTATACTGCGCGCGCTTTTCGCGGGCGGTACTCGGAGGCGGTTTCTGCCGGCGCCGCGATCGTTTGAGGGCCGAAGAACAGCAAGATGGCGGCCAAGGCGGCCGCCATATCGTATCAGGGGTACATACGGACCTTTTCCCAGCCCCCCTCGCCCTCCGGTCCGGCCGGACGGCGGAACTCCATGCGGTCATGCAGCCGGAAGGCGCGATCGTGCCAGAATTCGATCGACACCGGCTTGATGCGGAAGCCGGACCAGTATGACGGGCGCGGAATTTCGCCGATCGCATAACGGGCAGTGTACTCGGCCACAGCCTTCTCGAGCGCAAAACGGCCTTCCAGGGGCCTTGACTGTTTGGATGCCCAGGCGCCGATGCGGCTGCCGCGCGGACGGGAGGCATAATAGATGTCCGCCTCCTCGTCCGAGACGACTTCGACGGGACCGCGCACGCGGACCTGCCGACGGAGCGATTTCCAGTGGAAACACATTGCCGCCTTGCCCGCGCTCAGGATCTCCTGGCCTTTCTGACTTTCGAAATTGGTGTAGAAGACGAATCCGCGTTCATCGAATCCCTTCAAGAGCACCATGCGCACATTCGGCAATCCAGAGGCGTCCACCGTGGCCAGCGCCACCGCGTTGGGATCGTTCGGCTCGCTCTTGCCGGCATCTTCCAGCCACTTTCCGAAAAGCGAAAAGGGCTCGCTTTCCTCGGTGAAGTCACCGGTTGTTAACTCAATCTCGCTCATATTTGAATCCAATGCCGATCTTCGTCCCGTTGGGGCGTGCAGGAGTTGAAGTCATAGCAAAGTCGCCACGGGAGACAACGATATTCTGGACGATGACGCCGCGGCTTGCCGCCGTGGCGCTGTGCGTCCTGCCGCTTGCGGGCTGCATGGCCGGCGGCCTCGATCTCGCCTCCGACATGCAGGTGGACAGGTCCGTGAAGACCAGCGCCGTGCCGGGCGAGCGTACGGACAACACCTCGGACGCCGCCACGGTGCGCAACGCCGTTTCCTCCGCCGACCTGACGCGCAATGCCGGCAACCCGATCCCCTGGGCAAATGCCGTGTCCGGCAGTGCCGGCGTCGTGACCGGCGTCGCCGAACGTAGCGACGATGCCGGACGGACCTGCCGCGACTTCACCACGACGCTGCATTCCTATACCGGGATTTCGAATTATGACGGCCGCGCTTGCGTGGGTGGCGACGGAACCTGGTCGCTGACGCGCTTCGACCGCCAGGGATAGGGCCGTTTCAGAGGCTCGGGACCGGCCTGATAACGCCTTGTACACCTTATGCGATTCTGCTTCCTCCGCGTGTAACCATCAGTTAGGAGGTTGCCGGCATCATCGATCCCCGCGGGCTCTGCAGCGAGTCCGGCCGAAGACCGGAGCAGCAAGGCTCCCACAAGGGACGAGACGGGCTGATGTTGATGCGTGATCCTTACAGGGTGCTGGGCGTGCGGCGCGATGCCGAACAGGAAGAGATCAAGGCTGCCTGGCGCACGCTTGCCAAGGCCGTCCACCCCGACCAGAATCAGGACGACCCGTTCGCCAACATCCGCTTCACCGAAGCGGGCCGCGCCTACGAGCTCCTGCGCGATCCGGACAAACGCAGCAAATATGACCGCGCGCACCGCGACGCCGAGGTCCGCCGCGAGATGGAACTGCGCCGCATGGAACAGATGCGCCGCCAGCAGAGCGCGCGCAAGACACAGCCCGACCCTGCCCCGAACGCGAGCGAGACGGCCGAAGACATGGTCTCGCGCATCTTCGGCGTGGATGCCCGCCAGCAGTCGCCGGCATCCGGTGCGGCCGCCGCCCCCGGCACCACCGCACAGCCGTCGGCCGGGACTGGAGCCGTGACGGGGGCCGGCACGGCAGAAAGATCCGCATCGCCCAAGGCTCAGCCGGCCACCTCCGCCGACGAGACCCCCTACGCGCCCGCTCCGGCGCGCCGCACGATTGTCGCTGCCGATATCATTTCCGGCCTCATGCGCCGGATCCGTGGCACCCGTCCGGCGGTCGAAAAGGCACCCGATCTCGCCTGCGACCTGACGGTATCGGTCACGGACCTCGTCAAACAGGCGAAAATGACGCTCGAGGTCGAGGGCGAATCGCTGAAGGTGCCGCTCACTGCGGGCACGACCGAAGGAACGGTCATCCGCCTGCGCGACCAGGGTCATCGCATCAACGACCTCAAGCGTGGTGACGCCGTCGTGACCATCCGCGTCGCGCCGGGCGCGTTCCGGGTGGACGGTTTCGACCTGCGCACGCCGCTGCCGGTGACGATCGAGGATGCCGTACTCGGCTGCGAGACCACCGTGATGGGACCGGCCGACGAACCGCTGCCGGTCACAGTCCCCGCCTGGTCGAGTTCGGACCACATCATCAGGATCGAGGGCCAGGGCCTTGTGGATGCGCAAGGAAAACGCGGAGATCTACTCGTCGAAGTCCGTCTTCTTCTATGGGAGAGGCCCGACGACAAGATGATAGATCTCATGCGCAGCCTGCGTGAGGGGCTCTATTTGTGAAGTTTCGGTGAATACGCACCCATTGTTACGCGCGCTAACAGTTCCTGAACCCGGTGTGCTTGAACCCGCAGGCGGCCTATGCCATAGGCTCAAATCGAATTAAATCTGCAAGGGACATTCCATGGTTCAGGTATCCGGTCTGATGAGCGGCAAGCGCGGCGTCATTATGGGCGTTGCGAACAACCGGTCTATCGCTTGGGGTATCGCCAAGGCCGTTCGTGCCCAGGGGGCGGAAATCGCCCTCACCTACCAGGGCGACGCTCTGAAGAAGCGTGTCGAGCCGCTCGCGGCTGAACTTGGCGGCGTACTGGCCGGGCATTGCGACGTCAGCGACGAGGCATCCATCGACGCGGTCTTCGACAACATCGAGAAGATGTGGGGCAAGATCGACTTCATCGTGCACGCGATCGGCTTTTCCGACAAGGACGAGCTGACCGGCCGCTACGTCGACACGACGCCCGAAAACTTCGCCAAGACGATGCAGATCTCGGTCTATTCGTTCACCTCGGTGGCGCGCCGCGCCGAAAAGCTGATGACGGACGGCGGCTCTATGCTGACGCTGACCTACTACGGCGCCGAGAAGGTCATGCCGAACTACAACGTCATGGGCGTCGCCAAGGCGGCGCTCGAGGCGAGCGTGAAGTATCTGGCGGTCGACCTCGGCCCGAAGAACATCCGCGTCAACGCCATCTCGGCCGGCCCGATCAAGACGCTGGCCGCGTCCGGCATCGGCGACTTCCGCTACATCCTGAAGTGGAACGAGTACAACGCGCCGCTGCGCCGGACCGTGACCATCGAAGACGTGGGCGACGTGGGGCTTTACATGCTTTCGGACCTCTCGCGCTCGGTTACCGGCGAAGTCCATCACGCCGACAGCGGCTATCATGTCGTCGGCATGAAGGCCGTCGACGCCCCCGACATCTCGGTCATCAAGGACTGAGCATCCGGCTCCGGAGCGCAAACGTGCTTGTCTACATGATCCGACACGGCCAGACGGACTGGAACGCGGAAGGCCGCCTGCAGGGTCAGAAGGACATCCCCCTGAATGACACCGGACGCCAGCAGGCGTCCGGCAACGGCCTTGCCCTGAAAAGGATCCTCGGCGAAACCGCCGCGGACTTCGACTATGTCGCAAGCCCGCTCGGGCGCACGCGCGAGACGATGGAGCTTGTGCGGGCGGCCATGGACCTCGATCCCCTCGCCTACCGCACCGACGAACGGCTGGTGGAGGTCTCCTTCGGCGACTGGGAAGGCTTCACGATCTCTGAGCTGAAGCAGACGGTGCGCGACAAGGTGAAGGCCAGGGCGCGCTCGAAGTGGGATTTCATTCCGCCCGGAGAAAACGCCGAAAGCTACGAGATCCTGTCGTGGCGCGTCGGCTCGTGGTTTAACAACATCGAGCGCCCGACGGTCTGCGTCAGCCATGGCGGCGTGTTCAGAGCGCTGTTCAAGTTCAGCGGCATGCCCGTGAGTGACGCGGCCAATGCCCCCGTACACCAGGACCGCATCCTGCGGATCGACGGCAAAGGCGCAGCCTGGATCTGAGTACGGGCCCGGCGCGCCGGAACGCATGCGGGACCCTAACGGCGTCGCCGACGCTGCGGCCGCGCCGGACGACGCAATTTTCAGTTGTTACTGAATGATTTCCAGATCGTCGATGACGCGATTGCCTTCGACCTCGGTGTAGAACACCAGCACCTTCACGCCGGGTGCGAGCCCCTCGAAGTTGAACTCCTCGGGCGCCTGATACTTCTTGCCGTCGTCGAGCGACAGGCTGAGGCCCGTGGTATCGACCTTGGTGATGACCGCCTCTACGTCGGCACTTTCGGCATGGGCCGTCAGCGGCGCCAAGATACTCGCCGCGGCCAGAAGCGCGGCAACGATGAATCGCATCTTGAACCCACCTTTCCATGGAATCGTGTTCTTTTCAGTCACGCTTGATGCCCCTCGAATATGGCGAAATTCGCCCCCGCGCCGTTCCCCTGGTAACTGGATGCCCCGAACGATGCGCCCTAGCAAGGCTCCGCGCGCGCCATCCCGAACAATTTCAGCAGCATGGGCAAAAACCGGCGCCGAATCCCGGCAAGCCATCAATTCAATTTTAATCGCCCCCTCATAACGTGCAGTTGAAACGAGGGGATAACAGCGAGTGCGGGTTGCCAGTCTAGCACGAGGGATCAGAATCGCCGGGGCGTGGGCAAAACCCTCGCTGCTGCCCGCTGCAATCGCCGTGACGGTCGTCCTTGTCGCCGGACACGCCTACGAAAGGCAGAACGAGCGCCTCTACCGCAGCGACCTGCGGGCCAGGGTCGCAAGCGAGCTTACCCTGGTCAGCGCGCGGCTGGAAGGCGAGATCGGCAAGAGCGTGACGGCGCTCCGCGGCATCGCAAACCTGTTCTCCAGCGAACCTGTGCAGGCCAGCGACCAGTTCAATGTCTTTGCCCGCAAACTGCTGGTGCAGAACGTCCAGTTCCGCAGGCTGGCGATCGCCCCCGACGGGGTCGTCGACCAGATATTCCCCTTGCGTGACAACGAACGATATCTCGGCGCCGACCTCAACCGCTTCCAGTCGTTCCGCAGGCCGGCGGAGGCCAGCCGCGCATTCGGCCATCCGCTGATGCTCGGCCCGATGCACCTGCCCGATCGCAGCCGCGCCTTCAACCTGGTGATCCCGATTTCCGGCACCGCAAGGGGCGCCTTCGCGTTCTGGGGTTACATCGAGGGGGTGCTGGACGAGCGCCGGCTGTACCTGGACGCGGGCCTGATCAGTTCCAGGGACGGCGATGCAAGCATCCACTGGCGCGGCAGCTCGAACCTGCGCCTTTCCATCCGCGACATCAGCTTTCCAGCCGCCATCGAGGATCCGTTCTTCGGCGACCCCGCGATCTTCGATGGGGAGGCGGTGCGTCGCACGGTCGAGTTTCCCGGTGGAAAATGGGAACTGGCGGCAGTGCCGGCGAAGGGCTGGGAGCGTCCGCACGAGGACGTGGCCTATATCCGCATCATGACGGCCGGCGCGGCACTTGCGATCATCATACCGATCTTCCTGACCGGCGGTCTCGTCAGCGAGCGGCACCGCCATCTTGCCGGGCTACGCGCCCGGGAGACGGAGATCCATTCGCTGTCGCAGCGGCTCAACCTTGCGCTGCAAGCCTCGAAAACAGGCACCTGGGAGGTCGCGGTCGGCGACCGGCAACGCATCTGGGACCGGCAGATGTACGCGCTGCACGGCCTGCCGGCCGACACGCCGCTCTCCAACGACACATGGACGTCGGTCGTGCATCCGGACGACCGCGCCGCGTCGAGCGCCGCTTTCGAAAGAGCGATGGAGGGTGAGACGGGCTACTGGCTGCAATATCGCGTCGTCCTGCCCGACGGGAGCATCCGCCATATCCGCAACGTCGGCTCGCGCATGACGATGGACGGCGTCGAAAAGCTGACCGGCGTCAGCTGGGACGTGACCGAGGACGTGCAACTGAACGCGCGGCTTCAAGCCGCGAAAGAACGCGCCGACCGGCAGAACGACACGCTTCTGAAGACCACGCAGCGCCTCGAGCTGGCTCTGGACGCCTATCAATGCGGCCTCTGGGAGGCGGATCTTGAAAGCGGGCTGACGCGCTGGGACGACCGCATGTTCCAGCTCTATGGCGTCGACAACACCGGCGAGCCGATCACCCACGACATATGGCTCAACGCCCTTCACCCCGACGACCGCGCACATGCGGAGGCCACCGCGAAGAACACGATCGAAAGCGGCGCCCCCTATCTGCGAAAATCGAGGGTGGTCCATCCCGACGGCACGATTCGCCACCTGCAGTCGGTCGGCAAGCTGCATGTGGAGGCCGACGGCCGCCGCAAGCTGGTCGGACTGGCCTTCGACATCACCGATGACGTGGAGATGAACGAGCAGCTGAGGTCCGCCAAGACCCAGGCGGACCAGCAGAACGCCGAACTCGAGATGGCCCTGCGCGTCCTTTCGGAGCGCGAACAGGAACTTGAGGCGACGACGCGGCGGCTGGACCTGGCGCTCGATTCGTATCAATGCGGCCTGTGGGAGGCGGACCTTGATCGCGGCGGGGCCTATTGGGACGAGCGCATGCACCAGCTCTACGGGCTGGTCTATGTCGATGGAATGGTAACGGAGCGGGACTGGCTCGGCGCGATCCATCCCGATGACCGCCAGCCGACCATCGACAACGTCAACAACTGCATCGCCCGTGAATGGCCCTACGTGCAGCAGGCGCGGATCGTTCTTGCGGAGGGACCGATCCGCCACGTGCGTTCCGTCGGCAAGATCCATCGCGCGCCCGACGGCACCAGGAAGCTTGTCGGAATCGCGTTCGACGTGACCGACGACGTGCGCATGACCGAACGGCTGAGGGCTGCGAAGGAAATCGCCGACGCCAAGAATGCGGAACTGGAACAGGCCAAGATCCGCATCGAGCACAACGCGCTACACGATCCGCTGACGGGCCTTGGCAACCGCAGGCTGCTCGACGACCAGCTGAATGCGCTGGCGACCCGCAGCAGCGAGGAAGAGGTCAGCCTCGGCATCCTCCACATCGACCTCGACCGTTTCAAGCAGATCAACGACACGCTCGGGCATGCCGCAGGCGATGCGCTTCTCGTCCACGCCGCCAAGGTGCTGCGCAACTCGGTGCGCCCGGGCGACCTCGTGGCGCGAATTGGCGGCGACGAGTTCGTCGTCGTGACCGACAGCAACAACAGCGCCGACCTCGCCGCGCTATCCAACCGCATCATCGAACTGATGCGCCAGCCCGTCGACTACAACGGGCACATGTGCCGCTTCGGCGTCAGCATCGGGATCGCGGTGGGCGGCGGCAGAGACCTGGATACCCGCAAGCTTCTCGTCAATGCCGACATCGCGCTCTACCGGGCGAAGGCGCAGGGCCGCAACCGTCACGAATTCTTCAATGCCGTCCTCGAAGCGGTGATCATCCGCAACAAGCGGACGGCCGACGATATCCTGACGGGCATCGAGAACAACGAGTTCGTCCCCTACTATCAGCCGCAGATCTGTGCCCGCACGCTCGAACTTGTCGGCGCGGAGGCCCTGATCCGCTGGCGGCATCCACAGAAGGGCCTGCTTGTTCCCGGACATTTCCTGGAAATCGCCGAGGACCTCAACGTCACCGCGACGCTGGACCGCATCATGCTGGAGAAGGCGCTGACGGATTGCAGCGTCTGGGCGGCGCGCGGCTTCACCATGCCGAAGATTTCGGTCAACGTTTCGGCAAAGCGGCTTCGCGACGAGACGCTGGTCGATAGCCTCGCGGGCCTGTCGATCGCGCCTGGCCAGCTTTCCTTCGAGTTGGTGGAAGCCATCTTCCTCGATGACGCCGACGACCTGGTACAGACCAACATCGAGCGCATCAAGGATCTCGGCATCGACATCGAGATCGACGATTTCGGCACCGGTCACACCTCGATCGTGAGCCTCCTGAAGCTGCGGCCGAAGCGGCTGAAGATCGACCGCCAGCTCGTCGCGCCGATCCTGAACTCGCGCCACGAGCAGGCGCTGGTGCGTTCCATCATCGAGATCGGTCGCTCGCTCGGCATCTCCGTCGTGGCGGAAGGGGTGGAAACCATGGCGCATGCGGAAATGCTCAGCGCGCTCGGCTGCGACCTGCTGCAGGGCTACGCCTTCTCCCGCCCGCTTGCGCGCGATGCTTTCCTCGACTACGCCATCGAGAAGCGGTGGCGATCGGCTTCCTGAGCAGGCGTCCGGTCGCAATCAGGGCCCGCCATCGGCGCGCTTCAAGCGAAAAGACTTCAACTTTTCCGCAATCGGTTCTATGAGTGCGCCCGAACAGAGCGGAACGCGGGCGCTCCCGCGGACCGGTACGAGGCGTTCCGGCAGGGTTTCATGTCACACAATACATTCGGTCAACTTTTCCGCGTCACCACGTGGGGCGAAAGCCACGGACCGGCACTGGGCTGCGTCGTCGACGGCTGCCCGCCCGGCCTGCGCTTCACGCTTTCCGAAATCCAGGCCTGGCTCGACAAGCGCAAGCCCGGCCAATCACGCTTCGTCACGCAGCGGCGCGAGGACGACCTGGTGCGCGTCCTCTCCGGCGTCATGTTCGACGAGGACGGCGTGACCATGACGACGACCGGCACGCCCATCTCGATGATGATCGAGAACACCGACCAGCGTTCCAAGGACTATTCGGAGATCGCCAAGCGCTATCGCCCGGGACATGCCGATTTTACCTACGACGTGAAGTACGGCATCCGCGACTATCGCGGTGGCGGGCGCTCCTCGGCACGCGAGACGGCCGCGCGCGTCGCAGCCGGCGGTATCGCGCGCAAGGTCGTTCCGGGCCTTAACGTTCGGGCGGCCCTCGTCCAGATCGGCAAGCACCGCATCAACCGCGACAACTGGGACTGGAGCGTGGTCGATACCAACCCGTTCTTCGCCCCGGACCCGGACATCGTCCCGGTATGGGAAGACTACCTCGACGCGATCCGCAAGGCGGGGTCCTCCGTCGGTGCCGTCATCGAAGTGGTGGCCGAGGGCGTGCCGGCGGGCATCGGCGCGCCGATCTACGCCAAGCTCGACCAGGACATTGCCGCCAACCTCATGTCCATCAATGCGGTCAAGGGCGTGGAGATCGGCAACGGCTTCGGCGCAGCGGAAATCACCGGCGAGGAAAACGCCGACGAGATGCGCATCGGCCCGGACGGCCAGCCGGTGTTCCTCTCGAACCACGCCGGCGGCATTCTGGGTGGAATCGCCACCGGCCAGCCGGTGATCGCGCGCTTCGCCATCAAGCCCACCTCCTCCATCCTGACCGAGCGCCGCTCGATCGACAGCGACGGCAAAGAGGTGGACGTCCGCACCAAGGGCCGGCACGATCCGTGCGTCGGCATCCGCGCCGTGCCGATCGGCGAGGCGATGGTGGCATGCGCGATTGCGGACCACTATCTGAGGGACCGCGGCCAGACCGGCCGGCTGAAGTAAAAGCAGAACAGCATTCCTCCAGCGTGCGCAAACGCGGTTCAGCCACAATCCGCCGATATGGCGGCCCCGCCGAGGGCGGATACCGGCATGAACGTCAACCGTGGAACGTAGAGGCTGCATGAAGCAACACGAGCAATTGCGACTGGTGATGCATATCGGTCCCCACAAGACCGCGACCACCTATATGCAGGCGAACTTCCACCACAATGCCGAGGACCTGCAGCGGCGGGGCTGGCTCTATCCGGTGGTCGGCGAACGTGTCGCTACCGCCCACCATGACCTGTCCGACAACGAAGGCCAGTTCCTGCGGCGGAAGGGAAAGGCCTTCGAGGATTTTCTCAAGGTGATCCGCAAGGCGGATCGCGAAGGGCTGAACGTGCTTCTGTCGTCGGAAGGCTTCCGCCGCTGGAAGAAGGAGCATTTCGAGGCGATCCGCGAGATCATCGGCGAACGGCGGCTGCACGTCGTCTATGCGCTGCGCGACCCGCTCGACACGCTCTATTCCTTCTGGGCGCAGAAGGCGAGCATGGGACCTGCACCGAGCCTGCCGGCCTGGATCGCGCGACCGCTGAAGAACCCCTCGCGGGCGACCTACCTCAACCCCCTACGGGAGATCGGGCCGGTAATGGAACTGCCGGGCATCGACTACACCGTGCTGCTCTTCGAAGAGATCCGCCGCCGCAAGCTGGATATCTACGCCTATTTCCTCCAGACCGTGCTCGACATCCAGGACATGAAGGCGACCAGGCCGCCGGCAAACGAACGCCTGCCGATCGAGCTGACCGAATTCATCCGCATGCTGGCCAAGGACAGCGGCTTTCCGACGGGGCGCGGCAACAGCCGCAAGGCGCTGCATATCGGCCAGGTGATACGCTTCCTTTTCACCCCGGAGGAAAAGACGCGGATTGTCGCGACGATCGCTGAAAACGCCGCTGGCGCCCGGCGGACGCTGACGCTGCCGCGCGAGACCCGACACTTCCGAAACACAGAGAGGCGGCTGGTCTCAACGCTCGGGTCGCGCATGCATCCCCTGCCCGAGAGCGGCAACATCTTCGTGCAGACGCCGGCGACCTACACCTACTATGACGAGGACGAACTGCGCCAGGTCCCGGCCGTGCGGGAACTGCTGCAATCGGCCATGCGCAAGACGCGCAAGACCTATCCCCCGCTTGCGGCGATGAACATCGGCAAGCGCATGCTGGTGAATTGGCGCAAGATCCGCAAGCACGTCCGCTTCTGAGCCGGTTTCAGTCGCCCAGCCAGCCGTCGAGATAACGGACGCGCTCGACGCCTGTGAAACGGGAAAGGCGCGCCAGTTCCGCCTCCAGCCTCTCCAGCCGGCCGGACGTCGCCTTGACCTTTGGCTCCAGCCAGAGCCTGCGGACGACGAGCTCGCCGGCCTTGCGATCCGCCTTCATGTCGATGCGCCCGACCAGCCGGTCGCCTTCCAAAAGCGGAAAGACGTAGTAGCCGTACTGGCGCTTCGGCTCCGGCACGAAGACCTCGATGCGATAGAAGAAGCCGAACAGCCGTTCCGTCCGGTTGCGGTCCCGGATCAGCGGATCGAACGGCGACAGCACCCGCAACCGGGCCGGCGCCTCCGGTGCCTTCCGTGCCAGTTCGTCGAAGCCTGCAAAGGCAAAGGACTGCCTTGGCCGGCCACCATCCAGCGGCTCGATGCGGACTTCGCACAATTCAGGCCTGCGCGCATCGATCCATGCCTTTGCTTCGTCCGGCGAAACGAGGTCCCAGAAGGCTGCGATCTCGCCATGCGTCGCAAATCCCAGGCGCAGCAGCGCGCTGCGGCAGGCCCAGTCGACGAAGGCGTCGTGATCCACCTCCGGCTCGTGGTGGCGGCCGGGCAGAACCCTTTCGGCCAGATCGTAGACCTTCTGGAAATTCTCGCGGCGCGCGATCGCAACCTTGCCGGTACGCCAGAGATACTCCAGCGCCGTCTTGCTGGGATGCCAGTTCCACCAGCCGCCGGATTCGTGCTCGGCCGCCTTCAGCTCGCGCGACATCACAGCACCCCCTTCGGCGATCCGCCGGTAGGTTTCCTCGAAGCTGGAATCGAACCCTTCCCCCTGCCAGCGGCGCCAGCGATCGAGGATCGCCGCGTGCTCGCGGCGGAACTTGTGCTTCCAATAGGGATAGAAGGCGCTCGGAATGATAGAGGCGTCGTGCGTCCAGTTCTCGAACAGTTCGCCGTCCTTCTCCAGAAGATCGGCAAGATGCTCGCGGCGGTAGGTCTGGTTGCGCGAGAACAGGATCTGGTGGTGCGCGCGTTCGACGGTGGCGATGCTGTCCACCTGGACGAAGCCGATGTCCTGGATCAGCTGCAACAGGCCGTCCTTGCCGAGCAGGCGACCGGGCGGCCCGCTGAGGCCCTGCTTTGACAGGAAGATGCGCCGGGCATCCGCGTTCTTCAGAAGAATCGTCATGGGCGCATGATAGGCATATATTCCCACGCCTTCCAACCCGGTTTCCTTTGCGGGGCGAACCGGCTATAGCCGCCTCACCTTACCGGTTGGGGAGTGCCAATTTGGAGATCGTCTTCAGCGACGCGTCGGTCAGTTTCGCCGGGCGAACTGCGCTGCATCCGCTGTCCCTGACGCTTTTTGAACGACGCATCGGCATCATCGGCCTGAACGGCTCCGGCAAGACGACGTTCGCGCGGCTGATCAACGGGCTGGTGCGCCCGACGACCGGCCGCGTCACCATCGGCGGCCTTGACACCGTCGCCGACGAGGAGGCGGCGCGCGGCCGGGCCGGGTTCATCTTCCAGAACCCGCAGCATCAGATGATCCTGCCGGTGCTGGCGGAGGACATCGCGTTCGGGCTGAAGAACCGCGGCCTTTCGGCCACCGAGATCGCCGGCAGGACGGAAGCGGTGCTGCAGCGCTTCGGCATCCCGCATCTCGCCCGTCGGCGCATCCACGAACTGTCGGGCGGGGAAACCCAGCTCGCCGCCATCGCAAGCGTGATGGTGACGGGCCCGGACGTGCTGATCCTCGACGAACCGACCAACCAGCTGGACCTGAAGAACCGCCGCCTCATCGAGAAGACCGTGGCCGACCTTCCCGAACAGGCAATCGTCATCACGCACGACCTGGGTCTGCTGGACAGCTTCGATCGCGTGCTGCTGTTTCATCAGGGCAGGCTTGCCGCCGACGCCCCTCCCGAGGACGCCATTTCGCGCTACCGGGAGATCGCCGCATGCTGACCGGGCTCGACATCGAGGGCACGACGCTTTTGCACCGGACGTCGGCGCGGCTGAAGCTGATCGTGCTTTTCGCCGTGGCAGCCGGCCTTTTTGCCGTCTCCAACGTGTGGCTCCTAGTCGCCTTTGCGATCATTGCCGCCGGGCTCTACGCCTCGACCGGCATAGGACTGCGCGAGGCGTTTCGGCGCGTACGCTTCGTCCTCTTCACCGTGCTTCTGGTGGCCCTGGCGAACTATCTGTTTCACTCGCTTTCGGACGCGCTGGCCGTCCTTTTCCGCCTTGGCACGCTGGTTCTCCTGGCAGCGGCGGTGACGGCGACCACCACCGTTTCGGCCTTCATGGACGAAATTGCCGTGCTGCTGCGCCCGCTGGAACGGCTTGGACTGCTGCGGGCTGCCGATGTGAGCCTTGCCGTCGGGCTGGTGCTGCGCTTTGCACCGGAGATCCTGGCACGGTACGGCGACATCCGCGAGGCGCATCGCGCACGCGGCCTGCGCGCGCGGCCGCTCGGTGTACTCGTGCCGCTTGTCATCCTCACCCTCAAGGACGCCGATACGATCGCGATGGCGATTGACGCCCGCGGCTTTCGGCGGCAATAACCTCGATAACGCCAACACTGAGACAGGCAGCAGGCACCTCCATGAGCACCAGAGACATCGTCCTCGTCGCGCTGTTCGCAGCCATCATTGTCGTGCTCGGCATGCTGCCGCCGATCACCTTCGGCTTCATTCCCGTGCCGATCACAGCGCAGTCGCTCGGCGTGATGCTGGCGGGATGCATCCTCGGCGCCAAGCGCGGCGCGGCCGCCTGCCTGCTCGTCGTTCTTCTGGTCGCGATCGGCCTGCCAGTGCTGTCGGGCGGTCGGGGCGGACTTGCCGTCTTTGCCGGGCCTACCGCCGGCTATCTCGTCGGCTGGATTGCCGGCGCCTTCGTCACCGGGCTGATCGCCGAGCGGCTTGTGCGCGACAGCCAGACGGAGTTCATGCAGTTCGCGAGCTTCTTCCTCGCAGCCGTCGTCGGCGGCATCGGCGTCGTCTACCTGCTCGGCATCGCATGGCTGTCCTTCATGAGCGGCAAGGCATTTGTCGAGACCGCGATCGCTTCGCTCGTGTTCATCCCGGGCGACCTGATCAAGGCAGTCGTGGCGATGCTGGCGGCGCGCGCGGTCCAGGCGGGATATCCGCTACTGCCGATCAGGACCTGAGTTCTCAAGACGCAACCGGCCCACGTATCGTCCGCGCGAACAGATGGTGACGGACCGGCGGCTGTTGAAAAACAGCGCGTTGGAACCCATTTCCCGTGGACCCTGCCCGTGACAGAAGGTAGCGTCGAACCATGACGACGATCCTCTTCGAGAACCCGATCTTCCTTGAGCACAAGACCCCCGAAGGCCACCCGGAGCGACCGGACAGGCTGCGGGCGCTGAACCTTGCGCTCGAGCACGAGCGGTTTCAGCCGCTCGTGCGGCGAGAGGCCCAAAAGGCAAACGAGGATTTCGTTCTGCTTGCGCATCCCGAAAGCCACCTGCGCAGCGTGATGGCCGAGATACCCGAGGAAGGGATCAACCAGTTCGAGGCCGACACCTATGCCAGTCCCGCCAGCCTGCAGGCGGCGCTGACCGGCGTCGGCGGCGCAATCGCCGCCGTGGACGCCGTCTTTGCCGGCGAGGCTGACAACGTCTTCGTCGCCTCGCGCCCGCCGGGCCATCACGCCGAGAAGACGAAAGCCATGGGTTTCTGCTTCTTCAACAATGCCGCGATCGCCGCCCGGCACGCGCAACGGGCGCACGGCGTGGAGCGCATCGCAATCATCGACTGGGACGTCCATCACGGCAACGGCACCCAGGACATCTTCTTCGACGACCCGTCGGTGCTGTTCTGCTCGACGCACCAGATGCCGCTCTATCCTGGCACCGGCGCAAAGGACGAGACCGGCGCCGGCAACATCGTGAACGCGCCGCTGTCGCCCGAAACCGGAAGCGATCATTTCCGCGAAGCCTTCAGAAGCCGGGTGCTGCCGCGGGTGACTGACTTCCGCCCGGACCTGATCATCATCTCGGCCGGCTTCGATGCCCACCACCGCGACCCCCTCGCCCAGCTTCACCTCGTGGCCGACGATTTCGACTGGGCCACGGCAAAGCTGATGGAGGTGGCGGAGCGCTCCGCCTCAAACCGGGTGGTCAGCCTGTTGGAAGGCGGCTACGACCTGCAGGGGCTGGCCGAATCGGCCGCCACGCACATCCACCGGCTGATGAGAGGATAATCATGACAACGTTGACGACCGCCGCGGACGTTTCCGCCCTTTCCTTCGAACAGGCCGTGGAGGAGCTGGAGAAGATCGTGGCCGCGCTGGAGCGCGGCGACGTCGCCCTCGACAAATCGATCGAGATCTACGAACGGGGCGAAGCGCTGAAGAAGCACTGCGAGAAGCTGCTGGGCGCTGCCGAAAATCGAATCGAGAAGATCAGGCTCGACCGCGCCGGAGCGCCGCAGGGCGTCGAGCCGCTCGACAACGGCTGACTGCCGTAAGGCCGCCGCTCACGGCAAAGGTCACGCATTCGTGACATTCCCGGTATTCGCCGGAAAGTCCCCCGCAACACCCGCCAACCCGGCCGTCGGACGCCGGGTTTTCAGTGTCGTTTCGGGCCACTTTTCCCGGACACACAGAATTGTCACGATCAGCCTTGGGGTCGCCCAAGTTTGCAAAATGATATCTAGGGTGTTGATTTTTTCACCGGATCATATCAAGTAGCCCCCATATATGGAGCTACCTCAATAAATGGGGCACTCGTATATTAGTGCCGTCCCTCCCACGGCACGCGACGCAATGGCAATCACAGGCGGCAGACGGCTCATGGAACGACGAGCGGAAAAAGCGGACGGCAGGGAACTTCCTCCCCCCCTGCCCCGCCAACACCCGCACTGGAGCGTTCAGCCGGCAAGCCCAGCCGCTCAGATTGCCCAAGTCAAAAAGCAAGGCCATAAGATGCTAAGTCATTCCCAAACTCCCGAATACCGACAGACCGTCACCGGCGGCAGCCGTGAAATCCTCGACCGCGTGGGCGACAAGTGGTCGCTCTCTGTCATCGGCGCGCTCCGCGCGGGGCCGCTGCGTTTCAACGAACTGAAGAAGCAGGTCACCGGCATCTCCCAGCGCATGCTGACCCTGACCCTGCGCTATCTGGAACGTGACGGGCTCGTTACCCGCACGATGTTTGCCACCATCCCGCCGCGCGTCGATTATGCACTGACACCGCTCGGCTTCAAATTGATGAAGCCGGTCTGCGAGCTCGTCGAATGGGTTCAGGAAAACAGTGCCGAGATCGAGGCGGCGCAGAGGTCGTTCGACGAGCAGACGGTCCCCGTCCCGCTGACCTGAACAGTCCGTTCACAACAGCTGGCCGGCAAATTCCTTGCAAGCCTGCACGGCCTCCTGTTCACTGCCTGAAACCAAGGACAGGAGGCGAGACATGAGCTTTTTCCCCGGACCGGACCCCGTTGCAGGCGATTCCGCCGCCTGCAACGCGCTCGAAAACCTGATCATCCCGCGCACCAGCGACCTCGGCGGCTTCGAGGTCCGGCGTGCGCTGCCGACCGCCAAGCGCCGCCTCGTCGGCCCGTTCATCTTTTTCGACCGCATGGGACCGGCGCTGTTTCGTGCCGGTGACGCGATCGACGTGCGCCCCCACCCGCATATCGGCCTTTCGACCGTCACCTACCTCTTCGACGGCGAGATCAAGCATCGCGACAGCCTGGGAACGGAAATGGTGATCCGTCCCGGCGACCTGAACCTGATGACGGCCGGACGCGGCATCGTCCATTCCGAACGCTCGCCCGAGAACGTTCGCGGGCATCCGCACGGCCTTTCCGGCCTGCAGACCTGGCTGGCCCTGCCAGACGGGCAGGAGGAGGTCGATCCCGCCTTCGTCCATGCGACGCGGGACAAGCTCCCCGTCTTCGAGGACAACGGCATCAGCGGGCGCGTGATCATCGGCCACTACGAGGGCCACCGCTCGCCGGTCAAAGTGGCGACCGACACGCTCTACACCGATTTGACGCTGAGCCCCGGCGCGAGCGCTCCGCTTGCAGCCGACTGGGAAGAGCGCGCAGTCTACGTGCTCTCCGGCGAACTCGACGTCGCCGGCGACCTCTTTGGCCCTGACCGGCTGCTGGTCTTCCGTCCCGGTGACGCGATAACGCTCAAGGCGGGCGCGGAAGGCTGTCACGTCGCCCTGTTCGGCGGGGCGGCACTGGGCTCGAAGCGCTATATCTGGTGGAACTTCGTGTCGTCCTCTAAGGAGCGGATCGAACAGGCGAAGGAAGAGTGGCGTACGGGCCGCTTCGACATCGTCCCCGGCGACGAGGAAGAATTCATTCCGCTGCCGGAAAACTGAGCCTGGGGATAAGCCTGGGGATGGTGCTTTGCCCCGACAATGCCTACTTGTCACGTCAGGAGACACCGAATGCGACGCATGCCACGGTTTCCTTGACCAGAATGGCGAACTATTCTGGCGTAAAGGTTGCAAACAGCGCCGCATTCGGCAATGACAGATAACGAGAGGATTTCGGCTGCGCCCGAATGAGGCCCAGCCGCCTATCCGCAAACAGCGCATCAAGAGTGAGACAATTGCCAGCCACGCCCCTGCTCGACCAGGTCAACATCCCGGCGGATCTGAAGAAGGTGGACGACAGCGCCCTGCCGCAGCTCGCAGCCGAGCTCCGCAGCGAGATGGTCGATGCCGTCTCGATGACCGGCGGCCACCTGGGGGCCGGTCTCGGCGTCGTGGAATTGACGATTGCCATTCACAAGGTCTTCAATACGCCGCATGACCGGCTGATCTTCGATGTCGGGCATCAATGCTACCCGCACAAGATCCTGACCGGGCGGCGCGACCGCATCCGCACGCTCAGGCAGGAAGACGGCCTCTCCGGCTTCACGCGGCGCGCCGAAAGCGAATACGACCCCTTCGGCGCCGCCCATTCCTCGACCTCGATCTCCGCCGGCCTCGGCATGGCGGTCGCCTCTGAGCTTTCAGGTACGCAGCGCAACGTGATCGCGGTGATCGGCGACGGGGCGATGTCGGCCGGCATGGCCTATGAGGCGCTGAACAATGCCGGCGCGCTCGATGCGCGCCTGATCGTCATCCTCAACGACAACGACATGTCGATCGCCCCGCCGACGGGCGCGATGAGCGCCTATCTGGCGCGGCTCGCCTCGGGCCGCACCTACATGGGCTTCCGCGAACTCGGCAAGAAGATGACGGCCTATCTCGGCAAGTCCGTCGACCGGGCAATCACGCGGGCGGTAGAGCATGCCCGCGGCTACGTGACCGGCGGCACGCTGTTCGAGGAGATGGGCTTCTACCATATCGGCCCGATCGACGGCCATTCGTTCGACCACCTGCTGCCGGTGCTGCGCAATGTGCGCGAGAACGCCAAGGGCCCCGTCCTGATCCACGTGGTCACGCAGAAGGGCAAGGGCTATCCCCCGGCGGAAGCCGCCGCCGACAAATATCACGGCGTCAACAAGTTCGACGTCATCACCGGCGCCCAGGCGAAGGTGAAGCCGAACGCGCCCTCCTATACCGCTGTCTTTGCGGACGCGCTGATCGAGGAGGCCGCCCACGACGACAAGATCATCGGCATCACCGCCGCGATGCCGAACGGCACCGGCCTGGACAAGTTCGGCGGCATCTACCCGAGCCGTCTGTTCGACGTCGGCATTGCCGAGCAGCACGCCGTGACGTTTGCCGCCGGTCTTGCCGCCGAAGGCTACAAGCCGTTTGCCGCACTCTACTCGACGTTCCTGCAGCGCGCCTACGACCAGGTGGTGCATGACGTCGCCATACAGGGCCTGCCGGTGCGCTTTCCGATCGACCGGGCGGGTTTCGTGGGCGCGGACGGGCCGACGCATGCCGGCGCGTTCGACACGACCTATCTCGCCTCGCTGCCCGGCTTCGTCGTGATGGCAGCGGCTGACGAGGCCGAACTGAAGCACATGGTGCGCACAGCCGCAGCCTATGACGAAGGCCCGATCTCGTTCCGCTATCCGCGCGGCGAAGGCGTCGGCGTCGACCTGCCGGCACGCGGCGAAGTCCTTGCGATCGGCAAGGGACGCGTCGTCAAGCAGGGCTCGAAGGTGGCACTGCTCTCGTTCGGAACGCGGCTTTCGGAATGTCTGCTCGCGGCCGAGGATCTCGATGCGGCGGGACTGTCGACGACGGTGGCCGATGCCCGCTTCGCAAAGCCGCTCGATCAGGACCTGATCCGCCAGCTTGCCAGACACCACGAGGTGCTGATCACAATCGAAGAGGGCGCCGTCGGCGGTTTCGCCAGCCACGTGCTGCAGTTCCTCGCCCATGAGGGCCTGCTGGAGAGCGGGCTCAAGGTGCGGCCGCTGATCCTGCCCGACACCTGGATGGAACAGGCCAAGCCCGAGGCGATGTATGCCAAGTCGGGCCTCGACCGCGCCGGCATCGTTTCGGCCGTTTTCAAGGCGCTCGGCCAGAAGGATCTCGGCGTCGGCGCCGCCGGCTGATCCCGCCGAAAATTCACCTGCATGGCCAGGGCGGAAGAGCATACACTGCCGCCTTTTCGGGATCAGTTCCGCCTCGGGGCTGCGCCTTTACCGGCTGGCCGGGGCCCGGGATCAGGAACACGATCAGGATCAGCGTTGGGGATAGAAGTCCTTGGCCTTCATTTCGAAGGTCGTCGGGGCGTTCTTCGTCAAGCCCTCCGCACGCCGGCCGCGGACATCCAAGCAGCGCATGTGTTCGGACGCCGCGCGCTCTTGTCAGCGCGCGGCGTCAAGATCAGGCAGCGCGCCTCTGGGCAGGGCGGGCGTCTGCGGCACCATCGCGCGCGTTGCCGAGCTTGAATTGGCTCAGCAGGGCGTTCAGCGCGGCCGCTTCCTGCGCCAGGCTGTGGCTTGCGGCTGTCTGCTGCTCCACCATCGCGGCGTTCTGCTGCGTACCCTGGTCCATGGTGTTCACGGCGGTGCTGATCTCGTGCAGGCCGGTGGCCTGTTCGCGCGTGGCGACGACGATGGCCGCGACGTGGCGATTGATCTCCTGCACTTCGCCGACGATCGCCTCGAGCGCCTTGCCGGTCTCCTCGACCAGCTCGACGCCGGAGTGGACCTGCTGACCGGATGTCGTGATCAGCGCCTTGATCTCCTTGGCGGCGTTGCCGGAGCGCTGTGCGAGTTCGCGGACCTCCTGGGCAACGACGGCAAAGCCCTTGCCGGCCTCGCCGGCCCGTGCGGCTTCCACCCCGGCATTGAGCGCCAGCAGGTTCGTCTGGAACGCGATATCCTCGATGACGCCGATGATGTTGGAGATCTCTCCCGACGAGCGCTCGATGGCATGCATCGCGGACACGGCGTTGCGGACGATCTCGCCGGAGCGCTCCGCACCCTTGCGGGTATGCTCGACGAGGCGGCCTGCCTCTTCTGCGCCCTTGGCGGAGTCGCGGACCGTCGCGGTCACCTCTTCGAGTGCCGCCGCGGTCTCCTCGACGGAAGCGGCCTGCTGCTCGGTGCGCCGCGCCAGGTCGTTGGCCGCCGAAAGGATTTCCGAGGCTCCGGCATTGATTGCCGCCGCATTATTGCCGACCGACCGAAGCGCGCCGCGCAATTTGTCGAGCGAGGCGTTGAAGTCCAGCCGCAGGCGGTCGAGATGCGCGGCGAAAGGGGTGTGGATACGATAGCCGACATCGCCATCGGCAAGGCCGGCAAGCCCTGCGGCGAGCGCTTCGACGGCGGTACCGAGTTCGGCTGCTTCCTGCTTCTTCTGCGCGTCGGCATCGAGGCGCTGGCGCTCGGCATCGCCGCGCATGCGCTCGGTTTCACCGGCAAGCCTAAGCTTCTCCACGGCAGCCTGCTTGAAGATCAGGACCGCATTGGCCATGCGCCCCACTTCATCCTTCCGGTCGAGCGCGGGCACTGCGACATCGTTGTCTCCGCCCGCAAGCCTGTCCATCGCCGCCGTCATGCCGATGATCGGCCGGACGATCGCCCGCGACAGAAGCCAGGCGAGCAGCACGGCAATCGCGATCGCGGCGAGCATGCCGACGATGAGCGTGAGCGACAGATCGGCGTTGGCCCGGGCCTGCTGTTCGACCTGCTGCGCGGACCACTTGCCAGCCTGCTCCTTGACGGTGGCGGCGGCGGAGCGGAAAACGTCCAGCTGCCCCTTCGACGTGTTACGCCCGATTTCGATGATCTCTGCGATCGGCGCCTCGGTGGTCTTGCGCGCCTCGAGCTGCGGCAGGGCGAGTTGCGTGTGGAAGACGTCGGCTGCGGCCTGCATCGCTTCGATCGACTTCAGCATGTCCGGCTGGCCGGCCGCGATCTGCTTTGCCTCCTCGATGTTCTTCAGCATCTTTTCGCGGTTGGCGAAGACGTCGCCATAGGTGCTGTCGCTGCGGAAGAGCAGGAAGCCGCGCTGGTTGACCGCCTGCTCCAGCATCGCCTGCAAGGCGGCATCGATGACATTGACGAGACGTTCGGCGCGCAGCTGGCTTTCGGAGGCGAGTTGCGACGTGCGCGCCTTGGCATAGACTATGCCGGATACGGCGAGAAAAACGAGGATCAACCCCGCAAACGTGACGCTGAGCTTTGCGCTCAGCGAAATATTCCTGGACGACATTGCAAACTCCTGCGGGCCGGGCGCACGCGCGCATGGGAGGATGTGGCTGCGAGCGGCGTCATAATGCTGGGACATGATCGGGAGGCGTGGCGCGGGCGCAGTCATGGCGCACGGGAGACATCGCCAGTCTCCAAAATCGCCGTATTTGTAAGAATTTCACATAAAGACTTTATGAATTATCGACTCCCGCAAATGCATTGCCGCGGACGCCTCACCCGGATATTCCGCGGAAATCGCCTTGCCATGGACGCGACGACGCGCCATGAGAGGCCATGTCCGACCAGAGCCCATCATCACAGCGCCTCGACCATTTGCTGGTCACGCGCGGCCTTTTCGAAAGCCGCTCGCGTGCGCGCGACGCGATCGCGCGCGGCACGGTGACGGTGGACGGGCGGACGGTGAAGAAGGCCGGCACGGTCGTGGACGCCCGCGCGGAGATCGGGCTCGACGACCCCGCGCGCGCCTACGTCTCACGCGCGGCATTGAAACTGGTCGCAGCGCTCGATCATTTCGGCCTGGATCCCGCCGGGAAGACCTGCCTGGACATCGGCGCCTCGACGGGCGGCTTCACGCAGGTTCTGCTATCCCGCGGCGCCGCCCACGTCGTCGCCGTCGATGTCGGCCACGGCCAGCTGCATCCGCGGCTGGCCGACGATCCGCGCGTCACCAGTCTCGAGGGCCTCAATGCCCGCGTCCTGGGCGCGAACGATCTGGGCGGCCGCACGATCGATGGCGTCGTCTCCGACGTCTCCTTCATCTCGCTGAAGCTCGCCTTGCCGCCGGCGCTGACGCTCGCCCGCCCCGGCGCCTTCTGCGTGCTTCTGGTCAAGCCGCAGTTCGAGGCCGGGCGGGATGCGATCGGCAAGGGCGGGCTTCTCCGGGACCCCGCGTCGGGACCGGCGATCGCCGACGAACTGCAGCGCTGGCTGCGCGACGACATGGGCTGGGAGAGCCTCGGTATTATCCCTTCGCCCATTGCCGGCGGCGACGGCAACCAGGAATTTCTTCTCGCAGGATTGAAAGCATGAGCACGGAAACGGTGACGATCGGCAGGCTTGGCAGCGGCGGGGACGGCATCGCCCCAGGACCGGACGGCCCGATCTATGTGCCCTTCACGCTGCCCGGAGAGACGGTGGCGATCGCCCGGGTGAAAAACCAGGGAACGGTGATCTCCACCTCGGTCGCCTCGGCGGACAGAATAGCGCCCGCCTGCCACCATTTCGGGCCGGAGGGCCGGAACGGCACCTGCGGCGGCTGCTCGCTCCAGCATGCCTCGGACACGCTCTACCGCGAATTCAAGCGCGGCATCGTCGCAGACGCGCTGAAGGCGAAAGGCCTGTCTGCGACCGTAGCCCCCCTCATCCCCTGCGCGCCGGGCGAACGCCGACGCGTCGTCTTCACCGTGCGCAAGACCGAAAAGGGCATGCTGCTCGGCTTCAACCAGGCCGGCAGCCATCACATCGTCGACATCGACCGATGTCCCGTCGCAAGCCCCGGCATCGTCTCGCGGCTGGATGTGCTGCGCGCGCTGGCCGCAGCCATTGCGACCGATAGCCAGGGTTTCAGGCTGACCGTCCTGGAAACGTTGTCCGGGCTCGACATCGCCTTCGAGGGCGTTCGCAAGGTGGGAGACAAGCAGCGGCGCGCGGTGACGGAATGCGTGCTTGCGCTGCGCGGCATCGCCCGCGTCTCCAGCGACGCGGAGGTGCTGATCGAGCCGCAGAAGCCGCAGCTCGACTTCGGCGGCGTGCTCGTCGCACCGCCTCCCGGCGGGTTCACCCAGGCGACAAAGGAAGCGGAGGATGCCATGGCGGCCCTCGTGCTCGGACATGTCGGCAAGGCCAAGCGTGTGGCCGATCTCTTTTCCGGCTCCGGTACCTTCGCGCTCAGGATGGCGCGCGGCGCGCGCGTCCATGCCGTGGAAGGCGACGACAGGGCCTTGAAGGCGCTCGACCATGCGGCCCGTCACGCGCAGGGGCTGAAACCGGTCACGGTGGAAAAGCGCGACCTGTTCCGCCGACCGCTGATGGCCTCGGAGCTGAAAGCTTTCGATGCGGTCGTCTTCGACCCGCCGCGGGCCGGCGCCGAGGATCAGTGTCGCGAACTGGCCCGTTCGGGCGTGAAGAAGATCGCAGCCGTCTCCTGCAATCCGGTAACGCTCGCCCGCGATCTCGCGATCCTCGTTGCCGGGGGCTACCGGATCACGGGCGTTACGCCGATCGACCAGTTTCTATGGTCGCCCCATGTCGAGGCGGTGGCGACGCTGGAGAAATGAGCTGCCGCACGCACCGTGCTACTTTTTCGCCATGAAGGCCTCGAAGGCGGCGCGGGCCTCGGCGCTGCGCAGGCGCACGGCAAAATGGTGCGCCTCCTCGTCGATACGCCCGGCGATATCCTCGCGGTTGCCACGCAGCAGTTCGCGCGACGTGCGCAAGGCCTCCGGCGGCTTGCTCGCCAGACGGCTTGCAAGTTCCATCGCCTCGGCCTCGACCGCCTCGCTCACCTTCCAGATCAGGCCGGCCTCCCTTGCCTGTTCGGCGGAGAAGCCTTCGCCTGCGACGAGCAGCGCAAAGGCGCGCTGATGCCCCATCAGCCGTGGCGCGATCAGGCTGGAGGCGGCTTCAGGAACCAGAGCCAGATCGACGAACGGCGCCTTGAAGATCGAGGCGGGCGAAGCAATCGTCAGGTCGCAATGCATGTGGATGGTCGTGCCGATGCCGATCGCAATCCCGTCGACCCCGGAAACGAGCGGCTTGTTGTGCGCCGTCAGCGCATGCAGGAAGTCCACGACCTCTCGCCCCATCGTTCCCCCCATGGCGAAGGCGAGGAAGTCCGCCATGTCGTTGCCGGCGGAAAAGCAGCCCGCGCTGCCGAGCAGAAGGGTGGCGCGCACGGCCGGGTCGACATCGCCGGCGCGCAGCGCTTCCGTCATCATCCGGTACATGTCGCGCGTGATGGCGTTCTTCTTTTCCGGGCGGTTCAGCCTGATCACCTGCACGCCGGGCGCGGCCTGCGGACGTTCGACGAGGATATGATCGCTCATGTTGTTTCTTTCCTCCCAGGGCAGCGTCCGTGCCCGTCCGTTCGTTCCGTGGTGTCGCCGGCAGGCCCTGCCGCGCCGCGGTCACATTCGTCCGCGCAAACGTGGCGCTAGTCGAGCAGGGTTCGTGCCGCCGCGATGCTTGCGGCACCCGTTACGACACGATCCTTGAGGGCAGCGGTTTCCGCGATGATGTTTTCCGCAGTGAAACGGCAGAGCGCGATCCGCTCGTGCTTGCGGCCGTCGCCTGCCTCCGCCAGCGCCGCCTTGGCGAGATAGGCCCCGGTCAGCGCAAGGCCGAAGAGCCGCTGATAGGGCGTCGCGCCGGCGAGCGCATCCGCCTGCCGGCCTTCCGCAAGCGCGGTTGAAAGCCAGTCCGTTGCGGCCTGCAGGTCGTCCAGCGTGGACGCCAGACGCGCTGCGGTTTCGCCAAAGGCCGTATCGTTCGAGGCGCCGACCGATTCTGCGATCCCGCGCAATTCGGCGACGAGTCCGGCCATCTGGGCGCCGTCGGAGAGCGGCAGCTTTCGCGTGACCAGATCGATCGCCTGGATACCGTTGGTGCCCTCGTAGATCGGGGCGATACGCGCGTCGCGGTAGAGGCGTGCGGCCCCCGTCTCCTCGATGAAGCCCATGCCGCCATGGACCTGCACGCCGAGGGAGGCGACGTCCACGCCGACGTCGGTGGCGAAGCTC
The DNA here is from genome assembly GCF_900220975.1 of Rhizobium subbaraonis. Taxonomy (GTDB): domain Bacteria; phylum Pseudomonadota; class Alphaproteobacteria; order Rhizobiales; family Rhizobiaceae; genus Mycoplana; species Mycoplana subbaraonis. The sequence goes on along the minus strand of NZ_OBQD01000001.1, from coordinate 225,076 downwards.
TTGGCGACCGGCGTCAGCAGGCTGGCGCGCTCCGCCCAGTGGCGGGCCTCGTCGCCCGCAGTCGCATGCGACATGTCCACGGCATGGGCGCAGGCATAGGTGATGGCGCGTGCGCCCTGCGTGAGCGCCTTCATGGTCAGCAGCATGCGGGCGACGTCGGGATGCTCGACGATCGGGCTCATGCCCGGTCCCTGCCAGCCTGGCGCCCTGCCCTGCGTGCGTTGCCTTGCATAGGCGAGCGCCTTCTGCGTCGCAGCCTCGGCGATCGCCACACCCTGCATGCCGACGGCCAGGCGGGCATTATTCATCATTGTGAACATGCAGGCGAGCCCCTTGTTCTCCTCGCCTATCAGCCAACCGACCGCGCCCGGCTCCTCGCCGAACCTGCCGTCGCCATAGATCATCGTGCAGGTGGGAGAGCCGTGAATGCCGAGCTTGTGTTCCAGCGAGTGGCAGAAGACGTCGTTGCGGGCACCGGGCGATCCGTCTGCCTCGACGAGGAATTTCGGAACCAGGAACAGCGAGATGCCGCGCGTGCCGGCCGGCGCGTCCGGCAGGCGCGCCAGGACGAGGTGGACGATGTTGTCGGTGAAATCGTGCTCGCCATAGGTGATGAAGATCTTCTGGCCGAAGATGCGGTAGGTGCCGTCGTCCCGACGTTCGGCGCGCGTCTTCATCACCCCGAGGTCCGAGCCGGCATGCGGTTCGGTGAGGTTCATCGAGCCCATCCACTCGCCCGACACCATCTTCGGCAGGTAGACCTCCTTCAGGCGAGCGGAGCCATGGGCGCTCAGCGCCTCGACCGCACCGATCGTCAGCGTCGGGCCGATCGCAAAGGCCATGGAACCGCTGTTCCACATCTCCATGGTCGCCACATGCAGCATATGCGGCAGCCCCTGCCCGCCGTGTTCCGGCGATGCGGTCAGCGAATTCCAGCCGCCTTCCGCCCAGGCGCGGTAGAGCGCCGGCCAGCCCGGCGGCGTCGTCACCGCGGCATCCTTCAACGTCGCGCCCTGCCGGTCGCCAATCTCGGCCAAAGGCGCGATCTCGTCGCTCGCGAAGCGGCCGGCTTCGCTGAGGATCGCATCGACGAGGTCGTCCGAGAGGTCGCCGAAGCGGCCTTCCGCCAATCCGGCGCCCAGACCCGCCACATGGCGGAGCGTGAAAGCGATCTCCTCGACCGGAGCCTTGTACATGTGTTCCCTCCTCGATCCTGCCATGCAGCCGCGCCGATCAGGATGGGCGATGGCGCCTGCCGATGCAACGCGCAGCGAAGTTTTCCCAGTTGCCGAGCGGAAAGACGTTTCGGATGCCGGGCTTGTAGCGGGCGTACCATAGCGGCAGGCGCGACAGGATGCGGTACTTGTGCCGGTTGGCCGCGATATGCTTGGCGGTCGCGTGGTTCGTGTAGAGCATCTGGAACATCTCCGCCAACAGCCGCGGCATGATGGGCTACAGGACCCCCAACATCGACCGGATCGCCGAAGAGGGCCTGTCGTTTACCGACTATTACGGCCAGCAGAGTTGCACCGCGGGCCGCGCCGCCTTCCTCGGCGGCAACGTGCCGGTGCGTACGGGGATGACCAAGGTCGGCCTGCCCGGCGCGCCGCAGGGCTGGCAGAAGACCGACGTGACGGTGGCGACGGTGCTGAAGGCCCAGGGCTACGCGACCGGGCAGTTCGGCAAGAACCACCAGGGCGACCGTGACGAACACCTGCCGACGATGCACGGCTTCGATGAGTTCCTCGGCAACCTCTACCACCTCAATGCAGAGGAGGAGCCGGAGAACCGCGACTATCCGCGCGACCGGGTCATGCCCAGCGGCAGGACCTTCCTCGAGCAGTTCGGCCCGCGCGGCGTGCTCCACAGCTGGGCCAATCCCGACGGCACGCAGAAGATCGAGAACACCGGGCCGCTGACGAAGAAGCGCATGGAGACGATCGACGAGGAGACGCTCGCCGCCGCCAAGGACTTCATCACCCGGCAGAACCAGGCCGGCAAACCATTCTTCTGCTGGTGGAACGGCACGCGCATGCACTTCCGCACCCATGTGAAGGAACAGAACAAGGGGATCTCCGGCCCGAGCGGCGACGAATACCACGACGGCATGGTGGAGCACGACATGCATGTCGGCGAGCTCTTGAAGCTACTCGACGACCTCGGCATCGCGCAGGACACGGTGGTGCTCTACTCAACTGACAACGGCCCACACTACAACACTTGGCCCGATGCCGGCACGACGCCGTTCCGCAGCGAGAAGAACTCCAACTGGGAAGGCGCCTACCGCGTGCCGGCCTTCGCCCGCTGGCCGGGCCGCTTCCCGGCGGGGGAGACGCTCAACGGCATCGTCGCGCACGAGGACTGGCTGCCGACCTTCGCCGCGATCGCCGGCGAGCCGGACATCAAGACGAAACTCGCCAACACCGTCGAGCTCAACGGCCGCAGCTACCGTAACTACATCGACGGCTACAATCAGCTGGACTATCTCGGCGGAAAGGTTGACCAGTCGCCACGACACGAATTCTGGTACGTCAACGATGACGGACAGATCGTGGCGGCGCGCTACGACGACTGGAAGGCTGTGTTCCTGGAAAACCGTGGCGAGGCCTTCGGCGTATGGCGCGAGCCGTTCACCGAACTGCGGGTGCCGCTACTGTTCAATCTCAGGCGCGATCCGTTCGAGAAGGCCCAGCACAATTCCAACACCTACAACGACTGGTTCCTCGACCGGGTCTTCATCATCGTGCCGATCCAGGGCCTGGCCGCGCAGTTCCTGCAGACGATGAAGGACTATCCGCCGAGCCAGTCGCCGGGGTCGTTCAACCTCAGCAAGATCGAGGCGCAGTTGCGGGGGGCCGGGGGCGACTGACGGCCCGCCGGCTTTCGGGTCCGGTCGCCGGTGGCGGCCGGGTTCCGGGGCCGGCATTTTCCTCACCTGCGCGGCGACGTAAGGCGGGCGTTAACCATAAGCGGGCACTATCCGGACACGACTGTCATGCTTCCGGAGCCCCGCTGTGCTGCCCAACCCCGCACCAAAGTTCAGATACTACGACGCCGTCGCCTACAAGCGCTCGCAGCGCGGGGCCGCGGCCTATACCGACTATCTGCGGACGGGAAAGCTGGAGCGGCGCGCCTGGAGCGAGCCGGAAAAGCGCTATCTCACCTATCGCGAGGTCGCCGAGCACACGGGCAGGAAGCTGGAGCAGGCCGGCACAGTCACGCACGAGCGGATCAACGGATTTCACCGGTCAATCCGCTTTCCCAAGCTGATCTTCCACCGCACGCTCGCCTCCATGCCGCATCTCGGCTACTGCCACGTCACCGTCTCGAACACCCGCCTGCCCCAGCACGAAGACGTGCAGTGGTCCTTCTACATGGCGAATTTCTACTCGGAGATCGGCGAAGGCGAGCGCTTCTTCCGCGCGATCAGCCCCAGGTACCGGCGCATGTATTTCGCCATAGCGATCCACCCTTCGGAAACGGAGGGCCGGCTTGAGATCGACCGCACGGTCGGCGAAGACGGCATCCTCTTCCATACGCACGATCCCGAAGACGCGATGCGCAACGTGCTCCTTCTCGGTGCCCGCACCGAGGAGTTGCGCAAGATCATCCGCGCGATCTGAAAATCAGCATCTTCGCCGCATGCGATGCCGCGTCGCACGACTGCGGCGCCCCTGGTACGGCATGCCCGAATTGAAGCAGCCCGGGGCGAATGCCTGGCCGCTCGAAGTTCCCGTCAGGCGGGCGTCAGGAACCCGGCTGCGGTACGATGCGGATATAGGGCTTCGGCGCGTGCCAACCGTCCGGATACTGCTTGCGGGCGTCGTCGTCGGACACGGAACCGGCGATGATGACGTCGTCGCCGCTCTGCCAGTTGACCGGGGTTGCGACCTTGTGCCTGGCGGTCAGTTGCAGGCTGTCGATCACGCGCAGGACCTCGTCGAAATTGCGCCCTGTCGTCATGGGGTAGACGAGGATCAGCTTGATCTTCTTGTCGGGGCCGACCACGAAGACGTTGCGCACCGTCTGGTTGTCTGCGGGCGTGCGGACGGTCGGGTCACCGGAGACGGACGCCGGCAGCATGCCGTAGAGCTTGGAGACGGTGTAGTCTACGTCGGCGATCATGGGGAAATTGGGGGCATGGCCCTGCGTTTCCTCGATATCGCTGGCCCACCCGGCATGTCGGTCGAGCGGATCGACCGACAGGCCGATGATCTTGACGCCACGCCTGTCGAACTCGGGCTTGATCCTGGCCATGTAGCCGAGCTCGGTGGTGCAAACCGGCGTGAAATCCTTCGGATGCGAGAACAGCACTGCCCAGGAGTCGCCGATCCAGTCGTGGAACTGGATGGGACCATCCGTCGTCTCCGCTTTGAAATCCGGCGCCACGTCGTTGATAGCAAGTGTCATGGCAGCTCTCCTGTTGTTCGAGAGAAAATCGTCGGTCAAAAAAAACCGGGCCAGTTTGCACCAATCATCTTTGCAGGCAAGGCCAAAGTAGGCGCCCCGCGGGCCGCTTCCCGCGGCACCCGTCTGATGCCGATCGAAAACGCGAATTCCGCCTCAGCCGGCCCGGTAGATCATCCAGTCCTTGCCTTCGCCGGCAACGTCGTTGCCACGATGGACGACGGTGCGGTTACCGCCAGCGGATTGCGCCTGCTGAAGTGCCTTCTCCGCCAGATTGACGAAGTCGAAGGCATTGCCGGCGGCGTCGGAAAGGCAAACCCCGGCAGAAAACGTCAGCGAGCCGAGATTGCGCATCGTCTCGGGATGCTTGAGCGGGGCTGCGGCAAAGGCGGCGCGAAGCAGCGTCAGCAGGCGAACCAGCTCGCTTTCGTCCGACGTATGGAACAGAAAGCCGAAACGAAATCCGTCGAACCGGCAGACCACGTCGCTGGCCGGCGCCGCGCGCTTGATAAGCGCGCCGTAGTGGCGGACCAGATAGCCGTTCAACGCATCCACCTGCCCCTGCGAGAAGCGCTTGCCGACGTCGATCTCGATGACGGCAAGCCCGCAGGAGAGAGGAAGATCGGCATTGGCGTAGACCTTCGCCACGGCCTTGTTGAAGGCGCGGCGATTGCCGAGGCCGGTGGCGGCGTCGCTAAACTTGGTGGCCTCGAAATCGGCGAGATCGCGCTGGATCGCATCCACGTTTTCCGACTGCGCGGCGACCTTCGCCTCCATCTCGGCATTGCGGCTGGCCTGTCGCTCCGTTGCCTGGCGCAGCCGCTCGATCGAGCTGCCAAGCGCGGAGGCCGGGGCCTCGCTGTCGGCGAAGATCGCCTGCGAGGCCTCGCCGATGAGGCGGCCGTAGTCGCTCAACGAAACCCGCTCCTGCTCCAGCAGGGTCATGAAATTCGTCATCTCGTCGCGCACGGCACCGGCGGAGCGCTGGAGCACGCTTTCCTCGTGATGGTGCGGCAGATATTTCCGGCCGAGTTCGTCGAGTGCGGCTTGCGTCTTGAACTTGCCGAGCGCGATGAACTCGCGGACGAGCTCGGGATTGGCGCCCGCATAGGCCTCGTAGACCAGCTCATAATTGCGCGGCAGCCCGTCGATCCCCATCTGCTGCATGGCGGCAGCGATGCGCAAGGCGATGTCGTTCGTAGACGATTTCTTATGATTCATGGAAACAGCCCCATCCCACAACGGCCCATTGCTATCATCCATCCGTTACGAAGCATCTAACAAGGCGCGCATAGTGGGCGAAAATCGCCAATCCGACACGCAATGCGTGCAGGCATGTTTGTGGCTTGGCATCCGGTCGCCAAAGGCGGTAAAGCGAGGGCCGGCCAACGAACGAGAAACGGACGAGATGGCAGAGGTCATCGACACAATCACGCATCCCGAGGAAGCCATCCGCCGCGCCTGCGCGGTGCTTTCACGCGGGCTACCGGTGGCGATCCCCACAGAGACCGTCTACGGGCTTTCGGCGGATGCGACCAATCCCGAAGCGATCGGCCGCATCTACGAGACGAAGGGGCGGCCGCGGTTCAATCCGCTCATCTGCCACATGGCGGATCTTGAGATGGCCGAGCGGCACGCGGTCTTCGATCCGATCTCGCGGAAGATTGCCGAAACCTTCTGGCCGGGACCGCTGACGCTGGTACTGCCGGTACGCGCGGACACGCCGATCCACCCACTGGCGCGCGCCGGGCTCGATACGGTCGGCATCCGCGTGCCGACGGGCATCGCCGGCCGGCTGCTTGCGGCCTTCGACCGCCCGCTCGCAGCCCCCAGCGCCAACACCTCGGGGAGGATCAGCCCGACCAGTGCCGAACACGTCAATGCCGACCTGGGCGAGAAGATCGAACTGATCCTCGATGCGGGGCCGTCCAGCGTCGGGCTGGAATCGACCATCCTGAAAGTCGTCGACGGCGCGATTCACCTGCTGCGTCCCGGCGGGCTGAACGTGGCCGATGTCGAGGCGCTGACGGGGCTTGCCGTCATCCGGCCGGCGAGCGCGGGCGCGACGATCGAGGCGCCGGGCATGCTCGCCTCGCACTATGCGCCTTCGGCAGGGGTACGGCTGAATGCCACCGACGTGGCAGCCGGGGAGGCACTGATCCGCTTCGGCGGCACGCCCCTTCCCGGAGAGGACAAGGCGGCAATCGTGCTGGACCTGAGCCCGGGCGGCGACCTGCGCGAGGCAGCAGCCAATCTTTTCGGCCACATGCAGAAGGCGGACGCCACCGGCGCGCGCTGCATCGCCTTTTCTCCGGTGCCCGCCACCGGGCTCGGCGAGGCCATCAACGACCGTCTCGAACGCGCTGCGGCGCCAAGGAATTGACCATGCCAACCACCGCGCTCTCCCCCGACCTCGTCTCAAGGTTTGCGGCGATCACCGGCGAGGCCCATGCTCTGACCGACGCTGCCGCCGTTTCCCCCTATCTGGTGGAATCGCGCGGGCTCTACCACGGCACGACGCCGCTGGTGCTGCGTCCGGGAAGCGTCGCCGAGGTTTCGGAAATCCTAAGGCTCGCCAGCGAGACGAAAACCGCGATCGTGCCGCAGGGTGGTAATACAGGCCATGTCGCCGGGCAGATCCCGCGCGAGGGCCGGGCGGATGTGGTGCTGTCGCTTTCCCGCCTCAACCGCATCCGCGACGTCGATCCCGTGGGCAACGTGATCGTCGCCGATGCGGGGTGCGTGCTAGCCAATATTCAGGAGGCGGCCGAGGCGGTCGACCGGCTCTTTCCGCTGTCGCTCGGCTCGGAGGGAAGCTGCCAGATCGGCGGTAACCTCTCCAGCAATGCCGGCGGCACCGCCGTTCTGGCCTATGGCAACGCGCGCCAGCTTTGCCTCGGCCTCGAAGTCGTATTGCCGACCGGGGAGATCTGGGACGGCCTGCGCCGCCTGAAGAAGGACAATACCGGATATGATCTGCGCGACCTCTTCATCGGCGCGGAAGGCACGCTCGGCGTCATTACCGGGGCGGTGCTGAAGCTCGTTCCCCGCCCCGCCGGCCACGAGGTCGCCTTTGCGGGATTGCGTTCGGTCGCCGACGCGCTTTCGCTCTTCGACAAGGCGTCGCAGCGCTGCGGTGCGGCGCTGACCGGCTTCGAGCTGATGCCGCGCATCGGCGTCGACTTCACGACGCGCCACATCCCCGGCGTGCGCGACCCGCTGTCGGCCCGCTACGAGTGGTACGCGCTGATCGACGTCTCGACGTCGGACAGCCCCGAAAGCGCCCGCCGCATGGTGGAAACACTGCTCGCCGAGGCGATCGGGCAGGATCTGGTGCAGGATGCAGTGATCGCGACCAGCGAGGAGCAGCGGCGTGCCCTGTGGCACATGCGCGAGAGCATGTCGCCGGCGCAGAAGCCGGAGGGCGGATCGATCAAGCACGACGTTTCCGTGCCGGTCTCCAGCATCCCGGCCTTCATGGCCGAAGCGGACGCCGCCGTCACCGCGCTGATCCCGGGAGCGAGGATCTGCTCTTTCGGCCACATGGGCGACGGCAACATCCACTACAACATCTCCCAGCCCGTCGGCGCCGACAAGCAGGCGTTTCTCGACCGCTGGCGCGAGGTCAACGCCATCGTGCACGCGATTGTGCTGCGCTTCGGCGGTTCGATCTCGGCAGAGCACGGCATCGGCCAGCTGAAGCGGGACGAGCTGGCCGAGGTCCGCGCGCCGATCGAAATCGACCTGATGCGCCGGATCAAGCTCGCCTTCGATCCGGCCGGCATCATGAACCCCGACAAGGTGCTGCGCGCCGGGCCTTAGGATCAAAATCCAGAGAAGTGCCGCGCGGCGACGTCCGATCAGGCGCCGCCGGTCCTCAATTGCGCCATCGAAAGCAGCGTGTCGGCGCTGATGCCCGCCGACGAACCGCCCGCAAGGATCGACACGGCAGCCGACGTCTCGACATTGTTCTCCACGTCGAACAGCACGGCGAACTTGACGATCATCTTCTGGACCTTTTCCGGATCCTGCAGATCCTCCAGGTCGAGGTAACGCTCGATCATCTCCGCCTGAGCATCGATGTCGGCGCCGCCGATATCGTCTGAAATGCCGTAGGTGATCTTGAACACCTCGTAGAGCGCATCGTCGGCGAGGATGTCGTAGGGGCTGGAGATCGTTCGCGCGGACCGCTCGAAATAGAGCGCCAGGCGAACGCCGGCATTGTCCTCGCCGGCCTCCGTCTCCATGGCCTGACGAACATAGTAGTCGAGCGTCTGATAGATGCCGCGGTCGGTCTGGACACCGGCCTTGTTGGCGTGCTCGACATTGCCGTCGGCGTCGAAGTTGAAGGAGGCGACGATACTGCGATAGCTGCGGTTGGCCTGCTGGTTGACGAAGCTGTCAGGGTCGTCGAGATCGGACGCGAAGATTTCCTCCATGAAGCCTTCCGGAACGGTCGTCGGATCGATGGCATTGGCCTCCAGCACGAAATTGACAAGCCGTGAGTCTGCGAGGAATTCCTTAAGGGAAGAGATCTTCTGCATCTCCGCGGCGTAGTACGATGCCTCTTCTGTCGCCTTTTCCTTGTCGTCAGCCGTTCCAAATCGGGATTTCTCGATGACATAGGCCTTCGAGACGATCTGGATCTCCGCCTCGCTTTGGGCCATCAGCGGCACATCGATATTGCCGGCGTCGTCGAAATTGAACGCCTTTGCCAGCTCGAGATAGCGGCTGTCCTTCAACTGATACACGTAGCTTCTCGGATCGTTCAGGTCGCTGAGCAGTACGTTCTTGATCTTCCAGGCGCTCTCGGTGGAAGGATCGAGCCCGAACGCCTGCAGCGCCAGCTTGTAGACGCTCGTGCTCGACATGAACTCCTTGACGTTGGTCACGTCACCGATCGCCGTCTTGTACTCGGAAATGAGCTTGGCGTCGGCGGCATCGTCCACGTCGTTGTAGTGGATCATGTAGCGGCGGTTGACCGAGGCGGTCTGGTCGGCCGTCTGCGCCACGTCGCCATCGGCCAGCGTGCCGTCGGCCTGGAAGTTGAACGCCTTGGCGAGTGCCACGTAACGCTCGTCACCCTTGCCGATCGTATAGATGTAGCTGTCCGGATCATCGGGGTCGCTGGTGAGGATGTTCTTGATCGTGGCATCGACGATCGTGTAGCCGGTCAGTTCGTAGGCCACCTTGATGTAGTTCATCACGCGGCTGTCGCTCAAAAGCTCCGTGACCGTCGTGGCCGTCGCCACCGCCTCCTCGAAATGTGCCTTGTTGAGCAGGGCGGCAGCCGAAGTCACGCGCGTATCCTGGAGCACGTATGCCTCGTTCGTGGCGGCCTTCTGCTCTGCCGTCTGGGCCAGGGTGCCGGCGGGCAACGTGCCGTCGGTGCTGAAGTTGTAGGCGGCAGCCAGCGCCAGATAGTTCGCGGCGCGGTTGATGGAGGATGTCCAGCTGGAGATTGACGCGTTGAGGGCCGCTTTTTCCGCGCTTGTCAGCGACGTGTTCTGCAACTGTGTCTTGGCGTCGGCGATATTGGCCTCGTACTGCGCGATGGCCGGCAGGAAGGTCTGGTTGGCGTAGCTGTCCGGGTCGTCCAGATCGCTGGTCAACGTATTGCGAAGCGTCTCGTAAGAATAGTTGCTGGAGTCGATTCTGAAGGCGGTGAAGAGATAGTCGCGCATGCGGTCGTTGCGCAGCATCTGATCGACGTTGGTGACGCTGTCGATCATGATATTATAGTAGCGCGTCTCTTCCTGCTGGGCGGAACCGGCGCCGTTCACATTGGCGGTGTAGAGACCTATCAAGGCGTCCATCTGGGCATCGGACTGCGCGACCGCGGTCTCAGCCTGAAACGAGAACGACTGGGCGAAAGTGCGGTACCGCGTATCCGTCAGCATGTTGACGAAGCTGTTGTCGTCGGTCAGGTCGCTTTCGAGCACCTTGCGCATGAAGGCCTTGGCATAGGCCATGTCCTCCAGCCCGTAGGCCTTCATCGCGTAATTGTAGAGGCGGTAGTCGTCGAGGAATTCGTCGACGGTCGAGACCTTGCCGATGTTCTCCCTGTAGTAGGCCGCCTCGCGCGCATTGTAGTTTTCCTGAGAAACGCGATTAAGCGAGGTCAGGAGGTCCTTGGTGATGAGGTTGTAGCTCGTATAGGTCGAAAGCATCGATTGACTATTCCCTTTGGACCGGGGCGGCGGCCGCGCAAAAGCGCGCATGGAATGCGCACTCTCGCATTGTGGGGAACCAGCCTTGTCCGGAGCTTTCGGCAAAACGCGTTCACCAATCGGAAACCCTCGAAATCCGGCATTTGATAACCATCCGGTGGGGCAAAGCTTTCTTAACCGCGATTTTTAAGCCGGGCGGAACGTGCGGCCCCTAATCTTCACGCCATAGAGGACGCAAAGTCCCGAAGAGAAGACGGGAAACCGGCTCTCAAGGAAGACAAGGGTGAAAGACAATGCTGAACACCGTTACCAAGCCGGCATGGGCCGGAAGCACACTGCGGCTCGATCCGAAGCGTTTTCCGCAACAGACAAGCTACGCGCTGCGCAACGAGACGGGTGACGTGACGATCACGCTCGACGAACGTGGCGCGGTGCTGCGCAAGATCCTTCCCTCCAGCGGCCTGCCGCTTTCGATCGCCTTGCCGGCGCGCGCCTTCAAGGGTGTCGCCGCCCGCGCAATCGACCACGGCAATGGCCAAGTCACCGTGACGCTCGAGCTTCATCACGACGATCCGGATCTGTGCATCCCGCTTCTCGTCGCCCACGACCTGTGCGACATCGCCGCCGACTGGCGCAGCTGGGCCGAAGCCTATCGGATCCCTATGCTGATGGTCGAAGCCGATGGCGTCGCCCGGCCGCTCGAGATGCACCTCGGCGCCATTCCCGCCCGCCCCGCGCGGCAGCGCCGCCGCCACTCCTACTTCGTCGACCGCAGGCCGCGCTTCCTGGTGCGCCGCTCGACCGGCGACCTGGGACTGAAGATGAAGATCAACGGCACCGAGATCATCGCGCGCCGCTAAGGTGATGCGTCACTCCATGCAGAAGGCCGCCCGGTGGGCGGCCTTCTGCATGTGCGGCTTGGATAAATGAGCTCAGACGAACGCCAGCGCGGCGAGCAGGCCGAGAAAGACGACCAGACCGACGATGTTGTTGAACTTGAACAGCGCCAGGCACTGGTCGGGGTCATCGATGTCGATGGTGATGATCTGCCAGAGCAGCAGGGCTGCGGCCAGAAGCAGGCCGACATAGGCGAGAATGCCGACGCCGGCGAGCGCATAGGAAACGCCGATCAAGAACACGGTCAGGCCGTAGAGCGCGACCAGCCACGGGCGGGTCCGATCGCCAAAGAGGCGCGCGGTCGAGCGCACGCCGATCAGCGCGTCGTCCTCCTTGTCCTGATGGGCGTAGATCGTGTCGTACCCGATCGTCCAGGCGACGGCGGCGACATAGAGCGCCACGGCCGCCAGGGAGACGTTGCCGAACTGCGCGGACCATCCCATCAGCGCGCCCCACGAAAACGCCAGGCCGAGGAAGAACTGGGGCCAGTCGGTGAAGCGCTTGGCGAAAGGATAGACCGCCACGATCGCCAACGAAGCGATGCCGAGCCCCACCGAGAACAGGTTGAACTGCAGTAGCACCAGAAGTCCCACGAGCGCCTGCAGCACGATGAACAGCTTGGCCTGTCCGCGCGTCACCCGTCCCGAAGGCAGCGGGCGCGAGCGCGTGCGCGCCACAGCCTTGTCGATCTCGTGGTCGACCAGATCGTTGTAGGTGCAGCCGGCGCCGCGCATGGCAATCGACCCGACGATGAAAAGCAGCAGGTGCCAGAGGAACTCCGAGGCGGAATAGGCCGCACCTGTCCGCGCCACGTTGGCGGCAAGTGCGGCCGACCACAGGCACGGCCACATCAGCAGTTGCCACCCGATCGGCCGGTCCCACCGGGCAAGCTGCGCATAGGGCCACAGCGATCGCGGCAGGACACGATAGACCCAATTGTTGGAGGGCGCATCGATGACGCGCCCGGAATCGGAAGGATTGGTGCTCATGCGTCTAGTTCGCAGCCCGTCCGGCCGCGGTCAAGCACCGATGCGCAGCTCTTGCCGTTACGGCAGGGTGAAGCCGAACCTGTAGGTCGCCCCGACGCCGACGAGGAACTGGTTGCGGTCGCCGCGCTCGCGCACGAGGCTGGAATCTCCGGCCGGTCCGGTGAGGCGCGAATATTCGGCAAAGACGCTCGTGGCGATCTTGTCGGTCGTCTGCCAGTTGACCGCGCCGCCGACGCCGACGGACTGCACGCCGCCGCCAGGATCGTACTGCGACAGGCCCGATGCCGCCGACTCCTCCGCGTTGACGCCGTAGTAGGCGTCCATGTAGTCGCTCGACGCGAGCGAAAGGCGCGGGCCGCCTGACACGCGCACGCCCGGAACGACGTCCATGAAGGCATCGGCGGCGATATCGGCGACGAGGCCGGTGTGGCTGCGGATGCCCTGGCGGACTTCTGCGCGCAGGCGTAGCCAGTCAGCCGGGTAGACCTCGGCAAAACCGCCGAGCTCCACCCCGAATTCGATGTCGTTCAGCCCCTCAAGGTCGGACGAGGTGTCGTCGTCGCGCGGCAGGATCAGCTTGCCCGCAACGCCGGCGCGCACGGCACCGGTATCGTAGAGCGAGAACGACGCACTATCATTGCGCGAGGTGAAGCGGGTGACGTTGCCGGCTCTGCCGAGCGAGATCAGCGGCGACGCCTGAAGCAAATAGTCGCTCGATCCATTGTAGCGGGGTGCCACGAAACCTTCCGCGCCGAGTGTCAGGTACCAATCGCCGGACCACCAGTGCTCCCTTTCGCCGGCCTGCGCGAAAGCGGGCGCTGCAAGGGCAAGAGCAACGGACAGGGCAAGGAACTTGGGCATACGCACGATGAAGCCTCGGAATACCAATACCTGAAGGAGGATATCGCATGGTGCGATTCCATCGATGATTGCGGACACTAGCCCGGTTTGGTTACCGGCGCACTAACCAAATTGGCACGGATCGGCGCCATCCGCGGCAAAAAGGCATGGAACCTATTGCCGCCCGCCGCATTCCCGCTTCGGTTCCCATCAGGAGTAACTTCATGAACGCCAGCATGATGGAATTAAAGGTGAATGCCATCCGGTGCGACGTTGGCCTCAGCGTTGCGGAGAAGATCATGCGGCTGGAGCGCCTGCGAAACGCCGCATTCGCCATCCGTTCAACCGACGGGGCGGGCCGGCATGCGATCGAGTACGGCTGGTGCCAGGACGTGCATCTCGTCGAAATCGAACTGAAAAAGCTCTCCGCCTGACCGGGCTTGCGACCGGCCATTCCCCATCAGACGTAAGCGTCTCTCTCCGGTCATCCCCGTATTTGCCGCAGCTTATGCTGCGACCGGTCCCCGCTGCCCTTGACCTTTGCCGCCTGCCCGCTTAACCCGCGGGCAGACGCGGATTTGCAGGGGATTATGGCTATGAAGGTTCTGTTGATCGGTTCGGGCGGGCGCGAGCACGCATTGGCCTGGAAGCTGGCCAAGTCGCCGCGGCTGACGAAGCTCTTCGCCGCGCCGGGCAATCCCGGCATGGCCGAATGCGCAACGCTCGTCGCCCTCGACGTCGACGACCACGCCGCCGTATCCGCCTTCTGCCGCGACAACGGCGTGACCTTCGTCGTCGTCGGCCCGGAGGCACCGCTGGTGGCGGGCATCGCCGACCGGCTGCGCGCCGACGGCCTGGAGGTCTTCGGCCCCTCGGCTGCGGCAGCCCAGTTGGAAGGCTCCAAGGGCTTCACCAAGGATCTCTGCGCCAAATACGACATCCCGACCGGTGCCTACCGCCGCTTCACCGATGCCGCCGCAGCCAAGGCCTATGTCCAGGCCGAGGGCGCGCCGATCGTCATCAAGGCCGACGGCCTTGCCGCCGGCAAGGGCGTGACCGTGGCGATGGCGCTCCCCGAGGCGCTTGCCGCCATCGACGACTGTTTCGACGGCGCATTCGGCGCGGCGGGTGCCGAGGTGGTGGTCGAGGCCTTCCTCGACGGCGAGGAGGCAAGCTTCTTCTGCCTGTGCGACGGCACCAACGCCCTGCCGCTCGCATCCGCCCAGGATCACAAACGCGTCGGCGACGGCGATACCGGCCCCAACACCGGCGGCATGGGTGCCTATTCCCCCGCCCCTGTGATGACGCCGGAAATGGTCGAGCGCACGATGAAGGAGATCATCGAGCCGACGATCCGCGGCATGGCCGCCGACGGCCATCCCTTCAGCGGCGTTCTCTTCGCCGGACTGATGATCACGGAAAAGGGGCCTGAACTGATCGAATACAACGTCCGCTTCGGCGATCCGGAGTGCCAGGTCCTGATGATGCGGCTTCAAAGCGACCTTTTGGCGCTGCTGCATGCGGCTGCGACCGGCACGCTCGACCAGGTCAACGCCAGCTGGAAGGACGAAACGGCGCTGACCGTGGTACTGGCCTCGAAGGGCTATCCCGCCTCATACGACAAGAACACGCCGATCGACTTCATTCCCGCCGACGGGGACGCCACCAAGGTGTTTCATGCCGGCACAGCCCTGAAGGACGGCAAGCTGGTCGCGACCGGCGGCCGTGTCCTCAACGCCACCGCCGTCGCACCGACGGTGGCCGATGCCCAGGCCGCCGCCTATGCACTGGCAGACGCGGTGAAATGGGACAACGGCTTCTGCCGCCGCGATATCGGCTGGCGGGCCGTGGCGCGCGAAAAGGCTTGAGCCGATTTCGCATTAATCGGCCCAAATCAACGGTATCATTCAATTTTTACCAATTCTCCTGACCGGAACGTAACGGAAAGCGCATATTCTTTCCGTCGCTCTGCTGCATGAGGCCGAAATTCCGGCGATGTCGGAACCGGCCGCGTGCAGCCCCACGTTTCACTGCGCCGCTGGCGCGATGGAGAACCGACGATGCGCAGCCTCTTGCCGATCCTTGCCTGTGCGCTTGCCGCGACGCCTGCGACTGCTTCCTCGATCCAGCCGGTAACAGGCGGCGACAAGGGCCAGGGCAGTGTCGCCACCGTCTCCTGCGCCCAATGCCCGCCGCTGAAGGAAAAGGAAAAGAGCCACTCCTACGTGGTGCCCGAGATCGAGCCCGGCACGCAGAAGGTCGAGATCCGCGAAGTCGACGGCGAGCGGAAGATCTTCCGCAGCGAGGCATGGCTCGGCGGCTCGCCGGTGCTCTTCGTCAGCAAGGCGCCGGAAGTTCCGGTGGATACGGCCGAAATGCCGAACGATGATGCCGAGACGGTGGATACGGCCGCAACGACCGGCGCTGTCGAAAGCGAGGCTGCGCGGCTTGCGGTGACCGCCTCGGCGAGCGCTCCGCCCCCCTCCTCACGCGAGCTTGATGCTTCCGCGTTTGAACTTCGCCTCGATTGATCCCATATTAGTGCGGTTCCCTGCCCCATCGGTCCCTCCAGGCCGGTCGGGTCTCCGTCTCAGGACGGATGTCTTGCGCCCCTGACGAGAAGCAGGGGCGCAAGTACTATTTGGGACCCGCTTCCTCATCCTCCAGCGCCTTTACCAGACGGTCGATCTCGGCATGCGAGAAGACCGAAATGCCGTGGCGGCGCAGATAGGCGGCCGTCACCCCCTCACCCTGATGGCGCGTACCGGAAAAGCTGCCGTCATAGAGAAACCCTGACCCGCAGGACGGGCTGCCGTCGATCAGAAGCGCATGGCGGCAACCATTCGCCCGGGCAACGTCCAGCGCCCGCCGCGCGCCTTCGATAAATCCTTGCGAGACGTCGCGGCCGGAAGGCTCCACGACGCGCGCGCTGCCGTCCAGAACATCGCGGCCGTCGAGCGCGCGCTCGATTTCAGCGGGCGGACGCGGCACCGAGAAGCCGCCGGCAAGCTCGGGACAGAACACGACGAGCCGCCCCTCCTCACGCCAGCGCGTCACCGCTTCATGGAGAAGCGGCTTCGCCGAACCGTTGTAGCGAACCGGCTGGCCCATCAGGCAGGCGCTGATCAGGATCTTGCCGGTCACGCGACGCCTCCCCTTTCCTTTTGCCCCGTCATCGGAGCGAATCTGACGAATCCGGTTACAGTACACGACGACAAGAGGCGATTTTGCGAGACAATCGAGGATCCTGACCTAGATCGTCGTCGTAATTCAAGAGGCTACCCACTTCCGTCTTCCCGGCCTTAAGCCGGGAACCAGCGCGATCATGTCTTTGATCGCACGCGGTTCTTCACGCCTTGCGGACGCAAGACGGCTGGATTCCGGCTCGAGGCCGGAATGACGGAAGCGGGAGATATCATACTCATGCAACACGCACCGTAATCGGCTCACCAAACCGCTCCAAGTGCTTGGTATGCCGCATTGTCCCACGCCGAAGCGATACCGCTTCGGCCAATCATTGCCTTTGACGGAAGCCGCGCACGGCTTGCCGCCGATTTTGCGGCTCTCGGCCCGCTGTCTTAGCCGGCGATCTTGGAGAAATCCGCGACCGTGCCGGTTGCCGAGCGGATCGCGGCCAGCAGCGCCAGCCGGTTTGCCCGGATCGCCGCGTCCTCGTCGTTGACGAGCACGTCGTCGAAAAACGTGTCGACGGGGCTGCGCAGCTTCGACAGCGCCTCCATGGCCGAGCGGAAATCTTCCTTTTCGACCGCACCGGCGGCGTCGCGGGTTGCGACCACAATGGCGTCGTGCAGGTCCTTCTCGGCTGCCCCCCTGAAAAGATCGGCGGAGACGCCGTCGGCGACGACGGTCCCCTTCTTCTCTTCCGCGGCGAGCAGCTGCGTCGCACGCTTGGTGCCGGCCAGAAGGTTCTTGCCGTCCTCCGAGGTGATGAACGCCGTCAGCGCCTCGACGCGGCGGGCGACCATCAGCAGGTCGTCGGCATCTTCCGTCAGCACCGCATCGATCAGGTCGTGGCGGGCGCCGAGATCGCGCAGGTAGACCTTCAGGCGGTCGTGGAAGAAGGAGAGGAGGTCGGCATCTTTTGCAGACAGATCATCGGCCCATTGATGTCTATTTTCCAGCACCATTGACTTCAGTGCCTGGTACGATTCAGTAAGTACACCATCGCTGCCGATTGTTTCGGCGAGTTGATTAGCTGACGCGAAGACCTGTTTTGTTTGTCCACCGAAGCTCGAACGGAAATGCGAAAGAAACGCTGCTCCCCAGAAAGAGCGCAGCGGCAAACGGATACCCTTCTCCAACAGTATCCGCACCACGCCAAGCGCCGCACGGCGTAGCGCATAGGGGTCTTTGGAACCGGTCGGCTTCTCATTGATCACCCAGAAACCAGTCAGCGTGTCCAACTTGTCGGCAAGTGCAACAGTCAACCCAATAGCGTCCTCCGGTAGGCGATCGGATGGCCCGTTCGGCTTCCAGTGATCCTCTATCGCGGCGGCGACGGACGCGTGTTCGCCCTGCAGGAGCGCATATTTGCGGCCCATGATGCCCTGCAGTTCGGGAAACTCGCCGACGGCTTCGGTGCGCAGGTCGGCCTTGGCCAGCACAACGGCGCGATCGACAAGCGCCGGATCGGCGCCGGTGGCTCTGGCAAGCTCTGCCGCGAGCGCCCGGATGCGCTGCACGCGCTCACCCTGCGTGCCGAGCTTGGCGTGGAATGTGACGTTCAGCGCGTCGAGCTTGGCCATGCGCTGGTCGAGCGGCTTCTTCAGGTCGAGGCCGAACTTTTCCGCCGAAGCCTTCAGCGTGTCGAGGTCCGGCAGGTCGCCCTGGTCGCGCGTCCAGAAGTGCCGGGCGTCGGACAGGCGTGCACGCACGACCTTGCCGTTGCCGTGGACGATCTCCTTGCCGCCGTCCTTCGCCTCGATATTCGAGACAAGGATGAAATGGTTCGAAAGCCCCTCACCCCCTACCGGGCGTGTGACGAAGCATTTCTGGTTGGTCTTGATCGTCAGGCGGATGATTTCCGCCGGGATCGCCAGGAATTCCTCCTCGAACGTGCCCATCAGCACCTGCGGCCATTCGACGAGACCGGAGACCTCTTCGAGCAGTCCCTCGTCCTCGACCAGTTCCAGCCCGTTGGCAAAGGCGATGTTGGCGGCGTCGGTGGCGATGATCTGCTTGCGGCGCTCGGCGTCGAGGATCACCTTGGCCTTCTCCAAGGCCGCAGCGTAATCGTCGAAGCGACGGACGGTGATGGCTTCGGGCGCGTGGAAGCGGTGGCCGTAGGTGACGTTCGAGGCGGTGATGCCGTCGACCTCGAAAGGCACGACGCGCGTCTCCTCGGTCTCGGAACCGAACAGGCAGACGATCGACTGCAGCGGACGCACCCAGCGCAGCGCGCCGGGCCGTGCCGACGCTGCACCCGAGCGCATCGGCTTCGGCCAGGGGAAGTTGCGGATGATGCCGGGCATCGCGTCAGCGATGATCTCTTCGGCGATACGACCCGGCTTAACGATGTGGGCTACGTAGAAATCGCCCTTCTTCGGATCGGAGACGACTTGCGCCTGCGAGACGTCGGACAGGCCGGCCTTGCGCAGGAAGCCGGCGACCGCCTGCTCCGGCGCCTTGGTCGAGGGACCCTTGATCTCCTCTCGGCTGTCGGCGGACCGGGCGTTCAGACCGCGGATATCCAGCGTCAGCCGCCGCGGCGTCCAGTATTCGCGTACGCCGTCGTAGTTCAGGCCCGCCTCGACCAGCGCATCGGTGACGAGCTTCCTCAGGTCGCCTGCCGCCTTGCGCTGCAAGCGGGCGGGAATTTCCTCGGAACGGAGCTCAAGCAGAAGATCGGGCATGGGATGCTTTTCTGGCAGATCGTTGGACTGCGGCGGACTTAGCAAGCCCGACGGCAAAAGTCATCCGTGCATCGGCGGAAAAGTCGCTCTTCAGGCGGCCTCGTGGACAAGACTGCGTTCGCAAGGGAGCTGGCTACCATCCCCCGCCGCCGCCACCGCCGCCACCACCGCCGGAGAAGCCGCCGCCGCCGGAACTGCCGGAGAAGCCGGAGGAGGAGCTTTTGGGCGGCGGCGGAAGCGAGGCGGCAAGCGTATCGGCCATGGAGCCGGCGAAGCCGCCCATGCGATCGGAGAAGCTGCCGGTACCAAAGCCGTCGCCTCCATACCAGGCGGGGTGATAGCTTGCGGCGGCAGCACCGGCAGCAGCCGTGGCAAGCCACAGGCGGAACGTGTCCGTCCAGGGCTTTTCGACGCCGAGGGCCACCGCATAGGGCAGAAGCCGCTCATAGTGGCTCGGCGACATCTCCGGCGCGCCCGCCATGTTCATCCGCTCCTTTTCGGCAAGCGTGAGATACTGGCGCAGCCCCTCTATGCCGTCCATCATCCGCCGTCCTATCGGGGTCGGCGCGCCCATCAGGAAATAGAACAAGAGGTTGAGAAGCAGGATCCCGCCGACGGCGGCAAGCACCGGCAAAAGCCCGTCATGCAGGCCGTTCACGACGAAGCCCGCGAGGACGGAGCCGAAAATGCTGATGAAGACGAAGCCGAAGAACGCGATCATCATGACCGACATGATGCGCTGGCCGAGGCTTCTGGCATTGGTCAGCGCCTTGCCGAAATTGACGGCGAAGACGGAAAGGAAGAAGGCGACAGCGACGGGGATCACCACCAGCGCAATACCTTCCTCGGGAAGGTTGCCGAAGACCAGCATGGCGCCAAGGCAGAGTACCGACAGCGCCACGCCGCCTGCGACGTATCCCCAGTTGGCGATGTAGTATTTGCCGCGGTGCTCGGCTTCCATCGCATTGCGGAACTGGCTGCCGAGCGTCTGGACGCGCTTGCCGTTCGCCTTGTCGATGACGAGGCTTTCGCCGCCGGCGTTGACCGCCTTCAAAAGCACGCTCTCGCCGGTCGGCAGCTTTTCTTCCAGCGCCTTCCCGGTGGGCGTGACCACGATCGAATTCTTCAGGTCGGCAAGGGTGACGTAGCCCTTGACCGCGAGGTTGAGAAGTGCTGCGGACAGCGCCGTCCAGCCGGCGCCGCCAAAACCCTTGTTGTCAACGTAGTTCAAAAGCGCCGGCGAGGCCTTTTCCGGCGGGTCCCAGCGCGGTACGACCACGCCGCGCGGCGGATCGCGCCCGGCCACCAGCCAGGAGCGCAGGTAATACAACGCGACGAGCACCAATCCGCCAAGGCCGATCAGCCCGCCGGCATTGTCCTTGAGGAACCAGATCCGTTCCTGCGCTGCGGTCGGACGGTCGATGCTGCCCGGCGGCAGTTTCACCCCGATCGTCAGCCCCTCATGGGCGCCAAGGCCGCTCGTCGTGACGAACTCGGCCCGGTTGCCGGACGCCGTTGCCCGCGCCGCCTTGCCCCGGTCGCCATAGGCGCCGGTGAAATAGGTCAGTTCCACGGGGACAACGCCGTCCGGCAGGGTGACGGTCGCCGAGGCGCGGCGGATCGGGAAGGCCCATTCGGTGCCGGTGACGTTCCAGAACAGTTCGTCGTGATCGTCGAAGAAGCGGATCTGGCGATCGGTGCGGTAGGTCAGCTCGTAGGTGTGCGGCCCCGCATCGAGCAGCACGTCGGAAGAGCCGACATAGATGCGGATCCCGCTGTTTTCCCGCTCGGTGCTGTAGGGTTCGTCACGGCCGTCGCGGCGCACGGCCACGATCTCGAAGCCGACCTGGCGGCTGCGTCCCTCCTCGTCGACGAAGGTCAGCGGAAAGTCGCGGAAGATACCGCGGCGGATGCGGTTGCCCTCGGCATTGACCGCGATCGTCTCCGTCACGGTCATTTCACCGTCCTTCGCCACCGCGATGTCGGCATGGTAGGAGGAAATGAATTCCGCAGCGCGTACGGCACCGGCGACGCCGATCGCAAGGGCGAAGAGGACCAGGGCCGCGATCCGGGACATCGATCTGCTCCGCTTCAGAACTTTACCGTGGGAACGGTGCGGTCGGCCGGGTTGTCGATCTCGAAATAGGGCGCCTTGGCGAAGGAGAACGCGCTGGCCAGGAAGTTGGAGGGGAAGCTCTCCACCTTCACGTTCAGGTCGCGCGCCGCGCCGTTATAGTAGCGGCGCGACATCTGGATCTCGTCCTCTACAGTCTGGAGCGACTGCTGCAACTCGCTGAAGTTCTGGTTCGCCTTCAGGTCGGGATAGGCTTCGGCCAGCGCCAGCAGCCTGCCGAGCGCCTGGCCGAGCATGCCCTCGGCGACGGCGCGTCCCTGCACGTCGCCGGTCGGCACCGCCTGCGCCCTGTTGCGCAGCTCGACCACCTGCTCCAGCGTTTCCCGCTCGTGCTTGGCATAGCCTTTCACGGTCTCGATCAGGTTGGGGATGAGATCGGCGCGGCGCTTCAATTGCACGTCGATGCCCGACCACGCCTCCTCCTTGACCTGCCTCGCCTTCACCAGACCGTTGTAGAGAATGATCGCGTAGAGCGCGACCACCACTGCGATTGCCAGACCGATCATCCTGTCCCCCTTGAACGCACGATGCGTTGCGACATTAGCGCACAACCCTGCAAACCAAAATCCGCTCGAACAAAGAAATGCGCGCAGATTCAAAGTCTTCAACCGGGCGCAACGCTCGCATCCGCACGAGCCCAGACGTCCTCCGTTCTTTCTGCGTTGTTGCCCAGTGCTTTCAGAACCCGGGCGCTCCGGCCGAGGCTTCGACGATGCCGGCGCGGCCGGGCGGCTGCCGCGTCCGGGGAGCCCGGCGCCTCATTCGCCAAAAGAGGTAAGCACCTTACTCCAAATGAATTTCTTCCCTTAAAACAAAGATATAGATTGCCTCCAGCCGACATACGCGCGGATCGGACGAACCACCTGCGCTTGACCGAGGCGGTCGCTCGCAATAGCGTTCGGGCGACGAATGGGGGTCCCCCAATGACAGGCTTTGCGAGCATTCGGCGTACCTATGTTGAAAATGGATCGGCGGCCGTCATTTCAAAGGGCCTGCAACGTGTCCATGAAGTCATGTCCGCGACCTGGGCCGCCTCCCATGCCCATCGCATCGACATAGACGGCCTGGCGCTGAAGGTCAGGGTGCAACACCAAACCACCGGACTGCTCGGCTGGAAGCCCGACTGGAAGACCAGCCTGATCGGCTTCATGCTCGGCGCGCGCGGCGGTCCGTTCGTCGATATCGGCGCCAATGTCGGACAGACCCTGCTGGATTATCTGGCGGCCCCACGAAAGCAAGGATACATCGCCTTCGAGCCGATGCACGCCTGCCTGGAGCAACTGCACCGTCTCGTGGACGATAACCGGCTGGCTGATTGCACGGTCGTGCCGTGCGCGCTTTCGGACGGAAACATGCTGCTCGATATCTACCGCCACCACGAGAAATCGGCCGACCCGGGCGCAACGACAGTCTGCGGCCTGCGACCGGATCGCAACGTCGTCGCCGACCTGATCCCCTCCTATCGTTTCGACGATATCCGCGGGCGGATCCGTCCGACAGGCGCCATCGGGGTGATCAAGATCGACGTGGAAGGTGCCGAACTGCCGGTCATCCGCGGCATGGAAAGAACCATCCGCGCCGATCGCCCGTGGATCCTGTG
Source organism: Rhizobium subbaraonis (assembly GCF_900220975.1). GTDB lineage: Bacteria > Pseudomonadota > Alphaproteobacteria > Rhizobiales > Rhizobiaceae > Mycoplana > Mycoplana subbaraonis. The sequence goes on along the minus strand of NZ_OBQD01000001.1, from coordinate 202,166 downwards.
CGAGGTGCTCGACCGCGACGCCTTGGCTGACGCCGAAGTGCACAATGCGCGGGCGGAGGAGCTGAGGGATACGATGCACGATCTCGGTTACGCGATCCTGCGCATCCAAAAATCGAAGGACCAGACGAGGGTCATCGGGCTGGAACCCATTTCAAAGTTTCCAGCCCGGGTGTACGACGAGGCTTACTGCGACGAGTGCGATTATCTGTTTGTCCCAGCAGACCAGACAGAGGCCGCAAGGGCCGCCATCTTGCCGCACTGATCGCGGCTTTCGCCTGCATGTCAGGCATTCACTGCCTCAAGCCGCCTTCTCGACCCAGTTCACGCCGCCGGCGTCGGTCAGCAGGAAGGCTTCGCCGCAGGCCTTGGCGAGCGTGCGCACACGCAGGATGTAGCTCTGACGTTCGGTGACCGAGATCACGCCGCGGGCATCGAGCAGGTTGAAGACGTGGGAGGCCTTGATGCACTGGTCGTAGGCCGGCATCACGCACCTGTGATAGGCGTGGGTGTCGCCGGGAGCGCCGGCGGCCAGGAGCGCAAGGCACTCCTTCTCCGCGTCGATGAAGTGGCGATGCAGCATCTCGGTGTTGGCGTATTCGAAGTTGTGGCGGGAGTATTCCTGTTCGGCCTGCAGGAAGACGTCGCCATAGGTGATCTTCTCGTCGCCTTCGCGGCCGTTGAAGTTCAGGTCGTAGACGTTGTCGACGCCCTGCACGTACATGGCAAGACGCTCCAGGCCATAGGTCAGCTCGCCGGCAACTGGCGCGCATTCGATGCCGCAGACCTGCTGGAAATAGGTGAACTGCGACACTTCCATGCCATCGCACCAGCATTCCCAGCCCAGCCCCCAGGCCCCAAGCGTCGGGCTCTCCCAGTCGTCCTCGACGAAGCGCACGTCATGCAGCAGCGGGTCGAGGCCGATCGCGGCGAGCGAGCCGAGATAGAGCTCCTGCAGGTTCGAGGGGTTCGGCTTCAGGATCACCTGGTACTGGTAATAGTGCTGCAGGCGGTTCGGGTTTTCGCCGTAGCGCCCGTCGGACGGGCGGCGAGACGGCTGGACATAGGCCGCCTTCCACGGCCGCGGCCCGAGCGCGCGAAGCGTGGTGGCCGGATGGAAGGTGCCGGCGCCAACTTCCATGTCGTAGGGCTGCAGCACCGCGCAACCCTTGTCCGCCCAGTAGTTGTGGAGGGTCAGGATCAGCCCCTGGAAGGAGCGGGTCGGGTGCATGTGATCGGGCATGGCGGCAGCAGTCATCGGTCCGGTCCGGATGGGAATTTCGATTGCGCGGACTGGTGCCACGGCACAGACGCAGGGTCAAGGGGCACGCTCAGCGTCAGGGGCAGGCCCAGGGACAGGCGCAGGGGCAGGCTCGGGGGCAGCTCAGGGGGGCGGACGCGGAGGATGGCAAGGGACGAGGTTGCGGCGGTACCCGCTGAAGCGGGATGGCTTGCCGCAGCAGCTCCGCGTCCGCTGTGCCGCCCGAGTGCCGACCCTGTGCCGCCCTGTGCCGCCTCAATGACGCTCCAGCGACCGGAAGAGACCGGAGCCGGCCGGCTGTATCGCGACGTTCGGCCTGCCCGGCACGAGATCGGGCACAGAGCGGAAGACCGTGCGGGACGCCGGCGACAAGCGGGCGCGGTACCAGCCGGCGAGATGCTTCAGTTCGCCGCGCAGCGAAGCCTCCGGCCGCCAGCCGAGCGCGGTTATCGCAACGGTTGAGACCGGCGCTCGATCGACGTTTGCGGCGCGGCCGCGGTCGAAGGTGACGCCCGCCACCGGTTCGGGAACGGCATCCAGGACCATGCGCGCCACGTCGAGCACGGAATAGCTCTCCGCAGCCGAGACGTTGTAGATGCCGCTCCTCTGCCCGCGGGTGATGACGGTGCGCAGCGCAGTGCACAGGTCGGAGACGGCGAGGAACGAGCGGCGCTGGTTGCCGTTGCCGTGAATGGAAAGCGGCTTTCCGACGGCGGCGAGCTCGAGGAAGCGCGGCACCAGCTTCTCGGCGTTCTGGCGTGTGCCGACGACATTGACAGGCCGCAGTATACGGATATCGAGACCGTGGACATGGCGCAGGCCGGAGAGCAGCATTTCCGCGGCTGCCTTGGAGGCGCCGAGCGGATTGTCCGGCTGCATCGCGCTCGCCTCGGACGGCATCTGGCCGGCAGAGCCGTAGACCTCGGCCGTGCTGAGGTGAACGATCAGCGGCACATTCCAGCGCGCGGCCGCTTCGGCCAGAACCTGCGTGCCGATGGCGTTGGAAAGGCTGGCCCGCTCCGGCGCCACCATAGCCCGGTCGGCATGGCTCTCGCCGGCTGCGTGAATGACGAGCTCGGCGCCGCGCAGCACATCGGAAACCAGGTCGAGGTTGCCGACGTCGCCCTGCCGCAGCGTGACGCGGCCGCTTCGCATGGCGCCGTCGAGGTTCGCCATGTTGGCCGCGTAGGTGAACGCGTCAAGCACGCGGATCTCGGCGCCCGGGCACGCGTCCAGCAGGTCGTCCACCACATGCGAGCCGATGAACCCTGCACCGCCGGTGACGACGATGGTGCGGAGGCCGGCGAGTTCGAGCGAAGCCATGGAAATCTGCCTTACCGTTCGATGCAATCAGGAATGGCAGATTTGGCTGGCCCGGAGACCATGCGCAATGCGCGCGGCGCACCCGGAGGGCCTTTATGTGGCGTTAACCTTACCTCGGCTGGTTAACGTGCCAATGCGGCACGTTACCGGCCTGAAAGTTCCGGAAACGGGACGGGTTGGGGACGGTTCATTGCCGAGCTGCGGCAGGCCGGAAGCCTCCTCCTATCCCCCGGCCATCGCCCCCACAAGGGGAGAAAGACGCCTCGCACGCGCCTGCCGATCTGCGCCTTCCGCAGAGAGCGGGTCAAGGCCGTCCCCTCGGGCAAGTGTGGGGAGGAGATCTTTCGGAACACGTTTTGTGCGGCTACTCGTCTTCGCGCCGGACGCGATATTCGCCGGTCTTGGGATCCTTGACCAGCGTGCCCATCGCGCCGGTCTGGCGCTCCTTCTCGACGTCACGGCGTTTTTTCGACAGGCGCTGTGCGTCGGCAACGAACTTGCGGTAGCCGAACCAGGCGACTGCGACCACCAGGAGCAGGAATATCATCTGCGCCATGTTTCCTCCCCCTTTTCTTACCGGCCGAAGCGCGCCCAGAGCGCCTTTTCCTCGACCGCCTCGGCAAGCGCGCCCACACCTGCTGCGCCGGCGCGCTCCGCGGCGGAAGCGAGCATACCAGCACCGACGCCGGGCGTCTTGCGGCCGAACAGTCCGCGTGCCGGAGAAATCAGCTGGAGCTTGGCATTCGCGCCGAAGCGGCGGCGGATCTCGCCGCGCATGTCCGCAAGGCCATCGATCAATCCCAGCGCCAGGCCGCGCTGCCCAGTCCAGAACAGACCGGAAAACAGATCCGGATCGTTGGCAAGCCGCGAGCCGCGCCGCTCCTTTACCATGTTGATGAACACGTCGTGGATCTCGACCTGCAGCGACTTCAGATACTCGATATCGGAATCCCGCTCGGGCCGGAACGGGTCCAGGATGACCTTGTTCTCGCCGGCCGTGTAGACCCGCCGTTCGACGCCGATCTTCTTCAGGAGCTCCGGAAAGCCGAAGCCGCCGGAAACCACGCCGATGGAACCGACGATCGAGGTGGGATCGGCGAAGATCTCATCGCCGGCAAGCGCGATCATGTAGCCGCCCGAGGCCGCAACGTCCTCGACGAAGACCAGCACACGCTTGTTCTTCTCGGCGGCGAGATCGCGGATGCGCTGGAAGATCAGCCGCGACTGCACCGGCGAACCGCCGGGAGAATTGATGGAGATGGCGACGGCGGGAGCCTGTTTGTCCGAGAAGGCCTTGTCGAGAACCGGCGCCACGCTCGCCAGGTTGAGCGCCGGGCGAAACTGGCCGCCGCCAGCCATGATCGCGCCCTGCAGCCGCACGACCGGGATCGTGATGCCCTCCTTGCGGAACCGCTTCGGCATCAACTTCCTCAAAAAACCGGCCATGTCGCTCATCAGTCTCCCATGAATGCTTCAACGCCAGATGTATGCACGCTGCCATAAAACGCAATGGCGTCACGATAAAATCGAGCGGCAGCAAAATCCAACGGGCAGCACGCGACAGAGGCAGGATCAGCGCCTGCGCGCACCTGCAAGCCGCGGATAGGCAGCCCGGCCGTTGTTGAGATCGTCGACAGTTGTGGAGAAGCGATGGCCCTCGGCCTCATGCATGATCAGCGGCGCACGCAATGCGAGCCTTGCCCGCGAGCCCTTGATCGCCGTGACCAAAATGCGCACCGCGCTCTCGCCGGCCCGGGGATGCAGCCCCGTGATCTCGATGCCGCCGAAGCGTTTGCCGCAGGCATCGACGATCTCGGCGATCGATTCCGGCCGAGCGATGAGCGACAGCTGCCCGCCGGGACGCATGATCGCGCCGGCGGTGCGGATCCACTGGTCGAACATGCCGTTTTCCATCGCATGCGCCTCGGCCTTCAGCGCATCCGGCGTGCGCCGATCGGCGGCGGCGTTGAAGGGCGGGTTCATGATGACGTGATCGTGAACTTCGTCCTGAAGGCCGGCGGCAAGCCGCGCGCGCCCCGTCAGCGCCACGTCCGCCTCGATGACCTCCACGCGCGCCCGCAGATCGGCGTTTTCCGCAAGCGCCAGGCTCTTGCGTGCATAGTCGGCCATGATCGGCGAGCGCTCGACCAGGACGACGCGCGCGCCTGCCAGGCGGGAAGCGACGGCAAGCCCCGCCGCACCGGCGCCCGCACCGAGATCGGCAACGCTGATTGCCCCCTCGCCTCCCACCAGCGACGCCAGCAGCATGGCATCCATTCCCGAACGGTGACCCCCGCCCCTGGGCTGCACGAGATGGAAGCGGCCGCGGTGGAAGGCGTCGATCGTCTCTCCCGCACCCTCTTGCCCTGCCGTCACGCGCGCAGCTCCGCGCCCAGTCCCGCGTCGGTCAGGATGCGCCTTGCCTCGTCGGCACGTTCCTCTTCCACCAGCAACCGGCGAGGCAGCATGCCGAGCGAGCCTTCGAGGACGCTCATGCCCTGGTCCGCCACGAGGCATTGGATGCCGGCATCCTTCATCAGGCTCTCGGCAAAGGAGAGCAGGACCACGTCGTTCGTCCGGATCAGTTCGATCATTCGTTTTCCCGTCTAATTTTAGGCCTGCGGGACAATTCGCCTCTTGCTCCGGCAGGCACCCCTTTCTATTGTCCCGCCACAGAAAAGAACAGGAGTCCGCACACTTGGGCGTCGTGATACCGCTTGACGAGGGCAAAAACAAACTGGCGTCGGTGAAGCCGCTTGTCGATCTGACAAAGGCGGACATGGAGCGCGTCAACCAGCTGATCCTGTCGAAGGCCGGCTCCGACGTCCAGATGATCCCGGAAGTGGCGAACCACCTGATCTCCTCGGGCGGCAAGCGCCTGCGGCCGATGCTGACGCTGGCTTCGGCCTCCATGTTCGGCTACGAGGGCGACCACCATATCAAGCTCGCCACCAGCGTCGAGTTCATGCACACGGCGACGCTTTTGCACGACGACGTCGTCGACGAGAGCGACCTTCGCCGTGGCAAATCGACCGCACGGATGATCTGGGGTAACCAGGCGAGCGTGCTCGTGGGCGACTTCCTGCTTGGCCAGGCGTTCAAGATGATGGTCGAGGTCGGCTCGCTGGAGGCGCTCGACGTCCTTTCCTCCGCAGCCACCGTGATCGCCGAGGGCGAGGTGCTGCAGCTTTCCGTCGCCAAGAACATGGAGACGACGGAGGACGACTATCTCGAGGTCATCCGCGCCAAGACGGCGGCCCTTTTCGCCGCTGCGGCCGAAGTCGGCCCGATCGTCGCCAACACCAGCCGGGCGGAGCGGAACGCGCTGAAGTCCTACGGCATGAACCTCGGGCTGGCATTCCAGCTCGTGGACGACGCGCTCGACTACGGCGGCAAGGCGGCAGACCTCGGAAAGAACGTCGGCGACGACTTCCGCGAGGGCAAGATCACCCTGCCCGTCATTCTCGCCTGGCGGCGCGGGACGGCGGAAGACCGTGCCTTCTGGCGCAAGGCGATCGAGGGCGGGGAAAGCGACGACAATAACCTGGAGCACGCGCTCGGCCTGATCACACGCTACGGCGGCCTGTCCGACACGATCGCGCGCGCGCAGCACTACGGCACGATCGCCCGCGACGCGCTGGCACCGCTACCGCCCAGCGCATGGAAATCGGCGCTCCTGGAAGTCATCTACTTCTGCATCGCGCGCGTCAGCTGATCGCGAAAACTTGCCCGGCGGCTGCGGAGGAATTTCTTGCCGCACCGCGCCAAAAAAGCCATTCTCTGCGACCATGAGTCCAAGTTCAACTGGACAGATCGTGACGTACCGCAGGCGCCCGCGCCTGCCTGTCACATTAGCGAAAGGCATCTTGATGCGGCACTCCCTGATCACCCGGCTTCTTTCGAGCGCTGCCGTCGTGGCCGGCATCGCCCTCGCAGGGCTTCCGGCCGCCAAGGCTGAAGACACGCCGGCCGCCGCAGCGGAGGAGACCGTCAAGTTCGATCCGCAGAGCGTCAACAGTTTCTCCGGCGCCTTCCTTGCGGCCCGCACCGCCGACGTCGACAAGGACTACGAGACCGCGATCGCCCTCTACCGCATCACGCTGCAATACGACCCGACGAACACCGAGGTCAAAGAGCGGCTGATGATCACGCTTCTTTTGAACGGCGATTTCGAAGAAGGCGTGAAGCTTGCCCAGGCGTTGAAAGACGATCCGGCCGTCGAGCGCATCACGACTGTCGTGCGCGGCATGGACGCGATCCGCAAGCGCGAGTACCGCACCGCCCAGAAGATACTCGTCTACTCCGGCCCGAACGACCTGGACCGCATGATGAACGGGCTGCTGGTCGCCTGGGCGAAGTTCGGCGACGGCAAGACGAAGGAAGCACTCGCAGCCATTTCGGACATGGAAGGGCCGGACTGGTTCGCGATCTTCAAGAACTACAGTGCCGGTGCGATCGCCGCGGCAGCAGGCGACCGCGACACCGCCCGCAAGCGCCTCAACGACGCCATTCTCGACCGTAACGGCGGCGCAGCCGCGCCCGATACCTTCATGCGCGCCGTCATGGCGCTGGCGAGGCTCGAGGCGCGCGAAGGCAACAAGCAGAAGGCGCTGGACGCCATCTCCGTCGGCGAGAACCTGGTTTCCAGCTATGCGCCTCTGAAGGCGCTGCGCGAAAGCATCGAACGGGGCGACAAGCAGGAGCAGCAGGTGCGCACGGCAGCGCAAGGTGCTGCCTCTGTCCTCTTCTCGATCGGCGGCGCGCTCAACCGCGAGGGCGCGGAAGACATCGTATCGCTCTACCTGCAGGTTTCGCGTGCGCTCGATCCGGAAAGCGCCGACACGCTGGTGCTGCTCGGCGGCCTTGCCGAAAGCCAGGAGAAGCCCGATCTCGCGATCGAGTTCTACCGCCAGGTGCCCGAGAACTCGCCGATGCGCCGCCTCTCCGAGCTGCAGCTCGGCCTGCAGCTGGCCGATCTCGGCAAGGTGGACGAGGCCAAGACGCACCTAAAGGAACTGATCGAGGCCGACCCGAAGGACATGCGCAGCTATCTCGCCTATGGCAGCGTGCTTTCTGACGCCAAGGAATACAAGGAAATGGGCGAGGTCTACGACCGCGCCGTCGACCAGATGGGCAACGTTCCCAACAAGTCGCAGTGGACGATCTATTTCCAGCGCGGCATCGCCTACGAGCGCCAGAAGAAATGGGAGCAGGCCGAGCCGAACTTCCGCAAGGCGCTGGACCTCAATCCCGACCAGCCGCAGGTCCTGAACTATCTCGGCTATTCCTGGGTCGACATGAACGTCAACCTCGACGAAGGCCTGGAGATGATCCGCAAGGCCGTCAGCATCAAGCCTGACGACGGCTATATCGTCGATTCGCTCGGATGGGCCTACTACCGCCTCGGCCAGTACGAAGACGCGGTGACGGAGCTGGAGCGCGCAGCCGAATTGCGCGCCGGCGACCCGACGATCAACGATCACCTGGGCGACGCCTACTGGCGCGTCGGCCGCAAGCTCGAGGCGACGTTCCAATGGAACCGCGCGCTCGGCCTGAAGCCGGAAGAGGCGGAAATCCCGAAGATCAAGGCGAAGATCGAGAACGGCCTGCCCGAGGAGAATCCGGCCCAGCCGGCCGCCGCGCAGGCCATCGAGAACAAGGAGCCTGTAAAGACCCCTTCCCTCGACGTGACCGAGCCGGAAAAGAAGTCCTGATCCGTCCATGTGCGAACCGGAAGGCATTGCCGGCTTCGTCCTGACGGAGCCGGCGCCGGCCAAGATCAATCTGGCATTGCACGTGACAGGCCAGCGCGAAGACGGCTATCATCTGCTGGACATGCTGGTGACATTCACCGCGTTCGGCGACCGGATCGCGGTCTCGCCGGCGCAAGCCGATCATTTCACCCTGTCCGGCCGGTTCTCGCAATCGCTTGAAGGCGAAGGCGCGAACAATCTGGTCATCAAGGCACGCGACAGGCTCCGCGAGTTGCTTTTGCAAAGAGGAGCATCCGCCCCGCCGGTGCATCTGCACCTGGAAAAGAACCTCCCGATCGCCTCCGGCGTCGGCGGTGGCTCGGCGGATGCGGCGGCGGCGTTGCGCGCGCTTCTCAATCTCTGGAACGGCGCGCTTCCCTGTCACGACTTGGCCGATCACGACCTCGCAGATCTCGACCTTGCAGATCTGGCGCTCGGTCTTGGCGCCGACGTGCCGATGTGCCTTGTCGCACGCCCCCTGATCGCACGGGGTGTCGGCGAGGCGATCGAACTGCGCGCCGATCTTCCCGCCTTCCCGATGGTGCTCGTCAACCCGCTTCTGGGTGTTTCGACGCCCGAGACCTTCCGGCGGCTTGCGCAAAAGGACAATCCGCGGCTGAAGGTGCCGAAGGCGGGCACCGGCAAACCGTGCTGGCTTGCGGCCATGCAGGGCATGCGCAATGATCTCGAAACGCCGGCAATCTCGCTTGTCCCCGAGATCGCATCGGTGAAGCGGGCGCTTGCCGCCACCGGTGCAGGACTTGTGCGGATGTCGGGCTCGGGGGCAACCTGCTTCGGCATCTACAATACGACGCAGGCGGCTCAGCAGGCCGCAGGCGCGCTTGCGAAGATGCAGCCGAACTGGTTCGTGGTCGCCACGACAAGCCTTGGCGCGGAGGAACTCGACGATGCGACTTGACGAGAAACGTCCGTTCATTCCCCTTTCGATCGCCGTGCTCACCGTGTCCGACACGCGCACGCCCGCCGACGACCGCTCCGGCGACACTTTGGTCGACCGGCTGGAGAAGTCCGGCCACAGGCTCGGCGCGCGGGCGATCGTACCGGACGACAAGGATGCGATCCGCAGCCAGGTCAAAAGCTGGACAATGGACAAGAGCATCGACGTGGTCATCACCACCGGTGGCACCGGCTTCACCGGGCGCGATGTCACGCCGGAGGCACTCGAGCCGCTGTTCGAAAAGCGGATGGACGGCTTTTCGGAAGTGTTCCATCGCATTTCCTACGACAAGATCGGCACTTCGACCATCCAATCGCGCGCAACGGGCGGCGTGGCCAACGCCACCTTCATCTTCGTGCTGCCCGGGTCTCCCGGCGCTTGCCGCGACGCCTGGGACGGCATTCTCGCAGCCCAGCTCGACTATCGGCACATGCCCTGCAATTTCGTCGAGATCATGCCGCGGCTAGACGAGCACCTGAAGCGCAAATAGGCCCTCGCCGGCACGGCAGGTGTGTCGTCAGAGTTCCCGCATGGCCCGGATCGCCCAGGCCGGCACGATCTCCGCCACCAGCCTTCTGGCGCGGACGCCCGCGGCCATCTGGTCGAGCCGCATCCCCTTGCGGGCGATCGTGCTCGCCTGCCGCTTGGAGACGAGCAGGCCCTGCTCCAGCGCCGGCCGCGGCGAAATCAGGCGCTTCAGCAGTGGCCGCCTGTGGCTGCGCGAACCGGCAAAGCGGGCTGGCCCCTTGCTGATTGCGACATGCTCTGCAACCGCGTCCACCCAGCCGTTGAGCGGTCGCGCTCCGGGTTCCAGCAGCAGCAGCCAGTCGCCGCGGGCAGTGCGCACGATCTCGGTCATGTCCCATTCAGTCAGGAAACGGCAACCGGCAGCATCGGCGATCTCGTGTGAGCCATCCCGGGAACCGTGATCCAGCACGACCACGTCGCGCACGATGCCCTCGACTGCGCCTGCGACCAGCGCGGCGAGCGTCTGGGCCAGTTCGGGCTCGTTGTCCCGGCATTCGATGATCACGGTCAGCATGGTTGACCAATATCGCATTGTGCACTGCGGCGCCACTGCCGAGAACGCAAAGGTTGCAGCGAAGCGAGCAATTCGGCAGCCCATCTCCGATACCACCGAAATGCCTTTTTGTTCTTGCAATGTTCTCATTCGGCTGCTAGGAATAAAATCATTGGAAGGGGCAGCCAAAGCCCCTGACGGAGAAACCCGATGACAGAGTTGTCCAGTCTGAAGCAGGGCGCGCTTGCGCCCGGCAATGCGGTCGATATTGCCGAAGCGCTGATGGTGAAGGGCGGCCTGCGGATCGACATCGATCGCCGGCGCGGCCGCGGCGCGGGCCTCAACATGTCCGGCCGGTTCGAACCGCAGGTGCGCGAGAGCTTCGACGACGGCTGGGAGACGCTGGAAGACCTGCCGCCGTTCAAGACCGAAGTCCAGGTGGAGAAGCCGCGCAGCATCATCACCCGCAACGAATCGCCCGACATTCCATTCGACCGCTCGATCAATCCGTACCGCGGCTGCGAGCACGGCTGCATCTACTGTTTCGCTCGCCCGACCCACGCCTTCATGGGACTTTCGGCCGGCATCGATTTCGAGGCGAGGCTCTTTGCCAAGCCCGATGCCCCGCGGCTGCTGGAACGCGAATTGTCGAAGCCGGGCTATCGTCCGCGGGTCATTGCGATCGGGACGAATACCGACCCCTACCAGCCGATCGAAAAGGAGTGGCGCGTGATGCGGCAGATCCTGGAGGTGCTGGAAGGTGCCAACCATCCCGTGTCCATTGTCACCAAGTCGGCGCTGATCATGCGGGACATCGACATCCTTTCGCGCATGGCCGCCAAGGGGCTCGCCTGGGTGGGACTGTCGGTGACAACGCTCGACCGCAAGCTCGCGCGCAGCATGGAACCGCGTGCGGCGACCCCTCCGCGACGGCTGGAGGCGATGCGGGCGCTTTCGGAGGCCGGCGTTCCCGTCAGCGTCATGGTCGCGCCCATCATCCCCGGGCTGAACGACCACGAGGTCGAGCGGATCCTCGATTCAGGCAAGGCTGCGGGCGCGCAGGAGGCGAGCTACGTGCTGCTGCGCCTGCCGCTGGAGGTCAGCCCCCTGTTTCGCGACTGGCTGCTGCGCGAATATCCCGACCGGTATCGCCACGTGATGTCGCTGGTGCGCTCCATGCGCGGCGGCAAGGACTACGACGCCGAATTCGGCAAACGGATGAAGGGCGCCGGTCCTTATGCCTGGCAGATCGCCCGGCGGTTCGAACTGGCGACGAAACGGCTCAAGCTGAACCGCACGCGGCGAAGCCTGTCCACAGACCTGTTCGTACCGCCCTCTGGCAGCGGCGTGCAGCTGTCGCTGCTGTAGCTGCCGCCTGCCGCCCGTGCCTGCCGAACGCGCCTGCCCCCTGCCGCCGGAAGTGTTGGATACAGGCAGTGACAGACGCGGTCGGGTTGGTGTGACGGCGCCATGACGGCGGCTTCGCGCAGTTGGCTTCCGGCGCCTGCCCGCTCTGCCTCCGCCTCTGTTCGGGGTGGAGGCGCGGCGAGCGCGAACAAGGACACGTCGTCGCCGTCAGAAGACGGATGACGCTACGAGCTTTCGACATTGCCTGTCCCCCGCGCAATGTCGAAGTTCCCCGGTCATTGCCGCACCGGGGACTTGCAGGGAATCGGCCGGTCGTGCGAGGGTCGCCGCATGCCACGCCGTGCGACCGCCGATTCCCCCCTTCTCTTCGACCTTCCGGTCGGACCCGACTTCTCGATGGAATCGGCTGCCCGCAGAGCCGGGCAGTGGCCGGTCGCCGGCGCCGACGAGGCGGGCCGAGGTCCGCTGGCCGGTCCGGTGGTGGCCGCCGCCGTGATCCTCGACCCGGACCGCATTCCCGATGGCCTGCACGATTCCAAGCAGCTGACGGCTGCCAGGCGCGAAGCACTTTTTTCGCAAATCCTTGCGACGGCCATGGTGTCGGTCGCCTCCAGCGGCGCACGCCGGATCGACCGGACGGACATCCGCAAGGCAAGCCTCGATGCGATGCGCCGTGCGGTCTTCGGCCTGCACGCACGCCCCATGCTTGTCCTTACCGATGGCCTCGACGTGCCGCCGGGATTGCGCTGCGAGGGGCGCGCCGTCGTCAAGGGCGACGCGCGGGTTCTGACGATCGCCGCCGCATCGATCGTCGCCAAGGTCGTGCGCGACCGGATGATGGCCTGCGCCGACAACACCTATCCCGGCTACGGCTTCGGCACCCATGCGGGCTACGGAACGGAGCGCCACCGCGAAGCCATCGGCAGCCTCGGCCCCTGCGCCCTTCACCGCCTGTCATTCCGACCCTTCCGGCCGGAGGCGCTCGACTGACACCGGCTGCGACCTTCAGCAATCCACGCGCCAGTCGGGCTATCGGGACTGTATGTCGCGATCATTCCGATCCACTCCAGCCTCAAGTCTGCGCTTTTGCGCACGGCAACTTCCGCGCCGTTTGCCGGACACACTAGTGGATCGCGCCCTACGGCATGATCCGTCCTGAACCGACGTTGCTTCGGCGGGATTGCTCGAGGGTCAGCACCCAATCAGGATGGGATTCGATGACAGCAAGCAAGCGCCAGGCCCTGTGGCCTTCCGAGTATTGCTCGCATTCAGGCAGCCCATCCCCGTCCTTCGGGCCGGCCCCTATTGCGGGTGCGGGTGTCCAAAGGGTCTAAAGATGATCGGCATTTCCTGCACCGTCTCACCTGCTCAGACGCAATTTGGGGCGCGCAGAACACCCATCCTGATTGCGTTTTTGCCCTTGGCGGATCAGCGGTTCGGTTTGGCTGATGGATACCGAGGTGGGCCGAGGCGCTGCGACAACGGTGTGCGGAGGGGCCCTAAGGAGGGCACAGGCACGATGTGGAGCAGCGTCAAGCCGCCGTCCCCCTCAAGTTCGCGCTACCCCTGCAAACGCATAAAAAAAGGCCGGATCGCTCCGGCCTTCTCGTATGTGATCTGTCGCTTCGGCAGTAATCAGTTCAGGCGTGCCTTCACTGCCGTCAGTGCGTCGTCGAACAGCTTCTTGCCGGCGGCGGCGTCGGTCTTGGCGGCGATCACCGTCTCGGCGGCGCCGATGGCGAGATCGACGGCCGCGGCGCGGACGGCGTTGATGGCGTCGGTTTCAGCCTGCTTGATCTTCTGCTCCGACAGAGCCGTGCGGCGCACGACGTATTCTTCCGTCTTCTGCTTGGCTTCGGCCGTCAGCGCCTCTGCTTCCCGCTGGGCGACCGCGACGATCGATGCAGCTTCGGCTTCGGCTTCCTTGCGCTTGCGCTGGTACTCGGCCAGCAGGCTCTGCGCCTCCTCGCGCAGGCGCTTGGCCTCCGCGAGATCTTTGGTGATCTTGTCGGCGCGCTGGTCGAGGGCCTTGCCCATCATGCCCGGCACCTTGAGATAGACGATCAGGGCCAGGAACAGGACGAGGCCGACGAAGGCGTAGAAAGTTGCGTCAAATGCCATGATCCGCTCCTTACTTCCCTGCAGCCTTGACCGCAGCCGATATCTCGGCCTTGGTCGTCTTGCTGCCGAGCAGCTGTTCGACGACGGCCGAGGCCGTCTCTTCGGCGATTGCGCCGACATCGGCGAGCGCCTTGTCCTTGATCCCGGCGATACGGGTCTCGGCGGCAGCGATCTTGCCGTTCAGGCTTTCTTCGATCTTCTGGCGTTCGGCGTCAGCCTTGGCCTTGGCGGCTTCGCGCGCCTCGTTGGCGATGGCGTTGCCCTTGGTACGGGCGTCCGCCAGTTCCTTTTCATAGGTCGAGATCGCGTCGTCGGCTTCTTTCTTCAGGCGAGACGCCTCGTCCAGATCCTGAGCGATCCGGTCATGGCGGGTCTCGAGGATCGAACCGATGCGCGGCACGATGACCTTGGCCATGATCAGGTAGAAAATACCGAAGGTGATCGCCAGCCACAGAAGCTGGGAGGCAAACGTCGAAGAATCGAAGGGCGGGAATACGCCGCTTCCATGCTCCTCACCGTGAGCGACCCCGGTTTCGGTGTGCATCTCGCCAGCCGGTGCGGTGGCGCCATGGGCATCACCTGCCGGAGCGGCATCGTGCGTCTCCGTTGTGGTCTCGGCCTGAGCGATCTTGAATGGGATTGACTCGGCCTTGGCCGCGGTCGCAGACATGCTCACCTCCAGGTGCACTCAAATATCAAGCGGACCACGGCCTTCGTTCAGGCCGTGGTCCGGTCTTCCACCCGTTATCAGACGGCGAAGAGCAGCAGCAGAGCGATGAGCAGCGAGAAGATGCCCAGAGCTTCCGTAACGGCGAAGCCGAATACGAGGCGGCCGAACTGGCCGTCAGCAGCAGACGGGTTGCGCAGGGCGCCGGCAAGGTAGTTGCCGAAGATGTTGCCGAGGCCGAGAGCCGTGCCGGCCATGCCAAAGCATGCGAGACCTGCGCCGATGTACTTTGCTGCTTCCGCTTCCATGATGAACTCCTTCGAATGGGTTGTTGCGGCTTGGACTGGTGCGGAACGCACCAACGACTTTATCCTTAGTGGCTGCCCGGATGGATCGCGTCATTGAGGTACATGCACGTCAGTACCGCAAAGACATAGGCCTGCAGGAATGCCACGAGGAACTCGAGACCGGTCAGGGCGACCGTCATGATGAGGGGCAGAACAGCGCCGCCGACACCGAGCGCGCCAAGGGCTCCGAGCGAGGCAACAAAGCCTGCGAACACCTTGAGCGTAATGTGGCCCGCCAGCATGTTGGCGAACAGACGGACGGAGAGGCTGATCGGGCGCGACAGGAACGAGATGATCTCGATCGCGACGACGAGCGGCAGAAGCGCGCCGGGAACGCCATGGGGCACGAAGAGCTTCAAGAAGCCCAGGCCGTGCTTGTAGAAACCGTAGATGATGACCGTCCCGATGACGAGGAGGGCAAGGGCGAAGGTGACGATGATCTGGCTGGTGACGGTGAAGAAGTAGGGCACCATGCCGAGAAGGTTCGCCGTCAGGATGAACATGAACAGCGAGAAGACCATCGGGAAGAACTTCATGCCATGGCTGCCAGCGCCTTCGCGCAGCATCGAGGCGATGAATTCGTAGGACATTTCGGAGACGGACTGCATGCGGGTCGGCACGATGCCGCGCTGCGACGTCGTCAGATAGAGGAACCCGGCCGCAGCGGCGGCGGAAGCCACCATGAACAGCGAAGCGTTGGTAAAGGAGAAGTCGATTCCGCCAATTTCGATCGGAACAATCTTGTTGACCAGAAACTGATGGGTCGGATCGTTTGCCACCGCTTTTCTCTCTCGTTTGCCGCCCGCCGGGCGGAATTCCTCAAAACGGACGGCGCCTACGCTCCGTCCTTCTTCGTTTCGCTGCCCGCATCCCTGCCGGCCACTCTGTCGACCGGGTGGGGCGATGCCACCATTCCGGCCGAACGCATCACATTCAACACGCCGGCGCAGAAGCCGAGCATCAACAGCACGATCATCCCCCAAGGGGCCGTGCCCACGAACCGGTCCAAAAGGTAGCCGAGGAAGGCGCCGACGATCACTGCCGCGATGAATTCGCTGGAGAGCTTCATGGCGACCGCATAGCCCTTTCGGCTTTCGGCTGCCTTTTCCTCCGCGGCGTCACCTACCGTATCCTCTGCGCGCTTCTTTGCGAGTTCCGCATCGAGGCGCTGCAACCTCTCTTCAAGACTACCCTTTCGGCTGCCCTTCACGGCGCTTCCCTCCCGGTTCCGCTGGACGCCCGCGCCCTAATGCGGACATATTCACCGCTAGGTATTAAGCCAGCTTCAGGCCCGATTGAAGTCGGCCGCAACATAGTTTTAGGGGCTTGCATAGTCAAGGCGGGGCGAAGCTTTGACCATCGCGAAAATAAATCAACAAATTCAATGCATTACAGAGATTTCAACGAATCCGGCCGACCGGCGGCACGGAATCGGTGACGCCGCGCCCGATTGCCGCAGCCGGACTCATACCAATCATCGGCGACAGGACCCCGTTGGCATCATATCCAGCCGCCGCCGTAGGTGCGGTAGAAGATGTGCTTGCCGATCTTGGCCACGCGCTTCATCGTCGGTCCCCAGTTCGGCCGGACATAGGTGGCGTGATAGTGGGTCGAGGATCCGATCTCCGGTAGCCAGATCTTGCCCGCGGTCACCGCCATGGCGATCTCCTTGGCGGTCTTCCAGTGCCAGGGCGCCAGCACGATGTCGGGGATGCCGTCACAGGTGAACGAGAACTGGCACCCCGTCCGCAGCTTCTCACCCTGATAGACGACGTTGCAGATGGTATCCGGATAGGCCGGGTTGCGCACACGATTGAGGATGACCTGAGCCACGGCAGCCTGGCCTTTCAGCGATTCCCCGCGCGCCTCGAAGTAGATACCGGTCGCCAGGCACTTCTGTTCGGCCTCGGTGAAGACGGTGGGCGGCAGAACGGCTGCGGCCCAGGCGTGATCTTCGGGAGCGATGCTCGGGACGAAGCGGCCATCGGCGTCGTCCTTCTTCGTCAGGATCGAATCGAACGGCGACACGCGGGCATAATCCGGCTGCGCCGGTGCATAGGCGGTGGCTAGAACGTCGGCGCGGTCGTTGGTGATCAGGCCGGCCAGCACGGCGGGAATGCCCGGATCGGCGACGGCCGGCTTCCTGCGATAGAACGCCGTCGCGATCTCGATCTCCTTGCCCTTGATCTGGGGTGCGGCGAATCGCATCTGCTCGTCGCCGTCGAAATCAGGATCGAGCAGCGAGGCCTGGCGGTCGAGCACCGAGCCCGCGGTGAAGGCCTTGGGCGGTGCGACCGGCGTCACCGCGACGATGCGCCCCTTCTTCTGGCCGCGCGTCACGCGCTCTTCGTCCGGAATACCGCCCTCCCCCTTGCGGGCGTTCAGCAGCGAAGCCGCCTCCCCGTCCGGCAACTGCAGGCCTGCGCCTCCGGCGAGAGCGCCGGTCGTGATCGGGTCGTTGAACGCAATATCGACGGCGTGGATGGCACCGGCAGGCGAGCGTGTCATGACGAGCTGCTGGTTGCCGCCCTTGCGGTTGACGCCGGAGACGAAGGTGGCGAGGTCCGAGTGGCCGACATCGGCGGCGGAACCTGCATAAAGGGCGATCCCGATGGCCAGGGGAGCACGCCATCCACGGCGCTGCAGCACCTGCCTGATCATTCCAACGCGACTGTTACGCACCGATACACTCCGACAACGCAGCCGAGCGGGATCGCCGTCCCCCGGGTTGCGAGGGCACGCGGCCTGCTGGCGATAAAACTTGCTGAAGCCGACCCGGAAGCGGGCGAGTCCGGCCTGTTCGTTGCCAGAGAATGAAGAATTAACCTTGATGGACGGTTAACGCCGGCGCACACGAACCTGCAAGGCCGGCGCATCCGCCACCGCACCGTTCACATCGGCGCGAGGACGACGTGAAAACCCCATGCAAGCCGGGCGGGCGTCAGATGATGACCTGAGAGCCCAGCTCGACCACGCGATTCGTCGGAAGGCGGAAATAGTCGGAGGGGTCGATGGCGGCGTTGGCCATGGCGATATAGAGCCGGTCCTGCCAATAGGGCATGCCGGAGTGCCGATCGGGCACGAGCTTGCGGCGGCCGAGATAGAACGACGTCGACATGATGTCGAACTTCACGCCGGACTTCCGGAACAGACCAAGCGCCTGGGAGACGTTCTGCGTCTCCATGAAACCGAAGCGGACCTGAATGCGGGCAAAGCGGTCGGACAGGCGCTCCACGCTGCAGCGTTCGGCGGGTGCGACCTTCGGGGTGTTGGTCGACGTGATGGTGAGGATGAAGTTCTGCTCGTGCAGCACGCGGTTGTGCTTGATGTTGTGCAACAGAGCGGCGGGCGCCGATTCGGGGTCGCTCGTCAGGAAGATCGCCGTGCCGGAGACGGAGACCGGCGCGTGCGCGCTCTTTCTCTCGATGGATTTCACGAAGGCCTCCAGCGGCACTTCGATGTGACGCGTCTTCTCGCGAAGCAGTGCGGTGCCGCGCACCCATGTCCACATCAGAAGCATGCAGAGCGACGCGATGAGGATGGGCACGTATCCGCCGTCGTGGATCTTCAACAGGTTTGCGCCGAGAAAGGTCAGCTCCAGCAGGAACAGCGGCAGAAGAACCATGACCGCGGTCGAGGCCTTCCAGCGCCAACGCATGCGCAGGAACTCGAAGGCCAGCACGGTGGTCACGACCATGGCGCCGGTGACCGAGATACCGTAGGCCGTCGCCAGCCCCTCGGACGAGCCAAACAGGAAGACGAGCAGCATCACGCCGAAGAGAAGGATGGCGTTGACGGCCGGCAGATAGATCTGCCCCGTCTGCGTCTCGGACGTGTGGAAGATCTCCATGCGCGGCAGGAAGCCGAGGTGGATCGCCTGGCGGGTGATGGAGAACGCGCCCGTGATGACCGCCTGGCTGGCGATGATGGTTGCGGCCGTGGCTAGGATGACGACCGGCAGCAGCATCCATTGCGGAAACAGCAGGAAGAACGGATTGTCGATTGCCTCGGGGTGCTTCAGCACGAGCGCGCCCTGCCCCAGATAGTTGAGCGTCAGCGCCGG
Source organism: Rhizobium subbaraonis (assembly GCF_900220975.1). Classification (GTDB taxonomy): domain Bacteria; phylum Pseudomonadota; class Alphaproteobacteria; order Rhizobiales; family Rhizobiaceae; genus Mycoplana; species Mycoplana subbaraonis. The sequence goes on along the minus strand of NZ_OBQD01000001.1, from coordinate 183,287 downwards.
GAACACGAGACAGAACCACGCCCACTGGATCGGCCGCCGGCCGAAATGGCCGAGGTCGGCATAGAGCGCTTCGGCGCCCGTCACCGTCAGGAACACGGCGCCGAGAACCACGAAGCCGAGATAGCCGTCACTATAGAGGAAGTTGACGGCATAGAGCGGGTTGAAGGCTGCAAGGATCGTGAAGTCGTCGCGCAGATGTACCGCACCGGCGACGGCCATGACGATGAACCAGAGTGCTGTAATCGGCCCGAAGAATTTGGAAACCGCGTGGGTCCCCCAGGACTGGACAGCAAACAGTATCACCAGGATAACGACGGAGATCGGCACCACGTAATCCGACAGCGTCGGCGTGACGAGCTTCAGGCCCTCCACGGCGGAGAGAACCGAAAGTGCCGGGGTGATCATCGCATCACCGATGAAGAGCGCAGCGCCTGCGATCCCCATGAAGAACAGGATCGCCCTGTGGCCGTTCGCCGTCTTCATCAACAACGCCAGCAGCGAAAGCGTGCCGCCCTCGCCCTGGTTGTCGGCGCGCAGGAGGAAAAGCACATATTTCAGGGTGACGATGATCGTCAGCGCCCAGATGACGAGCGAGATCAGGCCGACCACCTCGCCCCAGGTGACGCCGTCGTGGGAGATCGGGCGCAGCGCCTCGCGGAATGCGTAGAGCGGGCTCGTACCGATGTCGCCGTAGACAACCCCGACCGACCCCAGTGCGAGGGCAAAGAGCGCGCGTGCACGGCTGCTTCCGGCTGCGGCATGTGCTTGCGGATGCGACATGGTTGCGAACAGGCTCTAGAGCCAGCCTTTCCAGCGAAAAAAGAGGAAGGGTATCACGGCAGACACCACCATTGCGCCCAACGCCAAGGGGTAGCCGTAGCCTACGTGGAGCTCCGGCATGATGTCGAAGTTCATACCATAAACCGAGGCGATCAGCGTCGGGGGCAGCAGCACCACGGACGCGATCGAAAAGATCTTGATGATCTGGTTCTGCTCCAGATTGATCAGGCCGAGCGAGGCATCGAGCAGGAACGAGATGTTGCTGGCGATAAAATTCGCGTGTTCCGAAAGCGACTGGATATCGCGCGACACCGTGCGGCACAACTCCCGGCTCTCGCGATCGGGCTGCAGGACCTGGCTGGCGTAGAGGAACGTCATCAGCCGCGACAGGGACATAAGGCTGTCGCGGGTCTTGGCGAGGAGGCGATGCAGGGCGGAGACCGCGATCAGCCGGTCCTCGAGATAACGGGGCGGCCTGCGGCTGAGGTGGCGTCGGTCGCCGAAGACCTCCAGAGACAGCGTGTCGGCTTTGGTCACCGAGGTCTCCAGAATCTCGGCGGTGCGGTCGACGATCGTCTCCATGAGGCGCGTGATCATGACCGTGCCGGAGCGGCAGCCGCCGGTGATACGCGGCATCGCCGCCCGGAAGAGTTCGAACGCGCGCGGTTCGGCGTAACGGATCGTCAGCAGGCAGTGATCGGTGAGGATAAAGGCGACATCGGTCAATTCCGGCTGTTCACTGTCGGCCTTGTAGACGAGCGAGGCGGTCATGTAGACCGCGTCGTCTTGTGTATAGAGGCGGCTCGAGGGCTCGATATCCTTCAGCTCGTCGCGGGTCGGAACGTCGATGCCGACCAGTTTCTCGACGAACGCGTCCTCCTCATTGGTGGGCGACAGGAGATCGACCCAGACGACGCCCGGAGGAACCGAGGCGACATCCGCCATCATCTCGGGCGTCAGAAGCAGCGCTTCCCCGTTCGAACGATAGACGGTAATCAATTGCGGGTGGCTCCGAGGAAGACCAACGCTCACCTTTGCCTTGTCTGGCCGCGCTCAGGACGGCGCGACGGAAGGGCATATTGCGCGGCGCAACATCAAAATCAAGCCCCGCCTCATTGCTGCCATCTTCCGGCGGCGCTCATTCGAAAACGATCGAGGGCGCCGTGCGGCCACCTGCCGCCTCGCGGGCCTTGAGCCCTTCCCACACACGCGCGGCGATCTCGCGATAGGTTTTGGCCGCTGCCCCTTCCGGATTGGAGACGACGACGGGCGTGCCGGCATCCGAAGTCTCGCGAATGTCCATCGTCAGCGGCACCTCGCCAAGGAAGGGCACGCCGATCCTTTCGGCTTCCTTGCGCGCGCCGCCGTGGCCGAAGATATCGTAGCGATTTCCCGTGTCGGGGGCGATGAAGTAGCTCATGTTCTCGACGATGCCGAGCACCGGCACTTCGACCTTGTTGAACATGTTCAGCCCCTTGCGGGCGTCGATCAGCGCCAGGTCCTGCGGCGTGGAGACGATCACCGCGCCGGCGAGCGGAACCTGCTGTGCCATGGTCAGCTGGGCATCGCCGGTGCCGGGCGGCATGTCGACGACGAGCACGTCGAGTTCGCCCCAGGCCACTTCCCGCAGCATCTGCATGAGCGCCGACTGGATCATCGGCCCGCGCCAGATCATCGCCACTTCCTCATCGACGAGAAAGCCCATCGACATGACCTTGATGCCGTAGTTCTCCATCGGCTTGATGATACGATTCTCGATCTGCTGCGGACGTCCCGAAATCTTCAGGAGTCGCGGCATCGAGGGTCCGTAGATATCGGCATCGAGGATGCCCACCCGCAGGCCGTTCGCCTTCAGCGCCAATGCGAGGTTTACGGCTGTGGTCGACTTCCCCACCCCGCCCTTGCCCGAGGCGACCGCCACGATCGCAGCCACGCCGGGAACGCCGGTCTTGGCACGAGGAGCCTGCGGGGCAGCGGGCGCGTGCGCGTGGCCGGCGTGCGAATGTGCGGCGGGGGACGGAGACGGCGGGCGGGAAACCGGCTGGGATGCCGCGCCTGCCTTCTTGTCCGCCGTCAGCGCCACCATGGCGGCCTTGACGCCCGGAATGTCGCGCACGACCCGCTCGGCGGCCGCCCGCATCGGATCGAGCTCCTTGGCACGTTCGGCTGGAACGGTGATCGAGAAATAGACCTTGCCGTCGGAGATGAAAACGTCGGAGACCATGCCGAGGTCGACGATATTGCCTTCCATGTCCGGACCGCGAACCGTCCGAAGCCTATCCAGTACCTGGTCCTTGGAAACGTCAGCCATGTCTGCCTCGCCTGAATGAATTGGCGCGTTGATAGCGCATTCATCGCGCGAGCGGAACGCCTTTCGGTCAGAAGCCTGGCCTCTCGGCAAAGATGTCGTGACGGTTCAACCCGCGATGATGGCGGGTCAGGTGATCAGGCCGCGCCGCATCGCCTTGACGACCGCCTGCGTGCGATTGACCGCCTCCAGCTTGCGGGTCACCTGGTTCAGGTAGTGATTGACGGTATGTTCGGAAAGGCCGAGGATCTCGGCAATCTCGAGGCTCGTCTTGCCCGCCGCGGTCCAGCTGAGGCATTCCACCTCTCGGTCGGTGAGGCTGACCTGCCCCGTCTTCCACGCCGCGCCAATCTCCGCCAGGCGGTTGAAGACCTGGATCGAGATCATCTGCAGCAGCATGCGGCTCTCGAAGCTGATCGACGGCTCCTCGCCGCACCAGACGACGACGCCCCGGTTACCGAGCGCATCGTGGACCGGAAAGAAATGCCCCGTCAGCACACCATGATGCCGCATCATTTCGGCAAGCTCAGCGATCGGCTTTTCCTTTTGCGCGGTATCCTCGACCCATTTCGCCAGTTCGTAGGAGAAGGACACGGTCGTGGTGCGCAGCTTGCGGATGCTCGGACTGCGACGGACCATGTTGAACGCGTCGTACTTGGCAATGAGTTCGGCGGGCCAGTTGCTGACGATGGAGTGCGGCGAGAGCTTGTCCGCCTCAAATCCCGGCAGCGAGAACGCAATGAAGTATTTGAGCGAGAACTGTTCGCCTGTCCGGCGAAGAAAGCGGACGATATCGAACTGCGTCTCCAGCGCGGCAATTTCAGCGCTCACATCCCGCTGCCCGCCCCGTCCCGTCTCGTCCAGCGTCATCTCGCCCCGCATTCATGCGCTCCGTTCTTGCGCAGGCTGTCCTGCATTTCATTTCCCGTCCCGTGCGCCGCCTGCATCGTCATTGCAGGATGCCGGCACGCATCGCCTTGGCGACCGCCTGCACGCGATTGACGGCATCGAGCTTGCGCGTCGCCCGGTTGAGGTAGTGGTTCACGGTATACTCGGACAGCCCGAGGATGCCGGATATCTCCACGCTGGTCTTGCCGGCCGATACCCAGGACAGGCATTCGATTTCGCGCTGGGAAAGCGCGATCGGCCGGCGTCCATCGAGCCTGCAATCGAGAACCGTGGTGAAAGCGAGGTTGGCAATGGCGTTCAGTTCGGCCATTTCCAGATGTGTCAAGGCCGGGCGCTCTCCCCCGAACGCCAGCGCGCCCCGCTGCCCGAGCGGATTATGGGCCGGGAAATAGGCACCACGCGGCAGGCCGAATCGTCCGAAGAGAGAATTGGCGACCTGGGATTTCCCGTCCAGACGGACCGAGTTGATCGCGACCGCGTCGTAGCAGAACGGGATCGTGCTGATACGCAGGCGCCCGATGACGGGGCTGCCGTGGACGAGCCCCTCCCGGTCGTAGCCTTCCAGCATCTCGACGGGCCAGTTCGTCATCAGCACGAACGGCGCGATTTCGGTCGAGGCGGATGGGGGAAGGTTGATGAGCAGATAGCCGATGAGACCATAGTCGGCGGTCAGATCGCGCAGCAGCATCGCCACATCGTCCTCGCGCTCCACCTCGGCAAACCGCCGCGCCCAGCGCGGAGGCGTCTTTGGTGCGATCGCGAGAAACTGTTCACTCATTCCGTTTCTTTCCGAAGCGAACGACGGCGCGCGCAGTCCATGCACGGCAGAAGCAACTGACACCCTGAACCTATTTTCCGAGACTATGCTCCACGGGACGCCACTCGCACAACTCTACAAGACCGAAGCACCCAGAAATGTTCACTTGAATCGGAAGCTAACGGTGCCCTTCGCCTCCGTCCAGCGTCATTTTCTAATTTACGGTAAAATGGTTGCACGGAACAATCCTGGCGGGTGTATCGAATTGCAACGATCAGGTGCCGCCGGGTCCGAGCCGCGCTGCCAGCTCGTCGGTGACGGACTGCGCGGCACGCCGCACCTGCGGGGCCCAGTCCGCCAGTGCGCTGCCGACGCGGTAGGCAGGCCCCGTCACCGATATGCCGCCGACAAGGGAATGCCCGGCATCGACGATCGGTGCGGCGACGCAGCAAATCCCCGCCTCGTGCTCCTCGCGGTCGAAGGCATGGCCGGCACTGCGGATCGCCGCAAGCTCCGCCTCGAGGGCGTCCCTGTCGGTGATCGTCTGAGGAGTGAAGCGCCGCAGCTCCGCGCCATCGAGCAGCGGTCCGAGCATGTCGGCCGGCAGTGCCGCAAGTGCCGCCTTGCCGATCCCGGTGCAATAGGCCGGCGAGGCGCGACCGATCTGCGAGGCCATGCGAACGGCTTGGCGGCTTTCGACCTTGTCGAGATAGATGATCTCGGCACCCTTCAGAATGCCCAGATGGACGGTCTCCCCCGTCAGTTCATGCAGGGCCTGGAGATGGGGAGCGGCGAAACGGCGCAGGTCACTGCGCATCCAGGTCCGGGATGCCAGCTTGAGCAGGCGCAGGCCCGGCTCATAGCAGTGGTCGGCGTTGAGCTCCAGCAACCCCTCCTCGACCAGATGGCTGAGCTGCCGGTGGAGCGTGCCGCGAGGCTGTCCCGCGCGCCCGAAGATATCGGTGAAGCGCATCGGCCGTTCGGCCATCGCAACGAGCTCCAGCACCGCGACTGCCTTGCCGAGCGTGCCGGTGTTCGAGTTGGAGGCCCCGATGCCGTCCCGTTCCTCCATCGCCTCCGCCGCTCCTTTGCTTGACAAGACCATGCGCCTGCCGATAATTCCACATAATCAAATTATGTTCCACATATTGGAAAAAATGGCAACACAAGCCGATGGGAGGGCTTCATGTCCGTGAGCGTTGCGTCCTATCCGGACCTGAGGGATCGGGGTGTTCTGATTTCCGGCGGCGGGTCGGGAATCGGCGCGGCACTGGTCGAGGCCTTTTCCCATCAGGGAGCGCGCGTCGTCTTCGTCGACATCGCAGACGGGCCGAGCGATGCGCTCGTGCAGCGGCTGTCCGAAGGGGTGGCGCACAAGCCCATCTACCTCAAGGCCGACGTGCGCGACATCGAGGCCTACCAGGCGACGATCGCCCTTGCAATCAAGGCGATCGGGCCGATCCGCGTGCTGGTCAACAATGCCGCGCGCGACGACCGGCACGACCTTTCGGGGGTGACGCCCGACTACTGGGACGAAAGCCAGGCGGTCAACTTGCGCCATCATTTCTTCGCAGTCCAGTCGGTGGCGCAGTCGATGCGCGACGCCGGCGGCGGCTCGATCATCAATTTCTCCTCGATCGCCTTCAAGCTGAACATGGGAGAATTTCCGGCCTATGCCACCGCCAAGGCCGGCATCGTCGGCATGACGAAGTCGCTCGCCGGCAGGCTCGGCCCCGACAATATCCGCGTCAACGCGGTCCTGCCCGGCATGGTACTGACCGAGCGTCAGACCAGCCTCTGGCTCGACGAGACGGCGATAGAGGCGATGACAGCGAAGCAGTGCCTGAAGCGGGCGCTGATGCCCGAAGACATCGTCGGACCCTGCCTTTTCCTGGCGTCGGACGCATCGCGCGGCATGACGGCACAATCCATGATCATCGACGGAGGAGTTCTCTGATGGCAAGGCCAGCCTATGTCGCTATCGACTGGGGCACGACAAGTTTCCGGCTCTGGCTTGTCGGCGACGACGGCAGCGTCCTTGGGGAGCGGCGCAGCGGCGAAGGCATGACCACGGCTGCAACGACTGGCTTTGCAAGCGTGCTTGCAAGCCACCTCGAGGCCGTTTCCGCCCCTTCCGGCCTGCCGGTCATCGTCTGCGGCATGGCCGGCGCCAAGCAGGGCTGGGTCGAGGCCGGCTATCTCGACGTTCCGAGCCCGCTCTCCGCGATCCCCTCGGCCGCCGTCAAGGTGCCGGATGCGACTGCCGACATCCGCATCCTTCCGGGTCTCGCCAGACGCGATGCGGCCCATCCCGACGTCATGCGCGGAGAGGAAACGCAGCTTCTGGGCGCCGTCGACGGCCTTACGGGCAAGGCGCTGGTCTGCATGCCGGGCACGCACAGCAAATGGGTGGAGGTCGCGGACGGCTCCGTCACGCGCTTTTCGACCTACATGACCGGCGAACTGTTCCACGCGATCGGCAGGCATACGATCCTCAGCCATTCCATCGCCGATGCGCAAGCTTTCGACGGGACGAACGCCGCCTTCCGTCAAGCGGTGACCGACGCCATCCGCAATCCTGCGCTTGCGACCAATCTGCTCTTCGGGGTGCGCTCCGGGATGCTGTTGCACGGCATTGCGGCGACCGATGCGAAGGCGCGCCTGTCCGGCATCCTGATCGGACTGGAGATCGCCGGCGCTCTGGACGAGGCGCCCCCCGGCACACCCGTCACGCTCGTTGCGTCGGGCGCACTCGGCGCGCTTTATGAAAGCGCACTGGATACCGCCGGCGTCGAACCCGTCGTCATCGATGCCGATACCGCTGTGCGTGCCGGCCTCGCCGTCGCCGCCCGGACCATCTGGCCCGGCTGAAGATCTCACATATGCCCCAACAGAAGGCAGCCCCATGACCCGCATCCCCTTTCCCAAGATGAAATATCCGCTGATCGCGATCCTGCGCGGCCTGAAGCCCGCCGAGACCGAGGGCGTCGTCGGCGCCCTGATCGAGGAAGGCTTCACCGCGATCGAGATCCCGCTGAACTCCCCCGACCCGTTCCGCTCGATCGAGATCGCCGCGAAGATGGCGCCGGCCGGCTGCCTGATCGGTGCGGGAACGGTGCTTTCGACGGAGCAGGTGAACGCGCTCGAAGCCGCTGGAGGCCGTCTGATGGTCAGCCCCAACGTCGAGCCGGACGTCATCTCGCTTGCAGCGGCGAAGGGCATGGTGACGATGCCGGGCGTCTTCACGCCGACCGAGGCGCTGGCCGCCGCGCGCGCCGGCGCCACCGGGCTCAAGTTCTTCCCGGCTAGCGTGCTCGGTCCGTCGGGCATCCAGGCGATCCGCGCCGTCCTGCCGCCGGAACTCATCATCGCCGCCGTCGGCGGCGTGTCGGAGACCAACTTCGCCGACTATGCGAAGATCGGCGTCAACAGCTTCGGCCTCGGATCCAGCCTCTACAAGCCGGGCATGACAGCCGCCGACGTCGCCGCCCGCGCCCGCATCACCCTCGAAGCCTATGACAGGGTCTACAGGGGTGCCGCATGAGCGAAGCGCAGCCTTTCAACGGCAGCTTTCTCTGCCGGGTCAACAGCGAGCTGGGCGAAGGACCGAGCTACGATCCTGCGACCGATACCGCGTGGTGGTTCGACATCAAGGGCCGGAAGCTGCACGAACTGCATCTCGGCTCGGCGACAAAGCGCGTGCACGACCTGCCCTTCATGGGCAGCGTCTTCGCCGTCATCGATCCCGACCGCCAGTTGATCGTATCGGACGAGGGCCTGTTCGTGCGGGATGTGGCCAGCGGAAGGCTGCAGCTTCTGTGCGTGCTTGAAGACAACCCGGCGAACCGCTCCAACGACGGCCGCATCCACCAGAGCGGTTCGCTGTGGATCGGCACGATGGGGCGTTCGGCTGAGAAGGGCGCGGGCGCGATCTATCATGTGGCCGGCACGACCGTGACCCGCCTCTTTGCCAATGTGAGCATCCCAAACGGCATCTGCTTTTCTCCCGACGGGGCGACGGCCTACTTCGCCGACAGCGACGTCAACCACCTCATGCGCGTTGCCGTCGATCCGGCGACCGGGCTTCCGACCGGCGAGCCGGTGATTCTCTGCGACGAGACGAATGCGCCCGGCGGCATCGACGGATCGGTCTGCGATGCGGACGGGCTGATCTGGAACGCACGCTGGGGAGCAGGCGCCGTGGAGGTCTATCGTGCGGACGGCAGGAAGGTTGCCCGCTACGCCGTCCCGATGACGCAGCCGAGCTGCCCCGCCTTCATCGGCGCCAGGGCCGAACGCCTGCTGGTCACCTCCGCCCATCAGGATCTCGACGATGCCGCGCGTGCCGCCGATCCGCATGCGGGACGAACGCTGGATCTCGGCATCACCGTCAGGGGCCGGTTCGAACCGGCGTTCCGCCTGTAGTATCGACTTGAATACAAAGCCACATTGCAGCCCCGGATTGTCGTCCGGGGCTGTTTTTGTTCGAAAATCACCTCTCCTGCCGCGTGATTTTTTTTGCGGAACCATTCCGGATTGCACGAGTTCTTTAAGCATCAGCCGGTGCGGACGGACAGCCAGAAACAGGATCCGCCGCTCCTTTACGCAAAGCAAAGAAAGGCAGGTTCGACATGACCAACAAGCTTCTCAATTCCGTAGCCGCTGGTGCCATTTTCCTCGGCGCCGCCATTGCTCCCGCAGCCTATGCGCAGGAAACGACGCAGCCGCAGACCGCTCCGTCGATGACCGACCCCGCAGCGCCGGCAACGGGCGCGGACCAGATGAAGCCGATGGACGGCATGGATAATGCCCAGACCACCACCCCGTCCACCGACCCGGCCGTGAATACCGCAGCAACGACTGACACCTATCTGACCGAGCAGGCAACCGACCAGATCAGCGCCAACACCTATATCGGCCAGTCGGTCTACAATTCCGCCGATGAAAGCATCGGCACGATCAACGACCTGATCATGGAGAAAGATGGCGGCGTTGCCGCAGCCGTGATCGGTGTTGGCGGCTTCCTCGGCATCGGCGAAAAGTGGGTTGCCGTTCCGTTCAATAACATCGCGGTCAGCCGGACCCCGGACAGCGACGACGTCAAGCTGACCACGACCGAGACCTCGGAAAGCCTGCAGGCCGCACCGGAATTCAAGACGCTGTCGCAGAAGGTCGCCGAAAGCGAGAAGGTCGACACCTCGACGACTTCGTCGACCACGGCCCCGGCAGCCCCCGCTCCGGCAACGGAACCCGCCAACTAAGCGGTTGATCGGAGCCGAAGTGGCCCGGTGGCGCGAAAGCGCTGCCGGGCTTTTCTCATCCAAGCCTGTTGGTCAGAAGAGGACACCGTAGCGCAGGGCGTCGTAGATCCCGGCGTGAATATTCCGGCTGTGAACGGCATCGCCGATGCGCAGCAGATCGAAGGTCCCCTCCGAATTGCGCGTTTCGATCGGGTTTTCCCTGCGGATCAGCGCCTTGTAGTCCACCGCGCCCAAGTTGCGCGAAAGCGGCTTCAACTCCAGATACAGATCGGCCATCGGCATCGTGCCGTGCTCGACCACCACCTGGGCAACGCGCCGCTCCGTGCGGGCGGTATCGGAGTAGTCGGAGCCGAGCGTGGCGACGAGCGCGTTGCCGTCGCGGCGGACGGACTTCAGGCGGGTGTTGATCGTCACACGCACATTCTTCTCGGCGAAGGCCTTGGCATAGGGAACGTGGTTCATGCCGCCGATCTCCGGCGCGAAGTAGCGTTCCGGCGAAACGACTTCGAGCTCGACGCCGGCATTGGCGATCAGTTCGGCCGCCGTCATGCCGGAGTGCGAGCCGGCATCGTCGAACAGAAGCACCGGCCCGTCCGGCTTGACCGCCCCGGCGATGATGTCCCAGCTGGAAACCACCAGCTCGTCGCCGGCCTCCAGTTCCGGATTCTGGGCGATGCCGCCGGTCGCGACGACGACCAGATCGGGATTGCGCGACAGGACCTCGTCGCCATCGGCAAAGACGTTATAGTGCACCGGCACGCCCAGGCGTTCCAGCTCTGAAAGCCGCCAGTCGACGATGCCGATCATCTCCTTGCGTCGCGGATTGCGGGCGGCAAGCAGGATCTGCCCGCCGGCCTGGCCCGTCGCCTCCAGCACCTCGACGACGTGGCCGCGTTCGGCCAGCACGCGCGCCGCCTCCAGACCCGCCGGGCCTGCGCCGACCACGATGGCCTTGCGGACCGGCCCCGTGGTCCTGGAAATGACGTGCGGGACGATCGCCTCGCGGCCCGTCGCCGCATTGTGAATACAGAGCGCGCCACCGCCTTCGTAGATGCGATCCAGGCAGTAGGTGGCACCGACGCAGGGCCTGATCTGCGCTTCGCGGCCCTGCTCGATCTTCCGGACGATGTGCGGATCGGCGATGTGGGCGCGGGTCATGCCGACCATGTCGAGCTTGCCTTCGGCGATCGCGTGGCGGGCGGTGGCGACGTCGGCAATGCGCGCGGCGTGGAAGACCGGAAACTTGGTGGCGGCACGCACCTCGCCTGCAAAATCGAGATGGGGCGACGCGGCCATGCCCTGAATGGGGATCACGTTGTTCAGGTGGGCATCATGATCGATATGCCCCCTGATGATGTTGAGGAAATCGACCTTGCCGGAGGCGACCAGCTGTTGCGCGATCTCGATCCCGTCTTCCTTCGAAAGCCCGATATCCCAGGCCTCGTCAGCGACCATGCGGATGCCGACGATAAAATCGGGACCGACCGCCTTGCGCACGGCGTCGACGACCATGTTCGAGAAGCGGGTGCGGTTTTCAAGCGAACCGCCATACTCGTCCTCGCGCCGGTTGGTGGCCGGCGACCAGAAGCTGTCGAGGAGGTGGCCATAGGCCTCGATCTCGATGCCGTCGAGGCCGGCAGCCTGCATGCGCTGGGCGGCTGCGGCATAGTCGCCGACGATGCGCTCGATGTCCCACTCCTCGATTTCCTTCGGGAAGGCGCGGTGGGCGGGCTCGCGCAGGGGGGAGGCGGAAAGAACCGGCAGCCAGTCACCCTTGTTCCAGCTGGTGCGCCGGCCGAGATGAGTCAACTGAATCATCACGGCCGTGCCATGCTCGTGACAGTCGTCGGCGATCTTCTTCATCCAGGGCACGATCTCGTCGGAATAGGCGTAGAGATTGCCGAAAGCGGGCGGAGAATCCTGCGACACCAGCGCCGACCCCGCCGTCATCGTCAGCGCGATCCCGCCCTTCGCCTTTTCCACATGGTAGAGCCGATAGCGGTCCTTCGGCATTCCGTCTTCCGAATAGGCCGGCTCATGCGCGGTCGACATGATGCGGTTTCTCAGCGTCAGGTGCCTCAACTGGTAAGGCTGCAGCAGCGGGTCTTTCGAATGCGTCATTTTCCTGTTGTCCTTCAGGACCGTTGATCAATACCACGCGTCGGCCATGGCGGCCTTCTTGCGGGTGACATAGTCGCAGAGCGCCTCGTCGACCGCCTCGTCCAGCGGCGGCGCTTCGTATTCGGCCAGCGTCTTTTTCCAGGCGGCGTTGGCCCGCGTCGCCATGTCGGTGGATCCTCCCTCCTCGCTCCATTTTTCGAACGGCTCGTTGTCCGACAGGGCCGAATCCCAAAACGCGGTCTGGTAGTTGCGCATCGTATGATCGCAGCCGAGGAAATGGCTTCCCGGGCCGACCTGCAGGAACGCGTCCATCGCCAGTGTGTTGTCGTCCACCGTGACGCCGGCGAGATAGGAATGCAACGCCCCGCACAGGTCCGCATCCATCACGAACTTCTCGTAGGACATCGACAGGAGACCATCGAGGAAGCCGGCCGAATGCAGGATGAAATTGGCGCCGCAGTGGACGGCCGAGAGCATCGACATCAGCCCTTCCTGCATCGCCTGCCCGTCCGGCAGCTTGGAATTGGAGAAGTTGCCGGCGCAGCGCAGCGGCAGGTTCAGCCGGCGGGCGAGCTGGCCGACGACCATGGAACCGATCGCCGGCTCGGGCGTGCCGAAAGTGGGCGAGCCGGACCTGAGCGACATCGACGACAGGAAGTTGCCGAAGATCACCGGGGCGCCCTTGCGCTCCAGCTGCGTCAGCGCACAGCCCGCGAGCGTCTCCGCATAGGATTGCGCGATCGCGCCGGCATTGGTCACCGGCCCCATGGCGCCGCCGAGAATGAAGGGCACGATCACCGCCGCCTGGTTGGCGCGCGCATAGGCGCGGAGCGACTTCGTCATGGTCCCGTCCCAGACCAGCGGCGAATTGACGTTGACGTTGCCGAGGATGACGCAATTCCGGTCGACGAAATCGGCGCCGAAGAGAATGCGCGCCATGTCGATGGAATCCTCGGCCCGTTCCTCGGCCGTGATCGACCCCATGAAGGCGCGGTCGGAGTATTTGATATGGCTATAGACCATGTCGAGGTGTCGCTTGTTCACCGGCACGTCGACCGGCTCGCAGATGGTGCCGCCGGAGTGGTGCAGCCACGGGCTCGACTGGGCGAGCTTGATGAAGTTCTGGAAGTCCTCCAGCGTGCCGTAGCGTCGCCCCTTGTCCAGGTCCATGACGAAGGGGGAACCATAGGCCGGCGAAAAGACGACGTTCCTGCCGCCGATCCGCACGTTGCGTTCGGGGTTACGCGCATGCTGGGTGAACTCGGCCGGCGCCGTCGACACGATCTCGCGCAGCATGCCCGGCTCGAAGCGGACCAGCACGCCCTCGACCTTCGCGCCGGCGCGTTTCCAGTGCTCCAGCGCCTGTGGATCGTCGCGGAACTCGATGCCGACTTCCGCCAGGATGCGGTCGGCGACCCGCTCGATCTTGACGAGGTTTTCTTCCGACAGCACGTCATAGGTCGGAATGTTGCGCAGGATGTAGGGAATGCCCGTAACCTTCGCCGCTCCATCGCGGCGCGCCGGCCGGCCGGCCCGGGAGCGCCGTGTCGCATTTTCCACCGGAGCCGTCGCCACCATGTCTTCCTCCATAATTTCAGATGAGGCTAAAGGGGAAGAATGCCAGTGTAACGCTGGAAAAAACTTGGGGCTGATATAAGGTAGGTTTATGGAAACGCTACGCCGGCTGTTGCCTTCGGCCGCCAGCCTGATCGTCTTCGAGGCGGCCGGGCGACATCAGAACTTTACCCGGGCCGCAAAGGAACTCGGCATGACCCAGGCCGCCGTCTCCTATGCCATCAGGGGGCTGGAGGAGCAGCTGGGCGTGCCGCTCTTCCACCGGGTGCATCGCGCCGTCGTTCTGACCGATGCCGGCGAGCGCTTTCACACGGAGGTTTGCGTCGGCCTGTCGCGCATCCAGAAGTCGGCCGAGGACATCCGCGCGAAAGGGCGCGAGGTGAATGTCACGCTGGCCGCCTCCACCGCCTTTGCCTCGATGTGGATGCTGCCACGGCTGGCAAAGCTTCGCGAAGACCTGCCGGAGATCGACCTGCGCATCCAGACGAGCGTGCGCGACCTTGATCTCGAGGAGGAGACGATCCCGCTCGGCATCCGCGGCGGCGATCCGGCCGCCTGGCCCCGCTACCATGCAGCACTGCTCGCACCGGAAGTGATCAATGCGGTCGCCAGTACCGCTTTCATCGAGGCGCATGGCATGCCGGCGACGCCGCAGGAGCTCCTGCGCCGCCCGCTGATCCATCTGGAGGAGCCTGTGCGGCAGGCCTGCGACTGGCCCGAATGGTTCGCAAGCGCGGGCCTGCGCTATCCGCCGCAGTCGCGGCGGCTTGCGATCAACGACTATGTTCTGGTGATCCAGGCCGTGCTTGCGGGCGAAGGCATCGCGCTCGGATGGCAACACCTGATCTCGCGGCAGATCGAATCCGGCGCGCTGGTGCCGGTCGGCGGACATGTGCTGGAAACCGGGCTTGCCTTCTACGTCGTGTGGCCCCGGTCGCGGGAGCTGAACAGCCAGGCGCGGCGCGTCCGCGACTGGCTGCTGGAGGAAGGCGGCAGGGATCGCTCGCCGATGGAGCGAGAGTTAGTCAGCGGCGCATGACGGGCTTCACTTCTTCATGGAAGAAGCGGAAATACGAGGAGATCTGCGCAAGCGAATTGGTGTTCAGCTTGTACTGCAGGCCGACGCGGCCGTTGTTGTACCAGCGCACTGTTGCCGTCAGGCGGCCGAGCTCCTCGCTCTCGATCGTGACGATCTGGCCGGGAAGAATCTTGATCGGCTTTTCCATGTCCAGCGCCATGCCGGAGGCCGAAAGATCGACCACGCGGGCGCGGCTGGTTTCATGCATCACCTTCACCGTGGCGAAGATGCGAACTTTGGAACGGTCACTGGCACGGACCGGCATGTCCTTGATCTGCAGCATCGTTGTTCCCCGTTTTAAGATCGGATGACGCTACGTTAGCCGCGACTGATTTATTTCCGCCTAAACCGCTTGGTAAACGCGCGGTATAAGCGCCGGCCTGCGCCTTGCGATCAGGCGATCGCCGCCTCGGGCTCGACACGCAAATAGCGCTCGGAGAGGAAGCGCATGGTCGTCACCGCATCCGCCGGCTTGCCGTAGAAGTAGCCCTGCCCCATGCCGCAGCCGAGCGCCTTCAGCTTCAGCGCCTCGGAGAAATCCTCGATGCCTTCCGCCACGACCTCGAGATCGAGGCCGTCGCACATGGCGACGATTGCCTTGATGATGTGCTCGGACACGCGGTCGTCGGAAATGCGAGAGACAAAGGCGCGGTCGATCTTGACCTTGTCGAACGTGAAGTCACGCAGGCGCCCGAGGCTCGACTGGCCCGTGCCGAAATCGTCCAGCGAGATGCGCACGCCCGCACCGCGCAGTTCGGCGATGATCTTCTGCGCCGTTTCGGCATCCGTCATGACGGCTGTTTCGGTGATCTCGAGTTCCAGGCGGCGCGGATCGAGCCCGACGCGGTTGAGGATGGCAAGCGTCGTCAGGCTCGTCTTCGGATCCATCAACTGGGCGGAGGACAGATTGAATGACAGGAACAGTTCCTTCGGCCACGAAAGTGCGGCTTCCGCCGCCTTGCGCAGCAGGGTTTCCGACAGCGCGTCGATGAAGCCGCGCTCCTCGGCCAGCGGCACGAAGACGGCCGGCGAGACATAGCCCAGATCCGCGTCGCACCAGCGCGCCAGCGCCTCGAAGCCGACGATCATGTCGTCCTTCAGCCGGACGATCGGCTGGAAGTGCACGTCGACCTCATTGGCGATGATCGCATTGCGCAACGCCTGCTCCAGGTGCGTTGCGCGCTTCATCTCCTGCGCGATTTCCTGAGAATAGACGGTGATCTGCCCGCGACCCCGCCGCTTCGAGCGATAGAGGGCGGTATCGGCGCTCTTGAGCAGGTCGGCGAATTCCTCGCCGGCAAAGGGATAGATGGCGAAGCCGAACGACGCCGACAGGCGCACGTTGCGATCGCCCAGGTCGAACGGTGCAGAGAGCACCTCGCGCAGCATCTGCCCCATCTTTTCCGCGCCGTTGCGTTCGAAAACGAGCGGGAACAGGAACGCGAACTCGTCGCCTCCGTGACGGGTGACCATCGCGCCGTCGGGTATGCAGGCCTTCAGGCGATAGGCGACCTGGCAAAGGATCTCGTCGCCCGCCTCGGGACCGAAGAGATCGTTGATCGGCTTGAAGCCGTCGAGATTGGCGATCGCGATTGTGAAAGGCGCGGGATCGTCGGCCCGCTCGGCGGCCACCTGGTGGACCTTGTCACGCAACCGGTAGGTGTTGCCGAGACCGGTCAGGGCATCGGTATAAGCCATGGCGTGCAGGTCGCTCTGGGAAACGTCCGCCGCCGAATACTTACCCGATTTCATCTATGCACTTCCTGATACTGTGACAGGCTTCGCAGGATGGGGCAGGACAATTAAGAAACAGATAGCGACGGCCTTGATTCTCAATCGATTCTGCCCCGAAATATCGGGAGTTGACAGTGCCTGTCCCTCAGGCTGCAACCGAACCCGTCCGACCCGTCACGAATTTGCGGTAGATCTCCTCGATCATGTCGGGACTGACCGGCTTGGTGATGTAGTCGTCCATTCCCGCGTCGAGGCATTTCTGCATGTCTGCGTTGAGCGCCTGCGCGGTGACGGCGACGATAGGCGTGTAGGTACCGAGCGCCTTCTCCGCCTCTCGGATCTCGGCTGCGGCGTCGATGCCGCACTTGAGCGGCATGGAAATGTCCATCAGGATGAGGCGCGGCATATGCTTGCGCCAAAGGGCCACCGCCTCCTCCCCGTTTTCGGCGATGCGGTGCGAGACGCCCATGCCTTCCAGGATCTGCGAAAACACGAACTGGTTGATCTGGTTGTCCTCGGCGACCAGTACCTCGATATCGCCCTGCGCTGACGGCGACAGGCCGTCGAAGTCGGTCGCGATGTGCCAGTCGTCGAACAGGGCCGACGGCGGCACGTCGCGCACATGCGGCTCGCTTCCCTCTGACGCCACCACCTGCTGCTCGAAAAGGGCCGCGAAGAAATCGGCACTGATGCTGTCAGTCGCAAGCCGCTGGACGGGCAGGCCGCAGGTGGCGATCTCCTCGTGGCCGTCGAACGCGTCGTCCAGCAGCACGAGATCGATCGGCACATTGCAGGCCGCTGCCGTTTCGACGAAAGCGCGGAATTCGCCAAGCGAGTGCACCGCGCAGCTGTCGGCGCCGCGCGCCTGCAAATCCGCGACCATCAGCCCTTCGGCGCGGCTCTTGCAGGCGACGACGAGAATGCGCTTGCCGGCGAGATCGCCTCCTCCCTCCGCATCGCAATGCCGAAGGAAAACCCGCTTCTCGGCTTCCACGACGGGATCGACGCAATTTTGCGCCGGGATGAAGTGCGTATCCGCGCGGAGGTCGAACCGGGGAGACGTCGCCGATCCCGCCGGCTCGACGAGATCGGTGAGATCGTCCATGACGGTCACGACGAAGTATTTTTCCGGCATCCCGATGCGATACTTGTGCGTGCTGACATAGAGCGGCCTGCCATCGGCGCGGACGATACGTTCCTCGACACGGGTGGGAATGCCCGTCTTCAGCACCTGCAGGTCCAATTGCTCAACCCGGGCGGCGGTCTGCGCATCGGCAAGATCCCAGATCGTCTTGCCGAGGATCGCATCCGCCTCGAGGCTCGGGACGGCGCGGTAGGCCTTGTTCACGGCCACGTAGACAAGGTTCGCATCCTTGATGATCAGCGGGCTCGGGAGGGCTTCGAGAACCTCTTCCGTCAACGCGATCCGATTGGTGTCGGCGCGCCACTGTTCTTCCTGCCGCTTCTGGTCGGAGACATCCCAGAGCGTCGAAATGTTCCAGCCATTGGGCAGGCGCCTCTTGCGAAACTGGATCCAGCGGTCCTTGCCCAGACGCTCGACCATCTCATGATGCTCGCGCCAATGGGCCGATATCCGCTCGGATATCCATTCCTCGCGATTGACCTTGCGGTGGCGCCGCTCGGAGGAGATGCCATAGCGCAGCCCTGCATCGTAAATAGCGCCCAGAATGTCGCGCAGGCGGGTTCCCGGCACGAGCAGTCCGGCGTCGATGGGCAGGAAGCGCAGCACCTGGCGACTGGCGAAAACGAGGCAGTCGTTCCGGTCATAGACGAACGCCCCCAAACCGAGAAGATCGCAAGCCGCATCAAAAATGTCCGGCTGGATCTTTGTGTCGACGGACGCGCCATCGTTCATTTTATTGCAGGCCCCGCCGCCTCACCACCAGTGCACGAACCATGCTGATTCCGGCAGGAGTGCCTTTGGACGAGAAGAGATCAGCGGTCAGCCACGCTGAAACGTCCACCGGGTCGCCCCGGCAAGCTTGCGGTCATACAAGCGGAACACGACGTTGGCAGCTTTTTATTAAAGTCGAATTAAACAATACACGATGTTTGCATCCTGCAGCCAGCGAAGAGGTGGAGAAGCGCCCGGAGGAGCGCGGTCGCCCTTTCCTTGCAGCGGCGAATCCGGGAAAATGCCGGCATGACGATCCATCAACTGTCCGAAACGCTTATCAACCAGATCGCTGCGGGCGAGGTCATCGAACGGCCAGCGAGCGCTGCCAAGGAACTGATCGAGAATGCGATCGACGCCGGCGCCAGTCGGATCGAGATCGCGACGGCCGGCGGTGGCAAGGCGCTGCTGCGGGTGACCGACAACGGCATCGGCATGTCGCCGCATGATCTGGCGCTTGCGGTCAAGCGGCATTGCACCTCCAAGATCAACGACAGCCTGGACGACGTGCGCACGCTCGGCTTCCGCGGCGAGGCCCTTCCCTCCATCGGTTCGGTGGCGCGGCTGACGATCCAGAGCCGCACCAACGACGCGCCGGAAGGCTCGCAGATTTCGGTGCTCGGCGGCCGGGTCGAGCCGGTGCGGCCGACACCGGCCAACCGCGGGACGGTCGTCGAGGTCAGGGACCTGTTCTTCGCGACGCCGGCGCGCCTGAAGTTCATGAAGAGCGAGAAGGCGGAAGCGGCCGCGATCACCGAGGTCGTGCGCCGGATGGCGATCGCGTTTCCCGCGATCCGCTTCGTGCTGTCCGGCCCGGACCGCTCGACGCTGGAACTCGCCGCCACCGGAGACGACAGGCTCGCGCGCATCGCACAGGTGCTGGGCAAGGACTTCCGCGACAACGCGATTGAGATCGATGCGGAGCGCGAGGGCGTGCGGTTGACCGGATTTGCCGGCGTGCCGACCTTCAACCGCGGCAACAGCCTGCAGCAGTTCGCCTTCGTCAACGGCCGGCCCGTGCAGGACAAGCTGATCTGGTCGGCGCTGCGTGGCGCCTATGCCGAGACCATTCCCGGCGGCCGTTATCCCGTCGCCGTGCTGGAAATCGGAATCGACCCCGAACTCGTCGACGTCAACGTGCATCCGGCCAAGTCGGACGTGCGCTTTCGCGATCCCGGCCTCGTTCGCGGCCTGATCGTTGGCGCGATCCGCCAGGCGCTGGCGCGCGATGGCGACCGGGCGGCGACGACGGGGGCTGCAGGACTGATGCGGGCCTTCCGGCCTGAACCGTTCCGGCCTCCGGCCGCGACCGCTGCGGCCGCCGGCTGGAGCGCGGCGGCATCTCCCTATCGGCCACTCGACATGCAGCCGGCAGAGAGCGGGTTTGCCGAGATGCGGCAGGCGGGCTTCGACATCGGGATCGAGCCGTCCGCGCGGGCCGAGCAGATGCCAGCCCTTGACCCCGGACCGGAGCGGGCACCAGCGCAGGCACCGGCAGCGGAGCGCTATCCGCTCGGCGCCGCGCGCGCCCAGCTGCATGCGAACTACATCGTCGCCCAGACCGAGGACGGCCTCGTCATTGTCGACCAGCATGCGGCGCACGAGCGCCTCGTCTTCGAGACGATGCGCAATGCCCTGCATTCGCGGCCGGTCCCGGCGCAGACGCTGCTGATCCCCGAGATCGTCGATCTGCCGGAGGACGACTGTGACCGCCTGATCGCCCAGGCCGACAATCTGGCAAGGCTCGGGCTCGGCATCGAGCGGTTCGGCCCGGGCGCCATCGCGGTGCGCGAGACGCCGGCGATGCTTGGCGAGATGGATGCGGCCGGCCTGGTGCGGCAGCTCGCAGACGAGCTGGCGGAATGGGATACGGCGAGCGGGCTCGCCAGCCGGCTCGAATATCTGGCGGCGACGATGGCCTGCCATGGTTCGGTGCGTTCCGGACGGCGCATGCGGCCGGAAGAGATGAACGCGCTGCTTCGGCAGATGGAGGCGACGCCGGGCTCGGGCCAGTGCAATCATGGCAGGCCGACCTATATCGAACTCAAGCTCGCCGATATCGAGCGGCTGTTCGGACGAAGCTGAAAATGCTGGAAATTGCCCCTGCGTCGCGATATGGCACACGGAGGGTCGCCGCCTCCCCGGCAGTGCTGCGACCGCATGGCCGCCGTGGCGGAAGATGAACGGATCGCGACGCCCCTTTCCAGCCGCCCGGCGCCGTCGCCAACAGGAGACGCGGACGATGAACCGACTTGAAGGAAACGGAAGCCGCGAGGCGAAGATCCGCTACCTGGATGCCGACTTCCAGATCCTGATGCCCGGATCCTACGTGCTCTGTGCCGTCACCGGCGAGCAGATCCCGCTCGACGAGCTGCGCTACTGGAGCGTCGCACGTCAGGAGGCCTATGTGGATGCAGCCGCGTCATTGAAGGCGGAACTGCAGGCCGGCATTCGGGACTGACGCACCACATCTGCGCCGATCCAAGACGCTCGCCTCGAGCCAGAATTCCAAGGCCTCCGACCGCGCTGCGTCAGCCGGTCTTTTTCTCCTGCAGCCTGCGTTTGCGCGCCGACGCAAGTGCCGCGTCGATGATCTTGTCCGGCGCCCTCGGATCGTCGAAGCGGATTTCGACCTCGATCACCCGGCTCCGTTCCCTCAGTTCGGCCGCGCGCCCATGCTCGCCGGCGAGACGGGCGCTGTCCTTCGCCGTCGTCACGATCGTGTAGTCGTGCGCGTCGGCATGGTCGAGGAGTTCCTCCACCTCGTCTTCGCTCAGATGATGATGGTCCGCAAAGCTGCGCGTCGCGTAGAGGGTGGCGCCCGTCCCCTCGACGGTGCGGAAGAATTTTTCGTTGTCGGCAAGCCCGGACCAGGCCATGACGGCCTTGCCGGCAAGGTCGGAGACATCGAGCGTTGCGAGGAGCGCGGTGTTCACCGGCTTGCCGCGCCGGGCGGCCTGCCGGATCAGGGCGTCGGCTGCGTTGCCGTCGCCGATCACCAGCAGCGACGAGGCCTGGTGCATCTGTTCGGCCAGCGGCGCGCGAACGGGGCCGCTCGGAACCAGATAGCCGTTGCCGATGCCGCGACGGGAATCGACCACCAGCAGCGCATAGTCGAAGACGAGACGGGCACTCTGGAAGCCATCGTCCATGATGATCAGGTCGACACCCTCCTCGACCAATCTCCGGGCGCCGCCGATGCGGCGCCGCGAGATCACCGTCAGGGCTTCCTTCGCGAGAAGCAGCGGCTCGTCGCCGACGTCACGGGCACGGTGCCTTGCGGGATCGACCACCGTGATGACATCGAGCGAGCCGCCATAGCCGCGGCTCAGGAAGCCGGGGCGCAGGCCGCGAGCCTTTGCGGCACGGGCGAGCGCAATGGAGGTTGGCGTTTTGCCGGCGCCGCCGACCGTGAAATTGCCGACGCAAATGATCGGAACCGGCACTGCCGCCCGGCGCGCGCGCCGCATCCGGACACCGGCCACCAGGCCGTAGAGCCTCGAGACCGGCCACAGCGCATAGGCGCGCCAGTCCGGCTTCGTCCACCAGAAAGGTGGCGCTTCAGAAACCATGCCGTCCCCCGATCCGATCCGCCTGCCGGCGGCACACCCCTGACGTCAGAGACCCGCATATCCCCATGCAGGTCATGTCGCCGACAAGAATGCCCGGAAATCGAAGCAATGCAATGGCTTCAGGCCGCAGCACGGCGCGGTGCGCCGCCATCGGGCAGCAGGGCTGGCAGTTCGGTGATGTCGTTGAGGCAATAGTCCGACGCCGCCGACAGCGACTGCCGCGAACCGGTTCCGGTCAGCACCGCCACCGTCAGCCCGGCACCGGCGGTCCGCCCCATGTGCAGGTCGTGATTGTTATCGCCGACCACGGCGATCTCGTGCGGATCGAGGCCGGTCGCTGCACAGAAGCCCAGCACCATGCCCGGCTCGGGCTTGACGCCATAGCCGCTGTCGTAGCCGGCGACATAGTCAAGATACTGCTCGAAACCGAAGCGGCGCGCCGTGTGGCGAATGGACTGCTCGTTGTCGCTGGAGGCAACGCCGAGCCGGTATCCCTTGGCATGGAGGCCAGCGAAGAAGCCGGCGAGGTCGGTCACCGCAACGGCCATGGAGGCCGACTGGGCGAAGAGGCCGTCGAAAAGGACGGAGAGCTCGGCTACCGCCATGGGGGAACCCGCGGCCACCATGCCTTCGGCGATCTCGACGGTGTTGCCCGCCGCCAGAAGCGTATCAGGCGCAACGTGGCCGGTGTCCGGATCCATTCCGCCGGCCAAAAGCAGGCGACGCGCCAGTTCCTCGTCGCCCATGGCGGCAATGCGGGCAAGCTCATGGTTCACCGGCACCCAGCTCTTGGCATAGTCGAGCAGCGTTCCGTCCTTGTCGAACAGGATGCCGGATATGGCGTTCGCCTTCGTCATGCAGCCTCCGTCCGTCATGTTTCGCGCGGATGCAGCCGCGCCTTCACCGTCAGGGGATTGAGGTAGGGTTCCAGGCCACGAAGTGTGTCGGCAAGCGCGCCGCGCATCTCGTGTACCGTATCCTGACCGGCCTCGATCATGCGGCGGCGCATGTCATCATGGGCGAGAAGATAGCCGACGCCCTTCGCCAGCATCTCCACGTCGCGGACCATCTTGGCGCCCCCGTTCTTGGCAAGGCGCTGGTAGCTGTCGCGAAAATTCTGGACGTTCGGTCCGGACAGGACCGCGCAACCGAGCATGGCCGGCTCGATCGGGTTCTGCCCGCCCTCGCCAAGCAGCGAGCGCCCTACAAAGGCGATCTCGGTCATGCGCAGGTAAAGTCCCATCTCGCCGATCGTATCCCCCAGGAAGATGTCGGTGTCTGCGGTCAGCAGATCATTGCGTGTCCGGCGCGCGACCTTCAGTCCCTTGGCGACAAGCGCTTCCTCGATCGCGTCACCGCGTTCGGGATGCCGCGGCACGACGATTGTCAGGAGGCCGGTGCGCTCCTTAAGCATCCGGTGGACGGCGCCGGCAGCGATCTCCTCTCCCTCGAAGGTGGAGATCGCGGCCCAGGTCTTGCGGTCACCAAGCTGGCCGAGATATGCGTCCAACGTGGCCGGATCGTAGGGCGGCGCGTCGGTTTCGACCTTGAGGTTTCCGGTGACCAGCACCGGCAGGGCGCCAAGCGTACGGAAGCGTTCGGCGTCGACATCGGACTGGGCGACGACCAGCGAAAATTTCTCGAACAGGGCGTCGGCGATTGCCGGGCGCTTCTTCCAGCGCGCGAACGAGCGGTCGGACATGCGGCCGTTGACAAGCACCTGTGCGATGTGGCGCGCGCCGAGCTCGATGATCGTCATCGGCCAGATCTCGGATTCGGCCATGACCGCAAGGTCCGGCCGCCAGTGATCGAGGAAACGGCTGATCGTCGGCTTCAGGTCGAGGGGAACATATTGGTGGATCACCGTGTCGCCGAGGCGATCGCGGGCAACGCGGGCCGAGGTCACGGTTCCAGTCGTCAGGATCACGTTGATGCCGCGCCGGCGGACCTCCCGGATCAGCGGCGACACCGCGTTGGTCTCGCCGACGCTCGCCGCATGGAACCAGACCAGCGGACCGGCGGGCCGTTCGACGCTGGCATGACCGAAACGTTCTCGCCGACGGCCGCGCTCCTCCTTGCCCTTCGCCGCGCGGATGGCGAGATAGGGGCGCATGACCGGGTAAAGCCCGAATCCGACCCAGCGATAGGCCGAAAGGGCCACGCGCGCCAGAGCACTGCTCATCGGCGCCACCTGGCAGCAACGGTCCGTCTAGACGACTTCATGAAGGTTTCCGGTCATCGGTTTGCCCACGGCGTCTGGCGACGCCGAAAGGCCGAATGGGCTTCAGACGTTTTCCGGGTCGAGCAGCCGGTGCATGTGTACGATGAAGTAACGCATGTGCGCGTTGTCCACGGTCTGCTGCGCCTTGCCCTTCCAGGCCGCAAGCGCGCTGGCGTAGTCCGGGTAGATGCCGACAATGTCGAGCTTGTCGAGGTCACGGAACTGGACGTCCTTGAGGGTCGTCAGCTCGCCGCCGAATACAAGGTGCAGGCGCTGCCTGTCGTCACCGATCTCAGTCATCTTCGTCTCTCAATAGTGATATTTTTCACACAGGGTTTGCGGCATCCGCGATCAAAGGTCAATGCCCGGAAAGGCCGGTCGTGGAGCTTATCAACCTTCCGAGCCAGTCGCTTCCGGCAGCACACAGGATGCCGTGGCGAACGTCCGGCCGATTGTAGATCAACGGCTGGCCGTCCAGCGTCACGAGGCCGCCGCCGGCATTGGCCAGGATGAGGTCCGCCGCCGCCAGGTCCCAGTCGTGGGAGTTGGTCTTGACCAGCGTCCCGTCGATGCGGCCATCGGCGGCCATTGCGAGGCGATAGGCGAGCGAGGCCACATGCGGCATGCGCTCGACATCGCCGAGCGGCGCCCGGTCGAGCCGCGAGAGCATGTCCTCGGCTGCGGCGAGCCTGAAGACCCGCGCGTCCTGCGGGTTTGCAACGCTGATCTCGGCACCGTTCTTCAGCGCCGGACCGCCGGCAAAGGACGCATAGACCTCGCCGAGCGCGGGCGCGACGAGAACGCCGGCCACCGGGCGCCCGCGGTGGACCACCGCCGCGCTGACGCACCAGACATCCTTCCCGGCGATGAACGAGCGGGTACCGTCGATCGGGTCGATGACGAAAAGGGTTTCGCAGGAGAGACGGGCGGGATCGTCGTCGGTTTCCTCCGACAGCCAGCCGTAATTGGGGCGGGCGGCCAGCAGCATCGCCTTCAGCGTGTCGTTTGCGGCGATATCGGCCGCGCTGACGGGCGAACGGCCCTCGTTCTTCCACCAGACATCCGGCTTCCGGCCGAAGAATTCCATCGCCCTGGCGCCGGCCGCATGCGCGGCGCGCTCCAGGAGGCGCAGGTCATCCTCCCAGTACGATTGGTCTCTTTCGGCGGCCACGTCCATCTGTCGTTTCCTTGCAGCGGAGCGAAGTTGCGGGCTCCACGAAATAAGATGACGCTCGAATAGCGCCAATGAAGGCTTATTCAAGACGAAACGCGCGGATTGGCGCCTGTTTACGCCCTGAGGCGGAAAACCTAGCGTCCGGCCAGCGTCATGCCTTCGATCGCAAGCGTGGGGGCCGCGACGCCGAACTTGCGGTCGATGTCGCTCGCCGGCGTAATGCGCATGAACATGTCGACCAGGTTCGAGGCAATCGTGACTTCCGAGACCGGATAGGCAAGCTCGCCGTTCTCGATCCAGAACCCGGTGGCGCCGCGGCTGTATTCGCCCGTCACCATGTTGACGCCCTGGCCGATCAGCTCCGTCACGTAGAAGCCAGTGCCGACGGAGCGGATCAGCTCCTCGGGCGAAATCCCGCCCGGCTCGAGCGCCAGGTTGGTGCTCGCCGGGCTGACGGACGTGCCGCCGCGCACGCCGCGGCCATTGGTGGAAAGGCCGAGCTCGTTTGCCGTCGATGTCGACAGGAACCAGTGGTTCAGCACGCCGTCCTCGATCATGACAAGGCGCTCGCCGGTGATGCCCTCGCCATCGAAGGGGCGCGAGGAGGAGCCGCGCACCACCAGCGGATCGTCGGTAACGGAAAGACCGGTCTTCAGCACCTGCTTGCCCATCTTGTCGCGCAGGAAGCTCGTCTTGCGTGCAACCGACGCGCCGTTGATCGCACCGGCAATATGGCCGGCGATGCCGCGCGCCATCCGCGGATCGAAGACGACGGTGACGTTTTTCGCCGTCGGCGCCTGGCGCGGGTTCAACCGCTTGACCACGCGCTCGCCGGCGGCCCGGCCGATTTCGGCAGGATCACGCAGGTCGGCGAAATAGAGGCGGCTGTCGAAATCGTAGTCGCGCTCCATCTTCGTCCCCTCGCCGGCGATAACGCTGACGGAGCGGCCGAAACGGCTGGCGCTGTAGGAACCGGAAAAGCCGTGCGAGGTGACGAGCACAAGGCCGCCCATTCCGGCCGACGCACCCGCTCCGCTCGAATTCATGACGCCCGGCACGCCGAGGGCTGCGGCTTCCATTGCCAGCGCCGCCTCGGCCAGGCTGTCGGCGCCGACTTCGGTCGGGTCGTACAATTCGAGATCCGGCCAGCTTTTCGCAAGGCGCTCGGGATCGGCCAGCGAGGCATAGGGATCTTCCGGCGAGGCCTTGGCCATGGCGACGGCACGCTCTGCGAGCTGCTGCAGGTCGAAACCGGGATTGGCGGACACGCTTGCCACTCGCCTGCCGACGAAAACGCGAAGCGAGAAATCGTCGCTCTCGGAGGATTCCGTTCCCTCGACCTTGCCGAGCCGGACGGAAACGGAGCTGGAGCGGCCCCGGACGACCACCGCGTCGGCAGCCTCCGCACCCGCCTTTATGGCACGGTCGATCAGTTCGCCGGCGCGGTCCAGAAGGCTTGCAGAATCGATGGTCTCGGACATGATTTGGCCTTTCATTCCTGCCCCATTTATTGTGCAGTGACGGCGGCATCAAGGGCTGGCCAGTGATTCTCGCCTTCCGCCATCCACATATACCGGAAGGAACCTCTTTCGCATGGCAAACACGCATGCCCTGTTCTCCGAAGCATTGCTACTCCTCGGAGGGGCCGTCCTTGCCGCGCCGATCTTCAAGAGGCTCGGGCTCGGGACGATTCTGGGCTACCTTGCCGCCGGCCTCGTCATCGGCCCGATCCTGAACTATATCCGTGATGGCGAAGAGATCCTGGGGGTCGCCGAACTCGGCATCGTCTTCCTGCTGTTTCTGATCGGGCTGGAACTGCAGCCATCCCGCCTCTGGCAGATGCGCCGGGAAATCTTCGGCCTCGGCTCACTGCAGGTGGTCGCCACAGGCATCACGCTGGCGGCACTCGCTCTGCTTCTCGGCGTCGAGGGGTGGCAGGCCGCGCTGATCATCGGCTTCGGGCTGGCGCTGTCTTCCACCGCGTTTGCGCTGCAGATCCTCGACGAGAAGGGCGAAACCAACACGCGATACGGCCAGCGGTCCTTCTCGCTGCTTCTGTTCCAGGACCTGGCGATCGTGCCGCTGCTGGCCTTGATTCCGCTTCTCGCCAAGCAGGCTCCCGAGGACACCACCTCGGCCTTTCAGGACTTCCTCGTCGCCATCGCCGCGATCCTGTCCATGCTCGTGATCGGCCGCTACGTGCTCAATCCGCTGTTCCAGATCATCGCGCGCACCGGCGCCCGCGAGGCGATGATCGCAGCCGCACTCTTCGTCGTGCTCGGCTCGGCCACGCTCCTGCAGTATGCCGGCCTTTCGATGGCTATGGGCGCGTTCCTGGCCGGCGTCCTGCTGTCTGAATCCTCCTACCGCCATGAACTCGAGGCCGATATCGAGCCCTTCCGCGGTATCCTGCTGGCGCTTTTCTTCATGGCGGTCGGGCTGTCGCTGGACATCGACGTGGTCTTCCGCAACTACCAGATCATCCTCATCGCCGTTCCCGTCCTGATGCTGGTCAAGGCGATCGTGATCTATCTGATATGCCGCCTCGGCCGCTCACCGCACAACGACGCCGTGCGGGTGGCGCTGCTCCTGTTGCAGGGCGGCGAGTTCGGCTTTGTGCTTTTCACGGCGGCGTCGGCTGCCGGCATCTTCTCGTCCGCCGTCGCCTCGCTGCTGGTGGTGATCGTCACCGTCTCCATGGCGCTGACGCCGATCGCCTCGCTGCTTTCGCGCTACCTGATGACGGAGGACGCGCGCGAGGAGATCGAGGAGGATTTCGAGGGCGCCGGCTCGGACGTGCTGATGATCGGCTTTTCCCGCTTCGGCCAGATCGCCTCGCAGATCCTTCTGGCCAGCGGCCGCGACGTGACCGTCATCGACTATTCGGCCGACCGCATCCGGCAGGCCGCGAGCTTCGGCTTCCGGATCTATTTCGGCGACGGCACCCGCAAGGAGGTGCTGCGCACCGCCGGCATCGAGCGCGCCAAGATCGTCGCCGTCTGCACGCACAAGGCTGACATCACCGACAAGATCGTCGATCTCGTGCAGTCGGAATACCCCAATGCGCGGGTTTTCGTGCGCTCCTACGACCGCATCCACACACTGTCGCTCAGGGCGCGCGGCGTCGACTTCGAAGTGCGCGAGACGCTGGAATCCGGTCTTTTGTTCGGCCGCAAGGCGCTCGAAGCGCTCGGCATGAGCGACGAGGAAGCGCTGGCGATCATGAACGACATTCGCCGCCGCGACGAGGCGCGGCTGGTGCTGCAGGCCGCCGAAGGTCTCGCCGCTGGGCGCGACATGCTGCATTCGCGCCCGGTTCGCCCCGTACGGCCGGAACCACTGATCAAGCCCAGGCACACCGAGCAGGTCGAGGAAGACGAGGACGAGGGCGGCATCGGGGCGCTGGCGGCCGGGCGGCCCACCGCCGACTGAGGAGCAGCCGACTGTGGCTCTGCATTATCCCTTTGCGCGTGCGTGACGCTCGAACTGCTCGTCGAGCGCGCGCTTGAGCTCTTCCCGCACGCCCGCGGTATGATCCAGGATTTCCCTCGCCCGCAGGAAATCCAGCACGCGGAAGCGGCCAACCTCGGGGCGCAGGAAGATATCCGGGGCGCCCTGCTTCAACTTCAATGCGATCATCGAACGCATGGTCAACTGGCTGGCGCCGTAAAGGCTGTCGACGCTGTTGGGGATCTGGCCGTCATCGCCGGTCGGCCGGCCGACGACGTCGACGCCGATCGTGATATCCGCCGTCCCTTCCAGATGATCGAAGGGCACCGGATTCCAGAGCCCGCCGTCGATCAGCACGTGCCCGTCGATCCGCACCGGCAGGAAGACCGCCGGGAGTGCTGCGGAGGCGGCGAGTGCGGGATAGAGCGCACCGCTTTCGCAGATGTGCTCGCACTGCTGGTAGAAATCCGAGGTGACGACCTTCAGGGGGATGCGCAGTTCCTCGAAGCGGTCGGGAATGTCGCCATGCAGGAAGGCGCGCAGGATCCGCTCCAGATTGAACTGGCTGACGCGCAGCCCGGATGCCCAGATGTCAGAAAGGGTGGCAGGGCGCAGGCCCCATATCCGGGAAAGCGCCTCGGTCGGCTGCCCCACGGAGGCCAGCGTGTGCTCGCGGATTTCGCGGCCGCTGAGGCCGGCTGCCATCGCTGCCCCCATGAGAGCCCCGATCGAGGCGCCTGCTATCAGCTGCGGACGGATGCCGAGTTCGTCGAGCACTTCGATGACGTGGATGTGCGCCAGACCGCGCGCGCCGCCGCCGCCGAAGGCAATCGATACGGTGGGCGTCGCAGCGGTCGTTGCAGCAGCAGGGATATCGTTCGGCATCGGGCCTCCTCGCATGTCGCAAGCCTTCACGATCGCCATGCCAGCCCCAAGCCCGAACCGCCCCCCCGGGGCGGGCACTGCCTCAGGCAGGCACGTAGCGATAAAAGTGCATTCGCGTGTCGCCGAAGGTGCGGACCTCCAGCATCTCGTAGCCTTCGACCGCTGCCGGCGTAACGTCGGCGCGCTCTTCCAGGATCGCAAGCGCGCCCGGCACCATCCAGCCGCCTTTCGCCGCCGCGTCCATCGCCTTCTCGCCAAGCCCGCGACCGTAGGGCGGATCGGCAAACAAAAGGTCGAACGGCTCCATGGTGCCGACTGCGCCGAGCGCTGTGGCATCCCGGCGGAAGATCTTGGCCTTGCCCTGCAGACCGAAGGTCTCGATGTTGGTGTGGATCAGGCCGCGCCCCTCCACGCCCTGCTCAACGAACAGCACCGCGCGGGCACCGCGCGAAATCGCCTCGAGGCCCACCGCGCCGGTGCCGGCAAACAGGTCGAGGACGCGCGCGCCCTCGAGATGTTCCGCGTAGCCGTGGCCGAGAATGTTGAACAGGCTTTCCCGCGTCCGGTCGGTCGTGGGCCGGATGTCGTCGCTCTTCGGCGTGGCCAGCGCGCGGCCGCGGAAAGTGCCCCCGACAATGCGCACGCTTCAGTTTCCTCGGCCACGCGGCTTGCCGCCGCCCGTGCGTCCCCCACCCGGCTTTCCGCCGGGCTTGCCCCCTGCCCTGCTGCCGCCAGGCTTGCCGCCGAAGGATTTTCCACCGGGCTTGCCACCAGCGGACTTCCCAAAGGAGGGCTTGCCGCCGAAGGACTTGCCGCCCGGCCTGCCACCGAAGCCGCGCTCGCCGTCTCGACCGCCGCCGGACCGGTCATCCGACCGATCGCGGGGTGGGCGGTCGCCGAAGGACCGCTCTGAAGAGAAAGACCTGCCCCGTGACGGACGGTCCTCACGCCCCCCACGATCTTCGCGCGGCGGCCGATCGCCGAAACCGCGGGGACCCCTGTCGCCGCCGAAGCCTCCGCGGCCGCCCTCATCACGCGAACGCTTTTCGGGCTCGCTGGCGCGAATCCAGTCGCCACCGTCCTCGGAACCGAGGACGCGCGCCTTGCGCTCGCCGCGCTCGGCGCCCGGACGGGCGGCAGCGGCGCGACCAGGTGCCTTCTTGCGGTCGGGATCGAACTTGTGGGTCGTCCGGGTAGCCTCGCCGTCGCGGTTGCGGCCGTAGCGCTTCGTCTTCGGCGCACCCTCGGGCCGGGCGCGGGGCTCGCGCTTCGCCGTTTCCTCGCCTTCGGTTACCTGCGCCTTCTTCTCGGCGACGGGACGGGCACCGGGCGCCATCCAGACGTTGGACTTTCGCGGGCGGTTGCCCGGTTCCCGCTTCGGATGGTCGGAGAAGCGGTCATCGTCGCGGCCGCGCCTGTCGCCGCTGTGCCTGTCGCCGCCTCTATTGTCGAAACGGTCGCCGCCGCGGGCATCGCGGCGCGTGTCGAGACGGGCGCGCGCCTTTTCGCGGCGGTCGCCATCCTTCTCGCGGAATTCGCGGCCTTCGCGTTCGCCACGGGCTTCGCGTTCGCCGCGGCCGAACCGCTCGCCCTGCGCGGGCCTATCTTCCTTCTCACCCTGGCCCTGGTCGAACAGCGGCGCCTCGAAGTTCGCCTTGGCTTCATCGATCAGGCGCGGGCCGAGCTGGTCGCGCAGCGTGCGGCCACGGATTTCCTGGGCGTGGCCCTCCGGCAACTCGCCGAGCTGGAACGGACCGTAGGAAATGCGGATCAGGCGGTTCACGTCGAGACCGAGCGCGCCGAGCACGTTCTTGATTTCGCGGTTCTTGCCCTCGCGAAGCCCCATGGTGATCCAGACGTTGGAGCCCTGCACCTTGTCGAGCGTGGCTTCGATGCCGCCATAGAGCACGCCGTCGACGGCGATGCCTTCCTTCAGCTTGTCGAGCGCTTCCTGCTCGATCTTGCCGTGGGCGCGCACGCGGTAGCGGCGCAGCCAGCCGGTGGCCGGCAGTTCGAGCAC
This sequence comes from Rhizobium subbaraonis, assembly GCF_900220975.1. Taxonomy (GTDB): domain Bacteria; phylum Pseudomonadota; class Alphaproteobacteria; order Rhizobiales; family Rhizobiaceae; genus Mycoplana; species Mycoplana subbaraonis. The sequence continues at coordinate 151,527 of NZ_OBQD01000001.1, read as the reverse complement.
GCGGGCGAGCCCGCCGTCATTGGTCAGAAGCAGCAGGCCCTCGGTGTTGATGTCGAGGCGGCCGACCGACATGACGCGCGGCAGATCTTCCGGCAGGTGTTCGAACACCGTCGGGCGGCCTTCCGGATCGGCATTGGTCGTCACCAGGCCTGCGGGCTTGTGGTAGAGCCACAGGCGGGTGCGCTCGATGCCGCGGATCGGCTGGCCGTCGACCTCGATCAGGTCGGCGAACGTGGCGTTGAGGACGGGCGTGTCGAGCACGGTGCCGTTCACGCTGACGCGGCCTTCCATGATCATGCGCTCCACGTCGCGGCGCGATGCGACGCCGGCGCGGGCCAGCAGCTTGGAAATGCGTTCGGGTGCGGCCGCGGCATCGGCGGACGCGCGCTCTGCCGGTGCCGGTCGCGCCTTTTCGGGCTTGCCGGTGCCGCCGCGCGCTTCCTTCTTGACGCCGGCCTTTGCGGGGCCGCGTTCGGTCTTGGAGAAGCCGCCGGACTTCGCGCCCGCGGCGAAAGGCTTCTTGCCTCCCGGCTTGCGGTCGCCGTCACGGGGCTTGCGATCACGGTCGAAGGGCTTGGCGCCCGGCCGTTTTGGCTTGTCGTTGGATGTCATTTGTTGTTTGCCTAGCGTTTTGGCGTGTCGTATCAGGTCAGGCCGTCGGGGTTAAGAGGAATTCTGAGCGCGGATGACGAATAGCTTCATGGACGAGGCGCTGATCGAGGCGCGCGCGGCGGCGGAGCGGGGCGAAGTGCCGATCGGCGCCATCGTCGTGATCGACGGCGTCGTCGTCGGAAGAGGCGGCAACCGCACCCGCGAGAACAACGACGTCACCGCCCATGCCGAGATCGAGGCCATCCGACAGGCCTCGGCCGCGCTGGGACAGGAACGCCTGACCGGCGCCGATCTCTATGTGACGCTCGAGCCCTGTACGATGTGCGCCGCTGCGATATCCTTCGCCCGCATCCGCCGTCTCTACTACGGCGCCGAGGACCCGAAGGGCGGCGGCGTCGATCATGGCGCCCGCTTCTATTCCCAGCCGACCTGCCATCATGTGCCCGAAGTCTATTCCGGACTGCAGGAGACGGAGGCGGCAGCGATACTGCGACAATTCTTCAAGAACCGCCGCGAAGAAGATTGAGACGTGTCGGATACCGGCATGCGTTGCGCGCGATCACACGCCCCACGCGCCGCAGACGCCGGCGGACGACCTCAGGCCGCGGCCGAATTCACCTCGCGCCCGTCGATGACGATGCGGTTGCGACCACCGGCCTTGGCGCTGTAGAGATCGGCATCCGCCCGCCGGAAGAGGTCCACGGGCTCGAACGGCCCGTGACCGCAGGCGACGCCGATGCTCACGCTCAACGGCACCGGGCGGTTGTCGGATACGAGAATAGCGCTTGCCACCGAACGGCGGACGCGCTCGGCTACCTGAAGCGCCTGGGCGCGGTCGTGCCCCGGCAAACAGGCGACGAACTCCTCGCCGCCGATCCTGCCCCACCAGCAGCGCTCGCCGATCGCCCGGGATATCGCCGCCCCGATGCGTCTCAGCGCTTCGTCGCCAACGAGGTGGCCAAACGTGTCATTGACATGCTTGAAGTGGTCGGCATCGGCAATCAGGATCGCCACCGGCCCTGCATTGCGCCGGCTTTCCACATCGAGGTTAGCGAAGAACGCACCGCGGTTCAGCCCGCCTGTCAGCGTATCCGTGCGTGCCCTCACCTGCAGGTCGGCATGGAGGTCCTTCAGTTCCGCGTGCGCGCTCTCAAGCTTCACATGCATGAGCGCCAGCGCGTCGCGCTGCCTGGCGATGGTCTCGCTCTGTTGGAACTGCCAGGCGCTGGCAGGACCGGCGATGACGAGCGGGCAAAGGACGCTCATCCAGAAGCCCGGCCCGTCGGGATGCCCGCCGAGCAGCGGCACCAGAAGCAACACGATGCCCACGGAAACGGCCACGGACGCCGCCGTCGCCGCCGCGGCCTTCATGGCTGTCTTTCGGCTGATCCTGACCATGCGAAGAGGGATAGCCGCCGGCGGTTAACGCGAGGTGAGCCGGAGTGTGAAATCTGTCGGCATCTGGCTGACAACAGCTCAGCCGGCGGCAAATTGCTTCAGCTTTTCGCCGGAAAGGCGGTAGCGCGTCCACTCGGTCTGCGGCTCGGCGCCGATCGCCTCGTAGACGCGGATCGCCGGCAAGTTCCAGTCTAGCACGCTCCATTCGAAACGGCCGCACCCCTCCTCGACCGCAACCCTGGCGAGGTGACGCAACAGCATGGTGCCGAGCCCCGCCCGGCGGTGTTCCGGCGTCACGTAGAGATCTTCGAGATAGAGCCCGTTGCGGGCCTGCCAGGTCGAATAGCTGAGGAACCAGACGGCAAAGCCCGCGGGTTCGCCCATATCGGTCTCGCAAATCACCGCGCGGGTGACGGAGCCTGCGCCAAACAGGGAAGCGACAATGGTGTCTACCGTCGCCTCGACCTCGTGCCCGGCCTTTTCATAGACGGCGAGTTCGGTGATGAAACGCAGGATGACGCCCGCATCCGCAGGCGTCGCGTTGCGAATGCGATAGGTCATCGGGCTTAGAACGGCCACCACTTCTTCGTGCCGGAATTGGCCATCTTCGCCTCCTTCTTCCGGCGAATTTCCTTCTTGCGCTCCGGCTCGCCGAGGTCGGCCGCCGCTTCTTCCGGAAGCTTGCGGTATTCGAGCGGCGGATCGCTCAGGTAGCGGCGCTTGTCGCTATAGAGGCCCTGCTGCAGCTTGCGCGCCTCGCGATACTGTTCCTGCTGTTCCTTGGTGGAAAGCTGGCGCATCGTGTTGTTCTGGGTCTGCAGCGGCGAGTTGTAGCCGATCTTGCGCTCGTTCTCGGTCGCCTCCGCCTTCAGGCGCTCGCGCATGTCCTCCGGGCTTTCCACCCACTGCGGATTGTCGGCGGTGGAGGCCAGCGTCTTCTGCGGCTGGATCAGCGTCGCCTCGTCCTTCGGCACGACCAGCGAGCCGCGTGGCTGATAGGCGATCTTCTTGTCGCCGTTCGGCGGCCGGAGCATCACGGCGTTGCCGAGGTCGTCCATCAACTGCTCGCCGCTCGTCTTGTCGGTGCCGTAGGTCGGACCGCCAACGCAACCAGAAAGGACGGCGCAGGCGCCAAGCAGCGCTGCAGCGCCGGCCAGTCGAATTTCTCGCGTCATTGCCATGCAAACCCTTCCCGGCCAAGCCGGTGAATCGCGTCGATGAAGTTCGTCGGATGCCGTGCGGTGACGGAAAAATCCGACGATTTTCGGGCAGGAATACCGGATGAAGCGCTAAAGCGCAATTCATCCGGTAACTTAACCGCCTTGTTCACAACCTTTCGTGATCTCGCCACCTCAGGCGGCGATGCTGAAGCCGATCTCGCGAAGGGCGGCCGCATCGCGCGCCGAGACGTCCGGGTAGTCCGGATCGGAGCCGACATCGGTGGTGATCCGCCATGAACGGGCGCACTTGGCGCCTTCCGCCAGCTTCGGCTCGACAGCCACGCCCGCGACCTCCTGCAGGCGGAAGGCTTCGGCCGGGCCCTCGCCCGAGACCAGCGTGATCCCAGACGTGATGCAGATCTCGGCGAAGTCCTCGCCTTCAAGCGCCGCCATCAGTTCCGCATCGGTGACGTAGACCACGGGGGCTGCCTCCAGCGACGAGCCGATCCGCTTCTCGCGGCGCTCGATCTCGAGCGCGCCGGTGACGACGGTACGCACCGTGCGGATCTTCTCCCACTTCTGTTCGAGCGCGTCGTTCTTACACTCGGCCGCAATTTCCGGGAACTGCTCGAGATGGACCGAGACCGCGTCGGGCTTGCGCGACAGCCAGGCTTCTTCCGTGGTGAACGGCAGCATCGGCGCCAGCCACAGGACGAGGCAGTCGAACAGCTTGCGGATGACGGCGAGCGCCGCACGACGGCGCAGGCTGGACGGTGCGTCGCAGTAGAGCGCGTCCTTGCGGACGTCGAAGTAGAAGGCCGACAGCTCGACGTTGGCGAAGTCGATCAGCGCGCGGGCGATCTTCTTGAAGTCGAAGGCGTCGTAGCCCTCGCGCACGAGCTTATCCAGCTCGGACAGCCGGTGCAGCATCAGCTTTTCCAGCTCCGGCATGTCGGCATAGGCGATCTCCTCGCCCTTGTCGTGGGCGAGCGTGCCGAGCATCCAGCGGATGGTGTTGCGCAGCTTGCGGTAGGCGTCGATGTTGGTCTGGATGATCGTCTTGCCGAGGCGCTGATCTTCCCAGTAGTCGGTGGTCATGACCCACAGGCGCAGGATGTCGGCGCCGGCGTCCTTCATCACGTCCTGCGGCGAGACGACGTTGCCCTTCGACTTCGACATCTTCTCGCCCTTCTCGTCCATCGTGAACCCGTGGGTGACGACGGCGTTGTAGGGCGCGCGGCCGCGCGTTGCGCAGCTTTCCAGCAGCGACGAATGGAACCAGCCGCGATGCTGGTCGGAGCCTTCCAGATAGACGTCGGCCGGCCACTTCAGGTCGGGGCGGTCTTCCAGCGTGAACGTGTGGGTCGAGCCACTGTCGAACCAGACGTCGAGGATGTCCATCACCTGCTGCCACTTGTCGTGGTCATGGTCGTTGCCAAGGAAACGCTCCTTGGCGCCGTCGGCGAACCATGCGTCGGCGCCTTCCTTTTCGAAGGCTTCGAGGATGCGGGCGTTGACGGCGTCATCGACCAGCACGTTGCCGTCCTCGTCGGCGAAGATCGCGATCGGCACGCCCCACGCCCTTTGACGGGACAGAACCCAGTCCGGGCGACCCTCGATCATGGCGCGCAGGCGGTTCTGGCCGGCGGCGGGGACGAAGCGGGTGTCGTCGATGGCAGACAGCGAGCGCGAGCGCAGCGTGGTGCCGTCGCCGAGTTCCTTGTCCATGTAGACGAACCACTGCGGCGTATTGCGGAAGATCACCGGCTTCTTGGAGCGCCAGGAATGCGGATAGGAATGCTTCAGCCGGCCGCGGGCAAACAGCGCATGGCGGGCGATCAGCGCCTTGATGACGCGGTCGTTGGCATCGCCCTTCTTGCCCTTGTCGTCGATGACGCGGGCGGGACCACCCTCGGCGTCGGGGCCGAAACCGGGCGCGTCGAGCGTATAGAAGCCGGCGTCGTCGACCGGGAACGGGATCGCCGACGAGATGCCGCGGGCTTCCAGTTCGCGCGCCTTGTCCATCCAGGCGTCGAAGTCCTCGCGGCCGTGGCTGGGAGCGGTGTGGACGAAGCCGGTGCCGGCATCGTCGGTGACGTGGTCGCCATCGAGCAGCGGCACCTTGAAGTCGTAGCCGCCGCCAAGCCCGTGCAGCGGGTGGGCGCAGGTGATGGCGGCAAGTTCATCGGCCTCGATGTCGCGGACGAAATTGAAGGTCAGCTTGGCCTTGGCGGCGGATTCGTCGGCCAGGCGCTTCGCGAAGATGAGCTTCTCGCCCGGCTGCGGGCCGAAGTCGTTCTCGGCGGTCGCCACCTCATAGAGCCCGTAGGCGTAGCGCGAGGAATAGGCGATCGCGCGGTTGCCGGGGATCGTCCAGGGGGTCGTGGTCCAGATGACGACGAAGGTGCCGGCGAGTGCGTCCGGGCCTTCCTTCACCGGGAACTTCACCCAGATCATGTCGCTCTCGACGTCGGCATACTCGACTTCAGCCTCGGCGAGCGCGGTGCGCTCGACAACCGACCACATGATCGGCTTGGAGCCGCGGTAGAGCTGGCCGCTTTTCGCGATCTTCATCAGTTCGCCGGCGATGCGGGCTTCGGCGTGGAAGTTCATCGTCGTGTAGGGGTTGTCGAAGTCGCCCTCGATGCCGAGGCGCTTGAACTCTTCCGACTGGATCTTGATCCAGCCGGTGGCGAACTCACGGCATTCTTGGCGGAACTCGTTGACCGGGACCTCGTCCTTGTTCTGGCCCTTCTCGCGGTACTTCTCCTCGATCTTCCATTCGATCGGAAGGCCGTGGCAGTCCCAGCCGGGGACGTAATTGGCGTCATAGCCGCGCATCTGGAACGAGCGGTTGATGACGTCCTTCAGGATCTTGTTCAGCGCATGGCCGATATGGATGTTGCCATTGGCATAGGGCGGTCCGTCGTGGAGCACGAACTTCTCGCGGCCGGCGGCAGAGGCGCGCAGCTTCTTGTAGAGGCCCATCTTCTGCCAGCGGGCCACCGTTTCCGGTTCCTTCTGCGGCAGGCCGGCGCGCATCGGGAAATCCGTCTGCGGCAGGTAGAGGGTGGAGGAATAGTCGATCTTCTCGGACGTGTCGGTCATGGCCTGGCTATCGCTTCATCGCGCGGGTGAACGCGCGCACATTAAAGGGGATCTGTCTGTCGGTGACGGCGGAGGCGCGGCATTGCACGCCCAAATACCCGGACCTTCCGGCCTCGCTCAGAGCGCGCGGAAGGCCGGGCCACTAATTCGGGATATGAAAATCAACCTGTGTGGCGCCATGGTGGCGGTTGTTTATGCGCTTTTGCCTGAAAAAGGAAGGGGGCGCGCGCAATCGGGCGATCAGAATGCGAGCTTGGCGTCGATCGCACCCAGAGGACGGATACCGGCCAGAAGCGCCCTCGCCTCTTCGGCGTCGCGCTTCATCTGCACGACCAGCGCGTCCAGCCCGTCGAATTTCAGTTCGTCGCGCAGATGCTCGAAAAAGGTAACGCTACAGATCTCGCCGTAGAGGTCGCCTGCAAAGTCGAAGACGAACGTCTCCAGAAGCGGCGCGCCGTTGCTGTCCACCGTGGGGCGGCGGCCGAAGCTTGCGACCCCGTCATAGAGCGTGCCGTCGGCGCGGCGGAAGCGGACCGCGTAGATGCCGGTGCGCAGGGCGACCTCGGGGGGCAGTTGCATGTTGGCGGTCGGGAAGCCGAGCGTGCGGCCGAGCTGCTTGCCACCGATGACTTCGGCCTCGACGGAATACCGATAGCCGAGCAGTCCGGCCGCTTCCGTGACTTCGCCGTCCGAAAGCAGCGCGCGGATACGGCTGGAGGAAATCACCTCGGCCGCCTCGTCGCGGAAGGCGTCGACCAGGGTCACGCCGAAGCCGTGCTTCTGGCCGGAGGCGATCAGGAACGCGGGGCCGCCCTCGCGGGCATTGCCGAAATGGAAATCGAAGCCGGTGACGACGTGGCCGGCGTGCAGCCACTCCACCAGTACCTGCCGGACAAAATCCGCCGCCGACATCTGCGAGAACTGCCGATTGAAGGGATATTCGATGACCGCCGCAAAGCCCATGCCTTCCAGGATACGCGCCTTCAGCGGAGCCGGCGTGAGACGGAAGACCGGCTGGTCGGGACGGAAGACGGTGCGCGGGTGCGGCTCGAAGGTCAGAAGCAGCGCCGGCACGCCGCGCTCAGTGGCGATATCCAGGGCGCGCTGCAACACGGATTGATGCCCGCGATGCACGCCGTCGAAATTGCCGATCGCGACCACGCCGCCGCGCAGATGCTCCGGGAGCGGCTCCTTCGTCTCGTTGCGATGGAATACGGTCATGGCGTTCGTCCGTCCAGTTATCGCAGGCGCGGCATCCACCACTTCGGCGAAGCCTGCTCGCGCGCCAGGAACGCCTCGAGCTTCACTTCGTCCGTCCTGCCGTCAGCGACATACTCCTGCGCATGGATACCGCCGGATATATAGAGGACGTCAAGCCCGAAGGCTTCGGCGCCGCGGACGTCGGTCGGCATGCCGTCGCCGATCGCGATCACGCGCGACAGATCGAAGGCTCCGCGCACCTCGCGCGCCTCCTCGATCGTCTTTTCGTAGATCGGGCGGTGCGGCTTGCCGGCGATGAGCGAGGTACCGCCCAGTTCGCCGTACAGGTTCGCAAGCGCGCCCGCACAGGGGATCAGCCGGTGCCCGCGCTCGACCACGAGGTCCGGGTTGGCGCAGATGAAGGCAAGGTGGCGGGCGGCAAGCTTTTCCAGCTCGGCCCGGTAGTCCTCGGCCGTTTCCCGCTCGTCGTCGCGGAACCCGGCGCAGACGACGATGCCGGCCTCTTCCGCGGAGACCACCTCGACGCCGAGCCCGTCGAGCAGCGGATGGTCCTTTTCCGCTCCGATGAAATAGATCTTTTCCGGCCCGGACGAGATCAGCGCACGCGTCACGTCACCCGAGGTGACGATGCGATCATAGGCTTCGTCGCGTACGCCGAGGCCGCGGATCTGCACCTTCACGCCCGGATACGGGCGTGGCGAATTCGTAATCAGCACGACCGTCAGGCCGGCGGCACGGGCCGCGGCAAGTGCCTCCGAGGCGCCGGCAAAGGCTTCGACGCCGTTGTGCAGGACGCCCCATACGTCGCACAGCACGACATCGTACCGGTCGGTAATTTCGCTGAAAGAGTGGATGCGCTTGGCCATGCTGATATTCCGATGCTTTTCAGAGCCCGGCTGACATCGCAAAGCCGGAAAGAGAAAACAAGGGCCTCGGCCGAATTTTGCCGGGCCGTGGCCTAAATGACAGCGCTCAGCACAAAACCGGCGACGGCGCATGCCAGCAGCGTATAGACGATGCCGAGCTTGAGGCGGAACAGCAGGAACGCCGCGGCTGCCGTCAACAACAACGCCCACACGTCAAGCGACGACGGGTCGGGCCACGCCATCGAGACCGGACCGGCATTTAGCGTGCCGACCTGCCGGAAGAGGACGTGAAGGCCGAACCAGACTGCCAGATTGAGGATGACGCCGACCACGGCGGCGGAGATCGCGGCGAGCGCGCCCGAGAGGGCCGTATTCGCCCGTAGGCGTTCTACATGGGGAGCGCCGAGGAATATCCAGAGGAAGCAGGGGACGAACGTGACCCACGTCGTCAGGAACGCCCCGAGCAGGCCGGCAACGAGGGGATCGAGGCCACCGGTATCCCGAAAGGCTGCAAGGAAGCCGACGAAGGAGAGTACGAGGACCAGCGGTCCCGGCGTCGTCTCGGCCAGCGCCAGGCCGTCCAGCATCTCGCCGGGCTTCAGCCATTGATAGCTATCGACGGCCTGCTGGGCGACATAGGCCAGCACGGCATAGGCGCCGCCGAATGTCACCACCGCCATCTTGGAGAAGAAGACGCCGATCGCGGCGAAAGCGCCGGGGCCTGAGGGAAGCAGCGGCAGAAGTGCGAAGGGTGCTGCCCAGAGCAGGGCGCCGACAATGATTATACCGAGCGATGCCCCGAGGCTACGCCGCCTGTCAGCAAACGCGTCTCCGATCACAGAGGGCTTGTCTGGCGCATGCGCCCTGTGGCCGGCCGGCGGTTGCAGGAGGTCTGGGGACGACCGCGCGGCAAGGTAGCCGGCGATGCCCGCGACAGCGATAACCAACGGAAACGGCAGTGCCAGAAAGAAGAGGCAGACGAAGGCGAGCGCTGCCAGAAAGCGCGCGAACGGCGTCTTCAGCGCGCGGCCTGCAACCCGGAGCAGCGCCTCGAGGACGATGGCCAGCACCGCAGCCTTCAGGCCGAAGAAGAGATTTGGCAGCCAGTCGGTGCGCTGGAAAAGCGCGTAGGCCGCCGACAGCGCACACATGACGAGAAAACCCGGCAGCACGAACAGCGTTCCCGCGACGATGCCGCCGCGCGTGCCGTGCAGGAGCCAGCCGATATAGGTCGCCAGTTGCTGGGCCTCGGGCCCTGGCAGCAGCATGCAGTAATTCAGCGCATGCAGAAACCGGCTCTCCGAGATCCACCGCCGATCTTCGACCAGTTCCTTGTGCATCAGCGCGATCTGGCCGGCCGGACCGCCGAAGCTCAGGAGACCGATGCGGATCCAGACGCCGAGCGCCTCGCGAAAGGACGGATGCGGCGGCGCCGAAACTTCGGCGCCGCCGGAAAGCGCGGGCTTATCCACGGTCGTCCCTCTTGCGCGGCGTGTGCGAGACCCAGTCGTGCTTTTCGTCGGTGGCATCGCGCGCCCAACGGTAGAGCGCATCATAGACGAGCATGCCCACCTCGAGTTGTTCGAGGTCATCGGCATACGTGCGTGACAAGCCGAGCGAGATCGCAAGCAGACCCGCCGCCTGCGGCGCGAGATCGGGCCGGTTGGTGTCTGCACCACGCACGATCCTGGCAACGTTCTTCAGCGCAGGAAATTCCAGTCCGAATTCATCCACCATCAAGTCGAAACTGCACAGCTCGCCGCGATGGCTCCAGAACACGCCCTCCACATCGAAGGGGGTTGCGGCGAACCGCTCGGCTACCGCCCCCACTTCCGAAGGCGCGACGAAGAGAAATCTTGCCGCGGGATCGACGAACCGCCGGATCAGCCAGGGGCAGGCGATCCGGTCGATCTTCGGACGCGAACGCGTGACCCAGAGCGTGCCGCCGATCGCTCGTTCTTGCGGCAGGCTCTTGACGGGAACGAGCGGCAGGGAAGCCTCCTGCCATGCGGCAAAGCCGCCTTCGAGGATTTCGGCCTGTGCACCGGCTAGACGCAGGAAGGCGGCAACGCCTTCGCTGAGCTTCAGCCCCCGTTGGCAGGCAACGACCACGCAACGATCGCGATAGGCCGCGGCCCAGGCCTCGACATCGGCGTGACCTTTGCGGATTGACGATGGCAACAGGGAGGGCGCGGCGGCGAAATCATCGTCGTCGCGCACATCGATGATAACAGGCGCTTTCGGCGTACCGATCAGTCGCGCGAGTTTGTCCGGAGATATTGCGTTATAGGAGGCCATGATACGTCCCTCTGTGGATATTAAAGGACGCGAAGTTCGGCATGGCGCCTCGTGGGGCATTCGCAAACCCCATGCCACTGTTAAACATAATCCCACCAATCAAGTCAATCGATCGGGGTGACCAACTTTTTTGAGAGCCAATTCTTGACTCCATCCGGACCCAAGCCTATCTCGGAGCCGCTAGCACTCACTAACGACGAGTGCTAACACCCATCCAACGGGTCGGCTCCCGATCCGGAAATGTCATTTGATCGAGGGATTAGACAATGGCAAGCACCAACTTCCGTCCGCTCCACGACCGCGTCGTCGTACGTCGCGTCGAGTCCGAGGAAAAGACCAAGGGCGGCATCATCATTCCGGACACCGCGAAGGAAAAGCCGCAGGAAGGCGAGATCGTCGCTGTCGGCTCCGGCGCCCGTGACGAAAGCGGCAAGATCGTCGCTCTCGACGTCAAGGTCGGCGACCGCGTCCTGTTCGGCAAGTGGTCGGGCACCGAAGTCAAGCTCAACGGCGAAGACCTTCTGATCATGAAGGAAGCCGACATCATGGGCATCATCGGCTGATCCTGCCGATACCTTCTTTTCCGATTTATCGCTGACACCCCTTTCCAGGAGTTCAAGAAATGGCAGCCAAAGAAGTAAAGTTCGGCCGCACCGCGCGCGAAAAGATGCTGCGTGGCGTCGACATCCTCGCTGACGCAGTGAAGGTCACCCTCGGCCCCAAGGGCCGCAACGTCGTCATTGACAAGTCCTTCGGCGCTCCGCGCATCACCAAGGACGGCGTTTCGGTCGCCAAGGAAATCGAACTGGAAGACAAGTTCGAGAACATGGGCGCCCAGATGGTCCGCGAAGTCGCTTCGAAGACCAACGACGTCGCCGGTGACGGCACCACCACCGCAACCGTTCTGGCCCAGGCGATCGTTCGCGAAGGCAACAAGGCCGTTGCGGCCGGCATGAACCCGATGGACCTGAAGCGCGGCATCGACCTCGCTGTCAAGGAAGTCGTCAAGGATCTCCAGGCCAAGGCCAAGAAGATCTCCACTTCGGAAGAAGTTGCGCAGGTCGGCACGATCTCGGCAAATGGCGACAAGCAGGTCGGCCTCGACATTGCCGAAGCCATGCAGAAGGTCGGCAACGAAGGCGTCATCACGGTTGAAGAAGCCAAGACCGCCGAAACCGAGCTCGAAGTCGTCGAAGGCATGCAGTTCGACCGCGGCTACCTGTCGCCCTACTTCGTCACCAACCCGGAAAAGATGGTCGCCGACCTGGAAGACGCTTTCATTCTCCTGCACGAGAAGAAGCTCTCCAACCTCCAGGCGATGCTCCCGGTTCTCGAAGCCGTTGTCCAGACCGGCAAGCCGCTGGTCATCATTGCTGAAGACGTCGAAGGCGAAGCTCTTGCGACGCTCGTCGTCAACAAGCTGCGTGGCGGCCTCAAGATCGCTGCCGTCAAGGCTCCGGGCTTCGGCGACCGCCGTAAGGCCATGCTCGAAGACATCGCCATCCTGACGGGCGGCACGGTGATCTCCGAAGACCTCGGCATCAAGCTCGAAAACGTCACCCTCGACATGCTCGGCCGTGCCAAGAAGGTCTCCATCTCCAAGGAGAACACCACGATCGTCGACGGCGCAGGCCAGAAGGGCGAGATCGAAGGCCGCGTTGCCCAGATCAAGGCTCAGATCGAAGAGACCACCTCCGACTACGACCGCGAGAAGCTCCAGGAGCGCCTGGCCAAGCTCGCTGGCGGCGTTGCCGTCATCCGCGTCGGCGGCTCGACGGAAGTCGAAGTGAAGGAAAAGAAGGACCGCATCGACGACGCGCTGAACGCGACGCGCGCTGCAGTTCAGGAAGGTATCGTACCGGGCGGCGGCGTCGCCCTGCTGCGTGCTTCTTCCCAGCTGAAGGTCAAGGGCGAGAATGCCGACCAGGACGCCGGCATCAACATTGTTCGTCGCGCCCTGCAGGCTCCGGCCCGCCAGATCGCCGAGAACGCAGGTGACGAAGCCTCGATCGTCGTCGGCAAGATCCTCGAGCAGAATGGCGACAACTACGGCTACAACGCCCAGACCGGCGAGTATGGCGACATGATCGCCATGGGTATCGTCGACCCGGTCAAGGTCGTTCGCACCGCACTCCAGGACGCAGCCTCGGTTGCCGGCCTGCTCGTCACCACCGAAGCCATGATCGCCGAGCTGCCGAAGAAGGACGCTCCGGCAATGCCAGGCGGCATGGGCGGCATGGGCATGGACGGCATGATGTAATTGGACGAAAGTCTAAACTGCATGCGGATCGGGCGGCCTTCGGGCCGCCCTTTCTGTTTTTTGCCACCGCCGTCCGGCGCGAAATCACTTAAACCATTACATTTTTTGCCGATGGCCCATTGCCGGTTGCATTCAAGCCGGTATAGAACCTGCAGCGAAGCTGGACTGACGCTGGGGGCATTCTGACGGCACGAGCCAGGACGTGGTTATGACGTCCGAAGATCGGCATGTCCTTTCATATCAGCGGAAGCACATCATTCCGGATGTCGGCACGTGACAAAACAAGGTTCGTTGGCGTTTGCGAGCGAACAATAAAAACAACTGCGCAGACATCGATCGAGTTTGGCTAGACCGGAGAAGCCGCACCTTCCCGGTCAGTCTTTTGGGGGGCGAGGAATGCCGATATCGGCGCACCGGCACGGGGCGCGATGTCGCTGACCGGCTGGGGTTCAACGTGTTCAAAATTGCCAAGACTGCCTTCGTTGCGCCGCTTGTAACGGGAACCATCGCGTTCGATTCACCCGACAACGAACTCCTGACGCAGTACTGCGCCATCGAGCGCTGGACGGGCGACCTCTCTAACGGGCTTTTTCAGCTTGGCGAGCGGGCGGCGCGCATGCACCGGCTGGAGCAGCGCAGCTGCGGCCTGCTCAATCTCGTCCGCTGTTACACCCTGCAGGATCGCAACCATGTGCTGGAGCTCTTCGAGCAGGCGGCCACGGTTTCCTCGTCCTTCTGCTTCTCCACCACCATCGAGATCGACGGCATCCGGCGCCAACCGGTGTTGTGCGTCGGGGAATCGACAGGGCTGGAACAGCGATACGCCGGCGCAATCATCGGCGTCTTCATCTTTCCCCGCTTCCATGTGGAAAACGGGCACGGGATCTCGCCGGCTCAGTAGCGCCTTGTCTCCGCGCCCGGCATCACACAGGTGCCGGAGTGGAAGCGGCTTGGCCTGTCAGGCGGCATCCTTCCGCGCAGTACCCTCGCCTACCGGGCCGGGGCGGCCGAGGAAATAGCCCTGCGCCTCGTCGCAGCCTTCCAGCACCAGGATATCGAGCTGCTCCCTCGTTTCGACGCCCTCCGCCAGCACAGGCACGGAGAGGGTCTGTCCGAGGGCCACGATCGCGCGCAGGATCGCCTTTGCCTGTGCGCTCTGCTCCACCTCGCTCATGAAGCTGCGGTCGAGCTTGATCTTGTCGAAGGGGAACGAGCGCAGCGTTTCCAGCGATGAATAGCCCGTGCCGAAATCGTCAATCGCGATGGTGACGCCGAGCGCCTTGATCTGGCGTAGCGCACGCAGCGCGCGCTCCTTGTCGCCGATGATCGTCGATTCGGTGATCTCCAGCTCCAGCCGGGTCGGGTCCAGACCGGTCTCCTCAAGCACGCGACCGACCAGGCCGGCCACATCCGCATTGGTCAGTTGCACCGGCGAAAGGTTGACCGCGATCCGGTGCGGCTCCTGCCAGCTCGCCGCCTCCCGGCAGGCCTCCCGCAGGACCCATTCGCCGATCGGAAGGATCGCACCGCATTCCTCCGCGATCGGAATGAACTCCGCAGGCGAGACCATGCCCCGATCCGGATGCCGCCAGCGGAGAAGCACCTCCAGGCCGGTGACCGAACCGCTGTCGACAGCCTTCTGGACCTGATAGTGCAGGTAGAGTTCGTCACGCTCGATGGCCAGCCACAGATCCTTGGCGATGCCCCGGCGATCGCGGGCGACTTCGTCCATGGACACTTCGTAATAGCAGACCGTCTGCGTCAGCGCGTCCTTGGCACGATACATCGCCAGATCGGCGTTGTTCAGCAGCACCTCAGGATTGTCCGCGTCCTGCGGATAGATCGCAACACCGAGGCTTGCGCCCGGCTTCAGTTCGTAGCCGTCGATCACGACCTCGGCCTGAAGGCAGCGCTCCAGCCGCTGAATGAAGCCGTTGAGATCGGCGATATCGTCATACCGCTTGCAGGCGGCGAACTCGTCGCCGCCGAAGCGCGCGACGTTCTCATCCGGCCCGAGGCAGGCGCGCATGCGCTCCGCCAGCGTGACCAGCACTTGATCGCCCGCCGCATGTCCACGCGTGTCGTTGATCTCCTTGAACTTGTCGAGGTCAATGCCGATCGTCGCGACCTTTCCGCCCGAACGTCCGGCATGCTCGATGGCCGCCGCCAGGATGTCGTTGAAATGCGCGCGGTTCGGCAGTCCCGTCAGGCCGTCATGCCGGGCCATGTGGGCGATTTGCTCCTCGTTGCGCAGGCGCTCGGAGATGTCCTCGAAGGTGGCGACCCAGCCGCCGTCCGGCAAGGTGCGATACTTGACCTGAACCGACATTCCGCCTGGAAGTGTCTCGACGATCGCGCCGCCGCCCTCGCGGACGATGTTGCGGTGCCGCGCATAGAACTCGGGCGCCTTCAGCAGCCAGACCTCGGGCAGCTCGGAGGCTGCGGAGTGCGCAGCGTCGACAAGCTCGCGGAAGCTGAGGCCGACATTCATGCGGCCTGGCAGGCTCAGGAGTTCGGCGCACCGGTAGTTGGACAGGACCAGCCGCTCCTCGCTGTCGAACAGGCACAGCCCCTGCGACATGTTCTCCAGGGCCAGATCGAGATTCCGGCTGACCTCGGCGATGCGATCGGCGTCGGCTTTCTCCTTCGTCACGTCCTTGGTGATCTTGGCGAAGCCGACAAGGGTGCCGCTCTCATCGTGGATGGCGTCGATGACGACGTTGGCCCAGAAGCGCGATCCATCCTTGCGATAACGCCAGCCCTCGGCTTCGTACTTGCCGTGTTGGCGGGCACTTTCCAGGGCAAAGCCGGGCGCACCGGCCTTGCGATCTTCCTCGCCATAGAACTGCGAAAAATGGCGGCCGACGATCTCGTGCGCCTTGTAGCCCTTGTTGCGTTCGGCGCCGGCATTCCAGTTTGAAACCACGCCCTCCGGATCGAGCATGTAGATGGCGTAGTCGGAGACGCCCTGAACCAGCATTGCGAACTGCCGCATGCTTTCGGTGGCGACCGATTCCGCCTTTCTGGCAAAAACGGCCGCGATCAGCCCGATCGACAGCAGAGACAGGGCGACGAGCGCCATCAGCAGCGCCATCAGATCCGGCGAGAGGATCGCAGTGTCGTCCACTGTCATCGGTCCGGGCACGACGGTCACCGATGCCATGCCCACGAAATGCAGCGAGACCACGCCGAGCGTCATCAGGAGGCCGGCGCCGAGGCGAGCGGCAGCACCCGCTCGACGCTCCAATTGCGCAAACGAAGCGCCGCAGAAGAAAGCGCCCGCCATCAGCGAAGCGGCGATCAGGACCGGATCCCATTCGATTTGTCCCGGCAACTCCAGCGCAGCCATGCCCAGATAGTGCATCGCGCTAATGCCCGCCGCGACAACGATACCACCGGCGACCGCGGCAGTGCTTCCGGAGAGATAGGTGGCCAGAGCCGCGCCGAAGCCGGTCAATGCGATCGCGACCAGAAGCGACACCAGGGTCAGTTCCATGCCATAACCGAAGACCACGCCGGGGTCATAGGCCAGGATCGCGATGAAATGCGTCGTCCAGATGCCGAAGCCGCTGGCAACGCCGGCGACGCACAGCCACAGGGCGCGACCGTTCCCTTCCGCGGATCTGGCACGCTGGATCAGCGAAATGGCGGTGTAGCAGGAGAGAAAACAGACGACAGCAGCAAGAAGAACCAGCCGCAGATCATGTTCCACGGTCAGGCAGGTAACGATGCGCAACATGGGAAGTCCGTTTGAGTGCGATTTGTCCGCACTCAGCCGGAGAAAGCTGAAGAATGCATGAATTGGCGGCCTGCCGGCGCCCCAACGCTCTCACGCAACGTGAAGATGCTTAACATACCTGAAACAGGCGCTCCGCAGGAACAGGGCGGCGTCACAGCGTCAGCGTCTTGAGGTCCGTCGCTGGATCCTCCAGCGCCGTCCGCTCGGGCGTCCGCCCCTGCTCCAGGAGCTTCTTGCCCACCACATAGGCCTTGGCGTCGTTCACCGCGTCGACGGCGATGAACCGCCCCTGGCGGAAATACCACACGGAGACGCTGCCTTCGCGCTGGCCGGGCCGGACGAGCGTGTCGTCGTAGCCCATGCAGAAGCCGGCGATCTGGAGCTTCACATCATACTGGTCCGACCAGAACCAGGGTCTTGGCGCGTAAGGCTCGGTTCCACCGGCGATGACGGCGGCGGCGGCTTCGGCCTGATCGACCGCGTTCTGGACCGACTCCAGCCGCACCCGGTTCCCCTCGAACGGCAGCACCGCGCAATCACCCATGGCAAAGATCGAGGGATCGGAGGTGCGCGCATGCTCATCGACGACGATGCCGTTTGCGACCTCGAGGCCCGCCTCGCGGGCGAGACGGTCGTTCGGCGCGACGCCGATACCGACGATGACGATGTCGGCCGGCAGGACGAACCCGTCGGAAAGCTCCGCGCCCGTCACCCGACCGTCCTCGCCGATCAGCCGGACGAGGCCGGTCTTCTCGCGAATGTCGACACCGCGGGCGATGTGGATCGCCTTGAGGATCGTCGCAGTCGCAGGCGAGGCGACGCGCTGTAGGATGCGGTCGGCCATCTCGATGACCGTAACCTCGAGCCCCCTGCCGCGGGCGACCGCAGCCGCCTCCAGTCCGATATAGCCGCCGCCGACGATCAGCGCCCGGCGCCCTTCCGACATCTCGGTGCCCAGCCGGTCGGCGTCCAGATAGTCGCGAACGGTGTAGACGCCGTCGAGGTCGCCGCCGATTTCGGCCGGGAGGCGGCGGGGGGCTGCGCCGGTGGCAAGGGCCAGAACATCATAGGAAAGCGTCGAGCCGTCGCCGAGCTTCACCGTCTTGGCAGCCCTGTCTATCGAGGTGACCTCGGTGGAAAGCCGCAGTTCGACCTCGTGTTCCGGGTACCAGCTTTCGGAGCGGAAATGCAGGCGGCCGAGATCGGCCTCGCCGAGCAGATATTTCTTGGATAGTGGGGGCCGCTGGTAGGGAGGGGTCGCCTCGGCGCTGACGATCGTGATCGGTCGCGCATCCTTCAGCGCCCGCAGCTTTGCGACCAGGGCAAATGCGGCCTGGCCGCCGCCGACGACTACCAATCTTCCCGTCACGATGATGTTCCTGCCCTCGATGCTTTAGCACAAAGAGGTAGCGCGCCGGGACGGCCCGCGTCAACGCGGATGCGCGCCATCCGGGCGCTTCACTGCGTCACTCCTTGGCGGGAACGTCGATGCCCTTCTGCGAGGCAGGGCGGGCCGTGCAGCGCTCGAGCCAACCCATCACGGCAGGAAAATCGCCGTAACCGAGCACGTCGCGGCCGCCATAGAAGATATCGGCGCCGCGCACCCAGGGAAACAGCGCGATGTCGGCGACCGTATAGGTCTCGCCCATGATCCACTGACGGTCCTGCAGCCGCCCTTCCAGCACGCCGAGCAGGCGCTTGGCCTCGTCGCGGTAGCGCTCCATCGGATAGGAATTGTTGGCGACCTTGTCGGCGGCGAACTTGTAGAAATGGCCGAACTGGCCAAACATCGGCCCGACGCCGCCCATCTGGAACATCACCCAGCACAGCGTTTCGTATTTCTGCGCCGGGTCTGAAGGCACAAGCTTTCCGGTCTTTTCGGCCAGATACCAGAGGATCGCACCTGATTCGAAAAGGCCGATCGGCCTGCCATCCGGGCCGTGCGGGTCGATCAGGGCCGGAATCCGGCCGTTCGGATTGAGGGAGACGAATTCAGGCGACTTCTGCTCGTTGCCCCCGAAATCCACCCGATGCGGCTCGTAGGCAAGACCCAGTTCCTCCAGCGCGATCGAAACCTTCACGCCGTTCGGCGTCGGCAGGGAATAGAGCTGGATGATATCGGGATTTTTCGCGGGCCATTTCTGGGTGATCGGGAAGGCGGACAGATCGGTCACGGGCTGCTCCTGGAAATTGCGATGCAGCATAAATAGGACGCCGAAGGCTGTGGGGAAAGGGGGGACCACGTCCCGACGTGCGGTCAGGAAATGCACACGCCCGTCATGCCGGACTTGATCCGGCATCCAGCGCGCGCAAGTCCTTGCGCGAGAAGAGCATTTCCCGCGCCGCCGACGCGGCGCCGCTGGATGCCGGCTCGGGGCCGGGATGACGGAGGAGGAGGTGCCGTGACGAGACCCGGCTCAGAGCACGCCGCGCACCGCGGCGACGATCTCGGCCACCACCGGATCGCTGTCGTGGCTCTCCTTGCGCGCCCGCACGAGGCACGCCTCGGACTTCAGGATGACGCCGTCGGAGAGGATCTTCAGGTGGTTGGCGCGCAGCGTCGAGCCGGTCGAGGTGATATCGACGATGATGTCGGCCGAACCGGAGGCCGGCGCGCCCTCCGTCGCCCCCAGGCTCTCGACGATGCGGTAGAGCTGGATGCCGTGATTGCCGGAAAAGAACTGCTGCGTCAGCCGCCAGTACTTCGTCGCGATCGTCAACCGGCGACCGTGGCGGGCGCGGAAATCCGCCGCCACGTCGCCGAGGTCGGCCATCGTCTCGACGTCGAGCCAGATTTCCGGCACGGCGACGACGACATCGGCATGACCGAAGCCGAGGCGGGCGCAGAATTCGACGCGTTCATCGGCGCGGGCCAGCCCTTCACGCACCAGATCCTCCCCGGTGACGCCGAAATCGACGGTCCCGTTGCCGATCTCGCGCGAAATCTCCGAAGCCGAGAGGAAGGCGATCTCGATGTCGTCCCGCCCCTCGACGCGGCCGCGATAGGAGCGGTCGTTGCCGACGGTGGCGATGGTGTAGCCGGCGCGCTGGAAGATCGCGGACGCGTCTTCCTTCATCCGGCCCTTGGAGGGAAGCGCGATGGTGACGGTCATGCGCGCGCACCTTCTTCGATTGCGTGTTCGATGCGGTCGAGCCAAAGGGAAAAGCCGACGGCGGGGATGTCGTCGGCGGCCCCCAGCAGCGACATCATCCGGTCGAAGCGGCCGCCGCCGGCGAGCACGCGATGGTCGCCGCGCATGGTGATCTCGAAGACGAGCCCGGTGTAGTAGTCGAGCGGACGGCCGAAGGCTGCCCGCCAGGTGATGTCGGAGAGCTTGACGCCGGCATTGGCAAAGGCGGCCACGCGCGCATCGAAGGCCTGGACCGCGGCGTCGAGCGGCAGGCCGGTGCTTGCCGCAAAGTCGTCGAGCACGCCCGGCGCGTAGCGCAGGCTGACGTTGAGCGACAGGAACTCGCGCAGGATGTCGAGCTTTGCGGCATCGAGCGAGGCTCCCGCCAGGGCCAGCTTGTCCTTCAGGCGGCGGGCGATGTCCTTCGGTGCGCGGCTGGCATTGGTCAGGTAGCCGGTCGCCTGCATCACGCCGTCGATATGGGCGACAAGCGCCTCGTCGTCGCCGGTCTTCACGAGCGCCTCGATCTCGGGGCTGAGGCCCGTGACATGCTCGGGGCTGGCGAGCCGCAGCATCAGCGCCTCGAGCTGCGACTGCTCGCCGAAGGCGCGCACCAGCCGCTTCTGCCACCCGACCGGCAGGCCGAGGGCGGCGACGACCGCCTCGAAGACGGCCTGGTCGCCCATCGTCACCGTCAGCGGCCGCCCCGGCAGCAGCGTCATGAGAACGGACATGGCGTCGGCAACGGCCCGCGCATCGGCGAGCGCGAAGTCGCGCGTGCCGAGATCCTCGATCCCCGCCTGGTAGAATTCGCTGCCGCCCTCGCGGCGCTGGCGGAAGACCTCGCCCAGATAGGCATAGCGCTTCGGCGTGCCGGTCGCCGTCTCGATGTGGCGCAGGCAGACGGGAATGGTGAATTCCGGCCGCAGGCACAGACTCTCACCGGTCTCGCTCTGGGTCAGGAAGATGCGGCGGCGCAGGTCCTCGCCGGCGATATCGAGAAACGGCTCGGCCGGCTGGATGACCGGCGTGTCGACGCGCTCGGTCTCGAGCCTCTCGAAAGCCGCCAGAAGATCGGGCGCGAAGGCCGGGAGATTGATCAGCGGCATGGGATGGCCTCATTCGATGCCGCCACTGCCACCTCGCCCCTCATCCGCCTGCCGGCACCTTCTCCCCGCGCGCGGGGAGAAGGACGGACGCCGCGCCTTCCCCGGCTCCCTCTCCCCGCCTGCGGGCAGAGGGTTAGGGTGAGGGACGGCCTTGGTACTTGGACGCAAGCGGCAGCCATCGCCATCAGCCCCTGCCCGCCCGCTTGCGGTCGTCGGCCTGGTGGGCGAGGATTTCGCGGATCCGCTGGACCATGTCCTCCTCGGAGACGGAAACCTGGGCGACGCGGGCCTCGCGCCAGGTGACGTTGTCCTCGATCTCGCCGGCAAGGCGCTTGCCCTCGATCAGGTCCTTGATCTGGACGACGCCGAGCGCGCGCTCGTCGCCGCCCTGGATGATGGCGATCGGGCAGTTGCGGCGGTCGGCATATTTCAGCTGGTTGCCGAACTTCTTCCAGTTGCCCTGGTACATCTCCGCACGGATGCCGGCGGCGCGCAGCGCCTGGGTGAAGCGCTGGTAGCGGCCCATGCTGTCTGTGTCGCCATCCATGACGGTGACGAGGACGGGGGCCACGACTTCGTCCTCGCCGAGCTTGCCGAGGTTCTTCAAGGCCGTCATCAGGCGGGAGACGCCGATGGAAAATCCCGTGGCCGGCACCGGCTGGCCCATGAAGCGCGAGACCAGCCCGTCATAGCGACCACCGCCGCCGACCGAGCCGAACACGACCTTATCGCCCTTCTCGTTGGTGACGGCGAACTGCAGTTCCGCCTCGAAGACGGGACCGGTGTAATATTCGAGGCCGCGGACGACGGACGGGTCGATCTTGATGCGGCCGCTGTCATAGCCGGCGGAGCCCACGAGATGACCGATCTGGTTCAGCTCCTCGACGCCTTCCGGCCCCTTTGCAGTACCGGCGACGAGCTCTGCGAGCTGGGCAGCACTTTCGGCATAGTCCTTGATGCCGACGAAGAAGAGTACCTTTTCGATCTGGTCGGCACCGAGACCGGCCCCCTTGGTGAAATCGCCGCTCTCGTCCTTGCGGCCTTCGCCGAGCAGAAGCCGCACGCCTTCGGGGCCGAACTTGTCGAGCTTGTCGATGGCACGCAGAACGGTCAGACGCCGGCCGGCATTCTCCTCGCCGCCAAGCCCGATCGCCTCCATGACGCCGTCGAGCACCTTGCGGTTGTTGACCCGGATCACGTAGTCGCCGCGCTTGATGCCCAGCGCCTCCATCGTGTCGGCCATCATCATGCACATCTCGGCATCGGCGGCCACGCCTGCAGCACCGACCGTGTCGGCGTCGAATTGCATGAACTGGCGGAAACGGCCGGGGCCCGGCTTCTCGTTGCGGAAGACGTAGCCGGCGCGGTAGGTGCGATAGGGAAGCTGGATCTCGTTGAAGTTCTCGGCCACATGGCGGGCTAGCGGCGCGGTCAGGTCATAGCGCAGGCTCATCCACTGGTCGTCGTCGTCCGTCAGTGAGAACACGCCCTCGTTCGGGCGGTCGCTGTCGGGCAGGAACTTGCCGAGCGCGTCGGTATACTCGAACAGCGGCGTTTCGACCGGGTCGAAACCGTAGCGCTCGTAGACCTCGCGGATCTTCGCGGTCATCTCGTCCACGGCGCGGATGTCGGCAGCCGTGCGGTCGACGAAGCCGCGCGGCAAGCGGGCCTTCAGTTTCTGCGGTTTCTTCTGCTTTTCGCTCATCGGGACGCCCGGAATTTCTGAGAGTACGTTCGGGTCGCTTCCCTAGCGGATTGGGCCGGATGCGGCAAGGGCGGCGGCCGGTGCGCGGCTCGGAAACGGCCGCATGCGGAAAATCGCGCAGGGGGACTTTTCCTCGCCCGCAAGCCGTCCTAGATCTCGGGCATGAGACGCCTCCTGCTTATCCTCGCCCTCATCGCGGCGGCAATCTCCGGCTGGACGCCGGTGATGGCGGCGTCGCTGCATGTCGCGACCATGGCGAGCGAGCACACCCATCACGCCATGGCCGGTGATCCGGCTGCCCATTCCGGCCATGCCGATCATGACGATCGCGACGATCAGGGCGGCAAGACGCATGGCGGCGTTCATCCGCTTCTCTGCTCGGCCTGCTTTGCCGTCGTCAGCGAAATCGAGAGCGTCCGCCCGGTCTTGCTGCATGAGGACCGCGGGGTGGCGTCCGGTTCGCCGCTGATCGGCGGCGAGATCATGCCGCCGGTGCCCCCGCCCCGCACCTTTCCTCTCTGAAGACGTCACCCCTGCGGAACGCTGTTTGCGCAGACAAGAGACACTGGAATTCAGATAGGACATCACATGCACATCAAACGTCTGGCTCGGGGCACAGCCCTCGCGCTCCTTCTCGCCATGCCCGCCCTCGCGCAGGACCAGTCGAACGGCATGGACCATTCCGCTCACCAGTCGATGGAAACGGGCGCGCCGAAAGGCGATCAGGGGCCGGCGAGCCAGGCCTTCGCACAGGCGAACGCCAGGATGCACGCCGGAATGAATTTCGCGTTCAGCGGCAATGCGGACGTGGATTTCGTGCGCGGCATGATCGCCCATCACCAGGGCGCTATCGACATGGCGCGGGTCGAGCTGGAATATGGAAAGGATCCCGCCATACGCAGGCTCGCCGAAGAGGTGATCCGGGCGCAGCAGGCTGAAATCGAAATGATGAAGACCTGGCTGGAGCAGAACGCCAAGTAAAGCGAAAAAGGAACGGGCCCGGCCGACAGGACCAGGCCCGTTCACCTTTGGTCCGCCGATTATTTTCCCTGGTTCGCTTCGATCGTGCTCGATGCCTCGACAAGCGAGGCCGCAATGACCTTGGCGAGCGTCATGCTGTGCAGTCTGATTTCGATATTGTTGCCGTCGCGCGCGGAACGGATGAGATTGAATCCCTCGCGCAACACTATTTCCTGAGCCTTGCTGCAGGCCCAAGCCTCGATTTCTTGGCCGCTATGCGTCATCGTTTCCCCGTTGGCTAAATCATTTAGCTCTGAACGGTGCACCCCAGGTCCAACGCAGTATTTCCCCCAGTTGAATCAGTCATCTGATCGCCCCGCAACCGGAACGATACATGATTCGCGAAAAAATACACCCGTCACCGCCGCGCCGGGCACGGCGGCGCAATCCTCACGCAAGCTTCATGGGCTCGGAAACAGGGAATCGCTGCCGCGGGTGCCCTCAACCGGCGGCGACAGCGCGGAAGGAGCGGTCGAGATTCCGGCGCAGACTGTCGACCTCCGGCTGGCAGAAGCAGCCGGCGAGATGGTCGTTGACCAGACCCATCGCCTGCATGAAGGCGTAGACGGTGGTCGGGCCGACGAAGGTCCAGCCGCGCTTCTTCAGATCCTTGGAGATGCGCTTGGAGGCCGGCGTGGTCGGATTGGCGATCAGGGTCTCGAAGTCCATCACTGCCGGGCGCTCCGCTGCAGGCGGTTCGTTGTTCCAGAAATACCGCGCGATCGAGCCGAACTCTTCCCGCATTTCCTGGGCGCGGCGGGCATTGTTGATCGTGGAGACGATCTTGCCGCGGTGGCGCACGATCCCGGCGTCGGCAAGGCAGCGGGCGATGTCGTCGTCCCCGAAGGCTGCCACCTTGTCGTAGTCGAAACCCGCAAAGGCCGCGCGAAAGTTCTCCCGCTTGCGCAGGATCGTCAGCCAGGACAGACCGGACTGAAAACCCTCAAGGCAGATTTTCTCGAACAGGCGGAAGTCGTCGGTGACGGGCCTCCCCCACTCCGCGTCGTGATAGCGGCGGTAGTCCTCCAGGTTGCCATGCCATGCACAGCGCTCGCGCCCGTCGTCGCCCGCAACAATCCCTCGTGCCGCCATGTCCCGCTCCATGCGTTTCCTTTTTGTTCCGTTTACCACTCGTCAACCAGATTTGGAAAGGGGACAATAACCCTACCCGGAGGTTTCCGGCATCAGCGGCCTTTTCATGAAGAGGAATTTACCATTCGCTTCCCGCAGGGTGAGAGCATCGCAACCGAGACGCCGTGAAGGCGCGCACTGCTATCCGACATCCGCCGCGCCCCGCGGGCGGCCGTGTCGTCACGCCTGGCGAAAGGTTGAGAGTACGCCCGATGTTGAAAAAATCGCTTCTGATCGCTGCTTGCCTTGGGCTTGCGGCACCGGCCGCCGAGGCCAACGACCGCTATGCGACCCGCCCGCCCGTCGTGGTTAGCCCGGACCTGACAGCGCCCTGGGTCATGCAACTGACCGGACAGGGCGTGCAGCCCGCCGTCACCTCGCGCAGGATCGTCAACCGCCAGCAGGCGCAGCAGCGCCGCATCATGCGCCAGCAGCCGGCGATGGCACCGGCAGCAGCCGGCGGCGTGCAACTGGCGGCCGTCACCGGTGCCCGGCCGATACAGACGCAGCTCGACCCGATGTTCCTGCCGCAGATCGTTGACTACGATACGACGCACAGGCCGGGCACGATCGTCATCGACACCAACAACCGCTTCCTCTACCTGGTGATGGGCGACGGCAAGGCAAAGCGCTACGGCGTTGGCGTCGGCAAGCCGGGCTTCGAGTGGGCCGGCACGCACAAGGTCACCGCCAAGCGCGAATGGCCGAGCTGGACGCCGCCGAAGGAGATGATCACCCGCGAAGCCGCCAAGGGCCACTACCTTCCGGCCTTCATGGAGGGCGGCCCGGAAAACCCGCTCGGCTCGCGGGCCATGTATCTCGGTTCGACGCTCTATCGCATCCACGGCACCAATGCGCCATGGACGATCGGCTACGCGGTCTCTTCCGGCTGCATCCGCATGCGCAACGAGGACGTGATCGACCTCTACGAGCGCGTCAATGTCGGAACGAAGGTGATCGTCATCTGATCGCCGGTTCAACTGCGCGCGTCTTGGAACGGCGGCCCTGGGCCGCCGTTCCAGTGTGCGCGGAGGGCAACACCCTTTTTCTTAGTGGCGCCTCATTGCCTTCACAATGGACCTCTATGGCGCCGGCCGCTTGAATTGCCGGGAGAGTTCGCTAGCCTTCCCGTGAAGTAAGGATCGGAGAGGGTAAAGACATGAGGAAACTCGTCCCAGTGCTGGTCGCGGGCGCTGTTACACTTTGCGCCGTATTGCCGGCGGCAAACGCACACGCTTTCAACGCCAGCCGGCCCGGCGCGGCCGACGCGACGACCGGTGACGTCGTGCAGGTGGCACAGCAGAAGCCGGTGCCGGCAAAATACCACCGCCGCATGGTACGCCTGACGACGGACGAGCGTCCCGGCACCATCATCGTCGATACCAACAACAAGTTCCTCTACCTCGTGGAGAGCAAGAACCGCGCGATCCGCTACGGCATCGGCGTCGGCCGCGAGGGCTTCGGGTGGTCGGGCGTCGTCAAGGTCGGCCGCAAGGCCGAGTGGCCGGGCTGGACGCCGCCGCCGGAAATGATCGTCCGCGAGCGCAAGAAGGGGCGGATCCTGCCGGCCTACATGGAGGGTGGCATCAACAACCCGCTCGGCGCGCGTGCGCTCTACCTCTACAACAAGAACGGCCACGACACGGCGTTCCGCATCCACGGCACGAACGAGCCGTGGTCGATCGGCCTCAACATGTCATCCGGCTGCATCCGCATGATGAACAAGGACGTCGAGCACCTCTACGCCCGCGCCAACGTCGGCGCCAAGGTGATCGTGGTCGGCCCCGGTGGCCGGGAAGGCAAGGTGAGTTTCGACGACCGCGGCGTGGACGTGCTGCGCACGCTGTTCGGCAGCCTCGGCGGATAAGGCTCTCGCGACTTTGGTCGGATCAGATTGCGGGCGCTTCGGCGCCCGTTTTGCTAGGGCGTGCGCCGCGACGAAAAGGCGGGTTCGCCGATCGTCGCGAAGCATCCTTGCAGCACCGTCTCCCGGTGGGGAGAAGATAGACCGGCGGGCGGCCGGTCACCTCACCCCAAAAGCGCCGGCTTTTCCCCGCCATAGGCCCAGTCGAGAAGCTCGATCGTGTGGACGATCGGCACCTCGGTGCCGGTGGCGATCTGGGTGATGCAGCCGATGTTGCCGGTGGCGATCACGTCGGGCTTGGTCGCCTCGAGATTGCGGACCTTGCGGGCCTTCAGCTTCTGCGAAATTTCCGGCTGCAGGATGTTGTAGGTGCCGGCCGAGCCGCAGCAGAGATGCCCCTCCGCAGGATCGCGGACGGTGAAGCCCGCAGCCTTCAGAAGCATCTTCGGCAGCATGGTGATCTTCTGGCCGTGCTGCATGGAGCAGGCGGAGTGATAGGTGACGTTGACGCGCTTCATCTCCTGCTGCGGCAGGTCGAGGGTAGCAAGATACTCCGTCACGTCCTTGGCGAGCGCCGACACGCGCGCCGCCTTCTCCGCGTAGGCCGCATCGTGGCGCAGCATGAAGCCATAGTCCTTGATGGTCGTGCCGCAGCCCGAGGCGGTGATGATGACCGCATCGAGCCCGCCGTTTTCCACCTCGCGCAGCCACACGTCGACATTGCGGCGCGCGGCCTCCAGCGCCTGCTCCTCGCGACCCATGTGGTGGACGAGCGAACCGCAGCAGACTTCGCCGGCGGGTGCAACGACCTCGACGCCGAGGCGCGTCAGGAGGCGGATGGTCGCTTCGTTGATCTCCGGCTTCAGCACCGGCTGGGCGCATCCCGACAGGATCGCCACCCGGCCGCGACGGGCACCGGCTGCCGGGTGCGTCCCGGGGCGCGCACTCGGCGAGGGCCGCGGCACCTTGCGCGGCGCCAGGTCGAGCATGGCGCCGAACGCCTCCAGACCCCTCACTTTCTTCAGGAAGCCGGCAAAGGGCCGGCCAAAGGCTGCGGCATGCAGGGCCATGCGGAAGCGCGCGGGATAGGGCAGAACGGCGGCAAGCACGTTGCGCGTCACGCGGTTCCAGAACGGCCGCCGATAGGTGTTTTCGATATGCATACGCGCGTGATCGACGAGGTGCATGTAGTCGACGCCCGAAGGACAGGTGGTCGCGCAGGACAGGCACGACAGGCAGCGATCGATGTGAGTGACGACCTGCTCGTCCGCCGGGCGGCCGTTTTCCAGCATGTCCTTGATCAGGTAAATGCGCCCGCGCGGGCTGTCGAGCTCGTTGCCGAGCGTCACATAGGTCGGGCAGGTGGCCGTGCAGAACCCGCAATGGACGCATTTGCGCAGGATCTTTTCAGACGTTGCGACATGCGGATCGGCAAGCTGCTCGGCGGTGAAATTGGTCTGCATCAGTACCGCGCCCCGGTCGCGACATTTCCGGCGAAGATCCCGGCCGGATCGAATTTTTCCCTGATCCGCGCATTCAGCGCCTCGATCGCCTCGCCCTGCGGCTGCGTGACCTGCGTCGCCGCCATCACGCCGGCCGAGGCGCGAAGCAGGGTGGCGTGCCCTCCCCCCAGCGCCTTGATGTAGCGGCGAACGAGTTCGGCGTCGGGATCGGATTCCATTCGCAGCCACACCAGGCCGCCCTGCCAGTCATAGAACGCATCGACACCGGTTTCGAGCCGCAGGGCTGCGACCAGTTGGTGGCCCGCGGTCGGGGCGACGGATATGCGCCAGACCGGCCGCGCGGTGCCGTCAGCGAATGCGTGGACGTCGCGGATCTCGCGCCAGAGCTGGGCGGTATCGGCGGGATCCAGCGTGCCGACCGGACCAAAGGAGGCCATCGCGGCCGTCAGTTTCTCGGCCCTTACAGAGACGGAGGCGGAAAGCCCTTCCAGCCGCAGCACGGTGGCGGCACCCCCCGGCAGTCGGCCGCCGAGGAACCGCCCGCGCACGCTTTCAGGCAGATGCGCCGCGCCCGACACCTCCACCGACATCGACATGGCCGTCGCCATGGCGGCGGCCGCCTGTGCATCGTTGAGGTCCGAGATCACGACGGTGAGTGCCGTTTCGGGAACCGGAAGGAGGCGGAAGGTGACCTCCGTCATAAAGGCGAGCGTGCCGAACGAACCCGCCAT
Source organism: Rhizobium subbaraonis (assembly GCF_900220975.1). Lineage (GTDB taxonomy): Bacteria > Pseudomonadota > Alphaproteobacteria > Rhizobiales > Rhizobiaceae > Mycoplana > Mycoplana subbaraonis. The sequence continues at coordinate 122,711 of NZ_OBQD01000001.1, read as the reverse complement.
GAGCTTGGTCAGGTCCAGGCCGGTGACGTTCTTCATCACCCGGCCGCCGGCCTTGACGATCTCGCCGGAGCCGTTGACGAAGCGAACGCCCAGCAGGCTGTCGCGGGCGGCACCGGCGACGAAGCGGCGCGGGCCGGAGGCGTTGGTGGCAAACACGCCGCCGATGGTGGGAATGCCGCCGGTGCCGAGCAGCGCCCGGACGTCCAGCGGCTCGAAACTGAGCATCTGCCGGCATTCAGAAAGTGCGGCCTCGATATCGTCGAGCGGCGTTCCGGATTTCGCCGTCATGGTCATTTCGGCCGGATTGTAGGCGACGATACCCGACAGGCTGGCCGAGGAGAGAATATCGCGGCCGGCACCGCCGGCGGACAGCGTGCGCGTGCCGCCTCCACGGATTTCCAGCGGCGAGGATGCGGCCACGGCTGCACGAATGATCCGGGAGGTGGCCTCCTCGGACAGGGGATCATGGATGACGCTCATGCGGCCGGCCGCCCTTCCAGGGGGAAGACTTTCGAGGGATTGAGGATCCATTGCGGATCGAAGGCCGCGCGCACGGCCATCTGCTGGTTGAGGTCGACCTCGGCATACTGATGCCGCATCAGGTCGCGCTTTTCGATGCCGACGCCGTGCTCGCCGGTCAGGCAGCCACCGGCATCGACGCAGAGTTTGAGGATCTCGTTGCCCGCCTGTTCGGCACGCGCGGCGTCCTCGGGATCGTTGGCGTTGAACAGGATCAGCGGGTGCATGTTGCCGTCGCCGGCGTGGAAGACGTTGGCGACCCGCAGGCCGTGGCGCTCGATGATCTCGGCGGTGCCGCGCAGCACATGCGGCAGCTGGCTCAGCGGCACCGTGCCGTCCATGCAGATATAGTCGGCGATCCGTCCCGTTGCACCGAAGGCGGACTTGCGGCCCTTCCAGATCAGCGCGGCCTGGGTGGCGGACTGGCTCTCCTTGACCACCTTCACGCCGTGTCGCCGGGCGATCTCGATGATCGCCCTGAGCATGTCGTCCATCTCCGTCTCGGAGCCCTCAACCTCGACGATCAAAAGCGCCTCGACGTCGTCGGGGTAGCCGGCGCCTGCGAACGCCTCGCAGATCGCGATCGCAGGCCTGTCCATGAATTCGATCGCAACGGGAATGATGCCCGCGCCGATGATATCGGCCACGCAGGCGCCGGCTTCCTCGGAGCTGTCGAAGCCGAAGAGCACCGGCCGGGCCCCTTCCGGCTTGGCGATCAGCCGGACCGTGGCCTCGGTGACGATGCCGAGCTGACCCTCCGAGCCGCAGACGATGCCGAGCAGGTCGAGGCCGGGCGCATCGAGCGCCTTGCCGCCGAGTTCGATCACGGTGCCGTCGACGAGCACCATCTTCACGCCGAGCAGGTTGTTCGTGGTAACGCCGTATTTCAGGCAGTGGGCGCCGCCGGAGTTCATGCCGATGTTGCCGCCGATCGTGCAGGCGAGCTGCGAGCTCGGATCAGGCGCATAGAAATAGCCGTCGGGCGACACCGCATCGGAGATCGCAAGGTTGGTGACGCCGGCCTGCACCGTGGCGGTTCGGTTGGCAAAGTCGATATCGAGGATGCGCGACATCTTGGAAAGGCCGATCACGACCGCGTCTTCCTGCGGAATGGCACCACCGGCGAGCGAGGTGCCCGCGCCGCGCGGCACCACCGGAATGCCGTAGCGGTGACAGTATTTCATGACAGCCGCCACCTGCGCCGTCGTCTCCGGCAGGGCGACCGCGAGCGGCACACGCCGATAGGACACGAAGGCATCGGTCTCGAAGGGAACGAGCTCGCGCGTCTCGTGTACGAGACAGCCCTCGGGAAGCAGATCGAGCAGGTCGCCGACGATCTCGTCGCGTCGCGCCAGCACCGCTGCCTTAGGCGGCAGAAAGCCGATCTGCTCCATCCCCGACCTCCCGATTGATAGCAAAATGGTATTTTTTCTTTACCACTTTGCGGAGGGGCAGGCAAATGCTAAGCACCTTTTCCACTACGGCGAAAGTGGAGCGCATTTGTGACGGACCTCGGCGACCTCGAAATTTTCTCGCGCGTGGTGACGACCGGCAGCATGTCGGCGGCCGGGCGCGCGCTCGGTCTTTCGCCCGCCGTCATCTCCAAGCGCATCAAGCGGCTGGAGGAGCGGCTCGGCACGCGCCTCTTGCAACGCACCACCCGGCAGATTTCGCTGACGGAAGCCGGTCAGGGCTTCCACCAGCGTATTCTCGGCATCCTTGCCGGCATCGAGGAGGCCGAGGCCTTCGCCTCGGGGCGCGCCGGCGCGATGAAGGGGATGCTGAAGGTTTCGGCGCCCACTTCCTTCGGCCGCCTGCACATCGCGCCACACCTGAAGGGGTTCATGGACGCCAATCCAGAACTGGTCGTCAACCTCCTGCTGACCGACGACTTCTCCGACATCGTCGGCGAAGGGCTGGATCTGGCGATCCGCATTGGTGACCTGCAGGATTCCTCGCTCGTGGCGCGGCGGCTGGCGCCTGTGAGGCGCATCCTCGTCGCTGCTCCCGCGTATCTCGAACGGCACGGCGCGCCGGGCGGCATCGCCGATCTCGGCAGCCACGTCTGCATACCGCCGCACAGCCAGGACGTCTGGCGGCTCGAGGGGCCGGATGGTCCGGTCTCCTATCGTCCGCAGGGATCGCTGATCACCAATTCCAGCGAAGTGGTGCGCGAGGTGGTGATCGCCGGCATGGGGATCGCCCTGCGGTCGACCTGGGATATCGGCGAGGAACTGCGCGACGGCAGGCTCGTGCAGGTGCTGCCGCGATACGAAGGCTCGCGCAACGTCGTGCTCTCGGCAATCTATGCCAGCCGCCAGTTCCTGCCGGCCAAGGTCCGCGTGTTCATCGACTACCTGGCCGACCTCTACGGCCCGACGCCTTACTGGGAGACAGCGACGGACGCACGCTGAGCGCAGGCTCCAAGCGGCGGACCGGGCTCAGTGGGCATCCTCTTCCGCATGCTTGCGCCGGATGGCGCGCACCAGCAGCCACATTCCGATCACCACCACGGGGACCGACAGGCCGGTCAGCGTTTCCGGCTTGATTGGCAGGCCGAGGCCGTGCGCCGCCTTCGCCAGATAGCCGAACAGGCCGACGACGTAGTAAGAGATCGCGGCGACCGACAACCCCTCCACCGTCTGCTGCAGGCGCAGCTGCAGCTTGGCGCGCCGGTCCATCGAATTCAGCAAAGTCGCATTCAGCTGCTCAAGCTCGACGTCGATCCAGCTTCGCAGAAGCGCGGTCGCGCGGGCAAGCTTGCGCGAAAGGTTGGCCTGCCGCTCCTCCACCGACTGGCAGGTGCGCATGGCGGGCGCCAGCCGGCGCTCCAGGAAGAAGCCGAGCGTCTCGTAGCCCGGCGTGGCGACTTCGGCGAGCGTGCGCACGCGTTCCTGGACGATGCCGTAATAGGCGCGGCTGGCGCCAAACCGATAGAGGCTGAGGGCGGCGTTGGCCTCCAGCTCGGCAGCGAGCCGCGTGATCTCGGCCAGCATCGCATCCGCCTCTTCGCGGGCGTGCTGCTTCATGCGCTGGGTGACGGCGGTCAGTCCGTCCTCGATGCGGCGGATTTCCGGCCACAGCGACTGGGCAAGCGGCAGCCCCATCATCGCAAGCGTGCGATAGGTCTCGATGTCCAGCAGGCGCTGGACCAGTGCGCCACGGCCCGCCTCGCTCATGCCCCGGTCGATGACGAGGATCTGCGTCAGCCCATCGCCGTTCTGGCGGAAGTCGGTGACGATGACCGCCTGCCCGTCCTTCACCTCGCTGTAGCAGAGGCTGGTCGGATCGAAGACAGAGATCGCGTCCCGCGTCTGCGGCGTATCCGGGCGGATTTCCAGGCGGATGCCGGAGATCAGCGTGCCGGGCGGCGAAAAGCTGTCGCCGAAGGGATGCACCGGCACCACGTCGCCGAACCGCTCCGGCACCGGGCAATCCCAGAAATAGGTCGAGAACTCGGTGTGCCTCTCCCAGCGCAGCGTGCCCTGTCCCCAGCTCATTGCGTGATGGCTGGCGTCGCGGGCCGGCGGCGACACCCCGCGCGAGCGCGACATGTCCGCCAGAACCGCATGGTCCACCGTCGATCCGCCTTCGGTGAGGAAGGCGAGCTGGAAGATGACGCGCGGCGACGGCACCAGGGTATAGGGCCTTGCGTGTATCTCGCCCAGCGCCTGGGCGCGCTGCGCCGCTGGCGGAAAAGCAAAGCTTCCCTTGGTCATGCCTTATTGTCCCCTCTCGGCATCGTCTGTCGTTTGTTTAGCAAACCGCAATTCGAGAAGGAAACGGCGCTTTGACGCATCCAGAGATATTCCTGCTGGACAAGTTTATTGACCAGTCATTCCCGGCTGCTATCTTTCACGCATGGAGACCTCTTCTGCACGCCACGACCTGGACCTGTTCGCCCGCGTCAGCCACGGCCGCACGGCGGACGAAGTGGTGCGCCAGATCGAGCTATTGCTGCTGGAAGGCGTGCTGCGGGACGGCGACCGGCTGCCCGGCGAACGGGAGCTGTCGCAGCGCTTCGACGTGTCGCGCCCCATCCTGCGCGAGGCGCTTAAGGAACTGGAGACGCGCGGCCTGCTCGTCAGCCATCATGGCGGCGGCACTTACGTTGCCGACATCATCGGCCAGGTCTTTTCGCGCCCGGTCGTCGAGCTGATCGCGCGCCACCAGCGCGCCACCGTCGACTACCTCGAATACCGGCGGGCGCTGGAGGCCATCACGGCGGAACTGGCAGCACAGCGCGCCACCGACATCGACCGGCAGGTGCTCAAGGGCATCGTCGAGGACATGCGCCGTGCCCATGCGAGCGGCCGTTTCGAAGACGAGCTTGCGGCGGACGTCGACTTTCACAACGCCATCGGCGAGGCCGCCCACAACATCATCCTGCTGCACACGCTGCGCTCGTGCTACCGGCTTCTGGAACAGGGCATCTTCTTTCACCGGCACCTGGTCTTCGCCTCCGATCATGCCCGCAGCCAGCTTCTGTCCCAGCACGAAGCGATCTGCGCGGCGATCGTGCGCGGCGATCGTGCCGCCGCCCGGGCCGCCGCGGAGGCCCATATCGACCATATCGGCGAGGCCATCCGCGAGGCGGAGCGCACCGGCGAGTGGCAGCGGATCTCGCAACTGAGGATGCAGCAGCGCAACGCTGCGGGAAAAAGCGAATAGCCCGCGCCGTTTTTTCCCCCTTTTTCCTGTCTATCGCAAATCAGGACTTGAGCGCGGCGTTTACAGGCCCGCAAATGCGCTCATACTTCGGCCATCCTGCTTCAACGAATCAGCCTGACAAACGGCTGGAAGGGAATGAAGAAAAAAGTGAGCTTTGTGCAACGTATCGCCAGCGACGTGCGACTGATGTTCCGGCGGCCCGCGCGCATGCAATATTCAGCGCTCTGCTACCGCTACAAGAAGAAGCGCGGCCAGATCGAAGTGCTGGTCATCACGAGCCGCGACACGGGCCGGTGGGTGATCCCCAAGGGCTGGCCGATGGATGGCAAGCCCGCCTGGGCAGTGGCCGAGCGGGAGGCCTACGAGGAGGCCGGCGTCAAGGGTACCGTCCACCAGGAAGCGATCGGCCATTACATGTACGACAAGGGAATTTCCAAGGGGCTGTCGGTTCCCTGCAAGGTCAACGTCTACGCGCTGGAAGTGGACGACCTGTCCAAGAACTTTCCCGAAAAGGGCCAGCGCAAGCTCGAATGGGTCACCTGCACGGAGGCTGCCGCTCGCGTGGCGGAACCGGGCCTCAAGCAGCTTATCCTCCAGTTCGAGGAAGCCTGGCAGGCGGCGCAGCCGCTCCCCGCCACGAAAAAAGCTTCGGCGTGAACCTTATACGCGTATTGCTCTCGCGGTCCTGAGGCATTAGTGCACCGTGACCTTGGAGCACTCCATGCAGAATTCCCCCAAACGGCTGACAAAACCGACGCTTGACAAGGACCTCGACAAGCTGACGCGTGTCGAGGAGGCGACGCATTTCGTCTCGCGCGGCCTCGTTGCGCCCGGCATCGGGATGATCTTCCTAGCGCTTGCGATGATCATGGCCGGCTCGTACGTCATCGACCAGCCGGGGGCTGCCATCATCGTCGCCGGCGCGGCACTCGCCGCCTACATGGCGATGAACATCGGTGCGAACGACGTCGCGAACAATGTCAGCCCCGCCGTGGGCTCCCGCGCGCTCACCATGGGTGCTGCGCTGGTCATCGCGGCGATCTTCGAGACGCTCGGGGCGATGATCGCGGGGCAAAATGTCGTCGCAACGATTTCGGAAGGCATCATCCCGCCCTCGTCGATGCCGGCGTCGACGCTCATCTGGGCCATGCTGGCCGCATTGCTGGCTGCTGCGGGCTGGATCAACATCGCCACACGCCTGGGCGCACCGATCTCGACGACGCACGCCATCGTCGGCGCCGTCATGGGCGCGGGCATTGCGGCCGCCGGGCCCACTTCGGTCGATTGGGCGCTGATGTCCGGCATCGCCACGAGCTGGGTCGTCTCGCCGCTGCTGGGCGGCATGATCGCCGCGCTGTTCCTCTTCTTCATCAAGGAAACGATCGTCTACCGCGACGACAAGATCGTCGCGGCACGGCGCTGGGTTCCGGTGCTGATCGGCCTGATGACCGGCAGCTTCGCCGCCTATCTCCTGATCAGCCCACTGGCGCACATGACGGATCTCGGCCTTGGCCAATCACTGCTCATCGGCCTTGCCGCCGGCGGGCTCGTCTATGCGGTAAGCATTCCCTACATCGCCCGCCAGTCGATCGGGCTTGAGAACCGCAACCAGTCGCTTCGCACGCTCTTTCGCGTGCCGCTGATCTTTTCCGCCGTCCTGCTCTCCTTCGCCCACGGCGCCAACGACGTTTCGAACGCGATCGGGCCGCTGGCGGCGATCGTTCATGCGACGGACAACCTGCAGGCGGCAAGCGGCGACGGCCTGCCGCGATGGGTGATGCTGATCGGCGCGTTCGGCATCGCCATCGGCCTCTTGCTGTTCGGGCCGAAGCTGATCGACATCGTCGGCAAGGACATCACCAAGCTCAATCCGATGCGGGCCTACTGCGTCGCCCTTTCGGCCGCCGTCACGGTACTCGTCGCAACCGCGCTCGGCATGCCGGTGAGCTCGACGCATGTTGCCGTCGGCTCCGTCTTCGGCGTCGGCTTCTTCCGCGAATGGTACACCTCTCGCTCACGGCGGCGCCTGGACTACATCCGCAAGCGCGGCGGCATGATCGCTGTCGCAAGCGAGGAGCCGGAAGACTACAATCCCGAGGAAACCCGGCGACGCCGCCTGGTGCGCCGGTCGCATTTCATGACCATCATCGCCGCATGGATCATCACGGTGCCGCTGACCGCAATGTCGGGGGCAATCGTGTTCAGCATCCTCAACGCGCTCTTTGGCTGACGGAATACACAATGCGCGCCAACTACCGCATGCAACGCCTGTTCGTCGAAGCCGATCTCGCTGCCGGCAGCGCCTTCGAGGTGTCGAAGGACCAGTTCCACTATCTCGCCAACGTGCTGAGGCTGGAGGACGGATCGGAACTGCTGGTCTTCAACGGCCGCGACGGCGAATGGACGGCCACGGTCTCCTATCCGACCCGAAAACGCCTGCTGCTGACTGCCACTGGGCAAGTGCGGCCGCAGCCCGCGGCCTGCGACCTGCACTACCTCTTTGCGCCATTGAAGGTGGGCAGGCTCGACTATCTCGTCCAGAAGGCGGTGGAGATGGGCGCCGGCGTGCTGCAGCCGGTCATGACGCAACACGTGCAGGGCAAGATCACCAGCATCGAGCGGATCGAGGCGAACGTCGTGGAAGCGGCCGAGCAATGCGGCATCCTCTCCATTCCTGCCGTGGCCGCGCCGAGAAAACTGGAGGACCTGCTTGAGGACTGGCCGCAGGATCGCCGCCTCATCTTCTGTGACGAGGGGCACGACAGCCAGAACCCGCTTTCCGCGCTCAAGGCGGTCACCGAACGCAAGCTTGCCCTTCTTGTCGGTCCGGAAGGCGGCTTTTCCGACGCAGAACGAACATTGCTGCGCGGATTGCCATTCGTGACCGCGATTCCGCTCGGCCCACGCATCCTGCGGGCCGATACGGCCGCCGTCGCCGCGATGGCGGTGATCCAGGCGACCATTGGCGACTGGAAATAACTACCGGATGCCGCCTGGAAATGGCCCGCGGACCGGCTGCGACAAAGGCTGGTCCGCGAACGGCGTTTCTGTTTTTTTGAAGGTATCTTGAAAGAAATTTGCTTGCACCGCACTTAATTACGGTTCAAGCACCCTCACCTGCCTGACCTTCCGGTCCGGTTCCACCTCTTTAAGAAGACGCCCATGGCTCGCGATACCACCGACCAGACGCCGGTTCGCTCGACGGCGGAAATGACCGACTATCTCGCTTCCGGCTGCAAGCCGAAGGCAGATTTCCGCATCGGCACGGAGCATGAGAAGTTCGTCTTCTTCACCGCCGATCACACTCCCGTTCCCTATTTCGGCGAACGCAGCATCTCGGCACTTTTGAACGGCATGCAGGCCAAGACCGGCTGGGAGCCGATCATGGACGGCGACAACATCATCGGGCTCGCGGGCCCCTCCGGCGCCGGCGCGATCTCGCTGGAGCCGGGCGGCCAGTTCGAGCTTTCCGGCGCGCCGCTCGAAAACCTGCACCAGACCTGCAAGGAATCCAACCAGCATCTGGCGACGCTGCGCGAGATCGCCGAACCGCTCGGCATCCGCTTCCTCGGCATGGGCGGCAGCCCGAAGTGGACGCTGGCAGAGACGCCGGTGATGCCCAAGTCGCGCTACGAGATCATGACGCGCTACATGCCGAAGGTCGGCCGCCACGGCCTGGACATGATGTACCGCACCTGCACGATCCAGGTGAACCTCGACTTCGCCTCCGAAGAAGACATGCGCCGCAAGATGCAGGTGTCGCTGAAGCTGCAAGCGCTCGCCACCGCGCTCTTCGCCTCGTCTCCCTTTACCGACGGCAAGCCGAACGGCCTGCTTTCCTGGCGCGGCGAGATCTGGCGCGACACCGACAACAACCGTTCCGGCCTCATCCCCTTCGCCTTCGCCGCCGATTTCGGCTTCGAGAACTACGTCGAGTGGGCGCTGGACGTGCCGATGTACTTCGTCGTGCGCGACGGCAAGTATCACGACTGCACGCATGTCACCTTCCGCCAGTTCATGGCGGGCGCCCTGAAGGGCGAGATCGCCGACTGGGAGCCCAATATGGGCGACTGGACCAACCACCTCTCGACGCTGTTTCCGGACGTGCGGCTGAAGCGTTTCCTGGAAATGCGCGGCGCCGATGGCGGCCCCTGGCGGCGCATCTGTGCGCTGCCGGCCTTCTGGGTCGGGCTGCTTTACGACGACACCGCACTTCTCGCCGCCGAAGACCTGACGCGCGACTGGACCGTCGAGGAGGTCTCGGCCCTTCGCGATGCCGTCCCCGCGCAAGGGCTGAACGCGCGCCATCGCGGCCTGTCGCTGTGGGACATCGCCCGCGAGGTGATTTCGATCTCCCGTTCCGGCCTTTCGGCGCGAAACCGGCTGAACGGAGACGGCGTGGACGAAACGATCTTTCTCTCGCCGCTGGACGAGGTTCTGGCCAAGAAGTCGACGCTCGCCGAAGACATGCTCGCCCGCTACAACGGCCGCTGGAACAGTTCGGTCGAGCCGGTCTTCACCGACTATCAGTACTGAGGTCGCTGCGACCGGGCTGCCTCAAGAATCCGGTTCCAGTCATCTCCGTTGTCGTTATAGTGCAAGGACATGCATCTGCATGTGCCGGGGCGCGAACCCGCCCGCACAATGACGAAAGGATCGGCTATGATCGCACTGTACGATTTGATGCTGAAGGCCCAGAACGGCAGTGCTCTGGACGTGATGGCAAAGCAGTTCGGGCTGGCGCAGAAACAGGCGAACGAGGCAATCTCGGCGCTGATGCCGGCGTTTTCCGAAGGCATGAAGCGCAGCACGATGAACCCGTACGATTTCGGCGGCTTCATGAAGGCGCTATCTTCGGGTGATCACGTCAAATATTTCGAGGACGTGACGAAGGCCTTCAGCCCCAAGGGCATCGAGGCGGGCAACGACCTGCTCGGCCAGTTCTTCGGCTCCAAGGACGTGTCGCGGGCGATCGCCGCCCAGGCCGCGCAGATGACGGGCATCGGCCAGGAAATCTACAAGCAGATGCTGCCCGTCGTCGCCAACACGCTGATGGGCGGATTGTTTAAGCAATCCATGGCGCCGTTCCTCGGGGCCACGCAGCCGGGCATGGACAATCCCTGGGCCGCCGCCATGCAACAATGGATGGAAGCGACCGGCATGGCGAAGAAGCCCGAACCCCAGGGCGTCCCCTTCGCCAACCCGTTCGACAATCCCTTCACGCAGGCGTTCTTCGGAACGGGGGGCGAGAAGAAGGCACCGCAGGATCCCTTTGCGGACAATCCTTTCGCAAAGGCGTTTTCCGACATGATGACGGCGATGAGCGGCGGAAAAGCCGAAGGCCCGCCCACGCCCGAGAAGGGCACAACACCGGCCGATTCGTTGACGAGCTTCGTCAACACCCTGTTCGATGCGGGGCTGGAGATGCAGAAGGACTATCAGAAGAACATCGAAAACATCTTCAACACGATGAGCAAGACGCCGGAGAGCGACGCTACGCCGAAGGCGGATCCGAAGAAGGGCGCGCCCGACATCGACAAATAGCCCGGCCAACAAAAAAACCCGGCGGGACCGCGAACGGTCACACGCCGGGCAAGCGGCAGGGTTATTGGCTCTCACCCTGCGGGGAAGCTGGGAACGGCCTCAGTCGCGGCGACCGTTCCGGAGGTAGCGTTGCGCGCGCTCGCGCGATGCGATCGTCAGATGCAGGCCGGGATCGGCAAAGAACGTCGACGTCAGCGCGTCCTTCACGTCCGAGCGTTCGAGCCCGATGTCGCGCAGCTGCCAGTCGTCGAGATCGTGAAGCCGGTTCACGGCGGCACGGTTTCGCCATGTACGCATTGCACGGACGGCAAACTGGAAAAGGCGGGAGGGCAGCGACGGAGCGCTTCCGCGCGCGGCGGCAATATCGAGGTCTATGCGGCTGTCGATGGTGCGCATGGCATTTTCTCCTTTCCGGTGCGCCGCGCCCATCGGGCAATTGCGCACGCATGATGTGTTCGCCGGCCGCGGATCGGCAGGCGTCAAAAGGTTTAGGTCTTCTCAAATAAGGCCCATCCCGGCTGGAGGCCGTACGGGATGGTAATGTCCCCAAGATGCCCGTCACTGAGGTGATGTTCATCTTGCTGGCCCTTTGTCGCAAAATGACATTGATCAGTCCAACGAATGTTTTTAATAGTATCTATCAAACACTCTGATGGAAAACCGCCATGTCCGCTCCGCTAGACATCGATCAGTTGCAGACCTTCGTTGCAATCGCCGATACCGGATCCTTCACGAAGGCCGCGGACCGCGTCTTCAAGACCCAGTCCGCCGTCTCCATGCAGATGCGCCGGCTGGAGGAACGCATCGGCAAGCAACTGTTCATGAAGGACGGCCGCGGCAATCGCCTGACCGCGGAAGGGGAGCGGCTGCTCAACTTCGCACGGCGGATGATCCGCCTCAACAACGAGGCGATCGCGGCCTTCGACGACAACCGTCTCGAAGGTACCCTGCGCATCGGCACGCCCGACGACTATGCCGACCGCTACATGCCCGAAATCATCATGAGGTTTGCCAAGACGCATCCCAATGTCGAGCTCTACATCGTCTGCGAGCCTTCCGTGGATCTGGCTGAAAAGATGAACAAGGGCGAACTGGACATCGCGCTCGTGACGCACAATCCGCGGCTTCGCCATTCAGACGTGGTCCGGACGGAGCCGCTTTGCTGGGTCATGTCCGCAAACCACCCTCTGCCGGAAAATGCGCCGGTGCCGCTGGCCGTCGGCCGGCGCGACTGTCAGTGGCGGCAGATCGCCTGCGCCGCGCTCGATTCGGTGGGGCGCGAATACCAGGTTCTGTTCACGAGCTGGTCGTCGACGGTCGTCGCTGCCGCCGTCATGGCCGGAATGGCTGTCTCGGTGCTGCCGGAATCAGCGCTGCGGCCGGGCATGCGCGTGCTGACGCAGGCCGACGGTTTCCCACCGCTGGCGCCGGTGCAGATCGGCATCATGAAGCGCGCGGGCCTGTCGACGTCGCTGATGAACGCCATCACCAGCCACATTACCGCCTGTCTCGACAACATTTCCCCACTTGCCGTCAACGACGACCTGCCCGATGCCGAGGTCAAGACCTTCCCGCGCCTGCCGCGGCTGCGGCCGGGGCACATCCTGCCGGGCTGGTAGGCGGCGGCAAACGCCGCCCGACGGCACCTTGACCCTGGCCGTATCAGGCAGACCGGCATGGCCGGCATATGCCTTTCGCAACATCCCACGACACGCAACATGCAAAAGCCGGGCTTATCGCCCGGCTTTCTCCTGCCTCACTTCCACGCTCGTCGGACGAAGCGCGGCGCCTGTCAAAGGATCACGCGACGCGCTTTGCCGCTTTCTTGCGCATGTCGTTGTCGCAAAACCGCGGCACACTTTTGCGCGACATGCCTGCGGATCTACTCAGCCGCCGTGCTGATCGTGTCGGCCTCGTAGCCGTGTGCGGTTTTCAGCGCGGCGCGGACGCCGGCCTCATAGTCCGGATGGACCTGCCTGTAGTGGGCCATCTGGCGCTCGATGATGGCGCCCGGTACCCCGCCCATTGCCGCGGCGATGTTCGAGAACAGGCGCGCCTTCTGCTCGTCGTTGAACAGATTGAAGAGCGCGCGCGGCTGCGAATAGTCGTCATTGCCGATGCGGTGGTTGTAGCGGTCCATGTCGCCCGAGACCTTCAGCGGCGGCTCCTTGGCCGACGGCAGCTCGGCGGCCGACCCCGAGACCGAGTTCGGCTCGTAGTAGGCGTCGACGTTGCCGGTCTTCTGGCCGAAGAAGTTCATCTGCCCGTCCTTGTGGTAGTGATGGACGGGACAGCGCGGGGCGTTGACCGGCAGCGCCTCATAGTGCGTGCCGAGCCGGTGGCGGTGGGCGTCGGCATAGGAGAAGACGCGCGCCTGCAGCATCTTGTCCGGCGAGTGGCTGATGCCGGGGACGATGTTCGACGGCGAGAAGGCGACCTGCTCGATCTCGGCGAAATAGTTCTCCGGGTTGCGGTTCAGTTCCATGACGCCGATGTCGATCGGCGGATAGTCGCCATGCGGCCAGACCTTGGTCAGGTCGAAGGGGTTGTAGGGCGTCTTGTCCGCATCGGCTTCCGGCATGATCTGCACCTGCACCGTCCAGCGCGGGAACCTGCCCTCCTCGATGGCGCCGAACAGCGCTTCCTGGTAGCCCTCGCGGGTCTTGCCGATGATGCCCTCGGCCACCTCGTTGGTGTAGTGCTCGTGGCCCTGCTGGGTCTTGAAGTGGAACTTCACCCAGAACCGCTCGCCGGCATCGTTCCACAGCGAATAGGTGTGCGAACCGTAGCCGTTCATGTGCATCGGGGTGATCGGCAGGCCGCGGTCGGAGAACAGGATCGTGGTCTGGTGCAGGCTTTCGGGCGACAGCGACCAGAAGTCCCACATCGCGGTCGGCGAACGCAGGTTCGTCTTCGGATGACGCTTTTGCGTGTGGATGAAGTCGGGGAACTTGTAGGGATCGCGGACGAAGAAGACTGGAGTATTGTTGCCTACGAGGTCCCAGTTGCCTTCCTCGGTGTAGAACTTCAGGGCAAAGCCGCGCACGTCGCGCTCGTGGTCGGCCGCGCCCAGTTCGCCTGCGACGGTGGAGAAGCGGGCGATCATCGGCGTCTCGGCGCCCGGCTGCAGGACCTTGGCACGGGTGTATTTCGAAATGTCGCCGGTAATCTTCAGCGTGCCGTAGGCACCCCAGCCCTTGGCATGGACGACGCGTTCGGGAATGCGCTCGCGGTTCTGGTGGGCAAGCTTCTCGAGAAGCTGGTAGTCCTGGATCATCACGCCGCCGCGCGGGCCGGCCGTCAGCGAGTTCTGGTTGTCACTTACCGGCGCGCCGGCCGTGGTGGTCATTGTCGGTCGATCTGACATGGGATCCTCCTGTTTCTCGTCGCATCCATTGCCGAAAGGCTGCCCGGCGAAGCCGCGGCCCTTCCAACCTAGGGCAGCCTTTTGGCATTGCCATGAAGCCCGACCCACTCTGGAATTTTTCTAACAAGTCTTTGTCCCACCGCGCGACGATAATTTCCAATTGTATTTGCATTAATTTTCGATCAGAAAAACCTATCATGATTACCGTTCGTCAAATGCGCTACTTCGATGCGCTCGCCTCCACCCTGCACTTCGGACGGGCGGCAGAGCTTGCCCATGTCAGCCAGCCCGCACTCTCGGCGCAGATCCTCGAAATGGAGGCCAATCTCGGCGTCAAGCTTGTCGAGCGCGGGCGCGGCAACACGCTTCTGACCCGCAAGGGCGAGGAGGTGTTGACGCATGTGCGCTCCATCCTGGCCGAACTGGACCGGCTGGAGCAGACGACCCGGCGCAGCGACGGTCTGCTGGGTGGGCTAATGCGGCTCGGGATCATCCCGACGGTGGCGCCCTATCTCGTGCCGCGTCTCGTGCCGCATCTGCGCACCGCCTATCCGGCGATCCAGATCGAACTGCGCGAGGCGGTGACCGACCGCCTCATCGCCGATCTCTCCGAGGGTCGGCTCGACCTCGTGATCGTGGCACTGCCGATCGAGAGCGAGGTGATCGCGACGCGTCCGCTCTTCCGCGACCGCTTCTTCATGGCGATGGCGGAGAACGACAGCGAAGTGCTGATGTCGCCGCTCTCCGAGTCCGACGTCGACGTCGACCGGCTACTGCTTCTCGAGGAAGGGCACTGCCTGCGCGACCAGGCGCTTGCGGTCTGCGGAACGGCGGGCAAACGCAGCCTCGTCAATTTCGGCGCGACCTCGATGGCAACGCTGCTCCAGATGGTGTCGCACGACATGGGCATGACGCTGATCCCGGAGATCGCGGTGCCGACCGAGACGCTGCGCAACCCCATCCGCATCGTCCCTTTCGCCGACCCGCAGCCCGCCCGAGAGATCGGGCTGGCCTGGCGGCGGGGGATCCTGCAGGCGGAAGAAACCGATGCCATCGCCGAAGCGGTGTGCGCCTGCGTGGGAGAGCAAGCTGCCGCAACGTTCTCTTGAGGGGATCATCGCATCGGGCTGCTGCGATGATCCATCACTTCCACGCCGCGGCTTACCCTTGGCCAGTGAACTATCCCAGGTTCTTCTTCAGAAACGCCACCGTGCGCTGCCAGGCGAGCTCGGCCGCGGCCTTGTCGTAACGGGCGGCGGAGGTGTCGTTGTTGAAGGCATGGTTGACGCCCTCGTAGACGAAGAGCTCATAGGGCTTGCCGCTGTCGTCCAGCGCCTTTTTGTAGGCATCGATGCCCGCGTTGATGCGCTCGTCGAGGCCGGCATAGTGCAGCATAACGGCAGCCTTGATCTTCGGTACGTCCTCTACCGGCGGCTGGGCGCCGTAATAGGCGACACCGGCCTTCAAGTTGGGATCGGCGACGGCCAGCTGGTTGACCAGCCCTCCGCCCCAGCAGAAGCCGATCGCGCCGACCTTGCCGTTGACCCAGTCGAGTTCGGAGAGATAGGCGACGGTGGCAACCGCATTTTCGACGGTGACGGCGCGATCGAGCTTGCCGAACATCTCGCGCGCCTTGTCCTCGTCTTCCGGCGTTCCACCTTCCAACGACAGAAAATCGGGGGCGAGTGCGACGAAGCCATCCAGCGCCAGGCGGCGGGCGACATCGCGGATATGCGAATTGAGGCCGCGGTTCTCGTGGATGACGATCACGCCGCCGAGCGGTCCGGGCGCATCCTTCAGCCGGGCGATGTAACCCTTCATCTGCCCCTTGGGCGCCGCCCAGCTGACCTCTTCGGTCGTGAGCCGCGAATCGCTTTCGGCGACGATCTGCGCGCTGGCGCTGTTGGCGGCCAGAAGCGGCGCGATGGCAGCAGCGCCGGCTGCCGATCCTGCAAGCGCCGTCAGCCGTTCCATGAAGCGACGGCGGTCGAGCGAGAGGTGAGTATACTCGTCATAGGCGTCGATCATCGCCTGGGTGATCTTCGGCATCCGTTCCATGGTGGCTTCTCCCGTGATCTCCGCACGCGCCCTGCCGGCGCGCCAACACCAACGATCGATGATAGGCGACGGAGAGGCGAATGCCAGCCGGGCATCCTCACGGTTGCGTGATCTTCGGCCACGCCGACCAAGCGCCGGCGTGGCCCGCATGTCATCACGTCATCAGGCGTTCAGGTCCAGCACGATGCGGCCATCGATCTTGCCCTGCTTCATGCGCTCGAAGATGTCGTTGATGTTCTCGATGCTGTCCCAGGAGAAATGCGAGGCGACCTTGCCGTCGCCGGCAAACTGCAGTGCTTCCTCGAGGTCCTGACGGGTCCCGACGATCGATCCGCGCACGGTGATGCGCTTCAGCACCGTGTCGAAGACCGGCAGGGAGATGAAGCCCGGCGGCAGGCCGACCAACGCCATCGTTCCCTTCGAGCGGAGGAAACCATAGGCCTGTTCCATCGCCTTGGGCGAGACGGCCGTCACCAGCGCGCCATGCGCCCCGCCGGTTTCCTTCTGCACCGTCTCGATCGCATCGGCCTTGCGCGCATCGACGACGAGATCCGCGCCGAGGTTCTTGGCGAGCGCCAGCTTGTCCTCGAAGATGTCGGAGGCAACGACGTTCATGCCCATGGCCTTGGCATATTGCACGGCCATGTGCCCCAACCCCCCGATGCCGGAAATGACGACCCACTCGCCCGGCCTGACCTCGGTTTCCTTCAACCCCTTGTAGACCGTGACACCGGCGCAAAGCACGGGCGCGGCGGGGCCGAATTCGAGATTGGCCGGCAGACGGCCGACGAAGGCGGGATCGGCGAGTCCGTACTGGGCAAAGGTGCCGTTGACGGAATAGCCCGTGTTCTGCTGCTCAGCGCAAAGCGTCTCCCAACCGGTGTTGCAATAGCCGCAGCAGCGGCAGGCCGTGTGCAGCCACGGCACGCCGACGCGATCACCTTCCTTGATGAGCCTGGAGTTGACCTTGGAGCCGATCCTCGCGACGTAGCCGACGCCTTCGTGGCCTGGAGTGAAGGGCGGGTTCGGCTTTACCGGCCAGTCGCCGTTGGCCGCATGCAGGTCGGTGTGGCAGACCCCCGTCGCCTCGTACTTGACGAGGATCTGGTCCGGGCCGGGTTCGGGGATGTCGAGCTCCTCGATCACCAGCGGTTTGCCGAACTCCCGCACGACGGCGGCCTTCATCTTGCTTGCCATGGCTCTGCTCCCTTAAGCGCCCGCCCGACGCATGCGGCGTGCAGGCCCTGTCGTTCGGCGCAGCGGATCGACAGGGTGTCGTCCGCGTGCCGGTGGCGCCGCCGATGCTTCCGGCGGACCTGTGAACACTATGGGCAATGTCGGGCGATGGGAAGTTGACCGAGGTCAAGCGGAAGCTATGACTGTCGCAGATATGCGACGGCGGCCGTCGCTCGGATCGACGGCCGCCGTGCGAAAGGTCTGGCGTTCAGGGGCTGGACCTGGCGGTCAGCCGGCTCCACCCGGATAGTTCGGGCTTTCGCGCGTGATCGTCACGTCGTGGGCGT
Source organism: Rhizobium subbaraonis (assembly GCF_900220975.1). Classification (GTDB taxonomy): domain Bacteria; phylum Pseudomonadota; class Alphaproteobacteria; order Rhizobiales; family Rhizobiaceae; genus Mycoplana; species Mycoplana subbaraonis. The sequence goes on along the minus strand of NZ_OBQD01000001.1, from coordinate 105,029 downwards.
GGCTTTCGCGCAGGCCCGCACCGGAGATACGCACGAAGGTGGCGCGCTCCTGGAACTGCTTGATGTCGGCGCCGCCGACATAGCCCATCGACGCCTTGAGGCCGCCGGCGAGCTGGTGCAGGACGCCGGAGACCGGGCCCTTGTAAGGCACCTGGCCCTCGATGCCTTCCGGCACGAGCTTCAGCGTGTCGCGCACCTCGGCCTGGAAATAGCGGTCGGCGGAGCCGCGCGCCATCGCGCCGACGGAACCCATGCCGCGATAGGCCTTGAAGGAGCGGCCCTGGTAGAGGAACACTTCGCCCGGGCTTTCGTCGGTGCCGGCGAGCAGCGAGCCCACCATGACGGCCGAGGCGCCGGCTGCGATCGCCTTGGCCAGATCGCCGGAGAACTTGATGCCGCCGTCGGCGATCACCGGAACGTCGGCCTGCTGCCCGGCCTCGACTGCCGACATGATGGCGGCGAGCTGCGGCACGCCGACGCCCGCGACGATGCGCGTGGTGCAGATGGAGCCCGGGCCGATGCCGACCTTGACCGCGTCCGCGCCCGCATCGATCAATGCCCTGGTGCCGTCGGCGGTGGCGACGTTGCCGGCCATGATGCGCACCGAGTTGGAAAGCTTCTTCACGCGGCTGACGGCGTCGAGGACGCGCTGGGAATGGCCGTGCGCGGTATCGACGACGAGCAGGTCGACGCCCGCGTCGATCAGCCGCTCGGCGCGCTCGAAGCCGTCGTCACCGACGGAGATTGCGGCGGCGGCGCGCAGGCGCCCCTGCGCATCCTTGGAAGCGTTGGGATTGAGCTGGGACTTCTCGATGTCCTTCACCGTGATCAGGCCGACGCAGCGGGCGTCACCGTCGATCACCAGCAGCTTCTCGATGCGGTGCTTGTGGAGCAGCCGCTTGGCTTCCTGCTGATCGACGCTTTCCTTCACGGTGATAAGGTTTTCCCGCGTCATCAGTTCGTAGATCTTCTGCTTCGGATCCGAAGCGAAGCGCACGTCGCGGTTTGTCAGGATGCCGACGAGGCGGCCGGCAACACCGCTCTTGCCGTTCTCGACGACCGGAATACCGGAGATGCCATGCGCCTTCATCAGCGCCAGCGCCTCGGCCAGCGTTGCGTCGGGGCCGATCGTCACCGGATTGACGACCATGCCGCTCTCGAATTTCTTGACCTGGCGGACTTCCTCGGCCTGTTCGGCCGGGGTGAGGTTGCGATGAATGACGCCAAGGCCGCCGGCCTGGGCCATGGCGATCGCCAGCCGGGCCTCGGTGACGGTGTCCATGGCGGACGACAGGATCGGCAGATTGAGTTCGAAATCCCTGGCGATGCGGGTGGCGATGTTGGTCTGCCCCGGCATGACCTCGGAGTGGCCGGGCTGCAGCAGGACGTCATCGAACGTCAGTGCTTCCAGTCCGGTTGCGGTTTCTATGATGCGCGCCATGGCCAATTTCCTTCGGTGTAAAGGGCTGCGGTCCAAGGGACCTCTTGGGAACGGTCCACCTGGTCGCTTGCAAGATAAGTCTTGGAAGTTGGCGAGGGCTCGTAACACGTTCATGACGGATTGGAAATAGCAAAAACGCCCGGGATCGCTCCCGGGCAAGCTGGCGCCGTTTCTCTTTCTCCCGTCTTTCGACCGGTCAGATGTCGAACTGGTAGGTCATCGGCACGAAGCGGTAGCCCTCGCCCGCCTTTTCAACGAACCCGACTGCCGGAAACGGCATGTGATATCCCATGAAGGCCAACCTGTCGGTGGCGACCATGTCGAACACTCTCTTGCGGGTCGCAGCCGCCGCTGCCTTGTCCATGTCGAACCGCACCTCCCAGTCCGGCCGCTGCAGCGACAGCACGAAGTGGTTGGCGGTATCCGCCGTGAGCATCAGGACCTTGCCGTCCGATTCGATGCGGTAGATCATGTGCCCCGGCGAATGGCCGAAGGCGTTCATGCCGGTGATGCCGGGCACCACCTCGCCGCCGTCCTCGATGAAGGTGATCTTGTCGGCAAGCGGCTTGACCTTGGCGAGCACGCCTTTGTGCCCCTGCTCGGCGCCGGTGCCGACACGATCGGCGCTGACCCAGAAATCGTATTCCGTCCGGCCGGTCACGTAGCGCGCGTTCGGAAAGGCAGGCTTTCCCTGCTCCATCAGGCCGCCGATGTGGTCGCCGTGCATATGCGTCAGCACCACCACGGTTACCTGCTCCGGTGCGTAGCCGACCGCGCGCAGGCCTTCGGCAAGGCGGCCGAGGCCGTTCTCACGGCCGCCCTCGCCCATCCCGGTGTCGAACAGGACGAGCTGCGAGCCGGTGTCGACGATGGTCGGCGTGAAACTGTTGACGAAGCTGTCGGCAGGCAGGAAGTTCTCGGTCAGCAAAGCGCCGACGGTATCGGCCGACTGGTTCGTGCCGAACGTCTCGTTCGGCACGCCGGAAGCGCGCATGCCGTCGCGCACCGCGGTGACGCGGAACCCGCCGAGCTTGAAGCTGCGGGCCTCGACTGGCGAAATGGTCATGTCGGTCTTGGTCTCCGAAGCAGCGCGTACAATGCTGCCGTTCATGATGAAGGGTGCTGCCAGCGTGCCAATGCCGGCCGTATAGAACAAGGACCTGCGTGAAATATTCATGGTCACGGCACCTCCCGCAAGAGTGAACACAGAACTGTGGTCGCGGCGCCAACAACGCGCCGACGGCTCGCGAACATTGCATGGCTGCAGGCCGAAAGGCGGTCACGAATGCAACCTTTCGCATCACGGGTTTGTGAGAACACGCACCGCTGGCGGATTTGACAGATCCCGACGGGAGGCGCACAAGCGGCAGGCCGGAACGAAACCGGGCGTTGCCCGTTCACAATCCAGTCCTCCGGCGTTCCCGCCGGCCCGTCCACGTTCATCGCCATGAATCGCATCGTTCCCCTGATCCTTGCCGTCGCGCTCTTCATGGAGCAGATGGATTCCACCGTGATCGCCACGTCGTTGCCGGCGATCGCCCACGACCTCAATGTCGGGCCGATCACGCTGAAACTGGCGCTGACGGCCTACATGGTGTCGCTTGCCATCTTCATCCCGCTTTCCGGCTGGATGGCGGACCGGTTCGGCGCCAAGCGCGTCTTCCGGCTGGCGATCCTCGTCTTCATTATCGGCTCGATCCTCTGCGCGGTTGCCGACGGCCTCATCTTTTTCGTCGTCGCCCGCTTCATCCAGGGCATGGGCGGGGCGATGATGACGCCGGTGGCCCGCCTCGTGCTCGTGCGCAGCACCTCGCGCAGCGAACTCGTATCTGCCATGGCCATGCTGACGATACCCGCCCTTGTCGGACCACTCGCAGGCCCGCCGCTCGGCGGCTTCATCACCACCTATTTCACCTGGCACTGGATCTTCCTGATCAACGTTCCGGTCGGCATCCTCGGCTATGTGCTGTCGGGAATCTATCTGCCCGACATCCACTCCGCGCCACCCGGGCCGCTGGACCTCAAAGGGTTCGTGCTCGGGGCGATCGCCGCAGGCGGCACGATGTTCGGCCTTTCCGTCATCAGCCTGCCCGCCCTGCCGCCCGCCGTCGGCGTGGTGTCGACGCTATCAGGGCTTCTGGCCGGCTGGCTCTACGTGCGGCACGCGAAAAGGCATCCCTCGCCGCTGCTCGACCTGAAGCTCTTCGGCGACAGCGCCTTCAGGGCGGCTGCCATCGGCGGGACGCTGTTTCGCATCTCGATCGGCGCCATCCCCTTCCTCATGCCGCTGATGCTGCAGGTCGGCTTTGGTCTTTCGCCCTTCCAGTCGGGCATGATCACCTTCACCGGTGCGATCGGCGCGATCACGACGAAGTTCATCGCCAAGCGCGTGCTTTCGCTTGCCGGCTTCCGCACCACGCTGATCATCGCCAGCCTCAGCGGCGCGGTCTTCACCGCCGTCAATGCGCTGTTCACGCCCCAGACGCCGGTGTGGATCATCTCGCTCATTCTGCTTGCCGCCGGCTTCGTCCGCTCGTTCTTCTTCACCGGCGTAAACGCGCTGTCCTTCGCCGACATCGCCGACAGCGATGCCAGCAAGGCGACCTCGATGAGTGCGGTGCTGCAACAGATGAGCCTGGCGCTGGGCGTCGCCATCGCCGGCACCATTCTGGAGATCGAGACGACGATTTCCGGCACGCAGCTGAGCCTTGAGGACTTCCACCTCGCCTTCATCATCATTTCGGTGCTGACACTTGCGGCGGTCGTGCCCTTCCTGACCATGGCCAAGAGCGCCGGCGCCTCGGTATCGGGACACCGGCTGATACAGAAGAACGAGGAAGTCACCGCCGTCAAATAGGCGCTATCGGCCCTGTCGCTGCCGGAGCCTGTGGCTATTCCGGCCGTTCGCAGACCGCGGACAGCTTGTTGCCGTCGAGATCACGGACGAAGGCGGCGTAGAAATGGGGATGGAACGGCCTTATTCCCGGCGCCCCCTCGTCGGTACCGCCATTGGCGATAGCTGCCGCGTGAAAGGCATCGACGGCCGCACGGCTCGGCGCATCGAAGGCCACCGTGGCGCCGTTGCCGAACGTCGCCGGCTTGCGGTTGAAGGGCTCTACCACCCAGAAGCGGCAGCGCACGTCTCCGTCCGCCGCATAGCCGATCTCGCCATCCGCCTGCTTCTGCCGGCGATAGCCGATGAGCGGCAGTACCGCGTCATAGAAGCGGCCGGCGCGCTCCAGGTCGTTCGTGCCGACGGTCACGTAAAGAAGCATCACGCCTCCAGACCGGCGGCTTCGCCGGTTGCCTCGTCGGTTGTCTCTTCGGTGACACCGTCAGCGGACACAGCCTTGCGCCCTTTGAACCCCTTGGCGAGCAGGAACATCTCGACCGATTCAGCGCGCGAGGCACCCGGCTTGACGTGGATGACCTGCTTGAAATTCTGCTTCAGCAGGTTCAGGAGGTCGCGCTCCGTGCCGCCCTGGAAGGTCTTGGCCAGGAAATGGCCGCCTTCGGCCAGCACCTCGATGGCGAAGTGGGCCGCCACCTCGCACAGGTGCATGGTGCGGATGTGATCGGTCTGGCGATGACCCGTCGTCGGCGCCGCCATATCCGAGATCACCAGGTTCGGCGTGCCGCCCACCGCTTCCTTCAGCTTTTCCGGCGCCTGCGAATCGAGGAAATCCATCTGCAGGATCCGCACCCCAGGCAAGGGATCCATCTCCAGAAAGTCGATCGCCGCCACCCGCGGGTCGGCATCCGTCGAGTTGGTCACCTTGGCGGCGATCTGCGACCAGCTGCCGGGTGCGGCGCCAAGGTCGATGATGCGCCGGGCGCCATCGAGGATCTTGTGCTTCTCGTCGATCTCGAGAAGCTTGAAGGCGGCGCGTGCGCGATAACCCTCGAGGCGGGCGCGCTGCACATAGGGATCGTTGATGTGGCGCTCGATCCAGCGCCGCGACGACGCCTTCAGCTTGCCCTTCTTCACCTTCTGGCCGAGTTTTCTTCCGGTGCGGCTTCCGCCGGCTGGGGGCTTCGTCATGTCTCAAGTCCTTCGGGCCGGAACGGGTGGCGGAAGCCGCTGCGGTTCTGCCGGCGGCTGCGGCCGCGCCGCCACACGCCGTCGTCGGCCATCATTTCCGTCAGGAGGCCCTCGCGCAGGCCGCGGTCGGCGACGCGCATGCGCGTCGAGGGCCAGCGGTTCCGGATCGCTTCCAGAATGGCGCAGCCGGCAAGCACCAGGTCGGCCCGGTCCGGGCCGATGCAGGGATTGGCGGCACGGGTGGAGAAATCCCAGGAAAGCAGCCGTGCCTGCATGGCGCTGACTTCCGCGTCCATGAGCCAGACGCCATCGACCTGGCGGCGGTCGTAGCGCGGCAGGTCGAGATAGACGCCGGCAAGCGTCGTCACCGTTCCCGACGTCCCGATCAGGTGGAAGTCCTCCGGCGCCTCGAGGTGCGCATGCGAGGGGCAGTCAAACCCCGCGAGCATGGATTCGACCTCCCGGACCATGCCGGCAAAGCTCTCCGGCGTCACGTCGCGGCCGCCATGCCGCTCCGACAGCGTCACGACGCCGACCGGCAGTGACGTCCAGTGGGTGATGTGGTTCGCCAGCCGGTTGGAGCGGTTCTCGCCGATGCGGATCACCGCGATCTCGGACGAGCCGCCGCCGATGTCGAACAGAACGACCGACTTCGCCTCGCGGCCAACCAGCGAGGAGCAGCCGGAAACGGCCAGCCGCGCCTCTGTCTCGCGGTTGATGATCTCCAGCTCCAGCCCCGTCTCCGCCTTGACACGGGCCAGAAAAGCCTCGCCGTTCTCCGCCCGCCGACATGCCTCGGTGGCGATCAGCCGGCTGCGGCGGATATCGCGGTTGCGCAACTTCGCAGCGCAGATCCTGAGCGCCTCGATCGAGCGATCCATCGCCTCGTCCGAAAGGCGGCCGCTCGCCGCAAGCCCCTCGCCGAGCCGCACGATGCGGGAAAAGGCATCGACGACGCGGAACTGGCCCGGGCGGGTCGGCTGGGCGATCAGCAGCCGGCAATTGTTGGTGCCGAGATCGAGGGCAGCATAGAGCGGCGCGTCGTTGAACTGAAATTCGCTGCGCGCAGCCCCGGCATTTGCCGCCTCGCGACCGGCGGCCGACCTGCCGGCCTGCGGTCCGTTGACGGCCGGAGCCGCCTTGGGCGGCGGGGCAACGAACGCCGGCGGCTTTTCGGCAGGCCGCAACGGGCGGCCCTGCAGCCCGCGCTGTTGGTGCGCCTTCCTGCGGCCGGCTGCCCCCTGCCCGGCCCCCGCGTGCCGGTCTCCCGCGTGTCCCGCGCGCACGGAAGCGTCGGCGGAATCGCGATCGCCTTCGACGGAATGAGGTTGCGGCTTCGCATTGCCGCCCTTGCCGCGACGGCGGCGCTTGCGCTTGCGGACAGCTTCGCCATCCTGGTCGACAGGCTGTGCCTGCGCGGTCTTCTGGGGGCGCGTCTCCGGGCCGTTGCGGCCGGATTCGTTGCTCGGTCCAAGGGAGGCGGACGACGGAGCCGTGGCCCGCTTGTCCTTTCCCTTGCGGCGGCGAGACCGCTTGGGTCTTGCCGGTCCGCCCGTGCCCTGCCCCCCGGATACGGACGGCTTTGCGCCGTGTTCGGGGTCGCTCACGTGTCTGCCTATCGCGCCGCGCAACTCCGTTTCCGGCTGCAGCAGGCGCTTTCTCGATTTTTCGTTGCCGCGACCTTACCAGCGACCGTCGTTTTCGACAATTGCTTTTGTTCGACAACGTTCGACAGGCATTCGACAACCGTCGGCACAACCGGCAGCCACCGCTCCCGGTCCCGCACAATACGGGGCTCCAGAACGTCCGGTCTGAAGGCTCTTCCGGCATCGGCTGCACGGAGGGACCTTGGCCAAACACCCATTTGCCATTGATCCACATAAATCGAAAAAATCGACAGAAACCTATTTGCAACTTCCGACCTTTTGGTTATAAGCCCCGCACACCGACGGGACGCCGCTTCGCAGCGCCTCTTGTTGGGGAATAGTTCAATGGTAGAACGGCGGACTCTGACTCCGTTAATCTTGGTTCGAATCCAGGTTCCCCAGCCAATTCTCCCGAAAACCCCTTAATTCCTCGATTTCCCAGTCGTGCCGGATATCGTTTTGGCATCATTGGCGACCTGATGCCCAGTGTCGCGGTACGAAGACAAGGACGGTAAGCCCTCCATCGTCCGCCTGCCGGAAGTCGACTTCATCGACGATGGCCCGGGCAAGCCGATAGGGATCTATGGCCACATCGGCCGACGCCCGATCGCTGCCTTCGGGAATTCGGACGGCGACTTCCAGATGCTGGAATGGACGACGTCGGGACCGGGGCGGACCTTCGGCCTGATCGTCCATCATGACGACGCCGAAAGAGAATACGCCTACGACCGCAACTCACACTTTGGGAAGCTTGATAGAGGTCTGACGGAGGGCCCGAAACGCGGCTGGAACATCGTCAGCATGAAGAACGACTGGAACAAGGTGTATCCGCAGTAGCCGCAAATGCCGCGTTCGCAGTGCCCTCACCGTTCGTTTCTATTCGTATTTTTACCCCGGGAGCATCTGACAGTGACCATTGCCTTCAGTCTCGTCGGCCGCACAGTCGGTTCGTTGATCGTCACACTCCTTCTTACGAGTAGCCCGCTTCCGGTTTCCAATGCCAGCGCGCAAGACAGCTCTCAGAGCCAACCTGCCGTCGATGGCAGCGAGAGCCCGCCCGACCTGCTCACGGAGGAAGAACTCGAAGTGCTCGTGGCACGGATCGCGCTTTATCCTGATGAACTCGTGGCGGTGATCTCGTCTGCCTCGCTGTTTCCCCTACAGATCGTGGAAGCAGATCGGTTCCTTCAGCAATCAAAATCAGAGAAGGACCTGAAGCCGAAGGAGAGCTGGGATGGCAGCGTGATCTCGCTGCTGAATTATCCCCAGATCGTCAAGATGATGAGCGGCGACCTAGAATGGACCCAGGCGCTCGGCAGTGCGCTGTCCTTCCAGCAAAAGGACGTGCTGATCGCCGTTCAAACCTTGCGCGACAAGGCCGTGGCGGACAACGTCATCAAGAGCGACGACAAGATCACTGTCGTGAACGAGGGCGACAATGTCGTCATTCAATCCAAGAACCCGGACAAGATATACGTTCCGCAGTACGAGCCGCAGATGCTCTACGAGCCAGGCTATCCCCCTGCGCCAGTTGCCTATCATCCCGATCCATACCCGAACTACTATTATCCAACAGCGCCCTTTTTCGCTGCTGCCGTCACCGGGGTCGCATGGGCATCCGTGATGGACTGGGACGACTGGGGCGTGTGGGGAGGCGACTGGCACGGAGGCGACGTCGATATCGATTGCGACGGCTGCTTTAACAACATTGATATCGATCGCGACAAGCTGAAGTTCAACGACGTCGACTGGAAGAATATCGACCGATCCAAGATCAAGTCTGACCGGAACAAATTCAACAGGATCGACCACAATGCGTTGAAAAGCGACTTCAAATCGAACCGAAACAACAACATCTCCGCGCGCGCAAAGAACGTACGGCGCGGGCACGGGGACACGATATCTGGCAATCATCCCAAAGTATCGGTCGGCGACATCCGGAAGAGCAAGGTTGATGCAGACCGAATTCGTGGTCGCGAAAGCAACGTCAGGCCGGGCAACGCAAGGCCGGCTGCGGCTTCCCACCGACAAGGCGCTTCCGATACGCACATCGGTTCGAAGCACACCTCCCAGCACGCGACGCGCCATGCAAGGCAACCGAAGCCGGGAGCACATGCCCACAGACATGCCACCGGGAACCATTCCGTGCTCGGCCATCCGGGAAATCGCCATCAGACCCACCTCTCGTCCAATCGAGGGCGGCACTCCATGGGTGGCGGGCATCGCGGCGGCGGTGGGCATAAAGTCGTCAGGCACGGCGGCGGTCGCCATCGCTGAGGAAGGTGCAAAGGAGATGTTCACGATGAAAGCACTTCGCAACGGCATCGCCGCCTCCCTGTGCGCCCTCCTGCTCGGCACCACGGCACTGACCGCGGCTGCGCAGGTCACAGATTCCGGTACCGAATCCTTGAACGCGTACGTTGCCGCCGAGGCGCCGCAGACGTTTGCAACCGTCGAGGAAGCCGTCGAGACCTTCAAGTCGACAGTGGTGGGAGGGGACTTCGACAAGCTGGCCACTCTCCTGGGGCTAGACGCCGCCAGAACCAGGCAGAGCGACGGCACAATGGACGCCTACACCGACATCCAATCCCGCGTGAGGGAGTATGTCGGCGTTCAGGACGTCAACGGCAGAAAGGTGCTCGAGCTTGGAGGCGAGCGTTGGCCGTTTCCGTTTCCGATCGCACAAGGTGCTGACGGCAAATGGGCTTTCGACACCTATGTCGGCCTGGAAGAGGTCGCCAATCGCCGGGTCGGCGATAACGAACTTTCGACGATCGCGACCCTGCATGCCTATGTCGAAGCGCAGGAGCTGTATGCCCGTGCGGACCATGATGGCGACGGCGTTCTCGAATACGCGCAGAAGCTCATCAGCTCCGAAGGATCGCAGGACGGATTATACTGGCCGGCTGAGCAATTTGACGGGGAGGAAAGCCCTGCCGGGCCTGCGCTGGCGGATGCGGATGCGCTGCAATCGGCCAAAGCTGGCGACGGCTTCAATGGCTATCACTATCGCATCCTGACGCGCCAGGGAGATGCGATCGCGGGCGGGGCGCATGACTATCGTGTCAACGGCAACATGATCGCAGGCTTTGCTCTCGTCGCATGGCCGGTGAACTATGGTGTGAGCGGTGTCAAGACCTTCGCCGTCGACCGGCACGGGATCGTGTACGAGGCGGACCTCGGTGAAAAGACCAGAGACATTGCGGCGGGGATAGAAACATTCAACCCCAATGACGATTGGGATATCGCGGACGACTGAGACTGGCGATCCCGGCAGAAGTTCGTCGTATCTGCTCTACCGCCGATATCAGGGTGGAGCGGCAAGGCGTAGCAGGGCGTTGCATCAGTTGTCAGCAATTTCGCCGCACTCTGCGCGTCACATGGCAAACATCTGGCAGGGCAGCTTCCCGGTTCAAAACCTATCGTCCGATGGTTACGAACGGACGTCGCCGATTCGATCATTTCCCCGAATGGCTACGGCCTCCGGATAATTGCCCATGTAATGATAGATGGAAGCTTGGGCCTTCAGGGCGGTGATATTGTTACCGTCCAGCACCAAGGCGTGAGCGACCGTTGACAGTCCACGCTGGAAGGCCCTCCATGCGTCTCCGTCGACTGCCCAGCCAAAGCGCCCTGCGTCCATGTGCAGCCAACCAAGCATTGCCCATGCGTCAGCATATTTCGGGTCTCGGAGAACGGCCTGCTCGAGGCAGGTCATGACAGCCTTGTGCCCGGCTGCGGTGAACGATCGCCGGTAAGCGAAGGCGCGCAGAACGCATTCATAGCTTGAGGTGCTCGGCGCGGCTTCATCCAGCAATCGGCTGCTCTCTTCCGTCCGGATGACGCCGTAGGGTTGCCCAAGTGCCGAAGCCACCGCCGAAGCGATTTCTCCTCGAATTGCGAAAAGCGAGCGCGCTGACCTGGGCCGTTCGAAAGTGCCGATCCACATGATCCGATGCGTGTCGACCTCAATCAGGCGCGCCGAGATCCGAACGGAATCGACCCCCGGATCAAAATGGACGCTGCCGTCCACAATGTAGGTCAAGCCGAGCCGATCACCGATTTCCATCGGATCACCGGTCATCGTCCCGCTGTTCGTCGCCGGCGGCAAGTACAAGCGATAACCGGAAAAGCGGCTGAGCTCCGCCATGATTTGATCGGCGAACCCGCTTCCAAGTGCGGCATGCTCGGCGTTGCCTCCATCGGTCGCAAACGCCATCACTGCAAGTGCAGGACCGCGACTACCTTCCTGACGGGCCAGTCCAGAGGGCGACCAATGGGCGTACCAGATACTGACAACAAGTAGCGCGAGGACGAGTGCTACACCCCATGCCAGCCGTCGCGGTCGCGCCAGCAAGCCCAAAGGTGCACGTGGAGAGGGATCGGTAGCGGCGACTTCCTCGGTCTGGAGTGACACGGTTGTCCCAGTGGGCCCGATGTCCTCTTCCGACCATTCGATGGTCGGTGCATATTGTCCTTTGGGGATGGAGATACGTATCGCATTGTCTCGTCCGGATGACGCATAGTAACCGTCGAGGTCGTGCCGCAGCCGACGCGCTTCGAGGCGCACGATAGGATCGGTCTGGGGGTCGAAATCGTCGTCACGGCCGAAAACGACTGTGGCGATCGTGTACCCCTTGAGCTCGCGATCCCTGCCCGCAAGCATCTCTTCAACTAGATATCTCAGCAGCTTGCGGCGCCGGGGTGTGCCTTTGAAATCAGAACTGTCGAGGATTCTTTGAAGTTCATCCTGGACCCTCTCCTGGGGCGGGTACGAACTCGACGACACTTCGGCATGTTCTTTCTGCCATCTTGTTGGCATACAGACCTCCCGCGGGGCGTGCCATGCATTCAACGTCGTAACCTCAGGGAAATCCAGTGCAAAAAGTACACTGGGTATAATTTCCGTTCCAACGCTGGCGCCGTCCTGGTGATTTATGATGCGAGAGATTCGCGCCAAGAGCTCATTCGTGCTCACGGAGGGTGCGGCTCGGGCGAGCGCCATCGATTTTGGCAGTCCCGAGCAGATCGCCGAAGCGTTTCGACAGGCGGACGCCGATGGCGAGTCCTCGCTGCTGGAAATGCGGCAGGGCGACATTGTTGATCCACCACTATCCGAAGAGGAGTTCGGCCAATTCGACGTCGCACATGCACGATTCGTGCTTGAGTACATGCCCGACCCGCTGCTGATTGTTCGCAACATGGCCCGTGCGGTTCGGCCCGGTGGGCGGGTGATCTTGTCGGATGACGATTACGAGACGCTCCGGCTCTGGCCGGAGCCAGCCGGCTTTGCGCCGCTATGGCATGCCTATCAGCGTACCTATGACCGACATGGCAATGACCCAATCGTAGGACGCCGTCTCGTCCAATTACTTTATCAGGCAGGGCTGCTACCGAACCGCAACTCGATGGTGTTTTTTGGCGGATGCGCCGGAGAGCCGGAATTCGAAAATGTTGTCCGCAATATTGCAAGCATGATCGATGAGGCAATTCAAGACATCGTAGCGACAGAACACCTCGTGCATCGGTTAATGCAACGCTTGACGCATTGATCGGTTGGAGCGAAGAACACGATTCCGCCGTATGGTTCGGGATGCCTTGGGCCGAAGGAATTCGACAAGAATGATGCTGCGAGCAGAGGCTTGCGTCCGGGGCCGCGGTGGCACGCGATGTCGTCGTTAAGTCGGCTTTGCAGCAACAGCGACCGGTAGCGGGAACGACCACAATGAGGGCGCGAAGCTGTCGCGCACTCTATGCCGCTTGATAGCGAGCTTGTTGTCGGAGCGGAATTATTGCCGCTCGCCCCTCCTTTTGACTGAGACCCAAAGCCAGGGCACAAAGGTGGCATCCACGGTCGTTCGCGGCGGGAAAATACAGCCGAAATTCAAGCTCCGCCGCGATGTCGAAGCGCTTCCACGACCACGGCCATGGCGGGCGACATATGGCGCCTGCTGGGATAGTAGAGGTGGTAGCCGGTGAAGGGCTGGCTCCAATCGTCCAGCACGGGCAAAAGCTTTTCCGCGGCGATATGGTCTTCGACGATATCCTCGGGGACGTAGGCGATTCCGTACCCGTTTAAGGCGGCGTCGATCTGCGCGATGGAGGAGTTGAAGCTGAGCTGGCCGTCCACCCGCACCCGCAGTTCTCGTCCATCCTTTTCGAACTCCCAGGCGTAGAAGCCGCCCCATGTCGCCTGGCGCGTGTTGATGCAGACATGCCCCACCAGATCCTGTGGCGTCTTGGGAGATCCATACCTGGCCAGGTATTCCGGCGAGGCGACGGCGCGAAGTCTCCAGTCGGGTCCGATCCGCACGGCAATCATGTCCTTGTCGACGCTCTCTCCCAGTCGAACTCCGGCATCGAAGCGTTCCTCGACGATGTTGCGCATCCCGTTGTCGCTGTAGAGCTCCACCTTGACGTCCGGATAGTGGCGAAGGACGCGGGAAAGCTTCGGCCAGACCGTCATCTGGAGGGCGTGATCGGACAGGGTCAGCCTCACGGTACCGGAGGGCTTCTCGCGGAAGGCGACCAGATCCGCCAGGTCCGCTTCGATACCCTGGAAGCGTGGAGCAATGGACCTGAACAGGCGCTCCCCCGCCTCCGTCGTGGCGACACTGCGGGTCGTCCTCATCAGAAGTCGGACGCCGAGGCGGGCCTCCAACTGCTTGATGGCATGGCTGAGAGTCGACTGCGACGTGCCGAGGTTCGCGGCAGCTTTGGTGAAGCTCTGCTCTTTCGCCACCTCGATGAACCAGAGCAGGTCCTTCATATCCTCGCGCTGCATCAGCCCTGACCTATGTTGGAATTCGATAAGTCCATGCGAATTGGCACGGATAGTCCGCAAAGTACGTGAGGACTATCTTCCCTGCAACGCTGGAAACGATCCAACAGGGACTGATGCATATGACGCTCACCTTCGCCGACATCGACAGCAGACGCTCGGCCTGGGGCGCCGTGTTCTCCATGACCTTGTGCGTGCTCGTTCTGATCGCGTCGGAGTTCATGCCGGTCAGCCTGCTAACGCCGATCGCTGCCGATCTCGGCGTTTCGGAAGGCAATGCCGGCCAGGCGATCTCGATCTCTGGCATCTTCGCCGTCTTGACCAGCCTTTTTATCGCCAGGCTCACCCACCGGCTGGACCGCCGTTTCCTCGTCCTGGCCCTGACGGGCCTGCTGATGCTGTCGGGCATCACAGTCACCCTCGCACCTTCCTATCCGGTCCTGATGCTGGGCCGCGCCTTGCTCGGCATCTCGATCGGCGGCTTCTGGTCGATGTCGACCGCGATCGTGATGCGTCTCGTGTCGAAGGACCAGGTGCCGAAGGCCCTCGCCTTGCTCAACGCAGGCAACGCGATCGCCGCGACGATCTCCGCGCCGATGGGAAGTCTTCTCGGCTCCCAGATCGGGTGGCGCGGCGCCTTCTTCCTCGTCGTCCCCGTGGCACTGCTCGCGCTCGTTTGGCAGTGGATCAGCCTGCCCGGCCTCCCGCCCCGTCGTGACGGAACGTCAGGAAGCATCTTTCGGCTTCTGGGGCGTCCGCCCGTCGCACTGGGCATGGCGGCGATCCTGCTCCTCTTCATGGGACAGTTCGCGCTCTTCACCTATCTCCGGCCATTCCTGGAGAGCGTGACCAACCTTGGCATCGAAACCCTTTCGCTCGTTCTTCTGATGATGGGCCTTGCCGGAGCGGTCGGCACGTGGGTTATCGGGCGGCTCCTGCCCCATCGCATGTTCAGCATTCTCATGGTCATCCCATTGCTGATGGCCGGCATCGCCCTGGCCATGATCGCTGTGGGCGACATGAAGCTTCCCGTGTTCTTGTCGCTGATCGGCTGGGGCTTTCTGGGAACGGCCGCGCCAGTCGGCTGGGGTACCTGGCTGAGCCTCGTTCTTCCCGATGATGCGGAGGCCGGCGGCGGGCTCCAGGTGGCCGTCATCCAGCTTGCGATCACGGCCGGAGCGTCGCTTGGCGGTGTCCTGTTCGATGTCGTCGGCTGGCAGTCCACTTTCATGCTCAGCGCGGTGCTGCTTTGCGGATCATCGCTGGCATCCCTGACCGCATGGCGTGTGACCAGGAAGTCGACATGAGCACCCAGTTCAGAAACCCGACCAGGCGCGGCCTTCTTGCGACAGCCATTGCAGCCGCAGCCTACCCCGGCGCCGTGTTCGGCCAGGGCGACCCCAAAAATCAGGAGCGGACCCACGTGAGGATCAGGCTGACGTTCGCGAAGCATACGATGACCGCGACGCTCTACGACAACCCGTCGGCGCGCGACTTCGCTTCCATGCTTCCGCTGGATCTCACGATCGACGACTTCGGATCCAACGAGAAGATCGCCTACCTACCGCGCAAACTGAGCGTGGAAGGCCACGGCCCGTTCACCAACGAGCGGCCGTACGACCTCTGCTACTACGTGCCCTGGGGCAATCTCGCGATGTTCTACGCCGACTACAAGCATCCGGGGCTGGTGCGCCTCGGACGCTTCGACGACGGCTACGAGGCGCTGCATGTCCCAGGGCAATTCCCGTTGCGTATCGAACGCATCCAGTGACCCCACGCTTAAATCGAAGGAGATCCACCCATGACCAAGAAGATCGATAATGCCGATACATTCAATGCCAGCCGGCGCGTCTTGATGAAGGCGACGGGCGTTGTCTTCGCTGCGATGAGCGTGATTCCGGCCGCAGCCGCGGCACAGTCTCTCGCCCAGACGACCTCGTGGGACAAGGTGTTTCCGAAGAGCGACAAGGTCGATCACCAGAAGGTGTCGTTCAAGAACCGCTACGGCATCACGCTGGCCGGCGATCTCTACCTGCCAAAGGAGCGCGGAAATGCGCGCCTTGCGGCGCTTGTCGTCGGCGGCCCCTTCGGCGCCGTCAAGGAGCAGTCTTCCGGGCTCTACGCCCAGACGATGGCCGAGCGTGGCTTTGCGACGCTGGCCTTCGATGGATCCTACACCGGAGAGAGCGGCGGCGAGCCCCGCAACATCGCCTCGCCCGACATCAACACGGAGGACTTCAGCGCGGCGGTGGACTTCATCGGCCTCCAGACCTTCGTCGACCGCGAGCGCATCGGGATGATCGGCATCTGCGGCTGGGGCGGCATGGCGCTGAACGCAGTCGCCGTGGACAAGCGGGTCAAGGCGGTCGTCGCCAGCACGATGTACGACATGACCCGCGTTATGTCGAAGGGGTACAACGACAGTGTGACGCTGGAACAGCGGACGCAGGCGCTGGAGCAGTTGAGCCGGCAGCGCTGGGCGGACTTCGAGAAAGGAACGCCCGCCTATCAGCCCCCTTACAACGAGCGGATGGACGGCGAAGCGCAGTTCCTGGTCGACTATCACGACTACTACATGACGCCGCGAGGCTATCACCCGCGCGCGGTCAACTCCGGGAACGCCTGGTCGCAGACGACGCCGCTGTCGTTCATGAACATGCCGGTCCTGACCTACATCGCGGAGATCTCGCCCCGTCCCGTCCTGTTCATCCACGGCGAGAAAGCCCATTCGCGCTACTTCGCCGAAACGGCCTTCGCCGCTGCCGCGGAGCCCAAGGAGCTGATGATCATACCCGGCGCCAGCCACACGGATCTTTACGACCGGATGGACAAGATCCCCTTCGACCGGATCGCCGACTTCTTCGGACAGCACCTGGCGTAGACGGAACCCGGCCATGGAAGGGTTGCAGGGCGCTCGGTCCGCGCTGCCCTTGAGACCCGGCGACGTCGGGTCGCGCCCGGTCCGACGTCGCCGATGTGCATGTGCAGGACGCAAAGATGAAAGGGGTTCCAGTTCCTCGCGCTCGGCGTGCAGGCCGCCTTCGAACTGGCCAACATGTTGAGGGGTGAAGCCTACAACACGCTTTCCATCGCCCTTGGTCGAAGCTCTCGCCGCGCCAGTTCAGCCGTGCATTTCGTGCCGGGACCGGTCAGACACCTGCCAAGGCGGTGGAGCAGATCCGCCTTATTCAATCCATGTGCGCTGGCGGCCGAGGTGCTTGTTTCCTCCAGAGGCAAGAGCCCGTGAAGCTTTTGTGACCGAATTGATGAAAAGGTGGAAAGGGCTGTAACAGGCCTGACATGGGAGGGCTCTAAGGAAGGCGCCGTCGCCGCCATCAAGCGCAGGCGCACGATGACCTCGGAGAGTCCATTCATGAAAATCATCCAGATCACCGACACCCATTTCAGCCCAGAGAAGACCCATTTCAACGGCAACTGGGCACCACTTCTGAGCTGGATTGAGGACCAGGAGGCGGACCTCGTTGT
The DNA here is from genome assembly GCF_900220975.1 of Rhizobium subbaraonis. Classification (GTDB taxonomy): domain Bacteria; phylum Pseudomonadota; class Alphaproteobacteria; order Rhizobiales; family Rhizobiaceae; genus Mycoplana; species Mycoplana subbaraonis. The sequence continues at coordinate 87,633 of NZ_OBQD01000001.1, read as the reverse complement.
CCACACGGGCGACCTGACTGTCGATGGCGCCGACAAGGCGGACGACATCTCCTTCTCGATGGACCTGATGCGCCAGGTCTCCACACCGATGCTGATCGTGCCCGGCAATCATGACGTCGGCCACTTCTCCCATATGAGCCAGCCGGTGAATGCCGAGCGTCTGGCCCGGTGGCGCTCGCTCGCGGGCGGCGACCGCTTTGTCGAAGATGCGAACGGCTGGCGTCTCGTCGGGCTCAATGCGCTTCTTTTCGGGCTCGAGGACGAGGAAGAAGAGGCGCAGTTCGAATGGCTGCGGACCACGTTCGAGGAGCGTGACGGACGCCGGCTGGCATTGTTTGCTCACAAGCCGCTGTTTGTTGACGAACCGCATGAGGGCGATACGGGTTACTGGGGCCTCCGGCCCAGGCAGCGCCAGCGTGTCTACGACCTGATGACAGCCCACGACGTGGCGCTCTATGCAAGCGGCCACCTCCACTGGGCCTGGAAGGGGCGCTTCGAGAACACCTCCGTCGTATGGGGGCCATCCGCCGCCTTCGTCATCGATACGCTGGAGCGCGAGATGCCCGGCGAACGCCTGATCGGCGCCGTCGTACATCATCTCGGCGACGAGGTGAGGAGCGAGATCGTCGCCGTGCCCGGCATGACGGCATATGTCATCGATGACGTCATCCATGAGGTCTATCCCGCTTCCGCTCAGAAGGCGAAAGCAGCGGCGGAGGCGGCGGAATGAGCGCGCTCACCCTCACCAACATCCAGAAGTCGTTCGGCGGAAACCAGATCCTCAAGAGCGTCAGCCTTGACGCCCAGCCGGGCGAGTTCATCGCGCTGGTCGGGCCGTCGGGCTGCGGGAAGAGCACGCTTCTGCGCATTCTTGCAGGGCTCGAAAGTGCGGATAGCGGCGAGATTGTCATCGACGGTCGCAACGTGAGCCGGGTCCAGGCCGCCGATCGCAACGTCGCGATGGTGTTCCAGTCCTACGCCCTTTATCCGCATCTGACGGCAGCGCAGAACATTGCCGTTCCGCTGGTCATGCGCCGCCTGACGCGGGCGCAGCGCATCCCCTTCGTCGCGCCGCTGATGCCCGGCCAGCGCAAGGCGGTCGCCGCCATTCATCGCGATGTGCGCGAGATGGCCACCTCGCTGAAGATCGACCACCTCCTTGACCGCAAGCCAGGCCAGATGTCCGGCGGCCAGCGCCAGCGCGTGGCACTCGCGCGCGCCATGGTGCGCCGCCCGGCCGTCTTCCTGATGGACGAGCCGCTGTCGAACCTCGACGCCAACCTGCGCGTCCATGCCCGCGGCGAGATCGTCGAAATGCACCGCCGTGCGAGCGTGCCGACCGTCTACGTCACCCACGACCAGGCGGAAGCGCTATCGATGGCCGACCGCGTCGCCGTGATGATCGGCGGTTCGTTGCTCCAGCTTGCCCCGCCGCAGGTGATCTACGACAATCCGCAGCATGTCGAGGTCGCCAAATTTGTCGGCCAGCCGCGCATCAACCTCATCGCCTCCCGTGTGGAAGCCAAAGGCGCCATCGCGCTCGGCGCCGAGCGCTGCGTCCTTCTCGATCGAGCTCTGCCCGTGGATACGCCCGTCACGCTCGGCATCCGGCCGGAATTCGTCCGTGTGTTGCGCTCGGGCGCGTCCGGCCTGCCTGCCCGCGTCGAGCGGGTGGAGTTCCTCGGTTCGGAAATCATCGCCTACTGCCGGCTTGACGCGATCGGCGAAACGATGATCGCCAAGGTCACTCCTGCTGAAGGTGCGGGGCTTGCCGCCGGCACGGCCGTGCGTCTTTCAACGGCCGCCGAACACATCTTCGTCTTTGGCGCCGATGGCGCTCGCCTCGCCGCGGCGCCGCTTGTCGAAAACCCGGTCCGGGAGGCGGCCCATGGCTGACATGGCCGCAACGCCCATCGGCGCGGTTCCGGCCGTCCCGAAGACGCCGCGCTCTGCCGCCGAACGGCAGGAGGCCCGCGTCGGGCTGCTTCTTTCGCTGCCCGCCATCCTGCTCGTCTTCGTTTTCATCATCCTACCGGTCGCGGCAGTGATCACTCTCGGCTTCACCAATTTTGAGCTCGGCTATGCGAGCTTCGAATTCGTCGGCTTCGAAAACTATGTCGAGCTGTTGGGCGACCGCACCTTCATGCAGTCGCTGTGGAACACGGGCATCTATGCGGTGATCGTGACGCCGATCTCGATCTTCATGGCGCTGGGGCTTGCGATGCTGATCGAGGCCGAAGGTATCGGACGCTCCTTCTTCCGCACGGCCTATTTCCTGCCGGTCGCCTCGCTGCTCGTCGCCATGGCAACCGTGTGGCAATATCTCTTCCATCCCACGATCGGCCCGATCAACACGATGCTCGCCATGATCGGCATCGCCGGTCCGAATTGGCTCGGTGCCGCAAACACCGTGCTCTACAGCCTGTCGATCATCGGCATCTGGCAGTCGGTCGGCTTCAACCTCGTGCTCTTCCTTGCCGGCCTCACCGCCATTCCTCGTGAACTTTACGCCGCAGCCGAAGTCGATGGCGCCAAAACCGCCTGGGACCGCTTCCGGCTCGTCACGTGGCCGATGCTCGGGCCGACCACACTCTTCGTCACCACGATCAGCGTCATCAGCTCGGTCAAGGTGTTCGAGACGGTCAAGACGCTTACCGAAGGCGGACCGAACAAGGCGTCCGAAGTGCTGCTCTACACGATCTACCAGGAGGGCTTCGTGTACCTGCGCGTCGGTTATGCCTCCGCCATGACGGTCGTCTTCCTCGCCATCCTCGTCGTGCTGATGTTTCTACAATATCGCATCCAGGACAAGCAGGTGCATTACGTATGAGCCAGAACGCTTTCACCCCCTCCATGTCGCTGGGCCGCGTTGTCCGGCTCTCGATCCTAGGCCTCGGCGCCCTCGTTTTCCTGATGCCCTACATCTTCATGATCTCGACCGCAGGAAAGGCGCAGAGCGACATCTTCACGTCGTCACTCAACCTGATCCCGACCCACTGGTTCTACGGGGAAAACTTCGCCAAGGCGTGGTCTCGCGTGCACATGCCGACGCTGCTGTTCAACGGTATCCTGGTCTGCCTCATGATCCTCGTCATCCAGGTGGTGATCGCCATCCCCTGCGCCTACGCCATGGCAAAAATGAAGTTCCGCGCGGCCAAGGCGATGATGGTTCTCATCATGCTCGGTCTGCTTGTGCCGATCCACGCGACAGCTCTGCCGCTCTACGTCGCCTTCGATCGCGCAGGCGCGCTGAACAGCTATTTCTCGCTGGTCGCCCCCTTCAGCATCTCGGTCTTCGGCATCTTCCTGTTCCTGCAGTTCTTCCGTGCCATGCCGAACGACCTGATCCACGCTGCGCGCCTCGACGGCATGAGCGAGATCGGCGTCATCGCCCGGGTCATCGTGCCGAACGCCTGGCCCGCGATCACCGCCTTCTCAATCTTCTCGGTCGTCGCCCACTGGAACGACCTTTTCTGGCCGCTGGTCGTCGTTTCGAACCAGGCCTATGCCACGCCGCCCCTTGGTCTTCTTTACTTCCGCGCCGCGGAAGCCGGCGACGACTACGGCGCCCTGATGGCCGCAACCCTCATCATCACTTCCCCTCTCGTCGTCGCCTTTCTGCTCGCCCAGAAGCGCTTCGTCGAAGGGATCACCATGACCGGCCTCAAGGGCTGACCCTTGAGCTAACCGGTCGTCTCCTCCCAAGCCGCCCCGAACCCAGGAGCCATGCGATGAAGCCTTTCACCAAGATCCTTGCCGCTGCGAGCGTCGCCATAACAGGCACCATGACGATCTCGCTTCCGGCACATGCCGAAACCACGCTCACTGTGCATTACCCGATGCCGGGCTTCTTCAAGGACGTGATGGACACGATCTCGAAGAAGTTCATGGAAGAGAACCCGGACATCAAGATCCAGTTCGCCAATCCTTCCGCGACCTATGAGGAAGGCATCCAGACGATCATGCGCCAGGTCGGCACCTCCGAAATGCCGGACCTGACCTTCATCGGCCTCAACCGGCTGCGCATGGCGAATGAACGCGATGTCCCGGTCGATCTCGGGCCACTGATCGCCAAGGAAAAGGCGTCCATGGCCGAGCAGGGTTTTTCGGATACGATCCTGAAGCTCGCACAGGTCAACGGCAAGCAGGTCGGTCTGGCATTCGCGACCTCCAACCCCATCATGTACTACAATGCCGATCTGGTTAAGGCGGCGGGCGGCAACCCGGACCAGCCGCCGAAGACCTGGGACGAGGTCATCGACCTCGGCGCCAAGATCAAGGCCCTTGGCAACGGCGTCGATTCCGTGGACTTCCGCTGGCAGGGTGACGACTGGATGTTCTCCGCGCTTCTCTTCGGCGCCGGCGGCACCATGCTCTCCGAAGACGAAAGCACGGTCACTTTCAACGGTCCCGAAGGCCAAAAGGCGATGAAGGTCGTCGATCGCCTGGTCAAGGAAGCCGGTATGCCGGTCTTCACCAAGCAGGCCGGCGAACAGGCCTTCGTCGCCGGCAAGGTCGGCTTTGCCTTCCAGACCACCGGAGCATTGCGCAACACGATCAAGAATGTCGGCGACAAGTTCGACCTGCGCACCGCTGAAATCCCCCTTCTCGACCCGGAGAACGGCAAGCTGCCGACCGGTGGCAACGCCGTCGTCATCCTGACCCGTGACGAAGCAAAGCAGAACGCTGCCTGGAAGTTCGCAAAGTTTGCCGCCGGCCCCTATGGCGCGTCAGTGGTTGTGCCGGGCACGGGCTACGTTCCGAACAACGAACTGGCCGCTACGTCGCCGGAGTATCTCGGAGCGTTCTACGAGAAGAACCCGCTCTTCCAGGCCGGGCTGAAGCAGATGCCGCGGATGATCCCGTGGTACGCGTTTCCGGGCTCGAACGGCGTCCGCGTCACAAAGACGATCGTCGATAACACTGCCCGGGTTGTCGAGCAGTCGGCCACGCCGGAAGAAGCCTTGGACGACGCGGCAAAGGACGTGAAGCGACTGCTGCCGCGTAGCTGACACGGACTTACCAGTGTCGTGCCGCCGCTCTCCCGATGGGAGGCGGCGGTACACGTTTACTTCATGCGCACGCCGGGCTCGAGGCGGAGGACTATTCCGAGATCGCCCGCACCGTGCCACCGCGTCGCAAGGAGTAGCCCACTTCAAGATGACGGTCCGGCGCGGCATTCTCGGCGATGTCGAGCAAAAGCGACGCGGCAGCCGCCCCCATGCTGACATCCGGCATCTCAATTGTGGTCAGCGGCGGATCCATTATCCGGCCAAGAGAAATTCCATCGAAGCCCGCAACCGACACATCGCCCGGGACCGACAACCCCTCGCGGCGGAGGGCGGCTATGACGCCGAAGGCCAGAAGATCGTTGGAAGCAATTATCGCTGTCGGCCGAACATCGGCCACGGCAGCGCCCAGATCGAGCATGTCGTACTCGCCGATGAAGGCGATCTGCATCGCCCGCAAAGGCTCAAGTCCTGTCTCCGCCATTGCCTGACAGTAACCCTCGTAGCGCAGGCGTGCCCGGTCGGACGCAATAAAGCTCCCAGATACGAACAGAATGCGTTCGTGCCCGAGTTCTCTCAGCAGCATCGCAAGTTCACGTCCAGCCTTGAAATTATCCACCGTGACCGCCGAGGGAAACCGGTCCGTCGGGCGGTTGTGAAGCAGAACGGTCGGCGGTAGCGGCAGGGCTGGAAAACTGTTTCGGTCGGCGCTGCAGAGGGTCAGAATCAGGCCAGTCGGCTTCTCGTTGAGCAGGGCCGAGACGGCATCCAGTTCGCGCGCCGGATCGTAGTGAGACTGGGCGATCAAAACACCATGTCCGGCTATCAGCATGCGGTTTTCGATGCTCGATAGCGAGGAGGAGAAAACCGGATTCGTGATGCTGGGTATAAGAACTCCCACAACAAGTCGCCTTTCGGCTTTGCCCGTGGAAGCAGGCGGCCGGTAGCCGAGTTCGGCGGCGGCGCGGCGGACCTTGCGCACCATCGCCTCGCTCACGGAACCCTTGAGTGTGAGAGCCCGGCTTGCGCTCGCGAGAGAACATCCGGCCTTCGAAGCCACGTCCTGAAGCGTAGCCAATTACCAACCCCGTTTCATTTCACCGTCCGGAGACATCTTTCCGTCGCCCAAACAGCAAACGGTCCGATCCGACGCTTTAGCATGTCCACTAAAGCAATGTCATGCTGAGCTTATCCTCCGAACGTGCCTCTCCGAGCTCTTCCCCCTCCTCGCGAGCGTTGAACTCGATTTTGACCCGAGAGGGGCTCGTATTTGAGCAACACGTGTCCCCTCACACCGCAACTCTGCCTTGCGCGCTTCTTGCGACCGCCTAGCTAGTCTTCGGAGCGGCCCGTGGCGTCGCGGTCGCGGTCGTATTGCTTCATGAGCGGAAACGGCGGCAGCCAGTGTTCGCGGCGGATGGTCCAGAGTTCATATGTGGGCTTCAGTTGGTCGGGGGCGTCCAGGGACCCGAGGTTGACCTCGATCTCGTCAGCGCTGCGCCCGAAAACGGGCGAACCGCAACGTGGGCAGAAGAAGCGTCCGGCGTAGTCGCGCGTTTCGCCCTCGACCGCCACCGCATCCTGCGGAAATATCGCGGAGGCATGAAACAGGGCGCCGTGATGCTTGCGGCAGTCGAGGCAGTGGCACAGGCCGACCCGGTACGGGCGGTCCGACGCTACGAAACGGACGTTGCCGCACAGGCAACCGCCGGCAAACCGGTCCATGCTGCATCTCCTCCAAAGTCGAGCGGCGGTCATCCATGACAAACACCATGATTCTTCCACGGCCGGACGTGCGCAACTTGCTGAACCTTATCGGCCCTTTCAACCGCTCTTTCGGATCGGTGCGTCAGAAGCCGCGGGTGCGAAACGTGGAACCCGCGCGGATCATGACCCTCGCAAGCCGAGAAGAATATTGCCGCTGCCGATGAACCCCGCAAGATCGTCTTGGTTCCGATTTTGCGGGCGCCGGGCAGAAATGAAAACAGGCCGGCAAGAGCTATCGACAGCGCAGCCGGCGCAGAACCCGCGCCGGCCCGCATGCTGTCCCGCAGAATTTTCCTGCGCTCGGCCGACCTATGCCTCCCGGCCGGGGCGACGGATGGAGCGGATCCTGCCGCTTGGTCCGCCGCCGCAGTAGAAGCGGTCGCGGCCGTCGGCTTCGAGGCCGGACACGCCCGAGTCGGCCGGCATGTCCAGGCGCTCCAACACCTCGCCGGTATCGGGATCAATCCGCCGCACGTCGCTTGCCCCGCCCTCCCAGGTGCCGTGCCACAGCTCGCCGTCGCTCCACGTGACGCCGGTGACCATGCGGTCGGACTGGATGGTGCGCAGTATCCTGCCGGTTTCCGGATCGATCTCGTGGATCTTGCGCTCGCGGTGCTGCCCGACCCAGAGGGTGCCTTCGGCCCAGGCAAGGCCGGAATCGCCGCCATTGCCGGGCGCGGGAATCGTCGCCAGCACCTTGCCGCTCACCGGATCGATCTTGCGGATCACGTCTTCGCCGATCTGGTACAGGTGCTTGCCGTCGTAGGCGGTTCCCGCATGGGCCGCAACCTCTATGCTCTGAACCGTGGCGCCGCTTTCCGGATCGATCGCGTTGAGCGTTTCGCCGGCCGCAAACCAGACGTTGCGGCCGTCGAAGGTGACACCCGCCACGTCAGAACCTGTGAACGGGCCGTATTCCCTGAGGATTTCCGCTTGTGAACGCTTCATCTCCTGCTCCTTTGGTCGGGCATGACGACGTCACGCCGAAGGGTTGATGTTCCACGACCCAAGCCTAGCCGCCCGGCAGCGGACCCGGGAGTAACAAGACTGTCGGGAAGCCGGCGACGGGTACCGTGAGCCAGCGGCGCGCTCTGCCCTTGCCAAAGAACTGCACCCTGCCCGCGCGCTCCAGATGCTCCAGTGCGCGCTGAACGGTTCGCGGGCTTGCGCCCAGCGCGATCGAAAGCGCGGAGCTCGACCACGCCTCGCCATCGGCAAGCAACGCGAGCACGGCGGAATCCCTGTCTTCCAGCGGCGGGGCGATGACGACGACGTCCTCCCTGCCCGAGGGTGTCAACGCGAATCCCCGCTTCGTCGCCTGCACATCCGCAAGGCCTGTCAGCTCCTGTCGCAGCCGGCCGATTTCTACCCGCAACCGCGCGCGATGGGATTCGTCGGCATGCTTCCCGCGGAAGGCGCGGGCGATCAGAACGCTGCGCCTTTCATCGTTCGGCCAGACTTCGGCCAGGGCACGCACCAGCGAAAAGAGGACCGGACGGCTTGCCAGCGGGACGAGCGTGCCACCACGGCGAACGACATGCCTGCAGGCATCGATGACGAGCGCCCCAGAGGCAAACAGTGTTTCCACCTCATCGAGCCGCAGGAGGCGCTCCTGGCCAGCGCTGATCAGACGGGCCGCAGGCGCTGTCAGGATGCGGGCAGCGTTGGCGATCTCCGCCGACAGAGCAGGAATGCCGGCGGCATGCGCTGCAAGCTTCGCCTCCTCGAATGAGACGGCGGCCTCCTGCGTCCGCAGGCGGCGCACCATGATGCCCGCAACGACGAGCGCGCAGGCCGCCCGGGTCGCCGGCGGCAGCAAGGCGGGCTCCAGGCCCTCCAGGAAGCGCTCGGCCTCGTCGAGCCGGCCGACCAGAAGCAGCCGGCGGACCTCCAGGATGCGGGCATGAGCGGCATTGACAGGGTCGCCATGCGCCTCGAGCGTCGCGCGTGCGGCGGCGAGCGCTGCTGGCGGCCAGCCGAGCTCGCGCGAGACGAGGGCGATTTCAGACTGGGCGACGACGCATCGCGCCTTCGCGACGGCTTCGCGCGTGCCGAAGGCGCGGGCAGCGCTTTTCAGCAGGGCGCGGGCGCGTACGAAGTCGCCGAGTTGCGCCATCGCGATGCCGCGCAAGGCGAGAGCCGGCGCATCGTCGCGCAGCGCCACCCGCTTGAGGGCCGATAGCGGATCGCCCGTCGCAAGCGCCCTTGCCGCAGCCGTGATCAGCGAGTCCATCGAAATCCCGCCAGACTTGTAACTCCCACCAGGGCGCTGACCGACGCTAAGCCTGCAGGGGGCGGGCAATCGCCGGAAAGCACCGTTGGCAAAATGGATAGCCGAAAATGTTGCAATGGATAAGCACAAGACATCAAGTGGAACGCGGAAGCCTTCAGGCGGCGGCCGCCGGCAAGCTCGCCCGCGGCCTGAGGCTTGCGGCAGCACCGGTCTTCGCGCTGATGGCACTGGGATCTGCGGTCAGTCCGGAAACGGGCGCAGCCGGGATGCTGTGTTCCTCGGCATCCGGGTGGGCGCCCTTCGGCAGCATGACGTTCATGTATCTCCTGATGAGCCTTTTCCATTGCGCTCCATGGCTGAGACTTTTCGCCGACCGCCCCACGCCCTCAACACATCTATCGACAGGAGGCTTATGATGGAAAACCAGGTGGTTTCACACGAGCAATGGCTGCAGGCGCGGATCGACCTGCTGGCCGCCGAAAAGGAACTGACGCGGCAGCGGGACGCGGTGAGCCGGCGGCGCATGGCGATGCCCTGGGAGAAGGTCGAGAAGACCTATCGGTTCGAAGGGCCGAAGGGCGAGCTGACGCTCGAACAGCTCTTCGACGGGCGCTCGCAACTGATCGTCTACCATTTCATGTTCGGCCCCGACTGGGAGGAAGGCTGCAAGTCGTGCACCTTCTGGGCGGACAATTTCGACCGCATTCCCGTGCACCTCAACCATCGCGACGTCACCTTCACGGCAGTTTCCCGAGCGCCGATTGCGAAGATCGAAGCCTACAAGAAGCGTTTCGACTGGAGCTTTCCGTGGGTTTCGGCCCTCGGCGGCGACTTCAGCCTCGACTATCAGGCAGCAGTCACTCCGCAGCAGTTGGCGGAAGGCAAGGCCTACTACAATTACGAGGTCCAGCGCACGCATGCCTCCGACATCGTCGCGATCAGCGTCTTCGCCAGGAACGGGGCCGGAGAGGTCTTTCACACCTACTCCTGCTACGGACGTGGCGTGGAAATGGTCAACGGCGCCTATGCGTTTCTCGATCTTGTTCCCAAGGGACGGGACGAGGACGGCCTCGACTTCCCGATGGCATGGGTGCGACGGCGCGACCAATACTGAAGCAGACGATCAAGGCCCGGGCCGCCGTCGATCAGGCGGCCTTGCTGTATGTCCGTCCAGACGTGCCGAGATAGGCATCGAAGGCTGCGGCAACGGCGCGGACGACGAAGCGGTACCGCTCCTCGACCTCGACGGTGGCGCCGTCGATCACAACCAGCCCGTCGGCTTGCAGGGCTTCGAGCGCGGCGTTGCCGGAAAGGATGGTGGCGGCGTTAAGACCGTGCCTGCCGGCGACGGCCGTGACGTCGACACGGAAGTCGCACATGATGCGTTCGATCAATTCCGCCCGGAAGCGGTCGTCGGCCGTAAGACGATAGCCGCGCGAAACGGCAAGCTCGCCGCGCCTGACACGTTCTGAATACTGGCCGATCGGCACGGCATTCTGCACATAGCCCTGGTCGAACCGGCCGATCGCCGAGGCGCCGAAGCCGATCAGGGTGCGGCACTCGTCGGTGGTATAGCCCTGGAAGTTGCGATGCAGGCGGCCGCTACGCTGCGAGACGCTGAGTTCATCTTCCGGCAGGGCGAAATGATCGAGACCGATCCGCTCGTAGCCCGCCGCCGCAAGGGCTGCCGCGATCGCTTCCGCCTGCTCGTGGCGCGCGTGCGCGTCCGGCAGCGCCGTCTCGTCGATCAGCCGTTGATGCTTCTTGAAGCCCGGCACATGGGCATAGCCGAAGACGGCGAAGCGGCTCGGGCGCAGCGCGATCGATGCCTCGACCGTCTCGATGCAGGATTTCACCGTCTGATGGGGCAGGCCGTAGATCAGGTCGAAGCTGAGGCCGGATATGCCGGCATGCCTCAGTTTCTCGACCGCCCGGGCAGTGGCATCGACGCTCTGGAGGCGGTTGATCGCCTGCTGTACGACCGGATCGAAACTCTGCACACCGAGGCTTGCGCGGTTGACGCCCGCGCTGCCCAGCATTTCGGCCATGGCTGCCGTCAGCGTGCGCGGGTCGATCTCGACGGCGATATTCACGTCGTCGGCAAAACCGAGCCGGTGGCGCATCGCCGCGATCAGGGCTGCAAAAGCATCAGGCGAGATGATCGTCGGGGTGCCGCCGCCGAAATGGATCTCGCCGATCGAAAGCGCCTCGCTGCGCGCAGCGGCGACAAGATCGATCTCTTTATGCAGGCATTCGAGATATTCGACGATCGGACGATCGCGCGCCGTGATCGTTGTATGGCAACCGCAGTACCAGCACATGGAACGACAGAACGGAATATGGAGATAGGCGGATACGCGTTCGCCGGCGGAGACGGAGCCGAGCCACCCGGCATAGGCCGAGGCGTCTTCGAGGGCGGCGAAGTGCGGGGCGGTCGGGTAGCTCGTGTAGCGCGGCAGCCGGGCCTCGCCGTATTTGTCCATGATGGCCTGCGACATGGGATTTCCCTGCGTTCGTTCTGATCCGGGCGCGAACCTAGGAAGGACACTGCCGGCGGTCATTGACGAATCTCAAACGGCAGACGGAACACGGCCCGTTCGCACGCCCCCTTGCCAGCAAAAGAGGAAGGGCCGCGGGAGATACCCGCGGCCCACCCAGGCAGTTAATCCGGCAAACCGATCAGATCAGGATGAAATCGCTGGCCGAAAGCGAGGTCACCTTGCCGAGGGTGGCGACGAGCACGCCATCGGCCTCGTTGCCCGTGCCGTCCGCATCGTACCAGAGGCGGCCATTGTCCTTTTCAAAGAAGAACTGCGGGGCGGAGCCCGTGGCTTTCAGATCGTTGCCGGAATAGAGCGCGAGCTTGGAAATGCCGAAGATGCTCTTGTCGATCATCAGCTTGTCCTCGCCGCGCTTGAAGTCGGTGATGAGGTCGCCGGAACCGATCGCCTCGGAGGAGGCGTAGATGAACTGGTCGGCGCCCGCGCCGCCCGTCAGCATGTCGCCGTCGCCACCCCCCTCCAGCTTGTCGTTGCCGGCGCGGCCGTCGAGCTTGTCGTCGCCGAGCCCGCCCCTGAGCGTGTTGCTCGTCGCGTTGCCGAGGATGGTGTCGTCGGTTTGGCGACCGGTCACGTTTTCGATGCTCGACAGCGACAGGCCGGTGGCGACGCCGCCATTGCGGGCGTTGTTTTCCAGGTCGATGATCACCGATTTGTCGGAGACGATGTCGAATTCGAGCGTGTCTACGCCCGATCCGCCGGAGAAGTAGTCGGCGCCACTCTCGTCGGTGTAGCGGGTGAACCAGTCGTTGCCGGCCTCGCCATAGAGCTTGTCGTTGCCGGCGCCGTCGACGAGATAGTCGTTGGCGCCGCCGCCCTTCAGTGTGTCGTTGCCGGCGCCGCCGTGGAGGTAGTCGACATCGCTGCCGCCTGTCACCACGTCCTTTCCGCTGCCGCCGAGATAGTCGATCGCCTCCATGCCGGCAAACGAGGTCTTCGCATTGACCTTGACCAGGCCGTCGGTCAGCACGAATGAGACGTCGAAGGTCTCTTCCTTCAGGTCGACGACGACACGATCCTCCCCGCTACCGCCGGAGGCGTAGTCGTTGACGTTCATGAAGATCACGTCGTTGCCCTTTTCGCCGTAGAGCATGTCGCGGTCGTTGTCCTTGATGCCGCCGCTGCCGTAGATCGTGTCGTTGCCGTCGCCGCCATAGATCTTGTCGGCACCGTACCATCCGGTCAGTTCGTCATTGCCGCCAAGCCCCTTCAGCGTATCGTTGCCGCTCATGCCGTTCAGGTAGTCGGAAAGCTTGCCGCCTGTCAGCGTGTCGTGGCCCTGGCCCGAGGAAATGTGCACGCTCTCAAAGTTCTTCGCGGTAACACCACCATTGACGAGGGTGGCTTTGGAAGACAGCGTGAACGACAGGTTGGCCTTGCTGTCATAGCGGTTGATCCAGAGGATATCCGTGCCCGAGCCGCCGTCGGCGGTGAACCGGCCAGCGGTGGAGCCGCCGGCATTGTTGATGGTGACGGTGTCGTTGCCCGCCCCGCCCAAAAGCGTCGAGAGCCCGTTGCCGGTTTGCGTTTCCGCAGAGAGATAGTCGTTGCCATTGCCGCCGTCGAGCAGGTTGGTGCCGCCACCGGAATCGATGAGGCGATCGTCGCCGTCACCGCCCTTCACGGTGTCGCTGCCTGAGGTGGAATAGAACTGGTCGTTGCCCTTCCCCCCGGTCATGCGGTTATTGCCGCTGCCCGCGTTGAAATCGACGTGCGCCGCCGTTCCTGCGGAGAGGACGTCGCTGCCGCTGCCCGTGACGACGGTGAAGCTGTCGCCGTCGGTGACCACGCTGCCGTCGGAAAGCTTGGCTGTATTGCCCGAGACGCTGAAGGTGAGATTGCTCTTGATGTCGGAGCGGGTGATCCACACTGAATCGTAGCCCTTGCCGGCCTTGATCGTATCCTTGCCGCCGCTGCCGACGATCAGCAGGTCGTTGCCGTCGCCGCCGTCGAGGTAGTCGATGCCAAGTCCGCCATCGAGATGATCGTTACCGCCAAGCCCGATCAGCGTGTCGTTGCCCGACATCCCGGAAAGCGTATCGTTTCCGGCCCCGCCGGTGAACTTCTCCGCCTTCTCCGTTCCACTCAGCGAATAGTTCTCGAAGTTGACGAACGTCGTGCCGTTGGAGAGCGTCTGCTTGATCGACGAAGCCTTGGCGGTGAAGGTGCCCGACAGGCCGCTCAGGACGAGGGTATCGGTGCCCGTGCCGCCGTCGAGGACGTCCCTGCCGGCGCCGGCCCAGCTTTCCAAGTTGTGGCTGATCGTGTCGTTGCCCGAGCCACCGCGCACCGTGTCGTCGTCGCTATCGCCCGACAAGAAGTCGGCGCCGGAACCACCGTCGATCAGGTCGCGGCCGCGGCCGCCCTGGACGGTGTCGTTGCCGCTGTCGCCGAACATCTTGTCGTTGCCTTCGTGGCCGTAGATGTAGTCGTCGTTGGCGCCGCCATAGAGGGTATCGTTGCCCTCTTCGCCGGAGAGCCAGTCGCGCCCGTAGCCGCCCTCTATCGTGTCGTCGCCCGCCTCGCCCAAAAGGGAATCGCTGCCGTTGCCGCCATGGATCTTGTCGTTTCCATCCCCGCCGGCAAGCCAGTCGTCGCCGATCTCTCCCTTCAGGACGTCGTTTCCGGCACCGCCCTCGAACCAGTCCTTCCAGCGGCCGCCGACAAAGGTGTCGTCGTAGTTGCTTCCGGTGAGGTCGAAGCGCTCGACATTGACGATGGTGGCCCCGAGCACCGATCGGGAGACGGCGGGGTCGAAGGCGGTGAACGAGACCCCCCTGGCGGAGGCGGCAAAATTGATCGCAAGCTCGTCGTAGCCAAGGCCGCCGTCGATCCTGTCGCCCGCCAGCGCACCGACTGAAAGATTGACGATACTATCGTCGCCGGTGCCGGCGCTGATCTTGTCCGCGCCCAGGCGGCCCTCGATGGTGTCCTTGCCGGAACCGGTGCTCAGCGTATTGCCGAGGTCGTCACCATAGACGATCTGATCGCCGACCCCGGGGATGGTATAGCCGGCAGCGGCGCCGGCAGTCTGTGCGGATATCGCCTGCATCTGGGCGATCAGCTTGAATTTTTTGCTCATGGCATCCTCGATCGTTTGGGTTGCAACGCCGATACGACGTGCGTCCATTGCTAGAGCGCGGGAGAGCAGGACGTTGTTACTGCAGTAACAGGAGGGGGCGGGACGCCTTTTTACGTTGCGCCGCGACTCCGCGAATCTTATCAATGGGATCGCGCCCGGATTTGCCGATGGCGGTCGATCGGGCGGCAGGGAACGTAAGGGGCGCAGAATGGCGGACAGCGACAGAGACGTTGCGGCTGTACCGAAGAAGGGGATGTGGCGGGGATCGCTGCGGACACTTCTCAGCGCTGTGATGGTCGCGATCCTGCTTGCAGTCTCCGGCAGCCTGATCGGGCTCGATTACTACCGCGCCCGCAATGCCGCCATCGAGTCCGCAGAAGGCCACATGCGCGGCTTCGAGGACCGGCTGATCTCACGCATGCAGAGCCTGTCCGGCGACACGGGGGGGCTGGTGAACCTGATCGTGTCGATCGCCAACTCCTTCCTCGCCGATCCCTCCG
Organism: Rhizobium subbaraonis; assembly: GCF_900220975.1. GTDB lineage: Bacteria > Pseudomonadota > Alphaproteobacteria > Rhizobiales > Rhizobiaceae > Mycoplana > Mycoplana subbaraonis. The sequence continues at coordinate 72,484 of NZ_OBQD01000001.1, read as the reverse complement.
AGCGTATCAACGACAAGGTGACCATTCTACGGGCGGCGCTCGCGCGCTCGCCGCAGATCGACGGGCTCTATGCCGGCTATCCGGATGGCGGCTTCTTCCATGCCGTCAACCTGTCGTCGAACGACTGGCGCACCCTCCTCAGGGCGCCGCCGAACGCGTCGATGGCCGTTCGCATCCTCAACCGCGGCGAAAGCGGGCCGATCGGGCATGTTCTCTTCTTCGACGCCGCCGGCAAGCAACTGCTTCGCCGGACCCTCACCGGCTGGGACTACGACCCGCGGCAGCGCCCGTGGTATCGCGCAGCTGCGGGTGGCACCGGACCGGTCGCGACCGGCCCCTACAGCACGGCGACGACGAAATCGCTCGCGATGACGATTTCGCAGGCACACAAGGGCAATCCGGAGATCGTCGTCGGCGCCGACGTGGTGCTCGACCGCATCACCCGCTTCATCGCCAGCGAACGCCTGACGCCGACGGCGGTGGCCTTCGTGGTCGATGCCGACAAGAAGCTGCTCATCCACTCCGACCGCCGGCTGATGCAGGCGATCGCCGCATCCAAAAGCGAGCGTGACTTCGATCCCGCCGACCTGCAGGATCCGCTGATCGAGGCGATCAAGGCGCATCCCCCGGCGCTCGACAAGATGGAGATGATCGAGGCGGCGGGCAGGCGCTGGGTCGTACTCGGATCCGAAGTCGATGGAGCGATGCTGTTTCCCGGCCACATCGCCGTCATCGCCGCCCCGGTCGACGAGCTCATGGCTCCGGCCATTCGCGGCCTCTATCAGGGGCTCGCCATCTCCGGCGCGATCGTCATCCTTGCCATTGCCGGCACGCTGCTTCTGGCGCACCTCATCACCAAGTCGCTGAACCAGCTGACCGACAGCGCCCACCGCCTGCAGGACCTGGACTTCCGTACCCCGATCGACGTGCCGACGCATGTGCGCGAGATCGCCACGCTCGGCGGCGCGATGAACCGGGCGCGGGACGCCATCTTCACTTTCGGTCTCTATGTGCCCAAGGAACTGGTGCGCAAGGGCATGGAATCCGGCGAGTTTTCCGGACGAACGGCGCGGCGCCAGGACGTTACCGCCGTCTTCACGGATATCTATGATTTCACGACGATCAGCGAGCGGCATTCGCCGGAAGAAGTCGTCGGCATGCTGTCGGAGTATTTCGACATCCTGAACGACACCGTGAATGCGCATGGCGGCACGATCATCCAGTTCCTCGGCGATTCGATCTTTGCCATGTGGAACGCGCCGGAACCCGATCCGGACCATGCGGGGAACGCCTGCCGTGGGGCGCTTGCCATGCGGTCGCGCATCGACGCCTTCAACGAGAACCAGCGCCGGCGGGGGCTGCCGGAATTCCGCACCCGCTTCGGCATCCATTCCGGAACCGCCGTCGTCGGCAGCGTCGGTGCGAACGACCGGCTGCAATATACGGCAATGGGCGACAGCATCAACGTCGCCTCAAGGCTGGAGGGAATGAACAAAAGCTATGGCACGGTGATCCTTGCCAGCGGCGCGGTCGTGGCGCAGTGCCGTGACAAGATCCGCTTCCGGCCGCTCGGACAGGGGCAGGCGAAGGGCCGGAGCACCGCGCTGGAACTCTACGAGGTCATCGGAATTATCGAGGGCGCGGACAACAGGCAGCGCGTCGAGGAAGCCCCGCACGGCGCCCCGTCGCGCCGGTAGCCTGTGCCGCCGAACGCGGCTCAGAATGTCGGCGGCGTGCAGGCGCTGATCACCTCGCAGGGCACCGGCCCGACGCAGCGGAAACGATGGGGGCGGCGGCTCTCGAAATAGTAGGCGTCGCCCGGGCCGAGGATTCGCCGTTCGTCGTCCACGGTCACTTCGAGGCGGCCGGACAGCACGATGCCGCCCTCCTCCCCCTCATGCACCAGCGGAACCTTGCCGGTATCGGCGCCCGGCTGATAGCACTCCTTGAGAATCTGCAGACTGCGGCCGAACAGGTTTTCGCCGACCTGCCGGTAGGAGATCGGCCCCTTGCCGATCTCGACAAGTTCGTCGGCGCGATAGAAGGCCTGCTTGGGGCGATCGGGCTCGAAGGCGAAAAATTCCGCAAGCCCGATGGGAATCCCGTCCAGTATCCGCTTAAGTGCGCCAACCGAGGGATTGGAGGCATTCGACTCGATCAGCGAGATCGTCGAGTTCGTCACGCCGGCGCGCTTGGCAAGCTCGCGCTGGGAGAAATTGTGCGCCATGCGCAGGCTGCGCAGCCTGTTTCCTATGTCGACCGACATGCGACCTCCCGCCGTACAACCACTGCCTGTTTCGATTGTTCGAAATATCGAAACATTGGACCGGCAGACCCATATTTTTCAATGCCTTCATAGCAAGTAGAAAAGGACTTGTTCAAGATCGCAAAGCATGACCTCAATCGTGCCAGCCAGAGGAGATCTCCATGAACGTTCACAACAAGCCCAACGCGCCGGTGCTCGACAGCTACTGGATGCCGTTCACCGCCAACCGCCAGTTCAAGGCAGCCCCCCGCCTGCTCGCCGGTGCCGAGGGCATGCACTACACCACGCATGACGGCCGCAAGGTGCTGGACGGCACGGCGGGGCTCTGGTGCGTCAACGCCGGCCACGGCCGCCGCCAGATCGCCGCCGCCGTCGAGCGCCAACTGTCGACGCTGGACTATGCGCCGTCCTTCCAGATGGGGCACCCGATCGCCTTCGACTTCGCCGAGCGGCTGGCGGAGATCGCGCCCGGGCCTGCCGGCGCCAAGCTCGACCGCATCTTCTATACCGGCTCGGGTTCGGAATCGGTCGATACCGCGCTGAAGATCGCGATCGCCTACCAGCGCGCGATCGGCCAGGGCACGCGGACGCGCCTGATCGGCCGCGAGCGCGGCTATCACGGCGTCGGCTTCGGCGGGATTTCGGTCGGCGGCCTCGTCAACAATCGCCGCGTCTTCCCACAGCTTCCCGGCTCCGATCACCTGCGTCACACGCACGATCTTGCGAAGAACGCCTATGCGAAAGGCCAGCCCGAGCACGGTGCGGAACTGGCCGACGACCTCGAAAGGCTGGTGGCACTGCATGGTGCGGAGACGATCGCCGCCTGCATCGTCGAGCCGGTCGCCGGCTCCACCGGCGTGCTGGTGCCGCCGAAGGGCTATCTCGAGCGGCTGCGGTCGATCTGCGACAAGCACGGTATCATCCTCATCTTCGACGAAGTCATCACCGGCTTCGGCCGCCTCGGTGCGCCGTTCGCCACGGATTTCTTCGGCGTCACGCCCGATATCGTCACCACGGCCAAGGGCCTGACCAACGGCGCGATCCCGATGGGCGCGGTGTTCACCAGCCGCAAGGTTCACGACGCGCTGATGCAGGGCCCGGAGGGCGCGATCGAGCTGTTCCACGGCTACACCTATTCCGGCCATCCGGCCGCCTGCGCTGCCGGCATCGCCACGCTCGACATCTATCGCGACGAGGGCCTGCTCACGCGCGCCGCCGACCTGCAGGACGACTGGCACGCGGCGATGCACTCGCTGAAGGGCCTGCCGCATGTCATCGACATCCGCACGATCGGACTGATTGCCGGCATCGAGCTGTCGTCGCGCGACGGTGCCGTGGGCGCGCGGGCCTACGACGTCTTCGTCGACTGCTTCGAAAAGGGCCTGCTGATCCGCGTCACCGGCGACATCATCGCATTCTCACCGCCGCTGATCGCCGAGAAGATGCACTTCGAGGAAATCGTCTCGGTCCTGGGCGAGGCGCTGAAGCGGGCGAAGTGACCAGCGCGCCATGACATTCGAAAGGCCGGTCTGCGAGGACCGGCCTTTTCCTGTCACCAGAGCATCCCATCGAGCGGACGCTCTAGAACTTGACGGCGAGGCCGATGATCGGCCCCTGCTCAACGACATCGAAGACGAAGCCGTCATTGCTGTAGTCGACGCCGAGCGCGCGGTAGCCGATGACCGACGAGAAGGTATCGTTGAACTTGTAGCCGACCGTCGCCGCGACGTCCCAGTCGATATCCGCACCACCGCCACCGACAATGCCCCAACCGGTCAGGAAGAGATTCGGCGTGAGGAAATAGGTGCCCTTCACGCCGCCGACGGCGTCCACCCAGGTCTCGCCGTCGCTTGTCGAGCGGCCGTCGAGCAGGCCGCCGCTGAGGGAAATCGTCGTATCGACCGACCAGACGCGAACGCCGCCGACGATATCGAGGTTGCCGGTATTGTCCTTCAGGAGCGAGTAGCCGACGCCGAGAAGACCCGCGAAGGTCTCGGAATCGACTTCCGCATCGTCGGCCGCAATACCTCTGGGCGTGCCGGCAGTTCCGGACAACTTTACATAAATGAGGTCCGAGAAGACGCTATAGCGATCATATCGGGCTTCACCGATCGCCATTGCCGCGAAATCGAGATGATCCCAGATGTCGCCAAAGGACGCGTCCACATCGACGGTGGGTTGGAAACGGCCGATGTTCATTCCGACGTCCCCGGACAATCCTGCAGCCCAGAAATAGGGGGCAAAGGTAAAGGTCCAGCCGCTTTCGGTTTCGACCTGCTGGGCCTCCGGGGTCATCGCGACCGGACCGATGTCGGCCGCCACGGCGCCCTGGCCAAGCATGCACAGCCCCATGCAAAAGAAAGTCGACGCAATGCGATGTTTCATGTGGCTCTCCTCGATCGCCTCACCCGAGCGATCATCTATCCCCTGTCGCTCCGGTGCGACCCGGTCCCCACAGGCCCAGTCCCACTGCATCCACCCGGAGCCTCGCCCACTGACGATTCGTCGCAGCCGATGCCGCACATGACAGCAACAGAACGCATGTTTGACAAGGAAATCCGCCTGCCTGCCCGCCGCGGCAGCGCAATCGGCCGAAGGATGCGACAGAAATCACGCACTTTTGGCGGCGCAGCAGTCAACCGGTCGCTTTCCGAGCCGAGCTTGTCGGAGCCGGGGGCAGAGATACGTCCTTGAACCAGACACGCACCGGTCGCACAGGGAGAGATGAGGAAGATCATTGTCGGCGCGTCTACTCCAGGGCCTCGCCGCTGGGCGTGACGATGAACAGATATGTCCGTTCCGGCGACGCAAGGACAGGGTCGTTCGAATTCGACGAGCCGACGGCTGCGGAGCTGGAGCGCCGGCGGAAGCTGACCTGACCGGCGAGGCCGGAAGCGGGGTACGGCTCAATCTGATTGCAAAATGCAATCAGTATTGCTAGCCTTTCGGCATTGAGGAGATGGACGGGAGGACGACGTGAAACCCATTCTCTACGCACACCCTTTCTCGGCCTATTGCCAGAAGGTGCTGATCGCGCTCTACGAAAACGAGATCCCTTTCGAGTTCCGCCTGCTGGCCCAGGAACATCCGGACGTGCTCGCCGAATTCGAGGCGCTGTGGCCGGTGAAGCGCTTTCCCGTCCTCGTCGACGGCGAAAAGACGCTGCTGGAGGCGACCATCATCATCGAATATCTCGACCAGGCCTTTCCGGGGCCGTTCAAGCCGATCCCGAGTGCGGCCGATGCGGCGCTGGAGGTGCGGATGCTCGACCGGATCTTCGACAACTACGTCATGACCCCGATGCAGAAGATCGTGTTCGACGCGATCAGGCCCGCAGCCGACCGCGACGCCCACGGCGTGGCGGATGCCCGCACGATGCTCGATCGCGCCTATCTCTGGCTCGACCGGAAACTGGAGGGACGCTCATGGGCCGCCGGCGACGGTTTCAGCCTCGCCGATTGCGCGGCCGCGCCGGCGCTCTTCTATTCCGACTGGACACATGCAATCGACCGCAAGTTCGAAAACCTGCGCGCCTACCGCGACCGCCTGCGCGCCCGCCCTTCCTTCGCCCGGGCGGTGGACGAGGCACGGCCGTTTCGCAAGCTGTTCCCGCTCGGCGCGCCGGATCGCGATTGAGTGGCGGCCTCTGCCTCTCATCCGGCGCCCCTTTTTCACAGCGGGCAGGAAGGCCGGTCCCGTCCCGCATCCGCCAGCCTGCACCTTCTGCCCGCAGGCGGGGCGAGGGTCAGGTCACGATCAGGGTCACGGGCAATCATTTCGCGCGGCGGTCGCCGACGACTTCAATCCGCCCGGTTGCCCGCCTCGTCGAAGACGTGCAGGTGCTTTTGCGGAAAGTCGACGCGGACCGTGGGGCCGGCAGAGAGTGCGTCGCGGTCGAGCGTGAAGATCTTGAACGGGAGGCCATGCAGGGACAGGTGGAGGATGATACCGAAGCCCGTGGGTTCGACGAGGTCAACGCCGGCCTCCAGCATGCCGTTTTCGGCGATGACGACGTGCTCGGGGCGAATGCCGAGCGTCGCTGCGGCGTCCGGTGCGAGACCGGCGCGAGGTGCGACCGGGACCACCGTGCCGTCCGAAAGCCGGATGCCCGCCCCCTCGCCTGCAGCCCCTGCCCCTCCTCCGACCACATATCGGCCCTCGAGGAAATTCATGCCCGGCGAGCCGATGAAGCCTGCGACGAAGAGATTTGCAGGGGTGTCGTAGAGTTCCAGCGGCGTGCCGACCTGCTGGACGATGCCGCCATGCATGGCGACGATGCGGTCGGCGAGCGTCATCGCCTCGATCTGGTCGTGGGTGACGTAGATCGAGGTGGCCTTAAGGTCGGCGTGCAGCTTCTTGATCTCGGCGCGCATCTGCTCGCGCAGGCGGGCGTCGAGGTTCGACAGCGGCTCGTCGAACAGGAAGGCCTTGGGCTGGCGGACGATGGCGCGCCCCATGGCGACGCGCTGCCGCTGGCCGCCGGACAATGCCTTCGGCCGGCGCTCCAGAAGCGGATCGAGCCCGAGTTTTTTGGCGGCGCTGCCGACGGCACTGGCGATCTTCTCCTTCGCCGTCTTCCTCAGCCGCAGGCTGTAGCTCATGTTGTCCGCCACGCTCATGTGCGGATAGAGCGCGTAGGACTGGAACACCATGGCGATGTCGCGGTCCTTGGGTGCCAGATCGTTGACGCGGTTGCCGGAGATGCGGATCTCCCCGCCGGTCACCTCCTCCAGTCCCGCAATCATCCGCAGCAGCGTGGACTTGCCGCAGCCGGAGGGGCCGACGAGGACGATGAACTCGCCATCCTTGATCTCAAGGTCGACGCCGTGCAGGACGGGAAACGAGCCGTAGCTCTTGCGGACGCTTTCGATATCGATGGAAGCCATGGCCATTATCCCTTGACCGCGCCGGCCGTCAGGCCCTGCACGAGATAGCGCTGGATGAGGAGGAAGAACAGGCAGGCCGGGATCAGCGCGAGCACGCCGGCGGCCATCATCTGCCCGAAGTCCACGGAGAACTTGGAGACGAAGGTGAGAAGCCCGACCGGGAACGTCGCCGCGTCGTTGCCGGAGATCAGCATCAGCGCGAACAGAAGCTCGCTCCAGGCGGCGGTGAAGACGAAGCCGAGGGTGGCGGCGATGCCCGGCAGCGTCAGCGGCAGGATGATCTGGCGGAAGGCCACGAACTGGGTGGCGCCGTCGATCATCGCCGCCTCCTCCAGGTCCTTCGGAATGCCGTCGAAGAAGGACTGCATCAGGAAGGTGGCGAAGGGGACGTTGAAGGCGGAGTAGACGATGACGAGGCCGGTCAGGCTGTTGGTCAGCCCTAGCGGCGACAGCATCTTGAAGATCGGCGCCACCAGCATGACCAGCGGGAACATCTGGGTGATCAGCATCAGCGCCACGATCCAGTACTTCGCCCGGAAGGAGAAGCGCGACAGCGCGTAGCCGGACAGCGAGGCGAGGATGGTGACGACGACGGCCGTGGCGCCGGCGACGATCAGGCTGTTCTTGAAGAAGGTCGGAAAGGCGCTGTGGGCGATGACGAAATTGAAATGCTCGAACGTCATCCGCGACGGCCACATGCGCACGCCCTCGCTGTAGAGCAGGTCGTTCGGCGTAACCGAGACCTTCAGGAGCCAGAATAGCGGAAAGAGCGCGAAGACGACATAGGCGAGGATCGCCAGACGATGCGCACCGGTGAGGAGGAGGCTGCGGGTTCTCATTGGCTCAGCCCTTGTTCAGCATGGTCTGGCGAAGCAGCACGATCAGCATCGAATAGACGAGCAGCAGTGCCAGCAGCACGAGCGCGATCGCAGAGGCATAGCCGAAATCGAGCCGCTTGAACGCCTGGGTGAAAATGTAGCTCGCCACGATCTGGGTGCGGTCGGCCGGGCCGCCATTGGTCATGACGACGATCAGGTCGGCGAAGTTGGAGATCCAGACGGTGCGGAGAAGCACGGTGATGGCGATCGTCGGCGCGAGAAAGGGCAGCGTGATCGACATGAACCGCTGGACGGGGCCGGCACCGTCGATCGAGGCGGCTTCGTAAAGATCGCGCGGGATCGCCTGCAGGGCGGCAAGGAGCGTAATGGCGAAGAAGGGGATGCCCCACCAGACGTTCGCCGCGATCGGCCCCCACATGGCAAGATGCGGATCGGAAAGGATGTTGTGCGGCTCATCCATCAGGCCGAGCGCGGTGAACCAGTGCGGCAGCGGGCCGATGACCGGATTGAACAGCCAGGCCCAGTTGAGACCGGCGAGGAAGCTCGGCACCGCCCAGGGAAGAAAGACCAACGCCTGTACGAGGCCGCGACCATAGAACGGCTTGTCGAGCAGGAGCGCGAGGATCAGGCCGAAGGTGAACTGCAAAAAGACCGAGGCACCGGTCCACCACAGCGTGTTGCGCAGCGCGCCGTAAAAGGCCTCGTCCTGGCCCAGAGCGCGGAAATGGTCGAGGCCGACGAAGCCGCCGGAAAACGGGTTCAAAAGCTGGATGTCCCGGAAGGCATAGGAGATGCCGACAACGAGCGGCACAAGCATGACCGCAACGATCAGGATCAGCGCCGGCGCACTGTAGAGATAGGGCTCCGAGGCATCGGCAAGCCGCTTTTTCAGCGGCGGGCGATGCTTTTTGATCGGCTGGTGCATTGTCGCAAGTCTTCCATTGTCGTCTTGGTGCCGGCGCGCAAGGATCGGCGCGCATAAGAATCTTGCCCGACGCGGCCATGGAGAAAGGCTGGCGCTACCCCTCATCCGCCTGCCGGCACTTTCTCCCCGCAAGCGGGGAGAAGGGCGATCGCCGCAACGTTGCCAGTCCCCTCTCCCCGCTTGCGGGGAGAGGGCCTAGGGTGAGGGGCCGTCTGTGGCGGCGCGTGGGAGCGCTGAGGTCGGCCACGATATGGGCCAGACATACGCTCGCACCGCTACCGACACCCCAAACCTACTTCTTCGCCAGATACTTCTGTTGCGCCTTGGTCAGGTACTCGGCCCACTGGTCGGCCAGTTCCTGCGGCGTGATCTCGCCAAGCAGCGCCTTCTGCGAGGTCTGGATCACCAGCGAGTCCTTGAAGAAGGCGAACTCCTCGAGGTAGGTCGGCATCACCGTCGGCACGGCGTCCTTGTCCTCAAGCTCGGCAAACCAGCCCTTGAACTGCTCGCTGGCATAGAAGGGATCCTTCTCGGCGGAGGTGTGGACCGGCAGCGCGCCGGTGCGCTTGTTCCACTCGATGTTGCCTTGCGGGCCTTCCAGCGTCTCGATCAGCTTCCAGGAGAGGTCCTTGTTCTCGCTCGCCGCCATCATCGACCAGCCGGCATAGCCGATGGTCGGGAAGGTCTTGCCGGACGGGCCCTTCGGCATGGTGATGATGCCGTAGTCCTCGGCCTTCATGCGCTCGGCGATCGCGATCAGCGCGTCGGGGTCCTGGTCGAGGAAGGCGCAGGTGCCGCTGTAGAAGCCGGCGACGATCTCGTTGAAGCCCCAGTTGACGCTGTCCTTGGGCGCATAGCCGTTCTTGTAGAGATCGATCAGCCAGGTCAGGCCCTTGACCCAGCCCTCGCTGTTCATGGTCGAGGTGCCGTCCTCGTTGAAGAACTTGTTGTCGCCGGCCATGGTGGCGCCGAACATCATCCAGCCGTTGAGGCCGCCCGGGCCGCCGCGCAGGCAGTAGCCGGACTTGCCGGGGAGTGCGGAGACCTTCTTGGCGGCTTCCGCGAATTCGTCCATCGTCTTGGGCGGCTCGGAGACGCCGGCTTCCTCAAGCAGCTTCTTGTTGTAGAACATGGCGCGCAGATAGAAGCCGTAGGGCAGCATGTAGGCGGTGTCGTTGACGTCGCGGCCGAGTTCGAGCGCGCGGGCCGTCAGGCCCGAGGTGTGCTCCCATTTGGACAGATAGGGCTCGAGGCTCTCCAGCATGCCGTTGTTGGCATAGAGCGACAGCCAGGTGTCGGGCATTTCCATCACGTCGGGGATCTCGCCGGCGGAGACCATGGTGGCGAACTTCTGGAACGCCTCGCCCCAGGGCAGCGAGATGATCTCGACCTTGGTGCCCGGGTTCTCGGCCTCGAACTTGCCGACGATTGATTTCAGCGTCTCGGTGCGCTCGGGGCTGGTGATGACCTCGACGAGCTTCAGCGTCGTGTCGGCCAGCGCCGTCCCCGACATCATCGCGGCGAACAATGCGGCAGTCAGCAGTCTTTTCATGGTCGCTCCCCCTTGTGGGCTTTGGTTTATTGCTCTTCAGGCTTGGGAGGCGGCTGCGATCGCCGCCTCCAGATCACGCCACAGGGCCCCGGTTCCTTCGAGGCCGACGTGGAGACGCACGGACCGCGGATGGATGCCGAATGCGTGCGCGGAATTGGGCTCCGCCTTCTGCTGCAGCACGACCTCACCCGGTACGATCAGGCTCTCGTGACCGCCCCAGCTGACGCCGAGCTTGAACAGCTTCAGGCGATCGGCGAAGGCGCGGATGTCGATGCCCTCGCGGAAAATGAAGGAGAACAGGCCGGAGGTGCCCGTCAGGCCCGGCGGCAGGCGGTTGGCAAGCGCGGGATGCTGGACGCTCTCGACAACGTCCAGCGCCTGGAGCCGGCGTGCAATCTCCAGCGCCGAGGCCTCGTGCGCCTTCATGCGGATCGGCAGCGTGCGCAGGCCGCGCACCAGCAGCCACGCATCGAAGGGCGACAGCTTGCCGCCGAGATAGGGATAGGCCTCGGCGCGGATGCGGCCGATCAGATCCTTCGAGCCGGTGACGACGCCGGCGACCACGTCGCTGTGGCCGCCGAGATATTTCGAGGCCGAGTGCAGCACGAGGTCGACGCCGAGCGACAGCGGGCGCTGGAAGACCGGGCTTGCCCAGCTGTTGTCGATGACCGAGACGATGCCGTGGCGTTTCGCCAGCGCGGCCAGCGCGCCAACGTCGTGGACGTCCATCACCCAACTCGTCGGGCTCTCCATGTAGAAGAGCTTCGCGCCCGGAAGCGCGCGGGCGACCGCCTCCTCGTCGCGGCCGTCGACATAGGTCACCTCGACCTTCATCCGCTTCAGGATGGTGCCGAACAGGCGGAAGGCGTCGGGATAGACGTGCCTGACCGCGACGATGCGATCGCCGGGCTCGACGAAGGAGAGTACGGTGGAGGAGATCGCCGCCATGCCGCTGGCAAAGCCCATCGCGTCCTCGCCACCCTCCAGCTTCGCCAGCATCTCCTCGAAGGCGCGCACGGTCGGGTTCAGGCCGCGAGTGTAGATCGGCCGGACGATCTCGCCGCGATAGGCCGAAACCATCTCGTCATAGGAGGAGAAGGTGAACAGCGACGTCTGCACGATCGGCGGCACCACCGCCTCGAAGGCATTGGCCTCGTCGTGGGCGACGATCAGCGAGGCGAGGTCGAACGGATCGGCACCGTCAGTCATTTTGACATTTCCTTGATGTCTTCCTCGACGACATCGAGGATCTTCAGCGTTTCGCGGCGTGCGGCTTCCGTGTCCTGGGCGACGATCGCGTTGAACAGCGTGCGGTGGAAGGGAAAGGAGCGGCGAGCAAAGTCGGGCCGGTCGAACGGCTCGTCCCAGAAGCGCTCGAAGGCCTCGCGCATCTGCTCCAGAAGCTGGCGGAACAGCGGATTATGGGTGGCGTCGTAGATGGCAAGGTGAAAGGCCAGGTCTTCCGGGCCGGATGTGCCCTTGGCCAGGTGTACACGCTCCATCGCGTCGAGCTTTTCCTCGATCGTGGCCAGGTCGCTTGCGGTGCGGCGGCGGGCGGCGACCATGTTGGCCTCGCATTCGATGCCGCGGCGCACCTCCAGCGTCTGCAGCAGCGCATCGCGCAGATGAATGGCGTCGAAGGACAGCGGCATGTGGATCGTGGCGGTCGTGACGGGCTTCAGGAGATAGGTGCCGCTGCCCTTGCGCGTCTCCATGACCCCGAGGGCCTGGAAATGGCGGATGACCTCGCGGATGGTCGATCGCCCGACGGCAAGTGCGGCCATCAGCTCGCGCTCGGCCGGAAGCCGGTCGCCGGCCTTGAGGTTCGCCTGGCCGATATAGCTGGCGAGCGCCTCGGTGACCTGGCGCGCCCGGTCCATTGGCGGCAGCGGCAAAATTGCCGCCCTGGCATACATTCTCGCCGTCATGCGGCCATTCCCCGTTTGTCGCCAGCTTCTCAAAATTGGTCTGACATCTGATCATTATGAAGACACATTGCAGGGTGTCAAGGGCCCCGACAAGAATCCTGATTTTCCGTAAAACGTAGCAATTTCATCTGCTTGATCAGACGTTCACCTCAAAGTGGCGACCGGCCGCCGGCGTTGCATTCGGCGAGCGCGCCCGCTAATCACTGAAACATCCGAGTTACGCCATCGCGCAGGAAACCGACATGAGCATCATCGACGAACTGACCGAAGCGCTTGGCGCGGAGACGGTCCTCACCGGGGCAGCGATTGGCGAGCGCTACCGCAGCGACGAGAGCCTGACCGGGCGCGTGCTGCCGATGGCCGTCATCCGGCCACGGACCGTCGAGGAAGTCTCGACTGCGCTTAGGATCTGCAACGCCCACGGCCAGCCGGTCGTCCCTCAGGGCGGATTGGCCGGGCTTGCGGGCGGCGCGAACGCCTCGGGCGGAGACGTGGCGATATCGCTGGAAAACCTCGCCGGCATCGAGGAGATCGATACGGCCGCGGGCACGATGACAGTGAAGGCCGGCACCGTGCTGGAGGTGGCGCAGAACGCAGCGGCGGAGGCCGGCATGCTGCTTGCGATCGACCTCGGCGCACGCGGCAGCTGTCAGATCGGCGGCAACATCTCCACCAATGCCGGCGGCATCCGGGTTATCCGGCACGGCGTAACCCGCGACAACGTGCTGGGCCTGGAGGTGGTGCTTGCGGACGGCACCGTGCTCTCCATGCTCAACAAGATGACGAAGAACAACACCGGCTACGACCTGCGCCAGTTCTTCATCGGCGCGGAAGGAACGCTCGGCATCATCACGCGTGCCGTCGTAAAGCTGAAACCCCGGCCGCCCGCGCGCAGCACCGCACTTGTCGCGCTGGAAAACTACGATGCGGTCGTCGCGCTGCTCGGGCGCGCCCGTCGCGAACTCGAAGCGCTATCGGCTTTCGAGGCCATGTGGGAAAACTTCGTCCGCTTCAATTGCGAGGCGGCTGGGATCAGCTTCTTCGAGACGGCCTATCCGTTCCTGGTGATCGTCGAAGAAGATTCCGACGGGTCGGATGCGGCGCGCGACCGGTTCGAAGCCTTCCTCGGCCGCGCGCTGGAGGACGGCCTGATCGTCGATGCGCTCATCGCCCAGTCGGAAAAGGAAACGCAGCGCTTCTGGTCCGTGCGCGAGGCCTACATGATGGGGCAGTTGCTGCCCTCGCTGATCAATCTCGACGTCAGCCTGCCGATCGGCAGCATCGGGGACTATGCGCGGGCCTGCGAGGCAGCCCTGCTGGAGCGCTTCCCCGACGCCCACGTGTCCTTCTTCGGCCATATCGGTGACAGCAACCTGCATGTCGCCATTTCCGTCGGCGAAGCCTCGGCAGAGGAGCTGCACGCTGTCGACGAGATCGCCTACGATCTGGTGAAGGCTTTTGGGGGATCGATTTCGGCGGAACATGGAATAGGCACGTTGAAACGTCCCTATCTCGGCTGCTCGCGCAGTGCGGAGGAACTGGATGCGATGCGCCGGATCAAGTTGGCGCTGGATCCGAAGGGAATCCTCAACCCCGGCAAGGTGATCTGACACCGCAACGAAAAGATCGGCGGCGGGGTTCGCGGCCACCCGCGAGGAACCAATTCCGGCCGACTTCGTTTCGGGCCAACGAAAGGAAGCTTCATGTCGGCAAGGATACTGCTGGTCGTCCTCATCTTGATGGTCGGATCGATCATGAGCATCGTCGTGCTTCAACGTGTATCCGGCGCCGGCAGCGACAAGCAGCCGCCCGAAGGCGAATTGCTGTCGACGCCCACGCGCATGTCGCACGAGCAGTAGCCGCCTCCCCGATCTCCCCCCGGTCGCTACCCAAGCACGGCCCTCCAACACCAGCCTTCAAATCGATGTCGGCAGGCGCTAAGGAGAACCGGGCAATCAGGGGATGCAACCGCAAGGACAGCCAATGACCAAGGAAAGCAGACGCGTGCTCGTGACGGGCGCAACGCGCGGCATGGGGCTTGAGATCGCGCGCGCCTTTGCGCGTGCCGGCGAACGGGTCGTGCTGAACGGGCGGGAAGAGGCAACACTGGAAGCGCATTGCGCCGCATTGAGGGGCGAAGGTTTCGCTGCGGAAGCGCTCGCGGCCGACCTTTCCGTCGATCCCGAAGCGGTCGCCCTGCGCGCCGGCGAGAGCCTTGGCGGACTGGACGTCGTCGTCCATGCCGCCAGCCTCCGGGACCGGCGCCGGACGGAAGAGCTGGATGGTGCGGCTTTCGCCTCGCTTCTCGACGTCAATCTCACCGCTTCCTACCGGCTGGCGCGGGCCGCCCTGCCGCTGCTGCAGCGTTCGCAGGCCGGCCGGCTGGTCTTCATCACGTCGATCGCCGCCCGCATCGCCCGCGCGCCTGACCCGGCCTACACCGCCTCCAAGGGCGGGCTGGAAGCGCTCACCCGCTCGCTCGCGGTCGAGTTCGGCGCCGACAACCTGACGGTGAACGCGATCGCGCCCGGATGGTTCGTTACCGATCCGAACAGGGCGCTGTCGGAAGACCCGCAGGTGCAGTCCTTCGTCAACGTGCGCATTCCGCTGAAGCGCTGGGGACGGCCGGAAGAACTGGCGCCTGCCGCGCTTTTCCTGGCATCGCCTTCGGCGAGCTTCGTCAACGGCATCACGCTGACGGTCGACGGCGGCATGTCGGCGCAGATGTGATCGCCACCATCACCAACGCTGCCATCGAGGACTTGGCCTTGAAGGCCGGAAAGCCCGCCTGAGCGGTGATCAAGGCATCGGACGTGACGGGCACAGTTCGAAGGCCAGGCTTTGCAACGAAAGCTGTGGCGCGTCAGGCCTTCTGGCAATACGTCGCCGTTTCGCCGGTCTCATAGTCGCCCGGCTGCGGCGGGGCGATCGGCTTGAACAGCGAACGGTCGGGCTTGAGATCGAGCAGCGGCGTTCCGTCGAGGCAGTCGAGGCCGCGCACGAACAGGACGTTGCCCTCTACCCGCTCGAGGTGAACGATGGAGGTTCCGATCGGGTTCGGGCGCACGGGCGAGCGGAGCGAGAAGGTGCCGTGCACCTTGCCGTTGCTGCCGGGGCTCTGCAGCACGAGGTCGCGCCTCGAACGGTCCAGCCAGTACAGCACCTCCAGGCGCTCGAAGGCCTCGACGCCGCGCAGGGCCTGATCCCAGGGCTCGAAAATCTCGATGCGGCAGAGCGGGCCGTCGGCCCGCCCCTGACGCGGGCACAACAGCCGTTGATCCCACGGCGTGCGGATGCGCCCGATGAACACAAGGCCCGCATCGACCGGCTCCGGCGGGCTCACGGCGACTTCGTTCTGTCGGATCTCGTTTTCGCGCACCATGCCCTGCTCCCTGCCCTTGCCATTAACGCGGCTGCCTGCGCTTCCGCCCAGGCGTCACTTTCGCCTGCTCCGCGCCCACGCACAAGCGTTATATATACAAAAATATAGCACTGGCCATTTCCGGCAGGGCGCTATATTCGTTGGAATATCACGCACAACACGGAGAGGGAAATGAGCATCAACCGTCGTCACTGGCTGAGGCTTGCCGCAGCCTCGCTCACAGCCGCCTGGCTCGGCGTCTTCGCAATCGGCGCGCCGGCCATGGCGCAGGACAAGGTCACCGTCTTTGCCGCCGCCAGCCTGAAGAACGCGCTCGACGCCGCCAATGCGGCCTGGACCAAGGAGAGCGCCAAGGAAACGACGGTGTCGTATGCCGCAAGTTCGGCTCTGGCCAAGCAGATCGAAGCTGGAGCACCCGCCGACGTCTTCATCTCCGCCGACCTCGCCTGGATGGACTATGTCACCGAGAAGAGGCTGATAAAGGACGGCACGCGCTCCAACTTCCTCGGTAACCGCATCGTGCTGGTCGCGCCGAAGGATGCCGCCACGCCGGTGGAGATCAAGGACGGCTTCGACCTTGCCGCCCTCGTCGGCGACGGCAGGCTTGCCATGGGCGCAGTCGATTCCGTGCCAGCCGGCAAATACGGAAAGGCGGCACTCGTGAAACTCGGAATCTGGTCCTCCGTCGAAGACAAGGTGGCCAGCGCGGAAAGCGTTCGTGCTGCACTCGCCCTCGTCTCCCGCGGCGAAGCCCCTTACGGCATCGTCTATGCGACCGATGCCGCCGCCGATCCGGGCGTTGCCGTCGTCGGCACCTTTCCCGAGGACAGCCATCCGCCGATCATCTACCCGATTGCCATTCTCTCGGAATCCGAAAACACCGATGCCCGCGCCTATCTCGACTACCTGACGTCGGACAAGGCCGCACCGTTCTTCACCGAACAGGGCTTCACCGTCCTGAAATAGCATCTTACCGCCGCCGCGCACCGCTTGCCGGCGCGCGGCGGATCTTCCTCAAGCTATTGATCGCGATCGATTTCATGCCATTGTCCGGATTTCCCGGACCCGTCGCGCCCTGATGGCCTGCTGCGTTCGTTGCGATCGAAAATGTGAGTTGCCCGATTTGGACTGGTTTACGTTGAGCGAAGAAGAATGGACGGCAATCCGGCTCAGCCTGCTCGTCTCCACCGTTGCGGTCGCCGCAAGCCTTCCGTTCGGCATTCTCGCGGCGCTGGCGCTGTCGCGCGGCCGCTTCTGGGGTAAGTCGATCCTGAACGGCATCGTTCACCTGCCGCTGATCCTGCCGCCCGTCGTCACCGGTTTCCTGCTCCTGATCCTGTTCGGGCGAAAGGGGCCGATCGGCGCGTTTCTCGATCAGCATTTCGGCATCGTCTTCTCGTTTCGCTGGACGGGGGCGGCCCTTGCCTGCGCGGTGATGGGCTTTCCGCTGCTCGTGCGCTCCATCCGCCTCTCGCTCGACGCTGTCGATCGCAAGCTGGAGGACGCCGCCGGCACGCTGGGCGCGAACCCGGCCTGGGTCTTCCTCACAGTCACCTTTCCGCTGATCCTGCCCGGCGTGATTGCCGGTATGATCCTCTCCTTCGCCAAGGCGATGGGTGAATTCGGCGCGACGATCACCTTCGTGTCCAACATTCCCGGCGAAACGCAGACGCTGTCGGCTGCGATCTACACCTTCACGCAGGTGCCCGGCGGCGACGTGGGCGCCATGCGGCTGACGATCGTCGCCATCGTCATTTCCATGGCCGCGCTGCTCGCCTCCGAATTCATGGCGCATGCGCTGGGCAAGAAGGTGAACTTCGAATGACGCTGCTGGTCGATGTCCGCCACCGACTGGGCGCCTTTCGCCTCGAGGCAGGCTTCGCCTCCGACGGCGGGGTGACTGCGCTCTTCGGCCGTTCCGGCTCCGGCAAGACCTCGCTGATCCGGGCGATTGCCGGGCTGATCCGCCCGGACGAGGGACGGATCGTGCTGGACGGCGACGTGCTGGTCGACACAAGGCGCGACATCTTCGTGCCCAAGCACAGGCGGCGTTTCGGCTACGTATTCCAGGAAGCGCGGCTGTTTCCCCATTTCACCGTGCGCGGCAACCTCTCCTATGGCCGCTGGTTCGCACCCCGCGGCGAGGTTCCCGACAGCCAGGACCGGGTGGTTGAACTGCTCGGCATAGGCCACCTTTTGGACCGCCGCCCCGCCAATCTCTCCGGCGGCGAGCGTCAGCGCGTCGCGATCGGCCGCGCCCTGCTCTCCGCCCCTCGCCTGCTTTTGATGGACGAGCCGCTGGCCGCACTCGACGAGGAGCGCAAGGCCGAAATCCTGCCCTACCTCGAGCGACTGCGCGACGAAACGAAAGTGCCGATCGTCTATGTCAGCCATGCGGTGCACGAGGTCGCAAGGCTTGCCGACCGTGTCGTCCTGATGCGTGACGGGCTGGTTGTGGCGACGGGTCCCGTCTCCGATGTGCTCAGCGCACCCACCCTGAATTCCGGCATGGACCGCCGCGAGATGGGCAGCGTGCTTTCCGGCGTGATCGCGTCGTTCGACCCGCCGCACCGGCTGGCCACGGTGCAACTGAAAAGCAATGTCCTGCACGTGCCCAACAGCGACGTTGCCGAAGGCGCGCCCGTGCGCGTCCACATTCCCGCCCGCGACGTCATGCTGGCGATCGAGAGACCGGCCGGCCTCAGCGCGCTCAACATCCTCGACGGCAGGATCGAGACGATCGTGGCGGACAGCGACGGAATGGTCACCGTGCGGGTCGCCTGCGGCGGGGATGTCGTCCATGCCCGCATCACGGGCCTCTCCACCGAGCGGCTCGACCTGCAGCCCGGCAAGCCGGTCTTCGCCGTCATCAAGACGGTCGCGCTGGATCCCCGCTGAGGTCAGCCCTTGTCCTTTGCATCCCTGGCGCGGTTCGCCTCCAGCCATTCAAGGTCCGGGGCCAGCGCGTCCCGCGCCTTTTGCTCCATGGCGCGGAAGCGGGCCAGAAGGGTCTCGCCGAAAGCCGTGATCGCCGCGCCGCCACCCTGCTTGCCGCCGCGCTGCGATTCCACCACCGGCGAGGCAAACATGCGGTTCATCGCGTCGACCAGCAGCCACGCGCGGCGATAGGACATGTCCATCGCCCGTCCGGCAGCCGAAATCGACCCGGTTTCCCGGATCTTCTCCAGCAGCATCATCTTGCCGCGTCCGAGACGCTCTGTTTCGGGAAAGTCTATGCGCAGGATCACACGCAGATCGGGTGGCGCGCGGTCTGTCATGGGATCCGCTCCTCTTCTTTGCCGCGACGCTATCCAATCGCCAGCCCCCTGCCAATCCGCCAGAAGCATGTCCACAGGCCGGAAGCATGATCGCGATTTTGACCCGCACCCTTGCGCCGGCGCGCCACCCGCGCAAAAGAGAAGACCGAAGAACCGAAACCGGCTGGCAGGCGCATGCAGGAAGTGGAAATCGCGATCGTCGGCGGCGGGCCGGCCGGGCTGATGGCGGCGGAGGTCCTGTCGGCGTCCGGCCGGGCGGTCGCCGTGTACGAGGCGATGCCGACCGTCGCCCGGAAATTCCTGCTTGCCGGAAAATCCGGTCTGAACATCACCCATTCCGAACCCTTCGCATCCTTTTCCGGGCGCTTCGGGGCAGCGTCGCCCCATCTTCGCGCAGCACTCGACGCGTTTCCGCCGCAGGCCGTGCAGGACTGGTGCGCCGCCCTCGGCATTGAGACCTTCGTCGGCACGTCCGGGCGGGTCTTTCCGACAGCAATGAAGGCCTCCCCTCTTCTTCGGGCATGGCTGCGCCGGCTCGAGGCGCAGGGTGCAACCATTTCCACCCGGCACCGCTTCATCGGCTTCGAAGGCGACGCGCTTGTCTTCGACACGCCGGACGGAAAGGCGACGGTCAAAAGCCGCGCAACCCTGCTTTCGCTCGGCGGAGCGAGCTGGCCCCGGCTTGGATCGGATGCGACCTGGGTGGATATGCTCGTCGAACGCGGAGTTGCGGTCTCGCCGTTCCGCCCCGCCAACTGCGGCTTCGACGTCGACTGGTCGGCAAGCTTTGCGACCCGCTTCGCAGGCGAGCCGCTCAAGTCCGTCACCGCCACCTCGGATGCCGGCACAGTCCAAGGCGAGTTCGTGATTTCGCGCCATGGCATCGAAGGCAGCCTGGTCTATGCCCATGCGGCTGCATTGCGCGACCGGCTGGCGGCAGGCGGGGCAGCGAACCTCGTCATCGACCTGGCGCCCGGTCGCAGCATCGACAAGCTTGCGCGCGATTTCGCCCGACAGGGGACGAAGGCCAGCTTCACCAATCGCCTGCGCAAGGGAGCCGGGCTTTCGGGCGTCAAGGCGGCGCTGCTGCGGGAAATCGCACCGGAGGCCGGTCGCCGCGGGCCGGAAGAGCTCGCCGCCCTGATCAAGGCGTTGCCTATCCCGGCTCTGCGTCCCCGGCCCATCGCTGAGGCCATCTCGTCGGCCGGCGGCATCGAATGGGCCGGCATCGACGCAAGCTTCATGCTCAAGGCGATGCCCGGCGTGTTCGTGGCCGGCGAAATGATCGACTGGGAGGCCCCCACCGGCGGCTATCTGCTGACCGCGTGCCTTGCCAGCGGCCGGGCCGCTGCGCACGGGATGGAAGACTGGCTGCGTGCCACATCGTGAGGGGATATACACGCCACTACTTTTGGTTGCGGCGTTCAGGTTATATACGCAATTTGACTTAAGTCTTCGTCAGTCTGCCTATGACTAACGATCACCGCGACGTTAACCTTATGCCGAGACTCCTTGTCGAAATCGGCTACAAGATGCCTAACGAACAGTAAATGGTCGTTTAAAAGTTTGCTGAATATGTTACTAGTTCAATGGGACATACTGGGGCGTTCCTTGATCGACAGTAACAAATCAGACAATTTTTTCGGCAACAAGATTCTATCCTCGCTGCATCCGAGCGCTCGGGAATTCATGTTCGAGTGCGGGGAAATTCGTGAGCTGGAAACCGGCGACGTCATCTTCAGCGAAGAAGAGGCGATGAGCCATGTCGTCTTCCCTGTCGAAGGCGTCATCTCCTTCGTTACTGACGTGACCGGCGACAAGAACGTGGAGAAGGCTTCGCTGGGACCGGAAGGTCTCCTCGGACTCGCCTTCGTTCTGGAAGGAGACCGTGCGCTCGGCAAATCGGTCGTCCAGGTGCCGGGCAAGGCGCTCTGGCTTTCGGTCGAGGATTTCCGCACGGCGCTGGACCGCTTCCACGACCTGCGCCCCGCCATCCTTCGCTATGTGCGCTCGCTCATCGTGCAACTGATGGAATCGGCTGCCTGCAACAGTCTCCACACCGCCGAGCAAAGGGTCTCGCGCTGGCTGCTGCAGACGCATGACCGCGTGGCCGGCGACCAGTTCCACATCACGCAGGAGGCGATGTCGAAGCTGCTGGCACTGCGGCGGGCGACCGTCAACGTCATCTGCACGGAACTGATGGAGGCCGGCGCGATCAGCTACAACCGCGGGCGCATCACTGTGCGCGACAGGCAGCAACTGCATGTGAAAAGCTGCAGCTGCTACGATCGCATCCGGCTCGCCATGAAGAGCTGAAAGTGGCCGCCTGTCTCAGAAGCCGCTGATCAGCTCGATCTTCGAGCCGTCGGTGAAACGGGACAGGCGGAAATCCCTCGGATCCACCACCGGCGTTGCGCCGGTGACGATGTCGGCCATCAGCCGGCCCGCCCCCGGGCCGATGCCGAAGCCATGGCCGGAAAAGCCCGTTGCGATATGGAAGCCGGGAATGCGGTCGACCGCGGAGATCACGGGAATCGCATCGGGCGTGACATCCATCAGGCCGCCCCAGCGCTGGGCAACCTGCGCCCTCTCGAAGACGGGGAAGGCGCGGCGCAGACTCGAAAGCGCATTGTCCGACATCTTCCTGGACGGAACCGGGTCGAGCACGCGGCAATATTCGAACGGGCTCGGCTCGTCCAACGCCCAGCGGCTGGCGATGCGCGCCTCATCGAAAAAGCGCCAGCCGGCGCGAAACTTCAGCGACCGCCATTGCATCTTCAGCGCGGGCAGAAAATCGAACGCGAAGCGGAAGGACTTCGGCACGATGTCGACGATGTTTTCGTGACCGGAGGCCACCGTATAGCCGCCGTCCTGACGCTTGCGGAAGGCAAAGCCGGAGGCCCACATCGTCTGCTCCGGCGCGCCGTCGAGCGGCGTGGTGCGCAGGACCGAATTCAGAACCTTCAATTGCGGCAGGTGAATGCCCAACGTGCCGGCAAACAGGCTCGACCAGGCACCGCCCGCGAGCACCACCGCCTTGCAGGCTATGGCGCCCCGCTCCGTGACCACGCCGGACACCGCGCCGGCGGCCGTCTCGATGCCGCGCACCGCGCATTCGGTGAGGATTGCCGCCCCGTTGGCCCTCGCCGCCTCGGCGATTGCGGGTGCTGCCTTCTGCGGCTCGGCGCGGGCATCGGTGGGCGTATAGAGCGCGCCCTTCAGGTTCATCGTCGTGCCCGGATACATCTCCCGGAACTCGGCGCCGGTCAGCATACGCGCCTCGATGTCGTAGCCGTCGAGGTTCCGGATCCAGCTGCTGTGGTCGGCGAACTCCCGCTCGGTCGACGAGGTGAAGATGATGCCCGCCCGCTTGAAGCCGGTGTCGCGGCCGGTGCGTTCGTCGAGCGTGTCCCAGATGCGCAGGGAAGCGGCCATCAGCGGCACTTCGCGCGGATCGCGGCAGGCGATGCGCACCCAGCCCCAGTTGCGGCTCGACTGCTCCTGCGCGATCCCCCCCTTCTCGCACAGCGCGACACGCAGGCCGCGCTCGGAAAGCTCCAGCGCGGTGGACGTGCCGATAATGCCGCCGCCGATGACGACAACATCGACCTCCTTCGGCAGATCGGCATCACCGTGGACGGGAACAACATAGGGACCGGGCATTTTCAGAAAGTCCTTCGAAAGGCGGGAGGAGAAAATTCGACGGCACCGGTCGTCACGCAGCCGCGCTTCGATGTCAAGCGGAGAACGCGGCGACGGCAACATCGAAGGCAGGCGTTCCGCCGGCCACGCGTGTCGCGTGAAAAGGGGTTCGTGCGGCACGCTTCAGGTCCCGGTTTTTGCGCATGTGGTTGCCACAAGAACCCACTACCGACTGCGGAAATGGCGCCCTCAGCGTGACCAGGTCCAGTCCCGGATTTCAGGCATGTCCTCGCCATAGGCGCGCACATAGTGATGATGCGCATCGAGCTTGCCCTGAAGTTCGGCGACCACCTCGGAGGCGCGCACCTCCAGGCCCGGCACCCATTTGATGGCGGCAAGGGCCAGGTGATAGCGGTCGAGCTCGTTCATCACGGTCATGTCGAAGGGCGAGGTCGTGGTGCCCTCGTCGACGAAGCCGTGCACGTGGATGTTGCCGTGGTTCCTTCGCTTGTATGTCAGCCGATGGATCAGGTAGGGATAGCCGTGATAGGCGAAGACCACCGGCCGGTTCTTGGTGAACAGCGCGTCGAAAGCCTCGTCGTCCAGCCCATGCGGGTGGCGGTACTGCGGCTGCAGCGCCAGAAGATCGACGACATTGACGACCCGGACCTTCAGGTCGGGAATATGCTCGCGCAAGAGGTCCACCGCCGCGAGCGTCTCCATGGTCGGGACATCGCCGGCACAGGCCATGACGACGTCCGGCTCCTCCTCGCCCTCGTTGCTGGCCCAATCCCATCGGCCCATGCCCGCCTCGCAGTGCTGGACGGCCTCCTCCATCGTCAGCCATTGCGGCTCGGGCTGCTTTCCGGCGACGATGACGTTGATGCGGTCATAAGTCTTCAGGCAATGATCGCCGACCCACAACAGCGTGTTGGCATCGGGCGGCAGATAGATGCGGACGATGTCGGCCTTCTTGTTGGCGACCAGATCGATGAAGCCCGGATCCTGATGGCTGAGGCCGTTATGGTCCTGCCGCCAGACATGCGAGGTCAGCAGATAGTTCAGCGACGAGACAGGCTTGCGCCAGGACAGTTCGCGCGAGACCTGCAGCCACTTGGCGTGCTGGTTGAACATGGAATCGACGATGTGGATGAAGGCTTCGTAGCAGGAGAAGAAGCCGTGCCGGCCGGTGAGCAGATAGCCTTCCAGCCAGCCCTGGCAAAGATGCTCGCTGAGCACCTCCATCACGCGCCCATCGGGCGAAAGATGAACGTCGTATGGCTGGATGTCCTCCATCCAGACGCGGTCGGTCGCCTGGAAAACGTCGCCGAGGCGGTTGGATTCGGTCTCGTCGGGGCCAAAAACGCGGAAGTTCGAATATTTGTCGTTCATCCGCATGACATCGCGCAGATAGCTGCCGAGCACCCTGGTCGATTGTCCGAGATCGCGGCCGGGGCTTTCGACGGCGACGGCATAGTCGCGAATGTCGGGCAGTTCGAGCGTGCGCCGCAGCAGACCGCCATTCGCATGCGGGTTGGCGCCCATGCGGCGCCGTCCCTGCGGCGCAAGCGCCCGCAACTCCGGTCTCAGCCGGCCCGCCTCGTCGAACAGGTCGTGCGGTCCGTAGCTCTGCATCCATTCCTCGAGGATCTTGCGGTGTCCGGCATCGCCGCGGCAATTGGAAACGGGTACCTGGTGCGAGCGCCAGAAATCCTCGACCTTGAGGCCGTCCACTTCCTTCGGGCCGGTCCAGCCCTTGGGGCTGCGCAGCACGATCATCGGCCAGCGCGGGCAACCGTGCCCCGCGTCACCGGATCGCGCCTTCGCCTGGATTTCGGCGATCACATCGAACACTTCGTCCAGCACCTCCGCCATGCGGGGGTGCATCTTCTCCGGCTCGTGACCTTCGACAAAATAGGGCTGGTAGCCGTAGCCGGTAAAGAGGCTGCGCAGGTCCTCGTCGCTCATGCGGGCGAGGACAGTGGGATTGGCGATCTTGTAGCCGTTCAGGTGCAGGATCGGCAGAACCGCACCGTCGCGGGCGGCGTTTAGGAACTTGTGCGACTGCCAGCTTGTGGAGAGCGGACCGGTCTCCGCTTCGCCATCGCCGACCACGCAGGCGACGACGAGATCGGGATTGTCGAATGCCGCACCGTATGCGTGGACCAGCGCATAGCCGAGTTCGCCGCCCTCATGAATGGAACCCGGCGTCTCGGGAGCCACGTGGCTCGGCACGCCGCCGGGGAAGGAGAACTGCTTGAACAGCTTCTGCAGACCTTCCGCATCCTCACCGATCGCGGGATAGACCTCGCTGTAGGTTCCCTCCAGATAGGTGTTGGCGACCATGCCGGGTCCGCCGTGGCCGGGGCCGCAGACGTAGATCACATTGGCGTCGCGCGCGCGGATGATGCGGTTCAGGTGCGCGTAGATGAAGTTCAGCCCCGGCGTCGTTCCCCAATGGCCGAGCAGCCGCGGCTTGATGTGCTCCGCCTTCAGCGGCTCGCGCAGGAGCGGATTGTCGAGCAGGTAGATCTGCCCGACGGAGAGATAGTTCGCAGCCCGCCAGTAGCGGTCGATCAGCGCGATTTCCGCCGCATCCGGCCTCTGCCTGCGCGTTTCGGTCCTATTCGCTGTCATCGAACATCTCCTTGAATTGCAACACCATGTGTCAACGGCGCACGGCGGCGGCCACTGCGTTAGCGCAGGAACTGGCGGAACCGGCGCAATGAAACGTAGAAGAAGACCGCACCGATCGCCGTCAGCGCCAAAAACTGCGGCCAGACGACCGAAAGCCCCGCGCCCCGAAACAGGATCGCCTGGGCGAGGATGACGAAATGGGTGTTGGGGGCGGCGAGCATCAGCGTCTGGATGAATTCGGGCATGCTTTCGCGCGGCGTCAGCGCACCGGAGAGAACCTGGAGCGGCAGAAGCACAAGCATCAGCAGCAGGCCGAACTGCGGCATGGAGCCGGCCACCGTCGCAAGGAAGATGCCCATGCAGGTGGTGGCAAAGAGCTGAAGCGCCGTCCCGGCAAGAAAGAGCGCCAGCGATCCCTCGATCGGAACGCTCAGGATGCCCTGCACGACGATGACCAATGAGAGGGCGGAGGCGACGAGAACGACGGCACCCATCGACCAGATCTTACTGACCATGATCTCGGTCGGGGTGACCGGCATCACCAGCAGATGCTCGATCGTGCCGTGCTCGCGTTCGCGAATGAGCGCTGCCCCCGTCAGCACGATCGCCAGCATGGTGATCGCCGTGATCACGTTGGATATTGGCATGAACCAGCCCTTGTCGAGCTGCGGATTGAAGCGGGCGCGAAGCACCAGATCGACCGGCAGACTCGTCTCGCCGCGGTAGCGGTTGATATATTCGTCGATTTCGCCCGACACGATCGACTGCACGTAACCGCCGCCGCTGAACGCCTGCGACATGCGCGTGGCGTCGACGTTGAGCTGGATCGTCGGCGACTTTCCGGCCAGGAGGTCGCGCTGGAAATTCGGCGGGATGTCGAGCGCGAAGGTGTCGAGCCCCGCGTCCATACGGCTGTCCATCTCCGCCTGGGTGATCAGTTTCGGCACCGAGAAATAGGGCGGATAGAAGGCGGTGATGATGCGCGAGGAGATCGGCGATTCGTCCTCGTCGACGATCGCGATCGCCGCGTGGTTCAGCGTGTCCGGCGTGGCGTTGGAGGCGGAATAGATCGACAGCGAGAACGAGTAGAGGATCAGGATCAGCAGCACGGGATCGCGCATGAGCCCGCGCAGTTCCTTGACGCCCAGCTGGAAAACGTTGGCTAGCCGCATGTCACGTCGCCTGCTTCTTGAGGAGCGCCACGCCGAGGCCGAAGAGCACGGGAACGGCGATCAGGAGCGGGAGGAAGGCGGCGCCGAGATCGGCAAAATCGAGGGCCTTCGAAAACGATCCGCGCGAGATGGTGATGAAGTAGGTTGTCGGGAGGATGTTGCCGATCACGGCGCCGAAACCGCGCAGCGAAGAAACCGGGTCGATCATGCCGGAATACTGCACGGCCGGCACCAGCGTGATCAGCGCCGTGCCGAAGATCGCGGCGATCTGGCTGTTGATGAAAGTGGAGATCACCAGCCCCATGCTGGTCGTGACGACGACATAGAGGAGTGCCGCCGTGCCGAACACCAGGAAGCTGCCGGTGAAGGGCACGCGAAAGACGAATATGGCAAAGGCGGTCAGCAGAATGACGTTGAGGGCGGCAAGCACGATATAGGGGATCTGCTTGCCGAGCAGGAATTCGAGCCGCGTCACCGGCGTCACGTAGAAATTGATGATCGACCCCAGCTCCTTCTCGCGGACGATGCTGAGAACGGTCAGCATGGACGGGATCATCAAGAGCAGGATCGGCATGACGGCGGGAACGATCGCGATCAGGCTCTGCACATCGGGATTGTAGCGGTAGCGGATCTCCAGCTGGTAATCGCCAGCCGCGGCGACATCGCCGTAGCGCTGACGCGCCTTCTGGCTGAGCCAGGTGGCGTGCATGCCCTGCACGTAGCCGCGGACCGTCTCCGCGCGCGTCGGCATGGCGCCGTCGATCCAGGCGCTGACCTGCGCATCGCGGCCGCGGGCAACGTCGCGCCCGAAGCCTGGCGGAATCTCGATGGCAAGGCTCAGTTCGCCATTGCGCATGCGCCGGTCCATGTCCTCGTAGTCGGTGATCGGCGCCTTCTCGGTGAAATAGCGCGAGCCTGCGATCTGCAGGGTGTAGTCGCGGCTGATGGTCGTGTCGTCCCGGTCGAGAACCGCAAAAGACAGGTTCTCCACGTCGAGATTGATGCCGTAGCCGATGACGAACATCAGGACGAGGCTGCCGATCAGGGCTAGCGTGGCGCGGATCGGGTCGCGCTGCAATTCCAGCGTCTCGCGCCTGGTATAGGCGAACATGCGGCCGAAATCGAAGAAGCGCCGCGCGCGCGCCTCGGCCTTCGCTGCCTCGGCCACCGGCGTCACGGGTTGCGACGGCCCGGCTTCGGCGGCAGGCGACGTCTCGCCGATCGCTTCCTCGAGATATTCGACGAAGGCCTGCTCCAGGGTCTGCGCGCTGCGAAACTTGACAATGTTGGCAGGCGTGTCGCTGACCAGCACCTTGCCGGCGTGCATCAGCGAGATGCGGTCGCACAGTTCGGCCTCGTTCATGAAATGGGTCGAGACGAAGATCGTGACGTTGTCCTTGCGCGACAGGTCGGCCAGGATCTCCCAGAAGCCGTCGCGCGCGACCGGATCGACGCCCGATGTCGGCTCGTCGAGGATCAGGATTTCCGGCGAATGCACCATCGCAACGGCCAGCGAAAGCCTCTGGCGGATACCGAGCGGCAGCGCGTCCGGCATGGCATCCATCACGTCCGTCAGATCGAAGCGCTCGGCCATGTAGGCGACGCGCTCGGAGATCGCATCCGCAGGCATCTGGAACAGGCGGGCGTGCAGTTCGAGATTCTGCCGGACCGAAAGCTCGCCATAGAGCGAAAAAGCCTGGGACATGTAGCCGATGCGCCTTCGCACGGCCATATCGTTGGGATCCACCACCTTGCCGAACAGCCGGGCGGTGCCTTCGCTGGCAGGCAGAAGGCCGGTCAGCATCTTCATCGTCGTCGTCTTGCCGCAGCCGTTGGAGCCGAGGAAGCCGAAGATCTCGCCGCGCGGAATGCGGAAGCTGACATCGCTGACGGCGGTGAAGTCGCCGAAGCGCATCGTCAGATGATCGGCCTCGATAGCGATCTGCTCGTCCGCGCCCGTCTTTCGCGGCGGGATCGTCAGCTCAGTGTGGCCGCGGCGCTTTTCCTCCGGCAGAAGTGCCACGAAGGCCGCGTCGAGATTGGAGGTGCCGGTCCGTTCCAAAAGCTCGGCCGGCGTGCCGGTGGCCAGCACCCGGCCTGCATCCATCGCCACCAGCCAGTCGAAGCGCGCCGCCTCCTCCATGTAGGCGGTGGAAACCAGCACGCTCATGCCGGTGCGCTCATCGCGGATCTTGTCGATCAATTCCCAGAACTGCCGCCGCGACAGGGGATCGACGCCGGTGGTCGGCTCGTCGAGGATCAGAAGATCGGGATCGTGGATCAGCGCGCAGCAGAGGCCGAGCTTCTGCTTCATGCCGCCGGAAAGCTTGCCGGCGGGACGATCCGCAAAGGGGCCAAGCCCCGTGCTCTTCAGGAGCGCAGCGATGCGGGCCTTCCGTTCCTGCGCACCCTGACCAAACAGACCGCCGAAGAAATCGGCGTTCTCGAAGACCGACAGCGTCGGATAGAGGTTCTTTCCCAGCCCCTGCGGCATGAAGGCGATGCGCGGCGAGGTCAGGCGGCGGTGGCGCGCATCGGCGATATCGCCGCCCAGCACCTCGATCCGCCCCTGCTGCATGGCGCGGGCACCGGCAATCAGCGACAGCAGGCTCGACTTTCCGACGCCGTCCGGACCGATGAGGCCAACCATGCAGCCGGAAGGAATTTCGAGCGTTATCCCGTCCAGCGCACGTGTCTTGCCGTAGGAGAGGCCGACATCCTCGATGCGCGCGACGGTGCCGGCTGTCGCATCCCTCGTCGCAGCGACGCTCATTTCACGACGTTTCCGAGCGCGGCAGGCCACTCGGCATCCTGCGCGATCTTAACATAGGCCACGCCCGGCAGACCGGTCTTCACCTGGCGGATGTATCGCGTGAGAAGCTCGGGCTCGATCCTCGCCTTGATGCGGAACATCAGCTTCAGCCGTTCCTCCTGCGTCTCGACCGTCTTCGGCGTGAACTGGGCGACGTCGGCCACGAAGGTGGCCTTGGCCGGGATCACGTATTGCGGAATGGCGTCGAGCACGAGCCGGACCTCGCTGCCGAGCGCGACGCGGCCGGCCTGCTCGGTCGGCAGGAAGAAGGTCATGGAGACGTCGGTCAGGTCGACCAGGTTCAGGACGCGACCGCCGGCGGAAAGCACCTCTCCCGGCTGGGCGACCCGATACTGGACGCGGCCGGCGCGCGGCGAACGCAGCACGCTATCGTTCAGGTCTGCGTCGATGCTCTCGATTGCGGCCTCTGCCGCCTCGACTGCGGCCTTCGCGTCCACAACCTGCGCCTGCGCCGTGCTGACGGCGGCCTCTGCAGCTGCGAGCTGCGCCTTGGCGGCAGCGACCGTCGCAACCGCAGCCTGGTAGTTCGCGCGGTCGTCGTCGAGCACCTGCTGCGAGACGGTATTCGTCCGCAACAACTGCTCGGAGCGGTTCCTTCGTGTCAGGGCGGCTTCCAGTTCGGCCTGGCGCTGCGCGATCAGGGCGGCAGCCGCTTCCCTCTGGGCTTCCTGCTGCCTGACGAGACTTCCAGCCGTCTCCACACCGATTTTCGCCCGCGCCAGTTCCGCTTCCGCCTGGCGGCGCCGGGCGTCCAGCTGGGCGGTATCCATCCGCGCCAGTTCCTGACCCGGTTCGACAAACTCGCCTTCGTCGACGAGGATATCGGCAATGCGGCCGGCGATCTTCGTGGAGACGTCGATTTCCACGGCCTCGATGCGTCCGTTACCGCTGGCAATGCCGGCAGGAAGGCGCGAACCGGTGAGGCTGGTCCAGCCGTAATAGCCGCCCGCCGCAACGACAGCCACCAGCGCTGCGATTATCCAACCCTTCCTGGTCATCAATCGAAATCCTTCACGTCATGCCCTTTGCTCGGGCTGTTGGCTGGGACAGCCGCAACCGGATGTCCGCTGCGACCTTAAGGAAACAGCGGCTCAGGCGCCCCGGGCGGGCGGATATCGCCGAGACGGCAGCACGCGCGGTGGCGCCGTGTGCACGGGCGCGTCAAAAAGAGGGGGACGAACGGCGCAGTCCATCGCGGCACCGGCAGAGGCTGGACCTGCAGATCGGCTTCGGGTGGAAAGCAGCGGCCGGAAAAACCCGCCCGCCTCCAATTGGCCAGTCGTCATCCCGTTCACGATCGTCATTGCAGAAGCTCCTGAAGATTCAAATCATGCGATGCAAAGACCTATTGTGCGGTGCTCTCCCCAGCCTTGATCAAGGTCAACATCGGCTGACCGGGTTCGATACTAGGAACAGCGTTTGATGGTGGCAATCGATTTCTGGGGCAACCAGAAGCCGAGGCAGGTTGAGTGGCTCCCGCGCGCGCGGTCGATACGGCAATTTCCTGAAAACCATTCGACAGCAAATAGATACCGCCCTCCTCCCGCGTTCACGGCCTGCCCCGGGAGGTTTCGGTTGATGACTTTTCGGAAGAACACATGACCGGCGGCTTCCCAGGAACCGGGCGTTCGACGAAATGGCGCCGGGGGGATAACGCTTCGCCGAGGCGGGTCGTCGGCCTCGACGACAGCCTCGGCCAACGGGTCGCCCACGGCGCGGGCCGCCGGAACATTGGCGCTCAACGCGACGTTTGGATGTCGATGTCTAACGGAGGATCATTGCCATGCAGATTGTCGGAACGCAGGTTCATTCCGAAGCCGGCCGCCGGGGCGCCTTCACGGTCGAATTCGTGGGCGATCACGGCGAAGTCATCAGCGTCCGGCTTGCCGGTGACGGCGGCGGACGCCGCAACCGGATGAACGCCGTCGACGAGGCGCGCGCGCTTCTTGCCGATGTCGCCGCCACCAGCGGCGCGCTCCCCGAAATGGACGACGAAAAGATGCGCGTCCTGCGAAGCGCGCGAGAGACCGGAGATGCGTTGGCGCTGGAGGAGGAGCTGGAAGCAGGCCTTATGGGATCTTTCCCGGCGAGCGACCCGGCGTCGGCGACCACCTCCACCATAACAGCAGGACGCGCCGGCAAGCGGGCGGCGAAAAAGGACTAAGTCACCCAATGGGCGGAAACACAGCCGCCGCGGCAATCGACTTGCCGCGGCGGCTTTCAATTCGACACAAACCTATCGATGCGCCGGAAGGGCCGGTCGGATTTTCGAACTCACTATTCGTGCGATGAGAGTCCCGTTGCGCCCGGCGCGATCGCGCCGTCGTTCGCACGCAGGCGGCGCAGCTGCCGCATCAGCATGAGGGCGCTCGAGGTGCGGGCCGACGAGGCCTGTGAACTTTCCCCGATCACCTGCAAGGCAACCTCCGCTTCATCGGCCGAAACCATGCCGCGGGTCGCCAGGTCGCCGATAAGAAGGATCAGGGCGCGCTCTAGGGCAAGCGCTCGCCGTTCAACTTCGTGATCGTTCTTTGCTTCCTGCATCAGACTGTTCTCCTTCCTTGCCACTGGTCAACGGCGGGTCTGTGTAATGGTTCCGCCCGTCGTGACATGCCTGGACCCGGCTTGCACCAGCGAACAATCCTTCGGCATCCAGCAGGAACCAGGCGTTGCTCCGTGCGTTCGAACGACAAAGAAAGACCAACGCAAGCAGGTCCGTCATGAATGCCTCGACAATGCTCATGCGGGCAGTCGCCATCGCCCGCAACGCGCACCACGGACAACTGGACAAGGTTGGCGAACCCTATTTCGAACATTGCCGGCGGGTTGCCGAAGCCATGTCCACCGCCGAGGAAAAAACCGTCGCCTATCTGCATGACGTGGTGGAGAAGACCGGCTCGTGGACATCGGCGCGGCTGGCCGGCGAAGGCTTTTCCCGAGCATCCTCGATGCGGTGGACGCACTGACCCGGCGTGCCGGGGAAGCCGACGACGATTTCCTGAAACGCGCACTGGCAAATTCCCTGGCTCGGGCGGTGAAGATCGCCGATCTGAACGACAATCTCGTCCAGGTGCTGCAGGTCGGCGGCGATACGGAGCGGCTGTCACGAGAACTGGCTGTCGCCAAGCGGCAAGCCGAACCCGTATCCGCTGACGACCGGACTTTCCGGTCTTCGCACGCTGCATCGCACAAATAAGTTTACTGCGGTGCGTTCAATCTCAGTTACGTGATTGGCCAAGGGGCGCGATATGTGCTCCATTCGCGTTCATGGCCGTTCTTCCCGGGTTTAAGTTCCAGAACTTCCCACGCCACGAAAGCCTCGCCTCGCCTGAGGCGAAAGACCGGTTCGCGCGCCTTCCAATCACACAAATCGCCACATTGGCTCATTATTGTGAAGGGAACACTAAGCCATGAAATCCGTTTTCCTGTATAGTGTTTACACAGGCACTGATTCCATCCGACTTCAGCGGGTTGTCCTAGGAGACGAACATGCAAAGGGGTGAGTCCGACGTCTTCAATCTCTTCTCGGAGATTTACTCCAGCACGGCGCGCGAGGAGATGTCTCTGCAGGAATACCTGATAGCGTGCCGAGATGACAAAAGCATGTACGCCACCGCCCAGGAGCGGATGGTCGAAGCGATCGGCGAGCCCACCCTGATCGATACCAGCGCCGACGAACGGCTCGGGCGCATCTACTCCAACCGGACCATCAAGATCTATCCGGCCTTCTCCGAATTCTACGGGATGGAAGACACGATCGAGCGGATCGTGGGGTATTTCCGCTATGCGGCACAGGGGCTCGAGGAGCGCAAGCAGATTCTTTACCTGCTCGGTCCCGTCGGCGGCGGCAAGTCGTCGCTGGCCGAGCGGCTGAAGAAGCTGATGGAGCTTCGGCCGATCTACACGCTGATGGTCAACGGCAAGGTCAGCCCGATCTTCGAAAGCCCGCTCGGCCTTTTCCACCCCGACCGTATGGCCGATCTTCTGGAAGACAAGTACGGCATCAGCCGGCGGCGCCTCACCGGGCTGATCTCTCCCTGGGCGGCGAAACGGCTCGACGAGGTCGGCGGCGACATTTCCAAGTTCAGCGTGGTCAAGATGATGCCGTCGCGGCTGCGTCAGATCGCGATCGCCAAGACCGAGCCCGGCGACGAGAACAACCAGGACGTCTCCTCGCTGGTCGGCAAGGTGGACATCCGCCAGCTCGAGAACTTCAGCCAGGCCGATCCGGACGCCTATTCCTACTCGGGCGGCCTGAACCGGACGACGCAGGGCCTGCTCGAATTCGTCGAGATGTTCAAGGCGCCGATCAAGGTTCTGCACCCGCTGCTGACGGCGACCCAGGAAGGGAACTACAACGGCACCGAGAATTTCGGCGCCTTCCCCTACCAGGGCATCGTGCTGGCGCACTCCAACGAATCCGAGTGGCTGCAGTTCAAGAACAACAAGAACAACGAGGCCTTCCTCGACCGTATCCTGGTGGTCAAGGTTCCCTACTGCCTGCGCGTGACCGAGGAACGGCAGATCTACGAGAAGCTCTTGCGCGAAAGCGAGCTTGCGAAGAACCCATGCGCGCCGGAGGTGCTGGAAACGCTCAGCCGCTTCACCGTCTCCACGCGTCTCGCACCCCACGAGAATTCCTCGCTCTACACCAAGATGCGGGTCTATGACGGCGAGAACCTGAAGGACGTCGATCCCAAGGCGAAGTCGGTTCAGGAGTACCGCGATGCCGCCGGCGTCGACGAGGGCATGACCGGCGTCAGCACCCGCTTCGCCTTCAAGGTGCTGTCGGAAACCTTCAACTACGACACGAAGGAAGTGGCCGCCGATCCGGTGCACCTGATGTACATTCTCGAGCAGGCGATCCGGCGCGAGCAGTATCCGAAGGAAACCGAGGCCGCCTATCTGGACTTCATCCGCTCCGAGCTCGCCAGCCGCTACGCCGAGTTCATCGGGCATGAGATTCAGAAGGCCTATCTGGAATCCTACAGCGAGTACGGCCAGAACCTGTTCGACCGCTACATCGCCTATGCCGACGCCTGGCTGGAAGACCAGGACTTCAAGGATCCCGACACGGGCCAGATCCTCAACCGGCAGATTCTCGACAGCGAGCTGTCGCAGATCGAAAAGCCGGCCGGCATCGCCAACCCGAAGGACTTCCGCAACGAGGTGGTCAAGTTCACGCTGAGGGCGCGGGCCAAGAACAACGGCCGCAATCCGTCCTGGACGAGCTACGAGAAGCTTCGCGAAGTGATCGAGAAGCGGATGTTCGGGCAGGTCGAGGATTTGCTTCCGGTGATCAGCTTCGGCTCCAAGAAGGACAGCGCGACAGAGAAGCAGCATGCCGAGTTCATCCATCGCATGATCGAACGCGGTTACACCAGGCGGCAGGTCCGGCGCCTCGTCGATTGGTACATGCGGGTGAACAAGGCCGGATGATGCATGTTCTCCGGGGGCTCCCCTCCCCCGGACGGCTTGAGTGTCCCATCGCTCCGGAAGGAATTGGCCATGGTTGCGATTTTCGTCGAAGGGCATACCCTGAGGTACGGCCGCGGCGAAGCGAGACAGTCGGAGCGGATGGCATCGGACGATGTCGATCGCGCAATGTCGCCGGGGCATGGGTGCGAAATCAACCATCCGGGGCTTTAGCATGCCGAATTTCATCGACCGGCGCCTCAATCCCAAAGACAAGAGTATCGGCAACCGGCAGCGCTTTCTGAAACGGGCGCGCGAGGAACTGAAGCGCGCTGTGAAGGAGCAGATCAAGTCTGTCGGCATCGCCGACGTCGGCGGCGGGCAGAACGTTTCAATGCCGACGCGCGGCGTATCCGAGCCGACGTTCCAGCCTGCAGGCGACACCGGGGACCGCGAGCGTGTCTTGCCCGGCAACAAGGAATTCTCGCCGGGCGACCGGCTGCGCAAGCCCCAGGGCGGCGGAGGCGGGAAAGGTGGTGCGGGAACGGGCGAGGACGAGGACGACTTCCAGTTCTCGCTCTCGCACGACGAGGTGCTCGACCTTTTCTTTGAAGACCTCGAACTTCCCGACATGATCAAGCTGTCGCTGAAGGAGACAATGACCTTCAAGCCGCGGCGGGCGGGCTATGCCGTCACCGGTTCTCCCACCAACATCAACGTCGCAAAGACGATGCGCAACAGCCACGGCCGGCGCATCGCACTGCGCCGGCCGAAGCAGGCCGAGATCGACGCGCTTTCGGCCGAAATCGCGGAGCTTGAGAAAAAGCCGGGCGCACAGGCCAAGGAACGGCTCGCCATGCTGCAGGCCGAACTGGACTGGCTGGAGCGGCGGCGGCGGCGGGTCCCCTTCATCGATACCGTGGACATCCGCTTCAACCGCTTCGAACAGCAACCTCTGCCAAACGCCAATGCGGTGATGTTCTGCCTGATGGACGTTTCCGCCTCGATGGGCGAGCGGGAGAAGGACCTGGCCAAGCGCTTCTTCGTGCTGCTGCACCTGTTCCTGAGGCGGCGCTACGAACGGATCGACATCGTCTTCATCCGGCATACGGACGAGGCGCACGAGGTGGACGAGGAAACCTTCTTCTACAGCACCCAGAGCGGCGGAACGATGGTCTCCACGGCGCTCGAGGAGATGCTGCGCGTGATTGCAGCGCGCTATCCGGCCAACGAGTGGAACATCTATGCCGCCCAGGCTTCCGACGGCGACAACATCTCCGGCGATTCGGAGCGCTGCGTCAGCCTTCTGAGCGCGGCGATGAAGTATTGCCAGTACTACGCCTATGTTGAGATCATCGACGAGCGCGAGAGCGAGATCTTCGCGCGCACCGACAACGGCACCTCGCTCTGGCGTGCCTATCGGACGGTCGATGGCGAGTGGCCCAATTTCCAGATGACGCGGATCGCCAAGCCGGGCGACATCTACCCGGTATTCCGCAAGCTCTTCGCCAAGCAGTCGGCGCTGCGCCAGCCGCGCAAGTAGATAGGGAGCCGCCATGACGAAGAGCGCCGGAAAGCTGCTGTTCGACGGATCCGACTGGAACTTTGCGACGCTGTCGCGCACCTACGACGCGATCGAGGAGATCGCGCTCGGCGAACTGAAGCTCGACATCTATCCGAACCAGATGGAAATCATCTCGTCCGAGCAGATGCTGGACGCCTATTCGTCCGTCGGCATGCCGCTGATGTACCAGCACTGGTCGTTCGGCAAGCGCTTCGTCTTCGAGGACCATCTCTACCGCAAGGGCCGGCGCGGGCTCGCCTATGAGCTCGTCATCAACTCCAATCCCTGCATCGTCTACCTGATGGAGGAAAACACGATGGCGATGCAGGCGCTGGTCACCGCCCATGCCGCCTTCGGCCACAACCATTTTTTCAAGAACAACTATCTGTTCCGGCAGTGGACCGACGCCAGCGCGATCCTGAGCTACATGGAATTCGCCAAGAAATACATCGCCAAGTGCGAGGAGCGGCACGGCACCTCTGCCGTCGAGGCGATCCTGGATTCGGCGCATGCGATCATGGACCAGGGCGTCTTCCGCTATCGCCGCCCGCCGCGGCTGTCGTCGGAAAAGGAACGCGAGCGGGCACGCGAGCGGCTGGAATACGAGGAGCAGACCTTCAACGACCTCTGGCGAACTCTCCCACCGTCCACCAGAGACCGGGAGGAAGCCGAGCGGGATGCCTCGGAGCGCAAGAAGGCGCTGAACCTGCCGGAAGAAAACCTGCTCTACTTCCTCGAGAAGACCAGCCTCATCCTCGAGCCGTGGCAGCGCGAGTTGCTGCGCATCGTGCGCGTCATCGCCCAGTACTTCTATCCCCAGCGGCAGACGAAGGTGATGAACGAGGGCTGCGCCACCTTCGTCCACTACACGATCATGAACCGCATGTTCGAGAAGGACCAGGTCAGCGAAGGCACGATGCTGGAAGTGCTGCAGAGCCATGCCAACGTGGTCTTCCAGCCGGGATTCGACGACCCGCGCTACTACGGCATGAACCCCTATGCGCTCGGTTTCGCGATGATGCAGGACATCGAACGGATCTGCACGGCGCCCACGGCGGAAGATCGCGACTGGTTTCCCGACATCGCCGGGAACGGCAACTGGCGCGACACGCTGCTCGACGCCTGGGCGAACCACCGCGACGAATCGTTCATCCTGCAATTTCTGAGCCCGGCGCTGATCCGCAAATTCCGGCTGTTCCTGCTGACGGACAATGCCGGCGACAACTTCCTCGAGGTCGCCTCCATCCACAACGAGCGCGGCTACCAGACGATCCGCGCCGCGCTGGCCCGCAGCTACGACATCGGTGCGAACCAGCAGGACATCCAGGTGGTGGACGTGAATCTGCTGGGCGACCGGCAATTGCGGCTGCGGCACAACGTCAAGGACGGCGTGCAGCTGGAAGAGACCAGCCGCGACGCCACCTTGCGCCATATCCGTCATCTCTGGGGCTACGACGTCAGCCTCGTGGGCGTTGATGCCGAGACCGGCGAGACGCTCTACGAGTGCTCCACCGACGGAGACATGCTGTAGAGCGTGTTCTGGAAGACGAGAACGCGCGGCTACTCGGCCGCGTTGCGCGTCTCGATCTCAACTTCGACATCGTAGGAATAGCCGTCGAGCATGCCGTAGGCCTGTTCGATATCCTTGATCTGCGCCTCCGCCTTCTCGATCGCCTCGGCAATCGCCTCGCTGCGGGCGCGCAGCATGCTGCCGAACACGTCCGTCGAGGGCCGCTTGCCGACGCGATCCATATGGTTGCGGATACGCGCGCGGTGACGCTCCATTTCCATGATGTGGAAACGGGCGTTGACGATCTCGTTGGTGAGCTTGCGGCGGATGGCGGCGATCGGGTCGAAACTTCCCGGCTCGCGCTCGTCGAGGATCACCTCGTTGATCAGCTTTTCGAGCACCATCAGGCCCTTGAGGTCCTTGGTGTCGGCCAGCTCCGGGTCGTAGCCCGTGTCGTCATAGACCTTGCGGCGGACGGGATCGAGCAGAAGCTCGTAGGCCGCCTTCAGCCGTGCGAACGTATCGACGTCGCCCCCGGAATCGGGATGGGCCGTCTTGGCGCGGCGGCGATAGGCGGCCTTGATGGAGGCCGTGTTGGCATCGCGCGCGACACCGATAATGTCATAGGGATCGATCACAGTTTCACCCGTCTTCGGCAAGTTCAGCCCTGACGCTTCTCCTAAAGGCTGGCGTCGCTCGCCTCAACCCCGGACTACGCGTCGTGCCCAGTTCCTTGCCCGGCCACCCGGAACGGCGAGCCGGATCGTCGATCCGGCCATCGTCCCGCCTTTTCATCTCGGCACATGCGCGAAGCCTTGTCCCGGCTTGCGGAATGGGCTCCGACCCGCGCGACCATCATAGCCGAAATCCGGCATTCCTATGGTCCTGCTGCAGCCGGCCGGCCACATTTCGGCATTCATCCACGAAAATGCGTGCCGGCGGCAACCATCCCTCGGCCGGCCAGCGCCGTCCCGTCACTTCGGACGGAACAGCATGATCGTGCCTCCATGGCCTTGTCAGTGCGGCCGCGATCCCTGGTCACGCATGTCGCCCAGCGCGCGAACCGCGTCCCGCTGGCCGGTGGCTGCGAGGGCTTCGAAGATCGCCCGCGCGTCGGCCGTGCGGTTCAGGCTCTTGTAGGCATAGCCACGCAGCACCATCAGGTCCTGACGCTCCGTGCGGAGCTGCGCGAGCTGGTCGAGGAACAGCAGCGTTTCGCGGTATCTGCCGGAATCGAACGCCGCCACGGCTCGATCCGAAAGGATCGCCGACTGGAGCTCCACCGCCCGTTCGCGCGGCTGCCTTGCCTTCGTCGCAGCGACGGCAGCCTCCTTCAGCAGGCCGGCGCGGATATAGGCGAGGCTCTGTCCGTAGGCCGCATCGCGCCGCACGTGCTCGGCGGTGGCGCGCAGGCCGACGCCGAACGACGCCGCCGCCTCCAGCGGCCGGTTCAGCTCCATCAGGCACCATCCGCGCGACAATGCCGCAGCCGGTGCCAGGGTCTGCGGATCGACGGTGGACTTGCAGCCGGCGACCGTACGGCGCGCGCTCTTCTCGCTTCGCGCCACCGGCCGCTCGTAGGCGACCACGCGCGGTTCGTCGGCAGCGGTCGCCGAGACCGCCCCGGCTCCTACGACCGGCGAAACCGTCCGCTCGACCAGACCGGGCACCGTCGGCCTCTTCTCCGGCTCGCCGACGCGCGCGATGCGCTCGGAACGCCCCTTCCACAGGGCCTGCACGGCCTGAAGCCCCGTCATGTCCTTCATTCGCAGCCGGGAGACTGCAAGGCCGTAGGCGGACGGCTCGTCGTCGGGCTTCCAGTTCAGCACGGAAAGAAACCATTGCTCCGCGGTCTTCGGCTGCTCGAAAGCCAGCGCGTACCAGCCGAACTGCTGGCCACTTGCCGGATCGCGCTCCTTCAAGGTCACCGTTGCCATCCGCTGCAGGATATCGGAGGCGATGACGACGACCGGTTCGACCGCCAGCGTATTGGCCACGGCGGCAAGATAGGTGGCCTTGGTCTCGTCGGAGGTGTCGTACCAGCGGTACATCACCGCTTCCGCCTCGAGAGGCGCCTTGCGGTCGATCAGCGCAAGCGCGAGCCCTTGCGAGGCCGATGCGGTGTCCTCGATGTCGCGTGCCTTGCGGAACCAGCGTTCGGCGGTCGGCATGTCGTCGCGGCGCAGCGCATACCAGCCGAGCAGCAGCGCGTCCGATGCAAGCCCCTCGCGCTCGACGAGACGCTCGACCCGCTGGATATAGGGCAGCCCCACCACCAGCTTATCGTCGTCGTCGCCTTCCGCCACGAAGCGGCGGGCGAGATCATCGCGAATACTCTCGAACTCGCGGGTGCCGTCGGCCAGCGTCTTCTCGTTTCCGAGCAGTTCCTGCATGTCGGCATAGTCGAGCAGCGCCGCGGCCTTCTGGATCGTGGCGATCCGCTCCGGCTGGTTCGTGCAGTTCTTCAGGATATAGGAATAGGCGTCGCGGGCGCGGATCCTGCGATCGGTGCCGGCGAACGCTTCGGCCACGCGCCAGAGGATATCGACGTCGCTGCAGGTCAGCAGGCTCGGCGCGTCCGCAGCAAGGCTCACCACGTCGGCAAACTTCTTCGCATCGGAGGCAGCGACCAGCTCGCTGCGCCGTTCGGCGAGCGCCAGCCGCTCGAGCAGATCGGCCGGAGGCGTCCAACCGGGCTCGCGCGCCTGGCGGTCGGCGATCGCGGCGCGCACCTCGGCATAGCGCGATTCCGAATACAGCTGCCACATGCGCTCCAGCGCCTGGTCGGCGTTCTGCGGCACCGCAAGCGGATCGCGCGGCGGCGTCCAGCTCGGATAGAGCGCCCGCAGGCGGGCGATTTCGGCCTCCAGCCGCGCCTTGTCGCCCTTGCTCGCAAAGTAGCGAAGGGCACTTTCATCGACGACAACGGCTTCGCCGCCGGCTGCCGGGCTCTGTCCCTCGACGGGCGCCGCCGGCGTTCCCGCCGGAGGCGTCGCCACAGGCGCCTGCGCCAGCTCGACGGGGGCCTCCACCACCCTGCTCGTCCGCGGGTCGGCTGCGATCCCGGGAACTCCCTGTTCCACCGAGGACGTCTGGTTGAGCATGTCTATCGTGTCGCCGAACAGGTCGACGTCGGGCCTAAGCACGCCGATGACGCTGCCGGCCGCCGCTCCGACGCATGCAAGAGCCAGGATTGCAGATCTCATCGCGATGCCAGTCTCCATCACAGGCATGCATGACACATCACGCACGTCATTCCGTTCGAGGCGATACGCCGCAAGAACTGCACGCGGGCCGAAAAGAACCCAGGGGCGTGCAAGCTACCGGTAACAAGCCGGCGTCATGCACCGCCGATGCAATCCTGCTGCGGGACGGCCGTCGGGTGATTCCACCCAAAAGCAGCCCAGGGTCGAGAAAGCCAGATCATGGTAAACGCAGGGTAAATGATTCGGCCAGTTCTGCCTCATCGATCACCTATTCTTGCCGAAACGGCTGAGAAGCGCCGACGTGGCGAGACCCAGCAGCACGGAGAAGCAGACCAGGAGAACCGCAAACGACAGAATGTTCGTCGAAAGCCAGTTCGCCGCGATCAGCCGGAAGTTCCAGATGGAGAACGGCTGCGTCGGCAGAAAGGATACCTGCGTGGCCGCACGCGTCTCCAACGGCGGATCGCCGACGCCATATTGCGTCAGCGAACCGTCGAGTTGCTCCCATATCTTGTGCTGCGTCAGGCTGTTCGCCCCGCGCTGCAGCTTCTCCCCGGTCGGCGCCGTCAGCACGAGCCACGTGCCGTTTCCAGACGGGGCCACGCCCTGGCTCAGAACGACATTCGCGGTCTCCGGCGGCAGGAACATCGGCTCGTCGCCCGGAGCGAACCGCAGCGACCCCAGGGAGATGTCGAAGTTCCGGCCCAGCCAGTCACTGATGGTGGCGAAGGGTGAGATGGCGCTGGTCTTCTGCCGCCACTCATCCAGCATGTCCTGATTGAGATTGCCGGGGGCACTCTGGGCCGAGGTGCCCCAGGTCTTCGGTGCCTCTTCGGACAGATGGGTCTGGGCGAGCGCAAGCGGCGGGATCTGCGAGATCTGGCCGACGAAAATGGCGTCGCCCTCGCCCGTTGCGATCGCCGACGCCTTGGGTATCGTCCGCAACGGGCGCCCCGCCACGACGGCCAGCTGGCTCAGGAGCGTGGCTGTCGCAGACAGCGTCTGATTGTCGATGCGATCGATGAAGAGGTCGACGTTTTCGCCGCGGCCATAGGGAAAGCCGGTGCCGGAAACGGCGGCGAGGTTTGGAACCTGCGCGATGCGCGCAAAATCGCCAAGGCGGAATTCGGAGGTATCAAACAGCGCGAAGCGCGGC
Source organism: Rhizobium subbaraonis (assembly GCF_900220975.1). Lineage (GTDB taxonomy): Bacteria > Pseudomonadota > Alphaproteobacteria > Rhizobiales > Rhizobiaceae > Mycoplana > Mycoplana subbaraonis. Next base: position 30,293 of record NZ_OBQD01000001.1, on the reverse strand, counting down.
TCCTTGCTGGCCGTCGAGCCGGGCGAGCAGACCTGGTCGGCGCGCGTCAACAGCACGGCCTCAAGCTCGATCAGGTTCGCCCCGGGGCGGAAATGGCGCATGGTGAAGCGGATCGGCAGCTGTCGCAGCACGCTGCCGCCGGAATTGGTGATCGGCACCGTCGAGGCGATGCTGCCGTTGACGTAGATATCGATGTGGCTGCCAGGCAGGACGTCGCTCGAGTAGGCGGCATCCAGCAATATGCGCGCCTCGCCATACGCATTGCCGAAGAAGTCCGAGGGGATGCCGACGTTGAAACCCGTGCGGAAGCGCCGGCCGTTGAACTCCGTCGACTTCAGCCCGAGCGCCGAAAACGGCATGCGGGTGCTGCCGGTCAGCAGCGGCGTGTTCATCCCCGTCCAGCGCTGCGTCATCAGCACGGAACGCGAGACGCTTTCGGGGCGGTCGACGGGAGCGAGAATGTTTTCGACGATGCTCTCGACCGCGGGCCAGCTCGGACCGGTCAGTACCAGGAGCTGCGTTGCCGTCGCCGGGTTTTCGACAAAGGCTGCGATGCCGCCTGAAAGGGCGCCGTCCGGCAGCCTCGGAAGGACGCCCTCCAGCTCGGCGGCAGTGCCGACAACCACCGTCAGCTCGCCCGGCGACACCTGCGTCGGCAGGGTCGTCGAGAATTCGAAGACCTGGTTCGGCATGGCAGCCAGCATGCCGAGCGCCTGCGACAGGCGCAGCAGAGGCGTGGTCGAGGCGGACTGATCCAGCTTGGGCACGACAATGTTGAAACGCGTCTGCCCCTGCCCGTTGACGCCGACGGCGCGTATGTCGTCGAGCGTCGGCGGCATCGTCATCTTGGCCGTATCGAATTCGAGATAGGTCTGCTCGGGAACGATGTCGGTCCACAGCTCGTAGGTGGACTGGACCGTACAATCGGTGCGGTGGCGCTGGGAAGCGCTGAAGCTGATCTTGTTGGAGCCTGGACGCATCAGGCCGTAGGGAAGCTCGATGCTGTTCTCGGTCACGCCGGCAGCCGACCGGATCGTTGTCTCGCCGATTGGGGTGTCGTTGACCTCCACCGAAAGCGTCGAGGCTTCGGGGGCGACATAAATGCTGTTGCGGTAGCCGAAATTCAGCCGTACGGCGGCCTCGGCCTGCTCGGGCGTCAGGTAGATCGTCCATTCCCGGCTGGCGAATTCGCCGGCGAGATTGAGACGATCGGAAGGCACGACGAAGTGGCGCTTGCCGGCAGTCGCCGGACTTGCCGGAGGCTGTCCTGCCGGTGTCGACTCCGGTGCCTGTTGCGCCGGCGTGGCCGGGACGGTGGCGGGTACGGGTGCCGCCGGTTGCGGAGGCGTGAGCGAGGGCTGCGCGGCCTGCGGCGTCTGCGGCACGGGAGGGGTCGCCGGCTGCGGCTGCACGGGCGGCGGGCTTGTGGCCGGCGGGGGGCGTTTCTCCGGCTCGCCCGGCCGTTCGCCGCTCATGTCGAAGGGCGTGACCTGGGCATGGAGCGTGCCCGCGAAAGCGCAGGACGCGATCAGCGTTGCGGCAAGCAGCGATCTCATGATGCGGCCCTCTTGGCGGCGCCCGCCTTGGGCTTCATGCTGCGCACGAGATAGACGAGACCGCGGCTCGTCTGGAACAGCGCAAGCCGCAGGAACCAGAGCGTTCCGAAGAAGATGCCGGGATTGCCGCGGCGAGCCATCTGGAAGTCGCTCCACTGGTTCGAATTGGCGAAGATCAGGTCGGCGACGAGGCTGTGATGGCGCGCCACGCACGGGGTGAAACGGCATCCGACGGCGGTCAGTTCCCCCTGCCCTTCGAAGTTGCGCACCAGCACCGGCAGTTCCTCCGGCTCCTCGCCGCTATAGGGCTTGAAGCGGATCGCCGCGTCCATGTCCTCGCCGATGATCTGCCGGTCGAGCCCGAACACCTGCACACGCGCGCCGTTTGCCGAAACGTTCTCGATCGTCGCGGGGTAGCTGCGACCGTCGAGGACGAATTCGCAGCGGCGGCTCAGCCGGACCCGGCGGCTCGCCGAGCGCTCGCCGCGCTCGGAGACGACGCCGAGCGCGCAGCCGGCGATGATGAGGTTCAGAAGGTTCCAGCCGCCGACCACTGCCGTCACGTCCGCCTTGTAGGGTTCGGCGTAGAAGCGGTAGATGCTGACGAGAAGTGCCACGAAAAGCACGGCGAAGATGACGAAGAAGGGCCGGCTGATCTCCGACAGCCGGCTGACGAGCACCGACTCGTCCTTTGCCGTTACCTTGAAGGTCGGCTTGCGCGGATTGATGATCGCGGAGACGACAGCCGGCAGCAGGTGCACGCTCTGTACATATTCGTAGAGTTCGGAAATCCACGGCCAGCGGAACGAACCGTACAGGTAATTCTGCATCATCATGTTCACGAGCATGTAGGCGAGCGTGTAGCCGAGGAACTCGCCGCCGGATGCGGTGAAGATCTGCAGGTCGAAAAAGAGATAGAACAGCGGCGCGATCAGGAACATCGTCCGCGGGAACGGGAAGAACCAGAACATCGTCGATGACATGTAGCACAGGCGCTGCGGGAAGCTCAGCCCTCGCTTCAGCAGCGGGAAACGGAACCGCAGGATCTGGATCATCCCCTGCGCCCACCGGCTGCGCTGGCCGATGAAGCTCGCAAACGTCGCCGGCTGCAGGCCGGCAATCAGCGGCTTGTCGACATAAACGCTGTTCCAGCCGAGCGAGTGCAGCGCGATCGCGGTTTCGCAGTCCTCGGTGATGGAGACGCCGCTGAACCCGTCCGTTTCCTTCAGCGCCTTGCGGCTGAGGACGGCAGCGGAACCGCAGAAGAAGGCGGCGTTCCACTTGTCCAGCCCGCGCTGGATGATGCCGTAGAACATCTCGTTCTCGCTCGGCATCTTTTCGAACGTCTGAAGATTGCGTTCCAGCGGGTCCGGATTGAGGAAGAAGTGCGGCGTCTGGACCAGGAAGAGCTTGGGATCGTCCTCGAAATAGCCGACCGTCTCGAGAAGGAAGTCGCGCGCCGGCGCATGGTCGGCGTCGAACACGGCGACCAGTTCGCCGTCGGAATGATCGAGGCCGTTGTTCAGGTTGCCCGCCTTGGCATGCAGGTTCTTCGCGCGTGTCAGATAGCGCACGCCGAGATCCTCGCAGAGCTGGCGCAGCGAATTGTGCCGGGCGATCGCCGCCTGGGCCTCCAGAACATTGACCGAATTGCGCTTCTGCTCGGTGCCGCCGTCGTCGAGCAGCCAGACCTGCAGGCGATCCGGCGGGTAGTCGAGCGCCTTGGCGGCCGCCAACGTGTTCGCCAGCAGCGCCTCATCCTCGTTGTAGGTCGGCACGAAGACGTCGACCTTCGGAAAATATTTCAGGTCGCCTTTTCGCTCGGTGCGCTGCGGTAGCGGCATGGAAACGACGAACAGGCTGAGCGCCAGCATGCCGACGCTGTACATCTCGGCCAGGTACAGCAGGATGCCCGGAATGAAGTTCTCGATCTGGTTGACCGGCGGCAGGGTGCTCGTCGTGCGCCAGTAGACATAGCGAAGGACGATCGCCGTGCCGAAGGCAAGCGCGATCAGCCGCCAGATGCCTTCCCCCTTCATGATCTTGATCACCGCCATCAACGCCACGATCGTGATGCTGGCGATGAGCTGCGTCTGCATGTTGATGGGGAGCGTGATCAGGCTGATGACGCAGAATGCGACGATGGCCCAGATTGCGACCGTACCAAACCTGTTCATTCCCATTCCTTCGTATGCGGGCGGCATGGTAAAACTAGCCGCGTCGCGTTAACGAGAAATTAGCCCGCGTGGATATTGCGCGCCGGGCTCAATTGCAGGCGGAGCCGCCTTCGACACAACCGGGTGCCGGCACGACGGGTGTGCCCTTCTGGGTGGCCGCCCCCTCCACGGCCACGGGAGAAGGAACAAGCACCGCAGGCTGTCGGTGCGCCCCTGAAACGTCCGTCGCCGTCGCGGCCGGCGCCGCATTCTCCACTGCCACGCGCCGAACCCGCGGGGCTGCGGCCGGCACCGGGCGGGTCGACAATTCCTCTTCCCCCGGCAGGATGGGGCTCGAGTCCTCGCCAAGGGTCGGATCGACGGGGCGCGGCGCACCGTAGGGGTTCCAGCCGCCGGGCACGAAGGTGCCGCTGATGGTGTAGCCGTACATGAGCGCGAGAAGCTGCCTCTCGTCCGCCTCGCTGTCGCAGATGCGGGCTCGGATCTGGATGTTGCCGCGGTTCTGGAACATCGTTCGTTCGTTGTCGCGGGCGCGAATCTGTTGCCAGCCGTAGAGGCACGCACCGCCGCTGGCGCTCCGCCCGAAGGCATATCCGAACGGGCCGTAGTTGTTCTGCAGATAGAGGCCGGACGTCCTCATCGGCACGCCGGGAACCTGCTGGCGCATCTCGCGGGAGAGTTGAGCCACATGCACCGGGCGGAATCCCAGCCTCGTCTCCCCGTCGAGCTCGGGCTGCATCGGGCCGTACATCTGGATGTTGAGGTAGTTCTGCCCGGGAACGGCGGAAGACGTGAACAGCGACACCCTCTGTTCAACAGCATTCGTATAGTTGCGCTCGACCACATCGACGACGGCAGGACCGCCCGCGGCAGGCAGGATCAAGGCATCGGTCTCGGCGACGACCCGGTTTCCGGCCGGAATGCGTACGCCGTCACGCGCAGCGCAACCGGCGAGCACGACCATCATCGCGAGCCCGACAAGGCAATGAGCCGATATGGATTGTCTTGCGACGCAGGCCGTTGGCAAACGCAACGCTCCCCGAATCAGTACGCTGTTCCTGTCTCCGTCTATAGTTCACATGGACAGGCAGATAAACCCGCAGAACCGGCAGCTCGGCCCGCAGCAGACCGTATCCAAAGGAAGGGTGGAAACGCGCCCGGTCAGGTCGCGCCGGAAGCGACCTTGGAGGTGACGGCCGCGCGATGGGCAAGTACCGCTGTGAGAATTTCCGCAGCCGCCAGGGTGGCGATCACCGCAGGGCGTTTGTCCTTCAGCGCGGTCCCGCCGATCGGACAGACCAGACGGCGAAGCTGGGACGCATCTCCCCCTTCGCGCGCCAGCCAGTTCCTGAACGTCGCGCGCTTCGTCTTCGAGCCGATCATGCCTACATAGGCGGCATCCGCGCGCTTGAGCGCTTCGGCAGCGACAAGAAAATCGAGTGCGTGATCGTGCGTCAGGACGACGAAGGCCGAACCGGCGCCGGCATCGCGAACCAGCCTTTCCGGCATCGCGGTCAGTGCGGTCTCGATGCCCCGGGCGCGCGCCGCCGCAAGTTCGTCGGAACGGCTGTCGACGAGGATGGTGCGCACCGGCGCCAGCGAAAGGGCAAGGGCGAGCGCGTTGCCCACATGGCCGGCGCCGAACACATGGACGGCTGGCCTTGCCTCGAGCTCCGCCGCCGCCCGCGACACCAGCCGCCGGGAGAGGTCGGCGGTCACGCCGGTAAAGGCCAGCGAAACGCGGCCGCCGCAGCACTGGCCGATTTCCGGCCCGAGCGGGACCGTCAGTGTCTCGGCCGGCGCTCCATTCCGCAGGGCGCGCCTGGCATGGTCGATCGCCAGATATTCCAGCTGGCCGCCGCCGATGGTCGAGAACAGGCCGTCGCGCGACACCAGCATCCAGGCACCGGCCTCCCGCGGCGTCGAGCCGTCCGCAGTCGCGACCTCGACAAGGATGCAATCGGGCGCGTTTCGCAGGAAGTCGCGGATATCCTCGCGGCTGCAAGGCATTGTCAGGCTCCTCGGGTGCGACCGCTCCACCGCGCAGGCCCGAACCGGAGCCGGCACAACGGAAAGCTTCAACAAGCCGCTGCATTTTAGGCGCGTATGCGCTATCGGTCAGCAAATCACGAAACGTCGAAATCACCAAGTCCGCATGGAGGCCCGAATGACCGAACAAAGCTATTACGCACCGAAGGGCGGCGCCCCCCTGCAGACGCAGCTTCTGACGGGGCGCGCCGTCTTTACCGAAGCCTATGCGGTCATTCCGAAGGGCGTGATGATGGACATCGTCACGAGCTTCCTGCCGTTCTGGGACGATACCCGTGTGTGGATTCTGGCACGCCCGCTTTCCGGCTTTGCCGAAACCTTTTCTCAATACATCATGGAGGTCGGTCCGGGCGGGGGAAGCGAACGACCAGAACTCGATCCGGCGGCGGAGGGCGTGCTGTTCGTGGTCGAGGGCGAGATCACCGTCGAACTCGACGGCAACACCCACAGGCTGACACCGGGTGGCTACGCGTTCCTGCCGCCGTCGAGCGGATGGCGCCTGCGCAACAATGGTTCCGAAGCGGCGCGGTTCCACTGGATCCGCAAGGCATACGAGCAGGTGGACGGTCTCGACGTGCCGGAAGCGATCTTTGCCAACGAGAAGGATATCGCGCCCGCGCCGATGGCCCACACCGAGGGCAAGTGGGCGACGACGCGTTTCGTCGATCCGGCCGACCTGCGCCACGACATGCACGTGACCATCGTCACCTTCGAGCCCGGCGCGGTCATTCCCTTCGCAGAGACGCATGTGATGGAGCACGGCCTGTACGTTCTGGAAGGCAAGGCCGTCTACCGGCTGAACCAGGACTGGGTCGAGGTCGAGGCCGGCGACTTCATGTGGCTGCGCGCCTTCTGCCCGCAGGCCTGCTATGCCGGCGGCCCCGGCCGGTTCCGCTACCTTCTCTACAAGGATGTCAACCGGCACATGAAGCTCCCCCGCTGAAGGTCGCAACCGACACCTGGACCGGCGGCGGCAAATCGCCGCCAGATCCATCAGACGGCAAATTGCAACGCCCGCAATCAAGACGCGCATGTTTTGCATCGGATAAGGAAAAGGGGCCGGTATCTCCCCAAACGGGTCGATTTCTCCCATTCGGCGGATTGCAACGAGCGTATTGATCGGTAAAGATAATTTTACAGCGCGCCAAGCGCACATGAGCGCGACCTGCGCTACACATACCCCAATGTGACAAAGAGGTTCCGATTCGAGACGATATGTTTGCTGATGCCTGAATATTTACTGCTGCTTCTTTTAGTTCTCCCCTTTGTCGGCAGCCTTGCGATCGCTTCGCTGCTTCGCACCGCCGCAAGAACGCTTCCCTCCTGGCTTGCCGGTAGCGTTGCCCTTCTGGCGACAATCCTTACAGCCTCCTACTACCCGTCGGTCACCAACGGAAAAGTCGTCCGCTACGAGATTGCGTGGCTGCCTGAGCTCGGGCTCAACTTCACGCTGCGGCTGGATGGTTTCGCATGGCTGTTCACCATGCTCGTGACCGCGATCGGCTTCCTCGTCGTATTGTACGCCCGCTACTACATGTCGGCGGAAGACCCGATCCCGCGCTTCTTCTCATTCCTGCTTGCCTTCATGGGCGCGATGCTGGGCGTCGTGCTTTCGGGCAACATCATCCTCCTGTCGATCTTCTGGGAACTGACGAGCATCTTCTCGTTCCTGCTGATCGGCTACTGGTATCACAATGCCAATGCACGCGACGGCGCGCGCATGGCGTTGACGATCACCGGCATCGGCGGCTTCTGCCTTCTCGTCGGCTTCCTGCTGATCGGCCATATCGTCGGCAGCTACGACCTGGACCGGGTGCTGGCCTCCGGCGACATCATTCGCGAGCACCCGCTCTATCTGCCGGCGCTGGTCCTGATCCTGATCGGCGCGCTTACGAAGAGCGCGCAATTTCCCTTCCACTTCTGGCTGCCGAACGCCATGGCTGCGCCGACGCCGGTATCGGCCTACCTGCATTCGGCAACGATGGTGAAGGCGGGCGTGTTCCTGCTCGTCCGCCTGTGGCCGGCCCTTTCCGGCACGTTCGAGTGGTTCTGGCTGGTGGGGCTTGCGGGCATCAGCACGCTGCTGCTGGGCGCCTACTTCGCCATCTTCCAGCGCGACCTGAAGGGCCTGCTCGCCTATTCGACCATCAGCCATCTCGGCCTGATCACCACGCTGCTCAGCCTGGGAAGCCCGCTGGCTGCCGTCGCCGCAGTCTTCCACATGGTCAACCACGCCACCTTCAAGGCGTCGTTGTTCATGGCGGCCGGCATCATCGACCACGAGACCGGCACCCGCGACATGCAGAAGCTCAGCGGCCTGTTCCGCTACCTGCCCTATACCGCGTCGCTGGCGATGGTCGCCTGCGCGGCGATGGCCGGGGTGCCGTTGCTGAACGGCTTCCTGTCGAAGGAGATGTTCTTCGCAGAAGCGGTCGAGACCCATGCGGATTCGATCCTCGACCGGGCCCTGCCCTACATCGCGACGCTCGCCGGCGCCTTCAGCGTCGCCTACTCCATCCGCTTCATCCATACGGTCTTCTTCGGGCCGCCGCCGACGGACATTCCCAAACCGCACCCGCACGAGCCGCCGCGCTGGATGCGTTTTCCGGTGGAATCGCTGGTCTTCGCCTGCCTCATCGTGGGTATCGTGCCGAGCCTTTCGATCGGGCCGTTCCTGCATACGGCGGTTCTGTCGGTGCTCGGCCCAGAAACCCCCTATTACAGCCTTGCGGTCTGGCACGGCTTCAATCTGCCGCTGGTCATGAGCATCGTAGCGATGCTCGGCGGCGCGGCGCTCTATTTCGCGCTGCATAACTACCTGGCGCGGTGCGAGGACGGGCCGCCGATCTTCCGCCACCTGCGCGGGCAGCGCATCTTCGAGCGCATCCTCGTCACCCTCTCCTGGAAATGGGCCCGCTGGCTCGAAGCCAATATCGGCACCCGGCGCCTGCAGCCGCAATTGCGGATCGTGGCGGTGGTCGCCTTCCTCGCGGCCTTCCTGCCGCTTCACTTCTCCGGCTTCGACGCCAAACTGCCGCCGGTACGGGGCGTGGATCCGGCCTTCGTGATGCTCTGGATCATCGGCATGCTCTCGGCCCTCGCCGCCGCCTTCCTCGCCAAGTATCACCGCTTCGCGGCGCTGCTTCTGATCGGCGGCTCGGGCATTGTCACCTGCGTCACATTCGCATGGCTGTCGGCACCGGATCTCGCCATCACCCAGTTGCTGGTGGAGATCGTGACCACCGTGCTGCTTCTGCTCGGCCTGCGCTGGCTGCCGAAGCGCCTCGGCAAGATCGACGAGAGCGCGACGTTCTCCGCACGCCTGCGACGCCTGCGCGATTTCGCCATTGCGGTCGCCTGCGGGGTCGGCATGTCGATCCTCGCCTATGCGGTGATGACGCTGCCGGTGCCGGACACGATCGCGAACTTCTTCCTTGAGCGGGCCTATAGCGAGGGCGGCGGTCGGAACGTCGTCAACGTCATCCTCGTCGATTTCCGCGGCTTCGACACGATGGGCGAGATCGCGGTCCTCGGCATCGTCGGGCTGACGGTCTTTGCGTTGCTTCGCCGCTTCCGCCCGGCGACGGAGAGCATCGGACTGCCTGAGCAGCAGCGCATCCAGAATGCCTATGACGACGCCCAGCCGGAGCGGAACAAGGGCGACACGGTCAGGGACTACCTGTTCGTACCTTCGGTCGTCATGCAGTGGCTGTTCCCGGTTGTCATCACGTTTGCGATCTACCTCTTCATGCGCGGCCATGACCTGCCGGGCGGCGGTTTCGCAGCCGGCATCACCATGGCGATCGCCTTCCTGCTGCAATATCTCGCGGGCGGCACGCGCTGGGCAGAGGACCGGCTGAGGATCCTGCCCTTGCGCTGGATCGCCTTCGGCCTTTTGATCGCGGCTGCGACCGGTGCCGGGTCCTGGTTCTTCGGCTATCCGTTCCTGACTTCGCATTCGCAGTATCTCACCCTTCCGCTGATCGGAAAGGTTCCGACAGCCTCCGCCCTGCTCTTCGATCTCGGCGTGTTCAGTCTTGTCGTCGGCGCAACCGTGCTGATCCTGATTGCCATCGCCCACCAGTCGATCCGTACCTACCGGGTCAAGACCGCGCCGAAGACGGAGGACGCGTAATGGAATTCATCCTGTCGCTCGGTATCGGGGTCATGACCGGCTCCGGCGTCTGGCTCATCCTGAGACCACGCACCTATCAGGTCATCATCGGTCTTTCACTGCTGTCTTATGCGGTCAACCTGTTCATCTTCGGGGTCGGCGGGTTGAAGGTGAACGCGCCTGCCATCCTGCAGGAGGGCGTGGACATCTCCGCCTATACGGATCCGGTGCCGCAGGCGCTGGTGCTCACGGCGATCGTGATCGGCTTTGCCACCACGGCGCTGTTTCTCGTCGTGCTGCTTGCCGCGCGCGGCCTGACCGGCACCGACCACGTCGACGGCCGGGAGCAACCCTGATGAACCTCTCCCAGCATCTCATCATTGCTCCGATCCTGATACCTCTGGTGACGGGGGCCCTGCTTCTGCTCATCGACGAACGGCAGCGCACGGCAAAGGCCCTGGTCGGGCTCGGCTCCACGCTGCTGCTTTTCGTCGTGGCGCTCGGGCTCTTCCGCTTCGCCGCCAGTATCGACGGCCCCGACGCCGCGCAGCAGGGCGTCTACCTGCTCGGCAACTGGGCGGCGCCCTTCGGCATCGTGCTCGTCGTCGACCGGCTGTCTGCCCTGATGCTCATGCTCTCGTCGACGCTTGCGATCGCCGCGCTCATCTTCGCGCTGGCCCGCTGGCATACGGCAGGCGCGCATTTCCACAGCCTGTACCAGTTCCTGCTGATGGGCCTGAACGGCGCCTTCCTGACGGGCGACCTGTTCAACCTGTTCGTCTTCTTCGAGGTGATGCTGGCCGCATCCTACGGCCTGCTGCTGCACGGTTCCGGCCTGCTGCGCGTGAAGGCCGGCCTGCACTACATCGCGGTGAACCTGGCGGCGGCTCTGCTGTTCCTCATCGGCGTCAGCCTGATCTACGGGGTCACCGGCACGCTGAACATGGCGGATCTCGCCGTCCGCGTCTCGACGGTCGGACCGGAGCAGCGCATGCTTCTCGAAGCGGGCGCGGGCATCCTGGGTGTCGCCTTCCTGATCAAGGCAGGCATGTGGCCGCTGAACTTCTGGCTGCCGCCGGCCTACACCGCCGCTTCCGCGCCGGTTGCAGGCATCTTCGCCATCATGAGCAAGGTCGGCATCTATGTCGTGCTGCGGCTTTCGCTGCTTGTGTTCGGCCACGACTCGTCGCCCTCTTCGGGCTTCGGCCTGCATGTGCTGCTGATCGGCGGGCTGGCCACGATCGCCTTCGGCGCCATCGGGGTTCTGGCCTCGCAGGCGCTCGGCAGGCTTGCCGGCTTCTCGGTGCTCGTTTCCTCGGGAACGCTGCTGACGGCGATCGGTATGGGCAATGTCGGCATCACCACCGGCGCCCTGTTCTACCTCGCAAGCTCCACGCTGACGATCAGCGCCTTCTTCATGCTGATCGAACTCGTCGAGCGCGGGCAGGACGCGGGCGCCAGCGTTCTCGCCGTCACCATGGAAGCCTATGGCGACGCCGATCCCGACGAAGAGGAACAGGAAGGCGATCTCGGCTTCGCGATGCCCGGCACGATGGCCGTACTCGGCATCTGCTTTGCCGCCTGCGGCATCCTCCTGGCCGGGCTGCCGCCGCTCTCCGGCTTCGTTGCCAAGTTCGCGATGCTGTCGGCAATGCTCAATCCGATCGGCGGCGACACCACAGCCGCGGTTCCTGGCTTCGTCTGGTTCGTCGTCTTCCTCGTCATCCTATCGGGCCTTTCGGCGCTGATCGCGATGACCCGCTCGGGCATCCGCACCTTCTGGGCATCCATGGAAGGCACCGAGCCGCGCGTGCTCGTCATCGAAGTTGCGCCCGTCTTCCTGCTCATCGCCGCCACGCTCTATCTCACCGTGCAGGCGGGACCGGTCATGCGCTTCATGGACGACACGACGCGCGCGCTAAGCGCTCCCCAGCAGTATATCGAGGCGGTGTTCAATGCGCGGCGCGCCGGCGTTCCGGGCACGGAGGTGCAGCCATGACCGTCCTGCCCTACCCGCTTTTGACGGCGTCGCTGCTGTTGATGTGGATGACCCTGAACAGCTTCTCGATCGGGCATTTCATTCTCGGCGCCATCATCGCCACGGTGGCCTCCTGGGCGATGGCGGCACTGCGGCCGGCAAAGCCGCACCTGCGCAAATGGTACCTGCTGCCGAAGCTTCTGGGCATCGTCCTCTACGACATCGTCCGGTCGAACATTGCCGTCGTCGGCATCATCCTGACCGGACGCACGCGTACGCGCCGATCCGGCTTCATGACCATCCACATTGAACTGAAGGACACGACTGCGCTCGCCCTCCTCGCAGTCATTCTGACCAGCACGCCCGGCACGGCCTGGCTCGAATACAATTCGTCGGACGGCACGCTCCTGATGCACGTCCTCGACCTCATCGAGGAACAGGAATGGACCGACCTCGTCAAGAACCGCTATGAAAGGCTACTGATGGAGATCTTCGAATGAACATCACCATCCTCGAAGGCGCGCTGGCGACGGCGCAAGTCATGCTGACGGCGGCAATGGCGCTCGCCCTCTTCCGCATGATCTACGGTCCGCGGGCGCAGGACCGCGTGCTCGGCCTCGACACGCTCTATGTCAATTCGATGCTGATGCTGCTGACCCTCGGCATCAGCAGCGGCCGAACCCTCTATTTCGAGATTGCCCTGATCATCGGCTTGCTCGGCTTTGTGGCGACCGTGGCGCTTGCCAAATTCCTCATGCGCGGCGAGGTGATCGAATGAACGAGGCCGCCACCCTGCCGTTCTGGGCCGAGATCGTCGTTTCCGCCTTCGTGCTGCTCGGGGCCTCGCTGGCACTGATCGGCACGATCGGCCTGGCGCGCCTGCCGACGTTCTTCGAGCGGCTGCACGCCCCCACGCTCGGCACCAGCTGGGGCACCGGCGCCATGGTGATCGCGTCGATGATCTTCTTCACCGTCACGAGCGGAAGACCGGTCTTCCACGAGATCCTCATCGGCATCTTCGTGACGGTGACGACACCGGTGACGCTCATGCTGCTCGCCCAGTCGGCGCTGCACCGGGAACGTGCAGAGGGCAATCCGGACGTGCCAGCCTCCGTCAGCAGGACGCCTGCGCCCGACAGCGACCCCAACGAAGCCTGACCTTCCGTCAAGGCGGCGCCTTCGGCCTTTCTCCGGCTTCGACGATGTCAGCGCCGCGGTGCGTTGACCGTGCTGTCATCCAGCTCCCGGAGGAACGACGCGACGCTCGAGCGGACGATGGTGAACAGGAAATCGATCACCCAGCGCACGCGCGGGACGTTGCGCAGGTCGTGGTGGCAGATCAGCCAGTAATTGCGCCTCAGTTCCACCTCGTCTGCCAGCACGATCTCGAGTTCGGGATGCTGCTTGGCCACGAAATGCGGGAGGATGCACAGCCCGAGCCCGTTTCGCGTCGCCGTCAGCTGGGCGAAGATGCTGGAGCTCTGGAAGCGCGCCTTGATGCCGGGATGAACGTCACCCAGATAGTCGAGGCCGGGCGCGAAGATCATGTCCTCGATATAGCCGATGAACGGGTGCTGGAGCAGTTCGTCGCGGTTTTGCACAGGACCGTGCTCGCGCAGGTACTGCCGCGAGCCGTACACATGTAGACTATAGTCTGAGATCTTCTCGTAGAAATACGGTCCGGCCTTGGGCGGATCGAGGGCGACGGCGAGGTCCGCTTCCTTGCGCGAGAGCGACATGATCTGCTGGATGGTCACCAGTTCGAGGGAAAGATTGGGAAATCCGGCGGTGAAATCCCGCAGCCGGTGGGTGAGAAAAAAGTTGGCGAAACCCTCCGGCGCGCTCATGCGGATCACCCCCCGCTGCGCGGTGGCGCCGCCTGAGATTTCCGCCTGGAGCCGATCGGCCTCGGCCTCGATTTTCTCGGCAGTTTCAACGAAACGCTGCCCCACCGCGGTCAGCACGTAGCCCCGCGGATTGCGTTCGAACAACTTCACCTTGAGCGCGAATTCGAGCCGGTCGATGCGGCGGGAAACCGTCGCGTGGCTGGTCCGCAACCGTCGCGCCGCGGTCGAGAGCTGACCGGTCCTGGCGACCGCCAGAAAGTACATCAGGTCGTCCCAGGTGAAATGCGGATTGCCCGTCATGCCTCCCCCTTCTGTTCAAAAATGAACAGAGCATGTTTGGAATTAGTCCGGGCTGGGCCTTGCGTCAATCGGCCAATTGGCGAAACTGGCGCATGGAGGGCCAATCGTCGGGAGAGCGATCGGCCAATTTCTGAACAGATCCGCAGTCTGTTTGTCTCTGGGAGGAGAAATCAATGCGTTACAGCCTCATTGCGTCCACCGCCATCCTGCTCACCATGGGCGCCACCGCCCAGGCCGCCGACGTTTCCGACGGCAAGGTGAAGATCGGCATCCTCAACGATCAATCGGGCGTCTATGCCGACTTCGGCGGCAAGTGGTCCTACGAAGCGGCGAAGATGGCGGTCGAGGACTATGGCGGCAAGGCCGGCGGCGCACCGGTGGAAGTCGTGACCGCCGACCACCAGAACAAGGCCGACATCGCCTCCAACATCGCGCGCCAGTGGTACGACACCGAGCAGGTCGACAGCATCATGGAGCTGACCTCTTCGTCGGTGGGCCTTGCGGTGCAGGCGCTGTCGAAGGAAAAGAAGAAGATCACGATCAACACCGGGGCTGCGACGACCGAACTCACCGGCAAGCAGTGCAGCCCCTACGGCTTCCATTGGGCCTACGACACCCATTCGCTGGCCGTCGGCACCGGCGGCGCGCTCGTGAAGCAGGGCGGCGACAGCTGGTTTTTCCTCACCGCCGACTACGCCTTCGGCTATTCGCTCGAAGAGAACACGTCGAACTTCGTCAAGGAGAATGGCGGTTCGGTCGCGGGCTCGGTTCGCCACCCGCTCGCAACGACCGACTACTCCTCGTTCCTTCTGCAGGCCCAGTCCTCCGGCGCCAAGGTGATCGGGCTTGCCAATGCCGGCCTCGACACCTCCAACGCCATCAAGCAGGCAGCCGAGTTCGGCATCGTCGCCGGCGGCCAGCGCCTGGCCGCGCTTCTCTTCACGCTTGCCGAGGTGCACGGCCTCGGCCTCGAGGCGGCACAGGGCCTGACGCTGACCGAGGGCTTCTACTGGAACCGCGACGAGGAATCGGCGAAGTTCGGCCAGCGCTTCTTCGAGCGCACCGGGCGGATGCCCAACATGGTCCACGCCGGCACCTACTCCGCCGTCACGCAGTACCTGAAGGCGATCGACAAGGCCGGCACGGATGATGCCGATGCCGTCTCCAAGGCCATGCACGAGATGCCGGTCAACGATGTCTTCGCCCAGAACGGCACGGTTGCCCCGAACGGCCGCATGATCCACGACATGTATCTGCTCGAGGTGAAGAAGCCGGGCGAGAGCGACGTTGCCTGGGATTACTTCAAGGTGCTCGCGACCATTCCGGGCAAGGAAGCCTTCATCGATCCGGCCAAGAGCGGCTGCGATCTGGTGACCCAGTAAGTATCTGGGAACAAGACATGGCTATGTCTGAAAGACAGACACGGCCGGATCCGCGGGTGGTGCTTTCCGCCCGCGGCCTCCGGCGCGATTTCGGTGGCTTCACGGCGGTGAAGGACGTCGACCTTGACGTGCATCATGCCCGTGTCCACGCCCTCATCGGGCCGAACGGCGCCGGCAAGACCACGGTCTTCAACCTCCTGACCAAGTTCCTGCAGCCGACCCACGGGACGATCACCCTGCTCGGCACCGATATCACCAGAACGCCGCCCGACAAGGTGGCCCGCATGGGTCTCGTCCGCTCGTTTCAGATTTCCGCCGTCTTCCCACACCTTTCCGTGCTGGACAACGTGCGGGTGGCGCTTCAGCGGCCCAACCATCTCGCCACGCAGTTCTGGAAGCCGCTGTCGTCGCTGAACAGCCTCAACGCGCGTGCGGACGAGCTGATCTCGATGGTCGGCCTGGAGCGCTGGCGCAACGGCATGGCCGCCGACCTCTCCTACGGCCGCAAGCGCGCGCTAGAGATCGCAACGACGCTCGCGCTGGATCCGAAAGTGCTGCTGCTCGACGAACCGATGGCCGGAATGGGCCAGGAAGACGTCGGCGTCATCGCCCGTCTCATCACCGACCTGTCGAAGGACCGGGCGATCCTGATGGTCGAGCACAATCTCAACGTCGTCGCCGACATCTGCCACCACGTCACCGTGCTCCAGCGCGGCGAGATCCTGGCCGAGGGCGACTATGCCACCGTCAGCCGCAACGAGCAGGTCCGCGTCGCCTACATGGGCACGGAGGAGGCCTGAGATGAAACCCATGCTTCAGGTCAAGGGTCTCAACAGCTGGTATGGCGAAAGTCATGTCCTGCACGGCGTCGACATGACGGTCGGCGAAGGCGAGATGATCACCATTCTCGGTCGCAACGGCGTCGGCAAGACGACGACATTGCGCACGATCATCGGCATCCTGCGCGAACGAAAGGGTCAGATCGTCTTCGACGGCCGCGACATGATGGGCGTGCCGCTGCACAAGACCGCGCATGCCGGCATCGGCTTCGTGCCGGAGGAACGCGGCATCTTCGCCACGCTGACGGTGGAGGAAAACCTCATGCTGCCGCCGGTCGTCGCCAAAGGCGGCATGTCGCTCGACGAGATCTACGAGCTGTTCCCCAACCTCGCCGAACGCCGCTCCAGCCCCGGCACGAAGCTTTCGGGCGGCGAGCAGCAGATGCTGGCGATGGCGCGCATCCTGCGCACCGGCGTGAAGATGTTGCTGCTCGACGAACCGACGGAAGGGCTGGCGCCCGTCATCGTCCAGCGTATCGGCGAAGTCTTGAAGAAGCTGAAGGAGCGCGGCATGACCGTTCTTCTGGTCGAGCAGAACTTCCGCTTCGCCAGCAAGATCGCCGATCGTTTCTATCTCATGGACCACGGCCAGATGGTGGCGGACTTCCCCGTATCCGACCTGCCGAACCAGATGCCGATGCTCCACAAGGTTCTGGGGGTCTAGCGCCATGACCACGATATTCGGAATTCCCATGCAGGCGCTGTTCGGCCAGTTGCTGATCGGCCTGATCAACGGCTCCTTCTATGCCCTTCTGAGCCTTGGGCTCGCCGTCATCTTCGGCCTGCTGCGCGTCATCAACTTCGCCCATGGCGCGCAGTACATGCTGGGCGCCTTCGTCGCCTATCTGCTGCTGCAGTATCTCGGCATCGGCTACTGGGCGGCGCTGATCGTTGCCCCGTTGATCGTCGGCCTGTTCGGGGCCGTGGTCGAGCGGACCATGCTGAGCCGGCTCTACAAGCTCGACCCGCTCTACGGACTACTGTTCACCTTCGGCCTGGCGCTGACGATCGAGGGCACCTTCCGTTATCTCTACGGTGCCTCCGGCCAGCCCTATGCCGCCCCGACGCAGCTTGGCGGCGGCACCAACCTCGGCTTCATGTTCCTGCCGAACTATCGCGGCTGGGTGGTCGTCGTCTCGCTGCTCGCCTGCCTCGGCACCTGGCTTTTGATCGAGAAGACCAAGCTCGGCTCTTACCTGCGGGCGGCGACGGAAAATCCGGTGCTGGTCCAGGCGTTCGGCGTCAACGTGCCGCTGCTTCTGACCTTCACCTATGCGCTCGGCGCCGGGCTCGCCGCCTTCGCGGGCGTTCTTGCCGCCCCCGTCTACCAGGTCTCGCCGCTGATGGGCACGAACCTCATCATCGTCGTCTTCGCCGTGGTCGTCGTCGGCGGCATGGGCTCGATCATGGGGGCCATCGTGACGGGCTATATGCTGGGCATTGCCGAGGGCCTGACCAAGGTCTTCTATCCGGAAGCATCCAACATCGTTATCTTCGTCATCATGGCGATCGTGCTTCTGCTCAGGCCCGCCGGCCTCTTCGGACGGGATGCGTGACATGGTGGAGCTATCCGAAAAAATGACCACGAACGTTGAGACCGAGCGCAACACCTCCACGCTCCAGATGACCATGCTCCTGGTCGCCATCGGCTGCCTCATGGCGGCGCCACTGTTCTTCTATCCGATCTTCCTGATGAAGCTTCTCTGCTTCGCGCTGTTCGCCTGCGCGTTCAACCTTCTGCTCGGCTACACCGGCCTGCTGTCGTTCGGGCACGCCACCTTCTTCGGGGGTGCTGCCTACTTCACCGCGCATGCGATGAAGGAGTGGGGTGTGACGCCGGAGGTCGGCGTACTGATCGGCGTCGCCGGCGCGGCGCTGCTCGGCCTGGTGGTCGGCTTCGTCGCGATCCGCCGTCAGGGCATCTACTTCGCCATGATCACGCTGGCGCTCGGGCAGATGTTCTATTTCTTCTGCCTGCAGGCGGGCTTCACCCGCGGCGAGGACGGCATCCAGTCGGTGCCGCGCGGCTACCTGTTCGGCTTCGTCGACCTCGGCAACACGACGAACATGTACTACTTCGTGCTGGCGGTGTTCGTGGTCGGTGTGGCGATCATCTGGCGCTTCATCAATTCGCCCTTCGGCATGATCCTCAAGTCGATCCGTGAGAACGAGGCCCGCGCCACCTCGCTCGGCTATTCGGTTGCGCGCTACAAGCTCGGCGCCTTCGTGATGTCGGCAGCGCTTACCGGGCTCGCCGGCGGGGTCAAGGCGCTGGTGTTCCAGTTCGCCACACTGACGGACGTCGGCTGGCAGATGTCCGGCGAGGTCATCCTGATGACGCTGCTTGGCGGCATCGGCACGCTGATCGGCCCGATCGTCGGCGCGGGGCTGGTGGTGACGCTGCAGAACTATCTCGCGACCTCCGACTTCCCGGTCACGATCATCACCGGCATCGTCTTCATGGTCTGCGTGCTGCTCTTCCGCCGCGGCATCATCGGCGAACTCCACGCCTCGCGGCTCGGCAAGAAGCTCGGCTTCTAGATCAACGGCGCTGCCCGGGCGCCATCCGGGCACCGCGCAACCGGCGGGCCGGCACCCGCAACACAAAGGGTCACGGAAACCGGCCTGTTACGCCCGCGCGGCGTGCGGGATAGGTTCCGCTCGGAGTTCGACATGGAACAGTTCGATTACATCGTCATCGGTGCGGGAAGTGCGGGCTGCGTCCTCGCCAACCGCCTTTCGGCCGACCGCAACAACCGCGTGCTGCTGCTGGAAGCAGGCGGCAGCGACAACTATCACTGGATCCACATTCCGGTCGGCTATCTCTACTGCATCAACAATCCGCGCACCGACTGGTGCTTCACCACCGAGAAGGAGGCGGGTCTCAACGGGCGGGCGCTGAACTATCCGCGCGGCAAGGTGCTCGGCGGCTGCTCCTCGATCAACGGCATGATCTACATGCGCGGCCAGGCGCGCGACTACGATCTGTGGCGCCAGCTCGGCTGCACCGGCTGGGGCTGGGACGACGTCCTGCCCTTCTTCCTGAAGTCCGAGGATTTCTACAAGGGCGCAAGCGACATGCACGCCGCCGGCGGCGAATGGCGCGTCGAGAAGGCACGCGTGCGCTGGGCGGTGCTGGACGCATTCCAGAAGGCGGCAAGCGAGGCCGGCATCCCCGAGATCGAGGACTTCAATCGCGGCGACAACGAGGGATCGGCCTATTTCGACGTCAACCAGCGCTCTGGCATCCGCTGGAACACGGCGAAGGCCTTCCTGCGGCCGGCACGCGGCCGGCCCAACCTGACCGTGCTGACCAAGGCGCATGCGCGGCGGCTGATCATCGAGGAGGGCGAGGTTCGCGGCGTCGAGTTTCAGCATGACGGTGTGGGGAAGAAAGCGCGCGCGAACAGGGAGACCGTCCTGGCAGCCGGCGCGATCGGCTCGCCGCACCTGCTCGAACTCTCCGGCATCGGCCGTGGCGAGGTGCTGCAGAAGGCGGGCATCGAAACCGTGAAGGACGTCGCCGGGATCGGCGAAAACCTGCAGGACCACCTGCAGCTTCGCATGATCTACAAGGTGACGGGTGTGCCGACGCTGAACGAGAAGGCGAGCACCATGTTCGGCAAGGCCGCGATCGGCCTTGAATATCTCATGAAGCGTTCCGGTCCGATGGCGATGGCGCCGAGCCAGCTCGGCATCTTCACCCGGTCGGGGCCGGACAAAGAGACGGCCGACCTGCAGTATCACATCCAGCCGGTGTCGCTGGAGAAGTTCGGCGAAAGCGTGCATCCCTTCCCGGGCATGACGGCGAGCGTGTGCAACCTGCGCCCCGACAGCCGCGGCTCGGTACATGCGAAGGGGCCGGATTTCGCCATGCAGCCGGAGATCCGGCCGAACTATCTGAGCGAACAGAGCGACCGCGACGTGGCGGTGCGTGCGATTCGACTGACCCGCAGCATCGTCCAGCAACCCTCCTTCGCGCGCTTCAAGCCTGTCGAGTACAAGCCGGGCCCGAGCTTCGAGACCGAAGCCGAACTGGAGAAGGCGGCCGGCGACATCGGCACGACGATCTTCCATCCCACCGGCACCTGCCGCATGGGCGGCGATCCCGAAAGCGTCGTCGATCCGCAACTGCGGCTGCGGGCGCTCGGGCGCCTGCGCATTGCCGACGCCTCGGTGATGCCGCGCATCACATCGGGAAACACCAACTCGCCAACGATCATGATCGCCGAGAAGGCCGCAGCCATGATTCTCGCGGGCGCACGCTAGGCGGCCCCGCTTCGACGAAGACCCGGGCGAACGGCGGCCCTTTCGTAGCCCCGGCCCTGCCAGACCCCGGCCAAGCCGGCTCGAAAACACCGAAGGATACGACATATGAAGCAGATCGCCTTTATCGGTTTGGGTAACATGGGCGGCCCCATGGCAGCCAACCTCGCAAAGGCCGGACACAGGGTGACGGGTTTCGACCTGTCGCAGGCCTCGCTCGACGCTGCAGCGCAGGCCGGCGTGGCTACCGCCGGCTCGCTGCGCGATGCCGTCAAGGACGCAGAGGCGGTGGTCACGATGCTGCCCAAGGGCGAGCACGTCGTTGCCGTCTGGCGCGAGCTTTGCGGCCTCGTTCCCGCAGGCACGCTTCTGATCGACTGCTCGACGGTCGACGTCGAGAGCGCTCGCAGCGCCCATGCGCTGGCCGAAACCGCCGGCTGCGTCTCGCTCGACGCGCCGGTCTCCGGCGGCACTGGCGGTGCTGCGGCCGGCACGCTGACCTTTATGGCCGGGGGGACGGAAGCCGCCTTCGGCCGCGCAAGGCCGCTGCTGGAGGCGATGGGCAAGCGGATCGTCCACTGCGGCGGCAACGGCGCCGGCCAGGCGGCGAAGATCTGCAACAACATGATCCTCGGCATCTCGATGATCGCCGTCGGCGAGGCCTTTGCGCTCGCAGAAAAGCTCGGACTGTCGCATCAGGCGTTGTTCGACGTTGCCTCCACCTCGTCGGGGCAATGCTGGTCGCTCACTTCCTATTGCCCCGTCCCCGGCCCGGTGCCGGCCTCACCCGCCAACAACGACTACAAGCCCGGATTTGCCGCAAGCCTGATGCTGAAGGACCTGATGCTGTCGCAGGACGCCGCATCGGCAAGCGGTGCCTCCACCCCGCTGGGTGCGGCCGCCACCGGCCTTTATGCCGCCTTCGACAGGGATGGGAACGGCGGGCGCGATTTTTCCGCGATCATCGAGATGCTGCGGCGCCAGGGCGAGCCGGAGTAGCATCCCCACCCGGATGGCCGGAGGATACGGCGGACCGGCACTCGTCCTCTGCAATTGACGCGGACCGGGGCTGGACAGGTATTGCGGTCAGGTCGCATAGTTCGTCGCAAACGCAACGGTCTCACCTGCAACGAACATCCGATGGCAAAGCTCCGGCTCGAACAGTTTCTCCCCTACCGGCTCAACCGCATCAGCGCAGCCGTATCCCGCGACTTCCGCTCCGTCTACGGACCGGATTTCGACCTTACGATCCCCGAATGGCGTGTGCTAGCCACGATCGGCCAGTTCGAGACCATTACCGCCCGCGAAATCGGCCTCCATTCCTCGATGCACAAGACCAAGGTCAGTCGTGCGGTGAAGGCGCTGGAGGACCGGCGCTGGTTGCGGCGCAAGCCCAACGACGAGGACAGGCGCGAAGAACATCTCGCCCTGACCGAGCTTGGGCGAAGCGTCTATGGAAAGATCGTTCCACGCGCACTGGAATTCGAAAAACGCATCGTGGAAGCGCTTGGCGATCAGGCCGAAGCCTTTCTTGCCGCACTGGAGCGGCTGGAAGCCGGTCATGCCGGCGGCGGAACTCCCGACGATGTTCTCTGAGCGACATCGCGCCCGTCGTGCAGCACGACGAGAATGTCGTAGACAGGCTCTAGTGACGGTGACACAAGCCCTAATATCCGCCTCCGGAACATAATCAGGGTCGCACGCAATGGCTGAATTTCCCCAACACGCAAAGGTCGTCATCATCGGGCTCGGAGGCATCGTGGGGGCATCGATCGCCCACCACCTGATCGAACGCGGGTGGGACGACATCGTCGGTATCGACAAGTCGGGTATCCCGACCGACATCGGCTCTACCGCGCATGCCTCGGACTTCTGCTACACCACCAGCCACGACTACCTGTCGGTCTGGACGACCCAGTACTCGATCGATTTCTACGAGAAGATGGGCCATTACGCCCGCATCGGCGGACTTGAGGTCGCCCGCACCGGCGACCAAAGCTGGATGGAAGAGATCAAGCGCAAGCTGACATCGGCGAGAGCCTTCGGCACTCGCGCGCACTACGTCTCGCCCTCGGAAATCAAGGAGATGTTCCCGCTGATCGAGGAAGATCAGGTCATGGGCGGCATGTTCGATCCCGATGCAGGCCTGGTTATTCCGCGCTCGCAAACCGTTGCGGGCAAGCTGGTCGACGCTGCGGAAAAATCCGGCAAGCTGCAGGCCTTCGCCAATACGCCAGCCAAGTCGCTAATCGTGGAGAACGGCCGGATCAAGGGCGTCGTCACCCATCGCGGCACGATCATGGCCGACCACGTCATCGTCTGCGCCGGCATCTGGGGCCGCCTGATCGCGGAAATGGTCGGCGAGGACCTGCCGGTCATGCCGGTCGACCATCCGCTGACTTTCTTCGGTCCCTACAACGAATTCGAGGGTACCGGCAAAGAGATCGGCTATCCGCTTCTGCGCGACCAGGGCAACTCCGCCTACATGCGCGATACCGGCGACCCAAAGACCACCGAGGGCGGCCAGATCGAATGGGGTTACTACGAGACCACCAATCCGCGTCTGTGCCATCCGCGCGACATCCTGGAGAAGAACGAGGCGCGGCTTTCTCCCTCGCAGCGCGACCTCGACATGGAGCAGATCATCGAGCCGCTCGAGCGCGCCATGGAGCTGACGCCCATCCTCGGCGAACTCGGCTACAACGAGAGCCATTCTTTCAACGGCCTGCTGCAGGTGTCCGCCGCCGGCGGCCCCTCCTGCGGCGAGAGCCAGAAGGTGCGCGGTCTCTGGTACTGCGTCGCCATCTGGGTCAAGGACGGCCCAGGCTACGGCAAGCTGATCGCCGACTGGATGACCGACGGCCGCACCGAGATCGACCATAACTCCATCGACTATTCGCGGTTCTACCCGCACCAGCTGGAGGAGAAGTTCATCGAGGGTCGCTGCTTCGAGGCGGCGCAGAAGATCTACTTCCCGGCCGTGCACCCGCGCGAACCCTATGCGACGGGCCGCAACGTCAAACGCTCGCCGTTCTACGAGCGCGAAAAGGAGCTCGGCGGCTACTTCATGGAGCTCGGCGGCTGGGAGCGCGCGCATGGCTATGCCGCCAACGAGCATCTTCTGGAAAAGTACGGCGACCGGGTTCCGGTCCGCGAAAACGAGTGGGACAGCCGCCATTTCTGGCGCGTCTCCAACGCCGAGCACCTGGCGATGAGCGAGGATTGCGGCATCGTCAACCTCAGCCACTTCCACATGGTCGACATCGAAGGCCCCGATCACGTCGAGCTGCTCGAATGGCTCTGCGCCGCCAAGATCGGCGGGGACGCGAATGTCGGCAAGGGCATCTACACGCACTTCCTCGACGACGAGGGCATGGTACGGGCCGATTTCACCGTGTTCCGCATGGCCGACCGCTGCCGCCTGGTGAACGGTGCGGATGCCGGCCCGCGCGACTTCCACTACATGAAGCGCGTCGCCGAGGATCGCGGCCTCGACGTCACCATCACAGACGTCTCGGAAAAGTTCGTCACGATCGGCATCTGGGGCCCGAATGCCCGCGACACGCTGAAAAAGGCCGTCGCCGATCCGGCCGGACTCGATCCGGAGAACTTCCCCTTCGCCGCGATCAAGCCAATCGAGATCGCCGGAAAGTCCGTCACCGCCTTCCGCATCTCCTATGTCGGCGAGCAGGGCTGGGAACTGCACATGAAATACGAGGACGGGCTTGCCGTCTGGGATGCGCTGCGCGCCACCGGCGTCATGGCCTTCGGGGTCGAGACCTATGCGAACTCGCGCCGCATGGAAAAGAGCCTGCGCCTGCAGAACGCCGACCTGCTCACCCAGTACAACCTGATTGAGGCCGACCTGGCGCGCCCGAAGGTTAAGGAAGCCGATTTCCGCGGCAAAGCCAAGCACCTGGAATACAAGGCCCGCGAGCAGCAGCCGGCCATGCTCTGCACGCTGGTGATGACGGAGAACACCGATAGCAGCGGCGTAAAGCGCTATCCCGTCGGCTCGATGCCGGTGGTCGATCCCGAAACGGGCAAGCCGCTCGTCGACAGCCTCGGCCGCCTCTCCTACACCACCTCGGTCGCCTTCGGCCCGACAGTCGGCAAGAACATCGCGCTCGCCTACCTGCCGCAGGAATACTGCCAGGTCGGGCGCAAGCTGAACGTCGAGTATTTCGCAGAGACCTATCCGGTCGAGGTGGTCGGCATCGGCTACAAGCCGATCTACGACCCGGAAAACCTCAAGCCCCGGACCTGAGACCTCTTTTCAGGGAGCGTGCCGGCCCGTCTGAGGCGGCACGCTTTACATTCGATCCGTCCTCGAAAAAGAAAGGCTCCGTCCGCGACATTGCGGACGGGGCCTTGTCATTTTGTCGATCGGCGTCCGGGGGAAGGCAAAGCCCCCCGGCCGTTCTCAGAACTCTTCCCACTCGTCCTTGATTGCGGCGTTGCCGGAGAAGGCGGCGGTCAGCTTGCGACCGAGCGCACGCACCGGCGATGCAGCCGGGGCGTCGGTCGTGCGGGCGGCCCGGACCGGTGCTGCGGATGCCGTGGCCGGCGCGCTCCCCGCATAGCCGGTTTCCGACAGCTTGAACTGCGCGAGGAGCTGGTTGAGCGAGACCGCTTCCTTGGCCAGCCCGTGGCTGGCCGCGGTGGTTTCCTCGACCATGGCCGCGTTCTTCTGCGTGTCCTGGTCCATCTGGTTGACGGCCGTGTTGATCTGCTGGAGGCCCGAGGACTGCTCCTGCGCCGCCTCGACGATCGCCACGACGAGGCCGTTGATCTCCTGCACTTCGCTGACGATCGTTGCAAGTGCACGACCAGTGTCGCCGACGAGCTGGACGCCTTCCTGCACCTGCGCGTTCGAGGTCGTCACCAGCGCCTTGATCTCCTTGGCGGCGTTGGCCGAGCGCTGCGCCAGTTCGCGCACTTCCTGGGCGACGACTGCAAAGCCCTTGCCGGCGTCACCCGCGCGAGCCGCTTCGACGCCCGCATTCAGCGCCAGAAGGTTCGTCTGGAAGGCGATCTCGTCAATCACGCCGATGATGTTGCCGATCTCACTCGAGGACTTCTCGATGCGCTCCATCGCCACCACCGCATGGCGTACGACCTCGCCAGACCGTTCCGCGCCACTGCGGGTGCGCGAAACCAGCTCTCCAGCTTCCTGGGCGCGCCGGGCCGAATCCTTGACGGTCGTGGTGATCTGCTCGAGCGCCGCTGCCGTTTCCTCGACGGCTGCCGCCTGCTGTTCGGTACGCTTGGCGAGGTCGTCGGCCGCCGAACGGATCTCGTTGGCGCCGGCATCGATCCCGCGGGCGTTCTGGGCAACCAGGACGAGGGCCGCCTGCAGCTTCTCGGCCGAAGCGTTGAAGTCCTTTCGCACGCCGTCGAGGCTTTCGACGAAGGTCTGGGTCAGCCGGTAGGAAACATCGCCATCGGAGAGATGCGACAGGCCTGCGGCCAGGCTGTCGACGGCGAACTGCACGTCGGCGGCTTCCTTCGCCTTCTGCCGCTCGCGCTCGATCCGCTCCCTGTCGCCGAGACTGCGGTTGGCCTCCGCCTCCTGCTCCAGCCGGATGCGTTCCAGCGCATTGTCGCGGAACACTGCAACTGCCTCCGCCATCTGCCCCACTTCGTCCTTGCGTCCGAGGCCGGCGATCTCCTCCTGCGTCTCACCACCGGCAAGCGAAAGCATGCGGGCGCGCAGCTTGTCGATCGGACCGGTGATGCCGCGCGAAGCGACGAACAGACCAAAGCCGATGGCGGCCAGCGTGACGGCCACAAGCAACGCCATGGTGGTCAAGATCGTGCTGTTCGTCCGTTCGGTCAGCTCGTCGCTGCCGTCCGTCATAGCCTTCATCATCTGGTCATTGCCGCTCGCAAAAAGAGGCAGCAGTTCCATGATCTGGTTGCCGGCAACCAACATCAGCTGCTGCGCCTCGACCTTCTGGCCGGCCTTGGCCAGCGAGATCACCTTCGCGCCCGCCGCTTCGATCACCGTCAGCCCCTGCAGCATTTTCGCTACCGGCTCGGCGCGGGAGGGAACCAGCTCGGCGCTCCTGGCGATGCGCTTCTTGATCTGGTCGCGATCGGCATCGTACTTCATGACCGCAGCGCCGAATTCCTTGCTTGCCGGGTCCGTTAGCGTCACCAGGCTGAGCTGGAAGCCCATCTGCAGCAGATTGCCGGTGGCCCGGGCATTGAGCATCGCGGCAGTCGCATCGTTGGAGATGAAATCGCTATAAACCGTGTCGGTGTTCTCGTACTGCAAACTGATAAAACACAGGCCGGCAAGCGAAATGAAGCTCGTCAGCGCAATGACGGCGACCACCTTGGTGCGGATCCTGGCATTCCTAAGGAAAGACATTTTGCCTCGCTATCGGTCGATACGACCGGCGCGGGAGTATCCGACATGGCAGACACCAGCCAGCTGCAGCGCCAGAACGGCGTTCGCAACTCCCGCGATTGAATTTATGGAAACAGGCAGAGAGGCTTCGCCGTCATGGCGCCCGATAACTCTGCCTTCCATGCCTAACGCAGCAGACGTTTAATTTCCGTAAGCTCGAGCGCCCAAGAAAATGCACCCCGGCTGGTTGTATGCCGCGCGCCTCCCGCTTGGTCGTACTGTTTCGCACGCCTTATTGCGAAAAGCTGAAAACCGACTTCGGGGCAGGCTCGGCCGCTGGCGTATCCGGCTCGACGTTCGACAGAACAGCCGCCGGTTTGACAGCCGAGGGCTCGGTCGCGGTCGCGGGCTTAACCCCCAGCGCAGCGGCAATCTCCCGGTCGAACGCCTCGCTTTCCGCCTTGTCGAGTCCTAGCAAGGCAACGCCCGCGGCAATGCGTTCGTCCGGCCTGGTTCCGCTCAAAAGCGGTTGGGCGAGATCCGGGAACTGACGCATCATGAGGCTGTCCACGTTAGCCGCCACAATATCCAGCGCCGCGCAATAGGCCAAGGCTGCCTGGCTCGGTTGCCCCTTCAGTGCCGCATGACAGCGCAGGATTTCCTCCACCGCCCCCGAAATGCCGCTTGGCACGTAGATCGCCTGAAATCTGTCCCTGCCACGGCGGGCCGCCTCTGCAACGGTCTCGCCTGCCTTGACCGGAATTACGTCTGTCGGCGGATTTTTTGCCGTCTCGCTCGATACAATGGCTCGATCGGTCGAAGCCGGCACGGCATCCTGTTGCGGCTGCGCTTC
The DNA here is from genome assembly GCF_900220975.1 of Rhizobium subbaraonis. Taxonomy (GTDB): domain Bacteria; phylum Pseudomonadota; class Alphaproteobacteria; order Rhizobiales; family Rhizobiaceae; genus Mycoplana; species Mycoplana subbaraonis. Next base: position 2,577 of record NZ_OBQD01000001.1, on the reverse strand, counting down.
ATTCGCGGCGTACGCTGCGGACGACGCGGAGGCGCATGCCTTGTCGGCAAGCGCCCGGGCCTGGTTGTTGGTCTTAACCCGGCCGAGAAGAGCTCCGCTGGACAGGTCGGTGACCACGAGACGCTCGCCCTTGACGGTGTACGCCCGGATGATGGCGGCGCATGGCTGTCTATCGCCTGCCCTCAAGCGCCACTCGTGCTTCGCCCCATAGGGATGGCGAGCACTCGCCGCGACTTCCATCATGTCTTCACGCTCAAGTTGAAGGTCCGCATGGACCGGCAGATAGAAAAGTCCGAAAAGGCCATCGACATATTGCAGTACCACACGGACCGAGCCAGGCCCGCGGCACTCGCGAATGAAGGCATCCTCACCCTCCGATACGACCGGGCAGGAGGGAGTATCGGTATAGGTTGAGACCATGCCGGCTGCAAATGCCCCCTGCGGGAGCGAAAGACCGGTGGCAGCGGAAAGAAGGAGGCAGCGTACAAGCTTCATTTGATTTTCGATCTGTTTGCACAAGAAGGATTCGGGGGCCGGACGGTGCCCTGCCCCCGCAGCTCGCTCACATGACGCAGGACGGACGCCCCATGAAGCAGGCGGTAACGCGTTCGATGGCGACCTTTTGCCGAGCCATTTCCTGCAGGGTCTTCTCGTCCTCGGCAGCGAGCCTCCAATCGGCCTCACCTTCGGCGGACTCCAGAAGGAAAGTATGCGTGTCTTTACCAATCGTGACACTCATGTGCTGCTTCTCCCACATCAGAACACCCGTACTGCTGAAGGCAACCTGCGCGTTCCGCTTCGTCATCGCGCACACCAGTTCGCTCAGCGCCGCGCCGGAACTGTCGCTTGGATCGAAGACTTCTATGGTACTGCTCAACAGATCTTCCGAGGCACCGGAGGCGGCAATGGCCTGTTCGCACTTCAATGCTTCCTCCTTCTCTTCGAGAGCCGCTCGCTCTTCCCTGCAGGCCGCGCTCGCCTTGAGCAGGGCAGCGCCATCAAGCGCTGAATGGAGATCCTCACACAGCTTTACGGCTTGCTCCGCAGCGGGTGTACCGGGCACGGCGCCGGTAAAGGCAGTCCGGACTTCGGCCACGACCCGCACTGCGACCTTTTCTGCGATCGAAGCCTCCGCCGCCTCGCACTTCGTGTCGATCTCTTCACGCGACCCGGAAGATCGATCCACGCCCTGCCTCAGCGCACTGCACACCGCCTCGGTGGATTTCGCGCTTTCCGGCTTGTCGGCGGAGGGTCCGGTGGAAAGCTCCGTGATCGCGGCGACGCTCGCCTTCATCAGTTCCTCGCGCTTCGGATCGAGAGCGGCACCGAAAAAGCGCTGGTAGACACGCGAATTTGTCGAAAGCGATCGGACCACCTGCTCGTCGGGCTGGAGAAGACCGGCATCGATCACCGTCTGCAGCGAAACAGGCAGGGCCAGAAGCCGCGCCTGCTCCTGCCGCAGCGCCTGGAGCGCCTGCTGGTTCTTCTGAATTTCCGGCCATGTCCGCGTCAGTTCCTGCGCGTAGTCTTCCGGCACGCCATCACAGCCGCGCAGGCCGCCGAGGATCTCCTCGGCCACGCTGCGGCTCCAGTAGTCCGAGGGGACACCGGAAGCCAGTTCGAGCTTTTCCATGTCGTAATAGCGATCCACCTTCAGGATCGCCGCCAGGTTCTGGCACGTCTGGCCGCCGCCGGGGAAGAACGCCTCCGAAGGGGAGCCGCTTGCGGCCGCAAAGCGGTCAGCGGCCTGCTGGAGATTGGAAAGCAACATCGATAGGCCATCGTTGCGGAGCATGAAGTGCAAGTTGGCGGACGACACTTCACCAATCCACCGCGCATAGGCCCTCCGGTCCTCGTCGCTGTTCAGCGGCCGGCTCGCCGCCTGCTTCACCAGCGAGGCGCGGTAGCTTTTCCAGAACTCTTCACCCAAGCTCGTGAAGCGCTGGAAATACTCCTGTTGATCGAGTTCCGGCAGTGCATGCGCGATGGGCGGCTGGGCAGACATATCCGCGACCTGCCGGGCCACCTCCGGCAAAGGGTCTTGCGTTTGAAGCAGAACAAACAGTGCGTCGAAGCGGGCCTTTTGGCTTTCGGTGCGCATCACGGAGAAGGGCTGGCACTCATAGGAAGGCCCCCCATTCAGCCAGCGCGCGCCGAGGCTGTCGCCTTTCGGGGAAATTTCGATCCGCGGATTGCCGTCCGCATCAATGAGAATGGCCTCGGCGCCCGAGGACCGCTCGGCAAGATCCAGCCACTCTGAACTGCTGGAACCGGGCCGCTGGTAGTAGACCCGAACCGACACCGTACCTCCGAGTGTCCGGGATATGTTCCAATCTGTCGCGTACTCGGTATTGCCGCAGGTGAAGCTCCCGGCATAGTAGCTCGTATCGGCCTCATCCGCCCAGGCGGTGTTCGCGGCACCGAGCATGGCCGCAGCGCAAGCGGACATCAAAAACTGTCGCATCGTAAACTCTTTCGAAATTGATGATGTGGACGGCCCTCCGAACCCGTCGCGCGAGATGCTAAGATCATTCTGCGCAACTCAGAGAAGGAACCGTGTCATGACTTTCGAGAAGA